>CAVYGL010000027.1:0-47133 GCA_963767995.1 uncultured Actinomycetota bacterium
GTGGTGGAGCCTAGGGGACTCGAACCCCTAACCCCCTGCTTGCAAAGCAGGTGCGCTACCAATTGCGCCAAGGCCCCGTGTGGGTCGGCGCGGAGCGCCGGTGAGCGTCAGGCCCGGTGGACGGTGTCCGTGGCCTCGGCCCAGAGGGCCTGCTCGTTCTTGCCCTCGTCCATCTTCTTCTTCGCGATCACGGCGCCGGCCGCGGCGAGGATGACCAGCAGGAGCTTCTTCATGCGGTTCTCCTCAGCGAGAGGTGGGACGAACGAGGATGGAGTGGGCCTAGGAGGACTTGAACCTCCGACCTCTTCCTTATCAGGGAAGCGCTCTAACCGTCTGAGCTATAGGCCCGCACTGCCGCCGTGCGGCGACGCCGAAGATTACCTGACCGCGGTCAGGCGGTGCCAATCGAGGGGGGTCAGCCCCGAGTGATCACTTCTCGTCCTCGGCGAGGGTGACCTCGATGCCGCCCAGCAGGGCGGCGGCGAGGTTGTAGAGGAAGGCGGTGAGGGTGGCGATCGCGGTCAGCAGGATCACGTCGAGCACCGAGACCAGGAGGGTGAAGCCGAGCACGCGCGACATCCCGACGTAGTCGGTGACGTCGAAGGTCGAGTTGCCGCTGTCACCCTCGACGATGCTCGCGACGGCCGAGTTGATCGACTCCCACACGCCGGCGGCGCCGAGCACCGACCACACCATGAAGATCGCGACGAAGGTGACGACACCGAACGCCACCGACAGCAGGAACGACGTCTTCATCACCGACCACGGGTCGATCCGCGTCAACCGCAGCCGGGCCCGGCGCGGCTGGCGACCCGGCGTGTGCGAGACGCGGCGGCCACGCGGGGAACCGGTCGCCGCGCTGGCGCGGTGCTCCTCGGCAGCGTTGGACATCGTGTCCTGCAGCCGCTCGGTCAGGGACCTGCGGGCAGGTTCCTTCCCGGACGTACGACGGGCTGCGTCACTACCGGGGGGCGCGGTGCGGTCCGACATGGATCACTCCTCGGTGTTCTCGTCGGGGCTGAGGTCACTCGCATCGAGCTGGTCCTCGAGGGTGCTCGACAGGCGCCTCGACGGCATCCTGACCATCGATTGTTGCACCGTCGACCACGTCCGGCGATTCGGCAACCGCGTCGGTCGCCTCCTCGATGACCTTGGCCTCCACCGAGCGGGCCACGACCGCGACCGAGTCGCCCGACTTCGGCGTCACGAACTTCACGCCCATCGTCGAGCGGCCGGTGGGCCGGAAGTTGGCGTCGATGGGGCTGCGCACGACCTGGCCACCACTCGTGATGGAGAGGACCTCGTCCTCCTCCTCGACGATGAACGCGCCGACCAGGCCGCCGCGGTCCTCGTTGGCCAGCGACATCGCCTTGATGCCGATGCCGCCGCGGGACTGCAGGCGGTAGTCGCTGATCCGGCTGCGCTTGGCGAAGCCGCCGTCGGTGATCGTGAAGACGTACTGCTCCTTGACCTCGTCGGACTCCGACGCGTCGCCCTCGACGGCCTCCTCGGCCGCGACCTGCGCGGCGCGGATGACCGACATCGACAGCAGCGAGTCGCCGTCGCGGAACTTCATGCCGCGTACGCCGCCGGTCGCGCGGCCCATCGGGCGCAGCTGGTCGTCGTCGGCCTGGAACCGGATCGACTGGCCCTTGCGGGAGACCAGCAGGATGTGGTCGTCGCGCGTCGACCAGCTCGGCACCGATCAGCTCGTCGTCGTCCTCGCGGAAGTTGATCGCGATGACGCCGGCCTGGCGCGGGCTGTTGTAGTCGCCGAGCTTGGTCTTCTTGACCAGGCCGGTGCGGGTGGCGAGCACCAGGTAGGGGGCCTGCTCGTAGTCGCGGATCGCCAGCACCTGGGCGATGTCCTCGTCGGGCTGGAAGCTCAGCAGGCCGGCGACGTGGCCGCCCTTCGCGTCACGCGCGGCCTCGGGGAGGTTGTAGGCCTTGGTGCGGTAGACCCGGCCGGCGGTCGTGAAGAACAGCAGCCAGTGGTGGTTGGTGGTCGCGATGAAGTGCTGGACGACGTCGTCGCCGCGCAGCGTCGCGCCGCGTACGCCCTTGCCGCCGCGCTTCTGGAGCCGGTACTGGTCGGCGCGGGTGCGCTTGGCGTAGCCACCGCGGGTGATCGAGACGACGAGGTCCTCGTCGGGGATCAGGTCCTCCATGGACAGGTCGCCGTCGGCCGCGATGATCTGCGAGCGCCGGTCGTTGCCGTACTTGTCGGTGATCTCCTTGAGCTCGTCGGAGATGATCTGCCGCTGGCGCGGCTCGTTGGCGAGGATGTCCTCGAGGTCGGCGATCACGCGCTCGAGCTCGGCCAGGCGGTCGAGGATCCGCTGGCGCTGCAGGGCCGCGAGCTGACGCAGCTGCATCTGCAGGATCGCGTCCGCCTGGATCTCGTCGATGTCGAGCAGCTCGATGAGGCCGGTGCGGGCCTCGTCGACGTCGGGGCTGCGCCGGATCAGCGCGATGACCTCGTCGAGGGCGTCGAGCGCCTTGGCGTACCCGCGGTAGATGTGGGCCTGGCGCTCGGCCTCGGCGAGGCGGAAGCGCGTACGCCGCTGGATGACCTCGACCTGGTGGGTGACCCAGTTGGAGATGAACTGGTCGACCGGGAGCGTGCGCGGCACGCCGTCGACCAGCGCCAGCATGTTGGCGGAGAAGTTGGTCTGGAGCTCGGTGTGCTTGAACAGGTTGTTGAGCACCACGCGGGCGACGGCATCGCGCTTGAGGACGATGACCAGGCGCTGGCCGGTCCGCGAGCTGGTGTCGTCGCGGACGTCGGAGATGCCCTGGATGCGGCCGGAGTCGGCGAGCTCGGCGATCTTGAGCGCCAGGTTGTCCGGGTTGACCATGTAGGGCAGCTCGCTGATGACCAGCATGACGCGACCCTTGGCGTCCTCGTCGATCTCGACGACGGCGCGCTGGGTGATCGAGCCACGACCGGTGCGATAGGCCTGCTCGATGCCCTGGCGGCCGACGATCAGGGCGCCGTTGGGGAAGTCGGGGCCCTTGATCCGCTCGATGATCGCGTCCTGGAGCTCCTCGCGGGTGGCGTCGGGGTGCTCGAGCGCCCACGTCGCGGCGTCGGAGACCTCGCGCAGGTTGTGCGGCGGGATGTTGGTCGCCATGCCGACCGCGATGCCGGCCGAGCCGTTGACGAGGAGGTTGGGGAAGCGCGACGGCAGGATCGTCGGCTCCTGCGAGCGACCGTCGTAGTTGGGGCGGAAGTCGACGGTGTCCTCGGTGATGTCGCGGACCATCTCCATCGCCAGCGGCGCCATCCGGCACTCGGTGTAGCGCATGGCGGCGGCGGAGTCGTTGCCCGGCGAGCCGAAGTTGCCCTGGCCGTTGATCAGCGGCGCGCGCAGCACCCACGGCTGCGCGAGGCGGACCATCGTGTCGTAGATCGCGGTGTCGCCGTGGGGGTGGTACTGACCCATCACGTCACCGACGACGCGCGAGCACTTGGAGAACCCGCGGTCGGGACGGTAGCCGCCGTCGTACATCGCGTAGAGGATGCGCCGGTGCACGGGCTTGAGCCCGTCGCGTACGTCGGGCAGCGCGCGCCCGACGATCACGGTCATCGCGTAGTCGATGTAGGACTGCTGCATGAGCGTCTGCAGCTCGATCGGCTGGATGCGCTCGTCGCCGAAGCCGAAGCCGTCGCCGCCGCCGGAAGTGTCCGTGGGGATCTCGGTCATGTCTGGTTGCTCTCCTGCGTTCTATCGATGTCTAGGGCTGGTCGTAGATGCGGCTAGCGACCTAGATATCGAGGAAACGGACGTCCTTGGCGTTGCGTCTGGATGAAGGAGCGGCGCTGCTCGACGTCCTCGCCCATGAGGATCGAGAAGATCTCGTCGGCCTGGGCGGCGTCGTCGAGGGTGACCTGCTTCATCAGGCGGGCGTCGGGATCCATCGTGGTCTCCCAGAGCTCGTCGGCGTTCATCTCGCCGAGACCCTTGTAGCGCTGGACCGGGTTCTCCTTGGGGAGCTTGCGGCCCTGGGCCAGCCCGTCGGCGAGCAGCGCGTCGCGCTCGGCGTCGGAGTAGACGAACTCGTGCTCGGCCGGCTTGTTCCAGCGCAGCCGGTAGAGCGGGGGCTGCGCCATGTAGACGTAGCCGTGCTCGATCAGCGGCTTCATGAAGCGGAAGAGCAGGGTCAGCAGGAGCGTGTTGATGTGGTGGCCGTCGACGTCGGCGTCGGCCATCATCACGACCTTGTGGTAGCGCAGCTTCTCCAGGTTGAAGTCCTCCTGGATGCCGGTGCCGAGCGCGGAGATGATCGCCTGGACCTCGGTGTTGGCGAGCACCTTGTCGATGCGGGCCTTCTCGACGTTGAGGATCTTGCCGCGGATCGGGAGGATCGCCTGGATGCGCGGGTCGCGGCCCTGGCGCGCGGAGCCGCCGGCCGAGTCGCCCTCGACGACGAAGACCTCGCACTCCTCCGGGTTGGTCGACTGGCAGTCGCTCAGCTTGCCGGGGAGGCCGCCACCGCCGAGCAGGCCCTTGCGGCCGCGGGCCAGCTCGCGCGCCTTGCGGGCGGCGATGCGGGCGCTGGCGGCGGCCTGCGACTTGCGGACGATGTCGCGGCCCTCGGCCGGGTTCTCCTCGAACCACGCACCGAGCTGGTCGTTCATGATCCGCTGGGTGAAGCCCTTGGCCTCGGTGTTGCCGAGCTTGGTCTTGGTCTGGCCCTCGAACTGCGGCTCGGCGAGCTTGATGGAGACGATCGCGGTCAGGCCCTCGCGGATGTCGTCGCCCGAGACCCGGTCCTCCTTCTTCTTGATCAGCCCCCACTCCTCGCCCCAGTGGTTGACCAGGGAGGTGAGCGACGCCCGGAAGCCTTCCTCGTGCGTGCCGCCCTCGTGGGTGTTGATGTTGTTGGCGAAGGTGTGGACCGACTCGGTGTACGAGGCGTTCCACTGCATCGCGACCTCGAGGCTCATGTGGTTCTCGACCGACTCGGGGGTGTCGGCCTCGAACGAGATCACGGTCGCGTTGGCCAGCGTCTTGCGGCGGTTGAGGTGCTCGACGTAGTCGACGAGGCCGCGGTCGTACTTGAAGACCTGCTCGAGGCCGCCGCCCTCGGCGCGCTTGATGGCGTCGTGCCCGGCGTTGTCGATGGTGTTGTCGATCGTGTCGTCCTGGACGGCGTCGACGCGCGACTCGGCGTCCTCACGCTCGTCACGGACGACGAACTCGACGCCCTTGTTGAGGAACGCCATCTCGCGGAGTCGGGAGGTGATCGTCTCGAGGTTGTAGTGGGTCGACTCGAAGATGTCCTCCGAGGCGTACCAGGTGACCGTCGTGCCGGTGCGCTCGCCGGCCTCCATCGGGCGGACCTGCTCGAGGTCGGCGTCGGGCACACCGAGCTGGAAGGTCTGGCGCCACAGGTGGCCGCGGTTCTTGACCTCGGCCACGAGGCGGGTGGACAGCGCGTTGACGACCGAGACGCCGACGCCGTGGAGACCACCGGAGACCTTGTAGCCGCCGCCGCCGAACTTGCCGCCGGCGTGGAGCATCGTCAGCGCCATCGTGAGCGCGGGCATGTCCTGGCCGGGCGCGGTGTCGGTGGGGATGCCGCGGCCGTTGTCCTCGACGCGGACGCCGCCGTCGGGCTGCAGGGTCAGCACGATCCGGTCGCAGATGCCGGCCAGCGCCTCGTCGACGCCGTTGTCCACGATCTCCCAGATCAGGTGGTGCAGGCCGCGCTCACCGGTGGAACCGATGTACATGCCGGGACGCTTGCGCACGGCCTCGAGGCCCTCGAGGACGGTGATCGCCGAGGCGTCGTACTCGAAGTCCTCGTCGACCGCGTTGGAGCTGCGCTTCTCGGGGGCCACCTCGGCGGCCTCCTCGACCGCGGCGGCGATCGCCTCGGCGGGAGTGGGGGAGTCTGCGGGGGGCGAGTCGGTGGTCGGATCCTGGATGTTCTCGACGTTCTCTTCGCTCAAGGCACAGCCTTCTTCCCAGCGCCCGGTGACGGGCGTTCGACATGAGTCGAGTCGCGGCTGTTGCCGGAGCAAGCAAGCGTGCGACTCGACTTGCCATACTACCGGTCAGGGGCCTCCAACCGAAGCACCCACCCCGCAGATGGGGTGGATCGGTGGAAAAAGTGGCCCTCAGGGGCCTCATGAGGCCGGTTCAGAGCGACGAACAGGGGGGTCGGTGGGTCCCCCTACCGACGAGCGGCCCGCAGATCGGCAGATCACGCCTCTCGGCGACCCGTGCCCGGATCATCCGTACGTGTCGCGCGGGCCGCGCCCGTCGCGGCTGGACAGCTTGCCCTTCTTCCAGGTCGGCAGGTGCGGGCCGAGCACCTCGATCACCGTGACGGTGCCGTGCCCGAGGTCCTCGTTGAGGCGGCGTACGACGCTGGGCGCGAGCAGCTTGAGCTGCGTGGCCCAGGCCGTGGAGTCGGTGCGCACCACGAGTCGGCCCTCGTCGAAGGACTCGGGCGTGCAGTGGTCGGCCACCTCCTGGCCGACGAGCTCGGCCCACCGGCCGAAGACCCCCTGCACCTTGAGGTCGAGCTCCCAGCCGTGGTGGGCGATGAGGCGGCCCATCGCGTCGTCGAGGAGCTGCGGGTCGCGGTCGTCGGGTCGCGCGCCGGAGGACCGGGTGAACGTACGCCGCCGGGGACCCGGCTTCTTGCGCGCCGGCGTGCCGGGGCTGGCGGCCGCGGCGCGGGAGGCCGACTTCGCCAGGTCGAGCCCGTCGGGCCGGTGCTCGGGTGGCGGCTCGATCGCCGGTCCGTCGCGGCCGTCGGTGTCGTCGTCAGTCGTCACGGGTCACGGCTCCGTCGGCCACGAGGTAGCGCACGCCCTGCAGCGACGCCGGCACGTCGGCCGCGACCGCGGCCGTGACCAGCACCTGCTCGGCGCCCGCGACCAGCTCGGCGAGCTGGCTGCGGCGCTCGGCGTCGAGCTCGGCGAAGACGTCGTCGAGCACGAGGATCGGGTCGTCGCCGTCGGCGCGGAGCAGGTCGTACGACGCCAGCCGGAGGGCGAGCGCGAACGACCAGGACTCCCCGTGCGACGCGTAGCCCTTGACCGGCAGCCGCAGGTCGTCGGGCCCCGATCCGGTGCCGAGGGTGAGCAGCAGCTCGTCGCGGTGCGGACCGACGAGCGAGATGCCGCGGTCGAGCTCGTCCTTGCGCCTGCCGGCGATCGCGTCGAGCAGGGCCTGCTGGAGCGCTGCCTGGTCGGGTGCGCCCACCTCGATGCTGGCCTTGTACTCCAGGTCGGCGTCGTCGCGGCTCGCCCCGCGGGCGACCGCCTCGTACGCCTTGCCGAGGTAGGGCCGCAGGTCCTCGACCAGCTGCAGCCGGGCGCCGAGGATCTCCGCGCCGACGCGGGCCAGGTTGTCGTCCCAGATCTCGAGCGTGGACATCGCGGCGTCCCGCGAGGAGCCGCGGGCGATGCCGGCGGTCTTGAGCAGGCTGTTGCGCTGCCGGAGGATCCGGTCGTAGTCCGACCGCACCCCGGCCAGCCGCGGCGCGCGCAGCACCAGCAGGTCGTCGAGCAGCTTGCGCCGGTCCGACGGGTCGCCCTTCACGAGGGTCAGGTCGTCGGGGGAGAAGACGACGGTGCGGACCAGCCCGATGATCTCGCGCGGTCGCGGCAGCGGTGACCGGTTGATCCGGGCCCGGTTGGCGCGCCCGGGGTTGAGCTCGACCTCGAGCAGCGCCGTACGTCCCTCCTTCACGACCGACGCACGGACGATCGCCTGGTCGGCGCCGGCCCGCACGAGCGGGGCGTCGGTGGCGACGCGGTGCGACGACAGGCGGGAGAGGTAGTCGATCGCCTCGACGAGGTTGGTCTTGCCCTGGCCGTTGCGGCCGATGAAGGCCGTCGCCCCCGGCTCGAGCGCGACGTCGATGTCGGCGTACGAGCGGAAGTCGTGCAGGGTCAGGTGCGCGACGTGCAAGGGAGTTCTAGCTCTCCCCGGCCTCGTGGGTCTCGCCGGCGCCGGCCTGCTTCGCGGTCTCGGACTGCTCGGCCCCGGTCTCGCCCTCGGCGTCGCCGCCCTTCGGCGCGGAGGACCGTACGGCGTGGCCGCCGAACTGGTTGCGCATCGCCGCGACGGCCTTCATCGTCGGCGAGTCGTCCTGCTGGGAGACGAAGCGGGCGTAGAGCGCGGCCGTGATGGCGGGGGTCGCGACACCGTGCTCGATGCCGGCCTCGACGGTCCACCGCCCCTCGCCGGAGTCCGCGGCGTAGCCGGCGACCTTGCTGAGGCCGGGGTCCTCGTCGAGGGCGTTGACCATCAGGTCGAGCAGCCAGGAGCGGATGACGGTGCCCTCGCGCCACGAGCGGAAGACCTCGGTGACGTTGTCGGTGAGCTCGGCCTTGTCGAGCAGCTCCCAGCCCTCGGCGTACGCCTGCATGATCGCGTACTCGATGCCGTTGTGGACCATCTTGGAGAAGTGGCCGGCGCCCACCTTGCCGGCGTGGACCGACCCGAACTCGCCCTCGGGCTTGAGGGCGTCGAAGGCGTCCTGCACCTTGGCGATGTCGGCGGCGTCGCCGCCGTACATCAGGGCGTAGCCGTTCTCCAGGCCCCACACGCCGCCGGAGACGCCGCAGTCGACGTAGCCGATCTTCTTCTCGGCGAGCAGCTCGGCGTTGGCGATGTCGTCGGTCCAGCGCGAGTTGCCGCCGTCGACCACCACGTCGCCCTCGTCGAGCAGGCCGGCGAGCTCCTTGACCGTCGCCCGCGTCGGGTCGCCGGATGGCACCATCACCCACACGACCTTGGGGCTGGGCAGGGCCGCGACGAGCGCCTCGAGCGAGTCGACGTCACTGACGTCGGGGTTGCGGTCGAAGCCGACCACGGTGAGTCCCGCGCGGCGCATGCGCTCGCGCATGTTGCCGCCCATCTTGCCCAGCCCGACGAGTCCGATGTCCATGTCGACGAGCCTAGTCCCCGATCCTCGGTGGTCGACCAGCCGGAAGGAGGTCAGCTCAGGAGTCGGCGCGGCATCAGCAGGTAGCGGAACGACTGCGCGTCGTCGGCGTCGGTGCCGGAGATGACGACCGGCTTGGTCGCCTGGGTGAAGGCGAGGTCGACGAACTCCCCGTCGATGGCGGTGAGGCCGTCGAGGAGGAACTGCGGGTTGAAGCCGGTGGTCAGGTCGTCGCCGTTGATGTCGGCGTCGACGGCCTCGGTCGCCATCGCCTCGTCACCGGAGCCGGCGTCGAGGACGATCTGGTTGTCGCCGAACTTCATCTGCACGGCGGTGTTGCGCTCCGCGACGAGCGCGACGCGCTTGACCGTCTCGATCAGCTCGGCCTTGTTGACCTTGGCGACCGTGAGGTGCTCGGCCGGGAAGAGCGAGCGGACCTTGGGGAACTCGCCGTCGAGCAGGCGGGTCGTGGTGCGGCGTACGCCGCCGAGCCCGGTGCCCTCGAAGCCGATGAGGCCCTCGCCGGCGCCGCTCGCGGCGAGCGCGATGGTGACCTCGGCGCCGGAGGTGAGCGACTTGGCGGTGTCGCCGAGCACCTTGGCCGGCACCAGTGCGGCGACCGACTCGTCGGGCGACTGCGGGTTCCAGGTGAGCTCGCGGTGCGAGAGGCGGAACCGGTCGGTGGCGAGCAGCGCCATCGTGGAGCCGTCGATCTCGATGCGTACGCCGGTGAGGACGGGCAGCATGTCGTCGCGTCCCGCGGCGGTGACCGCCTGGGCGACGGCGTGCGCGAAGTCGGCGCTCGAGACGGTGCCCGTGGCCGAGGGCATGTCGGGCAGCGTCGGGTAGTCGTCGACCGGCATCGTCTGCAGGCTGAAGCGGGCCGAGCCGCAGATCAGCGAGACGCGCGGACCCTCGAGCGTCATCTCGACGGGCTTGGCGGGCAGGCTGCGGCAGATGTCGGCGAGGAGGCGACCGCTGACGAGCGCCTTGCCCTCGTCGTTGACGTCGGCGGTGAGGGTGGCGCGGGCCGACGTCTCGTAGTCGAACGTCGAGAGCACCAGGCCGGCGTCGCTCGCCTCGATGAGGAGACCGGCCAGGACCGGTGAGCTGGGGCGGACCGGGAGGCTGCGGGCAGCCCAGGCGACGGCATCGGCGAAGACGTCGCGTTCGACGCGGAACTTCACAAGGTTCTCCTCGGAGGAGTGGTGGTGCGAGCAAGGACGTGCAGACAGGGGCCACGCGGGCGCGTGGGAAGTGCATCCTGCCACGCGTAGCCGACAAGTCGCCCACGTTCTCCCCAGAGGGGGCCGTGTTCAGTGGTGGTGGGAGATCGGACCAGTGTTGAGGTACGTAGTGGTCATAGGGTCGGTGGAAACTGTGGACAACCCTCGTTCATGCAGGTCAGAGGCCTGAAAGCCTGTGGACGACGGGTGTGGAGGCACCGGGAGAGGCCGCTGTGCGGTGTGGAGACGGCGGGCGTTCGTGTCGTTCGTCCCCGCGAGTGCACAGGGGCTGGGGACGAAGCGCCGTCCCGCACCACATGTTCTCCACACGCGGCGGGCGGCCGGACGCGTGGGAGGGACGGTCAGGACTGACGTGCCTGCATCTTGACCCGGTTGGTGAGCTCGCTGACCTGGTTGAAGACGGCCCGGCGCTCGGCGAGCAGCTGCCGGATCTTGCGGTCGGCGTACATCACCGTGGTGTGGTCACGCCCGCCGAACTCGCGGCCGATCTGCGGCAGCGACATGCTCGTCAGCTCGCGGCAGAGGTACATCCCGATCTGGCGGGCCATGACCAGGTGGCGTCCGCGCGAGGGCCCGGTGAGGTCCTCGAGGGCGACCCCGAAGTAGGCCGCGGTCTGGGCGATGATCAGCGCGTGGGTGATCTCGGGCTCGCCGCCCTCGGGGATCAGGTCCTTGAGCACGATCTCGGCCAGGGTCATGTCGACCTCCTGGCGGTTGAGGTTGGCGAACGCCGTGACCCGGATCAGGGCACCCTCGAGCTCGCGGATGTTGGTCTGGATCTTCGAGGCGATGAACTCCAGCACGTCCGGCGGCGCGGTGAGCCGGTCCATCGCGGCCTTCTTGCGCAGGATCGCGATGCGGGTCTCCAGGTCGGGCGGCTGCACGTCGGTGATGAGGCCCCACTCGAACCGGTTGCGGAGCCGGTCCTCCAGCGCCTCGAGCCGCTTGGGAGCACGGTCGGAGGTCAGCACGATCTGCTTGTTGGCGTTGTGGAGGGTGTTGAACGTGTGGAAGAACTCCTCCTGCGTCTGGGTCTTGCCCTCGAGGAACTGGATGTCGTCGATGAGCAGCACGTCGACGTCGCGGTAGCGGCGCTTGAACCGGTCCTGGCGGTCGTCGCGGATCGCGTTGATGAACTCGTTGGTGAACTCCTCGCTCGAGACGTAGCGCACCTTGGCGTTGCTGTAGAGGCTGCGGACGTAGTGACCGATCGCGTGCAGCAGGTGGGTCTTGCCCAGGCCGGAGTCGCCGTAGACGAGCAACGGGTTGTACGCCTTGCCGGGCGCCTCCGCGACGGCCACGGCGGCCGCGTGCGGGAAGCGGTTGGACGAGCCGATGACGAACGTCTCGAACGTGTACTTGGGGTTGAGCCGGGTCTCGAGCGCGGACGGACGACGCTCGTCGCTGCTCGGTGAGGGTTCGTGCTGCGGGGCCCTGGCCGCCGGCACCGGGGGCTCGTACAGCGGCTCGTTTGTCGACAAAGCGACAGATCCATCTGTCGATTCATCGATCTGCGGCTGCTCCACGGCCTCCAGCGCCGGGTTGACCGTCACCAGCATCCGGATCTCGCGACCGAAGCCCTCGGTCAGCGCGTCCTCGATGTGGTTGCGCAGGCGACCCTCGAGCTGGTTGCGCGTGAAGTCGTTGGGCACCGCGATGATCGCGGTGTTCTCGTGCAGCGTCACCGGGACGCTCGGCCGCAGCCAGGCGCGCTGGTTGGGTTGGAGGTCCTCGACGATCTGCTGCCACGCCGTCCCGAGATCTACCTGCTGGTCGTCCACCCGGACCGCCTTCGCTCTTCACCGTTGTCTTGAGGCTCACACCGGGCGACTGCCGACCGGTGGTCCACAGAGTTGTCCACAGACTGTGAACTGCCCTTCCCGACCAGCTCGATCGGGCGTCCCGGCCTGCCGAAGTGCCTGGTCCCGCCGGAGTTTCTGCAGGTCAGAGGCACTGTGACAGGGGCTGTGACCCGGGAGACACTATGCTGTGATCGCTGGTGGGACCGCGGAATCGAGAGATCGCGGACCCCCGGAACGTAACAACCGGTCGCCGTGTCCGGCAAGACGTCATCCACAGGCAGTGCCCCACGGGGTCCTCGCGGGTTTGACCCCCTCTTTCCCCACCGCGTACCGTTGGCCGGTCGCTCCATGTCGACGGGTGCCGCACGTCCACGATCCGCCACCGGGCGGCCGCGTGGGTGGGCGGTGCCAGCCGAAGTTGCCTCGACTGGGCCAGCACCGACCGCGCAGTGGAGTGGACATCCCTCGAAACCCTTCGGAGAAATAGCCGTGAGCAAGCGTACGTACCAGCCGAACAACCGTCGCCGTCACAAGGTGCACGGCTTCCGTCTGCGCATGCGGACCCGCGCCGGACGCTCGATCCTGTCGAGCCGGCGCCGCAAGGGCCGCAAGGAACTGGCGGTCTGACGGTCCGAGCTCACGGCATCCGCCGTGCTCCCCGCTGCTCATCGCCTCACCGACAGTGACGACTTCCGTCGCGCCGTCCGCGGTGGGCGCCGTGCCGGTTCGTCGACGATGGTGGTCCACCTCTGGGTGGACGAGTCAGCGGACCCGGCGCCGGTCCGGGTGGGGTTCACGGTCAGCAAGGCCGTGGGCAACGCCGCCACACGCAATCGCGTGAAGAGACGTCTGCGTCACCTGACCCGGGAGCACCTCCAGTCGCTGGAGGGGCTTCCGGGTCGCGCTGCTCTCGTGGTGCGGGCCCTGCCCGCGGCCGCCGATTCGTCCTACGCCGACCTCGGGGCCGACCTGGCACGTAGTCTCGAGCGGGTGAGCACCGCATGAAGCACCTGCTGATCGGTCTCATCCGCGCCTGGCGCTTCGCCATCAGTCCGCTCTACGGCCAGGTCTGCCGCTACCACCCCACCTGCTCGGCGTACGCCCTCGAGGCCGTCACCCAGCACGGCGCGGTGCGCGGCACCTGGCTCTCCCTGCGTCGCATCGGTCGCTGCCACCCGTGGGCCGCCGGCGGCTACGACCCCGTCCCCACCCGTGCCGGCACGGCACCCCAGTCTTCCGACCAGACCCCAGCAACACGAGGAGCATGAGTGCTCGACTTCTTCGGCGACATCGGCAGCGCCATCATGACGCCGCTCTACTACGCGATCTCCTTCGTGCTGGTGGGCTTCCACAACGTGCTGGGCGACGTCTTCGGACCGACGTCCGGACTGGCGTGGGTGCTGTCGATCATCGGGCTCACCCTCGTCGTCCGCGCGGCGCTGATCCCGCTGTTCGTCAAGCAGATCAAGTCCAGTCGCAACATGCAGCTGATCCAGCCCAAGGTGCGTGAGCTGCAGAAGAAGTACGGCCACGACCGGGAGAAGCTGGCCCAGGAGACGATGGCGCTCTACAAGGACTCGGGCACCAACCCGTTCGCCTCGTGCCTGCCGATCCTCCTGCAGATGCCGATCTTCCTCGCGCTCTTCCGCATCCTCGACCAGGCTGCCCGCAATCCGGAGACCAAGCGCGGCCTGATGACGCCGGAGCTCAACGAGCAGCTCCGTTCGGCGGTCTTCGCCGGCGGCAAGATCTCGGACACCTTCCTCAACGCCGACGGCGTCGAGGTCCGGGTGCTGGCTGCCGTGCTCGTGCTCGCGATGACGGCGACCACGTTCCTCACGCAGCGCCAGCTGATGAGCAAGAACATGCCGGCGGACGCCCTGTCCGGTCCGTACGCCCAGCAGCAGAAGATGCTTCTCTACGTCCTGCCCGTCGTCTTCGCCGTCGGTGGCATCGCCTTCCCGGTGGGCGTCCTCTTCTACTGGACCACCTCCAACCTGTGGACGATGGGCCAGCAGTTCTACGTCATCCGCAACAACCCGGCACCCGGCACTCCGGCCGCGAAGGCCAAGGAGGACCGCGACCGGGCCAAGGGCAAGCTCCCGGCCGGCGAGATCGCCGCGGCCCGAGACGGTCGTCGTCGACGAGAAGCCGCAGCCCCCGCGTCAGCAGCCCCAGCGGCAGACCAAGGCGCAGCGCACGAACAAGAGCAAGAAGAAGAAGCGCTGACCCCACGTTTTTCCCGTTGCCGTCCGCGGCACCGCATCCCGAGTGAAGCAGGAGTTCCACGTGAGTGAGCAGATGACCGACGACGAGACCGTCGAGACGACCGTCGATGACACCGAGGACCGTGAGGCCTCGACCGATGACGCCGGCACGGCCGGACGCCCGTCCAAGGTGCAGCGCCTCGAGCAGGAGGGCGACATCGCGGCCGACTACCTCGAGGAGCTCCTCGACATCGCCGACCTCGATGGCGACCTCGACATGGACGTCGAGGGCGATCGCGCGAGCGTCCAGATCGACGGTGCCGACCTCCAGCAGCTGGTGGGTCACAACGGCGAGGTGCTCGAGGCCCTGCAGGAGCTCACCCGTCTCGCCGTGTATCGCGAGACCGGCGAGCGCTCGCGCCTGATGCTGGACGTGGGCGGTCACCGTGCCGAGCAGCGCACGCGACTGGTTGCCCTGGCCGAGAAGTCGATCGCCGAGGTGAAGGAGAGCGGCGAGTCGCTGTCGCTGGAAGCGATGAGCGCGTTCGAGCGCAAGGTCGTGCACGACGCGGTCGCCGCGGCCGGGCTCACCTCCGAGTCGGAGGGCGCCGAGCCGAAGCGTCACGTGGTGATCCTCCCCGCGTGAGCGAGGACGTTTCACGTGAAACAGGCGAGCTGAGCGGGTCCGGCCCGCCGCTGCGTCGACAGCCACCCTCCGTGCCCGATGCGGCGCGGGGGGTGTTCGCGTCCGGCCGACTGGCGCTCGCGGAGCGCTACACCGAGCTCCTGGCGACCGAGGGTGTCACCCGTGGACTCATCGGACCGCGCGAGGCCGAGCGCTTGTGGGAACGGCACGTGCTCAACTCCGCGGTGCTGGCCGAGGCGATCCCGGACGGCTCGACGGTGTGCGACATCGGCACCGGAGCCGGCCTGCCGGGCCTGGTGGTGGCGATCGCACGCCCGGACATCGCCATGACGCTGGTCGAGCCGCTGCTGCGGCGTACGACGTTCCTGGACGAAGTGGTGGCGGAGCTCGCAGCTCTCCCACGTGCAGGTGGTGCGCGGACGAGCGGACGACCTGCACGGGAAGGCCACGTTCGACGTGGTGACCTCGCGTGCGGTGGCGCCCCTCGAGCGGCTGCTCGGTTGGTCGATGCCCTTGGTGGCACCCACGGGTGCGTTGGTGGCGATGAAGGGCCGGTCGATCCACGACGAGATCGTCGCGGCCGACGACCACGCTCGCCGCCTGGCGATGTGCTCAGCCCGAGGTTCTCGAGCTCGGCGCAGGGGTGGTCGATCCACAGACCATCGTGGTGCGGGTGTCGTGGGCCGACCCGACGCAGATAGGTTGGCCCCTTGCGCGTCGGCCGGAGAAGACACGACGGCGCCAGGATCGGCGAGCAGTCAGAGGAAAGGCGAACTGACGTGACCGAGGACAGCACGCGCGGCTGGGGTCGCCATTCGGCCGAGCCCTCCGCCGAAGAGTTTTCCACCGACGAAACGGCCGCCCCTGAGCGCAGTTATCCACAGGACCAGGCAGCGTTCTCCACAGTCCGTGGATGTTTCACGTGAAACGACCGCGGGTGTTTCACGTGAAACAGGAGCGGACGGCGGCATGGCTGTTTCACGTGAAACACGACCCGCGTGGCAGGTGCGTACCGCCGCCGACCTGGCGGACCAGCAGGAGACGTTCCACGACCAGGCAACGCCGTTGGCCCAGGCCGCCCAGCACTCCGTCCTGGCGCGATCGGGCGGACTCCGACGCCAGGGTGCTCCCCGCCCGAGCGCGACGCGGGTCCTGGTCGTGGCGAACCAGAAGGGCGGCGTGGGCAAGACCACGTCGACCGTGAACGTGGCCGCCGGGTTGTCGCAGCTCGGCCAGCGGGTGCTGGTGATCGACCTGGACCCCCAGGGCAACGCGTCGACCGCGCTGGGGGTGGACCACCACCGCGGGGTTCCGTCGACGTACGACATGCTCGTCGACGGCCAGCCCCTCGCCGACGTGATCACGCGAGTGCGCCGACCTCCCGGGTCTCTGGGTGGTGCCGGCCACCATCGACCTGGCCGGTGCGGAGATCGAGCTGGTGAGCGTGGTGGCGCGCGAGCAGCGGCTCGCCCGGGCGATCAACGCGCACCCGCTCGTCGGGACGGCCGAGGAGGTCGGCGACGACCGCTTCGACTACGTCCTCGTCGACTGCCCTCCCTCGCTCGGTCTCCTCACCCTCAATGCGCTCGTGGCGGGGCGCGAGATGTTCATCCCGATCCAGGCGGAGTACTACGCGCTCGAGGGACTGGGACAGCTGCTCGAGACGGTGGAGATGGTCCGCCAGCACCTCAACCCCCGGTTGGTCGTGTCGACGATCCTGCTCACGATGTACGACGCGCGCACCCGGCTCGCCGCGGGCGTGGCCGAGGAGGTGCGCACCCACTTCGGGGACCAGGTCCTCAAGACGGCGGTGCCCCGGTCGGTGCGCGTCTCGGAGGCACCGTCCTACGGGCAGACCGTGATGACCTACGATCCGGCGTCGGCCGGTGCGCTGTCCTACCTCGAGGCCGCCCGCGAGATCGCCAGCAAGGGAGCTCCCGCATGAATGCCAACCCGCCTCGTCGCGGCCTCGGGCGCGGCCTCGGGTCGCTGATCCCCACGGCACCGAGCCAGTCTGCGCCCAGCGGTGCGACGGACACCGAGCGCCCGGTCTCTTCCGGTGCCAACGGTGCGAACGGCACGGTCGCCGCTCCTGCGCCGGACGCCACGGTGGCAGGCGCCTACTTCGCCGAGCTCCCCATCTCCCAGGTGCGGCCCAACGCGCGCCAGCCGCGTCAGGTCTTCGAGGCGGAGGCGCTCGCCGAGCTCGTGCACTCGATCCGCGAGGTCGGGCTGCTCCAGCCGGTCGTCGTACGCCGCACCGGTGAGGACGCCTACGAGCTGATCATGGGCGAGCGTCGCTGGCGTGCGTCGCAGGAGGCCGGGCGCGACACGATCCCCGCGATCGTCCGCGAGACCGACGACAACGACATGCTGCGCGACGCGCTGCTGGAGAACCTCCACCGCTCGCAGCTCAACCCGCTCGAGGAGGCGGCTGCGTACGGTCAGCTGCTCGAGGACTTCGGCTGCACCCACGAGGAGCTCGCCCAGCGCATCGGCCGCTCGCGGCCGCAGATCTCCAACACGCTGCGCCTGCTCAAGCTCTCCCCGGCCGTCCAGCGACGGGTGGCTGCCGGCGTGCTCTCGGCGGGCCACGCCCGCGCGCTGCTCGGCGTCGACGACGCCGGGCTCCAGGACAAGCTCGCCGCGCGGGTCACCGCGGAGGGCATCTCCGTACGCGGCCTCGAGGAGATCGTCTCTGTCGGGGTCGAGCCCGACGCCCCCGCCCGGGTGGTCCGCAACAAGCCGGTGGCGCCCGGGCTCGTCGACCTCGCCGACCGGCTCTCCGACCGCTTCGAGACGCGGGTCAAGGTCGACCTCGGCAAGTCCAAGGGCAAGATCACCGTCGAGTTCGCCAGCCTCGAGGACCTACGACGGATCGTCGACGTGATGGACCCGCGCAACCGCGACGACCGCCCGATCTGAGACGGGCAGCGTCGAGCGTGGGCGCGGCCAGCGGTGATATGTCGACAAACCGACAGATCGACCTGTCGACAGGTCTACTTGTTGCTTTGTCGCTTCGCACGCTTCTCCGCACGCTTCTCGCACGCTGGCGGGCACGCTCACGCTTCTCTGCGGCGTCGAGGACGATCGGCCTCCTCGGGCGTGGGGGCCGAGCCGCCCATCGACGCCGGCACCCACCAGGACCCGGGAGGTTGCTCGGCGGCGGGGTAGTCGGCGACCACCTCGGCCAGCATCGCGGCCATCCGGGCGCGGAGCTCGGCGGTCTCGGCGACGGCGTCCTGCGCCGGTGACGTGCATCGGCTCGCCCACGCGGATCGCGATCGTGGTGCCGCGCGAGAAGTCGCGCGGGTGGTCCTTGGTCATCATCCGCTGGGTGCCCCAGAGGATGACGGGCACGAGGGGCACGCCGGCCTCCGCGGCGATGCGTACGGCCCCGGACTTGAACTCCTTGAGCTCCATCGACCGCGAGATCGTCGCCTCGGGGAAGATCCCGACCGCCTCGCCGCGCTTCAGGTAGTCGACGGCGGTGTGGAAGCTGGCCACGCCCTCGCCGCGGTCGACCTCGATGTGGTGGAGCGAGCGCATGAGCGGACCGACCCACCGGTGGTCGAAGAGCTCGCGCTTGGACATGAAGCGGACCAGGCGTCCCGACGGGTTGGCGGCGAGCCCGCCGTAGACGAAGTCGACGTAGCTGACGTGGTTGTAGGCCAGCAGGACGCCTCCCTCACGCGGCACGTGCTCGGTGCCGGTCATCTGGAAGCGCTGGCCGAGCGCACGGAACGCCGTCTTGGCGGTCGCGATGATCGGGGGATAGGTCACGTCACGCATGCGCCGAGCCTAGTGGCGCGTACGCCCCGTCAACTACGCGGTCAGCGACGGGTGGCCAGGAAGTCCGCGATGCGCCCGATGGCCTCCTCGAGCACGCTCGCCTCGGGCAGCGTCACCAGGCGGAAGTGGTCGGGGGCGGGCCAGTTGAACCCGGTGCCGTGGGTGACGAGGATCTTCTTGGCCCGGAGCAGCTCGAGCACGAACTCCTGGTCGTCGTCGATCGCGTAGACCTCGGGGTCGAGCCGCGGGAAGCAGTAGAGGGCACCGCGCGGCTTCACGTTGGTCACGCCGGGGATCTCGTTGAGGAGCCGGTGGGCGAGCATCGACTGCTCGTAGAAGCGTCCTCCGGGGCCGATGAGCTCCTCGACCGACTGGTAGCCGCCCAGCGCGGTCTGGATCGCGTGCTGCGCCGGGCACGTTGGCGCACATGCGCATGTTGGCGATGAGCGTGAGGCCCTCGAGGAAGTCGGTCGCGAGCTCCTTGGGCCCGGAGATCATCACCCAGCCGGCGCGGTAGCCGCAGACGCGGTAGGCCTTCGACAGCCCGGAGAAGGTGAGCACCAGGACGTCGTTGCCGCCGAAGGTGGCCGCGTGGTGGTGCCGGGCGTCCTCGAACAGGATCTTCTCGTAGATCTCGTCGGCCATGACCACGAGCTGGTGGCGCCGGGCGATGTCGACGAGCCCCTTGACCGTCGCCTCGCTGTAGACGGCGCCGGTCGGGTTGTTGGGGTTGATGATGACGAGCGCGTGCGTGTTCTCGGTGATCTTGGCCTCGATGTCGGCCAGGTCGGGGTTCCAGTCGTCGTCCTCGTCGCAGCGGTAGTGCACCGGGATGCCGCCGGCGAGCGTGATCGCCCCGGTCCACAGCGGGTAGTCCGGCGCCGGCACGAGGATCTCGTTGCCGTCGTCGACGAAGGCCTGCAGCACCATCGAGATCAGCTCGGAGACGCCGTTGCCGATGTAGACGTCCTCGACGCCGACGTCGCGCAGTCCGTGCGACTGGTAGTAGTGCATGACCGCGGTGCGCGCCGACCAGATGCCCTGCGAGTCGGCGTAGCCCGTCGACTGCGGCAGGTGGTGCATCATGTCGGCCAGGATCTGCTCGGGGGCCTCGAAGCCGAACGGCGCGGTGTTGCCGATGTTGAGCTTGAGGATCCGGTGTCCCTCGGCCTCGAGCCGCTGGGCCTCCACCAGGATCGGTCCGCGCACGTCGTAGCGGACTCCTTGCAGCTTCTTGCTCTGTCGGATCGGGCGCACGCCTCATCCTCGCAGGCCGTCGACGGGTCTACGCTGGGACACGTGTCACGCAAGACCGCACGCCTGACGGTCGACCACCTCGCGGAGCTGGCCGATCCGGTGCGCTCGTGCCTGTTCTGGGAGCTCGGGCCGGTCGATCGCTCGCGCCTCGACGAGCAGGAGCGCGTCGCCGAGAAGGAGAGCTGGCTCTCCGGCGTCCTGCGCGAGTGGGGCTCGTGCGGGCGGGTCGTACGCCTCGACGGGCGGACCGTCGGGCACATCGTCTACGCACCGGCCGCCTACCTGCCCGGCGCGGCGGCGCTGCCGACCGCGCCGGCCTCGCCCGACGCGATCATCGCCGCGACCGCCTGGATCGAGCCGTCGCTGCGCGGCGGTGGGCTCGGCCGGCTGCTGGTGCAGGCGATGGCCGCCGACCTCGTCCAGCGCGGCCACACCGCGATCGAGGCGTACGGCGACACGCGGGGACGTACGCACGGCTGCGTGCTGCCCGCGGAGTTCTACGGCGGGGTCGGCTTCAAGACCCAGCGCGCCCACCCGACGACGACGCGGATGCGGATGGAGCTGCGCACCGCGCTGAGCTGGAAGGACGAGGTCGAGCTCGCGCTCGAGCGGGTCTGGGGAGCCGTACGCCCCACGCAGAAGGCGACCCGCCCGATCGGATCGGTGCGGGCCGCCTCCGGCGACTAGCGAGCGTGGCTCAGATGAGGCCCTCGAGCTCCTTGAGGAGCGCGGCCTTGGGCTTGGCGCCGACGATGGACTTCACGACCTCGCCGCCCTGGTAGACGTTGATGGTCGGGATGCCGGTGACGCGGTAGGACGAGGGGGTCACCGGGTTCTCGTCGACGTTCATCTTGAGGAACGTGAGCTTCTCGCCGTGCTCGGCGTTGAGCTCGTCGAGGATCGGGGCGACCTGGCGGCACGGGCCGCACCACTCTGCCCAGAAGTCGACGAGGACGGGCTTGTCGGACTTGAGGACCTGCGCCTCGAACTCGGCGTCGGTCACGGCGGCGATGTTGGCCACGGTTGCCCCTTTCAGGAGGTCAGTTGGATCACGGGGTGATGTCTGAGTCAACACCACTCCGCCGACAGTTGTTCCCCTCCACGCGGCCGCCGGGGTAGTCCAGCGGGTTCTGGCTGTCGCAGGGCCCGCGGGACGACCATCTCTCACTGGACTACCCGGCAAAGTGGTGCGGTGACTACATCGTGAAGTACATTCACTACATGACCGAGACCGCCGTCCTCGACCGGGTGCTGCTGCTGGCCCACCTCGTGCAGGCCGACATGGCGCGCTTCGAGCGCGAGGAGGGGTTGACCTCGGCGCGGGTCCACCTGCTGTGGGTGCTGGGCTCGACCGGGCCCTCGACGCAGCAGGCGCTCGCCCACGCCCTCGAGGTCACGCCGCGCAACGTCACCGGACTCGTCGACGGCCTCGTCGCGTCCGGGCACGTCACCCGCGAGGCCCATCCCGAGCGACCGTCGCGCCACGCTCGTCACCCCCACGCCGCTCGGCGCCGCCACGATCGAGGGCCTCACGAGCTCGCACGCCGACCTCGCCCAGCGGCTGTTCGGCGACGTGCCGCCCGCCCGCCTGGCCGTCTTCGCCGAGGTGCTCGACGAGACCACCCAGCGGTTCGCCCGCCTGATGGAAACAGGCCTCGATGGAGGAGGGGGAGGAGTCGTGATGGACGTCGTACGCCGCGCGCGGAGGCTCGCCTGGGCCGCCCTCAGGCTCGAGGTCACCCTCTACCTGGCGCTCGCCCGCTGGGTCACGCGCCGTCCCGACGTGCCCACCGGTACGACGCCCATCGGCTACTCACGCCTCGTCGCTCCCATGCTGTGGCTGTGGATCTTCGGGTCCGCCACCGAGGTCGTGGTCCTGGACGTGCTGCTGAGCCGCTGGTGGACGCCGCTGCGGATCCCGCTGCTGGTGGTCGGCATCTGGGGCCTGGTCTGGATGCTCGGGATGATGTCGGCCTACCGCACCCGGCCCCACCTGCTGGGTGACGACTCCCTGCAGGTGCGCGACGGGATCCACGCGCGGGTCGACGTACGCCTCGAGCGCATCGCGAGCGTCCGCTCGGTCGACCACGAGCTCCCGGGCCTGCTGAAGTCCGTGCACGTCGAGGGTGAGGGCGACACGCGCGATCCTGCTGATCGGTGTCGGCAGCCGGACCAACCTCGAGCTGGTGCTCACCGGCCCGACGACCCTCGAGACGCCGCACGGCCCGACGACCGTGACCCGGGTGGGCCTGTGGGTCGACGAGCCGCGCGAGGTGGCTGACGTGCTCAGGCGCCGGCTGTCTGCACCTCTTCGCTGATCGCCTCGACGACCGCGGCGGCCTCGCCGGCGGTCGACGCCTCGTGGTCGAGGGCGGCGATGAAGCGCTCGGCGTCGAGGGCGGCGGCGCAGCCGGTGCCGGCGGCGGTGATCGCCTGGCGGTAGTGGTGGTCGACCAGGTCGCCGGCGGCGAAGACGCCCGGCAGGTTGGTGGCCGTCGAGGGGTGGTCGACGAGGACGTAGCCGTCGTCGTCGAGGTCGACCTGGCCGGTGAGCAGCTCGGAGCGCGGGTCGTGGCCGATCGCGATGAAGAGGCCGGTCACGTCGAGGCCGCGCTCCTCGCCGGTCACGGTGTCGCGCAGGGTGATCGACTCGAGCCGGTCGGCGCCGTTGATGGCGGCGACCTCGGAGTTCCAGACCATCTCGAGCTTGGGGTCGGCGAAGGCGCGCTCCTGCATGATCTTGGAGGCGCGCAGCTCGTCGCGGCGGTGGATCAGGTAGACCTTCGAGCCGAAGCGGGTGAGGAAGGTGGCCTCCTCGATCGCGGAGTCACCGCCACCGACGACGGCGATGGCCTGCTCGCGGAAGAAGAAGCCGTCGCAGGTCGCGCACCACGAGACGCCGCGACCGGAGAGCTCCTCCTCGCGGGGCAGGCCGAGCTTGCGGTAGCCCGAGCCGGTCGCCAGGATCACCGACCGCGCGGTGTAGGTGTCGGTGGCGGTCTTGACGACCTTGATGTCGCCGGTGAGGTCGACCTCGACGATGTCGTCGGAGATCAGCTCGGCGCCGAAGCGCTCGGCCTGGGCGCGCATCTCGTCCATCAGGGCCGGGCCCATGATGCCGTCGCGGAAGCCGGGGAAGTTCTCGACCTCGGTGGTGTTCATCAGCGCACCGCCGGCGGTCACCGAGCCCTCGAAGACCAGCGGCTCGAGCGCGGCGCGGGCGGCGTACACGGCAGCGGTGTAGCCCGAGGGCCCCGAGCCGATGACGATGACGTTGCGCGGGTCGGTGGTCTCGCTCATGGGGTGGGACTCTCCTGGCGGTGTCGTTGAGGGGGAGGGTGCGGGCGTACGACGTCCTCAACCGATCGTAGGCCAGCGTTCTTCCCGCGCTCAGGGCGCGGGCAGCGTGAGCGTACGCACAGCCTGCGGGTCGCCGCAGACGTAGAGGTCGACCTGCTGGGACGCACCGTCGGCGCGGCGGAAGACGACCACCCCGGCCAGGCCGTCGACCTCGGCGAGGACCCGCCGGCCGCGACCGGTGCCGCGGGCGTCGCATCCGCTGAGGGAGCCCACGGAGGCCGAGGGCCCGGACGCCTGGGCGTCGACAGAGGCGCTGGAGCGCAGGTCGAGCAGCTCCTCGTCGAGGTCGGCGTCGTCGGAGGCGAGCGTGGGGTAGGCGCCGAACGGGGCCGGGGTGCCGGACTTCCTCGACGACTCCGGGGCCAGCTCCTGGCTGTCGGCGCCGCCTCCGTCGGAACCGGACGAGTCCTCCTGCGCGCCGAGCTCGCGCTCCGACGTGGCCGAGTCGCCGCGGCGGACCGCCGGCGTCGCTGCTGCCCTGCATCCGCGGCAGCCCCTGCCCGATCGCCACGCCGGCGACGACGACCGCGGCCGCGGCGAGCAGGCCCATGCCGGCGAGGCGCCGTCGGCGGGCGCCGAGGTCGACGACGGGGGCAACGGGGGTGGCGGGCGCCTCCCGCCGTTCGGCCAGCAGGGAGGCGAGGGTCTCGTCGAGGCGGGCGACGACCTCGGGCGGAGTCGCACCGTCGTGGCGGGCGTCGGCGAGCAGGCGGCGTACGGCCTCCTGCTCGGGCGGCAGGCCAGTGGGTTCGGTCATCGGGTCACCTCCTCGGGCACGGGGTGGAAGGGTCGGGGGCGGGCACGGACATCAGGGCGCGGGCGGGCCGCGGGGTCGCACGGTGGGTTGGACGGGACCGTCCGGGGGCGGGTTCCCGTGAGGCACGTCACCGACCGGGCGGTGGAGGTCGGCCAGGAGCCCGGCGAGCTTGGCGCGGCCACGCGAGCAGCGCGACTTCACGGTGCCCTCGGCGCAGTCGAGCATCACCGCCACCTCGGCCACGGGGTAGCCCTCCATGTCGACCAGCACGAGCGCAGCTCGCTGGTCGGCCGGCAGGGTCGCGAGCGCGTCGAGCACCCGCCGCCGCCGCTCGCCGTCCTCGGCGGCCGCCTCGGGCTGGTCGTCGTGCTGCGCGGTCGCGACGAGCGTGCCGCGGTCCTCGACGTCGTCGGGCAGGGCCTCGAGCCGGCGGATCTTCGCGGCCCGGAGCCGGTCGAGGCAGGCGTTGACCACGACGCGGTGCAGCCAGGTGGTCACGGCCGCCTCGCCCCGGAACGACCCGGCTCGGCGGAAGGCGGCGATCATGCCGTCCTGGAGGCCGTCGGCGGCGTCCTCGGGGTTGCCCATCGTGCGCAGCGCCACCGCCCAGAGCCGGTCGCGGTGCCGGGCGAACAGCACGCCGAACGCGTCGGCGTCGCCGTCGACGTGCGCCTGGAGCAGCTCCCGGTCGGAGCGCTCGTCGCTCACCGACAGTCTCGCGGGGTGCTCATCCGAGCACCTGCACCTCGGCGATGGTGCCGCGGAAGCCGTCGTCGACCTGGGGCAGCAGGGTGAGCCAGACCGTGACGTAGCGACCGGAGACGGCCTCGTCGACGCTGATCGTGACGTCACCGGTGCCGGACGCGGTGCCGATCGGGCTGAGGCCGGCGACACCCGTCGGCGCCGTCGAGGTGACGTACGCCGCCAGCGCCGTCTCGCCACCGTCGATGGTCACCACGACCTGGCGCACGCCCTTGGTGGCGCCGAGGTCGACGACGAGGCCGACCCCGGTCTTGAGGCCGGCGGGGCCGAAGTTCTGCTCGTAGGTCGACGTGCTCCACGAGGTGGCGGGGTCGCCGTCGAGGACGTTGGGCACCGAGTCGGGGTTCTCCTCGCGCGGTGGGGAGCCCTGCGGGTCGAAGTCGTCGGCGACCAGGTCGGTGAACGGCGTGGGCTCGGCCGCGGTCGGGCTCGGCGAGGCGGAGGTGCTCGGCTCGTCGTCCGAGTCGGTCGTGACCGGCAGGCCGAGCTGGTAGGCCGCGACCGCCGCCACCATCACCAGCACGCAGATGCCCACGATCATCGCCAGCCGGATCCAGCTGCGGCCGGGCACCTGGTCGCCGGTGTCGTCCTGGCCGTCGCCCCACCGGTCCTCCGACCAGGCGCCCGAGCTCCACGAGCCGGTGTCGCGGCCGACCGGGCGGACCGCAGAGTCGGTGAAGGAGTCCTGGGAGGAGTCCCGCGACGAGTCCTGGGAGGCCTCCCAGGGCCAGTAGTCGGGGTTGGCCGTCGCGGCGCGGCTGCCGGGTCGCGGTCGGCGTACGGGCTCGCCGTCCGGCGGGTCGGGCGCGAAGAGCGGCTTCGGCGGGACCTCCTCCAGCGGCGGCGGGGGCTCGGGCCGCTCGGCACGCGCGCGCAGCCAGTCGACCTCGTCGTCGTCGTGGAAGACGGGCATGCCGGCCTGGGTGGGCAGGTCGACCGCCTCGGTCGGGGACTCCGCGACCGGGGCAGGTGGCGCGGGCTGCGGGCTCCACGACCGGCTCGGGCTCGGTGGGCTCCGGCTCGGTCGGCTCCGGGGTGGCGTCGGCCGGGACGACCGGCACGGTCGCGGTGGGGTACGCCGTCGGGGCGGGCGCCGAGGCCTCGCGGGGGCCCTGGACCGGGACGTGCGTGCCGGTCAGGTCGCCGATGAAGTCGTGGAGGAGGTCGCGGATGCCGAGGGCGGTGAAGTCCGCGGCGCCGCCCGGCGCGTGCTGGGGGTTGAGGACCTGGTCGCAGAGCGCGTCGAGCATCCGCGGGATGCCGGCGCGCACCCGGCGCGGGCGGAGCACCTCGCCGTGCACCTCGGGCGCGGGCGGCACGGCGGACTCGGACGCGCCGGCCCACTTGCCGGTGAGGGCGCAGTAGAGCAGGCCCGCGAGGTCGATCTCGTCGACGCTCACGCGGCCCGGCGGCCAGTCCACGCAGGGCCGCGTCCACGCCGAAGCCGATGATGCGCACCTGGCCGTGCTGGTCGATCAGGACGTTCTCCGGGACGAGGTGCCCGTGGGCGAGCCCCGGCGGCGTGGGCCTCGGCCAGCGTGTCGGCGACCTCGCCCACCAGCCAGGCGGCGCGACGGGGCGGCAGGGGTCCTTCCCGCGCGACCAGGATGTCGAGCGAGTCGCCCTGGCCCCACTCGTTGACGACGTAGCACCGGCCGTCGGCGGACTCGGCGTCGAGCACCCGGAGCAACCGGCGGTCGATGACGGGGCCGGCTCCGCGGGCGGCCTCGAGGACGGCGGGTGCCCGGTCGTCGTCGGCGGGGAGGAGGTGCACCGACACGGCCCGGTGGAGGACGAGGTCGTGCGCGCGCCAGAAGCGACCGGTGCCGTTCTCGGCGAGGAGGTCGTCGAGCCGGTAGCGCTCGGCGAGGACGTCACCGGCCTGCATCGATGTCGGCATCGTCCCCCCTTCCCTCCGGCGTGCGTCGACCACGACGGGACCGGGTACCGGTCCCTGGCGCCACTCTAAGGACTCTCAGCCCCTCCGCAGGCGCGCCGCGACGGTGTCGACCACGCTGGTGACCTCCCGGATCCGCAGCAGGCGGGCGCCGACGAGCAGGACGATCACCCCTGCCAGCCCGCTGAGCCCACCGCGGAACAGCGCCACCAGCGGTCCGGGGCGGTCGCCGAGCCCGGCCAGCGACCACTCCACCAGCCAGGTGGCGGCGCCGGCAGCCGCGAGCACGAGGGCCATCCGGACGAGGAACCGGAGCAGCTGCGGGACCTGGAGCCCGCCGACCGTGCGCCGGAGGAGCACGAGGCTCACGACCGCGCCCACGGCGTACGACGACAGGTAGGCGACCACGAGCATCGGGGCCGTCTCCTCCGGCGGCCGCGACGGCACGAGCACGAGGGCGACGGCGACGTTGGTCAGGGAGACCGCGACCTGGATGAGGAAGACGAGGCGCGTCATCTCCATCGCGTAGAAGCCGCGCAGCATGAAGTAGTGGATGGTGAAGAAGACGAGCGCCGGACCGAACAGCGCCAGGGTCGGCGCGAAGGTGGCGGCGGTGTCGGCGTCGCCCCAGCCGAAGGCGACCGCGGCGACGTCGCCGGCGACGAGCGGCAGGAGCACCGCGAACGGCAGCACCAGCGCGAGCGCCGTACGCAGGGTCGAGCCGACGAGGCTGCCGAGGTCGGCGAGCCGGTCCTCGCTGGCGTACGTCGAGATGCGCGGCAGGATCGCGGTCGCCAGCGACACGGTGACGATGGCGTGCGGCACCATCATGATGAGGAGGCTGCCGGAGTAGACGGTGTAGCCGGTGCCGTCGCCGCCGTCGGCCGCACCGCCCGAGGCGAGCCGCACCACGACGAAGTACGCCGCCTGCGTGACGATCACGAAGAGCACGGTCCAGATGCCGAGCGACAGCGTCTTCTTCAGCTCGGGGTCGCGGAAGTCGAAGCGGGGGCGGTAGGTGAAGCCCGAGGCGCGGAGGTAGGGCACCAGCACGAGGCACTGGGCGACGATGCCGAGCGTCGAGCCCAGGCCGAGCAGCACCTCACGGCTGGTGTCGAGCGCCTCGATGCGGGCCCGCCCGTCGCCGACCGGACCCCAGACGACGAGGTAGGCGATGAGCATCGCCACCGCGAGCAGGTTGTTGGCGATCGGCGCCCACATCATCGGACCGAAGCGGCCGCGGGCGTTGAGCACCTGACCGACCAGGACGTACATGCCGTAGAAGAACACCTGCGGCAGGCACCAGCGGGTCAGGTCGACGATCGACTCGAGCTGGGTCTCGCGGTAGGGCAGCAGGTAGCGGCCGTCGAGGTAGACCCGCAGCAGCAGCGGTGCGAGCACGACCAGCAGCACGGTGACGGCGCCGAGGAAGAGCGCCGACAGGGTGATCACCCGGCTGGCGTAGGCGTCGCCGCCGTCGGGGTCGGCCTTGATCCGGCGCACCAGCTGCGGCACGAGGACGGCGTTGAAGATGCCGCCCGCCAGCAGGATGTAGACCATGTTGGGCAGCGTGTTCGCGATGGTGAAGAGGTCGCCGCGCAGCGACGCCCCGAGTGCCGCGACGAGGAGTGCGCTGCGGATGTAGCCGGAGGCCCGGGAGAAGACGGTGCCGGCGGCCATCACCGCCGAGGAGGCCAGGATCCGCTGCTCGGTCATGCGGTGCTCACGGGCGCTCCGGGACCAGGGGCGCGCCTGACGGCGACTCCCGTCGGGTCTCGGCGAGCGGTTCCCCCGCCTCCTGCGGCTCTTCGACGGGCTCCGCGCCCTCGGCCCGCGCCGCTGCAGCGAGCTCGGCACGCCGGGTCCGGATCTGGCCGGGCAGGCGGTAGCCGATCATCCCGAACAGGACCAGCGCTCCGGCGATCATCGCCACCCAGATCAACGGGCTGACCCGCGACGCCCGGATCTTCAGCTGGTCCACCGAACCGAGGGGCGCTCCCCCGACCGACGTGACCGCGAGGGTGACGTTGTGCACGCCGAGCTGGTCGGTGCCGGCCTCGTAGCGCAGCACGGTGCGGGCACGGGGGCCCAGCGTCATCTCGCCGACCCCGTCGAGGGTCAGCTCGCCGTCGGTCGTCGGCCGCACCTGCACGACGACCGGCTGGTCGAGGTTGTTGACCAGCGTGGCCGGGAGCTTGCCCGACGCGCTGAACAGCGTGATGGACGGAGGCGCCTCGATCTGGATCTGGCCGAGGTCCTCGAGCATCGCCTGCTGGCTGCGGTCCGCAGCGCTGATCGCGAGGCGAGGCTGGGAGCGGTGCTGCTCGGAGAGCGTCACGAGCACCTCGTCGCGCACCTGCGCCTCGATGGTCGTCCGGAAGAAGAGGACCTGCTCGAGGAGGGCGGCGGCATCCGTCGCTCGGGTGGCGGCGGTGAAGCCGCTGGCGTCCAGCTCACGCCGCTGGTCGGTGTCGGTGTAGTTGAGGCTCGAGGCCGGCAGGCCGACGGCCTGGCGGTCGGCGAGCTCCGCGACCGGCACGAGCTCGAGCCACGGCTGCTCGAGCTGGTCGAAGAACACCTCGGCGTCCTCCCCGCGCCACGCGGTCGGCAGCGTCATGATGAGGGGTGCCGTGTCTGCGTCGAGCGTCCGCAGCGCGGACTCGCTGAGCAAGCGCTGGCGCAGGGCGAGCGGGTCGGTGGCCGGGGTGGGGCCGGGTCCACCGGACTCCGCCGCGGTGCTGGTGACGAGCACCTTGTGCCCGAGCATCTTGACGACGGAGTTCGGTGTCGCGGGCGGCAGGTCGAACGCGCTGTCGCCGACGAGGACCACCGTGCCTGGGGCGGTGCCCTGGATGGCCTCGGGGCTCAGGAGGTCGCCCGCCGGAGCGACGGCCGGCTGCGAGGGCAGGCTCAGCAACGCCATCACCTCGGCACTGCGGGCGACGGCCTGGTCGTAGCGCGTCCGGTCGTGGCGCACCGCGGCTGACACGTCGAGGTCACCGAAGGGCAGGGCGAGCATCGGCGTGGTGCCCATCAGGGTGCGGAGCCGCTGGAGCCACGCGTTGGCTGTCCCGGCGAGCGGATCCACCTCCGAGGGGGAGTCCGTGGCCGTCTCGCCGTCGGTCGGGGTCGGGTCGGGGCTGGCTTCCTGACCCTCGACCGAGGTGTCCGGGGCGATGCTCCGGGCGGGGTTGCCGAGCGCGATCTGGTTGATCGCGAACAGCACGGCGGGATCGACCAGCCAGGTGTACGGCGTCCCGTCGGCGGAGGCGGCCATGTCGAGCACGCCGTCGAGGCTGCCGCCCTCCGAGAGACGGCGCTCCCACCGGTCGAGGCCGCTGACCTTGCCCTCCTCGGTGAACCACACGCGACTCCGGATCGGGATGATGACCGACGCCTCCTGCGCGGCGTCGCTGCTCGGCCGGGCCGGGATGAACGTGCGGGCCCGGCCGTCCGCGAACGCATCGCGCGGGACCGCGCCGTCGCCCAGGGCGTGGACGCCGATCCAGTAGACGCCCTCGATCGACGGGTCCATCTCGAGGAGCTCGACCGGCACGGAGTCGGCGAAGTACGCCGTCTGGCCGGGAGCCAGCTCGTCCACCGTGTAGAAGGTGTCCGGCACGGTCACCCGCGGTCCGACGTCCGCGTCCGGCTCGCTGGCGGCGGAGTCGGTGAGCGTGACCGAGTCGAGGATCGGGTTGGCCGAGGAGAACGCGTGCAGGTTGATGCGCGTGTAGGTGTCCTCGCTGACGTTGGTGACGGTCCCGGTGATCTCGACGTTGCCGGTGCGCGGCAGCACCGGGGTGATCGTGTCGATGTGCACGACGAGCGGGTCGCCGTCCGCGGCCGCGGCGGCGCCGGCCGGTGCCGAGACACCCAGTGCTGCCGCCCCGAGCATCAGGAGCCCCGCCAGGACAGCACGGAACGAGGGCGAGCGGGGCACGCACCGACTGTAGTTGTTGGCCCCGTCCGGACCAGACGTAGACTGGCCCGTCGTGTCCGACGCCGCCCTGCCACCGCTCACGATCGTCGAGATCCAGCACCGCGTCGGCGCGGAGCTGGACCGCATCGGCTCGGTCATCGACGAGCTCGGTGCCCTGTTCGCCGAGGCGGGCGAGGAGCTCGCCCTCGTGGGCGGCCCGGTCCGCGACGCGATGCTGGGTCGCCTCCAGAGTGACCTCGACTTCACCACGTCCGCCCGGCCCGAGGTGACCGAACGGCTCGTCTCCGGCTGGGCCGACGCCGTCTGGGACATGGGTCGTGCCTTCGGCACCATCGGCTGCCGCAAGGGGCCGTGGCAGGTCGAGATCACCACCTACCGCTCCGAGACGTACGACCCGACCTCCCGCAAGCCCGACGTCGACTTCGGCGACCACCTCGACGGCGACCTGGGCCGGCGCGACTTCACGGTCAACTCGATGGCCGTACGCGTGCCGGAGCGCGAGTTCGCCGACCCGTTCGGTGGGATCGTCGACCTGGCCGAGCGGGTGCTGCGCACGCCGGGCGCGCCCGAGGACTCGTTCTCCGACGACCCGCTGCGGATGATGCGTGCCGCGCGCTTCGCCGCGCAGCTCGGCTTCGCGGTGGCGCCCGAGGTGGTCGCCGCGATGACGGCGATGGCCGGCCGGATCGAGATCATCTCGGCCGAGCGGGTGCGCGACGAGCTGGTCAAGCTCGTCTGCGCCCCGCACCCGCGGCTCGGCCTCACCCTGCTCGTCGAGACCGGCCTCGCCTCCCACGTGCTGCCGGAGCTCCCGGCCCTCGCGCTCGAGCGCGACGAGCACCACCGCCACAAGGACGTCTACGAGCACACGCTCACGGTGCTCGAGCAGTCGATCGACCTCGAGCACCGGCTGGGCAGCGGGCCCGACTTCGTCTCGCGGTTCGCCGCGCTGATGCACGACGTCGGCAAGCCGAAGACCCGACGCTTCGAGTCCGGTGGCACCGTGACGTTCCACCACCACGACGTCGTCGGCGCCAAGCTGACCCGCAAGCGGATGCAGGCGCTGCGCTTCTCCAACCACGACATCGAGGCGGTCTCGACCCTCGTCGAGCTGCACCTGCGCTTCCACGGCTACGGCTCGGGGGAGTGGACCGACAGCGCCGTACGCCGCTACGTCCGCGACGCCGGCCCCCAGCTCGAGCGGCTGCACATCCTCACCCGCGCCGACTGCACCACCCGCAACCAGCGCAAGGCGGACCGGCTGCGCCGCACGTACGACTCGCTCGAGGAGCGGATCGCGCGGCTCGGCGAGGAGGAGGAGCTGGCCTCGATCCGGCCCGACCTCGACGGCAACCAGATCATGGAGATCCTCGGCGTGGGCCCCGGCCGCGAGGTCGGCGAGGCCTACCGGTTCCTCCTCGAGCAGCGGATGGACGAGGGACCCCGGACGTCCGAGCAGGCGGAGGCAGCACTGCGCGACTGGTGGGCCGAGCGGCAGCAGGGCTGACTCAGCGCACGACCGTGCATGCGAGTCCTTCCGACGGGCCGCTGGACAGCCATCGGACTGTCACGCCCTGCTGCGTGCTGTACCCACCCCCGAGCAAGGGGGTGGGTACAGCACCAACCCGGCGCTGCAGGAGCGTCCGAAGACGCCCGGGGATCACTCGCCCGCGATGAACTTCTCGAGCTCGGCGCGGCCGAGGTCGTCGGCCATCTGCACCGGCGGGGACTTCATCAGGTAGGTCGAGGCCGCGATGATCGGGCCGCCGACGCCGCGGTCCAGCGCGATCTTCGCGGCGCGTACGGCGTCGATGATGATGCCGGCCGAGTTGGGCGAGTCCCAGACCTCGAGCTTGTACTCGAGGTTGAGGGGGACGTCACCGAAGGCGCGACCCTCGAGGCGGACGTAGGCCCACTTGCGGTCGTCGAGCCACGCGACGTAGTCGGACGGGCCGATGTGCACGTTGCGGCTGTCGATCTTGTCGGCCAGCTCACCGGTGAGGTTCGACGTCACGGCCTGGGTCTTGGAGACCTTCTTGGACTCCAGGCGCTCGCGCTCGAGCATGTTCTTGAAGTCCATGTTGCCGCCGACGTTGAGCTGGTACGTCCGGTCCAGTGCCACGCCGCGGTCCTCGAACAGCTTCGCCATCACGCGGTGCGTGATGGTGGCGCCGACCTGGCTCTTGATGTCGTCGCCGACGATCGGGACGCCGGCGTCCTCGAACTTCTTGGCCCACTCGGGGTCGGAGGCGATGAAGACGGGGAGGGCGTTGACGAAGCCCACGCCGGCGTCGATCGCGCACTGCGCGTAGAACTTGGCCGCCTGCTCGGAGCCCACGGGGAGGTAGCACACGAGGACGTCGACCTCGGCGTCCTTGAGCGCCTGGGTGACGTCGACCGGCTCGGCGGCCGACTCCTCGATGGTCTGGCGGTAGTACTTGCCGAGGCCGTCCAGGGTCGGGCCGCGCTTGACCTCGACACCGAGGGTCGGGACCTCCGCGATCTTGATCGTGTTGTTCTCGGAGGCGTTGATGGCCTCGGAGAGGTCCTTGCCGACCTTCTTGTCGTCGACGTCGAAGGCGACGACGAACTCGACGTCCTTGACGTGGTAGTCGCCGAACTTCACGTGCATGAGTCCGGGGACGGTCCCCGAGGGGTCCGCGTCCTTGTAGTACTCAACGCCCTGGATCAAGGAGGTGGCGCAGTTGCCGACGCCCACGATCCCTACTCGTACCGAACCCATGGGGCTCTCCTTTTCTCTGCTGGTCGTGCTGGAAGGTTGTCGAAAAGCTGTGCTGGTCAGTCGTGGGGGTGCGGAGCCGGCGCGGGCGCCACGGGCGCGGGGGTGGTGCCGCGCTCGGCCTGGATCAGGTCCGAGAGCCACCGGACCTCGCGCTCGACCGACTCCACGCCGTGGCGCTGGAGCTCGGCGGCGTAGCGGTTGACCTCGGCCTGGGTGCGCTCGAGCTCGCCCTGCACGCGCGCCAGGCGCTCCTGCAGCCGCGAGCGGCGACCCTCGAGGACGCGGAGGCGGATCTCCATGTCGGTGGAGGAGAAGAACGCGAACCGGATGTCGAAGTTGTCGTCCTCCCACGCAGTGGGCCCGACCTCGGACATGAGTCGCTGGAAGTGCTCGTTGCCGGCCTCGGTGACCTCGTACACGATGCGGGGGCGGCGGCTCGTCGGCGTCGTGGTGGTGGCGACCTCGGTGATGAGGTTGGCCCGCAGCATCTTCTTCAGCGCCGGGTAGAGCGAGCCGTAGGACAGCACGCGGCCCCACCCGAGCATGAGGTTCAGGCGCTTGCGCAGCTCGTAGCCGTGCATGGGTCCCTCGTGCAGCAGTCCGAGGACTGCGAGCTCGATGGTGTCTCCACGGCGTGCCACGCGACCTATCGTACCGATATATCCGCGAGTGACGAATCGCGGTGGACGCCGTCCGCCCGAGTGGCGCCCCCCACGTCGTCAGCGATATCGAACGATGCCCCGCGCTCCCGTACCCTGACGAGCGTGAGTGCGAAGCGCAGGGCCGACGGCAAGGCCCAGACCCGACGGCCCCAGCAGCGGCGTACGAAGGGCCAGCGCGCCGCGAAGGTGGCCAAGATCCTCGGGATCGTCGCCGTCGTCGGCGCGCTCGTCACCGCCGGCATCGCGGTCGTGCTCTACCAGGCGATCAGCATCCCGGAGGAGAACGAGGCGTTCCAGGCGCAGACCACGTTCGTCTACTACCAGGACGGCAAGCAGCAGCTCGGCACCTACTACGAGGACCAGAACCGCGAGTCGATCCCCTACGACGAGATGCCGGACACGATGAAGGACGCCGTGGTCGCCGCGGAGAACCGCACCTTCTGGACCGACAAGGGCATCGACCCCAAGGGCATCCTCCGCGCGCTGTTCTCCAACGCCAGCGGCAACTCGCGCCAGGGCGCATCGACGATCACCCAGCAGTACGTCAAGATCCTCTACCTGACGAGCGAGCAGAGCTACAAGCGCAAGATCAAGGAAGCGGTCGTCTCGCTCAAGATCCAGCAGGAGCTCAGCAAGAAGGAAGTCCTCGAGGGCTACCTCAACACCATCTACTTCGGTCGCGGCGCCTACGGCATCCAGGCCGCGTCCAAGGCCTTCTTCGACCACGACGCCAAGGACCTCAGCGTCCGCGAGGCCGCCGTGCTGTCGACCGTGCTCAACAACCCGACGCAGTTCGACCCGGCCAACGGCAAGGAGGCGCGGGAGGACCTCAAGGTCCGCTACGCGTACGTCCTCGACAGCATGGCCGAGATGGGCACGATCACGACCGAGGAACGCGACAAGGCGGTCAAGCGGCTGCCGAAGTTCCCCAAGGTGGCGGCCCAGAGCCAGTTCGGCGGCCAGAAGGGCCACATGCTGGCGCTGGTCAAGTCCGAGCTGCTCGCCCGGGGCATCGCCTCCGAGGAGGAGATCGACGGCGGCGGCCTGCGGATCACCACGACCTTCGACCCGCAGGTGATGGCCGACGTCGAGGAGGCCGTCGAGGAGCAGCGTCCCGACGCCGGCATGCCGGGGGCGCCCGGCAACAAGGACCTGCACATCGGTGCCGCGACCGTGGACACCGCGACCGGCGAGCTGCTCGGCTTCTACGGCGGCCAGGACTACCTCCAGTCGCAGATCAACTGGGCGGTCGCCGGCGGCATGGCCGGCTCGACGATGAAGGCGGCGACCGACGTCGCCGCCATCCGCGACGGCTTCTCGCTCAACGACACCTTCGAGGGCAACAGCCCCATCGACATCGCCGGCACCGAGTTCGAGAACCAGGGTGACGAGGACTACGGCTCGGCCGTCTCGATGATCACCGCCACCGAGAACTCGGTGAACACCGCGTTCGTCGACATGGTCGACTCGATGCCCGACGGGCCGCAGAAGGTCATCCAGGCCGCCGAGGACCTGGGCATCCCCGGCAACGAGACCGGAGCGCTGGGGCATCCCCCGCAAGTCCATCGACTTCCAGGACAACGTCGGGGTCACCCTCGGCACCGCCCAGGTCAGCCCGATCAACATGGCCAACGCCTACGCCACCCTCGCCAACGGCGGCACCCGCAACGAGGTGCACGTGGTGCGCAAGGTCGTCGACAAGAACGGCGAGACCCTCTACGAGGCGAAGACCCGCAGCAAGGAGACCGTCGACCCCGACATCGCCGCCGACGTGACGTACGCCCTCCAGCAGGTCGTCGAGGAGGGCTCGGGCACCGAGGCGCTCGCGCTCGACGCGTCCGGTCGCCGGCAAGACCGGCACCGCGACCAACGACGACGGCGACGTCTCGTCCTCGTGGTTCGTCGGCACGACGCCGCAGGTCTCCACGGCCGTGATGTTCGTCCGCGGCAAGGGTCGCGAGGGCCTCGACGTGCTGCGTCCCGACGGCGCCGACCTGTGGCTGCCGACCAGCAGCGACGGCCGTTCGGGCTACTTCGGCGGCAACTACCCGGCCAAGACCTGGACCTCGATCATGCAGCGCGTGATGGAGGGCATGGACGTCGAGGAGTTCCCGGAGCCGGTCTACGTCGACGGCGACGCACCCGACGACGGCCACGAGTACACCCCGCCGCCGTCCCCGACGTCGACGCCGACGCCGACGCCGAGCCGCAAGACCCCGACCGAGACCGGTGGCGTGCCGACCGAGACGCCCACCGAGACGCCCACGGAGACGCCCGTCCCGACGGAGACGCCGATCCCGACGGAGACGCCGATCCCGACGGAGACGCCGACGACCCCGGTCCCGACGACGCCGGTCCCGACCACCCCGGTGCCGACGACCCCGGTCCCGCCCTCGCCGTCGGAGTCCCCGACGACGCCGACCGGCCGGTTCCAGCCGCGGGTCCAGGCGCCCGACTCCCGGCCCTGAGCGTGGAGGCACCGAGCCGCACCGACCCGGTCGTCGCGGCGATGTCGGAGGTGGTCGGCGGACCGCTGGGTGACCACGCGAGCGGCCACCCCTGGTGGAACGCCTCGCGGGTGCTGCTCGGCGCGAGCGCCGTCACCCTGGTCGCCGGGATGGCGAGCAAGGGTGCGTGCGTCCGCTCGGAGTGGGGACGCGAGGACCAGCCCTACGCGCAGCTCTGCTGGACCGAGCTCGCCGGCACCTCGACCACCGCCGGCACTCCGCCCCACGTCACGACGTGGCTCGAGCGGCTGGCGGGCGTCCTCCCCGGCACCGGCACCGTCGCCACGACCGCCGCACTGGCCGTGCTGCTCGCAGCGCTCGCGCTGCTGGCCACCGCCCTCCTCGTCCGCGTGGACCCCCGGCGCCCGTGGGCCGCGGCAGGCTGGGCGCTCGGACCGGTGCTGCTGGTGCACTGGCTCTCCTGGGAGCTCGTCGCCGCCGTCGGCGTGGCCGTGCTGCTCTGGGGATGGACGACCGGCCGGGCCTGGGCTGCAGGGATCGGCGCCGGCATCGGCGCGGCCTTCGCGCTCCCGGTCGCGGTGGCCTTCGTCGGCGTGGTCGCCGTCGGTGGTCGTACGCGCGACCGCGTCGACGCGCTGCTCGCGGCAGCGGCGGCGTACGTCGTGGTGACGCTGCCCGGTCGGGCGCAGGGCGAGGACGCCGACACCGGCTCGATCTGGCAGCTCCTCCAGCAGGCGGGGGTCGAGGCGTCGGCGACGACCCGCTACGTCGTGCAGCTCGTGGTGCTGGCCGCGGCTGCGGCCGCCGTGTGGCGGTGGGTGGTGCGGGGCGGGCGGACCACGGCCCGGACGAGCGCGCGGGCCGGGCTGGTGATGCTCGCGGCGGCCCTCGTGGTGGCGCCGTCGGCCCCGCCGGAGCTGGCCCTCGTGGCGCTGCCGCTGGCCGCGATCGCCGTACGCCGCTGGCGCGACCTGCTCGTGTGGCAGGGCCTGCACCTGCTGAGCTGGGTGGTCACCGGGTGGTACGTCGGTGGCGCGATCGAGCCCACGGTCAGCGACGACGTCCGGGCCTACTGGCTGGCGATCCTGCTCCGGGTCGCCGGACTGGTGTGGCTGGTCGTCGCGGTGCTCCGCGACGCGGACCTCGAGTCAGGTGATGACGACGCGGTCGAAGTCGGTCGCGGTGAAGCGGACCCGGACCTCGATCTGCTCACCGACACGGGGCACCCGCGCGCCTGACGGCACGAAGAGCATCGAGGCCTGCATGTGGGGCGGCTCGGCGAAGAGCCGCTGCTTGCCGTCGATGGAGAACGGCGAGCGGACGAACCCGACCGCGTCCAGGCCACCGCGGGCCAGGGTCGCGGCCCGCGCCTTGAGCGACTGGTCGCCGGTCGGCGCCTCGAGGCCGATGCCGTGGGCCGTGCCGCCGCTGACGATGACGAGGTGGCCGTGCTTGGGGACGCTGCGTCCGCGGTAGCCGAAGGTGTCGCCGCGATCGACCTCGTGCACGTCGAGGACGGTGGCGCCGACCTGGAGGGCCCCGCGGTCGCCGAGCCACAGGTCGGTCCCGATCCGGGGACGGACGGTGAAGTCGGGATAGCTGCCCGCGAGCGCGCCGTGCTCGGCGTGCGTGAGGTGGGAGACGAAGACGGTGCGGGTGGGCAGGCCCGAGGCGACGATGTCGTTGATCAGCCGGCTCACCTCGCCGAGGTGCGAGGTGGTGTTGAGGGGCAGGTGCATCGCCACGCCGCGCAGGCCGCTGCGCCCGCCGTCGGCCCGGAGCTGCTCCGCCGCGGCGGTGAGGTCGCGCCGGCTCATGCCGTGGCGCCGCATCGACGTCAGCTGCTCCAGCACGAAGCGCGCGCGGGGATCGTGCGCGCGCAGGCCGGCCAGGTCGTCGGCGCGGCTGACCGTGTGCACGACGCGGGCGGCGGTGCGCGGGTCGAGGTCGAGCGCGGCGCCGAAGGGACGCCAGGGGGTGAGCACCAGCAGGTCACCGTCGTAGCGCGTGGCCGCCTGCTCGATCTCGTCGTACGTGCCGATCGCGAGCGTGTCGAGCGGTGCACCGGTCTCGGCCGCGTGCTCGGCCAGCCACTGCGCGCGGCGGGCGAGCCGACCGAGGCCGAGCCCGTAGCCGTTGCCCTTCGCCACCGGTACGACGCCGGGGTTCTTGGTGACGGTCGAGAGGAGGTGCGAGCGCCAGCGGTCGCCGTCGACGGTGAGGGTCAGACTCATCCGTTCATCCCCGCCTCGCGAGGTAGAGCTGGAACGCCTTGTAGATGGCCCGGTTGACCGGCAGGTCCCACTCGCCGGCGTACTCCACGGCCTGTCCGCCGGTGCCCACCTTGAACTGGATGAGCCCGACGTGCGGGTCGTCGGCGTCGAGGGTCTCGGTGATGCCGCGGAGGTCGTAGACGTGCGCGCCGGCCGCCAGGGCGTCGCGGATCATCGCCCACTGCACGGCGTTGGAGCCGCGGACGTCGCGCTTCTCGGTGGACGAGGCGCCGTAGGAGTACCAGGCGTGGGTGCCGACGCGGATCGCGATCGTGGCCGCGACGAGGTCGCCCTCGTGGCGCGCGAGCCACACCTGGATCCGGCCGGGGTCGTCGGCGAGGAGCGCGTCCCACATGGTCTGGAAGTAGGACAGCGGGCGCGGGGTGAAGTGGTCGCGCTCGGCCGTGTGGACGTAGAGGTCGTGGAACGCCTTGAGGTCGGTGCGGTCGCCCTGCGCGACCTCGACGCCGGACTTGTCGGCCTTCTTGATGTTGCGGCGCCAGAGCTGGTTCATGCCGGCGAGGACGTCGGCCTCGGTGCGGGCCGCGCCGGTGTCGTCGACCAGCGGGATCTGGAAGTTGAACTGCGGCTGGCCCGCGGAGAAGCCGCCCTCGGCCGACTGCTGCTGCCACCCGAGCTCGTGCAGCTGGGCGATGACGCACGCCCCGTCCTGCGACCGCTCCAGCGGGGGTACGTCGCCGAGCCGGCGTACGCCCTCGTCGGCCACGCCGGCCTTGACCTGCTCGGCCGACCATCGCCGGGTGACGACCGGCGGTCCCATCCGGACGGCGAAGGCGCCCTGCGCCTTGAGGTGGGCCACCATCGGGGCGAGCCAGGCCTCGAGGTCGTCGCCGCTCCAGTCGATCACCGGGCCCTCGGGCAGGTAGGCGAGGTAGCGCTTGACCTTCGGGAGCTGGCGGTAGAGGACGAGGCCCGCGCCGACCAGCTCGCTGCCCCGGAACCAGCCGACGGACTCGGCCCGCCACTCGGGCTTCACGCTCGCCCAGCCGGGTGTCTGGAGGAAGCTGGCGGACGACCGACCGGCGATGAACTCGCGGTGCTGCGGCGCGGAGATCGGGCGCAGCGTCAGGGGGGTCGTCACTTCGGAGAGGTTACAAGGGACCAGACACGACCCCCGTACGTGTCTGGTCCCTTGTGACTACAGACGCACGTGCCCCGCATTCGGTTGCGCCGTTCCACGACCTCTTTCCGCCGCCCTCACCCGGCTCAGAGGTGCTCGCGCAGCCACGCGAAGTCGGCGACGTGCTCGGCGGCACCGCCCGGCGTCTCGCAGATGACGGGCGCGCCGGCCTCGCGCACCACGCCGGCGAACTCGTCGGCCGGCAGGTGCCCCTGGCCGAAGTTGGCGTGCCGGTCGGCGCCGGAGTCGAAGTCGTCGCGCGAGTCGTTGGCGTGGACGAGGTCGATGCGGCCGGTGATGGCGCGGACCCTGTCGACGGCGTCGCCGAGCTCGATGCCGCCGGCCCACGCGTGGCAGGTGTCGAGGCAGAACCCGACGTCGTCCGAGCCCTCGGCCGAGGAGATGGCGTCCCAGACCCCGGCGATGCGGTCGAGGTGGCGCGCCATCGCGTTGTCGCCGCCGGCGGTGTTCTCGATGAGCAGCGGGATCTTGATGTCCGTGGCCTCGATGGCCTTGCGCCAGTTGTCGAAGCCGACGGACGGGTCGTCGTCCTTGCCGACGTGGCCGCCGTGGACGATCAGCCCCTTGGCGCCGATCGAGGCGGCGGCGTCCATGTGCTGCTGGAGCAGCTTGCGGCTCGGGATCCGGATCCGGTTGTTCGTCGTGGCCACGTTGACGATGTAGGGCGCATGGACGTAGAGGTCGACGCCCGCGTCCTCCGCGGCCGCCCGCAGCGCGTCGGCGCCGCCCTCGAAGCGGATCTCCGGGCCCTTGTAGCCCTGCGGGTCGCCGAGGAAGAACTGCACCAGCGTGGTGTCACGGGCGACCGCCTCGGCGACGGGATCGGTCTGCTCGACGTGCGCGCCGATCGACAGCTGCGGGCTCACTGGGGTGAGGTTCATGGTGTCCAGCCTAGGAGCACCCACAGACAGCCGGCCACGACGCCCAGCAGCGCCGCCACGGCGACCCAGCCCGCCCAGTCCACCGCTCCTCGCGCGTCGGCCCGGGGCGTACGCCGACCGCGCGGTGGCGGCCCGAGCCGGTCGGGCACAGGCGGGCCGGCCGCGGCCGGCACCGGCAGCCGGCGGAGCAGGCGGAGCGCCGCGTCGGCGGTGGCGAGCCGCTGCTCGGGGTCGGCGACGAGGAGCCGCTCGACGAGCGGGCGCAGCGGGTGGGAGGGCAGTGCTTCATGGTCGGGGGCCCGCTGCCGCGAGGGCGGCAGCCCGGTGACCATCTCGAGCACGACGCGGCCCACGGCGTACAGGTCCTGCGTCGGCTCCGGCGGCGCGCCGCGCGCCTGCTCGGGCGCCATGTAGCCGTCGGTGCCGATGGCGCCCGGGACCGTGGTGAACCGACGGTCGGCGATCGGTGCGGCGACGCCGAAGTCGCCGAGCCGCAGGTGCGGCGGACCGGTGCCGGTCGCCTCGAGCAGCAGGTTGGCCGGCTTCACGTCGCGGTGCACCAGCCCGGCGGCGTGCACGGCCGACAAGCCCATCAGCAGCTGCTCGCAGAGCAGGCCGACGGTGCCGGCATCGAGCGGACCGTGCTCGCGCAGCAGGTCGGCGACCGAGCCACCCGGCACCAGCTCCATGGCGAGCACGACCAGGTCGTCCTCGGCGGCCCAGCCGTGGGGCGCGACGACGTGGGGGTGGCGGACCCGGACCGCCTGCTCCCGCACGAAGCGCGCGAGCAGCGCCGAGCTGTGCTGGCCCAGCACCTTGAGGGCCACGTGGCGACGAGTGCGCTCGTCCCACGCCCGCCAGACCGACCCCATCCCGCCGGCCCCGACCTGGTCGAGCAGCACGTAGCGGCCCGCGACCACGGCGGACGTACGGGTGCTGACGGCTGGCACCCCGCGACGCTAGCCCGGCCGACGTACGGACACGCGCGTCCTCCACAGGCCCGGGCGCTCTCCACAGCGGGCGTACGACGATTCCGGCGGCCGGTCGCGGCGCTGCTAGTCTTCCCCGGTTGCCTTCGGGCGACGATTGACCGTGGGGCGCGATCGATAACGTGCACCCGCGGACGCACAGTCCCTCCTGCCACGGAAAGCCCGTGGCCGCTCTAGCCCAGAGGAGGTGGAGACCGCTATGCGTGCCTATGAAGTGATGGTCATCCTCGACCCGAGTCTCGACGAGCGCACCATCGAGCCGTCGCTCGACAAGTACCTCAACGTGATCCGCAAGGACGGCGGCTCTGTCGAGTCCGTCGACGTGTGGGGTCGTCGCCGGATGGCGTACGAGATCAAGAAGAACGCCGAGGGCATCTACGCCGTCGTCAACCTGACGGCCGAGCCCGCGACGGTCAAGGAGTTCGACCGCCAGCTCACGCTGAACGAGTCGATCCTGCGCACGAAGGTCATGCGTCCCGACGCTCACTGAGCCGCCTTCACGGGCGTCTGTGGATAGACCCTTCCCGCTGTCGGTGACTGCCTGTTTGATGGGCACCACCTTCGAGCACACCCGGATCAACCGGCACTGCAGGACATTTTGAGGAGACCCTGACATGGCAGGCGAGACCACCATCACCGTGATCGGCAACCTCGTCGACGACCCGGAGCTGCGGTTCACCCCCTCGGGGGCCCCCGTGGCGAACTTCCGGATCGCGTCGACGCCGCGCACCTTCGACCGTCAGACCAACGACTGGAAGGACGGCGACACGCTGTTCCTTGCGTGTGCGGTGTGGCGTCAGGCTGCGGAGAACGTCGCCGAGTCCCTCCAGAAGGGGATGCGCGTGATCGTCCAGGGTCGCTTGAAGTCCCGGCAGTACGAGACCCGCGAGGGTGAGAAGCGCACCGTCTTCGAGATCGACGTCGAGGAGGTCGGCCCGTCGCTGCGCTCCGCATCGGCCAAGGTCACCAAGACGACCCGGTCCGGCGGCGGTGGCGGCTACTCCGGTGGCGGTGGCGGCGGCTACTCGGGCGGTGGCGGACAGTCGTCCGCGCCGGCCGACGACCCGTGGGCCAGCCCCGCGCCCGCGCAGGGTGGCGGCACCGGCAACAGCAGCTGGGGCGGCCAGCCCCAGGGTGGCCAGCCCGCCGGTGGCGGCCAGTCCGCTCCGCCCAACGACCCGTGGGCGACGCCCGGGGTCAGCGGCGGCAACGACGAGCCTCCGTTCTGATCCTCTGATCCGGATCATCCGAGCTACACCACCATTCCGTCCCTGACTGCCTCAGGGCCGGGCTCACTGAAAGGGAGCACCACAATGGCCAAGGCAATTCTGCGCAAGCCCAAGAAGAAGGTTTGCCAGTTCTGCAAGGAGAAGGCGACCGGTGTCGACTACAAGGACACCACCCTCCTCCGCAAGTTCATCTCCGACCGTGGCAAGATCCGCGCCCGTCGCGTGACCGGCAACTGCGTCCAGCACCAGCGCGACGTGGCCATCGCCGTCAAGAACGCGCGCGAGCTGGCTCTGCTGCCCTACACGTCCACCGGTCGCTGAGAGGAGCACGAGACATGAAGCTCATCCTGACCCAGGAGGTCGACGGCCTCGGCGCCCCCGGCGACGTGGTCGAGGTCAAGGACGGCTACGGCCGCAACTACCTCGTTCCCCGTGGCCTCGGCATCAAGTGGAGCCGCGGTGGCGAGAAGACCATCGAGTCCATCAAGTCCGCTCGCACCGCTCGCGCGGCCCGCGACGAGGACCACGCCAAGGAGATCAAGACCACGCTCGAGACCAACGCGGTCATGGTCAAGGTCCGCGCCGGCGAGGGCGGTCGCCTGTTCGGCGCCGTCACCACCTCGGAGATCGCCGACGCGATCGCCGAGGTCTCCGGCGAGAAGGTCGACCGCCGCACGATCGTGGTCACCAACCCGATCAAGACCCTCGGCTCGCACGAGGTCTCGGTCAAGCTGCACGACGAGGTGTCCGCCACGGTGGCCCTCAACGTCGTTCCCGGCTGACCCGCGACACCAGCACCACGCGACGGCCTGCTGCCTCCTCGGAGGCGGCGGGCCGTTCGTTCGTCGTCGTCCGGCCCGGGCCGCGCTACTGGGTCGGGCGCTCGCAGAGGAAGGGCCCGCCGGAGCCGCCGGAGTGGTACTCGTACGTCGTCCCGTCGGCCTCGAGCGTGATGCGGGATCCCTCGATGAGCGACATGGTGTAGTTCATCCCCTTCTTCGCGCACCCCCTGCTGCCGTCGCTCCAGGTCACCTCCTGGACCGCGACCACCGTGACGTCGCCGGCGTCCACACCGAGCCGCGACGCGAGGTCGGCGACGGAGGCGACGACGTCCGGAGCGTCCGCGCCCGGGACGGGCTCGGGGGTGGGAGTGGCGTCGGCGGGGGTCGATTCCTCCACGGCGGTCTCCTCGGGCTGGGTCGGTGCCGGGTCGTCGGCGCACGCGGTCAGGGCGAGACCGAGGGCGAGGGCCGCCAGCCAGGTGCGTACGCCGATCACGGTCGTCAGCCTAGGCCCCGCTGCTTGACGAGCGCGCCCGTCACCAGCCACGCGTCGCCGCGGGCGCGCCACGACAGCAGCAGTCCGCGCGAGCCCATGAACACGAACGTCATCGCCACCCACACGGCCACCAGCCCGTGCGGGAGCGTCGCCGCCCACAGCGCCGCGGGGGCGTACGCCGCCAGCACGACGAGTCCGGCCCAGGCGAGGAACTTCCCGTCGCCGGCGCCGATGAGCACGCCGTCGAGCACGAAGACCACCCCGGCGAGCGGCTGGCCGACCGCCGCCACGAGCAGCACGGGCACCAGGAGGTCCTGGACCGCGGGGTCGTTGGTGAAGAGCGCCCCGACGAACGGCGCGACGGCGGCCAGCGCGAGCCCGGCCACCAGCCCGCTGCCCCAGCCCCAGCGGATCATCCGCCGGGTCAGCCGTCGCGTGGTCTCGACGTCGCCGCTGCCGAGGGCTCGCCCGGTGAGGGCCTGGGCGGCGATCGCGATGGCGTCGAGCGCGAAGGCCAGGAAGGTCCAGAGAGTGATCGCGACCTGGTGGGTGGCGACGGTGACGTCGCGCCCGTCCGTGCCGACCCGGGTGACGGCGTACGTCCCGACGAGCAGGCACGCGCGCAGGGCCAGGGTGCGGATCACCAGGGCGACCGCGGCGTGCGCCGCTGACCGGATCCCGGGGAGGTCGGGCGTGAGGGGTGCGCCGTGCTCGCGGGACGCGCGCACCACGACGACGACGAGCCAGCAGGCGGAGACGACCTGGGCGATCACCGAGCCGATCGCCGAGCCGGCGATGCCGAGGTCGAGGCCGTAGACGAGGACGACGTTGAGCACGATGTTGAGGACGTTGCCGACGACCGCGACCTGCAGCGGCGTACGCGTGTCCTGCAGCCCGCGCAGCACGCCGGTCGCGGCGAGCATGACCAGCAGCGGGGTGGTGCCGAGGAAGGCGATCGCGAGGTAGGTCTCGGCGTGCCCGGCGACCTCCGTGCCGGTGTCGAACGCGGCCACGAGGGGCCGGGTGGCGAGGACGCCGGTGACGGTGGCGACGGCGCCGATGATGACCGCCAGCCAGAGGCCGTCGACGCCCTGGGCGAGGGCCGCGCGGAGGTCACCGGCGCCGAGGTGACGCGCGACGCTGGCCGTGGTGCCGTACGCGAGGAAGACGCAGAGCCCGACCACGGTCTGCAGGATCACCGCTGCGATGCCGAGGCCGGCGAGCTCCGGCGTGCCGAGGTGGCCGACGATCGCGGCGTCCGAGAGCAGGAAGAGCGGCTCGGCCACGAGGGCCAGGAAAGCCGGCACGGCGAGGCGCAAGATCTCGCGGTCGACGGCTTTCACGAGATTCACCCTAGGAACAGCACCCGGCCCGGACGTCGGCGGCTCCCCTTAGATCGGGTGGCCCGGCACCGTCCATAGTCCTTTCGGACTACCTGTGCATCGTGGTGTGGATGAGGGTCTGTCGAGGGCTGGTCCGGGGTCCGAGTCGACAAAGCAACAGGCATCATCCAGATGGCGGACAGGTGAACGGACGATCGGGCAGGGACTTTTCCTCCACAGGGTGTGCATGATGTTTCCGCAGGTCAGAGGCGGTGTCGTCGCAGAAGAGAATGCTCTGTCCACACCTGGGTCCACCGCCGGTGCACGAGGCCGAGCGTGTCGTCCACGCGAGTGCGCAGGTTGTCCACAGGCCCTGTGGAGAACCGGCTGTCCCTACGGCCGGGGAGCACGTAGGTTCGCCCGCGGCAACAGCCTCGCGCGGACCCGGCCGACGATGTCGGTGGTCGTCCCTAGCGTGGGGGCACGGGGCACGACGGCGAGTCACGACGGCGAGGGGAGCATCGGTGAGCGTCACCTTCCAGGGGGACACCGACGAGGCGTGGGGCGACGGCCCCGCGGCCTACGAGCCCGGCGAGTCGCCGCGCTCGGCGGGTGACCGTACGCCCCCTCAGGACAACGCCGCGGAGCAGAGCGTGCTCGGCTCGATGCTGCTGTCCAAGGACGCGATCGCCGACGTCGTCGAGGCCCTCAAGGGGGTCGACTACTACCGACCGGCCCACGAGATCATCCACGACGCGATCATCGACCTCTACGGTCGCGGCGAGCCCGCCGACCCGATCACCGTCGCGGCCGAGCTGGTCAAGCGCGGCGAGCTCCAGCGCGTCGGCGGCGCCCCCTACCTCCACACCCTGTCGGCCAACGTGCCGATCGCGGCCAACGCCGGCTACTACGCCGAGATCGTGCGCGACAAGGCGGTGCTGCGCCGCCTGGTCGAGGCCGGCACCCGCATCGCCGCCCTCGGCTACGCCGGCGAGGGCCAGATCGACGACGTCGTCGACAGCGCGCAGGCCGAGGTCTACCGGGTCACCGACCGCCGGGCGAGCGAGGACTACGCGCCGCTGAGCGACATCATGAGCGGCGTCCTCGACGAGATCGAGATGATCGGCAACCGCGAGGCCGGCCTCTACGGCGTGCCCACCGGCTTCGCCGACCTCGACGACCTCACCAACGGTCTCCACTCCGGCCAGATGATCATCGTGGCGGCTCGCCCGGCTATGGGGAAGGCCCTCGCGCTGGATACACCGCTGCCGACGCCCACCGGGTGGACCACGATGGGCGACGTTGCGGTCGGGGACCTCCTCTACGACGCCAATGGCCGGCCGACCCGTGTGGTCGCGGCTACGGATGTACTCCAGGACCGCCCCTGCTACGAGGTCACCTTCTCCGACGGATCGACGATCGTCGCCGACGCCGAGCACCAGTGGCTGACGACCGCGAAGAACGTCGCGGTGCTTGCAGACGGAGGCGCTCTTGAGTCGGTGACCTACTCAGAAGCTCCACGATCCGGCGTCGTCACCACCGC
>CAVYGL010000028.1:0-30795 GCA_963767995.1 uncultured Actinomycetota bacterium
ATAGATCGGCGAGGTACGGCCGCGGGGCGGGCGCGCAGGGATCGGTGTGTCTCACACCGAGGCTCAAGACTACGGGATCGGGTGGCGACCGGGCAAAACGAGGCTCAGGACGGCTCGGAGCCGCTCATCGAGAGCACCCGGCCCGGGCTGACCCACTCCTGGCCCGAGTAGTCGTCACGACGTACGGCGAGGCTGGAGATCTCGCGCACGGCGATCCGGGCGTCGCGCAGCCGGAAGCGGCTGGCGCGGGTGTCGTGGGCCTCACTGAGCGTCACCGGCACCTCCCACACGTCCAGTCCCTGCTCCTCCGCCGCCAGCACCATCTCCACGGTCCACATCAGGCCGCTCTCGCGCGACACCGCGGCGAACGACCGGGCCCACCCGCCGTCCACCCAGATGGTGCCCTGGCTGTCACCCACCGCGGAGTGCAGCAGCGCACGGCGCAGCCAGCGGAAGACCGCCGACTGCGTCTCGCGCCGCCAGGACCGGTCCACCGCGGACGCCGGGTGGGCCTTGGACCCCACGGCCAGCACCGCCTCCGCGGGGAGGCCGGCGAAGCCGTCGAGGTCGCTGAAGCCGAACGGGAGGTCGTCGGCCGTGAGGAGGACGCGCTCCCCCCGGCTCGCCAGCACGCCTGCGCGGAGGGCGTTGCCGAGACCGGGTTCGCTGTGCAGGACGACAAGGGTCGCCGGGTGCTCCCAGGACTGCGCCACCGTCTCCAGGAGCGGGGTCGTGCCGTCGGTCGAGCCGTTCTCGACGACGACCAGCTCGTCGCCCTCGGCCAACCGGCCGGCGAGCGCGTCCAGGGTCGCGGCCAGGACGGCCTCGCCGTTGCGGGTCGGGACCACGACCGAGAGCCGCGCACGCGGACCCGGGTCGACGGTCGCCGCCCGTTCGCGCGCCATGGCGCGCTCGTCGAGGCGGACGACCGAGGGGAGGGTGGAGATCGTCCACACCAGACCACCCAGCGCGAGCGCGAGCAGGAGTCCCAGCGCGGCGGCCAGCTCGCTGAAGTAGTAGAGCATCGGCATGACCAGCACGGTCGGGACCAGCCCCAGGAGCAGGAAGGGCACGGCCGCCGCCGAGACCAGACCGCACGCGCTGCCGGTGCGGCCCACGCCGGCGCCACACCATGACGACGGCGAACAGGATCACCACCAGCATGGCCGCGAAGTGCTTGATGACGAAGAACGTCTTGGTGAGGTAGAGGCGCACCGCGGCCACAGGCGCGTCCGAGACCTTGTCGAGGAACAGGTCCTTCATGATCGCGTCGTACTCCGCGCTGGCGACCACGACCTCGGGGTCGACCTCGCGCGCCTTCTGCCAGCCGAACTCGTCGGACCACTCGACGCCGAACGGCGACGGGTCCCCGGTGATCGGCTGGGGGTAGGACAGGCCCAGGTAGAGGGGGTGCCAGGTGCCGTGCGCGTCGGGCAGTCGCGACGCCTCGGCGATCACGACGCGGTCGCGGGACTCGTTGATCCGGTCCATCGCGAGGCCCGGGAGCCAGGAGGCGACGACGACGCTCAGCGACCGCCGCCCCGGCGGCGACGGCCCACCGCAGCCGTCCGCGCCAGCCGACCCACCACACGACGCCGACGGCCAGCGCGATGCCGACGCCGGACAGCGAGCGGAGCAGGTTGCCGCACGCGGCGAGCAGCACGAGGACGACGGTCCAGGCCAGCGCCGCGCGGACGCCGGGACGGCGCGTCACGACGTAGGCCACGAGCACGAGCGACAGGAACATCAAGGACGCCGGCAGGCCGTAGAGGGCGTAGACGCGCGTCGGCGACACGCGGTCGGCCAAGCCGTACTCGGTGCCGGGCAGGACCGTGCCGTTGACCAGCCACATCAGGATCGGCAGGACGAGCATGGCGAGCCCGGCGCGGGCCCGGCCGAAGACCCGGGCGACCGTGACGGGCAGGATCAGCAGCGGCAGCGCGCACAGGAGCGCCATCGCCCAGCGCAGGCCCGGGTAGGGCGACGCGGACCCGGTGAGGTGGCCCATCCACGACGCGATGAGGTAGCTGCCCGGGATCGTCGTCGCCGGCAGCCTTGATCAGGCCCGGGTCGGCGCTCGGGAGTCCGCCGTACCACGACCCGGTGCCGTTCTCCTTGACGAGCGGCACGCCGGTGGCCTGGTAGGCGTCGTACGTCGCACGGAGCTCGAGGTCGCGGGCCGGGTGGTAGGGCAGGTCCGGCATGTTGAGCACCGTGACCAGCGTGCCCAGCGCGAGGACCACTCCAGCGGCGAGCAGGAGCACGTGGGTCGCGGCCGGCCACGGCCGACCGTCGTTCCGCGCACTCCACGGCACCCGACGCAGCGGGGCCGACGCGGGTTCCGGGCGCACCTCGTCCTGCGTCGGCTGCCCGGCGCTCTCCGATGGAGCCGGAGTCATCGCTTGCGGGAGCCCTTCTTCTTGATCGGGACATGCTCGACCACCGGAGCATCGGCCGCCGCCGCGCCGGGCTCGACACCGACGGTGCCGGGCTCGACCGCACCCGAGTCGGGAACGGTGCCGGCGGCGCCGGACGTCGACGTCGCGGCCCGGGCCGGCGGGCCGGCAGGACGGCTGGCCGACCGGCGGCGCGTACGCGTCACGACGCGCGGCTTCTCGTCCTCGGCGGGTGCCACCTCGGACTCGGACACAGGGGGCTCGACGGCGACCTCGGCGACCTCGGCCGCCGGAGCACTGGCCGAAACCTCGGCGTCGGCGACCTCGGCGTCGGCGACCTTCTCGTGGCGGGCCATGGCCGCGACGTCCTTCGGCGACGGGGCGTGGCCACCGTTGCCGTTGCCGTTGCCGTTGCCGTTGCCGGTCGAGCTGCCGGTGTCGTCGCTCGCACCGCGCTTGCCGCGGCGGCGAGGGCTACGACGCCCGTCGCCCTCGTCGGGCGTGGCGTCGGGGTCGACGGGCTGGTCCTTGATGACCACGCCGCGACCCTGGCAGTGCTCGCAGTTCTCGCTGAACGACTCGAGCAGGCCGGTGCCGATCCGCTTGCGCGTCATCTGCACCAGGCCGAGCGAGGTGACCTCGGCGACCTGGTGGCGGGTGCGGTCGCGACCCAGGCACTCCACGAGCCGGCGTACGACGAGGTCGCGGTTGGACTCCAGCACCATGTCGATGAAGTCGACGACGATGATGCCGCCGATGTCGCGCAGCCGGAGCTGGCGCACGATCTCCTCGGCCGCCTCCAGGTTGTTCTTGGTGACGGTCTCCTCGAGGTTGCCCCCGGAGCCGGTGAACTTGCCGGTGTTGACGTCGACGACCGTCATCGCCTCGGTGCGGTCGATGACGAGCGAGCCACCCGAGGGCAGCCAGACCTTGCGGTCGAGTCCCTTGTGGATCTGCTCGTCGATCCGGTACGTCGAGAACACGTCGCCGCCGGTCTCGCGACGCTCGAAGCGCTGGACGCGCTCGGACAGGTCCGGGGCCACCGACTCGACGTACTCGCGCACGGTGTTCCAGGCGTCCTCGCCCTCGATGACGAGCTTGGCGAAGTCCTCGGTGAAGAGGTCGCGCACGACCTTCAGCGTGAGGTCGGGCTCCCCGTAGAGGAGCTGCGGACCGGAACCCTTGTTGCCGGCCTTCTTCTCGATGTCCTCCCAGCGGGACTTGAGGCGCTCGACGTCGCGCGTCAGCTCCTCCTCGCTGGCACCCTCGGCCGCGGTGCGCACGATGACGCCGGCGGTGTCGGGGACGATCTCCTTGAGGAGCGTCTTGAGGCGGTTGCGCTCGGTGTCGGGCAGCTTGCGCGAGATCCCCGAGGTGGTGCCGTCCGGGACGTAGACGAGGAAGCGGCCGGCCAGGCTGACCTGGCTGGTGAGGCGGGCACCCTTCTGGCCGATCGGGTCCTTGGTGACCTGCACCAGGATCATCTGGCCGCTGGACAGCACGGACTCGACCTTGCGGGCCTGGCCCTCCTTGTGGCCCAGCGCGGCCCAGTTGACCTCGCCGGCGTAGAGGACCGCGTTGCGGCCCTTGCCGATGTCGATGAAGGCGGCCTCCATCGACGGCAGCACGTTCTGGACGCGCCCGAGGTAGACGTTGCCGATCAGCGAGGTCTGCGACTCGCGGGCGACGTAGTGCTCGACGAGCACCTTGTCCTCGAGGACGGCGATCTGGGTGAGGTCCTTGCGCTGGCGGATCACCATGACGCGCTCGACGGACTCGCGGCGGGCGAGGAACTCGGCCTCGCTGACGATCGGCGCGCGGCGACGGCCGGCCTCACGACCCTCGCGGCGGCGCTGCTTCTTGGCCTCGAGGCGGGTGGACCCCTGGACGGAGGTGATCTGGTCCTCGGCGGAGCGGGTCTTGCGGACCCGGGTGACGGTGTTGGGCGCGTCGTCGTCCGACCCGCCGTCGTCCCCGGAGCGGCGGCGGCGACGACGGCGGCGCGAGGTGCCCTCCCCCGCGTCAGCGTTTCCGTCATCGGAGCCTGCGTCATCGCCGGACGAGCCGGCATCGGCCGAGGCGTCGTCGGAGTCCGCATCGGTTCCGTCCTCGTCGCCGTTGCCCTCGCCGGACGCGTCACCGGTGCCGTCCGAGCCCTTGCGCCGACGACGCCCGCCGCGGCGGCGCCGCCTGCGGGCCGCGGTGCCGCCCTCGTCACCGGACTCGTCGTCACCGGACTCGTCGTCGCCCGGGGCCTCGTCGCCCTGTGCCTCGCGGGCCTGGGTCGCAGTGTCCTGGTCGGTGTCCGTGTCGTCCTCAGCCGTGCCGCCCGGGGTCTCGCCGGCCTCGTCGTCCGACGGGGCGGCTGCCTTCCTGGTGCGGGACCTGCCGCCGCCGGCCTTCTTGGCGCGCGACCGGGGCGCGCGCTCGGCGGGCTGCTCGGTCTCGGCTGCCTCGTCCTCGGCGGTCTCGTCCTCGGTGGTCTCGTCCTCGGCGACCTCGTCCTCGGCAACCTCCTCGACGGGGGCGGGCGCGGCCGTCTTGCGAGTACGACGCGTGGTCGTCGCGACGGGCGCCTGGAACAGGACGGCGTGGCCGCCGACCTCCCCGCCCGCCTCGGCGGCGGGCTCGGTGAAGGGCTCGGCGGCGGGCTCGGTGGAGTCCGCGGGGGTGGCGCTCGCGGCGGCGCTCTTCCCGGCCGGCGCCTTCGCGGCCGACTTGCGCCGGCTGGTGGTCTTCACCGCGGGCGTGGGCTCTGCAGCCACCTCGGTTGCGTCGGACGCCTCCGGGGCCGGGGGTGCCTCGGCGGCCTTCTTGGCCGGCGCCCGCTTGGCGGCGGCCTTCTTGGCAGGGGCCTTGCGAGCGGCGGCCTTCTTGGCCGGCGCCTCGGGCGCGGCCTCCTCGGGAGCCGCGTCAGCTGTCGCGTCGGGCGCCGGGGCGGCCTTCTTCGCGGGGGCCTTGCGCGTGCGTCGGGTCACGACAGGCGCCGTGGAGGCGGTGCCTGTGTCGGATCCTGCGTCAGCGCCGGAACCGGCGGGCTGGTCAGTGGGATCCTGATCGAGCATGTGGTGCTCCTCGGGCACCAATCGCGGTGCCGGTACGGCGTCCACCGCTCTCGGATGACGATCCCGGGGACGCAAAGCTTCAGTGGCGGCGACATCCTCCGCGTGCGCGTCTCCGGATGCTGTCCGCCACCTGCCGCGGTCGCCGGGCCACCGTGGGAATCGCTCTCACCGATTCCTGTGGCCGCGTCGCGGTCCGGTGACGTCCACCCTTCCGGGGTGCCGACCCAGCCCCATGTTCAGGGTGTGCCGGCGAGAACGTCGTCGGCTCGACGGGTCCCGACCTTTCGCCGGGGTGTCGAACGATGCGAGTATCGCACACGCCCCCACCGCCGGCGCTATGTCCGAGGCGCCAGCGGGTCGCCGACCTCGCCCGACGCGAGGAGCGGCCCCTGCTCCAGCCGGGTCATCAGAGGCGCCTCGCCCGCGTCGAGCCCGGCCACGGTCGCCAGGCCGCGGAGGACGTCGTCCGGGCGCACGGCCGGCGTGCCGTGCCGCAGCACGACGTCGAGCGTCGTACGCCCCTCGTCCCCCTCGTCCGGCGCGACGAGCGCGAGGGCGACGACGGCGCCCCGGGCGTCGAACTGGCGCATGCCCTTCTTCGTCATCCGCTCCACCAGCGCCTCGTCGGCGGCCAGGAAGCGCGTCACGGCGTCGTCGGCGACCTCCCGGCCGACGGCGAGGACGATGCGCCAGCGACTGCCCTCGAGCAGGTCGGACAGCGAGCCGCCGGGCGACTCCACCACCTCGAGGACGTCCAGGCCGGGGGGCAGCGCCTCGTCGAGCATCGCGTGGACGTCGGCGGGCACCACGACCTGGGCCAGCGCGAGCTCGAGGTACTCCGCCTCGCTCGCCGAGCCCGTCGGGGCAGCGCCTGCGTAGGAGATGCGCGGGTGCGGGTTGAAGCCCGAGGAGTACGCCATCGGGACCCGGGCGCGGAAGACGGCGCGCTCGAAGGCGCGGCTGAAGTCGCGGTGGCTGGTGAAGCGAAGCCGGCCGCGCTTGGCGTAGCGCACGCGGAGGCGCTGCACCGGCGGGGCCTGCTGCTCGGGTTGGTCACGCACGAGGGGACGGTAGCCCAGTCAGGCGGACGGCGCGGGATCGGCGTCCGGCCCCTCGGGCCGGTCGATGCCGTCCTGCCGGTGCGGCGAGTCGCGGTGCTGCTCGCCCTGCAGACGCAGGAGGGCGACCTCCTCGGCGAGGGTGCGCGTGCGCTCCTCCAGCCGGCCGATCTCGTAGCTCAGCTGGATGGAGATGGCGAGGAGCAGCATGATCGCGCCGAAGAACAACAGGTTGGCCGGGACCTGCACACCGAGCAGGTCGGCCGCCCACGTCAGCAGGCCGGGAAAGATCGCGAGGGTCAGGGTCGCACCGACGACCACCACCCAGATGACGGCGTACTTCTCGCGCAGGCGCTGGCGGCGCAGCATCTCGAAGAGGACCCCGAGCGTGAAGACCCCGCCGATGACGCCGAGGGTGAACGTGGAGCTCATGCGGGCTCCCTGCGGAGTTGTTCGGAGGGGCGGAGCGGGGAGAAGAACTTCGTGGGGTGTTCATGTCTTCTCCTGGCCGAGGGTCTCGGTGGCGGACGGCCAGCGTCGGACGAGCGCGAGCCCGAGGGCGATCACGGCGCGCGCGAGGTAGAGGGTGGCCCGCGCGGGGCTCTGGCTGGCCTGCCCGACGGTGCGCGGGCGCATCTCCACCGGCAGCTGGCGCACCCGGCAGCCGACGCGCAGCGCGATGACCAGGGACTCGACGGTGTCGCCGAGGTACTCCGCCGGGTAGTGGTCGGCGAAGACGGTGACCGCGCGGCGGTTGGCGGCGCGGAAGCCGCTCGTGACGTCGGTGAGCCGCTCGCCGGCCAGCCGGGTCAGGACCCGGGCCAGCAGCCACATGGCCCACCGCCTCGGCCCCGAGGCCCGATAGCTGCCGGTGCCGGCGAACCTCGCGCCGACCACGACGTCTGCGTCGTCGAGGCCCGCCACGAGCTCGGTGAGGTAGCCGGGGTCGTGCTGCCCGTCGGCGTCGATCTGGACGACGACGTCGTAGCCCTCGCGCAGCGCGTAGCGATAGCCCGTGCGCATGGCTCCGCCCACGCCCAGGTTGTAGGGCAGGCGCGCCACCCGGGCGCCGGCCTGCTCCGCGACATCGGCCGTGGCGTCGCCCGAGCCGTCGTCGACGACGAGGAGGTCGACGTCGGGACGCGCGGCCCTCACCTCGGCGATCGTCGAGGCGATGACGCCGGCCTCGTTCCACGCGGGGATCACCACGAGGACGCGCGGGGTGGGGCGGTCAGGCATGGGGGAACCCTAGTGCGCCGTGGGCTCGGGGCGGCTCCCGGCCGTGGCGACCGTACGCCGCACGGCGACGGCCGTCGCGACGTAGGCCGCGACCGACGCGACCGCGAAGGCGGCGAGCCCGCGCTCCTCGACGGCCCACGGGGCCGCGAGCATCACCAGACCCGTGGACGTGATCGCGGCTGCCCAGCAGGCGGTCACCTGCCAGTAGCGCTGCAGGGCCACCAGAGCAGCGGCCTGCAGCAGCGCTCCGGCCATGACGCACGTGGCCGCTGCCACCACGGCGGCCATGACGGCGTCCGGTCGGTAGTCCGGGCCGAGCACCAGCGCCACCGCCCACGGCCCGACGACGTAGCCGACCGCCGCCCCGAGGAGCGCGGCGGCGGCGCTGCCGGCCGCGATGTACTCCAGTGCGCGCGTGAGGTGTCGGGTGTCACCGGTGCGGCTCCACCTGACCACGGTGGGCACGGTGAGCGCCTGCACGGGAGCCAGCAGGGCCAGCGGCGCCCGCGAGAGCGTGATGACCGCGATGAGGACGGCCAGGTCGGGGGACTTGCCCAGGATGGCGACGGTGACCGCCGGGAAGCCGGTCAGCACCAGGGCGGACAGTCCGTTGGCGATGCAGAGCGCCGCCACGGTGCCCGCCACGGACCGCCACGGGTCGCGCGGCGCCCCGCCAGTCGACCGAACGGAGCGATCCGCGCCAGGACGACCACCCAGACCAGCGAGCCGGCGACGGTGGCGGCGACGGCCCACTCGACGGCGGCGTCCACGCCGGCCACGACCAGGGCCGCGACGATCACCACGCGGGTGAGCGCCTCGCCGACCAGCACGGCCGCAGTAGGCGCGCATCGCGTGGGCGCCGAGCAGCACGCCGCGCGCCAGGATCAGGATCGCGACGTTGACCAGGGACAGCAGGGTGAGGACGAGGACCGCGACGGACCCGTCCACGATCTCGCGCCCCTGAGGCGTGAGCGAGGAAGACGGCGAGGACCACCAGGCTGGCGAGCGCAGCGAGCCCGACCGCCTGGACGGCTCCGACGGGCGTACGACGTCCCTCGAGCGAGGCGGTGGTCGACTGCCGGGTCACCTCCGGCTCCAGCGAGCCGAGCACGCTCGCGAAGGTGAAGACGAGCGCCCAGACCGCCTGGAAGTGCAGGTTCTCCTCGAGCCCGAGCCACCGGGCCACCACGACCAGGAGCAGGAGCCCCAGGGCGCTGGCCGTGAAGAACGAGACCGACAGCAGTCCGAGCTGGCGCTTCACCTGCGTCACGTACGGCTCGCGGCCATGCGCAGCCCGCGGAGCACGCCGGCGCCGAAGCTCACCCCGAAGGCAGGACTGAGGACACCGACGGCCACGGCCTCGCGGCTCGACGCACCGCACGAGCGCGCCACGCCGGCTGCCGCCACGCAGCCCAGGATCCCCGTCGCACCGGTGGTGCGGGGCCATGCGGACGCCACGACACCGCCGACCGCGACGGCGCCGACCGCGCCCGCGAGCAGTCCGCGAGCCCGCCCGGCGTCGGCGAGGTAGCCGTCGACGAACGTGGTGCCGCGGTAGTAGCACTGGCGCGACCACGACCCGCGGCCGCTCTTGGCGTGGTGGGTGCAGACGACCTCGGGAGACAGGTGGATGTCCTGCTCGGCGGCGACGGTGCGCAGCAGGCGCGTGTCGTCGGAGGCGAGGCTGGCGTCGGCGAAGTGCGACGCGAAGTCGCCTGCCGCACGGAGCAGGAGCTCACGCGGAGCGAGGAACGCGCCGGTCCCCTTCGGGTACCGGTCGAAGTCGGCGACGCCGAAGGCGACGGGCTGGCGGGTGCGGAAGTAGTCGCGCCACCACACCTTGGTGATGCCCGTCCAGAAGAGCGCCCGCAGGTCCCGCGAACCCGGCACGACGTCGTAGTTCCACACCGCGTCGCCCGCATCGACGGCCTGCCCGATCCGGTCGAGCGACTCGGGGTCCACCTCGACCCGCGCGTCGAGGAGCAGCACCAGCTCGGTGTCGAGTGCCTCGAGGCCGACGCTCCGCGCGGCGAAACGACCAGCGTTGGCCTGGTGCACTACCCGCACGTGGTCGCGGCTGGCGACCTCGTCGAGCACCCGACGGCTCTCGGCGTCGGTGCTGCCGTCGTCGACGACGACGACGTCCAGCGGCCACGACGCCCGTTCGGCCGCCACCTCCAGAGCGTCGAGGGCGCGGGAGACCCACGATCCCTCGTTGTAGGCTGGCATGACGACGCCGAGCGTGCGAGACGTCGACGCTGACGGGGTGTCCTGCACGGTGGTGGACCACCTTTCCGTCGCTCCGTCGATCCGCGGGCAGACGATACTGCAACGCCACGACCACCACCGGACGAGCACGAGCACGGGAGACCACGTGACCATCGCCTTCATCGCCGGCACGACGGCCGAGATGATCAAGCTGGCCCCCGTCATCCGGGCGCTCGAGGACCGTGGCGAGCCCGTCGAGTTCTGGAACACCGCGTTCCACGTCGGCGGCCTGCCCGCCACCCTCGAGGGCCTGTCGCTGCCCGCGGCGGCCGTCGACCTCGTCCCGGCGCGCCGCCAGAGTGACGTCGTACGCGTGAGCCAGGTCCCCGGCTGGGCCATGCGGGTCGTGTGGACGGTCGTACGCCGTCGACGCGAGCTCCGGCGCCGGCTGACGCGCGGGACGGCGCGTCCGCTCGTGGTCGTGCACGGTGACACCTTCAGCACCGTGCTCGGTGCGGTTCTCGGCCGCTTCCTGCGCGCCGATGTGGCGCACGTCGAGGCAGGCATGCGCACGGGCAACATCTGGCACCCGATGCCGGAGGAGCTCAACCGCCGGGTGGTCGCGAAGGTGGCCACCCTCCACTTCGCGCCGACGCAGCACGAGGTCGAGCACCTGCGTCGCGAGCGGGCGAGGGGAGCGATCGTCGACACCGGCGCCAACACCGTCATCGACGCCCTGCGCCTGGCGATCGGCGGGGACGCTCCGGCGGTCGACCTGCCCGACGAGTTCGGCCTGGTCACGTTGCACCGGTTCGAGATGCTCCGCAACGGTCCGGTGCTCACCCGCACGCTGGAGGTCACTGCACGAGGGCAGCCGGACGATGTCGCTGGTGATGCCGGCGGGCAACACCGAGCGCCACCGGATCGAGGAGCTGGGGTTGTCCCACCTGTTCGACGAGCGGTTCCGGCTGATCGACAAGCAGCCCTACGCACACTTCATGCCGCTGCTGGCCCGCGCCAGCTTCGTCGTCACCGACTCGGGCGGCCTCCAGCAGGAGTGCGGCATCCTCGGCAAGCCGGCCGCCATCCACCGCGAGGCGGTCGAGTCACAGCAGGGCATCGGCGACAACCTGGTGCTGACCGGGCTCGACATGGACGTCCTGCGGAGCTTCCTCCGGACCTGGCGTGACCACGCGCGCCCCTCGCTGCTGGACCAGTTCCACCCCACGGCGGCGATCGTCGACGAGCTGGCGCGCGCGGGTCACCTCACAGGCTGACTTCGCGACCCTCCGCGGCGGAGCGCAGGCACGCGTCGACGACGCGCAGCGTCTGGACGCCCTGCGCCATCGGCACGATCCCGTCGGTCTCGCGGCCGAGCACCGCATCCCGGAAGTGCGTCTGCTCGAGCGCCAGCGGCTCGCGCTTCTGGATCGCGAAGCGGGTCACGTCGCCCTCGTTGACGCCACGGAAGGTCGTCACCGCGTCCCACTCGTTCTCGAAGGTCCCGTTGGCGTAGAACGTCAGGTCACCGGTCAGGGTGTCGGCCACGAGCGCGCCCGCGCTCACCGGTGGCGATGCACTGGCGCTCCTTGCGCGGCGAGAGCCAGTTGACGAGGTGGTTGACGATGACACCGTTGGTCAGGAGGCCGGTGGCCACCACCATGTCCTCCTTGTCGCGGCCGGAGCGGTGCTGCACGTGGGCGGTCAGCTTGGAGTAGTCGGAGCCCGCGATCCACGGCGTGAGGTCGAAGTCGTGGGTCGCGAGGTCCTGGACGACGCCGACGTCGGTGATGCGGGGCGGGAACGGGCCCTGCCGCGACGTGGTGATCTGGTAGATCTCGCCCAGCAGCCCCTGCTGGATCCGCTCGCGCAGCGCGATCATGGCGGGGTTGCACCGCTCGACGTAGCCGACGCAGCCGACGACGCCGGCCTCCTCGAAGGCAGCGGCGACCCGCTGCCCCGCCTCGACGGAGTGCGCGATGGGCTTCTCGACCATCGTCGCGACGCCCGCCCCCGCGAGGGCGAGGGCGACGTCCTCGTGGTGGATGGTCGGCACGGCGACGACGGCCGCGTCGAGGCCGGCATCGATGAGGGCGGCCACGTCGGCGAGCACCGGCAGGTCACCCGCGACGTCGAACTTGTCGCCGACCGGGTCCGCCACTGCGACGAGCTCCATGCCGGGTGTGGACCGGATGACCCGGGCGTGGTGGCGACCCATCGAGCCCAGGCCGATCACCCCGACGCGCAGGGTGCGGTCCGCGGCGTCCGTCGTTCCCGTCATCACGCACCGGCCTTGACGACGATGTTGACGGCTTCGACGATGCGGTCGAGGTCGGACTGGCTCAGCGACGGGTGCACCGGCAGCGACAGCACCTCGGCCGCCGCCCGCTCGGTCTCCGGGAGGTCGAGGCCGGGGGCGAACTTCTTCAGCGACTCCAGGCGGTGGTTCGGGATCGGGTAGTAGACGCCCGAGCCGACCTGGAACTCCTCGCGCAGCCGGCGTACGACCTCGTCGCGGCCCTCGGCGACCCGGATCGTGTACTGGTGGTAGACGTGCGTGGCGTTGTCGGCCACGGCGGGCACGGTGACGCCCGCGAGGTTCGCGTCGAGGAACGCGGCGTTGTCCTGACGGGTCTTCGTCCAGGCGCCCACCTTGGTGAGCTGCACACGGCCGATGGCGGCGTGGATGTCGGTCATCCGGTTGTTGAGTCCGATGACCTCGTTGGCGTACTGGCGCTCCATGCCCTGGTTGCGCAGGAGCTTCACCTGGCGGACGAAGTCGTCGTCGACGCAGGAGACCATGCCGCCCTCACCGGACGTCATGTTCTTGGTCGGGTACAGCGAGAACATCGCGAAGGTGCCGAGGCTGCCGACGGCGGCGCCGTTCCACGTGGCGCCGTGGGCCTGGGCCGCGTCCTCGAAGAGCATCACGTCGTGGCGCTCGGCGATGCCGGCGAGCGCGGTCATGTCGGCGGGGTGGCCGAACAGGTGGACCGGCATGATCGCGCGGGTGCGCTCGGTGATCGCGGCCTCGACGGCCTGCGGGTCGAGGCAGAAGTAGGTCGGCTCGATGTCGACGAAGACCGGCGTGGCGCCCGTCAGCGCCACCGAGTTCGCGGTGGCGGCGAAGGTGAAGGACGGCACGATGACCTCGTCACCCGGACCGATCCCCGCGGCCAGCAGCCCGAGGTGGAGGCCGGAGGTGCCGGAGTTGACGGCCACGCAGGTGCGTCCGTCGACCAGCTGGTCGCCGAACTCCTGCTCGAAGGCAGCGACCTGCGGGCCCTGGGCGACCATCCCGGACATCAGCACGGCGTCGACCGCCTTGCGCTCCTCCTCGCCGATGATCGGCTTGGCCGGGGGGATGAATTCTGGCGTGGTCACTCTGCTCTCTCCTTGAGTTGTCCGTCGATGACGTCGTGGACGGCGCCGGACGCGGGGTCCTCCAGCGAGCCGTCGGGGCGTTCCTGCAGCCGCGTCCCGGTGCGCGAGACCCAGCCGATCTGCCGCGCGGGCACACCCGCGACGAGGGCGTGGGCAGGCACGTCGCGCGTGACCACCGATCCTGCCGCGACCAGCGCCCAGGCGCCAATCCGGACCGGTGCCACACAGACCGAGCGGGCACCGATGGCCGCGCCGTCGTCGATGGTGACGCCCACCGCATCCCAGTCGGAGGCCGACTTCAGCGATCCGTCGGGGTTCACCGCCCGTGGATAGGTGTCGTTGGTCAGCACCACGGCCGGTCCGATGAAGACGCCGTGGCCCAGCACGGCAGGCTCGTAGACGAGGGCGTGGTTCTGCACCTTGCAGTTGTCGCCCATCCGCACGCCGGAGCCGATGTAGGCACCGCGGCCGATGACGCAGCTCTCGCCCAGCACCGCGCCCTCGCGGACCTGGCACAGGTGCCACAGGCTGGTGTGGTCGCCGATGGTCGCGTCGGGCGACACCTCGGCGGACTCCACTGCTCGATAGGTCATGCGATCTCCTCCGTGGGGGTCGACGACGTGTGCCGCCAGTGCATCACGACGAGCGGTGCAGCGAACACGGCGAAGGACGCGGCGGCGATGACCGCGACGGCGGCCGGCGACGGGGCGGACTGCCACCACCACTCGAGGTCGTCGATCTGTGCCGGACCGTCGATGCCGGTGACGTAGCGGCGTGCGTTGGCGTAGATGGCCGCCGTGTTGGCTACGGTCAGGGCGAGCCAGATCAGCACTGCCTGGACGCGGGTCAGGCGCAGGGCCCGGTCGGCAGTCGGGCCCACCAGGAGCAGCGCGAGCAGGATCGGCATCAGCGGCAGGATGTAGCGGGGCTGGATGCTCTCGCCCACGATCAGACGGGCGCGGTACAGGGTCATCAGCGGAAGGACGAGCATCGGCAGGAACACCACGACGACGGCGATCGCCTTGGGCCAGCTCATCCGGCCCAGGCCGCTGAGACCGAGGAAGCCGAGGATCAGGGCCACCGGGTAGGCGGTGATCGGGCTGACGGCGGTGTCGAGCCAGCCGAGCCCGAAGCCGTAACCGAACATGCCGCTGAAGAGCGCCGGGAACTCCGCGACGAGGTTCGCCACCACCTCGGCGCCGGACCGGTCGGTCTCCGCCGATGCACCCGCGATGCGAGGCGACCTGCGCGGCGACAAGCACGCGCCACAGGCACACGACCCCCACGACGGCGGGGATCGCGAGCAGCGCCCGCGTCGCCCACAGCACGCGCCAGTGCAGGATGCACAAGGCGACGGTGATGACGCCGGCGTAGACCGGTGCGTCGCCGCGAGCCGCCAGCGCCACGGCCAGGCCCAAGGCGGCCAGTGACGCCCGCCGCGACTCGCCGCCGCGCCGTGTCGACGGAGAACAGCGTGTGGACGCGCGAAGCCGTACGCCGTGAGACCCGACAGCGCCCAGCTGCTGGGGTTGACCGAGGCCAGGATGAACCAGCCGAGCGGGATGAGCACGGGCGTGAGCGTGAGCACCATCAGCCGTCGTACGGCGGCGGTGGTGACCAGCGCCACGGCACCGAGGAGCAGCGCCGCCAACCCCACGTTGGCGATCCGCATGAGCAGGATCGACTCGGGGATGCTGTCACGGATCAGCAGGTGCATGACCCGGTAGAAGCCGCCGGGGTAGGTGCCACCGTCGACCGCCTCGGTCGTGACTCGCTTGCCCTCCAGCGGCCGCTGGCAGGCGCCCGACTCGGCCGGCTGCGACGGCGTAGCAGCTGGGGTTGCCGACGAGTGCCGGCACCTCGACGACCCGACCGTCGGTGGTCTCGGACGTGCCGACCACCCGGCAGGTGTCGGGCGACGACGACGAGGTGGCGCCGACGCACCAGATCGTCGCCTGGTGGTAGTTGTCGTCGGGCGAGGAGCCGAGGGGCGAGGACAGGGCCCACATCGCTCCGCAGACGATGGCTGCCACCGTCGCCACGACGGTGGCGGCGATCCAGGACGTCGTTCTCACGGGGTGACTCTCTCGTGCCACTGCAGTGGCGGACAAAATCGCGACCGGCGGCTCGCGGACGCGGGCACTAGCGGGGGTCGCCGGGGAACAGCACCGTGTAGGCGCGGGTGTCGTCGAGCGTGCTCGCCTCCACGGCCCCGACCTCGTGCGGGGTGGCGGTCTCGAACCACAGGCCGGTGCCGTAGAGCCCGAACAGGCGGTCGAGGGTGTCCTGCCACTCCCGGACCTGCTCGGGACCGGTCCACGCCGTGGGGTTGACCTCCATCATCAGCAGCGGCCGACGGCGCTCGAACATCTCCCACGCGCCCCGCAGGAACTGCGGCTCGTGGCCCTCGATGTCGACCTTCACCACGTCGGGATCACCGGGGTGGCTCGCGAGGAACTCCATCCCCGTGGTGGTGGGCACGTCGATCGCCTCCGCCCCGGGGTCGATCTCGAGGCCGCCGATCTGGTCGCAGCCGTGCGCGTCGGGGTGCACCGCCATGCGCGCGGTGCCCACGGCGTCGGAGAGGGCCACGAAGTGCGACGTCACGTTGGTCGCGTCGTTGGCCGCGACGTTGTCCACGAGCCGCTGGTGGGTCGCCGGCACCGGCTCGAAGGCCTCGACGCGCCCGTCGGGGGCCGCAGCGGACAGGAGGACGGCGTAGATCCCGACGTTGGCGCCCACGTCCCAGACCACCGCGTCGCGGGCCACGCGGGGCAGCAGGGTGTCGAGCTCCTCGGCCTCGAAGCCGCCGTTGTGGACCGCGGGGAAGAGCGAGAGGTCCTGGCCGATGCGGAAGCGGTGCCCGCGGAACTCCACCGGCTCGTCCCAGCGTCCCGGCGAACCTCGCGCGGGACGCGGTCCGGTAGGCCGCGACGACGACGCGCGAGCGCTGGAGGCCGCGCTGGTGCGCCCAGGCACGCACGGTGCTCTCGATTCCCATTGCTCCTGCTTTCCTCGGGGACCGGCCGATCCTAGCGAGGTCGGCGTCAGACGACGCTGAGCGGGAGCAGCCTCTGACCCGTGGGGCCGATCTGGATCTCGGTCTGCATCTCGGGGCAGACACCGCAGTCGTAGCACGGCGTCCAGCGGCAGTCCTCGATCTCGATGTCGGCGCCCTCGGCGGCCGCGAGGGCGTCCTCCCAGTCGCCCCACAGCCAGTCCTTGTCGAGGCCCGAGTCGAGGTGCTCCCAGGGCAGCACCTCGTCGTAGTCGCGCTCGCGGATCGTGTACCAGTCGACGTCGACGCCGGTGCCGGCGAGCCCGCGCTCGGCGGCGTCCATCCAGCGGTCGTAGGAGAAGTGCTCGCTCCAGCCGTCGAAGCGGCCGCCGTCGCGCCAGACCTCCTCGATGACCCGGCCGACGCGGCGGTCGCCGCGGGACAGGAGTCCCTCGACGATGCCGGGCTTGCCGTCGTGGTAGCGGAAGCCGATCGCGCGGCCGTACAACTTGTCGTCGCGGACGACGTCGCGCAGCTTGCGGAGTCGCTCGTCCGTGGTCTGGTGGTCGAGCTGGGCGGCCCACTGGAACGGCGTGTGCGGCTTGGGCACGAACCCGCCGATGGACACGGTGCAGCGGATGTCGTTGCGGCCAGTGACCTCGCGGCCCTTGGCGATCACGCGCTTGGCGAGGTCGGCGACCTGGAGCACGTCCTCGTCGGTCTCCGTGGGCAGGCCGACCATGAAGTAGAGCTTCACCTGCCGCCAGCCGTGGGAGAACGCCGCGGAGACCGTGCGGATCAGGTCCTCCTCGGTGACCATCTTGTTGATCACCTTGCGCATCCGCTCCGAACCGCCCTCGGGCGCGAACGTCAGCCCCGAGCGGCGACCGTTGCGGGAGAACTCGTTGGCGAGAGTGATGTTGAAGGCGTCGACGCGGGTGCTGGGCAGGGAGAGGGAGACGTTGGTGCCCTCGTAGCGGTCGGCCAGGTCCTTGGCGACCTCGGCGATCTCGGTGTGGTCGGCGCTCGACAGCGAGAGCAGGCCGACCTCCTCGAAGCCCGACTTGCGGATGCCGTTCTCGACCATCGCGCCGATCGTCTCGATCGAGCGCTCGCGCACCGGGCGGGTGATCATGCCGGCCTGGCAGAACCGGCAGCCGCGCGTGCAGCCGCGGAAGATCTCGACGGAGAAGCGCTCGTGCACGGTCTCGGCCAGCGGCACCAGCGGGTTGGCCGGGTAGGGCCACTGGTCGAGGTCCATCAGCGTGTGCTTGCGCACCCGGAACGGGATGCCGGGTCGGTTCGGGACGACGGCCTCGATCGAGCCGTCGGCGGCGTACGCCACGTCGTAGAACTTGGGGACGTAGATGTTGCCGGTGACCGCGAGCCGGCGGAGCAGCTCGTCGCGACCTCCGGGCTTGTCCTCGGTCTTCCACTCGCGGACGACCTCGGAGATCGCGAGCACGACCTCCTCGCCGTCACCGAGCACCGCGGCGTCGACGAAGTCCGCGACGGGCTCGGGGTTGAACGCCGCGTGCCCACCGGCGATGACGACGGGGTCGTCCTCGCCGCGGTCCGCCGCGTGGAGCGGGATGCCGGCGAGATCGAGGGCGTTGAGCATGTTGGTGTAGCCGAGCTCGGTGGAGAAGCTCAGGCCGAAGAGGTCGAAGGCGCCGACCGGGCGGTGGCCGTCGACGGTGAACTGCGGGATCGGGCCGTGCTCGTCGCCGGTGCGCATCACCTGCTCCATGTCGGGCCACACCGAGTACGTGCGCTCGGCGAGGATCCAGTCGCGCTCGTTGAGCACCTCGTAGAGGATCTGGACGCCCTGGTTGGGCAGGCCGACCTCGTAGGCGTCGGGGTACATGAGGGCCCAGCGGACCGTCGGCCCACCGGTCTCGGACGCCTCGGCGCAGTCCCAGTCCTTGACGACCGAGTTCAGCTCGCCACCGACGTACTGGATGGGCTTCTGCACCGATGGCAGTCTGGCCTCAAGTCGCGGGAACACCGACTCAGCACGCACCTGCACCACACCTCACACGATCGACGACGCCCGACCCTCCAGGGCAAGGGTCCAGCCTACGCGGGATCAGCGCGCCCCACGGCGTCGGCGGGCTGCGGACGCCTTGGGCGGCACCACCCTGGGCTCGGCGAGGCGGGCGTCGAGGAGTCGGTGCGGGTCCATCATCGGCGTCGCGACAGCCGACGGCGTGAACCGGTCGACGTCGGGGATGCCCCACCGGCGGACGACGAAGTGCCGCTCCCAGGCGAGCACCGTGCCGTCCCGCGTCTGCGACTCGAAGTGGAACAGCTCGCAGTTGGCCACCCATACCGTGCGATAGCCGAGGTGCGCCACCTTGTAGCAGAGGTCGACGTCGTTGAAGTTGGACGGCAGCGCCTCGGGGAAGCCCCCCACATCGAGGAACACGTCGCGCCGCATCGCCGAGCACGCCGCCGTGACGCCGGTCATCTCCCGGTTGACCACGAGCTCGCCGAACGGCCCGGCCTCCTCACGGGTCCAGTAGCGGAACGGGTGGTGGTAGTGCTTGTTCCAGTAGCCGTGGCCGGCGTGCTGGATCGAGCCGTCGCTGAAGTAGAGCTTGGCTCCTGTGAGGCCCACGTCGGGCTCGTCGAGGGGGCCGACGAGGTTCTCCAGCCAGCGGGGCGAGATCACCTCGACGTCGTCGTTGAGGAACACCAGCCGCTCGCCCGTGGCATGGAGGCAGCCGACGTTCATCTTCTGGGAGAAGTTGAAGGGCAGCTCGTACTCCACGAGCACCAACCGATCCCCCGCGAGCTCGCGCAGGGCCTCGAGCACCTCGGGCGGTGTCGGGGTGTCGTGGACCACGACGATCTCGACGTTGTCGTGGTCAGTGCGCTCGAGCGCGGTGCGCACGGTGTCGAGCACCATGACGCGGCGCTCGCCGAACACCGTCGCCGACTGCCCGATGGTCGGGATGACGATCGAGACGCGCGTCTCCGGGTCGAGGCGGCGCTCGATGACGTAGCGTCCGGGCTCACGCCCCGGACCGACCGTGCCCGCGATGCCCAGCCGGTCGAGCTGGTCCTGGACTGCGCGGCGGCCCGCGTCGTCGGCGTACGGCTTCGCGGCGATGTCGGCCGCGGCGGAACCCGCCACGGCGCGCCAGTGGTAGAGCACGCGGGCGACGTGCACGACCCGCCGCGCACGCTCGCTGACGCGGAGCGCGAGGTCGTGGTCCTGCGAGCCGTCGTAGCCCTCCCGGAAGGCGCCCACCTCGCGCACGAGCGAGGTCCGCATCACGGAGAGGTGCGAGGTGTACATCTGCCCGCGCAGTCGCTCGGGCGACCACGCCGGCTTGGGGAAGTGGCCGAACAGCCGGCCGTCGGCACCCACCTTGTCCTCGTCCGAGTAGAGGTAGTCCGCCTCCGGCTCCGCGGCGATCGCGCGTGCCATCTCGACCAGCGCATCGGCAGTCAGGAGGTCGTCATGGTCGAGGAAGACGAGGAACTCGCCCCGGGCCTCGGCGACCGCGTCGTTCGAGGCGGCGACGATGTGCCCGTTGGTGGCTCGCTCGACGAGCCGGATGCGATCGTCCTGTGCTGCCGCCCGGGCGATCACCTGCCGCACCTCGGCATCGGGCGATGCGTCGTCGACGAGGATCCACTCCCAGTCGGCGTGCTCCTGTGCCTGCACCGAGGAGATGGTGTCGCCGAGGACGTCGAGCGGGGGGTCGTAGACGGGAGTGACGATGGAGAAGAGGGGACGAGCCGCGTCGACCATCAGGGACGCCCGCCGCGCAGGCGTCGTACGACCCGCCGCGACAGAGGGACCCGCGCCTCTCGCTCGCGCTCGAGGTCGGCCCGCAGCTGCCGGGTTGTCTTGCGCGCCGCAGCGAGCTTGGCCTGCAGGTCGGCGTTGCGACCCATCAGCCCCTTCTTGCGGTTCTGCAGGGCGCGGATCTTCTTGCGGGAGCTGTTCACCTCGGCCTGCAGCAGGAGGATGTCGCGGTTCAGCCGGCCCACCTCGGCCTCCGTGCCGATGACGTGGTCCCGGTGGACCAGGAGGCGGTGCCGGGCGTCGAGGACCTCGGCGCGCAGGGCCTCCGGATCCTGGCCGGATGAATCCACCATGTCCTGCTTCCCGTCGGCTCCCGTCGGACCGCCCTGAGGGGCGATCCCGTCGTCGCGGGAGATTACACGACCCCGGCGCCCTGGCTCAGGCCACCAAGCGCTTCGACACGCCGCCCGACGACCTCAGGTGGATGTTCTGCAGCAGCCCGAGGGCGAGCATCCCGGCGAACAGCGAGCTGCCACCGTAGGAGACGAAGGGCAGTGGGACGCCGGTGACGGGCATGATGCCCAGGCACATGCCGATGTTCTGGAAGGCCTGGAAGCCCCACCAGCACGCGATGCCGGCAGCCGCGACGCGGCCGAAGAGGTCGCCGGCCTCGGCGGAGATCGCGAGCGCACGCCAGATGACGACGGCCAGCAGCAGGATCAGCACGCCGGCGCCGATCAGGCCGAGCTCCTCGCCGGCGACGGTGAAGATGAAGTCGGTGTGCTGCTCGGGGACGAAGCCGGACCGGGTCTGCGATCCCTCGAAGAGCCCTTGGCCGAACAGTCCGCCGTTGCCGACCGCGATGCGCGCCTGCTCGGTGTTGTAGCCGGCGCCGCGCGGGTCGAGGCCGGGATTGGTGAAGGCGAGGAAGCGGTCGACCTGATAGGGCTTCAGCACGCCCATCGACACGGCCGCAATCGCTCCGCCGACCGCGGTGAGCCCCAGCCCGCCGAGCCAGCCGCGACCGGCGCCGGCGACCGCCAGGACGCCGAAGACGGTGGCCGCGAGGACCAGCATCGTGCCGAGGTCGGGCTGCAGCAGGATCAGCACGGCCGGGAGGGCGGCGATGGCGAGCATGCCGATCACCTCGAGCGTGCCGACGCTGCGGCCCCACCGTCGTTCGGTGCGCTCGGCCACGACGAGGGCCATGCCGATGACCACGGCGAGCTTGGCGAACTCCGAGGGCTGGATCGACATCCCGCCCAGCTGCAGCCAGGAGCGCGAGCCGTTGATCGTGCTGCCCGCCACGAGGACGAGGACCAGACCGGTGACGCTGGCGACGTACGCCAGGGGCGCGAGGATCCGCACCCAGCGGTGGTCGATGGCCAGCACGGCGACCATCAGCACCAGGCCGATGGCGACGTTGACCAGCTGCTTGCGGAGGTAGGCGTCGGCGTCGCCACCGGTGAGGTCGGCCCGGGTCGAGGTGGCCGACCACACGAGCAGCGTCCCCATCGTCACCAGTGCGAGGGTGGCGAGCATGAGCAGCCAGTCGAGGCCGGGCGCGCGGAGGCTGGTGGTCTGCCTGGCGCGTACGGGGCGGGTGGACAGGACGGTCATCGCGGTCACTCCCCCGTCCTGTCACCGACGGCCGGCGGCATGATCGAGCCGTCGTCGAGGAACTGCGGCAGCCGGGCCGCCGGGACCGTGCCGGGAGTCGCGGCGCGGGCGGGGCGTACGGCCTCGCCGTCGATGCCGTAGAGCGCCTCCCAGATCGCCCGGATCCCGTCGCCGGTCGATCCCGAGCCGGTGCCGGCCTGGCTGATCATCATCACCACGACGTAGTCCTGGGTGTAGGACGCCACCCACCCGGTGGTCTGCTTGCCGTAGACCTCGGCCGAGCCGGTCTTGGAGCGCACGGTGACCTGGTCGAGCGGGAAGCCGCCCATCTTCCACGCCATCGTGCCGACGCGCGTCACGTTCTGCAGCGCGCCGTCGATGTAGTCGAGGTACTTCTTCGGCACGTCGAGCTGCGCGACCTTGCGCGGCGCCATCCGGCGCAGCACCTCACCCTCGGGGCTCACGATCGCCTTCGCGACCGTCGGCGCCCAGAGCGTGCCGCCGTTGCCGATCGCGGCGTACGCCCGGGCGAGCTGCAGCGGCGTGACGATCGTGTCGCCCTGGCCGATGGAGAAGTTCACCGCGTCACCGGCGCGGTAGAGGTTGCCCTCGAGGCAGAACTCGTAGGCGAACTTGTAGACGAAGTCGCTGGTGCCCGTGGTCTGCGGCTTCCTGCTCAGGTCGCAGTAGTAGTCCTTCTGCGACTCGTAGTAGTCCTGCTTCCAGTGGCGGTCCGCGATGCGACCGGGCGCCTCGCCGGGGAGGTCGATGCCGGTGCGCGAGCCGAAGCCGAACTTCTTGGCCGTCTCGACGAGCGGGTCGCGCGCGTCGATGTCGGCCGGGTCGCTGCCGAACCTCTGCCAGAAGTCGTAGCCGATGCGGTAGAAGAACGTGTTGCAGGAGACCTCGAGCGCCTTGGCGAAGCCGATGTTGCCGTAGGCGCCCGACTCGTAGTTCTTGAAGACCCGGTTGCCGACCTGGAAGCCCGACGAGCACGGCAGCGTCGTGTCCATGGAGTAGTCGTTGGTCAGCGCGCCCGCGGTCATGAACGGCTTCCACGTCGAGCCGGGTGCGAACTGTCCCTGCGTCGCTCGCGACAGCAGCGGGGTGCCCGCCTTCTCGGAGTAGAGGTGGGCGAGCTGGGCCTCGCTGATGCCCCCGGTCCAGACGTCGGGGTCGTACGTCGGCTGGCTGGCCATGGCGACCACGCGTCCGGTCTTCGCGTCGAGCACCACGGCGGCGCCGGAGTCCGCCTCGTACAGGCGCCCGGTGACCGGGTCCACGGTGGCCCGCTGGGCCTTGATCCGCTCGGCGAGCTGCTTCTCGACGACGGCCTGGACCTGGGCGTCGATCGAGGTGACGAGGGTGTCGCCCGGGGTGCTCTCCACGACCGAGTCGTCGCCGAGGACGCGGCCCATGGAGTCGACGGCGACGCGGCGGTAGCCGGGGAGGCCGCGCAGCCACTCGTCGTACTGCTTCTCCACGCCGGCGCGGCCGACGACCGACGCACCGTTGAGCGAGCGGTCGTCGCGCTCGGCCGCGAGGTCGTACTCGTCCTCGGTGATGGGGCTGAGGTACCCCAGCACGTGGGCGAGGTTGATGCCGTAGGGACGGGGGTAGGAGCGCACGTTCTGCTGCTCGGCGAGCACCCCCGGGTAGTCCTCGGGCTGCTCGAGCACCCGCAGGGCGACGTCCTTGGAGACGTCGGACGCGACCGGGACCGGCTGGTAGGGCGAGCCGTTCCAGCACGTGCCGCGCACGCTGCCGGGGTCGCCGCACGTCACCAGGCGGGCCTCGACGTCGTCGGGCGTGGACTCGACCGCGACGGCGACCCGACGTACGAGCTCGGTGCGCTGGTCCTCCTCGAGCTTGCCGAGGAGCGTGCGGTCGACCGAGACCACCCACGACGTCCGGTTGGCGACGAGCGGGCGGCCCTGGCTGTCGACGATCAGGCCGCGCTGGGGCTGGACGACGATGTCGCGGACCGACTGGTTGGCGGCCTGCGCCTGGTAGGACTCGCCGCCGATCACCTGGAGGTAGTAGAGGCGGACGAAGAGCGTCGCGAACAGGGAGAAGGCCAGGGCCTGCACGACGACCAGTCGCAGCCGGCTCCGCTGGTTGCCGGGGCTCACGCCGTCGCCCACTGCGGGCTGAGACGTGCGAAGAGGCGCATGAGCGGCGGCAGCACGAACGGCGTGAGCAGGACGTCCCACACGACGGCGACCAGGACGACCTCGAGGAGGCCGGCGATCGACAGCGAGGGGTCGTCGAGGAGCACGCCGGTGAGGGCGAAGAGCGAGGTGGCGACGAAGGACGCGGCCGCCACGGTGCCGACGACGGCCATGGCGCTCGGCTTCTGGTCCTGCCGCACGCGGGCGGCGAGGAAGGCGGCGATCGTCAGCGCCAGCGCCCAGCGTCCGGCGATGTGGTCGGCCGGCGGCGCGAGGTCGAGGGTCAGGCCGGCGGCGAACCCGAGGACCAGCGCGAACGGCGCCTCGACGGTGAGCGCGGCAGCCACGACGACGAGCAGGCAGAGGTTGGGCACGATGCCGTGCCAGGCCAGGTGCGGGAACAGCGACACCTGGACGACGAGAGCGACGACGACGGCAGCGAGGGCTGTGAGCCAGCGGAGGTACGTCACTTCAGCGTCCCGTCCGCCTCGATCAGGGCACGGTCGCTCGGCGACCCGCTCGGCACCATCACGCCCACGACGTCGAGCGAGGAGAAGTCGACGAACGGCTTGACCACGGCCCGCTGGGAGGCCTCGCGCAGCGAGCTGTAGACCTCGGTGATCGTGCCGATCGGCACGCCGGGGGCGTACGGGCCGGTGGTGCTGCCCCACGTCACGACCGTGTCGTCGCGCGCGGGCACGCTCGCGTCGTCCACGAGCCGCAGGTCGAGGCCGGCCTCCTGGTCGAGCGAGCCGCTGCCGTTGACGAAGCCGATCTCCATGCTCGACCCGACCCGGCCGCCGACGGTGGAGTCGGGGTCGACGATCAGGAGCACGGTCGCGGTGCCGCGCGTGACGCGGAGGACGCGGCCCACCAGGCCGTCGTTGTTGACGACCGTCATGTCGGGTCCGACACCGGCGGCCGAGCCGGCGTCGATGGTGACGGTGAAGCCCTGCGACTGGCGGGAGCCGACCGCCACCACCCTGGCGGGGACGAGGGCGGAGCCGAGGTCGGCCGCGGCCGTGGTGAGGCCGTCGTACTGCTCGAGGCGGTTGCGGTCGAAGCCGGCGAGCTCGACCTGCCCGCGCAGGTCGGCGTTGCTGGCCTCGAGGTCGCGCACCTCGTCGGCGAGGTCGCTCTTGCTGCGGAACCAGGCGGGCACGGAGGTGAAGGGGCGTACGGCGGCAGCGGCGGCGGTCTCGGCAGGCCCGAACGCCTCTCCCACCGCGCGCCGGGCCGGCTCCAGGGGCGAGGTGCCGCCGCCGGAGACGTCGAGGGTGATGAGGGTGACGCTGGCGAGGACCAGCGCGACCAGGACCGAGCGCGGCGGGCGGTTGCGCGACTCGAGCCGGTCGAGGCCGGTCCACCGTCGTTCGCGCCCGTCGTGTCCCCCGAAGGCGCCCATCAGCCTGCCCACCCGTGACGTGGAGCCATCAGAACCGCCGTCGATCCGACACGAGGACCTGCTGGAGGGCCTCGAACTCCTCGACGCACTTGCCCGCGCCGTAGGCCACCGATGACAGCGGGTCCTCCGCGACGTGGACGGGCATGCCCGTCTCGTGGCGCAGCCGCTCGTCGAGCCCACGGAGCATCGCGCCGCCGCCGGTGAGGACGATGCCGCGGTCCATGATGTCGCCGGCCAGCTCGGGCGGCGTCTGGTCGAGGGTGGTGCGGACGGCGTCGATGATGTTGTGCAGCGGCTCCTCGAGCGCCTGCCGCAGCTCGGAGCTCGAGACCACGACGGTCCGCGGCAGCCCGGAGACCATGTCGCGGCCGCGGACCTCGGCGTCGGGCTCGGTGGGGAGCGGGAAGGCCGACCCGAGGGTCATCTTCATCTCCTCGGCGGTGCGCTCCCCCAGCATCAGGGAGTACTCCTTCTTCATCCACGCGATGATCGCCTGGTCGAGGTCGTCGCCGGCCGTACGGATCGACAGGCTCGTCACGATGCCGCCGAGGCTGATCACCGCGACCTCGGTGGTGCCCCCGCCGACGTCGACGACCATGTTGCCGGTGGCCTCGTGGACCGGCAGCCCGGCGCCGATCGCGGCCGCCATCGGCTCCTCGACGATGTAGACCTTGCGGGCGCCGGCCTGGTAGCCGGCCTCCTTGACGGCGCGCTGCTCCACCGCGGTGATCCCGCTCGGCACGCAGATCACCATGCGGGGCTTGGCGAAGTAGCGGCGGCGGTGCACCTGGTGGATGAAGTAGCGCAACATCTGCTCGGTCGCCTCGAAGTCGGCGATCACGCCGTCCTTCAGCGGGCGGATGGCGGCGATGTTGTCGGGGGTGCGCCCGATCATCCGCTTGGCCTCGTGGCCCACGGCGAGCACCTCGCCGGTGGTGGTGTTCATCGCGACGACCGACGGCTCGTCGAGCACGATGCCCTTGCCGCGGACGTACACCAGCGTGTTGGCGGTGCCGAGGTCGACGGCCATGTCGCGGCCGATGATGCCCCCAGTCGTTCTGTTCAGTGCCATGCCCCTGAGCCCTCAGGTCGGTCGTGCCGGGAAGAGGGGTCAGCAACCCTCCCGCCGACCCTGACTCAGGTTAAGGAGCGGCGTCGCCTGTTCCCGGTAGGACACGCGCGTCACACGCGTCCCACGAGGGTGGCGGCGAACGGACTGAGGCTCGAGGATCCTCGCTGATGCGCTGGAACGCGAGCGAGCTCGCGTCAGCCCGTCAGCTCGGGGAACCAGATCCCGATCTCGCGGGCGGCCGACTCCTCGGAGTCGGAGCCGTGCACGAGGTTCTGCTGGACGGCGACGCCCCAGTCGCGGCCGAGGTCGCCGCGGATCGTGCCGGGCGCGGCGACGGTGGGGTCGGTGGCGCCGGCGAGCGAGCGGAAGCCCTCGATGCAGCGCTGGCCCTCGATGACCACGGCGAGCACCGGGCCCGACAGCATGAACTCGACGAGCGGGCCGTAGAACGGCTTGCCCTCGTGCTCGGCGTAGTGCTCGGCGAGGAGCTCGGGGGTCGCCGTACGCAGCTCGACGGCCACGAGCGTGTAGCCCTTGGCCTCGATCCGGCGCAGGACCTCGCCCGAGAGGCCGCGGCGCACGCCGTCGGGCTTGACGAGGACGAGGGAGCGCTGGGGGTCGGTCATGCGGGCAGCCTAGCGAGCAGCGTCATCCCTGCTCGGCCCGGTACGACGCCCACGCCGCGGCGCGCTCGCGCTCGATCTTGCGCCCGAGCAGGTCGGCACCGGCCCACAGCGCCGCGAAGATCGCACCGAGGCCGAACATGACGGGCACGACGAAACCGAGCGCGATGGCTGCGGCCTGGACGACGTACCCGGCGAGGTAGGCCCACTCGGCGCGGAGCATGCCGGCCAGCAGGAGGCAGACCACCGCGAGGCCGAGGCCGATGGAGACGGCGGTGCCGGTCGCGACGTCCGCGATGGTGATCATCACCGGGGTGGTGAGGCCGAGCGCGATCGCCTCGAGGCTCAGCACGGCGGCGCACATGCCGCGGCGCGGCGACCGCTCGGTGTTGGCGGGAGCGGGCGCGTCGGGAGGGACGTCGCTCATCGGCGGCCCTTGAGCATCGCGCGGGCCTCGCCGACGGTCACCACCGAGCCCGTCACCAGCACCGCGCCGGCGCCGATCGACGTCTCGATGGCCTCCCCCGCCTCGGCCAGCGTGGCCGCGCGGTCGATCGCCTCCGCGAGGTCGGGCACGACGCTGACCCGGTCCTCCCCGAAGATCTCGGTGGCAGTGCGGGCGAGGGTGGCCGCGGACATCGAGCGCGAGCTCGAGTTCTGGGTGCAGACGAGGTAGGTGAGGTGGGGCTCGAGGACGTTGAGCAGGCCTTCGTGGTCCTTGTCGGCCATCACGCCCATCACCCCGACCAGCGGGCTGAAGGCGAACGAGTCCTCGAGCGCTGCGGCGAGCGCCTCCGCGCCGTGCGGGTTGTGGGCGGCGTCGAGGACGATGGTGGGGCTGCGGCGGATGATCTCGAGCCGTCCCGGCGAGGTCACCTCGGCGAATGCCGCCCGCACGAGGTCCTCGTCGAGCGCTCCGGTGCCGAACGACTCGACCGCGGCGAGGGCGACGGCGGCGTTCTGGGCCTGGTGGGCGCCGTAGAGCGGGAGGAACACGTCGTCGTACCTCGCGTGGATGCCCTGCAGCGAGAGCATCTGCCCGCCGACCGCGGGCGTCCGGGCGGCGACGCCGAACTCCACGCCCTCGCGGGCGACGTCGGCGCCGACCTCGGCGACCCGCGCCATGAGCACGGCGGCGACCTCGGGCGTCTGCTCGGCCAGCACGGCGACGGACCCGGCCTTGATGATCCCGGCCTTCTCGACAGCGATCGTGGCCGGATCGTCGCCGAGGTACTTCTCGTGGTCGACCGCGATCGGCAGCACGACGGCGACGTCGGCGTCGATCACGTTGGTCGCGTCCCAGCTGCCACCCATCCCGACCTCGACGACCGCCACGTCGACCGGGGCGTCGGCGAAGGAGGCGTACGCCATCCCGACGATCGTCTCGAAGAAGCTCAGCGGGTGCTCCTGCTCGGCGTCGACCAGGTGCGTGTAGGGCGCGACGTCGTTGAAGGCGCGGACGAAGCCCTCGTCGTCGAGCGGCTCGCCGTCGATGCTGATCCGCTCGCTCATCCTCTCCAGGTGCGGCGAGGTGAAGCGACCCGTGCGCAGGTCGAGCGCGCGCAGCAGGGTCTCGATCATCCGGCTCGTGCTGGTCTTGCCGTTCGTGCCGGTCAGGTGCACCGACCGGAAGGACCGCTGCGGGTCGCCGAGCAGCTCGGTGAAGGCCTGGATCCGGTCGAGGCTCGGCTCGAGCTTGGTCTCCGGCCAGCGGGACAGCAGCGCGTCCTCCACCTCGGCGAAGGTCTGGGCGAGGCGTGCGGGATCGGCGGTGTCCGGGGGCAGCTCAGTCATCTCGCGCCGAGTCTAGGGGCCAGCGTCAGCAGCGGACGATCCGCCGCCAGGGCTCCACGACCTGCAGGGCGGAGCCGTCGACGGGGTGCTCGCGGAACTGGTCGAGGGCGTCGGCCCAGCGCGGGTCCGCGGTGCCCGTGACGTACATCGACGAGCCCTGGTCGGCGTAGACGAGCCCGTAGCGCTTCATCGCGACGACGATCGCGCGCGCGGCCCCGGTGTAGCGCGCCGTCGGGAAGGACTTCCGCAGCCGGAAGCGCAGACCGTACGCCGGCAGGTCCCGCGCGGTGTTGCCGCTCGGGCCGCAGTGGCGGGCCGGCCACGTGTACGCGTGCCGCGCGCTCGGGAGGGTGAAGCGGAGCGCGTGGGTGATCCGCCCCGACGCGGCCTCGTCGTAGGAGAGGAGGCCCGGCAGGATCGGCAGGCCGGCCGCGTCGGCGGACGTCCAGGTCGCCGGTCGCAGCCGGTTGGACGAGAGGTCCCAGCGCGCGGCGGCGGCCGCCCGCCAGGCCACGACCGTGCCGGAGGCGTCGCGCACCCGCTCGGCGGCGTACAGCTCGATGAGGTCGCAGGTGCCGCGGCGCACCGTCAGGACGTGGCGGTCGCCCTCGTCGGGGTCGGGGTCGCGCGCGCTGCCGCCCTCGATCGCCGCGTCGGCCGGCACGAAGACCGGGCCGCGGTCGCTCTCGTCGCGGTAGTCCTCGCCGTCGACGCCGAACTGCAGCGGCAGCAGGGGCTGGTCCTCGTCGACGACGTTGACCGGGATGCCGTAGTAGTCCTCGGTCGTCCCGAGGTCGAGGTGCAGGTCGTGCCCGGCCGCCTGCTTCGCGACGATCGCCCGCGAGTCCTTCCAGACGGGTCGCCCGTCGATGCGCCGGTTCCAGGGGTTGTCGGCCGGGAACAGCTCGCACCCGCCGACCGCGTGGACCGGGGCACGCCGGTCCGCCTCGGGGGCGGCTCCTGCCGGCAGGACCACGGCCGTGCCGAGGAGGGACAGGATGAGCAGGAAGGGCCGCCGCATCCGCCGAGACTAGGGCGTGGGCGGGACCGTGACGAGGTGCTCGGCCATGTCGACGACCGGCTCGTAGCCGAGGCCGGCGTAGATCTTGTTCGACGTCGGGTTCGCCCGGTCGGTGAACAGGCACATCCGCGTGCCCGCCTCCAGCCCACGCCGGGTCAGCTCGCCGACGACGTACGACGCGATGCCGCGGCCGCGGAACTCACGGGGCGTGTAGACCGGCCCGATCCGCGCGACACCGAAGGACGGCAGGCCCGAGCCGGTGAGGTGCGCGACGGTGCCGTCCGGCAGCTCCCAGAGCCACTCGACCCCCTCGCGGATCCGGACCAGGACGCCGTCGAGCGTGTTGTGCTCGCCCGACGTCGGGTCGGGCTCGCGGCCGGCCTGCTCGTCGGCCTCCTCGTGGAAGGCCGTGAACCACGCGAGCACCAGCTCGGCGTCGTCCTCGGTGGCCGGTCGGAGCGTGCCCTCGGGGGCAGCGCGGGACCTCGACCGACCTGGCCTCCCAGAGCCGGGTGGCCTTGTCCGACACCATCTCGCCGCCGGCCAGCTCGGCCGTCGCCCGGGCGAGCACCTCGGCACCCGGAAGCGCACCGTTGGCACCGCCGAGGAACTCCGCCGCGCTCGTGCAGCGCCGTCGCGAGCGCGCGGGCGGCGTCGTCGGACATCGGCATCGCGAAGGTCGGGTAGGGCTTGAACGGCGCGGTCCGCATGGCCGCGCTCACCACGGCCCCCGAGCCGTCGCGCACGGCCAGCCACCACCGGGCGAACGGGGCGTCGACCTCGGCCCACGAGTCCCGGCCGTCGGCCAGCTCGCGAGCGGTCCGCTCGCTCACGCTGGAGATGACGCTGCCCAGGACGGGGTGGGCGGCGAGCAGGTCGCCGGCCACGTCGAGGAACGGCTGCGGGGCGTCGAAGAACTCGAGATCCATCACGCCACGCTAGGGCGCACCGCGTCACGTCGCCAACTCAGTTCCCACTGGT
>CAVYGL010000029.1:0-67699 GCA_963767995.1 uncultured Actinomycetota bacterium
CAGTCCGATCGAGACCGCGACCCGCTGGGCGGGTGAAGGCCCGGGGCTCGTCGTCGTCACCCGGGGCGGCGAGGGCGCAGTCGCCGTACGCCACGACGGCACGACGCTCGAGGTGCCGGGCGTGCCCGTCGTCGTCGCCGACACCGTCGGCGCGGGCGACACGTTCAGCGGCGTCCTCATCGACGCGCTCCTCGCCCTCGGGGTGAGCGGTGCGAACGGCTCCTCGGCGCTGCGCGCGCTGTCGGACCGCGACGTGCTCGAGGCCGTCGCGACAGCGGCGATCGGCGCCGCCGTCACCGTCTCCCGCCCGGGCGCCGACCCGCCCGACCGGGCCGAGCTCACGGCTGCCCTCGGTGGCACCGGGGCGCGCGAGGAGTGACGCGGAGCAGGTCCACGACATCGGCAGGCGCCGCGCCTGGGTGATCTGGGGGGTGGCCCTCGCCGTCTACGTCCTTGCGGTGTTCCACCGCAGCTCGCTCGGCGTCGCGGGGCTCGTCGCGGCCGAGCGCTTCGACATCAGCGCGACCAGCCTGGCGGCGTTCACCGTCCTGCAGCTCGTCGTGTACGCCGCGATGCAGGTGCCGGTCGGCGTGCTGCTCGACCGCTTCGGCTCGCGGGCGATGCTGATCTGGGGACTGTCGCTCATGACCGTCGGGCAGCTCGGCTTCGCCTTCTCCGAGTCGTTCGCCGCGGCGGTCGCGGCTCGCGCCGTGCTCGGTGCCGGCGACGCGATGGTCTTCGTCAGCGTGATCCGGATCGTGACGGTGTGGTTCCTGGTGCGCCAGGCGCCGATGGTCACGCAGCTCACGGGGCTCACCGGCCAGCTCGGCGCGATCGCCGCGGCGGGACCGCTGGCGTACCTCCTCCACGCGCTCGGCTGGACGCGCGCCTTCGCGCTGACCTCCAGCGTCGGCGTCGTGCTGCTCGTGGCCGTCCTCGCGCTGGTCAAGGACTCGCCCTACCGCGGCGGCGACGTCGTGGCCATCAAGCTGCGGGCGCTCGCGCAGTCGGTGCGCACGGTCTGGGGCAACCCGGGCACCCGGCTGGGGATGTGGTCGCACTTCACCTCGCAGTTCTCGGTCACGGTCTTCGCGCTGCTGTGGGGCTACCCGTTCCTCGTGCAGGGGCTCGGGTGGACGCCGGGCGGCGCCAGCGCGCTGCTGATGGCGATGACCGCCTGGGCCGTGGTCAGCGGGCTGGTGCTGGCGCGGCTGGTGGCGCGGCTGCCCTACTACCGGTCCTTCATCGTGCTCGGCGTCGTCGCAGCGATGGTGGTGCCGTGGACCGCCGTGCTGCTGTGGCCGGGCGTCGCGCCGACGTGGGTGGTCGTCGTGATGGCGTTCGCCATGGCCAGCGGCGGGCCGGCCTCGATGGTCGGCTTCGACCTGGCGCGCTCCTTCACGCCGGCGCAGGCGATCGGCCGCGCCAACGGCCTGGTCAACGTCGGCGGGTTCACCGCCTCGTTGCTCACGATGGCGCTGATCGGGGTGGTGCTCGACCTCTCGTCCTCCGGCGGGATGGGCTCGTACACGCTCGGCGACTTCAAGCTCGCGATGGCGGTGCAGTACGCCTTCTGGGCCCTCGGCGTCGTCCAGGTCCTCCGCTATCGCCGTCGCGGGCTCGCGCACCTCGCGCGGGTCCATCCCGGTTCGGTCGAGCAGATGCGCGCGGGTCGGCCGTTCGTCCACCCGGGGATCGGCACCGAGGGCGTCTGAACCTTGCCTCTTCAGTGATCCCCGGTCAGCCGGGGATCACTGAACTTGTCGGCCCGTGCAAGGCCTGACAACTTCAGCGATCCCCGGTCAGCCGGGGATCACTGAACGCGCTCAGCCGATCTCGCCGTCCCCGTCGGCGTCGAGGTCGCCGGTGGGGTCCTCGGCCGTCGGGTCCTCGAGGTAGTCGCCGCCGACCGGGTGCCCCTGCCACGACACCATCCGCCAGCCGGCGTCGAAGTCGCCGTCGAGCACGATGAGCGCGGTGTTGTGGAGCGGCTGGGTGGCCGGCGGCGCCTCGGGGTGCGGGTCCATCCGCGTCGAGACCCACGTACGCAGCGCCGCGCCGTGGCTGACGATGAGCGCCGCGTCGTGGCCGGCGTCGACGATGGTGCGGACGGCTGCGTCGAAGCGGGCGAGGAACTCCTCGCCGGTCTCGCTGCCGGGCATCCGGTGGGTGAGGTCCCCCTCGAGCCAGGTGGCGACCGCCCCGATGTAGCCGGCGACGGCGTCGTGGTCGGCGCGCATCTCGAACTCGCCGGCCTGGATCTCCTCCAGGCCCTCGAGCTGGGTGAGCGTCAGGCCGCGGGCCTCGGCGGTCGGCGCCGCGGTCTGGTGCGTACGCACGCGGCTGGAGACGTAGATCGCGTCGAGGTGCTCGTCGGCGACCGCCTTGCTCGCGGCGACGGCCTGGGCGCGGCCGAGGTCGGTGAGGTCGAGACCGGGGTGAGCGGTGTCGAGCTCGCCCGACACGTTGGCGTGGGTCTGGCCGTGCCGCATCAGCAGGAGTCGCATCAGAGCCCTAGCTGTTGAACTGCGAGGTCTTGGACGAGGCCAGCTCGAAGGCCTGCTCGAGCGGCACGTCCTCGAGGGCCGCGGCGATGTCCGAGCCGACGTGGGTCACCTCGGCGCCGCGCTCGATCGGGACGAGCGTGTGCACCAGCCGGTCCTCGTAGGTGTGGACCATCGTGAAGGCCTGGGCGGCGTCGACGCCCGAGATGAAGCGGTCGACCGGTGCCGGGTCGCTGGTGTAGCAGCTGGCCGAGGCCACCGACACCGGGACGCCGGCGAAGGTCGACCAGGTGGACATGTGCAGGTGCCCCGCGAGGATGCCCCGCACGTCCGTGCCGGCGATGACGTCGGCCAGCGCCTGCTGGTCGTGCAGCTCGATGAGCTCGGCGGCGCGCAGCATCGGCAGGGGGAGGGGCGGGTGGTGCATGGCGAGGAGGGTGCCGTGCTCGGCGGGCGTGGCCAGCACGTCGGCCAGCCAGGCCAGCTGCTCGGGCCGGAGCTCGCCGTGGTGGTAGCCCGGGACGCTGGTGTCGAGGGCCACGATCCGCAGGCCGTCGACCTCGTGCACGCGGTCCTGGAAGCCGTCGTCGGCGGAGTCGAAGAGCCCCTCGGCGAAGGGCGCCCGCTCGTCGTGGTTGCCCATCGTCCAGACCACGATCGCGCCCATCTCCGCGGCCACCGGCTCGACGATCGAGCGGAGGGTCGCGTACGCGTCCGGTGCGGCCTGGTCGGCCAGGTCGCCGGTGAAGACGAGCGCCTGCGGCGCCGGGCGTACGGCGGCGAGCCGGTCGAGCGCGCGCCGTAGGTTCGCGACGTTGTCGACGACGCCGTAGTGCAGGCCGCCCTCGGCGATCAGGTGCGGGTCGGACAGGTGGGCGATGACGTGCCGGGGTGCGGCGTACTGGCCGAGCTGCTTCACGGGCCCAGCCTAGGACCCGACGTCAGCGCGCCGGGAGGATGCGTCCGGCGACCTCGCCGAGGGAGATGCGGCCGCCACCGGTGCCCGGCGCCGTGTAGCGCAGCACGACCTCGTCGCCGTCCTCGAGGAACGTCCGCTCGCGACCGCCCGCGGTGAACGGCTCCTTGCCTCCCCAGCACAGCTCCAGCAGCGAGCCGCGCTGGTCCGGGTCGGGCCCGGAGACGGTGCCCGAGCCCCAGAGGTCACCGGTGCGGACGCTCGCTCCGTTGACGGTGGTGTGGGCGAGCATCTGGGCCGGCGACCAGTACATGGTCCGGTAGGGCGGCCGGGCGACCACCTCGCCGTCGAGCACCACCTCGATCTCGATGTCGAGTCCGGCCGCGCCGTCGACGCGGAGGTAGTCGAGCACCTCGGGGTCGTCCTGCCCCGGCAGCTCGGTCCAGGCTGCGTCGAGTGCAGCCAGCGGCGTCACCCACGCGCTGATGGAGGTGGCGAACGACTTGCCGAGGAACGGCCCGAGCGGGACGTACTCCCAGGCCTGGAGGTCGCGCGCCGACCAGTCGTTGAGGCCGACGACGCCGAAGGCATGGCGGGCGAAGTCCGCGGTGGCCACGCGCTCGCCCATCGCCGAGGACACCCCGACGACGAAGCCGAGCTCCGCCTCGATGTCGAGGCGCTGGGAGGGGCCGTAGGACGGCCGATCGTCTGCGGGTCCCTTGCGCTGGCCGCTGGGGCGGACGACGTCGGTGCCCGAGACGACGATCGTCCCGGAGCGGCCGTGGTAGCCGACTGGGAGGTGCTTCCAGTTGGGCAGCAGCGGCTCCTGGTCTGGTCGGAACATCCGCCCGACGTTGGACGCGTGGTGCTCGGAGGCGTAGAAGTCGACGTAGTCGCCGATGGTGAACGGCATCAGCATCCGCACCGAGTCCACCGGCGAGAGGGCTGGTTCGACGAGGTCTCGCTCGGTCTCGTCGGTGAGCAGCCCGGTGATCCAGACCCGCGTGGAGTCCCACACTGTCGGCCCGGCGGCCAGGAACGGGTTGAGGGTCGGCTGGTCGAAGAGGGCATGGGCGTCCACCATGTCGGCGGCCGCGACGATGCTGAGGTCGAGCACCTGATCGCCGATCCGGACGGCGACCCGCGGGTGCTCGCCCGAGCGGGCGAAGACGCCGTAGGGAAGGTGGTCGACGTCGAAGCCGGAGCCGGTGGCTCCCTCGACCCAGGTCTGCGCAGTCATCGCGTGTCCACCAATCCGAGGGAGATGAGGTCGTCGAGGGGCTCGGTCACCGAGCAGGAGCCGAACGAGGTGAACCAGCGCCTCGCCGACGAGTAGTCGGTGGCGGCGAGCGCGGCACCGTCGCGCTGCTCGAGGGCCTCCGTCGCGTCCTCCACGGTGCCACCGTCCCAGAGCCACTGCGTCGCTGCCATCACGTTGAGGAACCCGTGCGCACCTCCGCCCTCGGGATCGTGGCGCACGGCGCGGTGCAGACCCGCGGTCGCCTTGAACGGGGTCTCCCGGTCGAGCGCGGCATCGATCCACGCGGCCACGGTGGACGCCTCGGGGAGCAGGTCGTGGTCAGGGTGGCCCAGGCGCAGCTTGAGCCGGAGGTCGGCGGCAGCCACCTCGTCGGCCGCGGCGAGCCAAGGGGCCGTCGGCGGCCCGGGGATCTCGACGTGCACGGGCACGCCCTCGCCGAGGGTGCCCTCGTCGCGGGCCTGGTCGACGGCGACCACGACCCGGCGGACGTTGGCCGCCGGGTCGTCGGGGTCGCGCAGCGCGATCTCCAGGCCGGCGACGACCAGGCCCATCCGCTTCGCCGCACCGAGGGGGCCGGCCACCTGGCCCGCGCCACCGGTGACCACGACGGAGAGCGGGGCGCCGAAGCCGCGGACGAGCGGCACGTCGGTGTCACGCAGCACGAAGGAGGCGACCAGGTCGGCCGCCTGCCCGTCGCGGGCGGCGTACGTCGCGGTCGCCTCGTGGATCGGCGCGTCACCCGGAGGAAAGATCGCGGCGTCGTCGACGAGGGCACGCCACAGCTCCGGCAACGGGCCGGTCGGGACGGGTGCTGGACTGGAGGTCACGGCGCTACTCTAGCCACCAGATAGCGGACGCCAGTGTCCGATGATCGGACGAAAGGAGCGGACGATGGCTCACTACCGAGCAGTCGGGCGGCTGCCCCGCCAACGGCACACCCAGCTGCGCGACGACGACGGGCACCTGTTCCGCGAGGAGCTGATGGGCGAGGAGGGGTTCTCGTCCGACTCGTCGCTGCTCTACCGCCGCGGTGTGCCGAGCGCGATCACCGACAGCACGGTGTGGGAGCTCGCGGACCAGTCGCGCACGCCCAACCACCCGCTCAAGCCGCGCCACCTCAAGCTCCACGACCTCGCGACCGGAACCTGCCCGGTGGAGGGTCGCCGCCTGGTGCTCGGCAACAACGACGTCCGGATCGCGTACGTCCTGACCGGCGCGGATCCATCCCCGGTCTACCGCAACGCGATCGGCGACGAGTGCGTGTACGTCGAGTCCGGCACGGGCACGGTCGAGACGGTGTTCGGCACCGTGGCCTACCGCGCCGGCGACTACGTCATCGTCCCGCGCGCGACCGACCACCGCTGGGTGCCGGCCGAGCCGTCGCGGCTCTATGCCATCGAGGCCAACAGCCACATCCACCCGCCCAAGCGCTACCTCTCCCGCTTCGGTCAGCTCCTCGAGCACGCGCCCTACTGCGAGCGTGACCTCCACGGGCCCGAGGGGCTCGACGAGCTGGTGACGAGCTGCCGCGACCTCACCGACGTCGAGGTGCTGGTGAAGCACCGGACCAGCGCGGGCATCGTCGGCACCCGGATGACGTACGCCACCCACCCGTTCGACGTGGTGGGCTGGGACGGCTGCCTCTACCCCTACACCTTCAACATCGAGGACTACATGCCGATCACCGGCAAGGTCCACCAGCCGCCGCCGGTGCACCAGGTCTTCGAGGGCTGGAACTTCGTGATCTGCAACTTCCTGCCCCGCAAGGTCGACTACCACGAGCTCGCGATCCCGGTGCCGTACTACCACTCCAACGTCGACTCCGACGAGGTCATGTTCTACGTCGGCGGCGACTACGAGGCGCGCAAGGGCTCGGGGATCAACGTCGGGTCGATCAGCCTGCACCCCGGCGGCCACGCCCACGGCCCGCAGCCCAGCGCCATCGAGGCGTCCCTGGGGGCGGAGTTCTTCGACGAGTCCGCCGTCATGGTCGACACCTTCGCGCCGCTCGACCTGGGCGAGGGCGGCCTCGCCGTCGAGGACCCGGCGTACGCCTGGACCTGGGCCGGGCGAGGACCCGACGCGTCCGGCGACGACGGCGGGCCCGCCGTGTTCAGCAACAGCTAGGAAGCCGGTTGCCTCGATGCCGCCCGGCGCTCGCCGGGTGGTGTGATGTCCGGGTGACGACGGGGGAGCGGGTGGAGCCGACGGTGCTCACGCCCCGCGCCGTGGCGTTCATCCCGCTGGTGCTGGCGACGCTCTCGATGATCGGCCCGTTCAGCATCGACACACCGTTCCCGGCGTTCGCCGAGATGGGCGACGCGCTGCAGGTGTCGTCGGGCGAGCTCCAGCTCGTCGTGACCGCGTACATGCTCGCGTTCGCGTCGATGAGCCTGTTCCACGGCCCGCTGTCCGACGCCGTCGGACGCAAGCCGGTGATCATGGGCTCGCTCCTGGTGTACGCCGTCGCGTCGGTCGCCTGCGCGTTCGCGCCGTCCCTCGAGTGGCTGCTCGTCGGCCGCGTGGCCCAGGGCCTGGCCGCCGGTGGCTCGACGATCGTCAGCCGCACCGTCATCCGCGACCTCTTCGACGGACCGAAGGCCCAGCGGATGATGAGCCAGGTCGCGGTGATCTTCGGGGTGGCGCCCGCGATCGCGCCGATCGTGGGCGGGCTGCTGATCCAGGTCGGCCCGTGGCAGACGGTGTTCTGGTTCATGGCGGTGCTGGCCCTGGTGCTCGCCGTCGTGTCGGTCGCCCTGCTGCCCGAGAGCCACCCGCCGGAGCGACGGGTGCCGCTGCGCGTCGGCGAGATCTTCCGCGGCCTGGCCGAGGTGATGCGGGTCCCTGCCTTCCACCGCATGACGTGGGCGGCGACGCTCGTCTTCGGCGCGCAGTTCCTCTACATCGGCGGTGCCTCGATCTTCGTCGTCGACCTCCTCGGCGAGGGCGAGCTCGACTTCTGGAAGCTGTTCGTCCCGATGATCGGCGCGATGGTCGTGGGCTCGCTGGCCAGTGGCCGCTTCGGCCGGACGTTCACCAGCTCGCAGCTGATCACCCTCGGCTACGCCGTCAGCACGGCAGGCGCCGCGATCGGCGTCGTCGTCGCCCTCACCCCCGCCGGCGAGGTGCTGCCGTGGGCCGTGGTCGGGATCTCCCTCGTCGCGTTCGGCAACGGGCTGGCCTTCCCCAACATCCAGATGCTGATGCTCGACCTGCTGCCCGGCCGCCGCGGTGCCGTGATGTCGGCGTCGACCTTCGTGACGCTCGTCTTCAACGCGGCGAGCGCGGCCCTCGTCGCGCCGTACGCCGGTCGCTCCGTGCTCGGCTTCGCGATCGCGGCCGCCGTGAGCGTCGTCCTCGGCTGGGGCTGCTGGCAGTGGCACCGGATGGCCGGTCGCCGCGCCGCCGTCGCCTGACCCTCTCCGGATGTCGTACGCCCTTCAGGGTGCGGCGCCCGACATGCCGCGTGTGGAGGGTGGCGGGACATGACATGCCGTGTGTGGAGGGTGGCGGCAGATGACATGCCCGGGGTCGTTCCGGGTGTCAAGGGGTGTATGCCGCCACACCTCGACGTCGAGCAGGTGGCGGTGGCGTACTGCCTGTGGGCAGACCCGGATGAGGTTCTGGGCGGAATCCGGGCAGGCACTGCCGCGCGCCGCTGGGGCGCAAGCGCCGTGCAGGGTGGCGGCAGATGACATGCCGTGTGTGGAGGGTGGCGGCAGATGACATGCCCGGGGTCGTTCCGGGTGTCACATGCCGCCACCCACGTCCGGACGGGTGTCGTATGCCGCCACCCACGGACGTACGCCGCTCAGGGCGTCAGGACGTCCAGGCGCGCCAGAGGCCGGCGTACTCCCCGTCGAGGTCGATCAGCTCGTCGTGGCTGCCGAGCTCGACGATGCGCCCGTCGATGACCACGGCGATGCGGTCGGCGTCGTGCGCGGTGTGCAGCCGGTGGGCGATGGCGACGACGGTGCGTCCCTCGAGCAGGTTGTTCATCGAGCCCTCGAGCGTACGGGCGGTGCGCGGGTCGATGAGCGACGTCGCCTCGTCGAGGACGAGCGTGTGCGGGTCGGCGATGATCAGCCGGGCGAGCGCGACCTGCTGGGCCTGGGCGGGCGTGAGGGCGAAGCGGCCCGAGCCGATCATCGTGTCGAGGCCCTGCGGCAGCCGCTCGACCCACAGCAGGGAGCCGACCGCGCTCAGTGCCTCGCGGACGTCGTCGTCGGTCGAGCCCTCGCGCGCCAGCACGATGTTGTCGCGCACCGAGCCGATGAAGACGTGGTGCTCCTGCGTGACCAGGGCGACCTCCGTGCGCAGCACCTCCAGCGGCAGGTCGACGAGCTCGACGCCGCCGACGCTCGCCGACCCGGTGCGCGGCCGGTTGATGCCCGACAGGAGGCGACCGAGGGTGGACTTGCCCGACCCGCTGGGACCGACGATGGCCAGCCGCTCGCCGACGCCGATCCGCAGGTCGATGCCGTGGAGCACGTCGTGCCCCTCGCGGTACGCGAACCGCAGGTCCTCGCCGCGCAGCTCGACGCCGTCGGGCAGGCGCTCGCCCGGCTGGCGGTCCGGCCGCACCTCGGCGATGCCGAGCAGCCGGCTCGTCGACGCCGCACCGACCTGCAGGCGGTCGACCTCGCCGATCAGCCGGTCGAGCGGGTCGCTCAGCGCCTCGACGTAGAGCACCGCGGCCGTGATCTGGCCGAGGTCGACCCAGCCGCGCGAGTACGCGTACGCGCCCACCAGCAGGGTGATCACCCGCGGCGTCTGGAACGCGAAGTTGAGCGCCATGAAGAGGATGTTGCGCAGCGTCATGCCGTAGCGCTCGGCCTGCGCCGAGACGACGATGTCGTCGTCGCCCGCCCGCACGCGGGCGCCGGACAGGCCGAGTGCCTCGACCGTCCGCGCGCCCTCGACGGTCTCGGTCAGGGTCGTGTTGATCCGGGAGTACGTCGCTCCCTCGGTGATGTAGCCCTTGGGCGCCCGGCGCAGGTAGCCGCGCACGGCCCACGACGAGGTCGCGAAGGTCAGCAGCGCGGGCACGGCGAGCACCACGGAGTTGAGCAGCATCGCGCCGACCGACAGGAGCACGGTCAGCAGGGAGATGATCGCCATCGGCAGGCCGTACTGGACGGACCGGCTCATCGTGCCGACGTCGCGGGTCACCCTGGTGACGAGGTCGCCCGTGCTGGCGGTCTCGACCGCGCCCAGCGGGAGCCGGAGGATGGTGCGGACGATGTACTCGCGGGCCGTCGACAGCAGGTCCTGGCCGAAGAGGGTCGAGGTGCGCTGCGCGACGAACGTGAAGGCCGCCTGCAGCAGCACCACGCCGATGATCACGAGCGCGAGCTCGTTGAGCGACCGGCCGCCGCCGTCGACGGTCGTGTTGACCAGCTCGCCGAGCAGGCGCGGCACCACGAGCCCGGTGGCGGCGGCGAGCGCGTTGAGCACGACCAGCGCGGCGAACATCCCGCGGCGGCTGGTCAGCAGGTCGCGGAAGAAGGTGAGGACGGCGCGGTTGCCCGACACCGGCCAGCCCCGGTCGGGGTTGCGGGAGGCGTCGTAGACGGCCTCCGCGCGGCGCCGGCGCAGGTCGTGGCGCGCCCAGAGGGCGCGGTTGCGCTCCAGCGGCGTCGCGTCCACGGGAGGCGCCAGCTCCGGCGGGATCACCGGCGGGTCGAGGCTCCGGTCGCGCCAGGTCTCGGGCGAGGTGGCGAGCAGGTCGGTCATCGCGAGACCCCCTCGACGTCGTCGAGCGTCCTGGCCACCACGGCGCGGTAGGCGGCGTTGTCGCGGAGCAGGTCGGCGTGCTCGCCGTCGGCCACGACGACACCGTCCTCGAGCAGGACGACGCGGTCGGCGTGGTGCAGCCACAGCGGGGACACGGTGCACACGACCGTCGTACGGTCCCGGCGCAGGTCGCTGACCCGCTCGGCGATCCGCGCCTCGGTGTGGGCGTCGACCGCGGAGGTGGGCTCGACGAGCACCAGGATCGGCGCGTCCACCGCGAGCGCGCGGGCCAGCACGATGCGTTGCCGCTGCCCCCCGGACAGGCCGCGCCCGCGCTCGTCGAGCTGGCCCTGCCAGCCCTCGGGCAGCGCGTCGTAGACGTCCTCGGCGTTGGCCACGCGCAGTGCGGCCTCGGCCTGCTCGCGCGTGAGCCGGCCGTGGGGGTCGATGGCGTCCTGCAGGGTGCCCGCGAACAGGCCGCTGCCGGTGTCGCTGACCAGCACCTGGCGGCGTACGTCGACGAGCCGGGCCGCGGACAGGTCGACACCGCCCAGGCGGACGCCCCACTCGCGGGTGGCGGCCTCCTCGTCGCGCGCGGCGATCCGTGCGCGACGTCGCTCGCGGTCGGCACGGGCCCGGCGAGCGGTGCGGCCCTTGAGGCCCGCGCCGTCGTCCTCGGCCACCGGGTCGGTGTCGGGCAGGAGGTAGCGGCCCAGTCGGTCGGCCAGCGCGGCGCTCTGCTCCGGCACGGCGCTGACGACGACCGTCAGTCGACCCGGGCGGGCGGTGAAGCCGCTGAGGTCGTCGACGATCTCGGCGGACCCGTCGAGCGGCTGCGGGTCGGCGGGCTCGCGCCACGGCGGACGCTGCTCGAAGATCGCGATCGCCTTGCGGGCGCTCACGAGCGCGCGGGTCGACTTCTGGGCGAGCTCGAAGAAGGTCCGGATCGGTCCGACCATGAACAGGCCGTAGCCCAGGAAGGTCACCAGCTGGCCGACGCTCAGGTCCCCCGAGCTGACCTGGCGGGTGCCGAGCCAGACCAGGCTGACCAGGAAGACGCCCGAGAAGAGGACGCCGACGGCCTCGACCGCGGCCTGCCAGATCCCGGAGGACACCCCCGCCCGTCGCGCCCTCTGCGACTGCAGGGCGTAGTTGCGACCGAACGTCTCCTCGCCACCGATGCCGCGCAGGATGCGCAGCCCGGCCACGATGTCGGTGGCCATCGACGTCAGCTCGGAGTTGCGGCTGCGCTCGACCTCCTGGCGCCGGTGGAGCGGACGCAGGAGCGGCAGCGCGGCACCCAGCAGGATCGGCGCTGCGGCCAGCACCAGCAGGCCGAGCTGCCACGACATCGACAGGACGATGGCCGCGACGGTCAGGTAGGACACGAGCTGGGCCACCGAGCGGGCCAGGATCTCGGTCAGCGCGCCGAACTCGTCGGAGTCGCTCGACGAGACGCTGAGCACCTCACCGGTCGGCGACCGGCGGGGCAGCACGTGGCCCATCTGGGCGATCTTGCGCGTGACCATCTGTGTCGTGCCGTAGAGGCTGATCAGCCAGCTGCGCACGACGAGGGTGTGGAAGACGACGCCGAAGACCCCGCCGACCACCACGACCGCGAGCATGACGCCGGCCCACATGAGCAGGTCGGCCCGCGACCCGCCGAGGATGCCGTCGTCGACGGCGCGGCCGAAGATGTAGGGACCGAACGTGAGCGGCATCAGCCACAGCAGGCACGAGATCGTCGACCACGCGATGACCTGCCACTGCTGGCGCAGCATCCACCTCAGGAACGCCGCGGGCGACCGGGTGTCGGGGTCCGGTGTGGGTGCGGCGTCGGTCCCGGTGAAGAACGTCGCGATCCGGGGAGGAAAGTCCTGCATGTCGGGGTCGACCCTAGGCGCCGGCACCGCTGCGGCACGAAGCATTAAGCAGCGGTCGCGGAGCCAGCGCTCAGGCCGCGCCGTACGCCGGGTAGTCGGTGTAGCCCTCGGCGTCGCCGCCGTAGAAGGACTCCGGCCGCTGCGGGTTGAGGGGGAGCCCCTCGGCCAGACGACGCGGCAGGTCCGGGTTGGCGATGAACGACCGGCCGAACGCGGCCGCGTCCACGAGGCCGGCGCCGAGCAGCCGCTCGGCCTTCGCGAGGTCGTAGTTGCCGGCGCCGACGATGGGGCCGGGGAAGGCCTCGCGCAGCGCCCGTCGGTAGTCGTCGCCGAGCTCCGGTCCGCCCGCCCAGTCGGGCTCGGACAGGTGCAGGAAGGCGAGGCCGCGGCGGCCGAGCTCGCCGGCGACGAGGAGCCCGGCGTCCGCACCCTCCGGGTCCTCGGTGCCGTTGAAGGCGCCGATCGGCGAGATCCGGACCGCCACCCGGTCCGCCGACCATGCGTCGACGACAGCGTCGGTGACCTCGAGCATCAGCCGCGCGCGGGCCGCGAGCGAGCCGCCGTACGCGTCCGTGCGCTGGTTGCTGTCGGCGGCGAGGAACTGGTGGAGCAGGTAGCCGTGGGCGCCGTGGATCTCGACGAGGTCGAAGCCGGCCGCGCGGGCGTTCGCGGTCGCGCGGCGGTAGTCGTCGACGACCCGGGGGATCTCGTCGAGGCCCAGCGCGCGCGGCGTCGGGCAGGCGACCCGGGTGGGCCGGCCGTCCGCGCCGCGGACGCTCGTGCGGTTGCGGTACTGCTGAGCGCTGGCCGACACCGGCAGCTCCCCGCCGTGGAAGGACTCGTGCGAGACGCGGCCGGTGTGCCACAGCTGCGCGGCGATCAGGCCGCCGGCCTCGTGGACGGCGTCGGTGACCTCGCGCCAGCCGGCGACCTGCTCGGCGCTGTGGATGCCGGGGGTGTCCATGTAGCCCTTGCCCTCGGGGCTGATCTGGGTGCCCTCGGAGATCAGCAGCCCACCGCTGGCGCGCTGGACGTAGTAGTCGCGCATCAGGGAGTTGGGGACGTCGCCCGGCGCCGTGGCCCGCATCCGGGTGAGCGGGGCCATGAGGACACGGTTGGCGGTGCGGACGGCACCGAGGGTCAGGGGCTCGAAGAGAGAGGGCACGACCCCTCCAACGGGTGTCCCCCGTCAGGGCATTCCGTGCAGGATGGGCACGTGAGCCTTTTCACGTCTGTCCCGTCCAGCCTGATCAAGCGGTGGAGGGGTGTCCCCGACGCCGACATCGACGAGAGCGATGCCGAGGTCGAGAGCTCGGCCCACGCGGCCGCAGGTGCCACGGCCGTCGCCGTGGCGATGCGCCGCGCCGTCGGCCAGATGGGCGTACGCCGCACCGCCTCGACGCTGACCCGGCTCAACCAGGTCGACGGGTTCGACTGCCAGGGGTGCGCGTGGCCCGACCCGGCACCCGGCCACCGGCACGCGGCCGAGTTCTGCGAGAACGGCGCCAAGGCCGTCGCCGAGGAGGCGACGCGCCAGCTGCTCGACCGCGAGTTCTTCGCGACGCACTCGGTGGAGGACCTCGCCGGTCGTACGGAGTTCTGGCTCGGCAAGCAGGGCCGCATCACCGAGCCGATGGTGCTGCGACCGGGCGCCACCCACTACACGCCGATCTCGTGGGACGACGCCTTCACCACGATCGCCGGCCACCTGCACCGTCTCGACCACCCCGACCAGGCGACCTTCTACACCTCGGGCAAGACCTCCAACGAGGCGGCGTTCGCCTACCAGCTGTTCGTGCGCTCCTTCGGCACCAACAACCTGCCCGACTGCTCGAACATGTGCCACGAGTCCTCGGGCTCGGCGCTCGTCGACACGATCGGGATCGGCAAGGGCTCGGTGAGCCTCGAGGACATCCACCAGGCCAAGCTCCTGCTGGTCGTCGGGCAGAACCCGGGCACCAACCACCCACGGATGCTGTCGGCGCTGGAGGAGGCGAAGTCCCGCGGGGCGCGCATCATCTCGATCAACCCACTGCAGGAGGCGGGCCTGGTCCGGTTCAAGAACCCGCAGCACGCCAAGGGGCTGACGGTCGGGACCGCGCTGGCCGACCTGCACCTGCCGATCAGGCTGAACGGCGACCTCGCGTTCTTCCAGGCGGTGGGCGCGCTGCTGGTCGAGTGGGACGCGGTCGACCACGACTTCCTCGACGAGTACACCACCGGCTTCGAGGCGTACGTCGCGCACGTGGCGGACCTCGACTGGTCCAAGGTCGAGGCGTCGACGGGCCTCACCCGCGAGCAGGTCACCGAGGCGGCGCGGATGATCGCGGACTCGCCGGCCACGATCACGTGCTGGGCGATGGGCATCACCCAGCACCACAACTCCGTCGGCACGATCAAGGAGATCGTCAACGTCGCGCTCCTGCAGGGCAACATCGGCAGGCCCGGCGCGGGCGTGTGCCCGGTCCGCGGCCACTCCAACGTGCAGGGCGACCGCACGATGGGCATCTGGGAGCGCGTGCCCGACCACTTCCTCGACCGGATCCGCGACGAGTTCGGGTTCGAGCCGCCGCGCGAGCACGGGCTCGACACCGTCGGCTCGATCGAGGCGCTGCGCGACGGCAAGGTCCGCGTCTTCTTCGCGATGGGCGGCAACTTCGTGGGCGCGGCCCCCGACACCGGAGCCACCGAGGCGGCGATGCGCAACGCCGCGCTGACCGTCCACGTCTCCACCAAGCTGAACCGCTCGCACGTCGTGCACGGCGGCGAGGCGCTGATCCTGCCCGCGCTGGGCAGGAGCGAGAAGGACCTCACCGGCGGTCGGGTCCAGCGCGTGACGGTCGAGGACTCGATGTCAGCGGTGCACGCCTCGCACGGCCCGCTCGACCCGCCGTCGGAGCACGTGCGCTCCGAGGTCGACATCATCTGCTCGCTCGCCCTCGCCACCCTCGGCGAGGACTCACCGGTGCCGTGGGCGGCCTTCCGCGACGACTACACCGAGATCCGCCGGCGGATCGCCCGCGTCGTCCCCGGCTGCGCGTCGTACGAGGAGAAGGTCAACGAGCCCGGCGGCTTCGTGCTCCCGCACCCGCCCCGCGACAACCGGGTCTTCGAGACGCCGAGCGGCCGGGCGGTCCTCACCTCCACGCCGCTCGACGTGCTCGACGTGCCCCAGGGGCGCTTCCTCCTGCAGACGATGCGCTCGCACGACCAGTTCAACACCACGATCTACGGCCTCGACGACCGCTACCGAGGCGTCAAGGGTGGCCGCCGGGTCGTGTTCGTCAACCCCGACGACCTGCGCGACCTCGGCTACCAGGAGGGCGACGTGATCGACCTGGTCAGCGAGTGGAAGGACGGCGTCGAGCGGACCGCCCGGTCCTTCCGGGTCGTGCCCTACGACCAGCCGCGCGGGTGCGTGGCCGCCTACTACCCCGAGGCCAACCCGCTCGTCCCGCTCGACTCGACGGCGGAGATGAGCAACACACCGGTCTACAAGTCGATCGTGGTCCGGCTCGACCGTCCCGGGCAGTCGGGGGAGGAGACGGGCGACTCCCACGGCTCGGCCGACCAGGGCGAGGGCTCGATGCGCCAGGACGACCCGCACCACCTGAGCTGACCCGGGCCGGACGACCCCGCGCGCCGGTTCACCCCTGCGGGTACGGTGGCGCACGATGACCACGCACATCGACGTGCTCACCCCGCGCGAGGTCCCGCTCGGTGGTCCGCGGGCCATGCGCGTACGACGCACGCTCCCGCAGCGGCACCGGTCGCTGATCGGCGCCTGGTGCTTCGTCGACCACTACGGACCCGACGAGGTCGACGAGACCGGCGGCATGGTCCTCCCCGCGCACCCGCACACCGGCCTGCAGACCGTCAGCTGGCTCTTCGGCGGGGAGATCGAGCACCGCGACTCGGTCGGCAGCCTCGCGACCGTGCGCCCGGGCGAGGTCAACCTGATGACGGCCGGCCGCGGGATCAGCCACACCGAGGTCTCCACCCCCGGCACCACCCTGCTCCACGGCGCCCAGCTGTGGATCGCGCTCCCCGACGCCAGCCGCGACTGCGACCCCGGCTTCGAGCACTTCGCCCCCGAGCCGGTGCGCGGCCCCGGCTGGGAGGCGCGCGTCTTCATCGGGTCCGTGCTCGGTGCCAGCTCGCCGGTCACCACCCACACCCCGCTCCTCGGGGCCGAGGTGATGCTCGCGACCGGCAAGAGCCTCGAGATCGAGGTCGACGAGGCCTTCGAGCACGGCGTCCTGCTCGACGTCGGCCTGGTCGAGGTCGACGGCCAGGAGCTCAAGCCGAGCGACCTCGCCCACGTCGCGCACGGACGTACGACGATCACGGTCACCGCCCACGAGGAGGCCCGCCTGCTGCTGCTCGGCGGCCCGCCCTTCGGCGAGCCGATCGTGATGTGGTGGAACTTCATCGGGCGCGACCACGACGAGATCGAGGCCTACCGGGCCGCGTGGCAGGACCAGATCACCTCCGACGGCACGGTCGTCGCGGCCGGCACCGACGTCGCGGACGGCCGCTTCGGCCGGGTCGACCTCGACCTCCCGCCGATCCCGGCACCCGAGCTGCCGAACGTCAGGCTCAAGCAGCGCCACTGAGCCCGCCGATTCTTCGACCTTTCTTGACCCGTCGGTGGCGCTCCACGAGGGACGCGGAGGTCGTCGCGGACCTACAGTCGGGCGATGGGGGAGGACGCTGCGCGCACGCACCGGCTCGCCGACGCCGCGTCCGCCTTCACCAGCAACGCCCGCAACCCCGACCTCCGCCGGGCCCAGCTGAGCTTCCTCGGCGCCTGGACCGCCGAGTGGGCCTTCACCGTCGCGCTCGGCATCGTGGCCTACCGCGACGGGGGAGCCGCTGCCCTCGGCCTCGTCGGCCTGCTGCGGATGGTGCCGTCCGCCGTGTGCGCACCGATCCTGTCGCCCTTCGCCGACCGCGGCCGGCGCGAGCGGGTCCTGGTGGTCGTCTCGACCGTCCGCGGCCTCGTCACCGCCGCCGCGGCGGCGGTCGCCGCGCTCGGGGGTGCGCCCGCCGCGATCTACGCGCTCGCAGTGCTCTCCACGATCGCCGCCACCCTGTTCCGGCCCGCCCACTCCGCGCTGCTGCCGTCGCTGTGCCACACCGGCCACGAGCTCGCCAGCGCCAACGTCGTTCGCGGCATGCTCGACTCGCTCGCCACCCTCGTCGGACCGCTCCTGGCCGCCGTCCTGCTCGAGGTCGCCGACGTCGACGTGGTGTTCGCGGTGGCGGCCGCCGCGTCGCTCTGGTCGGCCGCGCTCCTGCTGCGCCTGCAGTACGACGCTCCGCCGCGCCCGTCGGCGACCACCGGCTCGCACCTGGTCCGGGAGATCGTCGAGGGGCTGGGCGCGGTCGCCCGCAACCGCGACCTGGCGCTGGTGCTCGGCCTCGCTGCCGCCCAGTCCCTCACCCGCGGGGCGCTCACCGTCTTCTCCGTGCTGGTCTCGATCGAGCTGCTCGGCCGCGGCGAGCCCGGAGCGGGCACGCTGATGACGGCGGTGGGCGTCGGCGCGGTGGCCGGCTCGCTGGCGGCCTCCCTCCTCGTGGGCACCCGTCGCCTCGGTGCCTGGTTCGCGCTGGGGGTCACGCTGTGGGGACTCCCGCTCGTCCTCGTCGGCCTCCTGCCCCACGACCTGCCCGCCCTCGTCTTCATGGCGCTCATCGGCGTGGGCAACGCGCTCATCGACGTCGCCGGCTTCACGCTGCTGGGCCGGATGGCTCCCGACGCGGTGCTCGCCCGGGTCTTCGGCGTGCTGGAGAGCCTGGTGGCCGTCTCGATCGGCGTGGGCGCCCTGGCGGCGTCGTGGATCGTCGGTGAGTGGGGACTGCGCCCGGCCCTGGTCGCCGTCGGCCTGGTCTGCCCGGTCCTCGCCGCCGCCTCCTGGTGGCGGCTCCGCGCGCTCGACGGCACCGTGGGCGTGCACGACGACGTGGTCGGGCTGCTCCAGCGGGTGCCGATGCTGCGTACGCTGCCGTTGCCCTCCGTCGAGCAGCTCGCCCGCGGCCTCGACGTCATCGACGTCCCCGCCGGGACCACGGTGTTCGAGCGCGGCGACGTCGGAGACCGCTACTACGTCGTCGAGTCGGGCGGCGTGGACGTGGTCGGCGAGGGCCGGGTCATCGCCTCGCTCGGGCCCGGCGAGGGCTTCGGCGAGATCGCCCTGCTGCGCCGCAGCACCCGCACCGCCACCGTCGTCGCGACCGCCGACTCACGCCTGCGGACCCTGACCTCCGAGCACTTCCTGTCCGTCGTCCTCGGGTACACCCCCAGCGCGCGCGAGGCCTCCCTCGAGGTCGACCAGCTGCTCGACCGCTACGACCCCGACCGTCCCGAGTCCTGACCGCCGTCCTCCGTGAAGGGGGATGACGCGACCGCGAAGGTCCGGTGCGGGAGGATGCGGTCATGAGCACGGGCATCGAGGCGGTCGTGGGTGACGACGGCGTGGCCCGCTGCCCCTGGGGCACCGGCGATCCGGTGAACATGGCGTACCACGACACCGAGTGGGGCATGCGGGTCTCCGGGGAGGCCGCCCACCTCGAGCGGCTGACGCTCGAGGCGTTCCAGTCGGGTCTCTCGTGGCTCACGATCCTCAACAAGCGCGACAACTTCCGCGCCGCCTTCGCGGGATTCGACGCCGACGCGGTCGCGGCCTTCGGGGACGACGACGTGGAGCGGCTGATGGCCGACGCCGGCATCGTGCGCAACCGGCGCAAGGTCGACGCCGCGATCGCCAACGCCCGCGCGACCGTCGCCCTGCGCGACCGGGGCGGGCTGGAGGCGTTCATCTGGTCCTTCCGGCCGGAGCCGCCGCCTGCGCCGCGTACGACGGCCGACGTCCCGACCACCTCGCCCGAGTCCCTCGCGCTCTCGAAGGCCCTCAAGAAGGCCGGATTCGCCCACGTCGGCCCCACGACCATGTACGCCCTGATGGAGGCGATCGGCCTCGTCGACGACCACCTCGCGGGATGCCACCGCCGTGGTTGTGCGGGCTGAGGCCGACCCCTAGCCTCACCGGATGACCCGCGTGCACGCCTTCTCCGCCGATGACGCCCTGACCGACCTCGACGCCACCGGGCTGGTGGAGGCGCTGCGGGGCGGGACCGTGTCGGTCCCCGAGGTCGTCGACGCCGCGATCGCCCGCACCGAGCGGGTCGACGCCGACCTCGGCGCTGTCGCGCACGCCGCGTACGACCGCGCCCGCGCCGAGGCGCGCCACCCGCGCGGCGGCTGGTTCGCGGGAGTGCCCACGTTCGTCAAGGACAACGTCGACGTCGAGGGCATGCCCACCCAGCACGGAGCCGACGCCTTCACGGCGGCGCCCGCGACCGCCGACGGCGACTTCGCCCGGATGTACCTCGCGACCGGGCTGATCCCCCTCGGCAAGACGCAGCTGTCGGAGTTCGGCTTCTCCGGGGCGGCCGACCACGTGCGGCTCGGCCCGGTCCGCAGCCCGTGGCACACCGACCACTACGCCGGGGCCTCGTCGGCCGGGTCGGCGGCGCTGGTGGCGGCCGGTGCGGTGCCCATCGCCCACGCCAACGACGGCGGCGGGTCGATCCGCATCCCGGCGGCGGTCAACGGCCTCGTGGGCCTCAAGCCCACCCGCGGTCGGCTCGCCCAGGACCGGATGATGCGCGAGATGCCGGTGCGCATCGTCTCCGACGGCGTGCTGACCCGCAGCGTCCGCGACACCGCCGCGTTCTACCGCGAGGCCGAGAAGGTCTGGCGCAACCCGCTCCTCGCGCCCATCGGCGACATCACCCGACCGAGCCGCGCGCGGCTGCGGATCGCGGTCGTCACCCAGGGCATCGGGCGCGACCCGAGCCCCGAGGTCCGTGAGCTCACCCTCCGGACCGCCCGCCTCCTCGAGGACCTCGGCCACCACGTCGAGGAGATCGACAACCCGGTGCCCGACAGCTTCCCCGAGCACTTCGTACGCTTCTGGTCCATGCTGGCGCTGGCCATCTCGCGCCGCGGGAAGAAGGACTTCGGCCCCACCTGGGACCCGACGAAGCTCGACAACCTCACCCTCGGCCTGGCTCGCCACGCCGCCCGCAACCTGCACAAGCAGCCCTACTCGATCGCCGTGCTGCGCGGGTCCCAGCGGATCGCCGCGCGCCACCGGGCGTCGTACGACGTCACCCTCACGCCGACCCTGGCGACCGAGACGCCGCGGGTGGGGCACCTGCGCCCCGACCAGGACTACGACCAGATCATGGAGCGCCTGATGGAGTGGGTGGCGTTCACTCCGCTGCAGAACGCGACCGGCGAGCCGGCGGTCTCGCTGCCCCTCGCGACCACCTCGTCCGGGCTCCCGCAGGGGATGATGCTGGGCGCCGGATCCGGTCGCGAGGCCCGCCTGCTGGGACTGGCCTACGAGCTCGAGGAGGCCGTCGGATGGCCCCGGATCCAGGGTGTGCCCGAGGCCGCCGAAGAGGCGGTCGGGGGGCTCTCCTGAGCCGATTTCTCATCGCGGTGGGGCGTGTGTATCGTTCTCCGTCGTTGCCCCTTTAGCTCAGTCGGCAGAGCGTCTCCATGGTAAGGAGAAGGTCTACGGTTCGATTCCGTAAAGGGGCTCTGGATCGGATCTCCCCCTGGGGGCGTCCGGCCTCCGCGGCGGGGTAGCTCAGGTGGTTAGAGCACACGGCTCATAATCGTGGTGTCGCGGGTTCGAGTCCCGCCCCCGCTACACCGACAGTCCCAGCTTGCCTCACCCCGCACCACCCAGCAACGAGAAGGTTCTCCCATGGCCAGCAAGTCTTCTGACGTTCGCCCCAAGATCACGCTCGCGTGCACCGAGTGCAAGGAGCGCAACTACATCACCAAGAAGAACCGTCGCAACGACCCCGACCGCATCGAGCTGAAGAAGTTCTGCCCGCGTTGCCGCAACCACACCGCGCACCGCGAGACCCGCTGACGCTCTGCTCCGTCACACCCTGACCCGTCCGAGTGTCTCGGACGGGTCGCTGTGTTTCCGCTCGTCCCTCGCGCCCGGCTAGGGTCGTGACATGCCTGTCGACCCCTCGCTGGTGGGGCGCGAGTTCCCCGCTCCGGCGCCCCTGACCGTCACCCCCGACCGGGTCGCCGCCTTCGCCGCCGCCGTCGGCCACCCGGGGGAGTCCGTGCCTCCGACGTTCCCGATCGTGCTGGCCTTCGACGCCATGCAGGCGTTCCTCGACGCCGAGCGGATCGACCTGCACCGCATCGTCCACGGCGAGCAGCGCTTCGCGTACGCCCGTCCGCTGGCCGCGGGCGACGAGCTGAGCGCGACGCTCACCGTCACCGGCCTGCGCCAGATCGGCGGCGCCGACATCATCGCCACCACCAGCGAGATCACCGACGCCACCGGTGCGGTCGTCTGCACCGGCAAGGCCACCCTCGTCCACTCCTCGGGAGAGTGCCGCATGAGCACCCTCGACGCCGGCGACGTCCTCGAGCCGAAGACGTTCACCGTCACCCGCGCCGACCTGGTGGCGTACGCCGACGCGAGCGGCGACCACAACCCGATCCACCAGGACGAGGACGTCGCCCGCAGCGTCGGCCTGCCCGGCGTCATCGCCCACGGGATGTACACCCTGGCCCTGGTCGGCCGCGCCGTCGCGGAGTGGACCGGAGGAGCCGAGGTCGTCGACCTGGGCGCGAAGTTCACCAGCCCCGTCGTGGTGCCGGCCGAGGGCGGCGCCGAGGTCGTGGTCGGCGGGACGGTGAAGTCCGTCGCCGACGGCCTGGTCACCCTCGCCCTCGAGGTCACCTGCGGGGGCCAGAAGGTGCTGGGCATGCCGAAGGCCGTCGTCAGGCACGCCTCCCGTGCCTGACCCGGTGCCCGATCTCCGGGACCACACGACGCTGCGCCTCGGCGGCCCCGGTCGCGAGTGGGTGCGCGCGACCACCGAGGCCGAGCTGGTCGCAGCGGTCTCCGAGGCCGATGCCGTCGGCACGCCGGTGCTGCTCCTCGCGGGCGGGTCCAACCTGGTGGTCGCCGACGAGGGCTTCGACGGCAGGGTCGTCCAGGTCGCCACCACCGGCATCAGCGCCGACGTGGACGCCTCCGGCGATCCCTCCTGCTCGGGGGCGACCGTGACGATCGCCGCCGGCGAGGGCTGGGACGACGTCGTGGCCGAGGCCGTCGAGCGCCGCTGGGTCGGGATCGAGGCGCTCTCCGGCATCCCGGGCTCCGTCGGCGCGACGCCGATCCAGAACGTCGGCGCCTACGGCCAGGAGGTCGCCCAGACCATCGCCCGGGTGCGGGTGTGGGACCGCAAGCTCAACGGCGTACGCACCTTCGCCGCCTCCGAGTGCCAGTTCGGCTACCGCTCCAGCCGGTTCAAGGCCGACCCGGGCCGCCACGTCGTCCTCGACGTCACCTTCCAGTTCCGCCAGGGCACGCTGGGCGCGCCCGTCCGCTACGCCGAGCTCGCCCGCACCCTGGGCGTGGCCGAGGGCGGGCGGGCTCCCCTCGCCGAGGTCCGGTCCGCCGTCCTCGCCCTGCGGCGGGGCAAGGGGATGGTGCTCGACGCCGACGACCACGACACGTGGAGCGCGGGCTCGTTCTTCACCAACCCGTTCCTCACCGCCGACCAGGCAGCGGCGCTGCCCGCCGACGCCCCGCGGTGGGAGCAGCCCGACGGCACCGTGAAGTCGAGCGCCGGGTGGCTGATCGAGCACGCCGGGTTCGCGAAGGGCTGGACGAGCCCGGCCGCGGGGGAGCGGGTGTCGCTCTCGACCAAGCACACGCTCGCCCTCACCAACCGCGGCGGCGCCACCACCGACGAGCTGCTGACCCTCGCCCGCGAGGTGCGCGACGGCGTCGAGTCGCGCTTCGGCGTCCGCCTGGTCAACGAGCCCGTGACGGTCGGCTGCGCCCTGTAGGAGACATCTGAGGACGTGGTGAACGTCGGAACGTCCTCCTGACGTTCACCACGTCCTCAGATATTCCGGGGAGCCAGCCAGGCGGCGATGTCGCGGCGGGCCGCCTCGACCACGTCGGACGGGGCCCGCGAGGCCGCGAAGGACATCTCGGCCAGCCGGGCGAGGGTCGCGTCGTCGAGGTCGTGGGCGGCGCGCATCGTGGCGTACTGGCCGGCGAGCTGCGAGCCGAAGAGGAGCGGGTCGTCCGCGCCGAGCGCGACGGTGGCGCCCGCGGCGAGCAGCTGGGGGAGCGGCACCGAGGTGAGGTCGGAGTAGACGCCCAGCGAGACGTTGGAGACCGGGCACACCTCGAGCGCGACCCCGGCCTCGACGATCCGGTCCAGCAGCTCCGGGTCCTCCGCACTGCGTACGCCGTGTCCCAGCCGCTGCGCTCCCAGGCTGTCGAGGCAGGCGCGGACGTGGTCGGCCCCGCGCAGCTCGCCGCCGTGGGGCACGAGCAGCAGCCCGGCCCGCTCGGCGATCTGGAAGGCCGGGGCGAAGTCCTCGGTGCGCCCACGGCGCTCGTCGTTGGACAGCCCGAACCCGACCACTCCGCGACCGGCGTACTGCGCCGCGAGCCGGGCCAGCGTACGGGCGTCGAGGGGGTGGCGGGTGCGGTTGGCCGCGATCACCACGGCGATGCCGAGCCCGGTGCGCTCGGTGGCGTCGCGCACGCAGTCGAGCACCAGGTCGGTGAACTCCGTGATCCCGCCGAACCGCGCGGCGTAGCCACTCGGGTCGACCTGGATCTCGAGCCAGCGCCCGCCGTCGCGTACGTCGTCCTCGGCCGCCTCCACCACCAGGCGTCGTACGTCGTCGGGCGTACGCAGCACCGAGCGCGCCACGTCGTAGAGGCGCTGGAACCGGAACCAGCCCTTCTCGTCGGCCGCGCTGAGCTGGGGTGGCCAGTCCTCCACCAGCGAGTCGGGGAGCACGATGCCGTCGCGCTCGGCGAGCTCGAGGAGCGTCGCGTGGCGCATCGAACCGGTGAAGTGGAGGTGGAGGTGCGCTTTCGGCAGGGCCGATACGTCGCGGTGCCGATCCACGGCCCTACCTTGGCACGCCTCGGTTCGACGGCGCTGGCCCCCTCCCCGTATGCTTCCCGATTGGTGGTTTCGCCAGATGCTTCGGCATGCCCCAGATGGGGTTGTAGGCCACCGGAGGGCACTAGCTCAACTGGCAGAGCATCGGTCTCCAAAACCGAAGGTTGGGGGTTCAAGTCCCTCGTGCCCTGCGAGGAAGCACTGCACACAGCTACAACGAGAAGGTGGGAAACGTGGCCGACGGCAACGCGGTTCAGGACCGGCGCGACTCGCGCGGTGACGACCGTGGGCGCACCAGCCCCGTCACGTTCCTGCGCCAGGTGGTGGCCGAGCTCCGCAAGGTGGTGTGGCCCACCCAGCAGCAGCTGATCACCTACTTCTTCGTCGTGCTGGTCTTCGTCATCGCCGTGATGGCCATCGTGACGGTCCTGGACCTGGCCTTCGGAAAGCTCGTGTTCGAGATCTTCGCCGGCGGCACCGCCACCCAGTGATCGACGGCCGGGCAGCGGATCCCGCTGCTCGTGTCCCTGCCGGGTGAGCCCGGCCCCGGTCCCGGTGACCGGCCCCGGCACCACCAACGAACGTACGGAGTGAGACGTGTCTGAGAACAGCGACGTGGAGCAGGTCGACGACCAGCTCGACGACCAGGTCGAGTCCAGCGACGAGGCGACCCCGGAGGACACCCCCGAGGACGCCGTCGCGGAGTCCGCCGACGACACGACCGAGGACAGCCTCGAGGACGCCGACGCCGACACGGCCGAGGACGCCGACGCCGACGCGACGCCGAGCCCGCCGAGGCCGAGGAGAACGACCCGCTCGAGGCGTTCCGCCGCGAGCTGTGGGCCAAGCCGGGCGACTGGTTCGTCGTGCACACCTACTCCGGCATGGAGAAGCGGGTCAAGCACAACCTCGAGAACCGGATCATCTCCCTCAACATGGAGGACTACATCCACGAGATCGTGGTCCCCACCGAGGAGGTCGCGGAGATCAAGAACGGCCAGCGCAAGATGGTCACCCGCACCGTCCTGCCCGGCTACGTCCTGGTCCGCATGGACCTCACCGACGAGTCGTGGTCGGCCGTGCGCCACACGCCGTCCGTCACGGGCTTCGTGGGCCACAGCCACCAGCCCGTCCCGCTCAGCATGAGCGAGGTCGAGGACATGCTCGCGCCGGCCGTCGTGCTGGCCGCCGAGGCCGAGGCCGCCGCCTCGGGCGAGAAGGGCGCCAGCACCACCCCGCGCAAGCCCGTCGAGGTCGCGGACTTCGACGTGTCCGACTCGGTCATGGTGGTCGACGGCCCGTTCGCCACGCTCCACGCGACGATCACCGAGATCAACGCCGAGTCCCAGCGCGTCAAGGCCCTCGTCGAGATCTTCGGCCGGGAGACCCCGGTCGAGCTCTCGTTCTCGCAGATCCAGAAGGTCTGACGATTTCGTCCGGGCCGCGCGTCGGCCCGACAATGCAGTAGCGACAACCCGTGGCAGAGGGCGAAGTGCCCTCGTCGTGACCACACGAGAGAAAGAGAAGGACGGCTATGCCTCCGAAGAAGAAGATCGCAGCCCTGGTGAAGGTGCAGCTGCAGGCCGGTTCGGCCACCCCGGCGCCGCCGGTCGGTACGGCGCTCGGCCCGCACGGCGTCAACATCATGGACTTCTGCAAGGCCTACAACGCCCAGACCGAGTCCATGCGCGGCAACGTCATCCCCGTCGAGATCACCATCTACGAGGACCGGTCGTTCGACTTCATCACCAAGACCCCGCCGGCCGCCGAGCTCATCAAGAAGGCCGCCGGCCTCTCCAAGGGCTCGGGCGTCCCGCACAAGGACAAGGTCGGCAAGCTGACCAAGGACCAGGTCCGCGAGATCGCGACCACCAAGCTGCCGGACCTGAACGCCAACGACATCGATGCGGCCATGAAGATCGTCGAGGGCACTGCGCGCTCGATGGGCGTCACGACCGACTGACACGTGGGAGAGCCGCGCTGGCTCGCTAACCACATCCTTCGCACCACAGAAACGAGAAGATCATGCAGCGCAGCAAGACCTACCGCGCGGCGGCAGAGCAGTTCGACCAGGACGAGCTCTACGCCCCGCTGGCCGCCATCAAGATCGCCAAGGGTGGCTCCAAGAAGAAGTTCGACGAGACCCTCGACGTCGTCATGCGCCTGGGTGTCGACCCGCGCAAGGCCGACCAGATGGTCCGCGGCACCGTCAACCTCCCGCACGGCACCGGCAAGACCGCCCGCGTCCTCGTGTTCGCCAACGGCGACAAGGCCGACGCCGCCCGTGAGGCCGGCGCCGAGTTCGTCGGCAGCGACGAGCTGATCGAGAAGGTCGCCGGCGGCTGGCTCGACTTCGACGCCGTCGTCGCGACGCCCGACATGATGGGCAAGGTCGGTCGCCTCGGCCGCGTCCTCGGCCCGCGCTCGCTCATGCCGAACCCGAAGACGGGCACGGTGACCCCCGACGTCGCCAAGGCCGTCACGGACATCAAGGGCGGCAAGATCGAGTTCCGCGTCGACCGCCACTCGAACCTGCACTTCATCATCGGCAAGGCCTCCTTCACCGAGGTCCAGCTCGCGGAGAACTACGCCGCTGCCCTCGACGAGGTGCTGCGTCTGAAGCCGGCCAGCTCCAAGGGTCGCTACATCCGCAAGATCACCGTCTCGACGACGATGGGCCCCGGCATCCAGGTCGACCCCAACCGCGTCAAGAACGTCGCTTCGGAGGACGAGGCCGCTCAGGCCTGATCCACCCGGAGCCGCATCGGCCCGGTCGCCCCTCTGGGGCGGCCGGGCCGTTTGCCTGCCCGGTCCCGTTTCGGTGTGGAACCATCGGGTAGAACACGGGCAGGCCCTCGCGCCGCCCCACCAGCCACCGCAACCAGGAGCTCCCATGCGCCTCACCTCCCTCTCCCGCCGCCTCGGCACGGCCGCCCTGGTGCTCGCCATCGGCGTGGGCGTGTCCGCGTGCGGCGACGACGCCGGGTCCACCGACTCCAGCGCCAGCAGCGACGACTCCGCCGATGCCGGCACGGACGAGGGCGCCGACGCCACCGACGAGGAGTCCGAGACCGAGGAGGCGGAGGCGGAGGCGTCCCTGGCCGAGCTGTCGGTCGACGACTTCTACCCGTCCGTCATGGCGGCACTGCGCGAGGCCGAGACCTTCACCTTCACCACGACCTCCGACACCGCCGGTCAGGCGCAGGAGATGGCCGGCGAGGCGCGCTTCGGCGACGACGGGGTCGAGATGAAGGCCACCGGCACCGGCGCCCAGGCGATGGAGATGATCCTCGTCGACAAGGCGATGTACATGAAGTCCCCCAGCTTCGGCACCGGCGACAAGTGGCTCAAGATCGACCTGAGCGACCCCAACTCGCTCTTCGGCATGATCGGCAAGGCGACCGACCCCGAGGTCATGTTCAAGGCGATGGAGTCACCCAAGAAGCTCGAGCTGGTCGGGAGCGAGGACGTCGACGGCGTGGAGACCAACCACTACCGGATCACCATGGACCCGACCCAGTACCTCGCGGCCATGGAGTTCCCCGCCGCGATGGCGGACATGCTGCCCAAGGAGCTGGTCACCGACATGTGGGTCGACGCCGACAACCTGCCGCGCCGGTTCAGCCAGACCGTCGAGGTGAAGGCGCCCGGTGGTGGCGCGCCGACCACGTCGACCACGGAGGGCACGTACGCCGACTTCGGCACCGACGTCGAGGTCGAGGCACCGCCGGCCAGCGAGGTCACCGAGGCGCCGGGCATGTGAGCCCTACTCCCGGAAGACCCGCTCGTCGATCAGCTGCTCCTTGACCTCGGTGCCCTCGGACTCGTAGCGGCCCTGGTCGAAGCGTGTCTTGAACTGCATCGTGACCCCGTCGCGACCGAAGCGGTTCTTCTCCACGGTCAGGACCGCGAAGTCGCGGAACCGCTCGGCGTTGCTGAGGTTGTAGGTGAGGTGGTGGCGCGCGACGATGTCGAACTTGTTGTTGAGCACCAGGACCACGTCGGCCTCGTAGGCCAGTGCGCTCGATCCGCGGAGGTCGTTGGCGCGCATCCGGCGCCCGGAGCGCAGCGCCTCCTTGTCGGCCGCGGCGATGGCGAGCACGGGAGCGCTGATGTCGATCGCGATGTCCTTGAGTCCCTCGACGACCTCGGTGGACCGGGCCTCGTCGTCGGTGTAGGACGACTTCACCTTCTGCAGGTAGTCGATGATCACGAGCGGAGTCGTGCCCGCCAGCTCGCGTACGGCCTCGATCGCGGCCTGGATGGCGGCCAGGTCGGTGCGCGTGCCGGTCGAGCGGTGCACGAAGAGCATCTCGGAGTAGTGGGAGACCCGGGCCAGCGCCTCGACGCCCGAGGGCACCGACTCGAGGCGGTGGTCGAGCGAGCTCACCCAGAGGTCGTCGAAGATCGAGCGGATGCTCGTCATCCGCACCTGGTCGGAGTCGTCGAGCTCACCGGCCTCCATGGCGATGAGCTTCTGCGTCATGTCCTCGGCGTCGTGCTCGTAGGAGAAGTACAGGACCGGGCGTCCGGTCGCCGCGTTGTTGCGGGCGACCTGGAGCGCGAAGGTCGACTTCCCGAGGCCCTGCGGCCCGGCGAGGAGGATCAGCGAGCCGGCTCGCATGCCGCCGCCGATCAGCGGGTCGAGCCCGCCGAAACCGGTCTTCCAGACCCGGCCCGCAGCATTGCGGCCGGTGAGCATGCGTTCGTCGCTGCGGGCGAGCGAGGCCCCGACGGTCGTGAGCTGTTGGTCCACGCGGACCATCGAACCAGTGTTGGGGCGCCCGCGGGTGGGGAATGCCGTGTTTGCCGCGGGCGGCCCGCGATTTGTCTGGTCCGGGAGCGGGGCGTACTGTTCCATCTCGAAACCCAAGACCGCAGGTTCATCACGAGCTCCAACGCTCGGGATGCGAAGGTTCGCAGCAGCGAATGGCCGGCGCAGGTGACAGAGCAGCGGCCTTCGCCGCACCCACGCCCTGAGCCTGCGCTCGGGGCGTTCGTCGTCTGTGGGCCGGGCGCCGGTGGTCGACACCGGAAGGAGACCCATGGCGCGGCCAGAAAAGACTGCCGCCGTTGCGGAGATCGTTGACTCGTTCAACGATGCCGCCGGCGCTGTGCTGACCGAGTACCGCGGTCTCACCGTGAAGCAGCTGCAGGACCTGCGGCGCTCCCTCGGCGAGAACGCCCACTACGCCGTGGTCAAGAACACGCTGGCCAAGATCGCCGCCACCGAGGTGGGCATCGAAGGCTTCGACGACCTGTTGACCGGCCCCACCGCCATCGCCTTCATCAATGGAGACGTGGTCGAGGCCGCCAAGGGTCTGCGTGACTTTGCCAAGGCACACCCCGCTCTTGTCATCAAGGGCGGTGTCCTGGACGGCAAGTCCCTCGACGCTGCGGAGATCGCCAAGCTGGCCGATCTCGAGTCGCGTGAGGTGCTGCTGGGCAAGCTCGCGGGCGGCATGCTCGCCTCGCTGTCCCAGGCCGTCTACCTCCTCAACGCCCCGCTCGCCCAGGTTGCCCGGCTCGCCGGCGCCCTGGAGGCGAAGGCGACGGAGGACCCCTCGATCCTCGCAGGTGGTGCCGGCACTCCGGCTGCTCCCGCTGCCGAGGACGCACCGGTCGAGGAGGCCTCCCCTTCGGAGGAGACCACCGAGCCCGAGGCGACCGACGAGGCAGCCGACACGGCCGCCGAGTCCACGGACGCCTGACCAGGCCGACGTACACCACCACCTGAAACCCCGGCGCGGGACGCACCCGCACCTGCGCCACATACGGAAGGAACCGCCACCATGGCGAAGCTGTCCACCGTCGAGCTGCTCGACGCGTTCAAGGAAATGACCCTCATCGAGCTCTCCGAGTTCGTCAAGGAGTTCGAGGAGACCTTCGGCGTCACCGCCGCTGCCCCGGTCGCCGCTGCCCCCGCCGCGGGCGCTCCGGCCGCCGGCGCCGAGGCCGCTGCCGAGCAGGACGAGTTCGACGTCGTCCTCGAGGCCGCTGGTGAGAAGAAGATCAACGTCATCAAGGAGGTCCGCGCCCTGACCTCCCTCGGTCTGAAGGAGGCCAAGGACCTCGTCGAGGCGGCCCCGAAGCCGATCCTCGAGAAGGTCGACAAGGCTGCGGCCGAGAAGGCGAAGGAGGCCCTCGAGGCCGCCGGCGCCACGGTCACCGTCAAGTGACTCACTGACGGCCCGGTCCTCGCGACCGGCCGTCGACCGTCCGAGGGCGGCCATCCCACCGGGGTGGCCGCCCTCGGCGTATTTCCGGCTCTGTCGCCGGGCGCGCGGACGCACTAGAGTGGGGCGCATTCGATGCGCATCACGAAACGAGTTGCTCCATGCGCAACAAACGAACCGCCGCGACGCTGACCCGTCTGCTGGAGAACGCCCGCTACGAGGTGCTGCCCACGGCGACCACCGAGGACAAGGTGCTCGCGCACGTGCCGCGCGACCGCACCATCACGGTGACGGCCTCGCCCTCCAAGGGGCTCGAGGCCACCTTCGACCTCACGGAGCGCCTGGCGGGGCACGGCTACACCGTGGTGCCGCACCTCGCCGCGCGGATGGTGTCCGGACGGACCGAGCTCGAGGAGATCGTCGAGCGGCTCGTGGGCAAGGGCATCACGAGCGTGTTCGTCCCGGGTGGCGACGCCGAGGCGGTCGGTGACTACCCGGACGCCCTCGCGCTGCTCGAGGACCTCAAGGCGCTGGGCTCGCCGTTCTCGCACGTCGGGATCACCGGCTATCCCGAGTCGCACCCGACGATCCACGACGACCTCACGGTGCAGTCCATGTGGGACAAGCGGCGCCACGCCACGCACATCGTCAGCAACCTGACGTTCGACCCTGCCGTCGTACGCGACTGGGTGCGACGGCTGCGCGCCCGCGGCGTCGCGATGCCCGTCCTGCTCGGCATGCCCGGTCCGGTCGAGCGCACCAAGCTGCTCGGCATGGCCACGAAGATCGGGGTGGGGGAGTCGACGAAGTTCCTCGCCAAGAACAAGGGGCTGTTCGCCCGCCTCGCCGCGCCCGGCGGGTTCACCGGCGAGAGCTTCCTGGAGAAGTGCGCACCCGCCCTCGGTGAGGAGACCGCACTCGTCGAGGGGCTCCACGTCTTCACCTTCAACCAGATCGGCGAGACCGAGGCCTGGCGCACCGACATGATCGAGCGGCTGCGCGCTACTAGGGACGAATGGTGGCCGGAAGGGCCGGGACCTACGAGATCGTCCCTGGTGGGAGGACGAGGTCGGCCAGCGCCTGCTCGAGCCCGTGGTCGCCGGTCTCCACGACAGTGAGCGGAAGGCCGATGCTCGCGGCGGCGGCGTCGGCCTGGGCCCGCAGCTCCTCGTCGGGATCCTGGGCCAGCCACACCACGCGCGTGTAGTTGCCGAAGTAGGTGTCCCGGAGCTCGGGGTAGCGGTCGAGACCCATCTCCTGCAGCACCGTGCGGGCGAAGGAGCGGACCAGGAAGTCGGTGAGCAGGTAGGTGCCGGGCTGCTCGTCGAAGAACGTCTCCAGCCGGGAGGGGCCGGCGTACAGGTCGTAGCAGTGCAGGCCGGGCAGCCGCGCGACCCCGAGGTCGCGGCAGACCTCGTCGAGCGCGCCGTAGGTGCCACAGTCGGCGTAGCCGATGACGACCCGGTCGTAGGACCCGCCGAGGCGCTCGGCCAGCGTGCGCACCTCGTCGGCGATCCGGTCGGGGTGGTTGTGCAGCAGCGGCGGGAGCGGGTGTACGTCGACGGGCCAGGCGCGTCGCTCCACGACCGCGGCCGCGGGCTGGGCGATCGCCCCGCAGGCGATCAGGGCGACCCGGCCGGAGCGCTCAGAACGAGAGCTGCTCGACGAAGGCGTCGTTGAAGTCGGGCCGGTCGGAGAGCTCGACATAGGTCACCTCCTCGAGCAGCGCCAGCGCACCGGCGCGCTCGCGCACCGAGAGCAGGGCCATCTTCGCTCCCTCGCCGGCGACGTTGCCCGCGGCCACGATGCGCAGCACCGGGAGCTGCGGCACCAGGCCGATGCGCACCGCCGACGCGGGGGAGAGGTAGCTGCCGAAGGACCCGGCGAGCAGCACCTGCTGCACGTCGCGGTGCTCGAGCCCGAGCTCCTCGAGCAGGAGCGACCAGCCGGTGGAGATGGCGGCCTTGGCGAACTGGAGCTCGCGCACGTCGCGCTGCGAGAGGTAGACGCACTCGACCGGGTCGGCGTCGGGCGAGGGGCGGTGCAGGATGAAGACGCGCTCCTCGCCGATGCGGGCCAGGCGGTCCGCCAGGGCGGGGGCGATCTCCTTGGCCGCCTCGTCGGTGACCAGGCGGCCGGTCGTGTCCAGGAGCCCCACGCGTACGAGCTCGGCGACGGCGTCCACGAGCCCGGAGCCGCAGAGCCCCATCGCCTCGACGTCGCCGATGACGCCGAGGGTGACGGCCGGGTCGTCGCCCTCGGCGTGGGGGTCGACCTTGATCACCTCGATGGCGCCGTCGGCGGCGCGCATGCCGCAGCGGATCGCCCCGCCCTCGAAGGCCGGGCCGGCGGGGGCGGCCGTGGACAGGATGGTCTCGCCGTCGCTGAGGACGATCTCGCAGTTGGTGCCGACGTCGATGAAGAGCCGGGTCCGCTTGTCGCGGTCCATGCCGGTGGCGAGCATGCCGGCCACGATGTCGCCGCCGACGTACGCGCCGAGGGCGGGGAAGAAGAAGGCCCGCGCGCGGGGGTGCAGGTCGAGCCCGATCTCCGAGGCGAGCACCGAGGGCGGCTGGGCCGACGACATCACGAACGGGGCGACACCGAGCGGCTCGGGATCGATGCCGAGGACCAGGGCGGTCATCGTGGCGTTGCCGGCGACGGCGACCTCGTAGACCTGCTGGGGGTCGACGCCGGCCTCGCGGCACACCTGGCGGGCGAGGTCGGACAGCGTGGTCGCGGCGGCCCGCTGCAGGCGGCCGAGCGCCTCGGGGTCCATCATCGTCGCGCTGATCCGGGTGATGACGTCGCCGCCGAACGGCTGCTGGGCGTTGAGCATCGACGCGACGGCCATCGGGGTCCCGGTGCCGACGTCGAGCAGGGTGCCCACGACCGTCGTGGTGCCGAGGTCGAAGGCGATGGCGTAGCGGGCCGCGGTGGTGTCGCCGGGCTCCACGTCGATCAGCGCCTCGTCGAGGACGACCGCGGTGACCTTGAAGTCGGCCTGGCGCAGCACCGTCGAGAGGCGCCGGAGGACGTGCAGGTCGGCGGTCAGCTCGAGGTCGTCGATGGCGTCGGTGAGGCGGACCAGGTCGGTGCGCTGGTCGGACAGGGTGGCCTCGGCCAGCTCGACGTAGCGCTTCTGCAGTGCGGGACGCAGGATCACCTGGCGGCCGATGCCGACGGTCGCGGCCTTGGGCCGGGTGGTCAGCGGCGGGACCTCGACGGCGAGGTCGCGGGTGGCGTGGACGAGGCAGCCCAGCCGCCAGCCCTCCGCGAGCTGCGCCGGGGTGAAGGTGCGGGTGTCGTGGCGGGTCACCGGCACCTCGACGTCCGTGGTGACCTGGATCTTGCACTTGTGGCAGGTGCCGTGGCCGCCGCAGGTGGAGTCGATCGCGATGCCGTTCCACGACGCGGCGTCGAAGACGGTGACGCCGGGCGGCACGCGTACGCCGCGCTGGGTCGGCGGGATCGCCGCACCGTCCTCCGCCTTGCCGTGGACGGTGAAGGTGAGGTCCACGCGCCCGGTGCCGTCGTGCGAGGGGGCGTCGACCCCCGGCCTCTCCATCAGGCCCTCGCGGGCCACGTCGGCGAGCGAGAAGTCCGGTCCCTCCGGCCCCTCGGGCGTGTCGTTCACGCTGAGGCCGCCTCCGCTGCCAGCTTGGCGCGGTGGGCCGCGATCCAGGCCGAGCCCCAGTCGTCGTGGCCCAGGAACAGGTCGGCGGCCTTGACCGCCTCCACGACGTGGGGCGTACGGGCGTCCATGATCGCGCTCGTCAGGCCGGAGGTCATGGCCATCGGCAGCCAGGTGCCGTTGAGGGTGTGCCGGCCCGGCATGCCGAACGAGACGTTGGAGGCGCCGCAGGTCATGTTGACCCCGAACTCGTCGCGGATCCGGCGCATCACCTCGAAGGTCACCAGGGTCGTGCCCGCGTCGGCGCCGATGGGCATGGCCAGCGGGTCGATGACGATGTCGGCCTGCGCGATGCCGTACTCCTCGGTGGCCACGCGGATGATCTTGGCGGTGAGGTCGACGCGCTTGTCGGCCTCCATCGGGATCTCGTCGTGGTCGTTGGGGAGCGCGATGATCGCGGCGTCGTACTTCTTGACCAGCGGGAGGATCGCCGCCATCCGGTCGTCCTCGGCGGTGATCGAGTTGACCAGCGCCCGGCCCTGGTAGACCGAGAGGCCCGCCTCGAGCGCCTCGACGACCGAGGAGTCGATGCAGATCGGGAGGTCGCACAGCTCCTGGACCATCTGCACGGCCTTGGCCAGCAGCTCGGGCTCGTCGGTCAGCGGGACGCCCATGTTGATGTCGAGCACGTCGGCGCCGCCCTCGACCTGCGCCTTGACGTCGCGCTCGATGGCGGAGAAGTCGCCCGCGCGCAGCTGCTCCTGGAAGATGCGGCGGCCGGTGGGGTTGATCCGTTCGCCGATGAGGGTGAACCGGTTCTCGTGGCCGATGACGTGCTCGCGGGTGGCCGAGCGGAGGACGGTCCGGAGGGGCTCGGCCGCCATCAGGCGGGGACCTTGGTGCGCTTGGCCTCGATCAGAGCCTTGGCGCGCTTGACGGTCTGCGAGGCGTCGGCCGCGTAGCCGTCGGCGCCGACCGCGTCGGCGTACTCCTGGGTCACGGGAGCACCCCCGACCATGACGATCACGTCGTTGCGCATGCCGGCCTTCTCGAGCGCGTTCATGTTGGCCTTGAACATCGGCATCGTCGTGGTGAGGAACGCCGAGAAGCCGACGATGTCGGGCTGGTGGAGGTCGATCGCCTCGATGAACTTCTCCGGGGCGACCTGCACGCCGAGGTCGATCACCTCGAAGCCGGCGCCCTCGAGCATGATGTTGACGAGGTTCTTGCCGATGTCGTGGACGTCGCCCTTGACCGTGCCCATCAGGAACTTGCCGATGGTCTGCACGCCGGTCTCGGCGAGCAGCGGCCGGAGTCGCTCCATCGCGCCGGACATGGCGCGACCGGCGATCAGCATCTCCGGGACGAAGAAGTCGCCGCGCTCGAACCGCGCCCCGACCTCCTCGAGGGAGGGGATGAGGGCGTCGAAGAGCAGCGTCTGCGGCTCCATGTCGAGGACCAGGCCCTCATTGGTCAGCTCGAGCACGCGCGGCGCGTTGCCGACCAGTGTCTCGTCGTAGAGGGCTTGCAGGATCTCCTCGGGGGTCATGCGACCACCTCCTGGGTACGAGCGGTTCGGCGGGCAGGGTCGGTGTGAGCTGGGCCGCGCAGCAGTGACGACAGCGCGGTGGACTGGTCCAGCAGGTGGTGGCCGAGCTCGTCGAGCCGCCCCTCCAGCCGGGGGGTGGGTCCCGAGACCCCGAGGGAGGCGACGACGTCGCCGTGGATGCCGAAGACGGGTACGGCGATGCCGGTGAGCCCGATCTCGAGCTCGTCGCAGGTGAGCGCCCAGCCACGGTCGCGGCTGCGTACGCCGTCGCGGCGCAGCTCGGCGGGGTCCGCGATCGTCGCCGGGGTGGGGCGTTCGAGCTCGCCAGCGGGGAGGTCGAGCGCGTGCCAGGCGAGGAAGACCTTGCCCAGCGCGGAGCAGTGGACGGGTACGTCGACCTCGGTCCAGTCGCGAGTGCCGAGGAGGTAGGTCGAGTCGACCTGGGCGACCTGCACGACGCGCTCGCCGCGGGTGACGCTGAGGTGGACGGTCTCGCCGGTGCCGGCGCCGGTGCGCTCCATCACCGGCCGGGCGAGCCGGACCAGCTCCTCCCAGGGGTCGTGCCGCGCGGCGTAGAGCCAGAACAGCCGGCCGGCGACGTAGGACCCGGCCGGGTCGCGCTCCACCAGGCCCGAGCGCTCGAGGGCGGTGAGCAGTCGCGACGTCGTCGACTTCGCCAGGCCGCTCGCGTCCTGGAGGTCGGCGAAGGACATCGGCTCGTCGGCGTGGACCACCGTGGCCACCAGGTCGGTGGCGCGGTCCAGCGCTCGCGTGCCGGTGGCGGCCTCGCTCACGGACAGCTCCTTCGCTGGAGGGGTTCCCACAGGTTCCATGATGTGGAACCGTGTTCCACATCATGAGGCTAAGAGCCGTCGTGAGTCGAGGTCAAGACCCCAGCCATCCCGCTCATCCCACGTTCGTCCCCCAGGAGGACCCGTGTTCCGCAACACGATGCCGCGCTACGAGGTGCTGTCCGAGGACGCCATGGCCACCCTGGACAAGGGCTGGCGGCGCCTGATGACCGAGATCGGCGTGGAGTTCATGGACGACCGGGCCCTCGAGCTGTTCCGCAAGGCGGGCCAGCGGGTCGAGGGCAACACGGTCTTCCTCGACCCCGACTTCGTGCTGGAGCAGGTGGCGAAGGCGCCGCGCGAGTTCGACGTGCAGGCCCGCAACCCCGCGAACAACATCCACATCGGCGGCGACTCGATGGCCTTCGGCGCGGTCTACGGACCGCCCTTCGTGCGGCAGGGCGACGTACGCCGCGACGCGACGATGGAGGACTTCCGCAACTTCACCAAGCTGGCCCAGTCGTTCGCGGTGCTCGACTCGGCCGGTGGCGTGATCTGCGAGCCCAACGACACCCCGCTCGACAGCCGCCACCTCGACATGACGTACGCGCTGCAGACCCTGACCGACAAGATCTACATGGGCAACGTGGTGTCCGGCGTCAACGCCGCCGACACGATCGCGATGTCGTCGATCCTGTTCGGCTCCCGGGAGGCGATCGAGCAGACCCCCGCGACGATCTCGCTCATCAACTGCAACTCGCCGCTGCGCTGGGACGACCGGATGCTGGAGGCCCAGTTCGAGTACTCGGGCGCCGGGCAGCCCGTCGTCCTGACGCCGTTCATCCTGATGGGCGCGATGTCGCCGGTGACCATCCCCGCGGCGCTGGTGCAGCAGATCGTCGAGGCGCTGTCGGGCATCGCGCTGTCCCAGCTGATCCGCCCCGGCACCCCGGTGATCTTCGGGTCGTTCCTCTCCAACATCGACATGCAGTCCGGCTCGCCGACGTTCGGCACGCCCGAGTCCGGCATCGGCCTGCTCTGCACCGGCCAGATCGCCCGGCACTTCGGGCTGCCCTTCCGCACCGGTGGCGGCCTGACGTCGTCGCAGGTGGCCGACGCGCAGGCGGGCTACGAGGCGCTGATGACGCTGATGCCGACCTTCCTGGCCGGCGCCAACTGGGTGATGCACTCCGCGGGCTGGCTCGAGGGCGGGCTGGTCGCCGGCTACGAGAAGTTCATCGTCGACGTCGAGCTGCTCCAGATGCTGCGCCACGAGTTCACCCCGCTGGAGATCGACGAGGCGTCGATGGCCTTCGACGCCCACCAGGAGGTCGGCCACGGCGGGCACTTCCTCGGCGCGGCGCACACCATGGAGCGGTTCCGCACCTGCTTCTACCGCCCGCTGCTCTCCTCCTCGGAGAACTACGAGCGGTGGATGCGCAACGGCGGCAACGACGCCAACGACCGCGCCACGGTGGCCTACCAGAAGACCCTGGCCGCGTACGAGCAGCCGGCGATCGACGACGCGATCCGCGAGGAGCTCGAGGACTACGTCATCCGGCGTCGCGCCGAGCTGGGCGACTGAAGCGCTCGGGCTCAGCTGAGCCCGAGGATCGTGCCGTCGTCGGCGAGGTCGATGCGGGCCGCGGACGGGTCTCGGGGCAGGCCGGGCATGGTCATCATGTCGCCGCAGACCACGACCACGAACCCGGCGCCGGCCGAGAGGCGTACCTCCCGGACGTGCAGCTCGTGGCCCGACGGTGCGCCGAGCGACGTGGGGTCGGTCGAGAACGAGTACTGCGTCTTGGCGACGCAGACCGGCAGGGCGGAGTAGCCGTCGCGCTCGATGCGCAGCAGGCGTCGCCGCGCCTTCGCGTCCCAGGTGACGAGGCCGGCGCCGTAGAGCCGGGTGGCGATCGTCTCGACCTTCGCCGTGAGCGACTGGTCGTCGTCGTAGGTGAACGAGAACTCGTGCGGCGAGGGCTGCGCCAGCGAGGCCAGCACGCCCTCGGCGAGGTCCTTCGCGCCGTTGCCGCCGTCGGCGAAGTGGGTGGCCGGGAAGGCCTCCACGCCGGCGTCCGCCACGAGCTCGACGACGCGCGCCACCTCCTGCTCGGTGTCGGTCGGGAAGCGGTTGACCGCGACCACGCAGGGGATGCCGTAGACGTCGCGGACGTTGTCGAGGTGCCGGCGCAGGTTCACCATGCCGGCCTCGACCGCTGCGACGTCCTCGGTGCCGAGGTCGGCGAGGGCCACGCCGCCGTGGTACTTCAGGGCGCGTACGGTCGCGACGACGACGGCCACGTCGGGCCGCAGCCCGGACTTGCGGCACTTGATGTCGACGAACTTCTCCGCACCCAGGTCGGCGCCGAAGCCCGCCTCGGTGACGACGATGTCGGCGAGCCGGAGCCCGGCACGGGTCGCCATGACCGAGCTGCAGCCGTGGGCGATGTTGGCGAAGGGCCCGCCGTGCACGAAGGCCGGCGCGCCCTCGAGGGTCTGCACCAGGTTGGGGGCCAGCGCGTCGCGCAGCAGCACAGCCATCGCGCCGTGGGCACCGAGGTCACGTGCCGTGACCGGCTGGGTCGACCGCGTGTAGCCGATGACGATGTCGCCGATGCGGCTCTTGAGGTCGGCCCACGACTCGGTCAGGCAGAAGATCGCCATCAGCTCGGAGGCCACCACGATGTCGAAGCCGTCCTCGCGCGGGAACCCGTTGGCGTGCCCGCCCATCGCCACCACGACCTCGCGCAGGGCGCGGTCGTTGGTGTCGAGCACGCGCTTCCACGTCACGCTGCGCACGTCGATGTCGAGCTCGTTGCCGTGGTGCACGTGGTTGTCGATCAGGGCCGACAGCAGGTTGTTGGCCGCCGCGATCGCGGCGAAGTCGCCGGTGAAGTGCAGGTTGATCTCGGTCATCGGCACCACCTGGCTCCAGCCGCCGCCGGCCGCGCCGCCCTTCATGCCGAAGACCGGTCCCATCGACGGCTCGCGCAGGCAGGCGACCGTACGGTGGCCGAGGCCGTGGAGCGCGTCGGTCAGGCCGACCGTGGTCGTGGTCTTGCCCTCGCCCGGCGGGGTCGGCGACAGCGCGGTCACCAGGACCAGCTTGCCGAGCGGCCGGTCGGCCAGGGACGACAGGTAGCCGATGTCGACCTTCGCCTTGTAGTGGCCGTAGGGGACCAGGTGCTCCTCGCCGATCCCGAGCGTCTCCTGCGCGATCTCCCGGATCGGGCGCAGGACGGCGGCGTTGGCGATCTCGATGTCGGACTGCATGCCTGGTTCCTCCTGTGGTGGTGCCGTCGCTTCAGCGGAAGACGACGGTGCGGTCCCCGTTGAGCAGCACCCGCGACTGGGCGTGCCAGCGCACCGCTCGCGAGAGCACCTGCGCCTCCACGTCACGGCCAGCGGAGACGAGCTGGTCCTGGTCGTAGCCGTGGTCCACGCGCAGCACGTCCTGCTCGATGATCGGCCCCTCGTCGAGGTCGCCGGTCACGTAGTGCGCGGTCGCGCCCACGAGCTTCACGCCCCGGTCGAACGCCTGGTGGTAGGGCCGGGCCCCCTTGAAGCTCGGCAGGAACGAGTGGTGGATGTTGATCGCGCGCCCCGACAGCTGGCGGCACAGGTCGTCGGACAGCACCTGCATGTAGCGGGCCAGCACGACGAGGTGGGAGCCGGTCTCGTCGACCAGCTCCAGCAGCCGCTTCTCCGCGTCGGCCTTGGTGTCGGGCGTGACCGGGACGTGGTGGAAGTCGATGCCGTACGACCGCGCGAGCGCGCCGGCGTCGGGGTGGTTGGACACCACGGCCGGGATCTCGACCTGGAGCGCGCCGGTGCTGGCGCGGAAGAGCAGGTCGTTGAGGCAGTGCAGGTGCTTGGAGACCATGATCAGCGTGCGGTAGGGCGCGGCGGCCGCCCACAGCTCGAAGTCCATCCCGAACCGCTCCGCCACTGCCGCGAACTCGGCGCGCAGCCGCTCGGCGCCCGTGGACGCGTCGGCGACGAAGGCGATCCGCATGAAGAACCGATCGGTCAGGCGGTCGCCGAACTGCTGGCTCTCCACGATGTTGGCGCCGCGCTCCACGAGGAAGCCCGACACCGCGTGGACGATGCCGGGGCGGTCCGGGCACGAGAGGATGAGGACGTACTCGGCAACGTCTTGGCCCGCGGGCATGGTGTCTCCTGGAGCATGGTGGGAGCGTGGTGTGGTCCGATGCTGTTGCGCTCGACGGAACGCAGTCTGCGATACGCAACAGCGGCTGCGCTAGTCTCCCCCCATGGCGAACGTGGTCGGGACGCCGGACCAGGCCGAGGATCGGGCCGTGGAAGCGGTGCCCGTGAGCTCCGCGGTGACCGGCGCCGGCGTCCAGTCGGTCGACCGGGCGCTGGGCATCCTCGAGGTGCTGGCGCGCACCGGCGAGTCCGGGGTCACCGAGATCGCCGTCGAGCTCGGCGTGCACAAGAGCACCGCGTTCCGGCTGGTGGCCACCCTGGAGGCGCACCGCCTCGTCGAGCAGACCAGCGATCGCGGGCGCTATCGCCTCGGGATGGGGATCCTGCGGCTGGCCGGCGCGACGACGGCCAGGCTCGACCTGGTGCAGGAGGCGCGCCCGATCTCGCGCCAGCTGGCGGCCGACACCGGTGAGACGGTCAACATCGCGGTCCTGGCGGAGAGCTCGGCGCTCTACCTCGACCAGGTGGCGGGGTCGTCCGCGCTCCAGCCCCACAACTGGGTCGGTCAGCACATCCCGCTGCACGCGACGAGCAACGGCAAGGTCCTCCTGTGCGGCCTCGACGACGCGGCGCTCGACGCCGTGCTCGGCAAGCTGGCGACGTACACGCCCCACACCATCACCGGTCGCCCCCAGCTGCGCGACGAGCTCGACCGGGTGCGCGAGCAGGGGTACGCCGTCGCGATCGACGAGCTCGAGGTCGGCCTCACCGCCGTGGCCGCGCCGATCCGCAACGCGCACGGGGACGTGGTGGCCTCGATGAGCGTCTCCGGGCCGTCGTTCCGGCTGCCCGAGGAGCGCGTGGCCGAGGTCATCCGGCTCGTGAAGGGCGCGGCGCTGGAGGTCTCGCACCGCCTCGGCTGGGGTCACCGATAGGTCACGCTGTCTCGACCACCCTTGACGGGAAGGTGTCCTCGCAGCATTCTTCGGGTGTCCGGCTGGTTGCGCTCGGAGCATCCGGTTGCGACATGCGCAACAAACTCACCGAGAGTAGGTCGCATGCCGGATCTCCACATCGACGGAGCATGGGTCGCCGCGCGCGCCGGTGAGCGCCGGGAGATCCGCTGCCCGGCCGACGGCACCCTCGTCGCCGAGGTGGACGAGGCCGGTGCGGCCGACACCGAGGCGGCGATCGCGGCGGCCCACGCCGCCTTCCACGACGGGCCCTGGCCGGACACCTCCAGCCGCGAGCGGGGCGACCTGCTCCTGCGGCTCGCCGACCTCCTCGAGCGCGACACCGACGACATCGCCCGGATGGAGGCGCTCGACACCGGCAAGCGCTTCGTCGAGGGGCAGTACGACGTCGCCGACGTGGTCTCCGTGTTCCGCCACTACGGCCGGATCGCCGCCGAGGAGTCGGGCCGGGTCGTCGACACCGGCAACGCCGACGTCGTCAGCCGCATCGTGCACGAGCCGATCGGCGTGTGCGCCCTGATCACGCCGTGGAACTACCCGCTGCTGCAGGTGTCGTGGAAGGTCGCGCCGTGCCTGGCCGCGGGCAACACCTTCGTGCTCAAGCCCAGCGAGCTGACCCCGCACTCCGCGATCCACCTGATGCGCCTGCTGGCCGAGGCCGGCCTGCCGGCCGGGGTCGGCAACCTCGTCCTCGGTGCCGGCGCCACCGCCGGCGCGCCGCTGTCGACCGACCCCCGCGTCGACATGGTGTCGTTCACCGGAGGCCTCGAGACCGGGCGCCGGATCGCCGCCGCAGCCGCAGCGACGGTCAAGAAGGTCGCCCTGGAGCTCGGGGGCAAGAACCCCAACATCGTGTTCGCCGACGCCGACCTCGAGGTCGCCCTCGACTATGCGCTCACCGCCGTGTTCCTGCACTCCGGCCAGGTCTGCTCGGCCGGCGCGCGGCTGCTCGTCGAGGAGTCGGTCCACGACACCTTCGTCGACGCGCTCGTCGCCCGCGCGCAGGAGATCCGGCTCGGCGGTCCGTTCGACGAGCAGGCCGAGACCGGTCCGCTGACCAGCGCCGCCCACCGCGACAAGGTGGAGGCGTACGTCGCCCGCGGGATCGCCGAGGGCGCGGTGCTGCGCTGCGGCGGTGCCCGCCCCGACGACCCGGCCCTGGCCGACGGCTTCTACTACCTGCCCACCGTCCTCGACGGCTGCTCCACCTCGATGTCGGTGGCCCAGGACGAGTCCTTCGGCCCGGTGCTCACGGTCGAGACGTTCCGCGACGAGGACGAGGCGGTGGCGATCGCCAACGACAGCATCTACGGCCTCGCCGGCGCCGTGTGGACCCAGGACGCCGGCCGCGCGCAGCGCGTCGCCGGGCGCCTGCGGATGGGCACCGTGTGGATCAACGACTACCACCCCTACGTCCCGCAGGCGGAGTGGGGCGGCTACAAGCAGTCGGGCACCGGCCGCGAGCTGGGCCTGGCCGGGCTCGAGGAGTACCGCGAGACCAAGCACGTCTGGCACAACATCCGGCCGGCCGTGCAGCACTGGTTCTCACCCGGGACCCCGGGGTAGGCCATGGCTGCGGACCGGTACGACGTCGTCATCGTGGGTGGTGGGTCGGCCGGTTGCGCGCTCGCGAACCGCCTCTCCGCGGACCCGTCGACCTCGGTGCTGGTGCTGGAGGCCGGGCGCACGGACCGCTTCGACCCGCTGATCCACGCGCCCGCCGCGCTGCCGTTCCCCATCGGCAACTCGCTCTACGACTGGAAGTACGAGTCCGAGCCGGAGCCGGCGATGGGCGGCCGACGGGTCTACCACGCACGGGGCAAGGTGCTCGGCGGCTCGTCGTCGATCAACGGCATGATCTTCCAGCGCGGCAACCCGATGGACTACGAGCGGTGGGCGGCCGAGCCCGGCATGGAGGCGTGGGACTACCGCCACTGCCTGCCCTACTTCAAGCGGATGGAGTCGCTGGTCATGCCCGACGGGCAGGTCGGCGCCGACGCCTGGCGTGGCGGCGCGGGCCCGCTGACGCTCGAGCGCAGCCCGGCGACGAACCCGCTGTTCAACGCCTTCTTCGAGGCCGCCGAGCAGGCCGGCTACCCGCTGACCGACGACGTCAACGGCTACCGCCAGGAGGGCTTCGGGCGCTTCGACCGCAACATCGTCAAGGGCGTACGGATGTCCGCCGCGCGCGCCTACCTGCACCCGGTGATGGGCCGCAGGAACCTCACGGTCGAGACGTTCGCGCACGCCACGAAGGTGCGCTTCGACGGCAAGCGGGCCGTCGGCGTCGAGTACCTCCGCGCCGGCCGCAAGCACCAGTACGTCGCGGCCGGCGAGGTCATCCTGTGCGGCGGCGCGATCAACTCGCCCCAGCTGCTGCAGCTCTCCGGCGTCGGCAATCCCGAGCACCTCGAGCCGCTCGGGGTGCAGATGGTCCACGACCTCCCCGGCGTCGGCGAGAACCTCCAGGACCACCTCGAGGTCTACATCCAGTACTCCTCGCTCCAGCCGGTCTCGATCGTCGAGGGCCTCAAGTGGCGCAACCGTCCGCTGGTCGGCCTCGAGTGGCTGCTGAAGCGCACCGGCACGGCGGCGTCCAACCACTTCGAGGGCGGCGGCTTCTGCCGGTCCAACGAGGACGTCGACTGGCCGAACCTGATGTTCCACTTCCTGCCCATCGCGATCCGCTACGACGGCTCCCCGCCGGTCGGTCAGGACAAGTACGCCCACGGCTACCAGGTCCACATCGGTCCGATGTACGCCGACACCCGCGGGTGGGTGCGCATCGCCTCCACCGACCCGCGGCAGAAGCCGAAGATGCTGTTCAACTACCTGTCCACCCCCACCGACCGGCGCGAGTGGGTCGAGGTGGTGCGGGTGGCGCGGAGCATCCTCAACCAGCCGGCGTTCGCGCCGTTCAACGGCGGCGAGCTCTCGCCCGGCCCGTCGGTGGAGACGGACGAGGAGATCCTGGACTGGGTGCGCAAGGACGCCGAGACCGCGCTGCACCCCTCCTGCACCGCGAAGATGGGCACGGACGAGATGTCGGTCGTCGACCCGGCCACCATGCAGGTCCACGGCACCGAGGGCCTGCGGGTCGTCGACGCCTCCGTCTTCCCGTACGTCACCAACGGCAACATCTACGCGCCGGTGATGATGGTGGCCGAGAAGGCTGCCGACCTGATCGCCGGCAACACCCCGCTGGCCCCCGCGGACGTGCCGTACTACCGGCACCGCGACGGCTCCCCGCTCCACCCGCCAGGAGACCCACGCAACTCCCAGTGATCCGCCACCCCCAGTGACACGGAGGCCACGATGACAGCCCAGCTCGACAAGCCCCTCCCTGCTGCCGCACCCGACCCCGGGCCGTCGCGCGGCCCCGCGGTCCGGTGGCCTGTGTTCGTCACCTCGTTCGCCGGGGTCTGCCTGATCACCCTGTGGGCGGTGGTGGCCCCGACCAACGCGGAGACGGTGATCGGCGACATCGTGGGTCGGGTCGGCACCGGCTTCGGGTGGTTCTACGTCGCCCTCGCCACGGCGATCGTCGTCTTCGTGATCTTCCTGGGCGCCTCGCGCTACGGCAGCATCCGCCTGGGCCCCGACCACGCCCGACCGGAGTTCTCGACCTTCGCGTGGGCCTCGATGCTCTTCGCCGCCGGCATCGGCACGGACGTGATGTTCTACTCCGTCATCGAGCCGGTCTCCCAGTACACCGCCCCGCCCGTGGGGGAGCCGGGCACCGTGGACGCGGCGCGTGACGCCACGGTGTGGACCCTCTTCCACTACGGCGTGACCGGCTGGTCGATGTACGCCCTCATGGGGCTCGCGCTGGCCTACTTCTCCTACCGCAAGAACCTGCCCCTGGCGGTGCGCTCCGCGCTCCACCCGGTCTTCGGCAAGCGGGTCGACGGTGCCCTCGGCCACGCCGTCGACACGGCCGCGGTGCTGGGCACCATCTTCGGGGTCGCCACGAGCCTGGGCATCGGCGTGGTGTTCCTCAACGTCGGGCTCAACGTGATCTTCGGCGTGCCGGTGGGCACGGCGGCACAGGCGGCGCTGGCGATCCTCGCCGTCACGGTGGCCGCGGTGTCGGCCACCACGGGCGTCGACAAGGGCATCCGCCTCCTGTCCCAGCTCAACGTCATCCTCGCCCTGGCGCTGGCCGGCTGGGTGCTCTTCACCGGCCGGACGTCGTTCCTGCTCAACGCCGTGGTGATGAACGTCGGGGACTTCGTCCGCTCCTTCCCGGCCAAGTCCACGGAGACCTTCGCCTTCACCGACACCCAGGAGTGGATGCAGCTCTGGACGCTGTTCTTCTGGGCCTGGTGGGTGGCCTGGGCGTCCTTCGTGGGCCTCTTCCTGGCGCGGATCTCCCGGGGGCGCACGATCCGGCAGTTCGTGCTCGGGACGATGGTCATCCCGTTCAGCTACATCGTCATGTGGATCTCGATCTTCGGCAACGCGGCCATCGACAAGGTGCGCAACGACGACGACGGCAGCTTCGCCGAGGCGGCCGTCGACTTCACCGGCGTCGGCTTCTACGACCTGCTGCGCGACTACCCGCTCGCCGACGCGGTCATCCTGCTCTCCTTCGTGGTCGGTCTGCTCTTCTACATCACGTCCGCCGACTCTGCCGCGCTGGTGATGGGCAACCTCTGCTCGGAGCTGGAGGACGTCCAGCAGGACTGCGCCGCGTGGCTGCGGATCACGTGGGCCAGCGCCACCGGCCTGCTGACGGTCGCCATGCTGGCGGTCGGGGGGATCCTCGCCCTGCAGTACGCCACGATCATCATGGGACTGCCGTTCGCCTTCGTCCTCGTGCTGGTGATGTGGGGGCTCTTCCGCTCGCTGCGCGACGAAGGTCGCAAGACCACGTCCGGCACGCGCGGCATCTCACCGCTCCTGTCGGCGCGCACCGGGACGAGCGAGGACAATCGCAAGGCGTGGAAGGCACGACTCGCGAGGGCGACCAACTTCGTCGACGACGAGGCGGCCGACGCCTACCTCGGGTCCACCATCGAACCGGCGCTGGGCGAGGTCGCCGAGGAGCTCACGTCCATGGGCGTCGCGGCCACGGCGACCCGCGGTGGCGCCGTCGGCACGGCGGCCCCGCCGTACGTGGAGCTGGCCACCGAGCCGGGGGAGGGGCGCTTCGTCTACCGCGTCGAGGTGTGCCGCTCGCCCGTGCCGACGTACGGCGGCCGGATGATCGGCAACCGCGACCAGTACGCCCGGCTCGAGGTGCACCTGGTCGACGGGGGCCAGGACTACGACGTGATGGGCTACACCGCCGATCAGGTCATCCACGACTGCCTCGACCAGTACGAGCGGCATCTCGAGTACCTGCGCACCGTATGAGGGGACTCGCGGGGTCACCACAGGGTCACGGTGTGCCGCTCGCCCTTGACGTGCAGGTGACGTCGCATCATCCTTCGAATGTTCGGCTGGTTGCGCTCGGAGCATCTGGTTGCGACATGCGCAACAACCACCGTCGAGGGCGAGGACCGCGTGCCGGATATCCATGTCACCACCACCGCCCTCGTTCCGCGCACCGCCGCCCTCATTCTGGGTATTGGTCCGCTGCTGCTCGGCGCGTCGCCCGCGACGGGGCACCGTGACGCCGGGCGACCCCGACCCGCCGGGCGATCCGCGCCGCGACGTGACCCGCACCTCAGAGGAGTCCTCATGACCGCAGCGCTGTCCGTCGACGGCCTCTGGAAGATCTTCGGTGCCCACGCCGACAAGATCATCGGCACGCCCGACGCCGAGCTGTCGCGCGCCGACCTCAAGGCCAAGACCAGCTGCGTCGTCGGGGTCAAGGACGTCTCCTTCGAGGTCGCGCCGGGGGAGGTCTTCGTCGTGATGGGCCTGTCCGGCTCGGGCAAGTCCACGCTGGTCCGGCTGCTGACCCGGCTCATCGAGCCGACCAGCGGCACGGTGTCGCTCAACGGCATGGACATCACGTCCGCCTCGCCGAGCCAGCTGCGCGACGTACGCCGCACGCAGGTGTCGATGGTCTTCCAGCACTTCGGCCTGCTGCCGCACCGCCAGGTCATCGACAACGTGGCGTACGGCCTCGAGGTGCGCGGCGTCGCCAAGAAGGAGCGGCGCGCCAAGGCTGCCGAGATCGTCGAGCTCGTGGGGCTGCCAGGGCTACGAGAAGTCCTACCCCGACCAGCTGTCGGGTGGCATGCAGCAGCGGGTCGGGCTGGCGCGGGCGCTGGCCGGAGACCCGGAGATGCTGCTGTTCGACGAGCCGTTCTCCGCCCTCGACCCACTCATCCGGCGCGACATGCAGAACGAGGTCATCCGGCTGCACCGCGAGCTCGGCAAGACGATGGTCTTCATCACCCACGACCTCGCCGAGGCGCTCAAGCTCGGTGACCGGATCATGATCCTGCGCGACGGGGAGATCGTGCAGATCGGCACTCCCGACGAGGTCGTCGCCCAGCCCGCCGACGACTACGTCAAGGACTTCGTCTCCGAGGTGCCCAAGGCCCACGTGCTCACCTGAAGTGGGTGATGCGCGACCCGCGTCCGGGGGAGTCCATGGACGGCCCCGCGCTGCCGGTGTCCACGATCGTGCGCCAGGCGGCCCGCGCCGCCATCGCCTCCGACGCCCCGATCCGGGTGATGGACGGCGACACCATGGTCGGCGTGGTCGACGAGGAGGACATCATGCGGGTCGTCGTGGCGGAGGAGGACGTGTCATGACCGCCACGATCGCTCCCCCCGCGCCCAAGCCCGTCGAGCCGGGGGCCGCTGCCGCCGGTCGAGGAGCGCAAGAGCCTCAGCCGCTGGATCCCGGCGGTGGCGATCGTGGGCGTCTGGATCCTGGTCTGGCAGTTCACCAACGGCACCGACACCCTCTCCCTGCCGGGCACGTCCCGCACCGACCTGCACGACGGGCTCACGGAGTACCAGAACGACCTGCTGGCCGGCCGCTCGACCAACCCCGTCATGCAGTTCACCAACGCGATCGCCGATGCCCTGCGCGCCGCGGTCGAGTGGCTCCAGCGGATGGTCGTGCTGCCCAACTTCCCGCGCCCGGTGCCGGAGGTCGGCTGGCTGGGCGTCGTCGCCATCGCGACGTACGTCGGGCTGCTCGTCGCGAACTGGCGCATCGCGCTGCTGGTCGCGGCCTCGTTCCTCTCCTTCGGCGTCTTCGGCTACTGGCAGGACTCGCTCGACCTCCTCATCATCACCGGCATCTCGGTCGTGCTCGCCGTGCTCGTCGGTCTCCCGCTGGGCGTGCTGATCGGCACCAACCGACGGGCCAACCAGGTCGTCACGCCCTTCCTCGACTTCATGCAGACGATGCCGACCTTCGTCTACCTGCTGCCGATCGTGCTCTTCTTCGGCATCGGACCGAGCGCCGCGGTGGTCTCCACGCTGATCTACGCGCTGCCCCCGCTGATCCGGATCGCCGGCTTCGGCATCCGCGAGGTGTCGGCGACGACCGTCGAGGCCACCGACTCGGCCGGGCAGACCTACTGGCAGCGGCTGCTCAAGGTCCAGGTCCCGATGGCCCGCAAGACGATCATCGTCGGCCTCAACCAGACCACGCTGGCGGCGCTGTCGATGGCCACCCTGGCCGCGTTCGTCAACGGACCCGGCCTCGGGAAGCCCGTGCTCGCCGGTCTGCGGATCAACGACGTCGGCACGGCGTTCGTGCCCGGCGCGCTCATCGTCGTGATGGCGGTGATGCTCGACCGGACGACGACGGCGGCCAGCGAGCGGGCCGAGAAGGTCGCCCGCGGAGGCGGCGGCAACCCGCGCGTGCGCCAGGGCCTGATCGTCGGCGGCGGTCTGGCGACGCTGGTCGCGGTCTACCTCTCGCGCACCTACGTCAGCCTCGCGGAGTTCCCGACCTACAGCATCGGCGACAGGGTCGCGAGCGCGGTCAGCGACGGCGTCGACTGGTTCACCGACACCTTCGGCGGTGCGACGGAGTGGATCAAGGACCTCATCACCAACGAGTTCCTCAACCGCACGCAGGCGCTGCTGGCGGAGTCGCCCTGGTGGCTGGCGTTCGCGGCGATCGCCGCGCTGGCGTTCGTCTTCGGTGGCGTACGCGCGTTCATCAGCACGGTCGTGTGCCTGACCGGCATCTGGTACTTCGACCTGTGGCACGACGCGATGATCACTCTCAACATGACGCTCGTCGCCACGATCCTGGTGATGGTCCTCGCGCTCGTCTTCGGTGTCTGGATGGCCCGGGACCGGCGGGTCGACCTCGGCATCCGGCCGATCCTGGACGCCGGCCAGACGATCCCGCCGTTCGTCTACCTGATCCCGGTGCTCGCTCTCTTCGGTCCGTCGCGCTTCACCGCGATCACGGCCGGCATCGTGTACGCCGCGCCGGCCGCCATCAAGCTGGTCGCCGACGGCGTGAAGGCGGTCTCGCCCACCACGATCGAGGCGGGCCGCTCCACCGGACAGACCACCTGGCAGGAGATCATCAAGGTCCAGCTGCCGATGGCCAAGGGCTCGATCGTGCTCGCCACCAACCAGGGCCTGCTCTACGTGCTCGCCATGACGGTCATCGGCGGCCTGGTCGGCGCCGGCGCCCTCGGCTACGACGTCGTCTACGGCTTCGCGCGCAGCGAGGCGTGGGGCAAGGGTCTCGCAGCGGGCATCACGATCGTGCTGCTCGGGGTGATGCTCGACCGGATCACCCGTGCGGCCGCCGAGGTGCGCCGCGACGACGGTCCGACGACCCGCCGGGCCTTCAACGTCCGGCTGCCCATCGGCCCGCCTCGCTGACCACCACTGATTTCCGAGCAGCTCGACACCATCAATGCAGCACACGAGGAGACGCATCATGAGGATTGCCAGAAGTCGGGGGGCCCGGCTGGGCGCCCTCGCCGTCATCGCCAGCGTGGCGCTCTCCGCCTGCGGTGGCGGAGGGTCGATCGACGAGGCCACCGAGGCCAACGAGGAGGCGGCCGCCGAGTCCGGAGGGGAGTGCGGCGACCTCAACATGGCCGTCAACCCCTGGGTCGGCTACGAGGCCAGCGCCTACGTCGTCGGCACGGTCGCCCAGGACCAGCTCGGGTGCACCGTCAGCTACAAGGAGCTCAAGGAGGACGTCGCCTGGCAGGGCTTCGGCACCGGTGAGGTCGACGTCGTGATCGAGGACTGGGGCCACCCCGACCTCGAGAAGAAGTTCTTCGAGCAGGGCGACGGCACCGCGATGGACATGGGGCCGCAGGGCAACGTGGGCATCATCGGCTGGTTCGTGCCGCCGTGGCTCGCCGAGGAGCACCCCGACATCCTCGACTACTCCAACCTCAACAAGTACGCCGCCGAGTTCGCGACGTCGGAGTCCGGGGGCAAGGGCCAGTTCCTCGGAGCCGACCCGTCCTACGTCCAGTTCGACGAGGCGATCGTGAGCAACCTCGACCTCGACTTCAAGGTCGTCTTCTCGGGCAGCGAGGCCGCCTCCATCGAGGCGTTCCGCAAGGCCGAGGAGAACAAGGAGTGGGTCATCGGCTACTGGTACGAGCCGCAGTACTTCAACGCCGAGGTGCCGATGCAGCGCGTCGCCCTGCCGCCCTACGAGGAGGGCTGCCAGGACGACCCGCAGACGGTCGCCTGCGACTACCCCGAGACCCAGCTGAAGAAGATCGCCGGCACCGAGTGGGCCGAGTCCGGCTCCACGGCCGTCGGCCTGGTGCAGAACTTCACGTGGACCAACGAGGACCAGAACGTCGTCGCCGGCTACATCGCGGGTGACGGCATGTCGCCCGAGGAGGCCGCGGCCACGTGGATCGAGGAGAACCAGGACAAGGTCGACGCCTGGCTGCAGTGACCGACCGATCGGCTGGACCGTGCACCGCCCTCGGGGGAACCTTGACACCTCCCCCGGGGGCGGAGCACTATCCGTGTGTTGCAAATCACGCACTTCGTTGCGCACCACGCAACGGGATTGGTAGGCACGATGTCCATCAAGGAACCCGTGGGCGACACCATGGTCCCCCCGCCGACCGACCGTGAGGGCCACTTCCCGCTCGACAAGGTGACCTTCGGCGTCGCGGCGGGCCTGGCGGTGGCCTTCCTCCTCTGGGGAGCCATCGACTCGACCGGCATGGGCGAGACGACCGGCACCGTCCTGGGCAAGCTCACCTCGTTGTTCGGCTGGCTCTTCATCCTGGTCAGCGCGATGTTCCTGCTCTTCTCGGCCTACCTCGCCGTGACGCGCTACGGCAACATCAAGCTCGGCCCGGACGACTCCGAGCCCGAGTTCTCGACGTTCTCGTGGGTGTCGATGATGTTCGCCACCGGCATGGGCATCGGCCTGATGTTCTGGGGCGTCGCCGAGCCGCTGACCTACCTCACCGCGACCGACGCGGCCAGCATCCCGCCGGGCCGGGGCGACCCCAGCACGCCGGACAGCGCGCGCGTGGCGATGGAGTACGCCTTCTTCCACTGGGGCTTCCACCCCTGGTCGATGTACGCGGTCATCGGCCTGGCGATCGGCTACTTCGCCTATCGCAAGGGGGCCGGCAACCTCGTCTCGGGTGCCTTCGGTCCGCTGCTCGGCCACCGCGCCAAGGAGGGTCCGGGCAAGGCGATCGACATCATCGCGATCTTCGCCACCCTGTTCGGCTCGGCCACGTCGCTCGGACTCGGCGCCCTGCAGATCACCGGCGGCCTCGACAACGTGTTCGGCAGCGGCCGGTCCAAGTGGCTCACGGTTGCTGTCATCGCCGTCCTCACGCTCTGCTTCGTCGCTGTCCGCCGTGACGGGGGTCGAGAAGGGCGTCCAGATCCTGTCGAACGCCAACGCGATCGCCGCGGTGGCGCTGGTCCTCTTCCTCTTCGTCGTCGGACCGACGGTGTTCATCCTGAGCACGTTCACCGAGTCGCTCGGCGGCTACCTCACCCACCTGCCGACGATGGCGTTCCGCACGGGAGCCTTCGGAGGCAGTGAGTTCCTCAGTGCCTGGACGATCTTCTACTGGGCCTGGTGGATCTCGTGGACGCCCTTCGTCGGGATGTTCATCGCGCGCATCTCCAAGGGCCGCACGATCCGCCAGTTCGTCGTCTACGTGATCCTGGTGCCGAGCGTCGTGTCGTTCGTGTGGTTCTCGATCCTCGCCGGCTCCGCCTTCGACCTCCAGCTCTCCGGCGCCAAGGACCTCGGCCAGGTGCTGGCCGACGAGGGCACCGAGGGTGCCCTCTTCACGACGCTGCGGGAGTACCCGCTCGCGAGCGTCACCGTGGTGCTGGCGGTCTTCCTGGTGGCGATCTTCTTCATCACCGGAGCCGACTCGGCGTCGATCGTGATGGGCATGCTCAGCCAGCACGGCAAGGAGGAGCCGATGCGCTGGCTCGTCGTCTTCTGGGGCGTCGCCCAGGGCGCGGTGGCCGGGGTGCTGCTGTTCTCCGGTGGACTGGGAGCACTCCAGACGCTGGTGATCATCGTGGCGGGTCCGTTCATGCTCGTGATCTGCGCGATGTGCGTCTCGCTGATGAAGTCGCTGCGCGCCGAGCCCTACGAGTCGACCCTGCCGCCCCGCGTGCGCCGGGCCGTCCTGCACGCCCAGAAGTTCGACACCATGGAGCACCACACCGTCGCGCTCGCCGCCTACGGAGCCGACCCGCAGGAGGTCGCGGCGTCCGGCGAGGGCAACCCGGAGAACACGGGGAGCACCGACAAGGCCTGACCCCGGCGCACGCCGGACCGTCGCCCCCGACCACCTTGACAGTGGTCGGGGGCGACGGCGTACATTTGCATGAGTCGCACATCGCGCAACACGTTGCACGATACGCAACAACGATCACCGACCGCCCGCCCCAGGAGGCACCCCATGGCAGAGGTCCCCGCGACCGCCGACGTCGTCGTCATCGGAGCCGGCATCGTCGGCAACAGCCTCGTCCACCACCTCACCCGGCTCGGGTGGAAGAACGTGGTGCAGATCGACAAGGGAGCCCTGCCCAACCCGGGCGGCTCGACCGGTCACGCCTCCAACTTCATCTTCACCGTCGACCACTCGCGCGAGATCACCGACATCACGCTCGACTCGGTCGCGCAGTACAAGGAGATGGGCGTCTTCACCGAGTCCGGCGGCTTCGAGATCGCCCGGACCGAGGAGCGGATGGAGGAGCTGCGCCGCCGGATGTCCAGCGCCAAGGCGTGGGGCATCGAGGCCGAGCTGGTCAGCCCCGCGTTCGTGAAGGAGAAGGTCCCCTTCATCGAGGAGGACCAGTTCATCGGCGCCTTCTGGACCCCCGGCGTCGGGGTGGTCGACTCGCTGCGCGCCGGCACGATCATGCGCGAGCGCGCCCTCGCCACCGGCGAGCTGACGGTCGTGCCGACGGTCGAGGTCATCGGCCTGGACACCGAGGACGGGCCCCACGGCACCCGCCGCATCACCCGCGTCCGTACGACGGGTGGCGACATCGAGGCGAGGACCGTCGTCATCGCCGCCGGCGTGTGGAGCCCCAAGCTCGGCGACATGGCCGGCATCAGCATCCCGCTGACCCCGGCGGTGCACCAGATGATCAGCGTCGGACCCTGCCCGCAGCTGGCCGGGACCGACGGCGAGATCTCGTTCCCGATCGTCCGCGACATGGACACCTTCTGCTACGAGCGCCAGCACGGCGCCGACATGGAGGTCGGTTCGTACGCCCACCGCGCGATCCTCCACGAGCCCGAGGACATCCCCTCGATCGAGCAGGCCAAGCTCTCGCCGACCGAGATGCCCTTCACCGAGGACGACTTCGACCCGCAGCTCGAGCAGGCCTACGAGCTCATGCCGGAGCTGCTCGGCGCCGAGGGCGCGGAGATGCGCTACGCCATCAACGGCCTGCTGTCGCTCACCTGCGACGGCAACCCGATCCTGGGCGAGAGCGAGGTGGGCGGGCTCTGGACCGCCTCGGCCGTCTGGATCAAGGAAGGCCCCGGCGTCGGTCGCGCGGTCGCGGAGTGGATGACCCACGGCCACTCCGAGATCGACCTGCACCACAGCGACATCGCCCGCTTCCACCAGCACCAGAAGCGGCGCGAGCACACCCGGCTGCGCACCACCGAGTCGTTCATCAAGACCTACGGGATCATCCACCCGGCCGAGCAGTACGAGTCCGACCGCGACCAGCGCCTCTCGCCGATGCACGACTCGCAGGCCAAGCTCGGCGCGGTGTTCTTCGAGACCGCCGGCTGGGAGCGGCCGTTCTGGTACGAGTCCAACGCCGCGCTGCTCGAGGAGTACGGCGACGCCGTGATGCCCCGCGAGCACGAGTGGGACTCGCGCTGGTGGAGCCCGATCATCAACGCCGAGCACCTCCGGATGCGCGAGGCCGCCGCGGTGATCGACCTGTCGGCGTTCTGCATCTTCGACATCGAGGGCCCCGAGGCGCTCGACGTCGTCCAGGGCACCTGCGTGGCGCAGTGCGACGTCGCCGTCGGCAAGGTCATCTACACGCCCGTCCTCGACGCGAAGGGCGGCTTCCGCTCCGACCTCACGGTGATGCGGCTCGGCGACGACCACTTCCGCGTCGTCACCGGCGGCGCCCACGGCATGGCCGACCGGGCCTGGTTCTCCGGCCACCTGCCCGAGCACGGCACCACCACCCTGACCGACCTCACCGACGACGTCTCCACGATCGGCATCTGGGGGCCGCGGGCCCGCGACATCCTGTCCTCGCTGACCTCCGACGACGTCTCCGACGCTGGCTTCGGGTTCCTGAGCTGCCGCGAGATCACGGTGTCCGGCATCACCGTCCTCGCCTCGCGCATCTCGTACGTCGGCGAGCTGGGCTGGGAGCTCTACGTCCCGATGTCGCAGGCGGCCGACCTGTGGGAGGCGCTGCTCGAGGCGGGTGCGCCGCACGGCGCGGTCCCGGCCGGCATCGGTGTCTACGGCACGACCGGTCGCATCGAGAAGGGCTACCGCGCCTACGGCGCCGAGCTCGACGGCGAGCGCAGCATCATGGAGGCCGGCATGCAGCGGCCCAAGGTGAAGGCGGCCGACTTCGTCGGCAAGGAGGCCTACCTCGCCCAGCGGGACGCGTCCCTGCAGACGGTGCTGTGCACGCTGACCGTCGACGACCACACGTCCGCGTCCGGCGTGAAGCGCTACATGCTGGGCGGCGAGCCGATCCTCACCCGCGACGGCGGCGCGCTCACCGACGGCCACGGGCACCACCCCTACGTCACCAGCGCGGGCTCGGCGCCGTCGCTCGGCAAGCACGTGCTGCTGGCCTACCTGCCGCCCGAGCAGGCCGTCATCGGCACCGAGCTGGCCGTGTCCTACATGGAGGAGCTCTACCCCGTGACCGTCGGCTCGATCGACGCCACCCCGCTCCTCGACCCGACCAACGAGCGGATCCGCTGATGGCGAGTCCGCTCGTCTGCGTCAAGCGCGTCGTCGACTCCTCGAGCGAGGTCGTCCTGACCGAGGACGGCCAGGGCGTCGACGGCCGCTTCGCCGGCTTCACCATGAGCGCCCACGAGGAGTGCGCCGTCGAGATCGCCGTCCAGGTGGCGGCCGCCGAGGGCGGCACGGCCACGGTCATGACGCCTCGGTGACGCCGACGCGGTCGAGCAGCTCCGCGCCGCGCTCGCCGTCGGGTGCACCGCCGCGACCCACGTCGTCGCCGAGCCCCAGACCTACGGCCCCGCCGACGTGGCTCGCGAGATCGCCGCGGTCGTCCGCGACCACGAGGCGGCCGGCACGTCCCACCAGCTGGTGCTGCTGGGCAACGACGCCGCCGACAGCGGCGACTTCCAGGTCGGGATCCGGCTGGCGTACGAGCTCGGCTGGCCGGTCGTCAACGGCGTCAGCTCCGTCTCGGTGTCGGGAGGCGAGGTCACCGCGAACGGCTCCGGCCCGGACGGCCACGAGACCTTCCGACTGCCGCTGCCCGCAGTGGTGACCGTGCTCGAGGGCGGCGTCGAGCCGCGCTACCCGTCGGTGCCCGGCCGGATGAAGGCCAAGAAGGTCCCGATCGAGGAGCGTCAGCCCGCGGCCGCTCCCGTCGGCCCGTCGCGCGTACGCCTCGTGCTCCCGCCGCCGTCGCCCTCGACCGTCGAGGTCCTCGGCGAGGGCGCCGCCGCCGCGCCCGCCGTGGTCGACCTCTTCGAGCAGCTGGGGGTGCTGGCCCGATGATCCTCGTCCTGGTCGAGGTCACGCCCGCCGGCGAGGCCGTCGAGACCTCCCGTGAAGCCGTCACGCTCGCCCGCGAGCTGTCCGCCGCCGGCGGCGGGGTGCCGATCGACGCGGTCGTGGTCGGCACGCCCGACGACGCCCTCGTCGGCGTCCTCGCCTCCTACGGCGTGCGGCGCGTGCACGCGCTCACCGGGTCGGCGTACGACTCCTTCGCCGGCGCCGCGTGGGCCGCAGGGCTGATCGAGGTCCGCGAGCGGGCCGGCTCGGTCGTCGTGATGGCGGCCGGCACGCCCCGCGGCAACGAGGTGCTCGCGCACGTCGGCGCCCGGACCGGGGTGCCGATGGCCGCCAACGTGATCTCCTTCGGCGGGCTGTCGCCGTTCACCGTCACCCGGCAGGTCGTCGGCGGCGCGGCGCTCGAGGAGATGCAGCTGTCCCAGCGGCCCGCGGTCTTCACCGTCGCCGGGCACGCCGTGCAGGCCGTCCCCGCGGACGCAGCCGGTGCGGGCGAGCTGGTGGTCGAGAAGCCGGAGATCGCCGACGCGGACCTGGTGGCCCGGGTCGTCTCGACCGACGAGCCCGAGCCCGACCTGTCGGGCGCGCTCAAGTCGGCCCGCGTCGTCGTCGGCGCCGGCCGCGGCGCCGGCTCGGCCGACGGGCTTCGGCGACCTGCTCGAGCTGGCCGAGCTCCTCGACGCCCCGCTCGGGGTGTCCCGCGTCGTGACGTCGCTGGGCTGGCGGCCGCACCACGAGCAGGTCGGCCAGACCGGCAGCCGGATCTCGCCCGACCTCTACATCCCGTGCGGCATCAGCGGCGCCATCCAGCACTGGGCGGGGTGCAGCACGGCCAAGGCGATCCTGGCCATCAACACCGACCCGGACGCCCCGATGGTCACCAAGGCCACCCACGCCGTGATCGGTGACCTGCACGAGGTCATCCCCGCGATCAACGCCGAGATCCGCCGCCGCCGCGCCTGACATCGTGGACGGCCGCCTCACCCCTAGGTTGCGTGACGACCGTCGCACCAGGGCGTAACCTCACGCCCGTTCGGCCGTTGCTCTACTGAGGAGTAGCCACCAGCGACGGGGAGGAAGGGTCGGCGTACATGGGCGTGGAGATCGTGGTCAACGACCTCACGAAGTCGTTCGGCAAGCAGCTGATCTGGGGCGACGTGACCCTCACGATCCCGGCTGGGGAGATCTGCGTGATGCTCGGCCCGTCGGGCACGGGCAAGTCCGTCTTCCTCAAGACCCTCATCGGCCTGCTCAAGCCCGACAAGGGCTCGATCCTCATCGAGGGCACCGACATCGCGAGCTGCTCCGAGCGCGACCTCTACGAGATCCGCAAGCTCTTCGGCGTGCTGTTCCAGGACGGCGCCATGTTCGGCTCGATGAACCTCTACGACAACGTCGCCTTCCCGCTGCGCGAGCACACGAAGAAGTCCGAGTCCGAGGTGCGCGCGATCGTCATGGAGAAGATGGACCTCGTCGGCCTCCTCGGTGCCGAGGACAAGCTGCCCGGCGAGATCTCCGGCGGCATGCGCAAGCGCGCCGGCCTGGCCCGCGCCCTCGTGCTCGACCCGGAGATCGTCCTCTTCGACGAGCCCGACTCCGGCCTCGACCCGGTGCGTACGGCGTTCCTCAACCAGCTGATCATCGACCTCAACGCCCAGATCGACGCGACCTTCCTGATCGTCACCCACGACGTCAACACCGCCCGGACGGTGCCCGACAACATCGGTCTGCTCTACCACCGCCACCTGGCGATGTTCGGCCCGCGCGAGCAGCTGCTGAGCTCCGAGGAGCCGGTCGTGCGCCAGTTCCTCAACGCGCAGCGCGTGGGGCCGATCGGCATGTCGGAGGAGAAGGACGCCGACGAGCTCGCCTCCGAGGAGGGCCAGGAGCTGCCGCCGCTGCCCCCCATCCCGCTCCAGCAGGAGCCGTCCAACGGCATCCCGCGACGCAGCCAGCGCCCGCCGGGCGAGTGGTGCAAGGAGCACGGCATCACGCCGCCGCCCGGATCGTTCGAGACCAGCAACGCCGGCCTGGCCCCGGGAGCCTGACGACCAGTGGCCACCACCATGTCCTCGCGCGCGCTCGCGCCCCTCAGTGTCGCGGGCAACCTCTTCGCGTTCGCCCTCGACGTCTTCCGGGCGCTCTTCCGGCGCCCGTTCCAGCTGCGCGAGTTCATCCAGCAGGCGTGGTTCATCGCGTCCGTGACGATCGTGCCCACCGCACTGGTCGCCATCCCGTTCGGCGCGGTCATCGCGCTGCAGGTCGGTGGGCTCATCAAGCAGTTCGGCGCGCAGTCGTTCACCGGCTCCGCCTCGGTGCTCGCGGTGATCCAGCAGGCGGCGCCCATCGGCACCGCCCTCCTGATCGCCGGCGCCGGCGGCTCGGCGATCGCCGCCGACCTCGGCGCCCGCAAGATCCGCGAGGAGCTCGACGCGATGATGGTGCTGGGCATCGACCCGATCCAGCGCCTCGTCGTGCCCCGTGTCCTGGCCTGCATGCTCGTGGCGTTCTTCCTCAACGGCATGGTCAGCGTCGTCGGCGTCACCGGTGGCTACGTCTTCAACGTGATCCTGCAGGACGGCACGCCCGGCGCCTACCTGGCCAGCTTCACCGCGCTCGCACAGCTCCCCGACCTGTGGATCGGCCTCATCAAGGCGCTCGTCTTCGGCCTGATCGCGGCCGTCGTGGCGTCCTACAAGGGCATGAACGCCAACGGCGGGCCGAAGGGCGTGGGTGACGCGGTCAACGAGTCCGTGGTCATCACGTTCCTGCTGCTCTTCGTGGCGAACTTCGTGCTGAGCCTGATCTACCTCCAGATCATCCCCCCGAAGGGCGGCTGACCATGGCCTTCAAGCCCCTCGCCTCGCTCGACACCCTCGGCGGCCAGCTCGCCTTCCACCTGGGCGTGCTCCGGGCCATCCCGCGCTCGGTCACCCGCTACCCGCGCGAGATCCTGCGGATCCTGGCCGAGGTCACCCTCGGCACGGGCGCGCTCGCCGTCATCGGCGGCACCGTCGGCGTCATCATCGGCATGACCTTCTTCACCGGTGCGCAGGTGGGCCTCTCCGGCTACGCCGCCCTCAACCAGCTCGGCACCGCCGCCTTCTCGGGCTTCGTCTCCGCCTACTTCAACACCCGCGAGATCGCGCCGCTCGTCGCCGGCATCGCCCTCGCCGCCACGGTCGGCTGCGGCTTCACCGCCCAGCTGGGCGCCATGCGCATCTCCGAGGAGGTCGACGCCCTCGAGGTGATGGCGATCCCGTCGATGCCGTTCCTGGTCGCCACCCGCGTGGTCGGCGGCCTGATCGCGATCATCCCGCTGTACGTCGTCGGCCTGCTGTCGTCGTACTACGCCAGCCGGCTCGTGGTGACCCAGTTCTACGGCCAGTCGGCGGGCACCTACGACCACTACTTCAACGCGTTCCTGCCGCCGGGCGACGTCCTGTGGTCGTTCGGCAAGGTCCTGGTCTTCGCCGTCACGGTCATCCTGATCCACTGCTACCACGGCTACAACGCCTCCGGCGGTCCGGCCGGCGTGGGTGTCGCCGTGGGTCGAGCGGTGCGCTCCAGCATCGTGGCGATCAACGTCCTCGACCTGCTGCTCTCCATGGCCATCTGGGGCACGTCCACCACCGTGCGACTGGCGGGGTGAGGCGGCCATGAAGCTCAAGGCACTCGGAGTCGTCTTCCTGACCCTCATGCTGGCCTCGGTGTGGCTCACCTACGGCGTGTTCACCAAGAAGTTCACCGACTACGACGAGGTGACGGTGAAGGCCTCGAAGATCGGGCTGCAGCTGCCGATGCGCGCCGACGTCAAGATCAAGGGCGTCATCGTCGGCGAGGTGCTCGACTACCAGCCGACCGCGCAGGGCGCCGACATCACGCTCGGCCTCTACCAGGACCGCACCACGGACATCCCGGAGAACGTGACCGCCTCGATCCTCCCCAAGACGCTCTTCGGCGAGAAGTTCGTGTCGCTGGTCATCCCGCAGGGCGGCTCGTCCGGCCGGACGATCGCGGCCGGCGACGTGATCGAGCGCACGAACCTCTCGATCGAGGTCGAGCAGGTGCTCAGCGACCTCTACCCGCTCCTGCGCGCGGTCCAGCCGGCCGACCTCAACACCACGCTCAACGCGGTCGCCACCGCGCTCGAGGGCCGCGGCGACCAGCTCGGCGAGAGCATCGAGACGCTCGACCGCTACCTGGTCCGCTTCAACCCCGAGCTGCCCGCCCTGATCGAGGACCTGCGCCTGACCGCCGACGTCTCCGACACGTACGCCGACGTGCTGCCCGAGGTCGCGACGATCCTGCGCAACACCATCACGACGACCACGACGCTCGAGGACCGCGAGGAGAAGCTCAAGGCGCTCTTCAACGACGTCTCGAAGTTCTCGGCCGTCGCCGAGCGCTTCACCCGCGCCAACGGTGACAACCTCGTACGCCTCGGCGAGCTGGGCGCCGCGCAGCTCGAGGTGTTCGCGAAGTACGCGCCCGAGTACCCCTGCCTGCTCGGCGGCATCGTGGGCGCGGGCAAGCTCCAGGCCGAGGCGTTCCGCGGCTTCACGCTGCACATCGTGCTGGAGACGCTGCCCAACCAGCCGCGCGCCTACGGACCGCAGGACGTCCCCGTCTACGGGGACAAGCGCGGCCCCTACTGCGGGACGCTGCCCAACCCCCCGTTCACCCAGGCCAACCCCTTCAACGCCCAGCCCGACTTCGTCGACGGGGTCAACTCGCCCACCGGCAAGGGCACCAGCCGGGTCGGGCCCGGCTGGTCCGGCACGGGCGCGGGCTACGCCGGCGGACGCGACGAGTCGGCGCTCCTCAAGGCGCTCCTGGCCCCCGGTCTCGGCGTCAGCAAGGACGACGTGCCCGACCTGGGCGTGCTGCTCGTCGGGCCGATGGCACGCGGGGCGGAGGTGTCGCTGCGATGAGCCCGATCCTGGACAAGAAGACGTCGATCGACCTGGTGAAGCTCCTGGTCTTCGTCGTCGTGACCTCGCTCGCGACCACGGTCCTGGTCGTGACGATCGGCAACCTCAGCTTCGGGGACTCCCGCGACTACCGGGCCGAGTTCACCGACGCGACCGGCGTCAACAAGGGCGACGACATCCGCGTCGCCGGCGTCCGCGTCGGCACCGTGGACAAGGTCGAGATCATCGACCGCACCCGCGCCCTCATCAGCTTCACCGTCGACGAGGGCACGTCGGTCAACGGCGGCACCAACGCCACCATCAAGTACCGCAACCTCGTGGGGCAGCGCTACATCTCGCTCACCCAGGAGGTCGGCGACACCCAGCGGCTGGCGGCGGGCACGACCATCCCGGTCTCCCGGACCCGGCCGGCCCTCGACCTCACCGTGCTCTTCAACGGCTTCAAGCCGCTCTTCCAGGCGCTCTCGCCCGACGACGTCAACCAGCTGTCCTACGAGCTGATCCAGGTCTTCCAGGGGGAGGGCGGCACCCTGGAGGGACTGCTCGCCCACACGGCGTCGGTGACCTCCACGCTGGCCGACCGCGACGAGGTGATCGGCGACCTGATCGACAACCTGTCGCTGGTGCTCGACCACGTGGCCGACCGCGACCAGCAGCTCACCCGGCTCATCCAGTCGTTCCGGACCCTGGTCGGCGGCCTGAAGAAGGACCGCAACGCGATCCTCGGCTCGCTCGAGGACGTCTCCGCCCTGTCGGTCGAGACGGCCTCCCTCGTCGACGGCATCCGCGAGCCGTTCGTCAAGGACATCAAGGAGCTGCGGGCCGTGGCCGGCAACATCGACAAGAACAAGGCCGAGCTCGACCGGGCGCTGCAGGTCCTGCCGATCAAGCTGGACAAGATCGGTCGCACCGCCATCTACGGCTCGTTCTTCAACTTCTACCTCTGCGAGTTCCAGGGCCGGGTCAACCTGCCCGGCAACGATCTCGCTCCCGGTGAAGTACAAGACCGGCTCCGACGGTGTGATCTCGGATGAAGCCGTTCAGGGAGCGCAACCCGGTCCTCGTGGGTGCCGCGAGCCTCACCCTCCTGGCGGTGCTGCTCGTCGCGGCCCTGCGCGCCGACGACCTGCCGATCATCGGCGGGGGCGACACCTACCACGCGATGTTCACCGAGGCCGGTGGCCTCAAGGTCAACGACGAGGTGCGGATCGCCGGCGTCCGGGTCGGCAAGGTCAACTCGATCGAGCTCGACAAGGCCCAGGTGAAGGTGACCTTCAAGGTCGACGAGGCCGCCGGCTTCGGCACGGACACGCGGGCCGCCATCAAGGTCAAGACGATCCTCGGCTCGATGTTCCTCGCCCTGGAGCCGGCCGGCGGCGGCCAGCTCGAGGAGGACGGCACCATCCCGGCCGCGCGTACGTCCTCGCCCTTCGACGTGGTCGAGGCCTTCGAGGGCCTGGCGTCCACCTCCGAGCAGATCGACACCGACCAGCTCGCCGAGTCGCTGACCACGCTCGCCGACCTCACCCGCAACACCCCCGACGAGTTCCGCGGCGCCCTGTCCGGGCTGAGCCGGCTCTCGGCCAACGTGGCGGAGAAGGACGAGCAGCTCAACTCGCTGCTGGTCAACCTCGAGCGGGTCTCGACCGTGCTCGACGAGCGCGACCAGGACATCATCGCCCTGATGGAGGACGGCGACGTGCTGTTCCGCGCGCTCGTCGCCCGACGCGACGCCGTCCACGACCTGCTCGTGTCGACGACGACGCTCTCCAAGGAGCTCACGGCGCTCATCCGCGAGTCGCGCGAGGACCTCGCGCCCGCCCTGGCGCACCTGGAGAACGTGGTCGCGGTCCTCAACAAGAACGAGGACAACCTCGACAGCAGCCTGCGGCTGATGGCGCCGTTCTACCGCGTCTTCGCCAACACGCTCGGCACCGGTCCGTGGTTCGACACGTGGATCTCCAACTTCCCTCCCGTTCCGCAGGTGGGCTGACCCATGGACCTCGTGAAGCGATTCCTCGTCCCCCTCATCGTGCTGCTGTTCGTCGTGGCGGCCGCCGTCAGCGTCTTCGGCGGCGACTCGACCAAGACCGTCGTCGCGCACTTCCCGCGTGCCATCTCGGTCTACGAGGGCAGCGACGTCCGCGTGCTCGGCGTGCCGGTCGGCACCGTCACCAAGGTCGAGCCGACGGGCACCGACGTCACGGTCACCATGGCGTACGACGACTCGGTCCAGCTCCCGGGCGACGCCAAGGCCGTGATCATCGCGCCGTCCGTGGTCGGCGACCGCTACGTCCAGCTGACCCCGGCGTACGCCGGCACCGGCGACGTGCTCACCGACGGCGCCGAGCTGAGCACCGAGGACACCTCGCAACCGCTCGAGCTCGACCAGATCTACGAGAGCCTCGACCGGCTCAACGTGGCACTCGGCCCCCGCGGCGCCAACAGGACCGGCGCACTGTCCGACCTGCTGTCGGTGACCGCCGACAACTTCGGCGGCCAGGGCACGACGTTCCGCCAGACCATCAAGGACTTCTCCCGGCTCAGCGCCACGCTGGCCGGCAACAAGGAGGAGCTCTTCGGCTCGGTCGAGGCGCTCGAGGGCTTCATGAAGACGCTCGCCGACAACGACCAGACGGTGCGGCAGTTCAACCAGTCGCTCGCGGACGTCTCGACGATGCTCGAGGGCGAGCGCGAGGAGCTGGTCGCCGCGACCAAGAACCTGTCGGTCGCGCTGACCTCGGTGAAGGGCTTCGTGGAGGAGAACAAGGACTCGCTGAGCCGCAACATCAGCGGCCTCAACCGGGTGTCGAAGGTGCTCGTCCGCCAGCGGGCGGCGCTCGACGAGATCCTGCACGTGGCACCGGCGGCCCTCAACAACCTCGGCCTGACCTACAACCCGCAGGCCGGCACGCTCGACACCCGCGCCAACCTCGGCGAGGCCATCAACCAGATCCAGTACGACCCCGCCGCCCTGCTGTGCGGGTTCGTCGGCCAGGTGGAGCGATCGGGACAGGTGTGCAACACGATCACGGACCTGCTCGGCAAGAGGCGTCCCGGCGCGCTCGGCAAGGCCGACGCGCTGCCGGCGCAGGACGTGTTCGACCCCACCCTCGGTGGTCTCGTGGAGGTGGAGCGATGAAGCGGCTGAAGGCACTCGCGATGGCCGGAGCGGCAGCGCTGGCCCTGTCGTCGTGCGACGCCAGCGTCTACTCCCTGCCGCTGCCCGGCGGGCCCGACGTCGGCGACAACCCGATGACGATCAAGGTGGAGTTCGCCGACGTCCTCGACCTCGTGCCGCAGTCGACGGTCAAGGTCAACGACGTCAGCGTCGGCAAGGTGACCGCGATCGACCTCGAGGGCTACCAGGCCCTCGTCACGCTCGAGGTGCGCCGCGACGTCGAGCTGCCCGACAACGCGGTCGCCGAGCTGCGCCAGACCAGCCTCCTCGGCGAGAAGTTCGTCGAGCTCAGCGCGCCCGACCAGGGCGCCAGCGCCAACGCGCTCGCCGACGGGGACAAGATCCCGATCGAGCGCGCCGGCCGCAACCCCGAGGTCGAGGAGGTGCTCGGCGCCCTCAGCCTGCTGCTCAACGGCGGCGGGGTCGCCCAGCTCAAGACCATCACCCAGGAGCTCAACCTGGCCCTGGAGGGTCGTGAGGACTCCGCGCGGTCGGTGCTCGAGCAGCTCCGCGTCTTCACCGGCCAGCTCGACGAGAACAAGGCGGACATCGTCGACGCGATCGAGTCGCTCAACCGGCTCGCGATCGCCGCCGAGAAGCAGCTCCCGACGATCGACAAGGCCCTCGAGGAGCTGCCGAGCGCCCTCGACTCGATCGACCGCCAGCGCGACGACCTCGTCGAGATGCTGACCGCGCTCGACGAGCTGTCGTCCGTCGCCGTCGACGTGATCGCGCGCTCCAAGGGCGCCACGATCACCTCGCTGCAGCGGCTCGACCCGGTGCTGACCCAGCTCGCCGCGTCGGGCGACGACTTCACCAACGCGTTCCACGTCTTCCTGACGTACCCGTTCGTCGACGAGTCGGTCGGCCGCGACCCGCAGGTGGCCCGCAACCTGCACATGGGCGACTACACGAACCTCTCGATCACCCTCGACATCGACGTCGCGGGTGGCGCCAGTGCGACCCCGTCGCTGCCGACCAACCTCCCGACGGTCCTCGACCCGACGATCATCATCAACGACGTGCTCGCGTGCCTCCAGAGCGGCTCGCTCACGAGCGAGGCCTGCAAGAAGGTCCTGGCCAACGTGCAGAAGCTCCTCCAGCTGCGCGAGGAGTGCGCCAAGCCGGAGAACAAGGACAAGGACGTGTGCCGCGAGCTCAACACGATCCCCGGCCTGCCGTCCCCGCCGATCCCGGTCCCGACCACCGTCATCCCGACGACCGATCCCGACCTCGCTGCCCTCGACGATCCTCCCGACGACGCTCCTCCCCACGGGGCTCGGGCGGCCGGGCACCGGTCCCGTCCAGCGCGCCGAGGGACCGACCGTGCGCGAGCTGATGGACCTGTACGACCCGGCCCTCGTCAGCCTGCTCCTCCCGGGGGTGGTGCAGCGATGATCACCCGTCGCACCAAGGTGCAGCTGCTCGTCTTCGCGCTGATCACGCTGATCGGCGTGAGCTTCGTGGGTGCCCGCTACGCCCGGCTGGACCGGGTGTTCCTCGACCAGAGCTACACCGTGGTCGCCCACTTCGCCGACTCCGGCGGCGCCTTCGCGGGCGCCGAGGTGTCCTACCGCGGGGTCCGCGTCGGCCAGGTCGACCGGCTGGTGCTGACCGACGACGGCGTCGACGTGGTCCTCGACATCGACAACGAGTTCGACGACATCCCCGCCGACGCCCGCGCCCTCGTCGGCAACCGCTCGGCCGTGGGCGAGCAGTACGTCGAGCTGCAGCCGCAGAGCGACAAGGGACCGTTCCTGCGCGACGACTCCGAGATCGCCACCGACCGCACGGCCGTCCCGATCTCCACCGACACGCTGCTCACCCACCTCGACGAGACGGTGCGCAGCGTCGACGGCGAGGACCTCCGCACGGTGACGTCCGAGTTCGGCCTGGCCTTCAACGACGCCGGCGGCGACCTGCAGACGATCCTCGACAGCAGCAACTCGTTCATCACCACCGCCGAGGCGAACTTCGACGTCACGGTGGACCTGATCCGCGACGCCAACACGGTCCTCAACGGACAGATCGACTCCGAGAGCGCGTTCCGCCGGTTCGCCCGCGACCTGTCCGCCTTCTCCACGACGGTCGCCAACCGCGACGCGGACCTCCGCTCGCTCATCGAGGACGGCTCGCTCGGCGCGAACGAGCTGCGGGTGTTCCTCGAGGACAACGAGGTCGAGCTCGGCGAGCTGATCAACAACCTGGTCACCACCGGCGAGGTCGTGGTCAAGCACCTCGACGGCATCGAGCAGCTGCTCGTGATCTACCCCTACGTGGTCGAGGGCGGCTACACGGTGGTCGCCAAGTCGCCCGGCACCGGCCTCTACGACGCCCACTTCGGGATGATCCTGACCACGGAACCGCACGTGTGCCACGAGGGCTACGAGGGCACCGACCGCCGCTCGCCGCTCGACGGCAGCAACCGGCCGATGAAGGAGGACACCCGCTGCACGGCGCCCGCCTCGGAGACCAACGCGCGTGGTGCCCAGAACATCCAGGCGCCGCGGCCCGCGACCGGCTGGGGGCCCGCGGACTTCGCGTACGACCCCGAGACCGGGGACGTCACGTCCGACCCCGTCGAGATCCAGCGCCTCGAGCGTGGCGGTAGCGTGGCCCCCCGCAGCCTGGGAGAGGAGACGTGGAAGTGGCTCTACCTCCAGCCCCTGCTGACGCGCGACTGACTCCCCGGGTCCGGGTCGCGGTCGCCGCCTCGCTGGCGCTGGTCGTGGCCGTCTGCGTCGCGCTCCTGATCTGGCTGACCGCCGGCGGACGTGCGTCCACCGACGGCGGCCTCGACCTGCCCGACGAGCGCGAGCAGGCGATGAGCCTGACCGACCAGTTCGTCAAGCGGCTCGGCACCTACAG
>CAVYGL010000030.1:0-82104 GCA_963767995.1 uncultured Actinomycetota bacterium
CTCGGGGAGCTCGAGCACTGCTCCGCGCAGGGGCAGTCCGATGCGTCGCAACCTGCCGACGTCACGTCGTACCTCGGCGACCGGGGTGCCCAGCGCAACCACCACGACGACGTCCGCGAGACCGCTCGCCGCTTCGCTCAGCGCCGGACCCTGAACCGTCGAGGCGTTGACGAGAACCCGGTTCCAACGGTCTTCGGCTGCCCTCAGCACGTCCCCGAGCTGGTCACCTCGCAGGCGTCCGGCGTCGGGGAGCTGCCGCGTCGCAACCACGGCGAGCCCGTGGAGGTCGTACGCGGCGGCCGGGAGCAGGTCGGGCTGACCGAGGACCGCGTCGAGACCCAGGCTGACGGGCAGGCCGAGCCTCCTGCTCAGCTCGGCCCGTTCACCCTCGGCATCGACCAGGACGACCGACTCGTCGTGGTCGGCCGACGCCCTCGCCAGCGCGTAGGCAGCAGTCGAACCCCCCGCTCCCGGACCCACTTGGACGACGTATGTGGTCGGAACGTCCCAGAGATCGCGGCCGCCTTCCAGGAACCCGTGCCAGAGCTCGGCGGCCCGTGGGTCGTGGGTCGTCAGGGTGATCGGACCTCCGTCGACGAGGTCCGGCACCGCGCCCAGCAGCCCCACTCCGGTCGCCGCCTCGACGTCCTCGGCCGTGCGGATCCTCGGCCGTGCCAGTTCGAGGGCGTACGCCCCGCCGAGCGCCACCGCCAACGCGGCCAGGAGCAGGACCGCCTGCAGGAGCCGGGGGAGGCCGTCAACGGCAGCGCCTGATCGGTGGCCGAGGCGAGGACCTCGACACCTACCGTCGGATCGCTCGCGGCCAGGCTCACCCCCTCCTCGGCCACCGCGTTGGCCACGGCCCGGGACTGGCGCGCCGTCGGCGTGGACGCGACGACTCGCACGTTCGCCGACTGCGGCGCGGCAGCCACCCTCACCCCGGAACGCAGCGCGGCCAGGGAGACGCCGGACTCCTGGGCGACCCTGAGCAGCACGCCCTCCGACTGGAGCAGGACCACGTAGCGATCGACGGCCAGCTGGATCAGGTCCCGATCGGCGACCTCGGAGCTGCCCGGGACCACCGCGATCACGCTCACTGCCTCGTGCCGCTCGGGCTGGAGCTCGACCAGCGTCACGGCGACCAGGGCGCTGGGCAGGAAGGCGACCACGATCAGCGGCCACCGCCAGCGCATCACCCGTCGTAGCGTCTCGGCCACCCGTCGATCCCCCTCACGCCCGACAAACGAGGGTGGCCATCGTGGCACGCGGGGCGGTCAGCTGTCGCTGGCGTGTACCAGCGTCATCCGGAGTGGGCACGCCGAACGCGGTCGTACAGCGCGAGGTACTCCGATCCGGGACTCGACGTCGCGGCCTGGCCACGTGACCACGTCGCGGCCTCACGGCCGCCTCGATCCAGCGCCTCGTCGTCCCCGAGCAGGTCGAGCAACGCGCCCGCGAGGGCCCCCGGATCGCCGGGCCCCACCATCCTCCGCGCGTCGGGCGACAACGGGGCCGACGAGGGGGCTGTCATTCCCTCCACACGGGTCGCGACCACCGGTGTGCCCAGAGCGGCGGCCTCCAGCGGCACCAGCGACATCGCCTCGTAGCGTGAGGGGCACACAACGATCGTCGCTGCCCGCATCCACCGCAGGCACTCGACGCGGGAGCGCCATCCGGCGAAGGACACCCCCGGCAGATCGTCCGCAGCGCGCTCGAGCTCGGAGCGCAGCGGGCCGTCACCCACCAACACCAGCTCGGGACCGGGACGCGAAGCCGTGACCAGTCGCCAGGCCTCGAGCAGATCGTCGTGTCCCTTCTGCTCGGCCAGTCGCGCACAGCAGACCACCAGCCGGGTGGTCTCCCCCCGACCGAGTGCGCGTCGGGCCGCCGCTTCGGTGGCGTGACCGATCTGGGCGCCGAGGTCGGCGTCGACGCGGTTGGGGATCACCAGCAGCGACCCGGGGATGCGCTGCTCGAGGCCGGCCAGGCGTTCGCCGTCACTGACGCAGACGATCGCATGCGACCAGTGCGCCGCGCGTCGCTCCCAGGCGACCGCCGCCCTGCGACCACTCCCACTCATGGACTGCCAGGACCACGCGTGCGGGCTGAACACCGTCGGGATCCGACCCCGAACCACGAGACGCCCCGCCAGCCCGGCCTGCGAGCTGTGCAGGTGCACGAGACCGGGACGCGCGCGGCGGATGACATGCGACAGCCCGGACAGCTCGCCGGCAGTCCGGACCCCCGGACCCCGCGCCGCCGACCAGGTCAACACCTCGGCCCCGGCAGCTCGCGCCAGGTCTTGCAGGTGCCCACGCGGGCACGCGACGATCACATGTTGCCCGGCTCCCGTCTGCACCCCCACGAGGTCGGCGACCACCTGAGCCACGCCCGCCTCCACTGGTTGCGACACGTGCAGAATCGGCGTGCCGAACGGCTCCGGCGATACCATCGCCCTCACCCGAGCAGTCGACGGAACGCCCAGAACACCGGCTTGGGCGAGAGATCGCGACGCAGCATTGCGTAGCCGTCGTGATGACGCCCGGCTTCCCCGCTGGCGAGGTCCTTGTACCAGAAGGCCTTCTTGACATAGGGGTGGTCACGGCCGAGCAGCTTCATGGCACGCACGGCGTACGCCGCCTGCTTCTGTTCGCTCACGCCCCGCTTCCACGCCGGGGCTCCCTGCACGTTGCGGTGCGAGCTCCACCCGAACTCTGTGGCCCACACGGGTCGCCGGTCGCCCTGCCGCTTCATCTCGCGACGGATCGCATCGAGATGGCGTAGCCGCCACGGCTCACCGACGTCCTTCAGGCCGGGCGGAGCGTCGGCAGGAGCCATGTAGGGGTGCACCCCCAGGATGTCGAAACATCCTCGCGCCCCCGCCGTGTAGGCGCGTCTCAACCACGTGTCGTCGTTGTACATCAGGCCGCCGAGAACGACCCGGACCGTGTCGTCCTGACTGCGAAGGGCCTCAGTCGCCGCGCAGAGCAGGTCGGTGTACTGCGCGGGATCAGCGCCCACGAGGAAGTCACCGGAGTTCGGCTCGTTCCAGACCTCCCAGGCCCCGACGCGGTCGTGCCAACGCCGGGCCGCCCACGCGATCGCCTCGGCGTAGTCGGAGACGTCGTCGGGGGCGACGCGCTCACCCTTGCCCCCGTTGGCCCATGCGGGTGTCAGCCAGAACGTCACCAGGACGCGCAACCCGCGCCGTTTCGACTGCCTGAGGACCTGGTCGACCAGCCGGACGCCCCACTTGCGGTCATAGGAGCCGCGGTGCGGCTGGATCATCGCCCAGCTCACGTCCAGTCGCACCCAGCGTGCTCCCGATTCAGCGATGCGGTCGAGGACCGCGGCACGCTTCGCCCGGTCGTAGTGGGACCACGTGCCGTGGAACTGGACGCCGAGGTCCGGCGTCCGAGGAGCCGCCCGAGCCGTCGCGGCGTGTCGCAGGTCGGCAGGCGCGCCCGTTCGTCCGTGGTCGTCGATGACCGCGGCGGCGGGCAGCAGGAGCAGGCTGAGGAGTCCGGCCAGGAGCGGCCTCCACGCGCGCGTCACCCATCGCATCACACCAGTATGGGGGTGGGTGAAGATCACCTCAACGCCACGGATCAAACGCGCGCTGGCAGGCACTAGTGGGGTGAGCTCGGCCCACGTGGGCTGGAACCGGAGGAGTGGGAGGTTCTCGTGCACGCACTGATCGCCCGCGTCGCACGGAGCTCGACGCGACACCGCACAGGCCCGCTCCTGCTGGTCTGCGACATCATGGCGATCGCCGGGGTGACTGCGCTCCTCCACCCAGACTCGACCCCGTTCAACGTCGTGGTCGTGACCACAGCGTCGCTCATCTACCTGCACGCCGCGGGGCTCTTCAGGTCACGACTGACCTTGTCCGTGCTCGACGACCTGCCGTCGATCGGCATCGCGGTCATGATCGGGACGACCACCAACGCGATCCTCTCGGCGCAGCCGCTCCTCGGGCGGCCGGCGGGCCTCTACCTCGTGGCCCTCGTGATAGCGCTCGCGTTGACTCGCGCTGCGGCCTACGCGTTCGTGCGGGCCGAGCGGAGCTGCGGGACCGTGCGCCACCGGACGCTGGTCTACGGTGCCGGCGACCTGGCGATCACACTGAGCACGGTCCTTGGCGAGCACCCGGAGTTCGGTCTCGAGGTGATCGGCCTGGTCGACAACGAGCCTCCGCGCAAGCCGACCCCGGTTCCATGGTTGGGCGGAAGCCGTGAGCTGTGTCGGCTCATGGACGAGTGCGAGGCGTGCGAGCTGCTGGTCGCCGTCGACAGCGACCGCGCTGCGGAGGTGTCGGAGGTCCTACGCATGTGCGAGCGGCTGCGATGCCACCTCTTCCTGGTGCCCTCGGCCGACTACATGGTGCCACCCGGCACACGGCGTCTCGACGAGGCGTGGGGCATCCCGCTCCTGCGCTACACCTTCGGTCAGGCAGCGACGTCGAGCCGCCTGGCCAAGCGGAGCTTCGACATCGTGGTCTCCGGCCTCGCGCTCCTGCTGACCTCACCCGTGCTGCTCGCGGTGGCCCTCGCGGTGCGGGTCGAGGGAGGTCCCGGGGTGCTCTTCCGCCAAGAGCGGGTGGGACTCGACGGCTCCCGCTTCACCTTGATCAAGTTCCGCTCGATGCGTCCCACCGCACCGGGGGAGGCCGACACCACCTGGAACATCACGGGAGACGCGCGGATCGGTCCCGTCGGTCGGTTCATCCGACGCACATCGCTGGACGAGCTGCCGCAGCTGTGGAACGTCTTCGTGGGCCAGATGAGTCTGGTCGGACCGCGTCCGGAGCGCCCTCACTTCGTGGACGCCTTCACCGAGTCCATTCCGATCTACGGCGCCCGTCACCGGATGCCTGTGGGGCTCACCGGCTGGGCGCAGATCCATGGTCTGCGTGGGGACACCTCTGTCGTCGAGCGCGCGATCTTCGACCACAACTACATCCAGGGTTGGTCGATGTGGATGGACCTCAAGATCCTGGCCCGCACGGTCAGCCACGTGCTCGGCGCGTCGTTCTCCCACCCGCAGCGCGGCCGGATCTCTCACCTCGAGGTCGAGAGCCAGGAAGCAGTCTCCTGAACCGCAGACGTCAAACGGCTGGTTCGCCTCGAGCTCGGTGAGGCGATCGGTCGACGCCATCGCCGCGCCTGTCGCGGCATGCACACCCACGGTCGCGGCCGCTGCCGCAGTGGTCGAAGCCGCACGGATCGGAGTCAGCCACGTCGAGGAGCACGCGACGTACACTGGCAGAACGCGCAAAACGGCTGGTGAACTGCAAGCCCCGGCATCGTTGAGGTGTTTCCGGGACCAGCGGGTTCCGGCAAGCGTCTGCACGGTCCTGACCGAGCACCTCCCGACCCATCTCACCGGCCGTGACGGGCTGCTGCTCTTCCCAGGGCCGTACGGCGAGGGGCTGCAACCCACTCGGTTCGGCGATGCGGACCGCTTGGATTTCATCGCGTGTCGGCCGGCCCGCAGATGGGTGCTGCGCACCGAGTGATCCACGCCGAGATCTACGGATGCGACAGGCGTACGACGACGGGGATGCCACCAGCAGGCCTGCCCCATCGGACCTGGGTTGATCACGACCGCAAAGTCGACCACGCGGGGCTCATACCCCCGCGTGTCAGCTGCCTGCGATCTAACGCTCGGCCATCAGCTGCCCGCGAACAGCGCCGTTCGGGTACTCGGCGTTGTGCACATTGACGTAGTAGTTGCTGGGGTTGGCCAGGATCTCCGCGACGGTCTGGTCCCCGACGAACTTGCCGGCCTCGCCCTCGGTCAGGCAGTCGGCCGCGTTTCCGTCAGCAGGCGCAGCCAGGTTCACCACGACTGCACCGTTGGAGCCAGCGGCTGCCTCGTGGATGTGCGCCGCCATCGGCGTCCCGATCTTGTCGACGGTCAGCACGTAGCACAGTGTCTTCGGGTCGCCGTCGACGCCGAAGACGTAGGCCTCGCCCCTCCCGTTCGGGTCACCGGCCAGGCGCTTGTCGGGGCCGACCTCGGCGCGACCGTCCAGGTCTGCTGCTAGCACGGTGTTGCTGTGGCCAGCGACGGCCATGCCCATGGGGATCACTGCTGCGGTGATCGCCGCTGCGGCTACTGCTCCGGCGAACGCAAAACGCTTCTTCCTGCTGTCAAACATGTGTGCCTCCTAGGTGGCGACGGGTCCCCTGCACCGGGGGTTCGTGACGCACGTCACACCGGATTGGTGCGAGCTGGCTGAACCGTCCCGCTGAGCGCCTCAGCGCCCTGATGCGTGTCCGTTCTGCTCCGGGTCCCCGAAACCGATCTCGACGGCCACGGACACCACGAGACCACCAAGTAGGAACGCGACGATGACCGCCGCGAGCGTGGTGGAGGACAGGCTGGGGATGTAGCGGCGCGCACCCGTGACCGGGGTGCCGCCACCGTGGTAGTCGTGAGTCAGCGCGTGACCCTTGCCGCGTGCGAGCAGGTACCGGTTCACCGGGTAGGCCGCGGCGAACGCAGCACTGAGGGCAATCATCATCGACACCCAGAACACCCAGTTCACGAGTCCTGCCTCCATCGCGCCGGGGATGATTGCCATCACCGCGTTGTCGACGACTTCCATGGTGGCGATAGAGAGGGTGTCAGCTGCAAAGACGACGGACAGGGCAGCACCGACGCTGAGCCCAGCCTTGACCAGCGGGAACGTGGACAGGGCGTAGCCGAACAGGAACGCCAGGCTGACGGCGAGCACGATGGTCCACCCGGCGCTGAGACCGATGGCGGTGCCGGTCATCAGTCCCGCGATCTCGCCGATGGCGCAGCCGGTGAGGCAGTGCAGGGTGGCTGATAGGGCCATGCTGTTCAGGCCGCCCATGTCGTGACCTGTAGGAGCATCGTGGTCCGCGTGAGCATCGTCGCCCGCTTGGGACCCGTAGCCCGACTCGGAGTAGCTCCCGTGGTGGTCGTGGTCTGCAACGGACTCGTGGGTGTCGTGGCTGTCCCGCTCGCCGCCGCGGGACTTTTGAGACGGGTGGTTGCTGTTCATGGGTTCCTCGCTCTTGTTGAAACGGTACGCCGCTTCCGGTGTGGCTTCAGTACCTGTTTCGCACTCAGACGCTCACGTCACGATACCCCCAGGGGGTATGTTGTCAAGAGACGTTCACACGTCCCCGAGGGAACGCGATGCGGCCGCGGGCCGCTACGTACGATGTAGGAGTGAGCACGCTGCCAGCGATCGGTGCGACCAGCCGCGGCGTCAGGACACTGACGACCGCCGGGCTCGTTGCCGTCGTTGCCTTTCTCGTGCTGGGCATCCTCGGGATGCACGGACTCGGCCCACCTGGAGCGACGACCCACACCGTCCGGCCGATCGCCGCAGCGAGCCTCGACCCGCATGCGAACCACCCAGCACCGGACCACACACCCGTCACCACGGACGCCGCCGGGACTGGCGTGGCGGACTGCCGGCTACGCCCGTGGACGACGAGTCGGCACACGAGATGGTGATGGTTTGTGCGGCCATGCTGCTCGCGGCAGCTGTCGGGGTCCTGGTGGCGCTGCGCCTCGTGCGGTTCGCCTACCGCGCTCCGCTGTCACTGATACCAGCGATGCGCGTCCCTGCGTTCCCGGTCACCTCTCGTGCCGGCACGGGCCCGCCGGCTGTGTGGGAGTTCTCAGTCGTGAGGTGCTGAGAATCGGCTCAGCGCGCCCATCCAGGCGCTGAAGTCCACCTCATGCCCACCTGTCACGACCCATGTTGGAGACCCCTGATGCACAAGACCTCTGCCTGTGCAGCGGTAGTCCTCGCCCTCACCCTGACGCTGTCAGCGTGCGGCTCCGACGACCCCAGCACCGACACCACCACCGAGATGTCGACCACCGAACACAACGACGCTGACGTGGCGTTCGCGACCGACATGATTCAGCACCACGCCCAAGCCCTCTCGATGGTCGACCTCACCCTCGACCGTCCCCTCGACCCCGCAGTCACCGCTCTCGCCGAGGACATCCGCGCCGCCCAAGCACCCGAGATCGAGACCATGGCCGACTGGCTCACCACGTGGGGCGAGGAAGTCCCCGAGACCATGCGCGACCACGTCAACTCCGGCCACGACATGGGCGACATGTCCGACATGTCCGACAACATGGACGACATGGACCACGGCGACGAGATGCCAGGGATGATGACCGCCGAGGACATGGATGCCTTGGAGAACGCCTCCGCCACCGAGTTCCAAGACATGTGGCTCGACAGGATGATCGAGCACCACACGGGCGCCATCGCGATGGCCGAGACCGAGCAGTCCGAAGGCCGGTTCAAGGACGCCGTCGACCTCGCCGGTCAGGTCGTCGAGGGACAATCCGAGGAGATGGACACCATGCAGGGCCTGCTCGACTCCTGAGCCTCAGCGGACCCCCGGACATGCAGAACGGCCCGTGATCTGCGTTTCCGCAGGTCACGGGCCGTCTCGCACTGCTCCCCCGGTTGGACTCGAACCAACAACCCTCCGATTAACAGTCGAATGCTCTGCCAATTGAGCTACAGGGGATCGCTACTGGAGCGCGGCGCAACATTAGCAAGCCTCGTCTGCCCGGGTGAAATCAGGGCAGACCGACCTCGTGGCGCATCGCCTCGAGCGCCTCGCGGGCCAGGGTGCGGACGGCCGGGTCGCCCGGGTCGACCCCCTCGTCGTACTCGTAGATCCACTGGACGCCGCCCGCTCCGGAGGGGGCGCGGCGGGCGATGACGCGCAGCCCACGGCGGCCCGAGACCACGACGTGGCGCTGGAGGACGACGCTGGCCGTGACCCGCTCGCGCACCAGCTCGAGCAGCCGACCGGGATCGGCGAGCACTGCCGTGTGGACCGGTCGCTGCTCGCCCCAGGTGCCGACCTCGGACAGCTGGAAGGTGTCGGTGTCGCGGTCCCAGTCGGCCGCCTCGACCTGCTCCCAGGGCACGCGCCGGGTCTCCTCGCCGGCGGCGACGTAGAAGGCGTCGCGGGTGCCGGCCAGGACGGTGCCGTCGGTCGCCGTCGCCACGGCGAGCACCTTCTCGCCGCGGGCGACCTCGACGTGCGGGACCGACGAGCGACGTCGCCGGCTGATGGGGCCGATCATGCCTGCGCTCCCGGTTGCCCGACCGCGCCCTCGCGCAGCTTGCGGCGGTGCTGCTCGAGCACCACCAGCTCGCCGAACATCCGGTTGTAGTCGAGGGCGTGCTCGACCGGGTTGGTGCGCTGCAGGCGCGCCTTGACGTCGGCGATGCGGCGGGACGTGGTGAGCTCCTGGAGTCGGTAGACGTAGGCCACGGCGAAGGTCGGGTTGGGGTCGGACGTGCCGCGGATCGGCTCGACGCCGAGCTCGGTGATCGCCGCGATCACCGCCGGGTCGGTGGCGACACCGCGCACCTTGTTGGCCCAGCCGGGGTCGTCGGCACCGCTGGCCGGGCCGCCCGCGGCCGTGACGGCCTCCCACACGCCCTGGAACGTCGGGTGCGTGAAGTCGGTCGTCGACACGTGCGTGGTCGTGCGGCCCACCCCGGACGGGTGCTGGATGACGAGCTTGAGCATCTCGCGCTCGATGAGGAAGCGCGGGTCGGACAGGCTGGGCAGGGCCGGACGGGCCGGCTCGGGCTGCTCGGGCACCTCGGCGGCGCGGGTCGTACGCCGCTCGTCCGGCTGCTTGGCGGGCCGGCTGGCCGCCCGGCGCACCTCGCCGCGGACCTCGTCGACGTCGACGCCCACCATGTGCGCGAGCTCGCGGGAGAACGACTCGACCTTGGTCTTGTCGCGGATGCCGGCGACGAGCCCGGCGGCGTCGCGCAGGGCGTCGATCCGACCGTCGGCGCGGTCGAGGTCGTGGCGCGAGAGGATGTTGTCGAGCGCGAAGCGGTAGAGCGGCTGGCGCTTGGCGACGAGCTCGCGGACGGCCTCGTCACCCTCCTTGAGCCGCAGGTCGCAGGGGTCCATGCCCTCGGGCGCGACCGCGACGTAGGTCTGGGAGGCGAAGACCTGGTCGCTCTCGAGCACCTTCATCGCGGCCTTCTGCCCGGCCGAGTCGCCGTCGAAGGTGAAGATCACCTCGCCGCTGGTGGAGTCGTGGTCGCCGAGGAAGCGCCGCAGCACGCGCGCGTGGTCGGTGCCGAACGCCGTGCCGCACGACGCCACCGCTGTCGTGACGCCGGCGAGGTGGCACGCCATCACGTCGGTGTAGCCCTCGACGACGACGGCCTGCTGGGCGTCCTTCATCGCGGTGCGGGCCAGGTCGATGCCGTAGAGGACCTGGCTCTTCTTGTAGATCGCGGTCTCGGAGGTGTTGAGGTACTTCGCCTCGATGCGGTCGTCGTCGAAGATCCGGCGGGCGCCGAAGCCGATGGTGTCGCCGTTGGCCTCGCGGATCGGCCACACCAGGCGACCGCGGAACCGGTCGTAGTGGGACCGGCCGTGCGCGACCAGGCCGGCGGCCACGGACTCCTCGTCGCTGAACCGTCGGCCGCGCAGGTGGCGGGTGAGCGCCTCGCCGTCGCGGGGCGCGAACCCGACGCCGAACATCTGGGCCGCCGCCTGGTCGAAGCCGCGCTGGTCGAGGAACTGGCGCGCCACGACGGCGTCGGGCGACGCGAGCTGCTCGGCGTAGAACTCCTGGGCGACCTTGTGGGCCTCGATGCAGCCGGCCGCGCGCCGGACCGCGCGGGCGGACCGGCTCGTCGTCGCCGTCCTCGCGGCGGACCTGGACGCCGTACTTCTCGCCCAGTCGCTCGACCGTCTCGGTGAAGGTCAGGCCGTCGACCTTCATCACGAAGGCGATGACGTCGCCGCCTTCCCCGCAGCCGAAACAGTGGAAGAACTGACGGGCGGGGTTGACGTTGAACGACGGGGTCTTCTCGTCGTGGAAGGGGCACAGGCCCTTGAGCGACCCGCCGCCGGCGCGCTTCAGCGTGACGTACTGCGACACGACGTCGTCGATCCGCGCCTTCTCGCGCACCTCGGCGATGTCGTCGTCGCGAATCCGGCCTGCCACGCCGGGGAGTCTACGGGCGCGGACCCACCCCCGCCGCCCGGTCTCCACAACACCGCCGCACCCCTAGGGGTTGGCCGGGCTGGTGTCCGCCGGACGCCTTTGACAAGGTCGAGGACATGACTGCTCAGCACGGAGCGCCAGAGGGTCAGACCCTCGGCGCCCTGGTCCACCAGCTCTCCCAGCAGATCCCCGAGCTCATCCGCTCCGAGATCCGCCTCGCCCAGGCCGAGGTGGCCGAGAAGGGCAAGCGCGCAGGCGTCGGGATCGGGATGTTCAGCGTCGCCGGGCTGCTCGCCTTCTTCGCGCTGGCCACCCTCGTCACCACCGCGATCCTCGGCCTCGCCACCGTCGTCGACGCCTGGCTGGCCGCCCTCATCGTGGCCGTCGTGCTGCTCGCGGGAGCGGCCGTCGTCGGGCTGATGGGGAAGAACAAGGTCGCCGAGGCGACACCCGCGGCGCCCGAGCGCGCCATCCAGGGCATCAAGGACGACGTCGCGACCGTGAAGGGAGCCCACCGTGGCTGAGCAGACTGACAACACCCGTACGCCCGAGCAGATCGAGGCCGAGATCGAGGCGCAGCGCGCGCAGCTCGCCGGCACGGTCGACGAGCTCGCGGCCAAGCTCGACGTGAAGGCCCAGGCGAAGGACAAGGTCGCCTCGCTCAAGGACTCCGCCACCACCGACGCCGGGAAGCCCCGCGCCGAGGTGCTGGCCGCGGCCGGCTCGCTCGTCGCGATGGGCCTGGTGCTGCTGCTGTGGCGCCGCCGCGCCGACTGACCGACACCGCACGACCAGTCGACCACACCCGACCACCCGGACACAGAGGGAGACACCATGAAGAAGCTCACGCTGCTCATCGCCGGAGGGATCGGCTACGTGCTCGGCACCCGCGCCGGACGCGAGCGCTACGAACAGATCAAGCGCACCGCGACCCGGGTCAAGGACGACCCGCGGGTCCAGGAGAAGGCGGCGCAGGCGGCCGACCTCGCCAAGGAGAAGGCCCCGGTCGTCAAGGACAAGGTCGCCGCGGCGGCCAGCACCGCGGCCGACAAGGTGACGCCCTCGGGCAGCGGCGACCACCGCTCCGACCTCACCGACCAGCTCAACCCCGACAGCACCGCGCGGCAGGACAACCCCTACCCGCAGGGCGACCTGCCCTGATCTGTAGCTCGCTGGCGCTCGCTACTCGATCACGAGGTACGCGTCAGCGCCGCGTGCCGCGTGACGGCGCTGGCGTCGGTGAGCGACGCGACCTGGTCGATGACCACGCGTCGCCTGCCGGCGTCGTCCGCGGCGTCGTCCCAGTCGGACACGAAGACCGGGTCGAGCGCGTCGGCGCCGCGCTCCCACAGGGCCTCGACCAGCTCGGCCACCAGCGTGCGCTGGTGCTCCATCAGGGTCACCCGGTCGTCGGCCTGCATGACGTAGTGGGCGGCGATGCCCTTGAGCACGCCGATCTCGACCTCGGTCGCCGTCGGGACGACCAGGTCGGCCCGGTGCCGCACGAGCGGCTCCCCGCCGACTGCGGCGAACGTCGACTCCTGCACGCTGCCGCAGAACCGGCCGATGAGGTCGCTGGTGAGGTTCTTGATCGCGGCCAGGCTCCGCCGGCTGCCGTCGTACGACGACCGCGGCCAGCTGCCCACGGCCCGCAGGTCGGCGAGGGCCTGGTCGAGCGCGGCGTCCTCGATGCCGGGCAGGTACCACGACCGCACCGTCTCCCACAGGGCGTCGCGGTCGAGGCGGGTGAGGTCGAGGCGGCCGGCCACGATGCCGTCCTCGACGTCGTGGACGGAGTAGGCCACGTCGTCGGCGAGGTCCATCACCTGCGCCTCCAGGCACCGGCCGCGGCCGTCGATCCCGCGACGGAGCCAGTCGAAGACGGGCCGGTCGTCGTCGTAGACGCCGAACTTCACGACCACGCGGGGCGTGCCGTCGGCGTGCACGCCGTGCGGGCCGGTGGCGTCCGAGCGCAGCCAGGGGTACTTGGTGCAGGCGTCGAGGGTGGCGCGGGTGAGGTTGAGCCCGACCGAGCGACCTTCGGCGTCGAAGGTCTTCGACTCGAGCCGGGTCAGCAGGCGCAGCGTCTGCGCGTTGCCCTCGAACCCGCCGCAGTCGGTGCTGAGCTCGGCCAGCGCCCGCTCGCCGTTGTGGCCGAACGGCGGGTGGCCCAGGTCGTGGGCCAGCGCCGCCGTCTCCGCGATGTCGGGGTGCGTGCCCAGCGCGCGGGCCAGGTCGCGGGCGATCTGGGCGACCTCGAGGCTGTGCGTGAGCCGGTTGCGGACGAAGTCGTCGGTCTGCGGGCCGACCACCTGGGTCTTGGCGGCGAGCCGGCGCGACGCGGCGGCGTGCACCACGCGCGCCCGGTCGCGCTCGAACGCCAGCCGTACGGGCGCGTCGACCCGCTTGGGCGGCTCGGCGACGATGCGCTCGCGCGCCGCGTCGTCGTACAGGTCCTCGATGCTCATCGGCCGGTCAGCCTAGCGAGCCCCGGGGACGGTGTCGGCGTCAGTAGACCGTGACGTGCACGTGGTCGTAGTGGTTGGCGGTGGTCGAGCCGCGGTCCGACATCCCGCGCCAGCCCTCGCCGCCACGCTCCACCGACCACATCTGCTGGGAGAAGATGATGTACTCGATGCCCAGCGAGGAGTAGTTGGCGCGGAGGAACTCGGCGACGGCCCAACCGGTCTCGCCGGTGACCATGATGTCGATGGCGCGGCCCTGGCCGTGCTCGCCGTCGCTGCGCCACGTGCCGTAGGACGTGATCTCGGGCCAGTTCGCGCACACCACGTCGTGGATCTCGTAGAGCGACGCGCGACCCGCGCTGATCGAGGAGCCGTTGGCGCAGACTCCGCCGAGGCTCGGACCGGCCGGCTCGGGCTTCGGCTTGTCCTTGCTGAGGTACTCGGAGCTGACCCAGCGCGACTGGCCGTCGAGGACGACCTGGGTGCGGCCGGCCTGCTCGCGGCCGGTGACGGCGACCTGCTTGAGGGCGCCGAGCTCGCCGAGCTTGTCGGACTTGTCCGAGGGGCCGGCCCAGAGGTTGAGCACCTCGGTGGTCCACACGGCGCGGTCGAGCTTCTTCGCGAGGCGGCGCGCCTGCTGGTCGACCTCGAGGTCCTTGCGCACGGCGGACTCTGCCTTCGCGGCGGTGCGGATGGTGGAGCGCGACACGAGGTCGCCGCGGCGGCTCAGGGCCGACGAGGCCGCGCTGGAGAAGGACTGGGTCCCGGACGAGGCCAGGAGGCTGTCATCGGACGTCGCCGGCTCTGCCGCGAGCACGCCCATGGTCACCGCGGACAGCGTCGCCACGACGGCGATCGGCGCGGACACCAGGACGGAACGAGGGAGTCGGGGGTGGCGGAACGGACGGGGGGTAGCAGGGGTTTCCCGCTTGTGGCGATGCTGAGCCACAGCGCTGATCCTTTGCACTTGCTGACGGGGGACAGTGCGCCGATCCACGGGAGGGGACCCGTGCCCACGTCGACGCGATCATCGAGTAGAGCACAGGATTCTCGGCCTGTCCCAATCTCCCCAGGTAAAAACGCGCGTGTTCCCGCTCACCTGCCACGGAAAAGTGCGTACGGCGTCAGGCGGGGCCTGTCAGCCGCCGGTGGTCTCGTTCGCGTCCTCGCGCAGGTGCGACCCGCGGCCGTCGGTGTCGTCGAGCCACCCCTCGGGGAGCGCCACCTTCTTGCGGGGCGCGCCCTGCCTGCCGCGGGGCGTGCCGAGCTCGCGCTCCGGGAACGTCGCGTCCGGGTCGAGCCCGTCGAGCAGGTCGTCGAGGGTGGCGAGGGAGTCGACGAGGGCCAGCTGGTGGCGCAGCTCGCCGCCGGCCGGGAAGCCCTTGAGGTACCACGCGACGTGCTTGCGGAACTCCTTGCAGCCCGCGCTCCTCCCCCATGTGCTCGGAGAGCAGCTCGGCGTGGCGGCGCATCATCGTGCGCACCTCACCGAGGGTGGGCATCGTGGCGACCACCTCGCCGTTGAAGGCGGCGGCGAGGTCGCGGAACAGCCAGGGTCGCCCCAGGCAGCCGCGCCCCACGACGACACCGGCGGCACCGGTCTGCTCGACCATCCGCAGCGCGTCGGCCGCCTCCCAGATGTCGCCGTTGCCGAGCACCGGCAGGTCGACGTGCGCGACGAGGGCGGCGATCGCGTCCCAGTCGGCCTGGCCGGAGTAGGCCTGCTGGACCGTCCGTCCGTGGAGGGCGATGGCCGCGACACCGGTCTCCTGGGCGATCCGGCCCGCGTCGAGGTAGGTCAGGTGGTCGTCGTCGAGGCCCTTGCGGGTCTTCATCGTCACCGGGACGTCGTACGGCGCCGCGGCAGCGACCGCGTGCTCGAGGATCTCGCCGAGGAGGCCGCGCTTCCACGGCAGCGCTCCCCCGCCGCCCTTGCGGGTCACCTTGGGCACCGGGCAGCCGAAGTTGAGGTCGACGTGGGCCACGCCGTGGTCGGCGCACAGGATCTCGACGGCCTTGCCGATGTAGACCGGGTCGGTGCCGTAGAGCTGCACCGAGCGGACGGTCTCGAGCTCGTCGAAGACCAGCATCTTCTGCGTGGTCTCGTCGCCCTCGACGAGGCCGCGGCTGGTGATCATCTCGGAGACGTAGAGCCCGGCACCCTGCTCGGCGCAGAGCCGGCGGTAGGCCGCGTTGGTGATGCCCGCCATCGGCGCCAGCACCACCGGCGTCTCGACGCGCAGCGACCCCAGCGTCAGGGAGGTGGGGAGCGCGGCCATGCCCCCATTGTCGAACCGGCCGGGCGCGCCGCCCAAATCAGCCGCGCTTCCTCCTCTTCTCGTCCGTCTTCCTCGTCGGCTCCTGCACGTCACCCGACCAGGTGATCGGGTCGTAGCCCTCGGTCGGCTCGAAGACCAGGTCCGAGATCCGGGCACCGTCGGGCACCAGGTAGACCAGGCACATCTCGGCCTCCGCGCCGGCCTCGAACGGCGTGGGCAGCGGCCCGCTCTGGCACGCGGCGAAGTCGCCGCCCAGCGTCCACGGCGCACCGAGCGTGCCGTTGTCGTCGCGGAGGTAGACGGGGACGTCCTGCCCGGCGAGGTCGGACTCCCCCGCGTTGGTCAGCGTCACGGTGACGAAGTACGGCCGCGAGGCCGCCATCACGTCGTCGCGGATCCAGCCGTCGAACACCGACTGGCGCTGCTCGACCACCGCGTCGACGCTCAGCTCGAGCACGCCGGTGAGGTCGGTCGCGGGCTGCCAGACCAGCGTCGCGCGGTCACCGAGCTCGAGGTCGGTGCCCGGGTCGGTGGCGCTCGCCGTGCCGATCTCGCCGGACGCGGCGGGTGCTGGCGTCGGCTCCGCGTCCTCGCCCGAGCAGGCGGTCGACGACAACAGGACGGCGATCGTGAGCACCACCGTCCGCCGCATGCCGACATGGTGGCACGCGGCGGCGCCGGGGATCAGCAGCCGACGAGCTTCTCGGCGAACCACCGGGTGATGCCGTCGAGGCTCACCCGCTCCTGGCTCATCGTGTCGCGCTCGCGGATGGTGACCGCGTCGTCGTCGAGCGTCTCGAAGTCGACCGTCACGCAGAACGGCGTACCGATCTCGTCCTGGCGGCGGTAGCGGCGGCCGATCGCGCCGGAGTCGTCGAACTCGACGTTCCAGTTCTGGCGCAGCTCGGCGGCGAGCGCCTTGGCCTTCGGCGAGAGGTCGGCGTTGCGGCTCAGCGGCAGCACCGCGACCTTGACCGGCGCGAGGCGCGGGTCGAGCTTGAGCACGACGCGCTTGTCGACCCCGCCCTTGGTGTTGGGTGCCTCGTCCTCGGTGTAGGCGTCGATCAGGAACGCCATCAGCGAGCGGGTCAGGCCGGCTGCGGGCTCGATGACGTAGGGCAGGTAGCGCTCGTCGGCGGCCTGGTCGTAGTAGGACAGGTCCTTGCCGGAGAACTCGCTGTGCTGCTTGAGGTCGAAGTCGGTGCGGTTGGCGATGCCCTCGAGCTCCTCGAAGTCACGGCCCGAGAACCCGAAGCGGTACTCGATGTCGGTCGTGCCCTTGGAGTAGTGCGACAGCTTCTCCTGCGGGTGCTCGTAGTGGCGCAGGTTGTCGGGGTTGATCCCGAGGTCGACGTACCAGCGGGTGCGCTCCTCGATCCAGTAGCGGAACCACTCGTCGTCCTCGCCGGGCTTGACGAAGAACTCCATCTCCATCTGCTCGAACTCGCGGGTGCGGAAGATGAAGTTGCCGGGGGTGATCTCGTTGCGGAAGCTCTTGCCCATCTGGGCGATCCCGAACGGCGGCTTCTGGCGGCTGCTCGTCACGACGTTGGCGAAGTTGAGGAAGATGCCCTGCGCGGTCTCGGGGCGCAGGTAGTGCAGCCCGGACTCGTCCTCGATCACGCCGAGGTAGGTCTTGAGCATCATGTTGAAGTTGCGCGGCTCGGTCCACGCGTTGCGGGTGCCGCAGTTGGGGCACGCGATCAGCTCGTTGATGTCGACCGTGTCGGGGTCGATCGGCTTCTCGGGGGTGCCCTTCTTGGCGGCGTAGTCCTCCTGCATGTGGTCCGCGCGGAAGCGCTTGTGGCAGGACTGGCACTCGGTCAGCGGGTCGCTGAAGGTGCTCAGGTGGCCGCTGGCCTCCCAGGTGCGGGTCGGCAGGATGACGCTCGAGTCGAGGCCGACGACGTCGTCGCGACGGGTGACCATGAACCGCCACCACTGGCGCTTGATGTTCTCCTTCAGCTCCACCCCGAGCGGGCCGTAGTCCCAGGCGGACTTGGTGCCGCCGTAGATCTCGCCGCAGGGGTAGACGAAGCCTCGGCGCTTGGCGAGCGAGACGACGTTGTCCAGGGCGGTCGGAGCAGGCTTGGCCACGAGGGAGTTCCTTCAGGATCAGGCGAGGCGGGCCGGCTGGCTGCCGGCCCGATCGGGCGAGCGCTCAGCCTAACGACCGGGGCTGCGCCTCGTTGAGGTCGGTCCCCTCCTCCACGACCTCGTACGCGCTGGGCTCGTCGACGGCGTGCACCATCAGTGGCTGGATGTGCATCTTGCCCTCGTACGACCCCAGTGCCCGGCGGTAGGAGCCGACGTTCTCCCAGCGGGTGGTCAGCACCCAGAGGGTCGGGTCGTCGACGTTGCGTCCGACCTCGCCGCCGACGTGGCCGGGCTTGGCCGCCAGGATCGCGAGCGCGTGCAGCAGCCCGCGACGCAGCTCCTCCCCCGCAGCCGGGTCGGGACTGGGGGCACGGAGGCGGGTGACGACGAGCACCCGGTCAGCCTAGGGCCGTGCCCTCCGCCCCGGTCGGCCGCCAGCCGCGGGGCGGGTCCTCGCCCACCCGGCCGTCGACCGACTCTCGCAGCAGGTCGGCGTGACCGGTGTGGCGGCCGTACTCCTCGATCAGGTCGCAGACCAGGCGGCGGGCGTTGGCCTGGGCGTCGGTCGACCCTGCAGCGACCTCCCGACCCAGGTCGCCGTCGGCGAGGTAGGACGCGAACCGTTGGCGCGAGCGCGTGACCGCGTCGTCGTACAAGGCGTAAAATAACGGGGGTGATCTCGTTGCGGAAGCTCTTGCCCATCTGGGCGATCCCGAACGGCGGCTTCTGGCGGCTGCTCGTCACGACGTTGGCGAAGTTGAGGAAGATGCCCTGCGCGGTCTCGGGGCGCAGGTAGTGCAGCCCGGACTCGTCCTCGATCACACCGAGGTAGGTCTTGAGCATCATGTTGAAGTTGCGCGGCTCGGTCCACGCGTTGCGGGTGCCGCAGTTGGGGCACGCGATCAGCTCGTTGATGTCGACCGTGTCGGGGTCGATCGGCTTCTCGGGGGTGCCCTTCTTGGCGGCGTAGTCCTCCTGCATGTGGTCCGCGCGGAAGCGCTTGTGGCAGGACTGGCACTCGGTCAGCGGGTCGCTGAAGGTGCTCAGGTGGCCGCTGGCCTCCCAGGTGCGGGTCGGCAGGATGACGCTCGAGTCGAGGCCGACGACGTCGTCGCGCCGGGTGACCATGAACCGCCACCACTGGCGCTTGATGTTCTCCTTCAGCTCCACCCCGAGCGGGCCGTAGTCCCAGGCGGACTTGGTGCCGCCGTAGATCTCGCCGCAGGGGTAGACGAAGCCTCGGCGCTTGGCGAGCGAGACGACGTTGTCCAGGGCGGTCGGAGCAGGCTTGGCCACGAGGGAGTTCCTTCAGGATCAGGCGAGGCGGGCCGGCTGGCTGCCGGCCCGATCGGGCGAGCGCTCAGCCTAACGACCGGGGCTGCGCCTCGTTGAGGTCGGTCCCCTCCTCCACGAGCTCGTACGCGCTGGGCTCGTCGACCGCGTGCACCATCAGCGGCTGGATGTGCATCTTGCCCTCGTACGACCCCAGTGCGCGGCGGTAGGAGCCGACGTTCTCCCAGCGGGTGGTCAGCACCCAGAGGGTCGGGTCGTCGACGTTGCGTCCGACCTCGCCGCCGACGTGGCCGGGCTTGGCCGCCAGGATCGCGAGGGCGTGCAGCAGCCCGCGACGCAGCTCGTCGGCGGCGGCCGGGTCGGGACTGGAGGCACGGAGGCGGGTGACGACGAGCACCCGGTCAGCCTAGGGGTCCGACCCGGTTTGACAATGGTTCTCAACAGCGGTGAGAATCGTTCTCATGTTGTCTGTCACTCGACCTGTCGCCCTCGCCACGGCGCTCACCTCGGCCCTCCTCCTTGCGGGTTGCGGCGGGTCCGCCGACGGAGCCGGGAATGGTCGCTCGGCTGTCGCGGCGTTCTACCCGCTGGCCTGGGTGACGGGTCGGGTGGCAGGCGACGAGTGGACGGTCGAGAACCTGACCAGCCCGGGCACCGAGCCGCACGACCTCTCCCTCGACATCACGCAGACGGCCGCCGTCGCGAGGGCCGACCTGGTCGTCCTCGAGCACGACTTCCAGCCGGCGGTCGACGAGACCGTCGAGAAGGCCGACGACGCCGGTCGTCGACGCCGCCGAGGTGTCGACCTGGTGCCCGCGCTCACGAGCACGAGCACGAGCACGAGGACGAGACGCGGAGGAGCACCGACCACGGCGACTTCGACCCGCACTTCTGGCAGGACCCGCTCCTGATGGCCGACTTCGCCGACGCCGTCGCGGACGAGCTCGGCGAGGTCGACCCCGACGCGCGCCGCAGACGTACGCGCGACAACGCCGCCGCATCTGCGCGACCGAGCTGGAGTCGCTCGACGCCGATTACACCGAGGGGCTCGCCACGTGCGAGCGCACCACCACCGTCGTCAGCCACGAGGCCTTCGGCTACCTCGGCGCTACGGTCTGCACTTCGAGGCGATCGCCGGGCTCTCCCCCGACGCCGAGCCGACGCCCGCCGACCTGGCCCGCCTCCAGGAGCTGATCACCGCACGACGGCGTCACGACCGTCTTCTCCGAGCGACTGGCCTGCAGCCCGAAGATGGCCGACACGCTGGCCGACGACCTCGGCGTGTAGACCGCCGTGCTCGACCCGATCGAGGGGTTGTCCGACGACACGGCCGACCAGGACTACCTTTCGCTCATGCGCGAGAACCTCACCGCGCTCCAGCGGCCAACGGCTGCTCGTGACCTCGCCCGACACCGCTGCTCCCGTCGAGGTGCGCAACGGGTCTCCGTCGCGATCGGCGGCCGACCGATCCTGCGCGACGATCGACCTGACCGTCCGCGCCGGCGAGTGGTGACGCTGCTCGGGCCCAACGGGTCGGGCAAGTCCACCCTCGTCCGCGCGACTCACCGGGCTGCTGCCGGTGGCTCGGGGTCGGTCGGCTCTTCGGGACGCCGCTCGACGACTTCGGCGACTGGCAGCGCGTCGGCTTCGTGCCGCAACGCTCGACCGCGACCGGCGGCGTGCCGTCGACGGTCCGCGAGGTCGTCGCCTCCGGGCGGGTCAGTCGGCGCCGACCGTTGCTGCCGCTGACAGCGCGGCCGACCGGCGGCCGTCGCCGACCGCGCTCGAGGTCGTCGGCCTCTCGGACCGGGCGTCGTACGGCGTCTCCCAGCTGTCAGCGGCGGCCAGCAGCAGCGCGTGCTCATCGCCCGCGCGCTCGCGGGCGAGCCGGACCTGCTCGTGCTCGACGAGCCCACGGCCGGGGTCGACCTGCCCAACCAGCAGGCCCTCGCCGACGCGCTGCGCCAGCTCAAGGAGCGCGGCGCGACCATCGTGCTGGTGGCCCACGAGATCGGCCCGATGATGCCGCTGATCGACCGGACGGTCGTGATGCGCGACGGGCGGGTGGCCTACGACGGCCCGCCGCTCACGCAGGAGGTCGCGTCGCACACGCACCACCACCACGACCAGACGTCCGGGTGGGCACGACCACGCACCCCACGTCTCCTCCCCGCTTCGACTGGGAGCGGAGGAACCGCACGATGAGCGAGTTCCTCGACCTCCTGTCGCTCGACTTCATGCAGCGCGCGCTGGTCGCGGCCCTGCTCACCGGGCTCGCTGCGCCGGCGATCGGCACGTTCATCGTCCAGCGCCGACTGGCGCTGCTCGGCGACGGCATCGGGCACGTCGCCGTGACCGGCGTGGCCCTCGGCCTGCTCACCGGCGCCTCCCCCACCTGGTCCGCCATCGTCGTCGCGGTGCTCGGCGCCGTGCTGATGGAGGTGATCCGCGAGCGCGGCCACACCAACGGCGACGTCGCGCTGGCGCTGCTCTTCTACGGCGGCCTGGCCGGCGGCGTGCTGATCACCGGCATCGCCGGGCAGGGCGCGGCGACGCTGCAGGCCTACCTCTTCGGGTCGCTCAACAGCATCTCGTTCGACCGACGTCGTCTTCACCGCGATCCTCGCGGTGGTGGTGCTCGTGGCCTGACGCTCGGCCTGTCGCCGCAGCTGTTCGCCGTCGCCAGCGACCAGGACTTCGCCCGGGTGGCGGGCTGCGGGTGCGCGGCTACAACCTGCTCATCGCGGTGCTGGCCGCCGTCAGCGTCACGGTCGCCATGCGCACGGTCGGGCCTGCTGCTGGTCTCGGCGCTGATGGTGGTGCCGGTGGCGACGTCGCAGCAGCTCGCGCGCTCCTTCCGGACGACGCTCGTCGGGGCGATGCTCGTCGGCGTGCGTGGCCGCCGTCGGCGGGCTGCTGCTGAGCGCGGCCCTGTCCTTCCGCGTGACGTCGCCCCCGGCCCGACGATCGTGCTGATGGCCCTGGCGATGTTCACCGCCACCTGGCCGATCGGCGTCTGGCTGCGACGCCGCGCCGGCTGCTGGCCGCCGTTCCCCGAGGTCGACCGCGGCACCCACACCGCTCCACCGACGAGCACCCCCACGAGCACGGCAAGGACTGTGGCCACCCGGCCGTCCCGCCACGCCGACCACGTCGACTACGTCCACGACGGCCACCGGCACGCCGTACACGGAGAGCACTATGACGAGCACTGATCCCGGGCGGCCCGCGGTCCGCCCCACCCGCCAGCGACGCGCGGTCGCGGCCGCGCTCGCGGGGTTCGACGACTTCCGCAGCGCCCAGGAGATCCACGACCTGATCTCGCAGCAGGGCGACTCGGTCGGCCTCGCGACGGTCTACCGCACGCTGTCGGCGCTGGCCGACGCCGGCGAGGTCGACATGCTGCGCAACGAGGACGGCGAGGCGATCTGGCGCAGCTGCTCCGACACGCACCACCACCACCTCGTCTGCCGCACCTGCGGGGCGACCGTCGAGGTCGAGGGTCCGGCGGTCGAGCGGTGGACGGGTGCGATCGCCTCCGAGCACGGCTATGCCGACATCAGCCACACGCTGGAGATCTTCGGGACCTGCCCGGCCTGCCGCTAGTTCTGCTGGGGTGCCTGGTTGGGCAGCGCGCCGCCGTAGCGTCGGTCGCGGCCGGCGTACGTCTCGACGGCCGCCCACAGGTGGCGCCGGTCGACGTCGGGCCAGAGCACGTCGGTGAAGACCAGCTCGCTGTACGCCGCCTGCCACAGCATGTAGTTGGACAGCCGCTGCTCGCCCGACGTGCGCCAGATCAGGTCGGCGTCGGGCAGCTCGGGGACGTAGAGGTGGCGGGCGAAGGTCTTCTCGTCGATCTTGTCCGGGTCGAGCCGACCCGCCGCGACCTCGCGGCCGATGGAGCGGGCGGCGTCGGCGAGCTCCGCGCGACCGCCGTAGTTCACGCACATCGTGAGGGTCAGGACGTCGTTGTCCTTCGTCATCTCCTCGGCGACCTGCAGCTCCTTGATCACGGACTTCCACAGGCGAGGAGCGCGGCCGGCCCAGCGCACGCGGACGCCGAGCTCGTGCATCTCGTCGCGGCGCCGGCGGATCACGTCGCGGTTGAAGCCCATCAGGAAGCGCACCTCGTCGGGCGAGCGCGACCAGTTCTCGGTGGAGAAGGCGTACGCGGAGATCGCCTTGACGCCGATCTCGATCGCGCCCTCGACGACGTCGAAGAGCGTGCTCTCGCCCTCCTCGTGGCCCTTCGTACGCGGCAGCCCGCGCTGCTTCGCCCACCGGCCGTTGCCGTCCATGACGATCGCGACGTGCTCGGGGACCAGCTCGCGCGGCACGGGCGGCGGCTTGGCGCCACTCGGGTGCGGGGTCGGCGGCCTCACCTGTCGCTTCACGACCGCCAGCGTACGGGTGCTCGGTCGGCCCGTTGCGAGACCGGGTTCACTCGGGTTCTCGTCCCCCGACCACCGCAACGCCCGTGGCCAGCGCACCGAGCAGCCCGAGCAGCCCGAGCAGCCCGAACAGCCCGACCATGAGCAGTTCCGGCGCCGGACTCGGGGTGTCGAGCCTCGGGACGTCTGTCCGCACCTGACGCGGCAGCTCGAGCGCCTCGTGGTCGCTCTCCCCGCGACGCGGCGAGACCACCTCACCCAGGCTGCTCACGTCGCCGACCGCCCACAGGTGCATGAGCGCGTTCGCCACGTCCCACACCGCCCACTGATCGCTCGATCCGTCCTGCTCGCCGCTGGGGAGCGCGACGACGGATGCCGCACCTGCCCGCGGCGGTAGATCGGGACAGGAGATGGCCGCGGGACCGGGCGCGGCGACGTGGCCCGAACCGGCGCCGGCGTGGCCGTCGCTGGGACCGCCCGGCGCAGTGCCGTGATGCGCGGCACTCTCGGCCGGCTCGGCCGCTTCGGCCTCGGCAGCTTCGGCCGCTTCGGCCGCTCGGCCGCTTCGGCGGTCTCGGGCGCTTCGGCGGTCTCGGGCGCGAGTTGCCGGCCAGGTCCCCGCGCCGGCGTCCCGGCCGAATCCTTCGCAGGATCCTCCGCCGGTTCCTCGGCCGGCTCCTCGGCCGGCTCGTCGACCTGACCCTCAGGAGAGGGTGCGACGTGCTCGACGACCTCGGCGACTGGCTGCACCGGATCCACGACCTGCTCGACCACTGGCTCGACAGCTTCCTGCACGGGCTGTGGGACGGCCGACTGGACCGACTGGACCACGGGTTGCACGACCGGCTCGGCCACCTCTTCGACGACCTGGGTGATGTCGTCGAGCGGCGCCGACACCACTGTCCGCGTGCGCACCTGGGCCGGCGGACACTGACAGCACGAGCGTGGCGCCGGCGAGGACGGCTGCGCGTCCCGACCGACGTCGTGGCAACGGTGTGTTCTTGATCTTCGTCATGGTGATGACCTCCGCGACAGTCGTCTCGCCCGGACCGGGCCCGTACCTGGTCAACGACGTCCCGTGCCGCACGGATATGGGTGAAGCGCAACCTGGGAGGTAGATCCCCCAATTGGGGCACGTCGGCCGCGAAGGCGTCGACCAGCTGGTCAGGCGCCGGGCTTCTTCGCTGCCTGACGTTCAGGTGCGGAAGAACGCGACCGACCGCGCCGTTCAGCGCTCGACGTACGCCATGGAGCGCAGGCCGCGCTCGAGGTGCCAGGAGAGGTACGCCGTCACCAGGTTGCTCGCCTCGCGCAGGTGGCGCGGGTCGGCCGCGTGCACGACCGGCCAGTCGCCGACGAGCAGCGCGCGCCAGCAGGAGCACCGTCTCGGAGGCCGGGGTCGCGGAGCCGGGCAGCCGGTCGGACGCGCAGAGCACGCCTCCGGCCGACGGGTTGAAGAACCGGTGCGGACCCTCGACGCCGCACTGCACGCAGTGGTCGAAGGACGGCGCGTAGCCCGCGACCGACAGCGAGCGCAGGAGGTAGGAGTCGAGGACCTGCTTGGCCGGGTGCTCGCCTCCGGCCATCGCGCGGAGGCCGCCGACGAGCAGGAGGAACTGCTGGACCGCGGGCTCCTTCTCCTCGGTGACGAGCCGCTCGGCGGTCTCGAGCATCACGGTGCCGGCGGTGTAGCGGTCGTAGTCGAGGCCGAGCCGCGCGTTGAACGGGTCGAGCGTCTCGGCCTGGGTGATCACGTCGAGGCTGCGCCCCTCCGCGAGCTGGAGGTCGACGTGGGTGAAGGGCTCGAGGCGCGAGCCCCAGCGCGACGTCGTACGCCGCACGCCCTTGGCCACCGCGCGCACCCGCCCGTGCTGACGCGTCAGCAGGGTGATGATGCGGTCGGCCTCACCCAGCTTGTGGGTGCGCAGCACGACCGCCTCGTCGCGGTAGAGGGGCACGGCTCCATCCTCCCCCACCGCACCCACCCGCAGGACGGGTGCGACGTCAGCGTTTCCGGGCGCGCTTGGTGTCGGCCGCGGGCGCGGCCCAGCAGTCGAGCGCGAAGTCCGTCGCCGCGACGGTGAGCCGCTCCGGCCGGAAGCGCCACTCGAGGATCGAGGAGGCGCGTTCCATGCGGACGTGCGGGAGCTCGGCGGCGAGCATGTCGGCGTCGACGAACGGGTGGATCGGGTCGATCGGGTGGCCGACGACGAAGACGGGCGCCTGGATCCGGCGGCGCTGGCTGGACGACGGCGCGAGCCGGCCGAAGATCACGCCGTGGAGCACCGACGCGATCGAGTCGGCCCGGTGGTCGACGGTGTCGAGACCGATGCCCGGCCCAGAACGGCACGATCCCGCGGGGCACCGAGCGCGACGCCCTCTGCAGGACGTTGGCCGTGAACGGCAGGTAGCGCGCGGCCAGCATGATCGGCACGAAGGCGAGGATGCCGGCGACGAGCGCGTGGTTGAGCACCGGCATCTCGACGATCAGGCCCTTGACCCGCTCGGGCGCGATGACCGCCACCTCGAGCGACACGTTGGCCCCGAGCGAGGTGCCGCCGACCACGGCCTGCTCGGCGCCGAGGTGGTCGAGCAGCGCGACGACCTGCTCGCCGAACGACGTCATCGAGTAGACGAGCGGGTCGGCCGGCTGGTCCGAGCGGCCGTGGCCGAGCAGGTCGAGCGTGACCACGTGCAGGCCCTGCGCGGCCATCGCCCGCGCGAGCGGCTGCTGCATGCGGCGGGGCATGAGCAGCCCGTGCAGCAGGACGACCCACTGGTCGCCGGAGCCGTACTCGGTGTACTCCAGCCGGTCACGCCCGCCGTCGGACTCGACGAAGAACTGTCCGATCCGCTCGCTCACCAACATGACGGGAATCTATCCGCTCAGGCCCGGTTCACGGCGCTGATCACGGCCTTCAGCGAGGCGGTGACGATGTTGGCGTCGAGCCCGACGCCCCACAGCACCTTCTCGCCCACGGCGCACTCGACGTACGCCGCCGCGATCGCGTCGCCGCCCGCGGAGAGCGCGTGCTCGGCGTAGTCGAGCACCCGGACGTCGTGGCCGAGGCCGGAGATGGCGTCGACGAAGGCCGCGATCGGGCCGTTGCCCTCGCCGGAGAGCTCCTGCCGCTCGCCGTCGACGTACACCCCGACGGTGAGCTGGTCCTTCTCCCCCGCCGCGCTGGAGGTGTGGACCGAGTCGAGCTCGAGCGGGGTGGTGCGGTCGAGGTACTCGGCGCGGAAGACCGACCAGATCTCCTCGGGCGTGATCTCGCCGCCCTCGGTGTCGGTGTGCTGCTGCACGACCCGGCTGAACTCGATCTGCGCACGGCGCGGCAGGTCGAGCTTGTGGTCGGCCTTGAGGACGTAGGCCACGCCGCCCTTGCCGGACTGGCTGTTGACCCGGATCACGGCCTCGTACGTGCGGCCGACGTCCTTGGGGTCGATGGGCAGGTACGGCGCCTCCCACGGCAGCTCGCCGACGGGGACGCCCTGCGCGGCGGCCTGCCGGTCGAGGTCCTCGAGACCCTTCTTGATGGCGTCCTGGTGGGAGCCGGAGAAGGCGGTGTAGACGAGGTCGCCGGCGTAGGGGTGGCGCGGGTGCACCGGCAGGTTGGTGCAGTACTCGACGGTGCGGCGCACCTCGTCGATGTCGCCGAAGTCGACCTGCGGGTCGATGCCCTGGCTGAACAGGTTCATGCCCAGCGTCACCAGGTCGACGTTGCCGGTGCGCTCGCCGTGGCCGAACAGGCAGCCCTCGACGCGGTCGGCGCCGGCCATCAGCGCCAGCTCGGTCGCGGCCACCGCGGTGCCGCGGTCGTTGTGCGGGTGCAGGCTGATCGCGGAGTGCTCGCGGCGGGTCAGGCCGCGCCCGAAGTACTCGATCTGGTCGGCGTACGTGTTGGGCGTCGACATCTCGACCGTGGCGGGCAGGTTGAGGATGATCTCGCGACCGGCCTCCGGCTGCCACACGTCGGAGACCGCCTCGCAGACGCTCAGCGCGAAGTCGGTGTCGGACTGGGTGAAGATCTCGGGGCTGTACTGGTAGCCGAAGTCCTGGCTGCCGACGATGCCACCGAGGCGCTCCTCGGCGTACTTCATCACGATCTCGGTGCCGCGGACCGCGATGTTGCGGCACTCGTCGGGCGTGACGTGGAAGACGACCCGCTGGAACAGCGGCGCGGTCGCGTTGTAGAGGTGGATCGTGGCGCGCGGCGCCCCGACCAGCGAGTCGACGGTGCGCTCGATCAGGTCCTCGCGGGCCTGCGTCAGCACCGAGATCTGCACGTCGTCGGGGATCCGGTCCTCCTCGACGAGCTTGCGCACGAAGTCGAAGTCGGTCTGGCTGGCGCTCGGGAAGCCGACCTCGATCTCCTTGTAGCCCAGCTTGACCAGCAGCTCGAACATGGTGAGCTTGCGCGCGGGCGTCATCGGGTCGATGAGGGCCTGGTTGCCGTCACGCAGGTCGGTCGAGAGCCAGCGCGGGGCCTTCTCGACCTTCTTGGTCGGCCACGTGCGGTCGGGCACGTCGACGGGCACGAACGGCGTGTAGCGACCGAACGGCATCGGGCTGGCGCCCTGCTGGTTGGTGGTGTTGCTCAGGTGGGTCATGAGGTCCTCGCTGTGGCTGAAGGGCGACCGGCACGCGCCACACTCCGCAACGAGGGGGCCGGTGGGGTCAGGCCTCGTTGCGGCTGCGAAGGAGGAGCAGGCTGCGCATCATGACTCGATAACGATAGCCCCGTCAGCCTCTGTCGGGCACGGGACCGGTCATAACGTGGACACATGAGGGCCCCGCGAACCCGCGTCGCCGCCTGCCTGGCGGCAGCCGTCGTCCTGGCCTCGTGCGGCGAACGGGACTCCGGCGGCGCCACCGATCCGACCTCCGACCCGGCCACCGACGTGCCCGTCACCGTCGTGGACGGCGAGGTCCTCCTCTCGTGCGACGGCACGGCGCCCGGGTGGCCGGCGTCGGCGATGGTCGACGGCATCGAGCCCCCGGAGCCGGTCGCCGAGATCGAGGCGGCACTGAGCTCGGCACCCATCGAACCGTCGCTGCGCCGGGAGTGGAAGGTGCTCACCGCCGGCGACGAGGAGCTCACGCTCGCCCTCGGCGCGTGGGGGGAGGACGGTCCGGCACGGGACGCGACGTACATGGTGCTCGAGCCCGAGGGGGGCAGCTGGCGGGCGAGCAACGGCGGCAACTGCTGGCAGCTCGCTCCCGTCCTCCCGCTGGACTCCAGCTGGGCAGAGGTCTCCGCCGACGCCGTCGCGCCCGACGCGACCGAGGTGGCCGTCACCGTGATGGAGCGACGGTGCACCGGAGCCCGCGACCCGCTCCCGCACCTCGACGAGCCCGCCTTCGTCGTCGACGACGAGGCGATCACCGTCTACTGGACGAGCAACCCGCCCGATGCCGCCGAGTGCCCGAGCAACCCGTCCGTGCCGACCACGCTCACGCTGCCCGAGCCGCTGGGCGACCGCGTGCTCCTCGACGGATCGCGGTGGCCGGCAGTCCCGATCGGCTGACGTACGCCGTCAGGCGCGGCCGCGGGCGGCGTACGCCACCGCGGTGAGGTCGAACGGTCCCGCACCGAGGTTGCGGCGCAGGGTCTCCTCCAGCCGCACGCGCGCGTCGGGGTCGAGGGCGGCGATGGCCTCCCCCGCCGGTCCGACGCCGTGGAGGTAGGGCTGCCACCACTCCTCGAAGGTCGGGTGGGTGACCGTGACGGCGAGCTCGACCGACTCCACCGCACGGAGACCTGATCCCTCGAGGATGGAGACCAGGCTCTCCCGCGAGCCGCCCTGGAGCGTCGGTCTCGTCCGGGTGCTCCGGCGCGATCTCGGCGACGGCCTCCCACAGCGGCGCCATGGGAGCGCGCGAGCCGGCCAGGTCCCAGACGGTGGCGCCGACCCAGCCGTCGCTCCGGGTCACCCGTGCCATCTCGGTGACGCCGGCGACGGGGTCGGACATGAAGTGCACGACCAGGCACGCGGCCGCGACGTCGAAGGAGTCGTCGTCGAACGGCAACGACTCGGCACCGTCCTGGCGCACGTCGACGCCGGGGAACCGGGATCGGCACGCCTCCACGAACGGCGCGCTCGGGTCGACGGCCGCGACGTGGTCCGCGCCGAGCGCCTCGACCAGGACGCCGGTGAGGGCACCCGGTCCGCACCCCACGTCGACCGCTCGCTGCCCGTCGGACAGCTCCAGCCAGTCGGCCAGCTGTCGGGCGAGCGGCTGGGAGTAGCGACCCATGAACCGGTCGTACGCCTCACCCGCCACCTCGAAGGTCACGTCTCGCGACGCTACTCGCCCTCGTAGGCTTCCGCCATGCCCCGCCTGCTGGTGGTCCACCACTCCCCGACGCCGTCGGTCACGGCTCTGACCGACGCCGTCGTCGCCGGCGCCTCGGACGACGCGATCGAGGGCGTCGAGCTGGTGGTGCGGGCAGCGCTCGAGGCCGACGCGGACGACGTGCTGGCGGCGGACGGCTACCTGCTCGGGACCCCGGCCAACTTCGGCTACATGAGCGGAGCGCTCAAGCACTTCTTCGACTCGATCTTCCTGCAGGCCGGCGGTGCGCTCGCCGACGACGGGTCGGCGGCCACGACCGACGGTGGCCCCAAGCCGTACGGCCTCTACGTCCACGGCCGCTACGACACGACCGGCGCGGTGCGCTCGGTGCAGTCGATCGTCGGTGCCCTCGGCTGGCGCCAGGCCGCGCCCGTGCTCGAGGTGCTCGGTGACGTCGGCGAGCCGGACCGGGAGTCGGCGTACGAGCTGGGCGGGACGCTCGCGGCCCTGGTGATGGGATGAGGACGATCCGGACCCTGGCCGCTGCGGGCGCGCTCGTGCTCGCGGTGACGGCCTGCACGGCGTCACCCACGAAGCCGGTGAGCGACACGACGCCCTCGGCCTCACCGACCCCGACCGAGACCACGGCTCCACCCGACCCCGGCCCCCGCCCCCGCGTCGGCGAGTGCCACCTGCTGTCCTTCGGCCAGGCGGTCGCCGTGGTCGGACGGACCGAGCCGGTGAGGTGCAAGCGCACGCACACGGCCGAGACCTACTTCGTCGGCCGGCTGGAGCTGGAGACGAAGGCCGGCCACGTCCGTCGCGTCGACTCGCGCGCCGCCCAGCGGCAGGCCCGCTCGACGTGCACCGCGCGGCTCCCGAAGCACCTGGGACGTACGCCGCGCGAGCTGAGGCTGAGCATGGTGCAGTCGGTCTGGTTCACGCCGAGCCCGCAGCGCGCGGAGGCCGGCGCCGACTGGTTCCGCTGCGACGTCGTCGCCGTGGCCGGGCCGCAGCGGCTGCAGCCGCTGCCGCGGAGCACGAAGGGCTTCGGCGACGCACCGGTCGTCGCGATGTGCGCGACCGCCGCCCCCGGCACGAAGGCGTTCCGGAGGGTGGGCTGCGGGGCGAAGCACGCGTGGCTCGCCGTCGCGACGGTCGACATCCCCGGCAGGAGGCTGCCCACCAAGCAGGCGGTGGCCGACCGCATGGAGGGGCCGTGCGGCGACGCCGCCCGGTCGCGCGCCGCCGACCCGCTGGACTTCACCTGGTCGCAGGAGAGCCCGACGCAGGAGCAGTGGGACGCGGGCCAGCGCTACGGGATCTGCTGGGTGCCCGCCTGAGTCTCGGACGTTCTCCAGCACGACGGCGAGGCCCTGGCCCACACCGATGCAGATCGCGGCGACGCCCCAGCGCTCTCCCGACTCGCGCAACCGCTTCGGCCAGGGTGCCGACGACTCGTGCGCCGGAGGCGCCGAGCGGGTGACCGATGGCGATGGCGCCGCCCTTGGCGTTGACGAGCTCGCGGTCGGCGAGACCCTGGTCCAGCCAGGCGTCGACGCAGGCGAGCGACTGGACGGCGAACGCCTCGTTGAGCTCGACCGCGCCGACGTCGGACCAGCCGATGCCCGCGCGTCGCAGGGCGATGCCGGCGGCCTCGACGGGCGCGTAGCCGAACAGCTGCGGCTCGAGGGCGAAGGACCCGCGGCCGGCGATCCGGGCCTGCGGCTCCAGGCCGAGGGTGCTCGCCGCGGCGGCCGAGCCGAGCAGGAGCGGCGGAGGCACCGTCGTTGAGGGGTGAGGCGTTGCCGGGCGTGATCGTGCCGTCCGGGCGGAAGCTGGGCTTCAGACCGGCGAGCTTCTCCGCGGTGCTGCCCGGGCCGGATCCCCTCGTCCCGGGGGAGGTCGACGCCCGGCACCGCGACGACCAGGTCGTCGTAGAAGCCGGCGTCCCACGCGGCAGCGGCGAGGTTGTGCGACTGCGCCGCGAACGCGTCCTGGCGCCCGCGCGGGATGCCGTACGCCTCGGCGAGCTGCTCGTTGGCCTCGCCGAGCGAGACGGTCCACTCGGCCGGCATCCGCTCGTTGACGAGCCGCCAGCCGAGGGTCGTGGAGACCGCGGTGACGTTGCCTGCGGGGAACGCGCGCGAGGGCTTGGGCAGCACCCACGGCGCCCGCGTCATCGACTCCACACCGCCGGCGACCACGACCTCCGCGTCACCGGTCTCGATGGCGCGCGAGGCCATCATCGTGGCGTCGAGGCTCGATCCGCAGAGCCGGTTGACGGTGGTCGCGGGCACGCTGACGGGCAGCCCGGCGAGCAGCACGGCCATCCGACCGACGTTGCGGTTGTCCTCCCCGGCCCCGTTGGCGTTCCCCCACACGACCTCGTCGACCGCCGAGCGGTCCAGGCCGGGTGCCCGGTCGAGCACTCCTGCCAGGGCGACCGCAGCCAGGTCGTCCGGGCGGACGTCGGCGAGCGCGCCGCCGAAGCGGCCGAACGGCGTGCGGGCCGAGGCGTACAGGTAGCAGTCGGTCATGCGTCCAGTCTCGCCGATGTCTCCGGCATGATCAGACCATGGCCGACGAACCGCAGGAGCGACCAGGCAGGAGCGCCCGACGCACCGACGTACGCCGGCTGCCGGAGAAGCAGGTCCGCGACGTCGCGGCCCTCCACGCGATCCTCGACGAGGCGCTGGTCGCGTCGGTCGGCATCCAGGTCGACGGCCAGCCGTTCGTGCTGCCCATGGCGTGCGCCCGCGACGGCGACCACCTGCTCCTCCACGGCTCCACCGGGAGCCGGCTGATGCGTGCGATCGCGGCCGGGGCGCCGATCTGCGTCAGCGTCACCCACCTCGACGGGCTCGTCTACGCCCGCTCGGCCTTCGAGTCGAGCATGCGCTACCGCAGCGCCACCGTCCTCGGCGTCGCGACGGAGGTGCCCGCGTCCGAGCGGCTCCACGCCCTCGAGGTGCTGACCGAGCACCTGCTGCCCGGCCGCTGGGCCGAGCTGCGGGCGCCGCACGCCAAGGAGCTGGCGGCGACGTCGGTGCTGCGCGTCCCCCTCGACGAGTGGTCGGTCAAGGTCGGCGACGGGTTCGGTGAGGACCCCGACGAGGACCTCGACGAGCCCGTCTGGGCCGGAGTCGTGCCGATGCGGGTGGCGTACGGCGATCCCGTCGACGATCCGGGCCTGGGACCGGACCGCCCCGTGCCGGCGTACGTCGTGGACCGCCCCGATCCAGGACAGGACTAGAAGACGTCGAACTCGTTGCCCTCGGGATCGAGCATCGCCACGGCGTACTGGTCCATCCCCTCGGGTGCGTTGGTCCGCACCCGGGTCGCACCGAGCGCGACCAGCCGCTCCGCCTCGGCCTCGACGCGCACCCGGCGTACGTCGAGGGAGTGCTCACGGCCGCCGCTGGCGTTGACGTCGAGGTGGAGGCGGTTCTTGAGCTGCTTGGGCTCGGGCACCACCTGGAACCACACCATCGGTCCCTCACCGTGCGGGTCGACGATCCGGTCGTGGCCCTCGCCGAGCTCCTCCTCGGGCACGCCGAGCGTGCGGTAGAAGTCGTCCCACGACGCGTGACCCTCCGGCGGCGGCGCGACGACGTAGTGGAGCGCCTCGGCCCAGAACCGGGCGAGCAGGTCGGGGTCCGCGCAGTCGACGGTGAGCTGGAACCGGACGGGCACGGTCAGAAGCCCAGCTTGCGCAGCTGGCGCGGGTCGCGCTGCCAGTCCTTGGCGATCTTGACCTGGAGGTCGAGGTAGACCGGGGTGCCCAGCAGCGCCTCGATCTGCTTGCGGGCGGCCGTACCGACAGAGCGCAGCCGGGCACCCTTGTGCCCGATCATGATCCCCTTCTGGGAGTCGCGCTCGACGTAGAGGTTGGCGACGATGACCAGCAGCGGCTTGTCGTCGGGTCGGCCCTCGCGCAGGCCCATCTCCTCGACGACGACGGCGATCGAGTGCGGCAGCTCGTCGCGCACGCCCTCGAGCGCGGCCTCGCGGATCAGGTCGGCGGCGAGCGCCTCCTCGGGTGCGTCGGTGAGGTCGCCGTCGGGGTAGAGCGGCGGCCCCTCGGGCAGCTGCCCGACCAGCAGGTCGGCCAGCAGCTGCACCTGGTCGCCGGAGACTGCGGACACCGGGACGATCTCGGCCCACACGGTCGAGGTCTCCTCCCCCAGCGCCTGGATGTCGAGCAGGTGCTGGCCGAGCTGCTCGGGGGTGACGAGGTCGGTCTTGGTCGCGACGGCGATGCGCGTCGTCCGCCGCACCTTGGACAGCTCGCTGACGAGGTAGCGGTCGCCGGGCCCGATCTTCTCGTTGGCGGGGAAGCAGACCGCGACGACGTCGACCTCGGCCCACGTCGTCCGGACCAGGTCGTTGAGCCGCTCGCCGAGCAGGGTGCGCGGCCGGTGGAGGCCGGGGGTGTCGACGAGGATCAGCTGGGCGTCCTCGCGGTGGACGATGCCACGCACCACGTTGCGGGTGGTCTGCGGCTTGGAGGAGGTGATGACGATCTTCTGCCCGACCAGCGCGTTGGTCAGCGTCGACTTGCCCGCGTTGGGGCGTCCGACGAACGACGCGAAGCCGCTGCGGTAGCCCTCCGGCGCCTGGTAGAACGCGCTCGCCGGGGCGACACCGGACAGGTCGAAGTCGCCGTCCGGCTCGTCGTCATCGAGGTCGTCGGTGATGTCGTCGTGCTCCTGCGGGTCTTCCTCAGCCATCGCTCGCCTCTCGCGCCGCGTCGTACTCCGCCCAGATCTGCTCGTCACTCTTCCCTGCCGCCTTGCCGGCGCGCCAGATGGGTCCGGGATCGACCGCGCGCGGCTGCCGGCCGGAGGTGGCGCGCCAGTAGCCCATCACGTCGTAGTGGCTGGTCGGCAGACCGATCTCGCGCATCAGGTGCTTGCGGATCCCGCGCATCTGCGCGGACTCCCCCGCCATCCAGAAGTAGCCCTCGCCGGCCGGCCACTCGATGCCCTCGACCACCTCCGCGAGCGCGCTCTGCCCGGGCGCAGGGGGCGCCAGCCAGGTGACGTCGGCATGGTCCGGGAGATAGCCGGCGAGGTCGTCGGGCACCTCGGCCAGGACGTACGTCGGCAGGTCGAGGTGTGCGGTGGCCTCGAGGATGCGGGCGATGGCCGGCATCGCGGTCAGGTCGCCGACCAGCAGCAGCCAGGTGGCGTCGGCCGGCGGCGCGAACGACGACTTGGGCTCGGTGATCGTCACGGTGTCACCGACGCAGTCGCGCATCGCCCACTCGGTGACCAGCCCGGTGTCGTGGACGACCACGTCGAGCACCAGCTCGCCGCCCGACGAAGCCGCGCACGGTGTAGTAGCGGACCTGGAACTGTCCCGGCACCACGAGGCCGACCCACTCGTCGGGCGCCCCGGTGCTCTCGAACCCGTCGAGGCCGTCGAGCACCAGCCGGACGAGGTGGTCGGTCAGCGGCTCCCGGCGCGCGACCCGCGCACTGAACTGGGCTGCCCGCGTGCTCATCCGACGAGGCTATCGCCGCCTCACCAGTCCGGGCGCATCGGGAAGTCGGAGCGGCCGTCGTCGTGGTTGCGGGTCGCGAGCACCTGGTGCAGCTCGACCTCGTCGCGCTCGAACCCGACCCGCGACCCGGCGAGGTAGAGCCCCCACACGCGGGCCGTGCCCTCCCCCACCTCGGCGACGCACTCGTCCCAGTGCTCGACCAGGTTGCGGCTCCAGTCGCGCAGGGTGGAGGCGTAGTGGAGGCGGAGGTTCTCGGAGTGCTGCACCTCGAGGCCCTGGTCCTGCGCGGCCGCGATGATCGTGCCGGAGCCGATCAGCTCACCGTCGGGGAAGACGTAGCGGTCGATGAAGGCGCCGGTCTCCTGGCGGCCGTTGTGCGGCCGGGTGATGCAGTGGTTGAGCAGCCGCCCGCCCGGCACCAGGCGGTCGCGCAGGTGGGCGAAGTACGCCGGGTAGTTGCGCACGCCGATGTGCTCGGTGAGACCGATCGAGCTGACCGCGTCGAAGCCGGTCTCGACGACCTCGCGGTAGTCGAGGTGGCGCACCTCGGCGAGGTGGCCGAGCGCCTCGCGCTCGATCGCCGCCTGCGCCCACTGGGCCTGCTCGAGCGAGAGCGTCACGCCCAGTGCGCGTACGCCGTACTCGCGGGCGGCGTGCCGCACCATCGTCCCCCAGCCGCAGCCGACGTCGAGGAGGCGCTGGCCGGGCTGCAGCGCGAGCTTGCGGGCGACGAGGTCGAACTTCGCCGCCTGCGCCTCCTCCAGGGTCGCGTCCACGGGCTCGTAGAGCGCGCAGGTGTAGGCCATCGACGGCCCGAGGACCATCTCGTAGAAGCGGTTGGAGACGTCGTAGTGGTGCGAGATCACCTCGGCGTCGCGGGTCATCGAGTGCCGCAGGCCCTCGACCGCCCGGCGCCACCGAGGCAGGTGCTCCTGCGGCGGCGGTGCCGGCGGGCGCAGGTGGGACAGGCCCAGGCTCCGGGCGATCTCCCACGCCTCGGTGGGCGTCGGCACCCGGAACTTCGTGTGGTCCTTGAGCAGCACGAGCGCGTCGTACGGGTCGCCCGGGTGCACGCCCGTGAGGTCGAGGTCGAGGCTCGTGTAGGCCCGCGCCAGGCCGAGGTCACCGGGTGCGGTCATCAGGTAGGCGAGCCCGCGCTCGGTGCGCAGGTCCATGCCGACCTCCGCGTCCGGGGGGCCGGCACTGCTGCCGTCGTACGCCGTGAAGCGCAGCGGGAGCCCGCCGCGGACCAGCCGGTCCACGGCCTCACCGATGGACATCCGCCGCACCGTCCGGTCGGGGCCCGAGTCGAGCCTGTAGCTCATCGTCGTCGTACCACCTTGTCGTAGAGGGAGGTCAGTCGGTCGTCGGGGTCGTGGAGCGCCTTGACCCGGGCCAGCTCGGCGCCGCCGTAGAGGCGGTCGAAGTCGTCGCGGTCGTAGAACGCCTCGGAGTAGAGGCTCTTGTGGCCGCCCAGCTCGGTGACCCGGTCCTCGATCGCCCGGTTGCGCGGGGACTGCGGCGCCTCGGGGCCGACGTTGACCACGCCCCAGAAGCCGACGTTGACGTAGGTGGTGCCGCTGGTCAGCGGGTAGCCCGGCCACTCGCGGTCACGCAGCCGCAGCGGACACAGCCAGACCGGTCGCATCCCGACCTCGCGGTCGAACCACGCTGAGGAACTCGGCGAGCCGCTCGACGGGAACCTCGACGTCCTGGACGACGCGCTCCCCCTGCGGCCGGCCGGTCCGCCGGTCGAGCCGGTCGCCGATGGCGAAGCGGCGGTCGAGCGCGACGAGCTTCCAGTAGACGTCGGAGCGCCGCAGCCGGCGCGGCCACACCCGGCGTACGAGCGGGTGCTGGGCACCGAACGCACGCGAGCACCAGAACCAGTCGGTGTCCCAGCGCCACAGGTAGTCGAGCATCGTCAGCCGGTCGGTCGTGCGCCGCTGGATCGAGCGGTAGAAGACCTGCTGTCCGGCGTAGTCGCTCGTCGGGCCGGGCTCGTCGGTCCAGCGGGCGAGGGTGAGGTAGGGCTCGTCGGGAGCGAAGGCGACGCCGTCGAGCCCGTCGACCCGCTCGCCGTCCCACGCGCCCTCCTCGACGATGCGGGTCACGGCGTCGGCCAGGGCCCCCGCATCCGCGAAGCGGACGTGCCGCAGGGCGACGTACGCCGGCACCTGCTCGAGCTCGATGCGGAGCCGGGTGGCGTAGCCGAGCGAGCCGTAGGAGTTGGGGAAGGCGTCGAAGAGGTCGTCACCGGGCTTGGTGGTGACGACCTCGCCGGACCCGGTCAGCACGTCCATCTCGAGCACCGACTCGTGCGGCAGGCCGCTGCGGAAGCTCGTCGCCTCGATGCCGAGCCCGCTGACGGCGCCGCCGAGGGTGATCGTGCGCAGCTGGGGCACGACCAGCGGGATGCGGCCGTGGGCCAGCGTCACCTCGACGAGGTGCTCGTAGGTGCACACCCCCTGCACCTCGGCCACGTCGCCGTCGACCTCGATGACGCCGTCGAGGCCCGAGACGTCGAGGCCGGTGGTCGGCGCGGCCCGGCCGCGGAAGAGGTTGCTGGTGCGCTTCGCGAGCCGCACCGGGGCAGCCGGAGGCAGGGCGGCGTACGACTCCCTGAGCCTCGCCTCCCCGGCGGAGTGCTGTTCCCAGCCCACCGGCGTGCGCACACCTCCACGCTAGCGACAGCGTCGGACAGTCGCGAGCGACTGTCTCTTTCGTCACAGTCAGTCGGCGCGCGTGACCTGCCGGGTGTGGATGCTCCCCCGCGGGTCGCCGATGAGCACCGGGACGCCGGCACCGGCGAAGTCGCCCGTCGCGGCCAGGTCGGGCCGGTCCCCGTCCGTCAGCACGACCGCCGCCTCGAGCCCGGTGGACCCGGACGACAGGGCCATCGCGACGCAGACCTCGAGCGCGGACAGGCTCAGGTGCTCGAGGCGGACGCTCGCGGCGGCGTACGTCCGACCGTCGAGGTCGCGCACCGCGGCACCCTCCACGGCCCGGGCACGCGCCCGGGTGGCCCGGGCCAGGGTCACCAGCTTGGCGTCCTCGGGGCCGAGCTCGGCCGTCTGCTCGCTCATGCGGGCAAGCCTAGTGAGCGGGCTGCTGGGCCTCGTCGTCGGCGTCGTCGGTGTCGGCGGACAGCACCGACACCAGCACCGTCTCGATCTTGTTGCGTCGACCGGTGGCCCGCTCCGCCTCCAGGCGCAGGCCGTGGCACTCCACCACCGACCCGGGGATCGGGACCTTGCCGAGGTGCTTGGCCATCAGCCCGCCGACGCTGTCGACGTCCTCGTCCTCGACCGCGAAGCCGACGATCTCGTCGAGGTCGTCGACGGGATAGCGCGACGAGACCCGGATGGCGCCGTCGTCGAGGTGCTCGACCTCGACCTCGTCGACGTCGTACTCGTCGGTGATCTCGCCGACGATCTCCTCGAGCACGTCCTCGATCGTGATCAGCCCGGCGGTGCCGCCGTACTCGTCGACCACGACCGCGATGTGCTGGCGGCGGGCCTGGAGCTCGGTGAGGAGCGCGTCGACGGGCTTGGACTCGGGCACGTAGTGCACCGGGCGCATCACCTCGTCGACCCGCTGGGTGAACTCGACGTCGGGCGCCTCGAAGTCACGGCGGACGAGGTCCTTGAGGTAGGCCATGCCGACGATGTCGTCGAGGTTCTCGTCGATCACCGGGATGCGCGAGTAGCCGCTGCGCAGGAACAGCGAGAGCGTCTGGCGGATGTTCTTGTGGCGCTCGATGTAGACCACGTCGGGACGCGGGACCATCACCTCGCGGGTGGTGGTGTCGCCGAGCTCGAAGACGGAGTGGATCATCCGGCGCTCGCCCGACTCGATGACCGCCGAGGCCTCGGCGAGGTCGACCAGCTCGCGGAGCTCGGTCTCGGTGGAGAACGGGCCCTCGCTGAAGCCGCGGCCCGGGGTGATCGCGTTGCCGAGCAGGATCAGCAGCGCCGGGATCGGCCCGAGGATCGTGGTGACCAGCGACAGCGGGCCGGCCGAGAGCAGCGCGACCCTGGCGTCGTGCTGGCGACCGAGCGTGCGCGGCGCGACTCCGATCACGACGAACGACACGACCAGCATCACCCCGACCGTGGTGAGCACGCTCGGCAGGAGCGCGTCCTCGTACGCGTCGCGGGCCCACGCGCCGACCAGCACGATCGCGCTGATCTCGCAGAGCAGGCGCATCAGCAGCGCGGTGTTGAGGTAGCGCGGGGGGTCGTCGAGGATCTGGACGAGACGCCTCGCGCCGGGCTGCTGGGCGGCCCGCAGCTCCTCGGCACGGGCGCGCGAGAAGCCGTTGAGGGCGGCGTCGGCCGCCGAGAAGAGCCCGGCGAGCAGGACCAGCAGCGCCGCCGACCCGAGCTGCCAGATGTCGGCTGTCATGCGTCAGCGGGGGCGGAGCGCCACTTCTCGAGGAGCTCGTCCTGCAGGCCGAACATCACTGCGTGCTCCTCCGGCTCGGCGTGGTCGTAGCCGAGGAGGTGGAGGATGCCGTGCACGGTCAGCAGGTCGATCTCGGCCTCGCGGCCGTGGCCGGCCTCGACGCCCTGGCGCTCGGCGACGGACGGCGCGAGGACGAGGTCGCCGAGCACGCCCTCCTCGGGCTCCTCGTTGACCAGGCCGGGGCGCAGCTCGTCCATCGGGAAGGCCAGCACGTCGGTCGGGCCGTCCTTGTCCATCCACTGACCGTTGAGCTCGGCGATGGTGTCCTCGTCGACGGCCTTGATGCACAGCTCGGCCTGCGGGTGGACGCGCATCTCCTCCATCACGAAGCGCGCCAGCCGCGAGAGGCGGCGTACGTCGAGCTCGAGGCCCGACTCGTTGAGGACCTCGATGCTCACCGGTTGGCCCTGTCTGCCTTCGTCGGCGCGGTGCGCGGGCGCTGGCCCTGCGGCTCGGGCTGCGCGTCGAAGGTCTCGTAGGCCTCGACGATGCGACCGACGAGCCGGTGGCGTACGACGTCGGTGCCGGTGAGGCGGCAGAAGGAGATGTCCTCCACGCCGTCGAGGATGCCCTCGACCACCCGCAACCCGGACTTGGTGCCCGATGGGAGGTCGACCTGGCTGGTGTCGCCGGTGACGACGATCCGCGAGCCGAAGCCGAGCCGGGTCAGGAACATCTTCATCTGCTCGGGCGTGGTGTTCTGCGCCTCGTCGAGGATGATGAAGGCGTCGTTGAGCGAGCGCCCACGGAGGAACGCCAGCGGCGCGACCTCGATGGTGCCGGCGGCCAGGAGCCTGGGGATCGTCTCGGGGTCGACCATGTCGTGCAGCGCGTCGTAGAGCGGGCGCAGGTAGGGGTCGATCTTCTCGCTGAGGGTGCCGGGCAGGAAGCCGAGCCGCTCCCCCGCCTCGACGGCCGGGCGGCTCAGGATGATCCGGTTGACCTCCTTGGCCTGCAGCGCCTGCACGGCCTTCGCCATCGCGAGGTAGGTCTTGCCGGTGCCGGCGGGGCCGATGCCGAAGGTGATCGTGCTGTGGTCGATGGACTCGACGTAGCGCTTCTGGTTCAGCGTCTTGGGACGGATCGTGCGACCGCGGTTGGACAGGATGTTGAGGCTCAGCACGTCGGCCGGGCGCTCCTGGGTCTCCGTACGCAGCATCTGGATGATCCGCTCGACGGTCTCGCCCGTCACGCCCTGTCCGGTGCGGACGAGGGTGACGACCTCGTCGAGCAGCCGCTCGGCCATCGCGACCTCGGCGGAGTCGCCGGCCAGCGTGATCCGGTTGCCGCGGACGTGGACGGTCGCCTCGAAGGCCCGCTCGATCAGCCGGAGGTGCTCGTCGCCCGGACCCAGGACGGAGACCATGTCGATGCTGTTGGGGACGACGACGGTGTGCGTCGGCTTGTCCTGCGGGGAGCTGGCGGCGGGGCGGGTCGTGTCAGTCATGGATGCCCGTGACGGGCGGCCTTCCGGGTCGGTGGCGGAGCCCCTCCATGCTACCGAGCGCGCGGCGCGGACCACACGTGAGTAAGGGTGGACGAGGTCGGGTCCGGGCTCGTGGTGGCGGCAGATCGCACGGCCGGGCGGCGCCGGGGTGCGATGTGCCGCCACCCTGGCGGCGTACGACACCGCCGCACGCCGACCCGATGTCGTGTCCCGCCACCCGGAAGACCGCAGACTCAGGGTCGCGTGACCTGCAGCATCCCCAGGCACATCTCGTCGGTGGTGCCCTCGCCCCACACGACGTAGCGGTCGGGCTGGCCCTCGAAGGACGGGCAGCTTGTCGCGCAGCCACTGGACGTGGGTGCAGGTCACCTTCACCTGCTCGAAGGGCTGGAGCGTGATCGGCTCGATCGGCCGGCTGCCCTGGTCGTCGAAGTCCCACACCGGGATGTCGAGGACGGTCTGCGCCTGCGGTGTGCCCGGTCGGACCTCGATCCTGATCGAGCGGCCGAGCAGGTGCATGTGACCGGCGACACCGTGGATGGTGATCGGCTCGGACAGGGTGCGCAGGCAGGACTGCGTCTGGCCGGGCTTCGGCTTGCCCCCGCAGAGGAGGTGGAGCAGGTCGGCCGTGTTGCCCTCGGCGCCGAAACGCTCCTTGACGTCGGCCACGGCCGCGTCGCGTTCGCAGAGCTCGCCGTCGGCGTGCTCCGGGCGGCAGGGCAGCTCGACCGGCGCGGGCAGCAGCATCGTGCTGAGCGACTGGTAGCGGCGCTTGGCGGGCGCGAGACGCAGCTGCGCGGCGGAGGTGTCGGGCTCCTGGCCGGCGAGCAGGTTGTAGTGCACCTGCATGACGACGCGGCTGCCCTCGGCCAGGCGGATGCCGAAGCCGGGCTTGATGACGGACTCCTCGCCGCCGGGCGCCCACGCGCCGATCCACGGCGACTGGTCGACGTTCTGGAAGCGGTCGAGGCCGGTGCCGCCGAAGCAGGTCCAGCCCTCGTCCTCCTCGGCCGCGTCCTTCGCCTCGGCCGCGGCCGACCTGGGCGGGCGGCACCTGGAACAGGATCACGTGGTGCACGACGTCGGGGTTGCCCGGGCAGCACCTGGGTGCCGGTGAGCCACGCGTCCGGTCGAGCTCGGGGTCGAGCAGGAAGCAGCGGTAGTCGTCGGTGCCGGTGCCGTAGGGCGCGGACGGGGTGTAGCGCCGGGCATCGCGATCGTCGTACGCGTCTCTCCCGCGCGCAGCGGCTTCGTCTTCGCCGACTTCGACCTTGTGCCCGTCGTGGCCCTCGACGACGGCCTCCTCGGCGCGGGGGCGACGTCCTCGGACGGCGCATCGGCCGGCTGGGTCGCGGCGCTCGCTGTCCGAGGCCTCGCCGCCACCACAGGCGGCCAGCGCGAGCAGCCCGGCGGCGAGGACGGCGGCGAGGGGGGTGCGGGTGCGGGTCATCTCGTCGGCTCAGATCAGGGACTCGGTCATGCCCGACGAGCCGGCGAGCACGTGGACGTGGGTGTGGAAGACGGTCTGCCCGGCGCCCGCGCCGGTGTTGACGATCATCCGGTAGTCGGCGTTGCCGGAGTCGTGCGCGACCTCGTCGGCCAGCGCCACGAGGTGGCCGATGCTCGCCGGGTCGGCGGCGGCCGACGCGGCGGCGTTCTCGTGGTGGTCGAGCGGCGCGACGAGCACGTGGAACGGCGCCTGCGGGTTGAGGTCGCGGAAGGCGATCGCGTGCTCGGTGCGGCCGAGCACCTCGGCCGGGATGTCGCCCGCGACGATCTTGCAGAAGACGCAGTCGGGGTCGGCGGTGCTCATCGTCCCAGCGTAATGTCTGCGACGCGGAGCGGGCTGGTTCGTCGTTCACCACCCGTGACGGCGCCGCTCCCAGTTGCCGCAGGGTTGGGTCGAACCCAGCCGTATGCCGGTGCACGGTGGCAGCTTCTCCGGCGGCTCGGCCTCGATGATCTCGAGGTAACCCTCGCGCTCCACTTCGCGCTCTGGCGACCACAGGCGCCTGTGCACCGACCACCCGTTCAGGAAGATCTCGCAGTCGCAGAAGCCACCGCGATCGCCGAGCCGGCGCTCGAGGCCGACCGCGCGCGGGGCACGGAGGTCGCGGAAGCGACGGGCGAAGCGCAGCTGGTTGTCGCAGCCGAACTCGTCGAGGCTGCGTGCGACGAAGCACAGCAAGCACTCGCCGGGGCGTGGCTCGGTCAGGTCGGTCGCGACCTCTCGCAACCAGGACTCGATCTCTTCGGTGGTGGTGGACTCGCCCATGCCCCTTTCCTAGCGATGCCCACCGACACCGACGCGGCGTGGGACCGATCGGGCGGCGCGCTCGTCCAACTACCGTGAAGAACATGACCTTCCCCGCTCGCCGCCCGACCGTACGACGCTGGGCGGGCGCGTCCGCCGTCGTCCTGCTCAGCAGCCTCGCCCTCGTCGCGTGCAGCGACGACGACCCGGTGCCGACGTCCGGGGAGACCCGCGAGCAGAACGGCTCGACGAAGTCGCCGAAGCCGTCCGAGGAGCCGACCCCGGAGCCCACCGCCTCCGAGACGCCTACCGACGACGGCACCACCGTCCCGGTCTACTGGGTCGGCGACGGACCCGGCGGCGAGCCGCGGCTCTTCCGCGAGTTCCACCGGGTCGAGGGCAACCCGCTGACCGAGGCCGCACGGCTCGTCATGGGCGGCGGCCAGCCGGACGACCCCGACTACCGCACCCTGTGGCCCGAGGTCGAGGTCGCCGACGTGGGCGCGACGGACGGGATCCTGCTGGTGCAGATCCCCGGCGACGGCTTCACCGAGCGCCCCGACGGGATGACGAAGCGCGACGCCGAGCTCGCGATGCAGCAGCTCGTCTACACGCTCCAGGGCGTGCAGCAGGAGCGGGTGCCGATCCTCGTCAAGCGCGGCGGCAGCGACTTCCGCCTGTTCGGGCTGCCGACCGACACCGAGATCGCGCAGGCCAGCGCGCTCGAGACGCTGAACCTGGTCAGCATCACCTCGCCCGTCGAGGGCGCGACGGTCAGCGGGGACACCCTGACGGTCACCGGTGTCGCCAACTCGTTCGAGGCCAGCGGCCCGTGCCGGTTGCTCGCGGGCGAGCGAGGAGCTGGCGCTGGTCGGCTACCAGTCCGAGGGCTGGATGGAGGACAGGCTCTTCCCCTTCGAGGCCGAGATCCCGCTCGACGGCATCACCGGCGAGGTCGTCCTCCAGTGTGAGACCGACGACCCGAGCGGCGGCGCCGAGGGCAACGGCCCGAGCATCGACACCAGGACGATCACCGTCCAGTAGCCGTCAACCAGGTGGGCGGCTGGCGCGTCCCACTGCGTGACCATCCAGACCAGGCCTCGTCGAGGGAGGGTGCCCGTGGCGGAGCACCTCAGCCTCCGCGGTGCCGACGCCGACGCGGCCGTCGAGCAGCTGTACGCCGCCCACTGGCGCCAGCTGGTGCGGCTCTCGGTGCTCCTCGTGCACGACCAGGCCGCGGCCGAGGACGTCGTGCAGGACGCCTTCGTCGCGATGCACGGGAAGTGGTCGCGGCTGCGCGACCCCGACAAGGCGCTCGCCTACCTGCGCCAGGCCGTGGTGAACCGCTCCCGGTCGGCGCTCCGGCACCGGGTGGTCGTCGAGAAGCACGCGCGTACGTCGCCCTCCGGCGAGGCGATGGCGACCGGGCCGTCGGTCGAGGGCGCCCGGCGCGACGCCGTACGAGCCGCGCTGCTCCGGCTCTCCGAGCGGCAGCGTGAGGTGCTCGTGCTGCGGCACTACCTGGACTGGTCGGAGGCGCAGATCGCCGACGCGCTCGACATCTCGCCCGGCTCGGTCAAGGCACACGCACATCGAGGCAGCGCCGCCCTGCGCGAGCTGCTCGGCGACTGGTGGGAGGACGAGTCATGACCGACCGGATCAAGGACCTGCTGACCGAGGTGGCCGACGGCGTCGAGCCGGGCGACCGGCTGGACGCGATCCGCGCCACCACCGCGGCCGAGGGGCGTACGGGCCGGGGCTGGTGGGCCGCCGGCGGTGTCGGGCTCCTCGCCGCCTCCGTGGTGACGGCGCTCGCGCTGACGACCGGCGGTACGCCGCGAGGCAGCGGCTCCGGACCCAGCGGCGCCCACGCCCTCGAAGACCGCGACCGACCGCCGACGACCTCGACCCGGGGCCGCGCGATCGTCGACGGTGGCTGTCTACTACCTCGGCGACACCCCGGACGGTCGCGCGACTCTACCGCGAGTTCCGCCGGCGTCCCGGCGGCGACCCGCTGCAAGCGGCGTGGCCGCGCGGTCGGGCGCGACGGCGACCGAGGCCCGCTCGGACCCCGACTACCGCACTGCCGTGGCCCGCGATGGCCATCCTCGACGTCGCGCTCGACGGCCGTCGGCGACGAGCGGCGATCTGATCGAGGTCTCGCTGCGACGGCGACCCCCAGGACGGCCGCCCGACCGAGGCGACCTGAGCGACGGCCGAGGCCGGTCTGGCCGTCGAGCAGGTGATCCGCACGGCCCAGGCGGCCGTCGGCGAGCGGCTGCCGGTCCAGTTCCTGCTCGACGGCGAGACCCGATCGACCAGGTCCTCGGCGTGCCGACCTCCGAGCCGCTGGCCGACGGCGACTCCGATCTCGACGTCCTCGCCCACGTCTCCCTGATCGACCCCTCGGAGGGCCGCGAGGTCGACAACGACGAGCCCTTCACCGTGCCGCGGTGTCGGCAACTCGTTCGAGGGCACCATCGTGACCCGCATCCAGCGGCCGACGACGGCGTCCGGGCGCTCGAGCGCTGCCCACGATCGCCGGGACCTGCGAGGACCGGCTCTTCCCGTTCGCGGCGACCTTCGACCTCACCGACGTCCCGCCGGGCGACTACGTCGTGGTCTCGCGCACCGACGACCCGTCGGGCGAGGGCCGATTCCACACCGACACCCGCCGGATCACGGTCGTCGACTGACCCCGGCGCGTCGAACGACCAGAAGTCGATCGGGCCGCGCATATCGAGCGTGGCTCGGCGGCGTACGCCGGGGTTGTGGTCGTCCGACGCGCCGGTCAGGCCCAGCGGGGCGTACGCGCCAGCAGGGCGGCGACGGCGACGACGCCGGCCGTCGAGGTCCGCAGCACCTCGGCGCCGAGGCGTACGGAGACGGCGCCGGCGGCGACGAACGCCGCGAGCTCCTCGGGCGCGATGCCGCCCTCCGGCCCGACGACGACGACGATCCGCCCGGAGGCGGGTACGTCGACCGCGCTGAGCGGCGTCGTCGCGTCCTCGTGGAGCACGACCGCGAGGTCGGCCTCGGCGAGGAGGGCGGCCAGGTCGGCGGTCGTGGCCAGCGGGGTGACCGTCGGCAGCCAGGAGCGGCGCGACTGCTTGGCGGCCTCGCGGGCGGTCGCCTGCCACTTCGCGTGCGACTTCGCGGCCCGCTCGCCCTTCCAGACCGCCACCGAGCGCGAGGCCGCCCACGGGACGATCCGGTCGACGCCGACCTCGGTCAGCACCTCGACGGCGAGCTCGCCGCGCTCGCCCTTCGGCAGGGCCTGGACGACGGTGATCGCCGGGCTCGGGACGCTCGGCCCGCTCGACCGACTCGACGGTGACGGCGAAGACCCGCTTGCCGGTGGACGCGACCGGGCCGGTGACCGACGTGCCCAGGCCGTCGGTCAGCACGACGTGCTCGCCCTCGCGGAGGCGGCGTACGGCGACGGCGTGGTGCGCCTCGTCGCCCGTCACCTCGACGACCGAGCGCCGAGCGCCACCCCGGCCAGCGACTCGACCAGGTGGACCGGGAGGGACATCAGCCCTGGAAGGCGTCGCGGAGCCGGCCGAACATCGACCGGGTCGGCGCCACGTTCTGGCCGTCGGGCGACTCCTCGCCGCGGATCGCGGCCAGCTCGCGCAGCAGCTCCTCCTGGCGCGGGTCGAGGCGCGTCGGCGTGTCGACGGCGATGCTGACGACCAGGTCGCCGCGGCCACCGCGCAGGCTCGGCACGCCGAAGCCGCGGATCACCTGCTCGCTGCCCGACTGGGTGCCGGGGCGCACGTCGAGGTCGTACGTCGTGATCGGTCGTCCGGAGTCCTCGGACTGCTCGAGGTCCGCCTCGAGCAGCGGCAGCGTGAGCTGCGTGCCGAGCGCGGCGGCCGTCATCGGCAGCGAGACCGTGGTGTGCAGGTCGTTGCCGTGGCGGGTGAAGGTCGGGTGCGGCTCGACGTGGATCTCGACGTAGAGGTCGCCGGCCGGGCCACCGCCGGGGCCGACCTCGCCCTGGCCGGTGAGCTGGACGCGGGTGCCGTGGTCGACGCCGGCGGGGATCTTCACCGTCAGCGTGCGACGCGAGCGGACGCGGCCGTCGCCCGAGCACTCGCGGCACGGGTCGGGGATGACCGAGCCGTAGCCGCGGCACGCCGCGCACGGGCGCAGCGTGCGGATCTCGCCGAGGAACGAGCGCTGGACGACCGCGACCTCGCCCTGGCCGTGGCAGGTCTCGCAGGGGATCGGCGAGGTGCCGGGCGCGGTGCCCTGGCCCGCGCAGGCCTCACAGGTCAGCGCGGTGTCGACCTTGAGGTCGCGCGTGACGCCGAAGGCGGCCTCGGCCAGCGCGACGTCGAGCCGGATCAGCGCGTCCTGGCCGCGCCGGGCCCGCGAGCGCGGGCCGCGCTGCTGGCCGCCGGCGGCCGCGCCGCCGCCGAAGAACGCGTCCATGATGTCGGTGAACGAGAAGCCCTGGCCGGCGCCGCCGAAGCCCTGGCTGAAGGCGTCGCCGCCGCGGTCGTACGCCGCCCGCTTGCCGGGGTCGCTCAGCACCTCGTAGGCGCGCGAGACGTCCTTGAACCGCTCCTGCGTCTCCGGGTCGGGGTTGACGTCGGGGTGCAGCTGGCGGGCCAGCTTGCGGTAGGCCTTCTTGACGTCGTCGGCGCTCGCGTCCCGGGACACGCCGAGGATCTCGTAGGGGTCCTGGGTCACTGGTTTCCTTCATCGAGGATCCGGGAGACGTAGCGCGCGACGGCGCGCACGGCTGCCATGGATCCGGGGTAGTCCATGCGGGTCGGTCCGACCACGCCGAGGGAGCCGAGGTGGTGCTCCTGGGGTCCGTAGCCGGTGGCCACGACGCTGGTCGCGGCGAGCTCGGAGTAGGGGCCTTCGTGCCCGATGCGGACGGTGACCGCGTCGACGCCCGACTCCCCCAGCAGCTTGAGCAGCACGACGTGCTCCTCCAGCGCCTCGAGGAGCGGGCGCACGGCGGTGTCGAAGTCGCCGTAGCGGGCCAGGTTGGCGGCGCCGCTCACGGCGACCCGCTCGTCGTTGCGGTGGTCGGACATCGCCTCGGCGAGCACGCTCACGACCGCGCGGGTGTGCTCGGCCTGCTCGGGGCGTACGGCGTCGGGCAGGTCGCCGAGCGCGGCCGCGGCCGCCGCGATCTGCACGCCGGCGGTGGCGCGGTTGACGGCCACCCGCAGCTCGGCGAGGTCGGCGTCGGCCAGCGGTGCGTCGAGCTCGACGAGGCGCTGCTCCACCCGGCCGGTGCTGAGGATCACGATCACCATGGCCCGCGTCGGGGTCAGCGCGACCAGCTCGACGTGGCGGACGGTGGAGCGCGAGAGCGTCGGGTACTGCACGATCGCGACCTGCCGGGTCAGCTGGCTGAGCAGCCGCACCGACTTCTGCACGACGTCGTCGAGGTCGACGGCACCGTCGAGCAGGGTCGAGATCGCGCGCCGCTCGGCGGTGCTCATCGGCTTGAGGGTGGCGAGCTTGTCGACGAAGAGCCGGTAGCCCTTGTCGGTCGGCACCCGGCCGGCGCTGGTGTGGGGCTGGTGGATGTAGCCCTCCTCCTCCAGCACGGCCATGTCGTTGCGGACCGTCGCCGGCGAGACGCCCAGGTGGTGCCGCTCGACCAGCGCCTTCGAGCCGACCGGCTCCTCGGTGGCGACGTAGTCCTCCACGATCGCGCGCAGCACGTCGAGCTTGCGGTCGTCGACCATGGAGAGACCTCCTCGCTGGCACTCGTTTGCTGGGAGTGCCAAGCGTACTAGGAGTCCGTAGGCTCACCGACATGCCCGACTTCACCGAGGTGGCACCGCGGGTCTGGGTGGCGCACTACGACTGGATGCACGTCAACATCACCCTGATCGGCGGCTCGGACGGCCTGCTCATGGTCGACACGCACGGCTCGGCGGCCCAGGCGCGGATCGTCGCCGACGACGTACGACGACTCGGCGCGGGGCCGCTCACCGGGCTGGTGAACACCCACGAGCACTGGGACCACCACTTCGGGAACGCGACCATGGTCGAGCAGTTCGGCGACCTGCCGATCCACGCCACCGAGTGGGCGCGCGACCACGTCGAGGAGTCGGCCGGTCGCACGTTCGAGCAGTACGGGCAGAAGCAGGCCACCGACCACCCGCGCCGCGAGGAGATCCTCGCGACCACGCTGCACCTGCCGACCCACCCGTTCTCCTCCGCCGTCCAGCTCGACCTCGGCGACCGCGCCGTCGAGCTGATCCACCCGGGCCGGGGCCACACGGCGGGCGACCTCGTCGTCCGGGTGCCGGACGCCGACGTGCTCCTCGGCGGCGACCTCGTCGAGGAGTCCGACCCGCCCTTCATCGGCGACGACTCGTGGCCGCTGGAGTGGCCCCTGACGCTCGACCTGGTGCTCGGGCTGATGACCGACGCCACCGTCGTCGTCCCCGGGCACGGGCAGGTGGTCGACAAGGACTTCGTGCAGGACCAGCGCGTCGAGCTCGGCGTCATCGCCGAGACCATCCGCGACCTCGCCTCCCGCGGCGTACCGCAGTCGCAGGCGCTGGCCGAGGGCGACTGGCCGTGGAAGCGCGAGCTCCTCGAGAGCGCCGTACGCCTGGGCTACGAGCACCTGCCCCGCAGCCAGAAACGGCTGCCGCTGATCTGAGGCACACCCCGAGGGGGCTGGTCGACCCGGCGCCACCTCGGTAGGACTGGAGCATGAGCGACCACGAGTCCCAGCCCGAGTCCGACGACACCGAGTCGACCGACACCCCGCAGGCCAGCAGCGGCACCAGCCCCGCGGACGCCGACCACGCCGGTGGCATCTCCGACGACCAGCTGCCGGAGGACCTCCAGCCCGGCGAGGACAACCCGCTGGCCGAGCCCCTCGACCCCGACGCCGAGGAGACCAAGAGCCGCGAGGAGCTCGAGATGGACGCCACCCAGGAGGACCTGGGCAACGACGACGGCGCGAGCACCGCACCCGACCAGGACGGCGACGCCGCGAGCGGCGGCGGTGCGGGCCAGTCGACCGACGAGACCGACGACTGATCAGCGCGTCAGTGCCAGCACCGCGATGAAGGCGGCGAACCCGCCGACGAAGACCACCACGATCGCGGCGAGCCAGCGAGCAGCTCGTACGACGGCAGCAGCCGGCCGGGCCGGAACACCGGTCCTCGTCCTCGTGCTCGCGTCGCAGTGCGCTCGGACGCCGATCGGCCGCGACGCGCCAGCCGCCGCCGTCGCGCCGCTGCTGCGTCGGTCGTGCCTTGTTCCCCACGGCGTGGCCTCCCCCGAGATCGTGTCGTCGTCCCTACCGTAGTGCGGTGCCTCTCGATCGCTACTCCACCGACGTCCTCTCGGGTGACTGGAAGGCCCCGCGCAACGGCCGCGCCGTCGAGGTGCCGACCGAGATCGGGATGGTCGTCGAGGAGGTCACCGCGGACTGGTGCGGCGAGGTCGTCGCCGTCGACCGCGACATCGACACGCTCACGCTCGAGGACCGCCGCGGCAAGCGGCGTACGTTCCCGCTCGGGCCCGGCTTCCTCCTCGAGGGCAGGCCGGTGATCCTCACCCGGCCGGTCCGCGCCGGCGCGCCGGCGGCCCCCACGCGTACGGCGTCGGGCTCGGTCGCGGTGCACGGCGTCAAGGCCCGGGTCGCGCGCGCCAGCCGGATCTTCGTCGAGGGACGGCACGACGCCGAGCTCGTCGAGAAGGTCTGGGGCGACGACCTGCGGATCGAGGGCGTCGTCGTGGAGTACCTCGGCGGCGTCGACGACCTCGCCGACCACCTCCGCGACTTCACGCCCGGCCCGCAGCGGCGCGTCGGCGTGCTGGTCGACCACCTCGTGCCGGGGTCGAAGGAGGCGCGGATCGCCCAGAACATCGCCCGCTCCCCCGTCGGCAAGCACGTGCTGGTCGTCGGCCACCCGTTCATCGACGTGTGGCAGGCGGTCAAGCCCGACCGCCTCGGCATCGCGCAGTGGCCGTCGGTCCCCAAGGGCATCGACTGGAAGACCGGCACCTGCCAGCAGCTCGGCTGGCCGCACCGCAACCAGGCCGACATCGCCCGGGCGTGGAAGCACGTCCTCGGCCGCGTCTCCTCCTACGCCGACCTCGAGCCCGCCCTCCTCGGCCGGGTCGAGGAGCTGATCGACTTCACCACCCAGCCTAGGGCCGATTCCGCGGAGCTCCCCGCGGTGGAGGCTCCAGTCCCGGGTACCCGGGGATCGCGACGGGTCGCGGCTCACTCGACGAGGTCGCGCACGATGCCGTCGGCGAGGAGCCGTCCGCGCTGGGTGAGGACCAGGCGCTCGGCCACGAGCTCGACGAGGCCGTCGGCGACGAGGCGGGCGACCTGGGAGCGACCGGTGGCGTCGAGCACGGTCACCGGCAGGCCGTCGACGAGACGGATCTCGAGCAGCACCCGCTCGACCTTCTGGTCGCGGTAGCCGAGGACCTCGCGGGCCAGGGCCGGTGAGACGCCACGGGCCAGCCGTTCGGCGTACGCCGACGGGTGCTTGACGTTCCACCAGCGCACGCCGCCGACGTGGGAGTGGGCGCCGGGGCCGACGCCCCACCAGTGGGCGCCGGTCCAGTAGAGCTGGTTGTGCCGGCACCGGTGGTCCGGCGAGGTCGCCCAGTTGGACACCTCGTACCACTCCAGCCCGGCGGCGGAGAACCGCTCGTCGGCGAGGAGGTACTTGTCGGCGAGGTCGTCCTCGTCGGGCATCGGCAGCTCGCCGCGCTTGACCTGGCGCCCCATGGCCGTGCCCTCCTCGACGATCAGGGAGTACGCCGAGATGTGGTCGGGATGGCAGTCCAGCGCCGCGTCGACGGAGGTCTCCCAGTCGGCGAGCGACTCGCCCGGCGTGCCGTAGATCAGGTCGAGGCTGACGTCGTCGAAGCCCGCCGAGCGCGCCCAGTCGACGGCGGCGGGCACCCGCATCGGGTCGTGGGTGCGGTCGAGGGTGCGCAGCACGTGGTCGACCGCCGACTGCATGCCGAAGCTGATCCGGTTGAACCCGGCCGTCCGCAGCTCCTGGAGGTCCCACGCCGCCACGCTGTCGGGGTTGGCCTCGGTGGTGATCTCGACGTCGTCGGCCAGGCCGAACTCGGCCGCCGCGCTCGCCACGATCGCGCCGAGGTCGGCGGGCTTCAGCAGCGTGGGCGTGCCGCCGCCGAAGAAGATCGTCTCGATCTTGACGTCGCGGTGGCCCAGCACGTGGCGGGCGAAACGGATCTCGCGGATCGCCGCCTCGGCGTACGACGACCGGCCGGCGCCGACCTCGTCGCCGAGCTCGAGGGCGGTGTAGGTGTTGAAGTCGCAGTAGCCGCACCGCACGCTGCAGAACGGGACGTGGACGTAGAGACCGAACGGCTTGCTGCCGAAGGTCGCCCAGGCCTCGTCGGGGAGCAGGCCGTCCTCGGGCGCGACGTCGCCGTCGGGTTGGGCGGGGGGCACGTCGCTCATCCAACCACGCGACGGCCCCCTGCCGCGCAGCACGGTGGCGGACGTGGCGCCGGGTGCGGACATGGCGAACGGGTGCCGGCGGTCTCCCACCGGCACCCGCGTGAGCCGGACGTCAGGCGTACATCGAGTCGATGACGGCCTTGTGGTTGTCCTCCACGACGTTGCGCTTGACCTTCATCGAGGGCGTGAGCTCGCCGGACTCGACCGTGAGGTCGTGGTCGAGCAGCTCCCACTTCTTGATGGTCTCCCAGCGGTTGAGCTTGGTGTTGAGCTCGTCGACGTAGCCGGCGACCATCGACTTGACCGCGTCGCTGCGGACGAGCTCGGTGTAGGACGAGCCCTCCATGCCGTTCTCGTTCGCCCAGCCGGCCATCGCGTCGGGGTCGAGGGTGACCAGGGCGACGACGTAGTTCTTCTCGTTGCCGAAGACCATGAACTGGCTGGCGTAGGGGCAGATCGCCTTGAACTTCGACTCGATCGCCGGCGGCGCGATGTACTTGCCGCCGGAGGTCTTGAAGAGCTCCTTGATGCGCCCGGTGATGGTGAGGAAGCCGTCGGCGTCGAGGGAGCCCTTGTCGCCGGTGTGCAGCCACCCGTCGGCGTCGAGCGCGCGGTGGGTCTCCTCGGGCAGGTTGTGGTAGCCGTCCATGACGTGGGGGCCGCGCAGCAGCACCTCGTCGCCCTCGCCGATCTTGACCTCGGCGCCCGGCAGGGCCCGGCCGACGGTGCCGATCCGGTTGTCGTCGGGGTGGTTGACCGTGGCGCCCGCGGAGTTCTCGGTCATGCCGTAGCCCTCGAGGATCACGATGCCGGCGGCGTTGAACCACTCGGCGATCTCGCGGTTGAGGGCGGCGGCGCCGGAGATGAAGAACCGCACGCGTCCACCGAAGCGCTCGCGCACCTTGCTGAAGACGAGCTTGTCGAAGAGGCCGTGCTGGACCTTCAGGGGCAGCGGGACCGACTTGCCCTCGCGCTTGAGCTGCTCGACCTTGAGGCCGACCTCGAACGCCTTGTGGAAGATCTTCTCCTTGGCGCCGCCCTCGGCGGCCTGCATGGTCTGGATCCGGCCGTAGGCCTTCTCGAAGATGCGCGGGGCAGCACCCATGAAGGTCGGCTTCACCGCGGCGCAGTTGTCCACGATCTTGTCGACGCGACCGTCGACCGCGGAGGCGAAGCCGCACGCGAGCTGGGCCGACAGGAGCACCTTGCCGAACGAGTGGGCCATCGGCAGCCACAGGAACTGCAGGTCGGTCTCGTCGAGGATGTTCTGGACGCGGATGGCCTCGCCCTCGAAGACCCAGGACTTGTGGCGCAGGCGTACGCCCTTGGGGCGTCCGGTGGTGCCGGAGGTGTAGATCAGCGTCGCGAGCTGGTCGGGGGCGATCGCCTCGGACGTGGTCCTGACGACGTCGGGCGCCTCGGCGAGCTTCGCCGCACCGAGCTCGGCCAGGTCGTCGAGCGAGATGATCCAGTCGCCGTCGGTCGCGCCGTCGAACGTCACGACCTTGCTGACGTGCGGCAGCTCGGCGCGGTGGTCGGTCAGCTTCTTGAGCTGCTCGTCGTCCTCGGCGAAGACGACGTGGCTCTCGGAGTCGGCGAGGATGTAGACGGTGTCCTCGGCGTTGGTGCTGGGGTAGACCGTGGTGGTCGCGCCGGCGGCGCACATCACCGCGAGGTCGGCCAGGATCCACTCGTAGCGGGTGCCGGAGGCGATGCCGACCCGCTGCTCGGGCTGGACGCCCAGCGCGATCAGGCCGGCGGCCAGCGCCTCGACCTTGTCGCCGACCTGCTTCCAGGTCACCGACTCCCACGCCTCCCCACGGGGGAAGCGGAACGCCTCGCTGTCGGGGGACGTGGCGACGCGGTCGAAGAACTGGACGGCCACGTTGGCCGGCATCGTGTCGAGGAAGGCCGTGTCGAAGTTGGTCGGCATCTGTTACCTACTCATTCGTCGGAGCGTGACGCGGCAGCGCCACACAGCGGGGGCAAGGCTGCGAAGACTTGGGCTGTAACCTAGATCACTTGTTTACCGAGCGGTAGCAAACCCGCCGAATTGTCCGTACCACGGCGAGCTTGCGCGCTCCCCGGACCGACGGCCGGGCCGGCACTAGTCCTGCACGGCCTTGGTGATCGCGATGCAGCGGGTGATCCAGTCGCGCTCGTCGGCGGTCAGCGCGCGGTCGGCCGCGCGGGCGTCCTGGACCGTCCACCCGGCGTTGACGACCATCCGCACGACGACCCAGTCGCGGGCGCGGTCCTCGTCGAGGCCGCCGGCGTCGACGAGCGCGTGGAAGCGCCGCCGCAGGCCGTCGCGGACCGAGCCGACGGCGCCGGGACCGGCCAGCTCGTCCATCCGGTTCCACAGCATCGGCGCGGGCTCGTAGTGCGGGTCGCCCGCCATCGGCTTCGGGTCGATGGCGCGCCACTCGCCCGCGTCGTCGGCCATCACGTTGGCGTAGTGGAGGTCGCCGTGCACGACCACCGGCTCCGAGGCGTCGGCCAGCAGGTCCGGGCCGAGCGCCAGCGCCTGGTCGACGTACCGCCGCGGGACGGGGATGTCGCGCCCCAGCTCGTCGAGCTCGCGCAGCCACTGCTCGACGTACGACGCCACGGTCGCGAGCTGCGGCATCGCCGGGACGTGCAGCCGCGGGTAGAGCCCGCCGACCACCTCGCACGCCTCGACGTCCCAGGTGTCGCCGAGGTCGGGGCCCGGCAGCCAGTCCAGCAGGAGGGCGCGACGGTGCGGGTCGGAGCGCCGCAGCCGTACGGCGCCGCGTCCGCCCCAGTGCTGCAGCGCCAGTCCCTCGTGGAGCGACTCCCGGTCGCCGTCGAAGGTGACCTTGAGGCCCCCGGCCACACCGTCGGCGTCCACCACCGGCACGACCAGCGAGCAGTAGCCGTGCAGCGCCGTGGCCACCGGCGTCAGGCGCCACTCCTCGAGCAGCTCCGAGGTCCGGCGCGGCAGTCGCCGCAGCCACCCGGCCCAGTCCGTCGCCCAGCTCGCCCTGGGACAGCAGTCCCGGAGGGATGGTGACGGACATGCGCTCGACCCTAGGGTGAGGTGCATGAGCGAGCGCAGTGAGCGGGAGCAGCCGTGGCGGGACGAGCCGGTGCAGCGCGGCCGGATCCTGGTCCTGACCGACAACCCCATCGCGCGGTGCATCGCCGTGATCGCGTCGACGGTGGGCCGCACGGTCCTCGTCGAGTCGGCCGACGACGACGGACCGGGGCTGGACGCCCGCGCCGGCGACGCGGTGGTGCTGTGCGACCACGACGCCCCGGATGCGCCGGCGGTGCTGCGCGCCGCCCTCGCCTCGGACGCGTCGTACGTCGCCATGATGGCGAGCCGTCGACGCGCCGCGGGCCTGCTCGAGGAGCTCGAGGCCGAGGGGTCGACACCAGCACCCTGCACGTGCCGGCCGGTCACGACCTCGGCGGCAAGGCGCCCGGCGAGATCGCGCTGTCCGTGGTCGCCGAGATCGTCGCCGAGTCCTACGGCCGCTCCGGCGGCGCGATGCGCGGCTGAGTCAGGTCGACCGCGGCGCCAGCAGTGCCTGCTCGATCTCCTCGAGCCCCTGCCGTGCGTAGCCCTGCCACATCCGGCCGAAGGCGGGCATGACCAGCGCCCCCGCGCGGGTCGGCGTGACGCTCCAGTGCCACGACACCTCGACCCCGGACCCCGACGCAGCGAACGTCCACCGGCCCGCGACACCGGCCACCAAGGGCGTGAGCGGGCCGGTGAGCGGCTCGATGTCGTAGCCGAAGCTCGCGCCGGGCGTGACGGACGTGAGGGTCTCGTGCATGGTGCCGCGGTCGGCCAGCACGATCGTGCGGGTCTGGCCGACGGTGCCCCACACACCTCCTGGTCGCGCACCTCCCGGATCGGCGGCAGCGCGAGGAAGCGCCGGTGGAAGATCCGCGGCAGCGGCATGGGCAGCACCGCGTCGTAGGCGACGTCCACGTCGACGGGGATGCTGCGACGGGCGTGGAGCTCGAGGGTCGGCATGAGTCCAGTCAAGCGCACTACGGTGCACCCGTGAGCAGCTCGTGGGACGACCTGGCCGCGGCGTCCCTGGCGCGCCAGTTCCCCGACCGACCTCGACGGGAGCGACGTCGCCGCCGCAGTGCACGCGATCGGCGACCTGCAGACGCAGACCGCCCGCTCCGCCTTCATCGGCCTCGCGGCCCGCTTCCCCGGCACCACGCACGCGGCGATCACCCGGGCGTACGCCGAGGGAGCCATCGTGCGCGGCAGCACGATCCGCGGCACCGTCCACACCGCGAGCCCCGAGCACTACACCGTGCTGGCCGAGGCCACCCGGCTCGGGCAGCACCGGCGCTGGGCGCGGATGCTCGGCATCACCGAGGAGCAGATCGCCGACCTGTGGGCCACGATCGAGGACTACGCCCGCGAGTGGCGTACGCCGGAGGAGCTGCGGCTCCACCTCGTGGGCTGGCTGGCCGAGCACTCCCCCGCCACGCAGGACGCCGCCGAGACCCTGCCGGGCCGCTACCTCGCGTTCGCCCACGGCGGCCTCGTCCGCCGGCCCGCGTCGGGCGAGAAGTGGGAGGGCCAGGGCAGGCCGGTCTACGCCACCTTCGACCGCACGGGGCCGGTGACCATGGCCGACGTCGTACGGCTGCACCTCGCCGCGCACGGGCCGTCGTCACGCCAGGACATCGCCTGGTGGTCCGGTGTCCCGCTCACGGTCGTCGAGGCGGGCCTGACCGGGCTGGACGTCGTGGAGGCCGAGGGCCCGGACGGACGCGGCTACCTCGACCTGCGCGACGCGCCCCCGCCCCGCGACCTTCCCGGCGTACGACTGCTGCCGGAGTTCGACGCGCTCCTGTGCGGCTACGACTCCAAGCTCCGCGACCGCTTCGTGACGCCGGAGCACCACCGCCGGATCTGGAACGACGCCAACGGGATGCTGCTCCCGCCCCTGCTCGTCGACGGCCGGATCACCGGCTACTGGCGGGCGACAGGCACGGCCCGGCGCCGGCCGCTGGAGGTCGTCTGGTTCGCCCGCACGCGCCGACCGCGCAAGGGCGAGCTCGACGAGCCGGTGGCGGCGCTCGAGGCGGCCCTCGACATCTCGGTGACGGACCTGACGATCACCCGCGAGGCGTAGGGCGATCAGCCGGCGTAGCGGATCTCGTCGGCCACCATCGCCATGGTCGCGCGGGCGCGCACCGGGTCCTCGGTGAGGAAGTAGTGGTCGACGTCCGGCGTGACGTCATGGATCACCCGCACCCCGGCCGCGCGCAGGCGGTGGGCGTACGCGTCGCCCTCGGCGCGCAGCACGTCACGCTCGGCCGTCAGCACGATGGCGGGTGGAAGTCCCCTGAGGTCGGTGGCCAGCAGGGGTGATGCGTACGGCTCGAGGCGGCTGGCCGGGTCGGGCACGTAGACGCGACGCACGAGTCGGCGCAGCTCCGGCGAGATCATGCCGGTGTCGTCGTCGTGCGGCTCGGCCGACAGGTCGAGCGCCGGGATCCCGAGGACCTGAAGGGTCGGGACGAAGGACCCCGAGTCGCGCGCCTGGAGGGCGACCGACGCCGCCAGCCCACCGCCCGAGCTGAACCCGCCGACCGACACCGGGGTGCCGTCCGCGGCCAGGGCGGCGGCGACGTCGTGCGCCTGGTGCTGGGCGACCGGGTAGGTCACCCGGGGAGCCACCTCGAAGTCGACGTTGGCCACCACCACGTGGGCGGTGGCCGCGATGTAGCGGCACCACCAGTCGTCCATCGCCGGGTAGCGCATCAGGAACGCTCCCCCGTGCAGGTGCACGTGCACCGGGAGCGGCCCCGGCGCCGGTCGGTAGAGCATCACGCGCACCTTGCCGTGCCGGGTCCGGATCCGCACCCGCTTGGGGGCGGGCAGGTCGCCGCCGGCGAACCGGAGGTTGTCGCCGTAGGACACGGTGAAGGGAGCACTCGCACGCATCAGCTCGACCCGGAGCCGGTCAGCGAGGTGCATGCTCGGCCTTCGGCACCGAGGGCCTCGCCGGATGGGTCGGGACGGAGCGGTCAGTCCCGCTCGAGGGTGACGACCGCGATCGTGCACCGGCCGGCGACCTCGCCCGGACCGGAGACCAGCGACCGCGCACCGTCGCCGGTGAGGACGTACGCCGCCTGGTCGCCGGCGAGCGGCAGGACCGAGGTCCGGCCGAGCTCGAGCACCGTCACGTGCGGCGAGACGAGAGCCGGGTCGACGACCACGTTGAGCACCCGCACCGGGCCCTCGGCCACGGTCGCGACCACCGCGGCGTCGCCCGAGAAGGCGAACGGCCGCTGCGGCTCGACCGCGTGCGTCGCGCCGTCGACCTCCAGCCCCAGCACGGGGCCCTCGACCACGGTGAGCAGCCGGCGACGACCGGGGAAGGCCGAGAACGGACCGTCGGTGTCGACGTCGGCCAGGCTGATCCGCCACGCCCCGTCGTCGGCCCGCGGCCAGCTCACGCGTCGCACCGACTACTTCTTGCCCGACTTCTCCGTGGGCTGCGTGGTCGAGAGCGCGGCGACGAAGGCCTCCGGCGGCACCTCGACGGAGCCGATGTTCTTCATCCGCTTCTTGCCCGCCTTCTGCTTCTCCAGCAGCTTGCGCTTGCGGCTGATGTCACCGCCGTAGCACTTCGCGAGGACGTCCTTGCGGATGGCGCGGATGGTCTCGCGGGCGATGACGCGGGCACCGATGGCTGCCTGGATCGGCACCTCGAACTGCTGGCGCGGGATGAGCTCCTTGAGCTTGCCGGCCATCATCACGCCGTACGAGTAGGCCGCGTCGCGGTGCACGATCGCGCTGAACGCGTCGACCGGCTCGCCCTGCAGCAGGATGTCGACCTTGACCAGGTCGGACGCCTGGTCGCCGTCGCGCTCGTAGTCGAGCGAGGCGTAGCCCTTGGTGCGGGACTTGAGCTGGTCGAAGAAGTCGAAGACGATCTCGCCCATCGGCAACGTGTAGCGCATCTCCACGCGGTCCTCGGAGAGGTAGTCCATCCCCTGGAGGTTGCCGCGCTTGGACTGGCACAGCTCCATGATCGTGCCGATGTAGTCGGACGGCGACAGGATCGTGGCACGGACGACCGGCTCGCGGACCTCGGAGATCTTGCCGCCGTCGGGGTACTCGCTGGGGTTGGTGCACTCGATGACGGTGCCGTCCTCCATCGCGACCGAGTAGACGACGTTGGGGGCCGTCGAGATCAGCTCGAGGTCGAACTCGCGCTCCAGCCGCTCGCGGACGATCTCCATGTGGAGCAGGCCGAGGAAGCCGCAGCGGAAGCCGAAGCCCAGGGCGCCCGAGGTCTCCGGCTCGTAGGCCAGGGCGGCGTCGTTGAGCTGCAGGCGCTCGAGGGCGTCACGCAGGTTGGGGTAGTCGTCGCCGTCGATCGGGTAGAGACCGGCGAACACCATCGGGTTGGGGTGCTTGTAGCCACCCAGCGACTCGGTCGCCCCGTGGTGCTGGCTGGTGACCGTGTCACCCACGCGCGACTGGCGGACGTCCTTCACACCGGTGATGAGGTAGCCGACCTCGCCGACGCCGAGGTCACTGGCCTTCATCGGCTCGGGGCTGATCACGCCGACCTCGAGCATCTCGTGGACGACGCCGTTGGACATCATCTTGATCCGGTCACGGTGGCTCAGCTTGCCGTCGATGACGCGGACATAGGTGACGACGCCGCGGTAGATGTCGTACACGGAGTCGAAGATCAGCGCGCGCGGCGGCGCGTCCGCGTCGCCCACCGGTGCCGGGGTCTGCTTGACGATCTCGTTGAGCAGCGCCTCGACGCCCAGGCCGGTCTTGGCCGAGGTCATCAACACGTCGGACACGTCGCAGCCGATGATGCCCGCGAGCTCGGCGGCGTACTTCTCGGGCTGGGCGTTGGGCAGGTCGATCTTGTTGAGCACCGGGATGATGTGGAGGTCGGCGCCGAGCGCGAGGTAGAGGTTCGCGAGCGTCTGCGCCTCGATGCCCTGCGCCGCGTCGACCAGCAGGACCGCCGCCTCGCACGCCTCGAGCGAGCGGGACACCTCGTAGGTGAAGTCGACGTGGCCCGGGGTGTCGATCATGTTGAGGACGTACATCCCGGGCTCGGCGCCCTCGGCGTTGTCGGCCGGGACGGTCCACGGGAGGCGTACGGCCTGGCTCTTGATCGTGATGCCGCGCTCGCGCTCGATGTCCATCCGGTCGAGGTACTGCGCGCGCGACGAGCGCTCGTCGACCACGCCCGTGAGCTGGAGCATGCGGTCAGCCAGCGTCGACTTGCCGTGGTCGATGTGCGCGATGATGCAGAAGTTGCGGATGATCGACGGGTCGGTCGAGCCCGGCTGCGGCGCGTTCTTGAGGCTCACGGACTGCTTTCGGCTCCTACGTTGGCGGGGACGGGCCATCTTCCCACGCGGGGCGTGGCTCACCGAACCGGCGACGGCGCGGTGCGATCGGGTCGCTAGCGTGCACGGGTGACCTCCCGGACCGGATCGACGCTTCCCCTGGTCCCGGCAGCAGCGTTCGTGCTGGTCTGGTCGTCGGGCTACATCTCCGGCCCGGCCGCGGTGGACGCGGCCGCGCCGTTCGCAGTGCTCGGCTGGCGCTTCGTCATCGCGGCGCTGCTCGCCACCGGGCTCGCCCTCGCGCTGCGGAGACCGACGCGGATGGACCGGGCCACGCTCGGCCGCGTCGCCGCCGTCGGCGTGGTGATGAACGCGCTGCAGTTCGGCCTGATGTACGTCGCCTTCGACCTCGGCCTCGGGGCCACGCTGGCCTCGCTGTTCCACGCGCTGAGCCCGGTGCTCACCGCGCTCCTCGCCGCGGCCCTGCTGGGCGAGCGCGTGACGGTGGTGCAGGTGCTCGGCTTCGTGGTGGGCGTCGCAGGGGTCCTGCTCGTCCTCGGCGCCGACCTCGGCCACGCGGGTGGGCCGATCGCCGTGCTCGTCGGCGGGCTCAGCATGCTCACCCTCAGCCTCGGCACGCTCGGCCAGCGGTGGATCGGCGCGCAGCCCGACCTGCTCTGGTCGGCGGCGGTGCAGTTCGCGGTGTCCGCCCCGCCCCTGCTGGTGCTCAGCTGGCTCACCGAGGGCCTGTGGCCCGTGACCGACACCGACCAGGCGGTCGTCTCCGTGCTCCTCCTGGCGATCGTCAACTCGATCGTCGGCCTCATGCTGCTCGCACTGCTCGTGCTTCGCGGCGGGTCGGGTGCCGCGGCCAGCCTGTTCTTCCTGAGCCCGCCGGTGACCGCCGTGCTCGCCTGGCTCGTGCTCGACGAGACGCTGTCGATCACCCAGCTGGTCGGCCTGGTCGTGGCCGTGGTGGGCGTCGCCACGGCGACCCGCACCCGGCGTACGCCCGTGTCCGACCCATCCGCCCCTGGGTAGTCCACCGGCTTCCGGCTGCTCGCGCCATGTAGTCCACCGGGAAACGGCTGCCGCGGACCGGGAATGACCAACAGAACCCGGTGGACTACCCCGGCGGGGTCGGGACCCAGTAGCGGCGCTTGATCCCGCGGACGTCCTCGAGCACCCCGCCTGCGGCCTCGATCACCATGATCGAGCCGATGTTGTCGTCGTCGCAGGTCACCAGGGCCGACTCGATGCCGAGCCCGCGCGCCCACGCCAGCGACCCGACGAGCATCGCGGTGGCGTGGCCTTCGCGCCGACGCGTGGGGCGTACGTCGTAACCGATGTGGCCGCCGACGTCGAGGAGGAAGTCGTTGAGGACGTGGCGGATCGCGATCCGGCCGAGATAGGTCTCCCCGTCGACCCACCAGAGCGTCGTGCACGGCACGTGCCACTCCGGGCGCGGCGTCTCCGGCAGGGCGTCGGCCTTCACCGCCTCGACGAAGACCTCGAACGCAGCCGGGTCCTGCCACCCGGGCGCGTGGTGCTCGATCCACGCCGCGGTCTGGCTGTTCTCGGCGCCCTCGGCGACGAACTCGTCCATCGCCTCCAGGAAGGACTCGTGGACGGACGTGGTCGGCAGGACGAGCTCGGGCATGGCTCCGTTCTACCCGGTCCGGCCGCCGGGTCTCCACGCGATATCGGGTCGTCGCTCCCGTCACGCGTGGGGAAGGATGCCGCCATGCCCACGCCACCCGTCGCGCCCTACCCCGCCCCACACGGGAAGACCGCCCGGCGGCTCGAGTGGGCGTTCCTCCCGCCCCACCTGCGGGCCTGGATCGAGCGCCGCTGCGGATCGCCCGTGGTGTCGGCCATCACCCAGAACAGCGGCTTCACGCCGGGCTTCGCCTCGGTGCTGGTGTGCGAGGACGGCTCGCGCCACTTCGCGAAGGCGGCCTCGGTCAAGGCCCAGCGGATGTTCGCCGACTCCTACCGCGAGGAGGCGCGCAAGCTCGCCGCCCTGCCGCCGACCGTGCCCTGCGCCGCGCCTGCTGTGGCACCTCGACGACGACTGGGTGGTGCTCGGGACGGAGTACGTCGCCGGCCGCGCGCCGCACCGGCCGTGGCGCCGGGCCGAGCTCGACGCGGTGCTCGACGCGCTGGAGCAGGTCGCCGACGCACTGACCCCACCGCCCGCAGACCTCGCCCTCGACCGCGCGGAGGACGACTTCGCGCCACTCCTCGAGGGCTGGGACGGCATCCGCGCCGCCCGGACCGACCTCGATCCCGACCACCTCGCCGAGGCCGAGTCCCTGGCCCGCCGCTACATCGAGGTGGTCGGCGGCGACACCCTCGTGCACACCGACATCCGCTCCGACAACGTGATCCTCGACGCCGACGGACGGGCACTGATCTGCGACTGGAACTGGCCGGTGCGCGGAGCCGCGTGGTTCGACTCGCTGGCCGCACTCATCGCCCCGCGCGGCGAGGGCATCGACGTCGACGAGGTGATCGCCGCGCGACGGCTGCTGCGCGACCTCGACCCGGAGGCGATCGACATCAACCTCGCGCTCTACGTCGGCTACTTCCTCCACCAGTGCGAGCTGCCCGTGCCGCCGACGTCGCCGCACCTGCGCGACCACCAGCGCTGGCAGGGCGAGGTCTGCTGGGCCTGGCTGGCCGAGCGCCGGGGCTGGGTGTGACCGCACCGCGCGCCGTCGGCGTCCGCCTGGCGTACGACGCCGTCCCCGCCGCCGTCCGCGAGTGGGTGGACGCACGCCCTGGGCTCCCCCGTCGTGGCGACCGCCGAGCAGGTGGGCGGCATGTCGCCCGGGTGCGCGACGCGGGTGACCTGCGCCGACGGGACCCGGGCGTTCGTCAAGGCCGTCGGCGGCGAGCTCAACCCGGACACGCCCGGCCTGTTCCGGCGCGAGGTCGCCGTGCTCGGCCACCTCGGCGAGCACGAGCTGTGGGCCCGGCTGCTGGCGTCGTACGACGACGGCGCCTGGGTCGCGCTGCTGATCGAGGACGTCGAGGGGCGCCACCCCGACTTCACCGACGAGGCGGAGCTCGAGGCGGTGCTCGGCGGGACCGACCGGCTCTCCGCGGTGCTCCGGGAGCGCGACGGTGCCGGCGTCGGTGGACCTCGTCGACGTCTCCCACGTCTTCCGCAAGTGGGCCGACTCGCTCGACGCGCTCGCCGACTCCGCGGCCGAGACGCCCGTGCCGTCGTGGCTCCGCCCGGACCCGTACGGCTGGGCGGGCGTGCTGCGCGAGCATGCCGCCCGGCCGATGCCCCACGTCGCCCACTGGGACATCCGGGTCGACAACCTGCTGCGCCGACCGACGGGCGAGGTGGTCTTCGTCGACTGGGGCATGTCCGCTCGCGGTCCGGCGTGGGTCGATCCGCTGCTCGCCCGCCTGGAGCGGGTGGACGACTCCGTGGTTCGACACGTCGATCGCGCTCTCCCCGGCGCTCTCCGAGGCGGGCGACGACGCGGTCACGGCCTTCCTCGCCGGCTTCGCCGCGCACCTGGCGATGCGCTCGGTGCGTCGCCGCCGACGTCAACCTGCCGACGCTCAACGATTTCCGGATCCGGGAGTCGCGCCGCATGCTGGACGGAGTCGCTCGGCGCATCGGACGATGAGCGGTCGGATCGATTTGGGCGCTCACCGCGCCTGACGGTAGTGTTTCTCCCTGCGTGTCCGGCACCCGACCCTCACCGTCTTCGGTGGGGTGTTGCCAGGCAGCCGACAGGCACCAGACTTCCATCCAGACCAGTTCGAGCATTCGAGGATCCACACGTGGCGAACATCAAGTCCCAGATCAAGCGCAACAAGCAGAACGAGAAGGCGCGCCAGCGCAACCAGGCCGTGAAGTCGCGCCTGAAGAGCGCCGTGCGCAAGTTCCGCGAGGCTGCTGACGCCGGTGACAAGGACGTCGCCGTGGCCGCCGGTCGCGACGCCATGAAGGCGCTCGACAAGGCCGCCTCGAAGGGCGTCATCCACGGCAACCAGGCTGCGAACCGCAAGTCCTCGATCGCCAAGAAGGCCGCCTCGCTCTGACGCGACCGCCCCTGATCAGCACCACCCGCCGGACACCCGCCCTCGTGGCGGGTGTTTCGCATTTCAGGGACGGATCAGCGTGTCTCGCGCAGCGCGGCCACGGTGAGCACGAGCCGCTCGAGCGTGTACGACGCGTCGTGGGCCTGGCCCTTGATGTCGGCGTCGGCGACCGCAACGGCTCGTACGGCCGCCCCGATGCCCTCGGCGCTCCACGCAGCGTGACTGGTCGCGGACGGTGCGCACCTTCCACGGCGGCACACCCAGGTCGCGGGCGAGGTCGGCGTCGCGGGCGCCGCGCGAGGCACCGAGGTAGCGCGCCAGGCTGCGCGCCGAGGCCGCCATGGCCGAGGTCACGAGCACCGGGGACGTGCCCGCGTCGAGCGCCCAGCGCAGCTCCTCGAGCGCCTGCGCGCGCTTGCCGGCGAAGGCAGCGTCGGCGACCGTGAACGACTTGGCCTCCGCCCGCCCGCCGAAGTAGCGCTGGACCTTCTCGACGGTCAGCGCCTCGCCGGGATAGTCGTTGGTGAGCTGGTCGGCCGCCGCCGCCAGCGAGCGCAGGTCGTTGCCGACGGCCTGCACGAGGAACGTCGCGGCCTCGGGGTCGATCTTCGCGCCGTGGGTCGCGACCTCGGAGGTCACGAAGCCCGGCATCTCGTTGGCGCGGACCTCCTCCGACTTCACCTCGGTGACCGCCGGGAGCTTGCGGAGCTTGGCCAGCACGCCGCTGCCCTTGGGCCCGCCGGAGTGCACCAGCACGAGCGCGACGTCGTCGGCCGGGGCCGCGCAGTAGCCGAGGAGGCCGTCGACGGACTCGTCGGGCAGGTCCTCCAGGCCGCGCACGACGACGCACCGGATCGAGGAGAACAGCGACGGCGCCGCCATCTCGCCGAGCGACGCGAGCGTGAGGTCGCCGGCCGTCGACTCGCCCAGCTCGGCCTCCGCGTCGTGGGCTCGTACGGCGTCGCGCACCGACGACGACGGTGCGGGCGGAGAGGTACTCCTCCTTGCCCGTCACGAGGACGACGTGGCCGAGGACCTGCGCGGCGGAGGGAGTGCGTGCCATGGTCCGCACAGCCTATCCGCGCCGTCCGACGGCGGTCCCGCGCTGGGTGGAGCGGTGTGTGAGGAGCATTCCGCTAGCCCGGAACCCGCCTGACGCACCGCTACCCCGCGCGCCGCGACGCGACACGCCCGCGAGCGGCGTGCGTGAGGGGCATTGCGGACACTGCGAATCCGCCTCACGCACCGCTCACCCCGAGCTCACGACACCGACCTCGCCCGTCCCGCACCACCACGACGACGTCGCCGGCGAGGTCCGTGCGCCAGACCCGCATGCCCGCGTTGGTCAGGGCCGCGAGGAGGTCCGGAGCCGGGTGGCCGTAGTCGTTGCCGGCACCGACCGACACCAGCGCGAGTCGGGCACCGAGCGAGGTCAGCCAGTCGAGGTCCTGGTGCCGGCTGCCGTGGTGGGGCACCTTGAGCACGTCGACGTGCAGGCCGGCCAGGTCGCGGGCGAGCGCCGCCTGGGCCGACGGCTCGACGTCCCCGGTCAGCAGGACGCGTACGCCGGCCACCTCCGCGACCAGGACGACGCTGGCGTTGTTGGGTGCGCTCTCGGACGGGTCGGTGCTCGCGCCGGGCCGGGGCCAGACCGCCTGGATCGTCACGTCGCCGATCGTCCGCGCGGCGCCGTACGCCGCCGGGCCGGGGTCGCGGCCGACGACCTGCTCGACCGTCCGCGCGCCGTCGGGCGGCTCGAGCAGCCCGGTGCCCTCGATCGTCCCGACGGCACGCCCGTCGAGCACGCCGGCCACGCCGTCGACGTGGTCGGCGTGGAAGTGGGTGAGCACGAGCAGCGGCACCGACTCGACCTCCAGGCGGTCGAGACAGGCGTCCATCGAGCGCCGGGTCGGGGCCGGCGTCGACCACGACGGCGGCGTGCGGTCCGGCCCGCAGCACCAGCCCGTCGCCCTGTCCGACGTCGCAGGCGGCCAGCACCCAGCCGTCGGGTGGCCAGCCGGGCGACGGCGGTCGCACGAGCATCACGACGACGAGCAACCCGGTGCAGGCGAGCGACGACCCGGGGCGTCGCAGCACCCGCGGAGCCAGCGGCACCGATGCGAGGCAGGCCAGGGTCAGCAGGGTCAGCGCCAGCGGGCCGGTCCCCCAGTCGACCGCCGCGGTCGGCACGTCCGCGCCCCACCGGGCGACCGTGATGATCCACTGAGCCGACCAGGCAGCCGGCGCGGCCACCACGACGCCGAGGGGTGCCCAGCCGAGGCCGGCCAGCCCGCCGGTCGAGGCCCAGCACGGTGGCCGGGGCGACGGCGGGTGCGGCGAGCAGGTTCGCCGCGACCGCGACGAGGCTGACCTGCCCCGAGAGCGCCGCCACCACCGGGGTGCACGCGACCTGCGCCGCCAGCGGCACGGAGACCGCCTCGGCGACCCAGCGCGGCGTCCAGCGCATCAGTGCGTCGCGCCACACCGGCGCCAGCAGCAGGATCCCTGCGGTGGCCAGCGCGGACAGCGCGAACCCCGCCGTCGTCGCGAGCCGTGGCCACAGGAGCAGCAGGCCGAGCACCGCCACCCCGAGGGCGCGGGTGCCGCGCGAGCGACCGTTGCTCCCCATCCCGACGAGCGCGACCGTGCCCATCGCCGCGGCCCGTACGACGCTGGGCTCGGCGCGCGCGGTGATGACGAACCCGACGATGCCGGCCGCGGCCAGCGCGTGCAGCCACCGCCCGCGCACCCCGAGCCAGCGACCGAGGATGAGCACGAAGCCGACCACCAGGGTGAGGTTGGTGCCGCTCACGGCCAGCAGGTGGGTGAGGCCGGTCGTGCGGAAGTCGTCGGCCAGGGCGGGGTCGAGCCCGCCGTCGTCGCCCACCACGAGCGCCGGCACCAGCTCGCGCGCGTCGGCGTCCCGGCCGGCGACCGCGGCCCGCACCGAGCGGCGTACGGCCGCGGCGGCGTCCCACCACACGTCGGGCTCGGCGACCACGCGCGGATCACCGACGGGCCGGACCAGCGCCGCCACCTCGTCGTCGCCGGGCACCAGCCGGGCGGTGGTCTCGAACGAGGTGCCGAGCGGCAGCCGCGGCCAGTCGGCATCGGCCATCAGCACGACCGGGACGTCCAGCGACCACGCGCTCCCCCGACCCTCGACGCGGGACACGTCGGCCCGCGCCACGAGCAGGTCGCCGTACTGCCCCGCCACGACGCGTACGTCCGACGTGACGTCGAGCCGCAGGGTCACCACCGCCCCCTCCTCGGCCAGCGCGGCGACGGGCGAGGTCGTGACGAGCGCCTGCTGGAGGGCCGCCACGCCCGCGACCGCGACGAGGGCAGCCAGGGGGCCGAGCCAGGCAGCGGACCAGCGCCTGGCTCGTACGCCCGCAACGACCGCCAGGGCGAGCAGGCAGACCGCTCCGACCGCCACCCGGCCCGGGAGCACGAGGACCAGGAGGGCCCCGACCCAGGCGCCGGCGCCGAGGGCGAGCGCGCGCAGGTCCGGCACGGTCAGAGCGTCACGAGCGGGGCGAGGTCCGCGAGCGTGGCCTCGCCGATGCCGTCGACCTCCAGCAGCTCGTCGACCGCGGTGAACCCGCCGTTGTCGGTGCGCCAGGCGAGGATCGCCCCGGCGGTCACCGGGCCGACCCCCGGCAGTGTCTCGAGGGCCGCCTGGTCTGCGGTGTTGAGGTTGACCAGCGACGTGCCCTCGGGCGGGGTCGTCCCGAGCGTGCCCGCGACGCCCGGCGCCGGCGCGACGCCGACCAGGATCTGCTCGCCGTCGACGACGAGCCGGGCGAGGTTCAACGCGGTGAGGTCGACCCCGCGTCGCGCTCCCCCGGCCGCCTCCAGCGCGTCGACCACGCGGGACCCGGGCGGCAGGACGGCGATGCCGGGCTCGCGGACCTTGCCGGCGACGTCCACCACGAGATCGACGTCCTGGCCGGTGGGCGCTCGTCGACTCGGCGGCGTCACGGGTGCCAGCGGCTCCGCGGATGAGCGTCACGTCCACGGCCGGCGCGGGCACGATCGACGCCTGGTCACGGACGGTCCACCAGGCCGCGAGGGCGACCGCGGTCGCGGCCACCACGGCGACGACGGCCAGGTGCACCGGCCCGAGCTGCAGCCCGCCGATCCGCAACCGCCGGGACGCGTGCCGTCCGGGCACCGGGAGCACGACCGGGACGGGCGGGTCGTCGGGACGCTCCCGCACCCGGGTGTGGGTCGACGTGTCCCACTCCCTGTCCGACGGCCCACCGCGCACGGCGGCGAGCTCGGCGCTCAGCGTCGCCAGCCGGCGCGACACCGCCTCGGCGTGCTCGGACGAGGACTGGGATCGGCGCATCCGTCCACGCTAGGAACGCGCGACACCCGCCCGACAGGGGCGATCGGCAATCTGTGGAGAGAGATAGCTGAGGACGTGGCGAACGAGATCGGAGCTCCGATCCGTACGTGGCGTCCTCAGATATCGGGGTCAGGACGCGGCGACACGCAGACCGCGACCATGCCCGGCCCGACGTGGGCACCCAGGACCGCGCCGAGCTCACCGCACATGACCTCGCGACCCTCCAGCCCGTCGGCGAGCCGCTCGGTCAGCAGTGCCGCGAGCTCCTCGGCGCGGTCGGCGTTGGCGAGGTGGGAGACGCAGACGTCGACAGGCTGGTCGCCGGCGGCCTCGATCGCGAGATCGGCGAGCCGGGCCAACGCACGCGACGCCGTACGCACGCGCTCGAGCGGCATCACCTTGCCGTCGGTGATCTGCAGCAGCGGCTTCACCGACAGGGCGCTGCCGAAGATCGCGGCGGCGGCTCCGATCCGGCCGCCGCGGCGGAGGTACTCCAGGGTGTCGACGTAGAACAGCGAGGTGGCGCCCTCGCCCCGGGCCAGTGCCGCCTCGGCCGCCTGCTCGGCGGTGCCGCCGGCGTCGAGGACGTCGCACGCGGTCAGCGCGGCGAAGCCGGTCGCGATGCCGACCTGGCCGGAGTCGACGACGTGCACCGGCAGCTCGAGCTCGAGCGCGGCGAGCTGGGCGGACTCGAAGGTCCCGCTCATCTCGCCCGACAGGTGCACCGAGACGATCTCGTCGACGCCCTCGGCCTCCAGCGAGCGGTAGAGCTCGGCGAACAGCGCGGGCGCCGGGCGCGACGTGCTGACCGGCACGAACTCGCGCAGCGCCTCCGCGACGACCTCGGGGGTCGCGCCGTCGGGGCCCTCGTCGAGCACCTTCGCGCCGATCACGACCTGCAACGGCACGACCCGGATCCCGCGAGCCTGCGCCACCTCGGCGGGCAGGCTCGCGGTCGAGTCGGTGACGACGACCACACGAGACATAGGGGCGACCCTACTGGCGCGCAGGAGCCTCAGACGACGATGTTCACCAGCTTGGGTGCGCGCACGATGACCTTGCGCACCTGGGCGCCGTCGATCGCCCGCTGCACGCCCTCGTCGGCCAGTGCCGCGGCCTCCAGGTCGGCGTCGGTGACGTCCGGCGAGACCTCCAGGCGCGCGCGGACCTTGCCCTTGACCTGCACCACCGCGGTGACGGTGTCCTCGACCAGCAGCGCCTCGTCGACCTCCGGCCACCCGACGCGTACGACGGTGGGCTCGTGTCCCAGCCGCTCCCACATCTCCTCGGCCGTGTAGGGCGCGACCAGTGACAGCAGGATCGCCACCGTCTCGGTCGCCTCGCGCACGGCCGGGTCGGCCGGACCGACACCGGAGTCGATGGCCTTGCGGGTGGCGTTGACCAGCTCCATCACCTTGGCGACCATCACGTTGAAGCGGTAGGCCTCGACCAGCTCGGCGGCGTCGTGCACCGTCCGCGCGGTCGTACGCCGCAGCGCCAGGTCTCCGGTCGTGACGTCCACGCCGGGCTCGGACGTGACGTCGCCCGACAGCCGCCAGGCCCGCTGCAGGAAGCGCAGCGACCCCTCGGGCGACATGTTGGCCCAGTCGATGTCGTCCTCGGGCGGACCCGCGAAGACCAGGGTCAGCCGGACCGCGTCCACGCCGAAGGCACCGAGCTGGTCCCCCAGGTTGACGCCGTTGCCCAGCGACTTGCTCATCTTCTTGCCCTGGTTGATCACGAAGCCCTGGTTCAGCTGGGCCGACCACGGCTCGCGGAAGTCGACCATGCCCATGTCGTTCAGGACCTTGGTGAAGAACCGGCCGTACAGCAGGTGCAGCACGGCGTGCTCGACGCCGCCGACGTACAGGTTCGACGGCATCCACGCGTTGACCTTGGCGCTGTCGAACGGCCGGTCGGTCGTCGTGCGGCGAGCAGTAGCGGAACATGTACCAGGACGAGTCGACGAAGGTGTCCATGGTGTCGGTGTCGCGGGTCGCCGGACCACCGCACGTCGGGCACGCGACGTTGACCCACTCGGCCGCTCCGCCCAGCGGCGAGGTGCCCTTGGGCTTCAGGTCGGAGCCGCGCAGCATCGGCAGCGTCACGGGCAGCTGGTCCTCGGGGTACGGCGACCTCGCCGTCGACCGGGCAGTGGATGATCGGGATGGGCGGGCCCCAGTAGCGCTGGCGGCTGATCAGCCAGTCGCGCAGCCGGAAGTTGACCGTGCCGCGACCCAGCCCCTGGCCCTCCAGGAACGCGATCGTCGTCGACTTCGCGTCGTCGACGCCCATGCCGGACAGGTCGATCGCGTCGTTGGCGGAGTTGATCGCGGGACCGTCGCCGGTGAAGGCGTCACCCTCCCAGTCCTCGGGCGGCTGCGACGGTGCGGATGATCGGCAGGTCGAAGACCTGCGCGAAGTCCCAGTCGCGCTGGTCCTGGCCCGGCACGGCCATGATCGCGCCGGTGCCGTAGTCGGCCAGCACGTAGTCGGATGCGTACACCGGGATGCTCGTGCCGGTCAGCGGGTTGGTCGCGTGGACGCCCAGGAAGACACCGGTCTTGGGTCGGTCGGTCGACAGCCGGTTGATCTCGGTCTCCTTGCGGACCTCGACCAGGTAGTCCTCCAGCGCCGGGCGCTGCTCGTCGGTGACCAGCTCGCGCGGCCAGCGCGGCGTCGGCCGCCACCACCATGAAGGTGGCGCCGAACAGCGTGTCGGGCCGCGTCGTGTAGACGGTGACCGGCTCCTCACGACCGTCGATGGCGAAGTCGACGTGCGCGCCCTCGGACCGCCCGATCCAGTTGCGCTGCGCGGTGACCACCCGGGACGGCCAGGTCTCCTCCAGGTCGTCCAGGCCGTCCAGCAGCTCCTGGGCGTAGTCGGTGATCTTGAAGTACCACTGGGTCAGCTCCTTCTTCGTCACCTCCGCCCCGCACCGGTCGCAGACGCCGCCGACGACCTGCTCGTTGGCCAGCACGGTCTGGTCGTTGGGGCACCAGTTGACCGCGCTGTTCTTGCGGTAGGCCAGGCCACGCTTGAAGAGCTCCAGGAACAGCCACTGCGTCCAGCGGTAGTAGTCCGGGTCGGAGGTGTTGAAGGTGCGCGACCAGTCGAACGACGCGGCGTACTTCTTGCACGACTCGATCGACTTCGCGATGTTGGCGCGCGTGTAGGTGTCGGGGTGCTCGTCGTTGCGGATCGCGGCGTTCTCGGCGGGCAGGCCGAACGAGTCGAAGCCCATCGGGTTCAGCACCTCGTAGCCGCGCTGCCACCAGTAGCGCGCGACCACGTCGTGCAGCGCGAACACCTCGGCGTGACCCATGTGCAGGTCACCGCTCGGGTAGGGGAACATCGTCAGCGCGTAGCGCTTCTCGCGCGGGCTGTCGTCGTCGGCGCGGAAGGGGTCGAGCTCCTCCCAGACCCGCTGCCACTTGGTCTCGGTGGCGGCGATGTCGTACGTCGCGCGCTCCGGTCTCGTGTGCTGCGGTGTCTCCCGTGTCTGGGCTGCTCATGGCGTGTCCTCTTGTTGCTGGCTGCTGGGTGATGGCATGAAAAAACCCCTCACATGGAGGGGTGGCCGCGTGTCGATCCTCGTGGGTGGGAGGACTCGATCAGCGCGGCTGCGGAAGAAGGAGGAACTGGTGCACGGGACCAGCATACTCGCATCCATGGCCGCTGACCTGAGCAGGTACGACGACGTCCTCGATCTCCTCCGCGACCTGCCCCGGCGCGTGCCGGCGCTGCAGGTGGTCGTGGTCAACGGGTCCGCGGTCACCGGCGGGTGGGACGACCACTCCGACCTCGACGTCGAGGCCTGGTGCAGCGGCGACGCCGCGCCGACGTACGCCGCCGTGCTGGCGCTGCTGCGCGAGCGAGCTCCCGGTCGACAGCGTGTGGGAGCTGCCCGAGGCGACGTGGCCCGACGGGCGCCAGTGCTTCGTGCACCTCCAGCCGGACGCCGCCGACCTGACCCGACCGACGCGGCTGCTCGACATCGTCGTCCTGACCACGCCGGAGCGGCTGACGATGGACACCCGGCGGCACGGCACGCCCATCGTCCTGCACGACCCGGACGGCCTCCTGGTCCTCGAGGACGACGACGAGGCCGGGCTGGCGGCCCAGCGCGAGCAGGCCGTCGCGCAGACGGCGGCGCGCCGCCAGACGGCCGCGTGGCTCGTGGAGCGGGCGATCGCGCGTGACGACCTGGCCGAGGCGACCCTGCTGCACCTGCGCTTCGCGGTCGAGCCGCTGGTCAAGCTGCTGCGGATCCAGCACTCCCCCGCCCGCTTCGACTTCGGACTGCGCTACCTGCGCACCGACCTCCCCGACGGGTTCGCGGAGCGGGTGGAGGCACTGCTGCCCGGGCCGGACCTGGCGGTCCGATCCCGGGCAGCGTTCGCGTGGCAGGACGAGGTCCTGGGTCAGCTCACTTCACGCAGTGTCACTTCACGAAGCGGGGCGTGAACGGCGGGTTCCACCACTCGCCGTTGTAGGCCTTCACGCACCGATCACGTGCAGGACGCCGGCGACGACGAACGCCACGGCGAGCGCCGGGCAGGATCACGACCAGGCCGATGCCGAGGGTCAGCAGGGCGATCGGGATACGTAGAGGATGCCGAGCGACCACCAGCCAGATGAACATCGTGATCTGGATGTTGAGCGAGTTCGCGGCGTGGGCCCGGACGAACGGGCCGCGGTCCTTGTGGATCACGTAGACCGCGATCGAGGCGAGGAAGCCCAGGAAGCCGGCGGAGCAGATCATCGCGACGACCGCACCGGCGTGGCTGATCGCACCCCAGGTGCGCTCGTCCTCGGCGGACATGGTCGACGGCTGCGTCTGGTAGGCGGCCTGCGGCTGCTGGGCGTACGCCTGCGTCGGGTGTGGCTGCGTCGGGTCCGCGGCCTGCGGGTTCTGCGGGTACTGGTCGGACATCTCACTCACTCCTCGGTGGGCCGGGTGCCCTGTCGATGACACCTACTCAAGCACGCCGGGAGCACCGTTTCATCCCGTTCCGGGGTCGAGTCAGGGTCGGGTCAGGGGTCGTTCCGGGGCCAGCCGGCGTCCGGACCGGACGACTGCCCAATAAGGTGTTTGACAGTCACCCGGCGACTCGCGCGGCACACTCACTCCCCAAGAACTCTTGGAGGGTGAGATGGCGGACGAGACGAACGACCCGGGCGACGTGGCCCGGCTGCGGGCGACGGCCCACCCGGTGCGCCTGCGCATCATGTCGCTGCTGACCGCGGAGGCGATGAGCGCGGCCGACGTGGCCCGCGCCCTCGAGCTCACGCACGCCAACGCGTCGTACCACCTGCGGGTGCTCCACGACATCGGCGAGCTCGTCGTGGAGAGCGAGGAGAAGATCCGCGGCGGGGTGGCCAAGCGCTACCGCTACGACGCGACGCGCGAGGTCGCCGACCGCACCAGCCAGGTCGACGACCGGATCGCGTACGCCCGGGCCAACGCCGTCGAGGTCGAGCGGCGGCTGCGCGACGCCGCCAAGGGCTCGGGCTCGTCCAGCGACCTCGAGGCCTGGGTGCCGGTCGAGGCGTGGCACCGCGCGCTCGACCTGCTCCACGAGGCCTCGCACCTCCTGCACGCCGCCGCGCTCCCCGCCGGCACTCCCGACACCGTCCACATCAGCGCGACCACGAACGCCTTCACCATGACCGGTGGCCTGACGGGCGACGCTGCGAGGTGGCGACCGTGACCTGGTCCAGCGCGCTCGCCCCCCTGCGCAACCGCAACTTCGCGTGGTACTTCGCCTCGCGCTTCGTCAACACGCTCGGCAACATGATGGCGAGCATCGCGCTCGCCTTCGCCGTCCTCGACATCACCGACTCCCCCACGGCGCTCGGCCAGGTGCTGGCTGCCCACACGATCCCGATGGTCGCGCTGCTGCTCTACGGCGGTGTGATCGCGGACCGGTTCCCCCGCACGTTGGTGCTGCAGTTCTCCAACGTCGCGTCGGCGCTCAGCCAGGGCGCGATCGCCGTGCTGGTGCTGTCCGGACACGCCGAGATCTGGATGCTGGTCCTGCTGAGCATCGTCCACGGTGCCGTGTCCGGCGTCGGGTTCCCCGCGATGGCCAGTGCGCTCCCCCAGCTGGTGCCACGCTCCGACCTCCAGCCGGCCAACGCACTCATCTCGCTGACGCGCAACGGGATGATGGTGATCGGCCCCACCGTCGGCGCCCTGCTCGTCGTCACGGTGGGGTCGGGGTGGGCGCTCGCGGTCGACGCCCTCACCTGGGCGCTCGCCGCGCTCCTCCTGGTGCCGGTGACGATCCCGCCCAAGGAGCCCACGGGCGAACCGGCCGACACCCTCCGTGAGCTGCGCGAGGGATGGAGCTTCTTCTGGGCGACGCCCTGGCTCTGGATCGTCGTCGTCGGCTTCGGCGTCCTCAACCTCATCCACGCCGGCGCCTGGTCCACGCTGGGACCGGCGATCGCCGACGACACCATCGGCCGGCAGGGCTGGGGCTTCGTGCTGTCCGCGGAGGCAGCCGGATTCCTGGTCACGACCGTCGTCCTCCTCCGGGTCCGCCTGGAGCGCCCACTGCTGCTGGGCATGCTCGGTGTGCTGCTGATGGCACCGCCCATGCTGATCCTCGGGGTCTCACCGCACCTGGTCGGTCTCGTGGTCGCGGCCTTCGCGGCCGGTGCCGGCACGGAGGTGTTCGGCATGGGATGGAACCTGGCCATGCAGGAGAACATCGAGGACCGCATGCTGTCGCGCGCCTACTCCTACGACGCGCTCGGCTCCTTCGTGGCGATCCCGATCGGCCAGATCGCGTTCGGGCCCTTGGCAGCGGCGTTCGGCTACCGGCCGGTCCTCATCACCTCCGCCGTGGCGTACGTCGCAGTGGTGGCGCTCGTGCTCTCCTCGCGATCCGTACGCACCCTGCCGCGCGCCCCGGTCGAGACCACCGCGGCTACTGTCTCGCCATGAGCCTCCTCGACCTCTTCCGTCTCGACGACAAGGTCGTCATCGTCACCGGCGCCTCCAGCGGACTGGGGGTCGCGTTCGCCCACGCGTTCGCCGAGGCCGGGGCCGACGTGGTCCTCGGTGCGCGCCGGGTCGACAAGCTCGAGGCGGTGGCGGAGTCCGTACGCACCACCGGCCGGCGCGTGCACACCGTCGCCACCGACGTGGCCGACCCCGAGCAGTGCCAGCGGCTCGTCGACGAGGCGATGGAGGCGTTCGGTCGCGTCGACGTGCTCGTCAACAACGCGGGCGTCGGCACCGCAGTCCCCGCGACCCGCGAGACGCCGGAGCAGTTCCGCTCGGTCATCGACGTCAACCTCAACGGCTGCTACTGGATGGCCCAGGCCTGCGGCCGGGTGATGAAGCCCGGGTCGAGCATCATCAACATCTCCTCGATCCTCGGCATCACCACCGGCGGCCTGCCCCAGGCGGCGTACTCCGCCTCCAAGGCGGGCCTCGGCGGCCTGACCCGGGACCTCGCCCAGCAGTGGACGGGCCGCAAGGGCATCCGCGTCAACGCGCTCGCGCCCGGCTTCTTCGCCTCCGAGATGACCGACACCTATCCCGACGGCTACCTCGACCTGGCGATGCAGCGCGTGCCCGCCGGCCGCACCGGCGACCCGCGCGAGCTCGCCGCCACCGCGGTCTGGCTCGCCTCCGACGCCGGCGGCTACGTCACCGGGCAGATGATCCCGGTCGACGGCGGGCTCACGATCTCCTGACCCCCGTCGACAGTGGAGCGCGCGGACGCACCTAGCGTCTGCTGGCTCCACTGATGACCAGGACCGGTCAGAGCCAGGGGTCGCCGCGCAGCACGCCCTCCGTACGCCGGCCGTCGACGGCATCGGCGAGCCACTGAGCAGCCTCGTCGGGCTCGTGGAGACCCGATCCGCTCCAGCCGTCGAGCGACCGGACCACGAGCGACCGGCCGTCCCGCACCGCGTACACCCCTCCGGTGAGGGCCAGCACGAACGCGTCGTCGATCCGCCCGACCTCGTGCCCCGGGCCCGGGGAGCGCCACTCGGGCTGGCGCTCGAGCAGCACGGGAGCGGCGCCGACGCCGATCGCGACGACGTCGTCACCGAAGGTGGGGTGGGCACCCCACTGGACGGTGAGGGGCTGGGTGCCGCGCGGTCCGGTCAGCCGGATCGTCCTGTGCACGTCGAGGTGGGGGTCGTTCCACCCCGGGTCGACGGGCTCGCGGACCGCCAGCCCGGCCGCGACGAGCGCGTCGACCCAGGCGTCCGCGCGCGCGGAGGCGCCGCTGCTCCCGTCCTGCGGCACGAGGGACGACGCCGGGAACCGCCGCCGGTCAGGCCAGGCCACGACGCGCCACGCCGTCGAGCGTGAGCTGGGTCAGCTCACCGGACGACGTCCGCAGCGCGAGCGTGGCTCGCGGGCCGCGCTCGTCGTCGTCCCAGCCCATCGACCACGAGGCCGGCCCCAGGTCGACCGGCTCTCCGATGGGCTCGAGGGTGATCCCGACTCCCCCGCCGGCCGGCTCGAACACCCGCCGCGGCCAGTGGCGGCTCGGCTCGAACCCGAGGGCGAGCAGCAGGTCGGCGACCCGTTCGGGGTCGGGCGGGCTCAGCTGGAACCGCTCCACGACCGGCCCGTCCGCGGGCCCGGGAGGCATCGGCGACGTCCACTGGATCAGGAACGGCAGCGCGTCGTCGTACGGTCCGCCGCCGACGTCGCAGACCTCCCACTCGACGAGGTCCCCGTCAGGGGTCCGACGCGAGCCCGGCACGGCGGGGGCGGGCTCGAAGCCGGCTGCCGCGAGCGACGTACGCGCCGCCTCGAGGTCGTCGACCGCGATCGCCCACGAGATCGGACCTCGGGCGGCGCGGATGCGGTCCAGCCAGGGGTTGGACTCGTCGGCGCCCGCCGCGATCAGCTCGACGTACGCCGTGCCCGGACCGCGGACGAGGGCGTTCTCGGTGCCGACCGGGTGCCTGCCTCCACGGGCGGCGCGGATCCCGGCGGCAGTCCACCGAGCGGCCGCCGCATCGAGGTCCTCGACCGCGACGACCAGGTGGTCGAACCGGGCGATCATCGACTGGGCGTGGGCTCAGCCGGCGGCGAGGATCTCGGTGACGGCGGTGACCAGCCCGGCGATGTCGTCGTCGCTGGCGACCAGCGGCGGGGCGAAGCGGACGGTGGAGCCGTGGGTGTCCTTGGCGAGGATGCCGCGCGCCATCAGGGCCTCCGACATCTGGCGACCGGACATGCAGTGCCGGGTCGATGTCGATGCCGGCCCACGCCCCGCGCACGCGTACGTCGGAGAGGCCGCTGCCGATGAGCGGGGTGAAGCCGGCCGTCAGCTGGGCGCCGATCTCGGTCGAGCGGGCCTGGAAGGTGCCCTCCTCGAGCATCGCGACGACCTCGGTGCCGATGGCGGCCGCGAGCGGGTTGCCGCCGAAGGTCGAGCCGTGCGAGCCGGGGGTGATGACGTCCATGATGTCGTGGTTCGCAGCGATCGCGGAGACGGGGTAGATGCCGCCGCCGAGCGCCTTGCCCATGATGTAGATGTCGGGGACGACGTCCTCGTGGTCGCACGCGAAGGTCTTGCCGGAGCGCGCGAGGCCGGACTGGATCTCGTCGGCCACCATCAGCACGTTGCGCTCGGTGCAGAGCTCGCGCAGGTCGCGCAGGAAGCCCTCCGGGGGCATCACGACGCCGCCCTCGCCCTGGATCGGCTCGAAGAGCACCGCGACGGTGGTCTCGTCGATCGCGGAGGCGATGGCCTCGACGTCGCCGTACTTGACGCCGCGGAAACCGGTCGTGAAGGGCGCGTAGCCCGACGTCGCGACGTCGTCGTCGGAGAAGCTGACGATCGTGGTGGTGCGACCGTGGAAGTTGCCCTCCATGGTGATGATCGTGGCCTGGCCGGCCGGCACGCCCTTGACCTCGTAGCCCCACTTGCGGCTGACCTTGATCGCGGTCTCGACGGCCTCGGCGCCGGAGTTCATCGGCAGGATCATGTCCTTGCCGGTGAGGCGGGTCAGCGCCTCGGCGAAGCCGCTGAGCTGGTCGTTGAAGAAGGCGCGGCTGGTGAGCGTGAGCTTGCCGAGCTGCTCGCGCGCGACCGCGACGAGGCGCTCGTTGGTGTGGCCGAAGTTGAGCGCGGAGTAGCCCGCGAGGCAGTCGAGGTAGCGCTTGCCGTCGACGTCGATGACCCACGCGCCGTCGCCCTGCGCGAGCACCACCGGGAGGGGGTGGTAGTTGTGCGCTGCGTAGCGCTCGGTGGTCTCGACGTGGGAGGCCGTGAGCTCGGAGACGGTGCTGGTGGAGGCGTCGGTCGCGGTCATGAGCACATGGTGCCACCGGCCGTGACGGAACGCCGATTTCGGATGAGGGCACCCGCTGACGGCCTCGGATGAACTTCCACTCGTGCGAGTGGAACTTCATCAGCGCCCCTCGCTCAAGGACCCGAAATGCAGATGAACTTCCACTCGTGCGAGTGGAAGTTCATCTTGTGTCGGTGGAGGTGAGGGGACTCGAACCCCTGACCCTCTGCATGCCATGCAGATGCGCTACCAGCTGCGCCACACCCCCAACAGCAGAGAAGATTAGCCGACGCCTCGACCTAGGTGAAATCGGGGTCCGAGCCCGGTGAGGCGATCCGGTTCCAGGCGGTGAGGCGCCATTGCGCGACCCCGCCGGTCCACGTCGAGGCGGAGTGCTCGAGCACCACCCAGCCGCAGTTGGCGAGCACGCCGAAGGACTCGCCGGGGTCGCCCTCCCACCCGAGGAAGGCCGGCACGGACACCCGCAGCGCGGCCCCGTGGGAGACGACCAGGCCGGTCTCGCCGGCGCCCAGCGTGTCGACGTACGACCTCAGCGCGGGCACGAAGCGCGCCAGCACGTCGTCGCGGGTCTCGCGCCCGGGGATCGCGTCGATCTCGCCGGCCAGCAGGGCGGCGTGCTCGTCCGGGAACGCAGCGGCGTACTCCTCGCTGGTCAGGCCGGCGCGGTTCGGACCGATGTCGAACTCCCGCAGTCGCGGGTCACGCACCGGCTCGAGGCCGCACTCCGCGGCGACGGTGTCGGCCGTCTGGGCAGCTCGCGCGAGGTCGGACGACCAGATCCGGACCGGCCGGAGCGCGGCCATCACCGGCGCGACCTCCTTGGCCTGCGCCAGCCCGACGTCGTCGAGGGGTACGTCGGCGTGACCCTGCGCCCGGCCGGTGTCGTTCCACTCCGTGCGCCCGTGCCGCAGGAGGACGAGCCTCACGTCAGGGCGAGCGGGATCACCGGGCAGTCGCTCCAGAGCCGCTCGAGGGCGTAGAACATCCGCTCCTCCTCGTGCTGCACGTGGATGACGATCTCGCCGTAGTCGAGCAGCACCCAGCGACCCTCGCGGTGGCCCTCGCGGCGGATCGGCTTGGCACCGGCGTCGCGGAGCTTGTCCTCGACCTCGTCGACGATGGCTCCCACCGCACGCTCGTTGGTGGCGCTGGCCAGCACGAAGGCGTCGGTGATCGCGATCTGCTCGCTGACGTCGAAGGCCAGGACCTGGTCGGCCTTCTTGTCGTGCGCGGCCTGGGCCGCGACGGCGACGAGCTCGAGGGCGTGGTCGGTGGCTGTCATGCAGTGTCCTTGCTGTCGTGCGTGGTCGAGGGAGAGGCGTAGAGGTCGTGCTTGGCGATGTACTGGACGACGCCGTCGGGCACGAGGTACCAGACCGGCTCGCCGCGCCGATGACGGTCGCGGCAGTCGGTCGAGGAGATCGCCAGTGCGGGGATCTCGACCATGGTGACCTTGTCGGACGGGATCTTCTCAATCGTCGCGGGATCCATCTCGTAGCCGGGCCGCGTGCAGCCGACGAAGGTGGCCAGCTCGAAGAGCTCGTCGGCGTCGCGCCAGGTGAAGATGTCGGCCAGCGCGTCGGCACCGGTGATGAAGAACAGCTCGGCGTCGGGCATCTCGGCCTTGAGGTCGCGGAGCGTGTCGATCGTGTACGTCGGCCCGTCGCGGTCGATGTCGACGCGCGAGACGTTGAACCGGGGGTTGGCCGCCGTCGCGACCACGGTCATCAGGTAGCGGTGCTCCGCCTCGGTGACGTCGCGGTCGCTCTTCTGCCACGGGTCGCCGGTGGGGACGAAGACGACCTCGTCGAGGTCGAACCACGCCTGGACCTCGGAGGCGGCCACCAGGTGTCCGTGGTGGATGGGGTCGAACGTGCCGCCCATCACCCCGACGCGACGCACCACGGGATCAGCTGTGCTCGCGTCCGCCACCGAAGGAGACGACGGCCGCCAGCAGCGCGAGGAGCAGGCCGAGTGCGACGGCGCCCACGACGTAGGGGCTCACGACGGGGTCGCCGTGCTCCGCCTCGGCGGCGAGGACGATCAGGGAGTTCAGCATGGACGCGATCCTATCGCCC
>CAVYGL010000031.1:0-36324 GCA_963767995.1 uncultured Actinomycetota bacterium
TCCCGGGACGAGGTGAGCGCCCTCCTCGAGCGCATGGACGTCGTCGAGCCGCTGGTGAACGCCATCTGCACGCCGCACCCGGATGCCCTCGCGCAGGCCGACCGGCTCGACCGGGAGGCCGCCGGCGGCCATGTCCGCGGTCCCCTCCACGGCCGGGCCGTGCTCGTGAAGGACAACATCGACACCCACGACCTGCCGACGACCGCGGGCTCGCTCGCCCTCGCGGGCGCACCTGCGCCGGACCGGGACGCGACCCTCGTCGCCCGGCTCCGCGCTGCAGGGCTGGTGGTGCTCGGCAAGACCAACCTGTCCGAGTGGGCCAACATCCGTGACGAGAGCTCGGCCTCGGGATGGAGTGCCCACGGCGGACTGACCCGCAACCCGTACGCGCTCAACCGGTCGGCGGGCGGCTCGAGCTCCGGCAGCGGCGCCGCGGTCGCAGCGGGACTGGCGGCGTTCGCCGTGGGCACGGAGACCGACGGCTCGATCACCTGCCCGGCGGCCTTCAACGGGTGCGTCGGCATCAAGCCCACCGTCGGCACCGTCCCGACGGACGGTGTCGTCCCGATCTCCGCCTCGCAGGACTCGCCGGGCCCGATGGCCCGGACGGTCCGCGACGCCGCCGCGCTGCTCACCGTGCTCGGCGCTGACGGACGCGACTACGCCGGGCACGCCGTCGAGGGTCGCCTCGCGGGCAGAAGGATCGGCGTCCCGCGCACGACGTTCTGGGGCTACTCGCCGCACGCCGATGCCGCCGCCGAGCGCGCGGTGGCGCTCCTTGCGGCCGAGGGGGCCGTCATCGTCGACGCCACCGACCTGCCGCCGCTCGGTGACGACGTGTGGGAGGACGAGCTGCTCGTCCTCCTGGCCGAGCTGCGCACCGGCCTCGCCGCCTACCTCACCGGTCGTCCCGGCGACGTGCCGCGCACGCTCGAGGACCTCGTCCGCTTCAACCGCGAGCACGCCGACACCGAGCTCGCGCACTTCGGGCAGTCGCTCTTCGAGAAGGCGCTCGACGGTCCGATGGCCGGGGACCCGCGCCACCTCGCGGCGCGGGCACGCGGGGTGGCGGCGACCCGGGACGACGGCATCGACGCCGTGCTCCGCGAGCACGACCTCGACGCGCTGGTCACGCCGTCCTACGCACCGGCGCACCCCATCGACCTGGTCAACCCCGAGTCGTTCGCAGGCTCGTGCTCCGGTCCGGCAGCGATCGCGGGCTATCCGCTCGTGACGGTGCCGACCGAGCTGGCCGCGGGGCTCCCGGTCGCGGTGTCGTTCTGGGGGACCGCCGGCTCGGAGGGAACGCTGATCGGGATCGCGCACGGCTACGAGGTCGCGCGCGACGCGTCCTTCGGCCCACTGCCGGAGCCGACGATGGCGACGTTCGTCTGATCGTCAGGGTGACCAGACCCGTACCCAGTCCACCCGCGCCCGCTGGTTCATCGTCCTGGGCGTGAGCTTCTCCAGCTCGTAGTCGGAGGTCAGCATCGACAGCAGCAGGTACTCCGGCGACCGGGACACGATCTCGGTCTCGCGCCAGAACTCGCGACCGTCGACGCGGAAGACGTAGGCATCGGGCGTCCACTCGACGCTGAACACGTGGTACGAGTTCGACCAGGTCTCGGACCTCTTCTTCAGCCGGTTGGCACCGGGGAACTTGCCACCGAGCTTGTGGTGCGCGTTGGCGTCGTCGTACCAGTGCACGAACGCGGCGACGTGCGAGTCCTTCCTCGTGCGACCGAAGAACTCCACCACGTCGATCTCGGTGCCCCTGGACGGGGCGCCGGGCGTGTACCAGTTCGCGGGCTGCAGCCAGAACGAGGCGTGCATGCCCTTGTCGAGGTGCATCTGCATCCGGACGGCGGCGTAGCCGTAGGTGAAGGAGAACGTCCCGCCTGTGTAGAGCTGGGTGTTCAGCATGTAGGGGTGCGACCCCGTACGGCCGTTGAGGCTCCAGTCGCACGGCGTCCCGGCGCGTCCGGGATCCAGGGCGACACCCATCTGGAGGACCCCGCCGCCGACGGAGCGGGCGTCGGGGGACAGGCGCGAGCACATCCGCATGTAGGCCGGCGCCAGCGTCGGCTGGTCCGTCCACGTGGCTGCGTCGACCCTGCTGCCGGAGAACTCGTCCCGGAACAGGGTCCGGAACCGCCGTCCGCGCACCGTGTCGGTCGCGGCGACGGTCCTGCCCGAGCGCGAGAGGGCGACGGCGCGGTAGAGGCTGGTGCTGTCGGGGAGCGTGAAGATCGTGGAGCCGCTCCGGTGCTGCCGACCGCGTGCCACGGTCTGCCAGCCCGAAACGCTGTCCCGCTGCAGCTTCACCGTCTGTCCGGTCCGCGTGCTCGGGAAGGTGGCCAGCGCCTGCGTCTTCCCGAGCGAGGCTGCCGGACGCCGGCCTGGCTGGGTGAGGGCCGGGCGGAGGCTGAGCACGCCTGTGGTCGCCAGGTCAGCGACGGCCTGACGTACCTCGGCCGGACGTCCCGACGCGGAGGCCGCCGGCAGCAACGTCGCGACGCAGGCCAGGACGACCGCCCAGGAGCTCATCGTGAGCCGCACGCGTGGACACCTCTCATCAGGACCTCAGGGAACCGAGAGGCACGTCCGCCTGCGCCGGTGCGAGGCTAGCCGACCTGGGGCGGCCGAGTCCGCGGGATGAAGGATCTCGGCTACTGGTCCAGGAAGTCGGACACGAGGCGTCGGAAGTCCTGCGGGTGCTCGACGAACGGGGCGTGCCCGCACTGACCGAACACGTGCAGACGGACGTCCGCGACGTGGTCGAGGAGGGGCAGAGCCGCGGTCTGCACCGGGGTGACACTGTCCTGCGCGCCGTGGACGAGCAGCACGGGCGCCTGGATGCCGGCCAGTGTCCGGAGCGACAGGCTGAGGTCGTCCGACCAGCGCCCCCGCGGCGGGGGGAACAGGGTCGCGAAGGCCGGAGCGCCGGCCTCCATGGCGGAGGCCCGAGCCTGCACCGCCGTCTCCGTCACCAGTGACTGGTCGTGGAACAGGCGGCTGAGCATGTCGCGGGCGCCCCCGAGGCCCGGGCGGGCGGCCCAGAGGGCGTCGAGGTCCTCCGACAGCGGCGCACCGGGGGCGCCCATCGTGGACACTGCGACGACGCGGGTGACCTGCTCGGGTCGTGCGGCCGCGAGCGCCAGGGCGACGGCGCCTCCCATGGAGTGGCCGACCACGGCGTAGGACCCGACGTCGAGGGCGTCCATGAGGGCCGCTGCCTGCTCCGTCCACACCTGCAGCCCGCCCCGCGTTCCCGGCGGGAGCGGTGTACGGCCGAACCCGGCCTGGTCGGGTGCGAGGACGCGGTGGGTCGTCCCGAGCGCCCCGGCCGTCGCCGCCCAGGCTCCGGCCCCGGTCGTGCCGGGGCCGGAGCCGTGCAGGAACAGCACCGGGGGGCCGGAGCCGCCGTCGTCGAGGTGCACAGGGGATCCGTCGACGACGACGCTCCGCGGTGCTGTCACCGTGGACCGGCAGAGGTGCTCATGCCTGGTCGGAGACCGACTCGGAGAAGAGCTTCATCATCGCCCGGCCGAACTGGGGCATGTCGGGCCAACCCCGACACGAGACCAGGTTGCCGTCGACCACGTCAGGGGCGTCGATGACCGTGGCTCCGGCATTCTCCATGTCACCCGTGATGGGCGGGAAGCATGCCGTCTTGCGGCCCTTCAGCAGGCCGTAGACCGCGGGCACCTGAGCGCCGTGGCACACCAGGGCGATCGGGAGGTCGCGCGCGAAGAAGTGCTCGGTGATCCGGCGGACGTCGGCGTCGACGCGGATCCACTCCGGGGCGCGGCCACCGGGGATGATCAGGGCGTCGTACAGCTCGACGTCGACGTCCTTCCAGGGCACGTCGACCGGCAGCTTGCGTCCGTTCTTCTCGACGTAGGCGTCAGAGTTGGGGTCGAACTCGTGGATCACGAGCTGCACGTCACGCATCGTGAGGGAGGCGACATCCACGGTCCACCCACCCTCCTGGACGCGGTAGTAGGGGTACATGGTGTCGAGCTCCTCGGCGGCATCGCCGGTCAGGAGCAGCGCTCTGGGCACCTGGGGTCTCCTTGCACTTGCAGTGGCGGACTCATTTGCGATCGGATCCGATCCGATTGGATCCGGGGGTCGGAGCCAAGAATGACGTGACGTGACTCACTCGTCAAGCCGACGTGGTCGTCTCGCCCTGCTCCGCCGCGTCGAACAGGCGCCGGAACCGATCGCGCGAGAGCAGGATGTGCCGACGCATCGCGTAGGCGGCGGCGTCGGCATCGCGAGCAGCGACTCCGGCCAGCACCTCGTCGTGCTCGCCCATCGCGAGGTAGGTCACCTCGGTGTCGTAGACGAGGCGGAAGAGGTGGACGTGCGTGTGGAGCCGTGCCAGCGCTTCCCGGACCAGGTGGTTGCCCGCGCTCGCGGCGACGAGGTCGTGGAACGCGGCGTCGCGCAGGCCGAAGGCTCCGTAGGCCAGGTGCCCGCCACCCTCGGCCAGCTCCTCCATCTCCTGCAGCATGCGTCGGAGGCTCTCCACCTGCTCTTCCGAGGCCCTTTCCGCAGCGTGGCGCGCGGCGGCCGGCTCGAGCAGGAGCCGTAGCTCCACCATGTCCTCGAACCTGGCGCGCGTGATCTGGGGAGGAATCCGGTAGCCGGCGTTGGGCACCCGCACGACGAGGCCATCGGCCTCCATCCGGTTCAGGGCGTCGCGGATCGGCGTCTGCGAGACGCCGAGCTCACGAGCGAGCGCGTCGATGGTCACCCGTGAGTCCGGCACGATCCGCAGCGACATGAGCTGGCCGAGCAGCGTGTCGTACACCTCGTCGGCCAGGCGTCCGGTCGGCCTCGTCGGCACGGTCGGGCCGGTGTCGTCGTCTCGCGACCCTGGGTTGCGCCCGATCCTGAGCTCGCTGTCCACCTCAGAGGGTTCCCTTCTCGAATTCGTCGACATCGGTTGACAGCGGGGGATCGCTGCTCCATGCTCTCGCATCAGATCGTATAGGAAATGTTCCCGGCGCGTCTCGCCTGGCATGACCTGTCGCCGCCACTATCCCCCGGAGCCCTCATGAGCATGCTCGGCGTCCTACGTGGACCGCAACAGGTCCTGTTCGGATCCGGACAGCGGCGCGCTCTCGGGACCGTGGCCGCCGCCCTCGGCTCCCGCGCCCTGGTCTGCACCGATGCCCGCTTCGGGTCGACGCGAGAGTTCGACGAGCTCGTCCTCCTGCTGGAGGACGCGGGGATGACGGTCCTGACCTTCGCCGAGGTGCTGCCGGACGTCCCGGTGCACCAGGTGCGGGAGTGCGCCGAGCTCGCGGCCGGCTTCGATCCCGAGGTCGTGATCGGCATGGGCGGCGGCAGCTGTCTGGACCTGGCGAAGGCGGTGGCGGTGCTCCTGGCGCACGGGGGACGACCGTCCGACTACTACGGCGAGCTCCGCGTCCCGGGTCCGGTCGTCCCGGTCCTCGCCCTGCCGACGACGGCGGGCACTGGCTCCGAGGTCACTCCGGTGGCCGTCCTCACCGACCCGGATCGGGTGAGCAAGGTGGGCATCTCGAGCCCCCACCTCATCCCGCACACCGCCATCTGCGACCCGGAGCTCACGCTGGGCTGCCCGCCCGCGCTCACGGCGAGCGCCGGCGCCGATGCGCTCTCGCACGTCATCGAGGCCTTCACTGCGATCCGGCGGCCGGTGTCGGCCGACCTCGCCACCGCGCGCGTCTTCGTCGGCAAGAACGAGCTCACCGACACCTTCGCCCTGTTGGGGGTCAGGCTGATCGCGAGCAGCCTCTATCGGGCCTGGTCGTCCCCGGACGACGTGGAAGCACGCGAGGCGATGATGCTCGGCGCGACTGCCGGCGGTTTCGCGCTGGGCACCGCGGGCACCGCCGCTGCGCACGCGATCCAGTACCCCGTCGGCGCCCTGACCCACACGCCTCACGGGATCGGCGTGGGAGTGCTCCTGCCCTACGTCATGGAGTTCAACCGACCCGCACGGATCCCGGAGATGGCCACGATCGCCCTGGCCATGGGTGCCTCGGCCGACACCTCGCCCGCGGACCTCGCCGACGAGGCGATCGACCGTGTCGCGTCGCTGCTCTCCTCCGTGGGTGTGCCCACCACCCTCGCCGAGCTCGGCCTGCCCCACGACCAGCTGCGCTGGACCGCCGAGCAGGCGCTGGGCGCGGAGCGGCTGGTGGCCAACAACCCGCGACTGCTGGACGTCGATGCCCTCGAACACATCGTCCGCGCCGCACATGCCGGCGACCGCGCGGCTCTGCGCGACTCTGCCACCTCATCAGCCCTCACCGCAGTGGCGGACGCGCGATGACGGTCATGGATGCTGCCCTGCGCCCGGTGGTCGATGCGATCGAGGTGCCCACGGACCTGTGGGTGGGCGGCGCCTGGCGTCCCGCCGCCGGCGGGCGTCGGCTGGAGGTCACGGACCCCTCGACCGACATGGTGCTCGCCACGGTCGCCGACGCCGATCCGGCCGACGCCGCGGAGGCGATCGCCGCCGCCGGCGCTGCAGCACCCGCGTGGGCGGCGACGTCGCCGCGCGATCGCGCCGACCTCCTCATGCGGGCCTTCGAGCTGATGCGTGGACGCAGCGAGGAGCTCGCGCTGCTGATCAGCCTGGAGAACGGGAAGTCCCTGGCCGACGCGCGGTCCGAGGTGGCGTACGCCGCAGAGTTCTTCCGGTGGTACGCCGAGGAAGGCGTACGCCTGCGCGGGCAGCTCGGGATGTCGCCGAGCGCGGCGAACCGACTCCTGGTCAGCTACCAGCCGGTGGGCGTCAGCGTGCTCATCACCCCGTGGAACTTCCCTGCCGCGATGGCCACCCGCAAGATCGCACCGGCGCTTGCCGCCGGGTGCACGGCGGTCCTCAAGCCTGCGGCTGAGACGCCGCTCACGGCGCTGGCGGTCGCCGCGATCCTCGCGGAGGCCGGGCTGCCGGCCGGCGTGCTCAACGTCGTCACGACCTCAGACCCCGGACCGGTCGTCGAGACCATGCTCGCCGACCGGCGCACCCGCATGCTCTCCTTCACGGGCTCGACCGAGGTCGGTCGACTGCTGCTGCGCACTGCTGCAGACCGCGTGCTCAAGTGCGCGATGGAGCTCGGCGGCAACGCTCCCTTCGTCGTCCTCGCGGACGCCGACGTCGACGCTGCGGTCGAGGGCGCCATGGTCGCCAAGATGCGCAACGGCGGGCAGGCCTGCACGGCCGCCAACCGGTTCTTCGTGCACACCGACGTCCACGACGCGTTCGTCGACGGGCTCGTCGCGAGCATGTCTGCCGTGCGGGTCGGTCCCGGGCCCGACGAGGGCTCCCAGTGCGGTCCGCTCATCAACGCAGAGGCGGTCGCCAAGGTCGACGGGCTGGTCCGGGACGCGGTCGACCGGGGCGCGCGCGTGCTGGTGGGTGGTCTGCTGGGCGAGGGCCCCGGCCACTTCTATCCTCCGACCGTGCTCGTCGACGTGCCGCCGGACGCGCGCATCCTGCACGAGGAGGTCTTCGGACCGGTGGCACCCGTCGTCCGTTTCGAGCGCGAGGACGAGCTGCTGCAGGTGGTCAACGACACCGAGCTCGGGCTCGTCAGCTACCTCTACACCCAAGACCTCGCCCGAGGCCTGCGGATGGCGGAGGCCCTCGAGAGCGGCATGGTCGGACTCAACCGCGGCCTGGTCTCCGACCCGGCCGCACCCTTCGGAGGGACGAAGCAGAGCGGACTCGGCCGCGAAGGGAGCACCGAAGGACTGCTCGAGTTCCTCGAGGCCCAGTACGTCGCGACGTCCTGGTGACGCGGAGCGTCGTCCACACTGCACCACCCACCACCACACCACGACGATCAACCCGTCGGAGCACATCTCGGCACAGAGCTCGGCACTGACACACCACACAGCCCCCACCCAGGAAGCAGGAAGACAGATGCGGAACGCACAGCGAGTGGGACGAAGGTCCCTTCCCGGTCGGCCCTTGCGGCTGGCATCGGCGGCCATCGTGATGGCGACGGTCCTGGCTGCCTGCGGCGGCGGAGGTGACGGCGACGACGGAGACGGCGGCGGCGAGGCGAGCGGCACCAAGGCGCCGGCCACGATCCCCGAGCTCAGCGACGACGCGCAGACCCTCAGCTTCGTCTGGTTCGAGTGGCCGCCGGCGCAGGCCCTGGAGGACTTCGCGAACGCGGAGTACACCAAGGAGCGGCCGAACGTCACCATCGAGGTCAACACCGTCCCGAACGCCAACTGGCACGACGCGATGTTCACCCAGTTCGCTGCCCAGCAGACCGACTTCGACATCGCGATCCTCGACTCGCAGCACATCGGCGAGGCCGTGACCAACGGCAACATCCTCGACCTCACCGACTTCGTCGAGGAGAACATCGACGTCGACGCGTACGACCCCTACCTGCTGGCGGCGTACGGCCAGTACCCGCAGGCGGAGACCGGTCAGCGTGACGAGGACGCCAGCCTCTACGGACTGCCGCTCCTCGGTGACACCTGGACGATGATCTACCGCAAGGACCTCATCGGCGACGAGCCGCCGGAGACCTGGGACGAGATGATCTCCGCCGCCCAGACGTGCCAGGACGAGAACCCGGGCGTCAGCGGTCTGGCCTTCCACCAGGCCAACGGCTCCGATGCCGCCGCCGTCACCTACAACACGGTCAACGGCGTCTACGGCGGCAACCTGTGGGACTCGGCCGACAAGAAGATCGACGGCGTCATCAACGACGACGCCGGCCAGAAGGCCATGGACGTCCTGGTCAACGAGATGAAGCCGCTGACCGCCAAGGGCTCGGGCAACTGGTTCATCGACGAGGTCAACGCCGCCGTCGCCCAGGGCAAGGCCTGCATCGCGTTCCAGTGGATCGCTGCCGCCGGCGGCCTGGTCGATCCCGCTCAGTCGACGCTCGGCACGACCGAGGACGAGATCCTCGACAAGCTCGGCTTCGCCACCCTGCCGTCGCAGGACACGGACTTCGTGCCGCTCGGTGGCATGGGCATGCACATCTCCGCGTACGCTCCCGACGATCGCCAGGCCGAGGCGCTCAACTTCATGAGGTGGTTCGAGCAGGAGGACATCCAGAAGAAGTGGGCCGCCGCGGGCGGCGTGCCGGCACGCACCGACGCCATCCAGTCGCCGGAGTTCCTCGAGGCGGGGCCGTTCAACCAGGTCTATGCCGACTCGGTGTCGCGGATGCGTGACATGTGGAACGTCCCGGAGTACGCCCGGCTCATCGACATCGAGAACACCAACGTCAACGCCGCGCTCAACGGGGCCAAGAGCCCCGAGGACGCGCTGAACGACATCGCCGAGCAGCAGCAGGGCGTGCTCGACGGCGGCGGCGGCGGGCTGTGACCTGACCGATGTCGACCACGACCGACCGCCCGGTGCAGGAGGCGTCCTCGACGCCTCCTGCACCGGGGGGTTCCCCCCGTCTCAGCGACCGCGGCCTGGCCGTGGCGTTCATCTCCCCGGCGTTGTTGCTGCTGCTCGGGATGTCGGTGTTCCCACTTCTGTGGGCGCTCTACCTCTCCTTCACCGACTACTCGGCCACACGCGCCACCAAGGCCGACTTCGTCGGCTTCGACAACTACACCACCATCCTGACCTCCTCCGAGGTGCACACGCGTGCGTTGACGACGTTGGTCTACGTGGTCGGGGCGGTGCTGCTCCAGACCGTGCTCGGCTTCTCGATCGCCTACCTGATCTCGCGGCGCACGCGCGGTCGGGGTGCGCTCACGACCCTGTTCCTGGTGCCGATGATGCTCTCGCCCGTGGTGGTCGGCCTGTTCTGGAAGTTCATGCTCGACGCGCAGTTCGGGGTGATCAACTCGATGCTCGGGTCGCTCGGCTTCGGGCAGGTGGAGTGGCTCACCCGGCAGCGAACCGCGCTGTTCTCCCTCATCGTGGTCGACACCTGGCAATGGACGCCGTTCATCATGCTCATCGCCCTCGCCGGGCTCACGGCCGTCCCGGCCTACCTCTACGAGGCCGCATCCATCGACCGGGCGTCGGAGTGGTTCCGGTTCCGGCACATCACCCTGCCCATGGTCTGGCCGCTCCTGCTCATCGCGGTCATGTTCCGCGCGATCGAGGCATTCCGGCTCTTCGACCTCGTCTACATCCTGACCAGCGGGGGGCCAGGGGTCTCCACGGAGACCTTGTCGTTCCACGTCTACAAGGTCGCGTTCCTCGGCTTCAACACCGGGACGGCCTCGGCCTACGGGATCCTCATGGTCCTCGTCGTCATCGTGCTCGCGCAGTTCTACCTGCGCTACCTGAACAAGCTCAAGGAGGGGTGATGGCCATCTCCATCGACGAGGCGGTGACCGGCCCGGTGACGGATGACGCACCGTCCGCGCGTCGCCCTGGCGGCAGGGCGCGGAGGGTGGTCGAGGTCGTGCTGCTCGTCGCCCTGGCCGTGGCGATGCTCTTCCCGGTGCTGTGGATGCTGGAGACGTCCATCAAGGAGAACCGCGACGTCTACGCCGTGCCTGCGAAGTTCTTCAACTTCGACTTCACCCTCGACCACTTCAAGGACGTGTTCGTCGCGCCGGGAGGTGGCAGGTCGGACCTGTCCGGCTCGTTCCTCAACTCCGTGATCGTGGCCGGCGCCTCCACCGTGCTGGCCACCCTGCTCGGCGTCCCGGCGGCGTGGGCCTACTCGCGCTTCACGCTGAAGGCCAAGAAGGACCAGCTGTTCTTCATCCTGTCGACCCGGTTCATGCCGCCGGTCGTCGTCGTCATCCCGATCTTCCTGATGTACCGCGAGCTCGGGCTCATCGACAGCAAGCTCGGCCTGATCCTCATCTACGCCGCCTTCAACGTGCCCTTCACCATCTGGATGATGAAGGGGTTCGTCGACGAGGTGCCCTCGGAGTACGAGGACGCGGCCATGCTCGACGGCTACACCCGGCTGCAGGCGTTCTGGAAGTTCACCCTGCCCCTGCTGGTGCCCGGGATCGCCGCAACGGCGGTCTTCGCCCTCATCTTCTCCTGGAACGAGTTCGTGTTCGCCATCTTCCTCACCTCCAGTCAGGAGGTCCGCACGGCGCCCCCGGCCATCGCCGGCCTCATCGGCGGCACCACCGTGGACTGGGGCCTGGTGGCCGCGTCAGCGGTCGTCTTCGCCATCCCGGTGCTCGTGTTCGCCTTCCTGGTGCGCAAGCACCTCGTCGCCGGTGTCACCCTCGGGGCGGTGCGACGCTGATGGCGGGCATCGAGGTCACCTCCCTGCACAAGCGCTTTCCCGACGGGACTGTGGCGGTCGAGCACGTGGACCTGTCCATCGGCGACGGCGAGCTGTTCGTCATGCTCGGACCCTCGGGTTGCGGCAAGACCACCACGTTGCGCGCGATGGCCGGGCTCGAGCGGCAGACCTCCGGCGACATCCGGATCGGAAGCACGCTGGTCAACGACCTGCCGCCGGCCGAGCGCGACATCGCGATGGTCTTCCAGTTCTACGCGCTCTACCCGCACCTGAAGACTCGTGACAACCTCGCCTTCCCCCTGCGCGCAGAGGGCCTGCCGGAGAAGGAGGTCACTGCGCGTGTCGCCGAGGCCTCCCGGATGATGCGGCTCGACGCGCTCCTGGACCGGAGGCCGCAGCGGCTGTCCGGTGGCGAGCAGCAGCGCGTCGCCCTCGCGCGCGCGCTGGTCCGACGTCCCCAGGCCTTCTTGATGGACGAGCCGCTCACCAACCTCGACGCCGAGCTGCGAGCCGACATGCGGACCGAGATCAAGCACCTCCAGGCCGAGCTCGGCACGACCATGGTGTACGTCACCCACGACCAGGTCGAGGCGATGTCGCTGGGTCACCGGATCGCGATCCTCAACAAGGGTCGCGTCGAGCAGGTCGGCACCCCGCTGGAGGTGTACGACCGCCCGGCCAGCCTGTTCTGCGCCGCCTTCATCGGCTCCCCGCCGATGAACATCATCGACGTCGAGATCGCCGATGGCGCGTTGCGCGGTCCGGGCGGCCTCGTCCTGACACCCCCGGCTGGCCTGCCGCGCGACCGCTCCCTGGTCGCAGGGGTCCGGCCGGAGGCCCTGGAGGTCACACCTCCGGGAGCGGACGGCTCGGTGCCCGCCCGGGTCGTCTCGGCCGAGGCGCTCGGGGACGAGATCATCTACGTTCTCGACAGCGGTGGGACGCGCAACGTGCGCGTCCGGATGCCCCCCACCGTGCGCTTCGCGGAGGAGGCAGCAGTCGGCCTGCGGCACTCCGGCGCGGTCCCGCCCGTCTACGACGTGAACACGGAAGAGCTGGTGGCCTGATGGCAACGGTGGCAGCACACGGGCTGCGGAAGTCCTTCGGCGAGGTCGAGGCGCTCAAGGGCGTCGACCTCGACATCCCGGACGGGTCGTTCTTCGTCGTGCTGGGTCCGTCCGGAGCCGGCAAGACGACGACGCTGCGAGCCATCGCCGGGCTCGAGAAGCTCGACGGCGGCTCGGTGCACCTCGACGGGAGGGACGCGACGGGGGACACCCCAGCCGCCCGCGACCTGGCGATGGTCTTCCAGAGCTACGCGCTGTACCCGCGGAAGACGGCGTACGAGAACATCGCCTCGCCGTTGCGCGCGCGCCGTGCTGTCCTCGGGCGCGATCAAGGAAGCCGTCGACAAGGTGGCGGGCCTGCTGCACATCGAGCGTCTGCTGCAGCGCAAGCCGGCACAGATGTCGGGAGGCGAGCAGCAGCGCGTCGCGCTGGCGCGTGCCCTGGTCCGGCGCCCACGAGCGTTCCTGATGGACGAGCCGCTCACGAACCTCGACCTCAAGCTCCGCGTCGAGATGCGCACCGAGCTGACCCGCATCCACCGCACGCTGGGTGGCACCTTCGTCTACGTGACCAACGACCAGGTCGAGGCGCTGTCGATGGCCGACCAGGTCGCCGTGCTGCGCGAGGGCGAGGTGCAGCAGGTCGGCACCCCCACCGAGGTCTACGAGCGTCCCGCCAACCAGTGGGTCGCCGGGTTCGTCGGGAGTCCGCGGATCAGCCTCCTGGCATGCCAGGCGCGGGGCGACCAGCTGGTCGGCGACCAGGGATGGACCCTGCCGCGACCGCACTGGACCACGGCCGAGGAGGGTCGCCCGCTGCTCCTCGGCCTGCGCGCCGAGGACCTCTCCGTCGAGACGCGCGGGGCCGCTTCACCTCGCGGGGGAGCTCTACGGCCTCGAGCCGCTGGGCGACCGCACCGTGGTGGACGTCAAGGTCGGTTCCGAGATGCTCAAGGTCAAGGCGCGGCCCACGATCTCCGGTGCTCCCGGTGAGCCATTGTCCGTCGCCGTCGACCTGGATCGCGTCCACCTCTTCGATGCCGGCACCGGCCAGACGCTGGCCGAGGTCGGCAGGTAGCCCGGCCGACCGATGAGACGCGGGCTCGCGGCCGACGTGCTGGAACTCCTGCGAGACGCGGGCCCCCAGACCAAGAACGAGCTGGCCGACGGGCTCGGTGTGCCGCGCACGACGTTGAACGCCACGGTCGCCGGGCTCGCGGACGCTGGCCACGTCGAGGACGGAGCGGTCGCGGCCAGCTCCGGGGGCCGGCGCTCGGTCAGTGTCCGCATCTCCTCGCGTCGTCGTTTCCTGGTGCTGTCCCTGAGCGACGCCGCGGCGCGCGTCGCCGTCCTCGACGGTCAGCTGACGATCGCTGCGGGGGTGAACATCGACCTCCGGGACCGCGACCAGGACGCGGAGTGGCTCTCCGGCACCGTGGCCCGCGCGGCACAGCGGCTCCTCGGGGCGGAGGTCCCCGTGGCCGTGGGCGTCGCGGTCGCCGACGTCGACCCCGTGCTCGAGGCGGCGGTCGTGGCACGACTCACTGACGCGTACCCGTGTCGGCCGTTCGCCCGGATCACGGCCGTGCGCGCCCTCGCCCTGGGGGAGAGGGGCCGAGTCGGCACCTGCGCTGCCGACGACTTCGTGGCCGTCCGGCTGGGCCGCACCGTGACCACGGCCACCGTGACCGGCGGGCACCTCGCCCTCGGGTCCACCGGACGGTCCGGCGAGATCGGGCACCTCAGGGTCGAGGACTTCGGTCCCGCATGCGTGTGCGGGCTCACGGGGTGCCTGGACTCCTTCGTCAGCTCGAGTGCCGCTCGTCGCGCACGCGACCGACCTCGTCCACCGGGGGCGCTCGTCCGAGCTGGCGCAGGCGCTCGAGCGCGCCGGGACGCTGGACCTCCGCGATCTCGTCGCTGCCGGACGTACGGGCGACGCCGTGGTGGCCCAGGTCGGTCGGGACCTCGGCCAGCGGCTGGGCCGGGTCGTCGCAGGCGTGGTGGCCCACGCCAATCCCCGTCGCGTGGTCGTCGGCGGGCCGGTGGCCGCGTTGGGGTCGTCCTTTCTGGGCGACCTGAGGGCCACGGTGTACCGGCTCACGCCGCCCTTCCTGGCCGAGGGCCTGGAGGTCACCCTGAGCGACCCGGACGGCAGGGCGGACCTCATCGGCGCCGCGTCCGCCGCTCTGACCCAATGGATCGAACAGGATTTCTCAGCGTCTCGGGGCGAACTTCGCCCCAAACCGGTCACAAGTGTGCCCAACACGGTCAGAACTTGAAGATTCCAATTGGAAAAGCACTCGCTGGCGTTGTGACTGGCGAACTGCTGCCTTAGTTTGAGCGTCATCGCAACAAAGCGTGACGCCAGTCACATCGTGGCGGACGCGGCTTGCGATCGGATCGGATCGCTGAGCGCTCAGTGCACCCGAGCCGTCACGTTCGACGCGGCCAGCACCCGTGCCACCAGAGATCGTCTTGGAGAGGAGCGGGGATGTCGTACCAGGCAGTGGCCGACCACGGCGTCACGCATCCCGATGTCCGGCGGTCCAACCTCGCGCTCGTCCTGCGTCACCTCCGCGACCACGGTCCGCGTTCTCGCGCGACGCTGGCCGCTGACCTGGGGATGACCCGGTCGACGGTGTCGACACTGGTCTCCGAGCTGATCGAGCGGACGCTGCTCGGCGACGGACCGCTCGTGCAGAGCGCCGTCGGTCGTCCCAGCACCGCCGTCGAGCTCGACGGCCGGACCGTGTGCGGGATCGGCGCGGAGATCAACGTCAACCACGTGTCCACCATGGTGCTCGACCTGCGGGGCCACGTCGTGGAGGAGCGCAAGCTCGCCCTCGATGCCCGCTCGATGGACTCCACGACGGTGCTGGGCCACCTGGCCGACCTGGTCCGCGAGACCGTGGCGCGCCTCGACGGGCGCGGGGTCCTGACCGTCGGCCTCACCGTGGGCGTCGCCGGGCTCTACGACCAGACCCGTGACGTGCTGACCCACGGCCCGAACCTCGGTTGGTACGACGTCCCTGTCGGAGCGATCCTGCGCCGCGAGCTGGGCGGGTCGTTCCCCGTCGTCGTCGACAACGAGGGCAACCTGGCGGCGGCGGCCGAGGTGACCCCGGGCGACCCCGGGCGACAGGACATCCTGGTGCTGCACGGCGAGATCGGCGTCGGTGGCGGCATCGTGAGCGGTGGCCGCTTGCTGCGCGGCAGCCACGGCTTCGCGGGCGAGTTCGGGCACATGATCGTCGAGCCCGGCGGGCGTCAGTGCGGATGCGGTCGCCAAGGATGCTGGGAGACGGTGAGCGGCCTGCGCGCCCTCCTCGAGCTGGCTGCCGACCCCGACGACCCGATCCGCAACCCTGCCATGGCCATCGACGACCGGCTGGCCGAGATCAACCGCCGCGCCCACCTCTCCGACGCCCGGACGCTCCAGGCGCTCGAGGACGTCGGTGCGTGGGTGGGGATCGGCGCGGCCATCCTGGTCAATGCGCTCAACCCGGCCACCATCGTCCTGACCGGCTACTACGCCGCCGTCGGGCAGCACATGCGCTCCGCCGTCGAGCGGGCCCTGCGGGCCGGGGTGCTCGCGCCGGACTCGGGCGGCACCCGGGTCGAGCTGTCGGTCCTGGGCTTCAGCGCCGCCGTCCGTGGCGGCGCCACCGCGTCCCTCGAGTCCGTGTTCGCCGATCCCGCCGAGGTCCCTCGTCGTGCCGTCGCCACAGGTGCGGCCGTATGACCACCAGCCACCGACCACCCGCAGCACCGACCTGAACCACCGACCTGCACGACCGAACGACCGACTGGCACCGCCGCACATCCGCACCACAGAGGGCCGAACGCCCGGGGACCCGCCCCGGACCCTGATCGAGCGCAATCCGTCACCAACGAAGGGATCGTGATGAACCACATCATCACGCGGCCGCAGAGGCGCTCACGCGCCCTCCTCGGCTCAACCATGGCCATGCTCGTGGCGCTGCCACTGAGCGCGACCCTCGGCATGGGAGCAACGGCGAGTGCCGCAACGCCGGACCGCGAGCCGGCGCCGGCCCGCACCTCCGAGCCCGTCGCCGAGAAGTCGTCACCCGCGGACGAGGCAACCTGGCTCGGCGACGCCGTCCCGTCGGTCGCGAAGCGTGCGCTCAAGGAGGCCGCCGCTGCCGCGGACGGGTCGTTCGACGCGCTGCTCTTCAACAAGACCGCCGCGTTCCCGCACGCCAACATCCCCGTCGCGACCGCGGCCATCCAGCAGCTCGGCGTCGACGAAGGCTTCACGGTGACGGCCACGGCCGACAGCACCGTGTTCAACGACGTCAACCTCGCCCAGTACGAGGTCGTCATCTTCCTGTCGACGACCGGTGACGTGCTCAACACGGCCGAGCAGGGTGCCTTCGAGCGCTACATCCAGGCCGGTGGCGGCTACGCCGGCATCCACTCGGCCTCCGACACCGAGTACGACTGGCCCTGGTACGGCAACCTGGTCGGCGCCTACTTCAACAACCACCCCAACGGCACGCCCACTGCGACCGTCAAGGTCGAGGACCCGGCGCACCCCTCCACCGTCGGCCTGCCGAAGCGCTGGACGCGCACCGACGAGTGGTACAACTTCCGCACCCCCAACACCCTCACCACGCGCAACAAGCTGCACGTCCTGGCCTCGCTCGACGAGACCACGTACGCACCTGGGGCCGGCGCGATGGGCGTGGAGCACCCGATCGCCTGGTGCCAGGACTACGACGGCGGCCGCAGCTGGTACACCGGCATGGGCCACACCGACGCGTCCTTCGCCGACCCGCTGTTCCTCAAGCACATCCTCGGTGGCATCGAGACCGCCGCCGGAGTCGTGGACTCCGACTGCAAGGCGACGCTGCAGCCCAGCTTCGAGAAGGTCGCGCTCGACGAGAACACGACCAACCCGATGGAGCTCGACATCGCAGACGACGGCCGGGTCTTCTACATCGACCGCGCCGGCGCCGTGAAGATCATCCTGCCGAGCAACGGCAGCGTGGTCACGGCCGGCACGGTCCCCGTCTACACGGGCCAGGAGTTCGGACTGCTGGGCATCGCCCTCGACCCGAACTTCGCGACGAACAACCACGTGTTCCTCTACTACGCACCCCAGGGCGCCGCATCGATCGACCGCATCTCGCGGTTCACGATGAACGGCAACACGATGGACCTCGTCGTCCGGGGTGACGATCCTCGACGTCCCCGTGCAGCGCAACGAGTGCTGCCACGCGGGTGGATCGATGGAGTTCGACCACGACGGCAACCTCTACCTCGCCACCGGTGACAACACCAACCCGTTCGACTCGGGCGGCTTCACACCGATCGACGAGCGGGCAGGTCGTGCCGCCTGGGACGCCCAGCGCACCTCTGGCAACACCAACGACCTCAACGGCAAGGTGCTGAAGATCAAGCCGTCCCTCGCCGGCGGCTACACCATCCCCGCGGGGAACCTCTTCGACGAGGCGGCCGACACCACGCAGAAGACCCGGCCCGAGATCTACGCCATGGGCTTCCGCAACCCGTTCCGCATCGGACTCGACGAGCAGAACAACCACCTCCTCGTCGCCGACTACGGCCCCGACTCGGGCTCGACGAGCGCCACCCGCGGCCCCAACGGCCGGGTGGAGTGGAACGTCCTCGACCAGCCCGGCAACTACGGCTGGCCCTACTGCGTGGGCGCGAACACGCCGTACAACGACTACAACTTCGCCAGCAGCACCGCCGGAGCGACGTTCAACTGCGCCGCCCCGGTCAACGACTCGCCCAACAACACGGGCCTGACGAACCTGCCGCCGGCGAAGGCCGCAGTGATCTGGCAGAGCAACAACAGTGGCACCACGGGCACCCCTGAGATCGGCGCCAGTGGCGCACCGATGACCTCGGGCACCTACGACTACGACCCCGACCTGGCGTCGGACCGCAAGTGGCCCGCCTACTTCGACAGCAAGGCGATCTGGGCCGACTGGAACAACAGCCGGCTCTTCACCGTGCAGATGAACGACGGTGGCACCAACTACACCGACATCAACCGGTTCCTGCCCAACCTGCCCATGAGCCGTCCGCACGCGCTGCAGTTCGGCCCGGACGGTGCGCTCTACATGATCGAGTGGGGGAGCGGGTTCGACGGCAACAACGCCAACTCCGGCATCTACCGCATCGACTACGTCGAGGGTGACCGCGCCCCCGTCGCCCGCGTCACGACGAACCGCACCTCGGGTCCTGCGCCCCTGACCGTCGACTTCGACGGCTCCGGGTCGTTCGACGCCGACACCGGTGACGCCGTCGGACTGACCTACGCGTGGGACTTCACCAGCGACGGCACCGTCGACGCTGCCACGCCCACGGCATCGTTCACCTACGCCACCGCGGGCAACTACACCGCGCGGCTCACGGTGACCGATGAGGGCGGCCGCACCGGCACGACCAACATCGACATCGTCGCCGGCAACACGGCGCCGACGGTCGAGCTGACCCTGCCGCTCAACGGCGGCTTCTTCGAGTTCGGCGACACCATCAAGTACGCGGTCACGGTCACCGACGCCGAGGAAGCAGATCGACTGCAGCAAGGTCGTCGTGCAGCCCGGCCTGGGCCACGACCAGCACTCGCACGGCTACGAGCTGTACACCGGCTGCACCGGAAGCTTCGTGCTCCCCGGCGACGCCGGCCACTCGGGCGCCAACGTGTTCGGCACCGTCACCGCCAGCTACAAGGACTCCGGTTCTGGCGCTGCCGGACCGCTGACGGGCGTCGACGGCGCGGTGCTGCACACCAAGAAGAAGGAAGCCGAGTTCTACGACCAGACCGGTCGTACCGGCTCCGAGACCGCCGGCACCGCCGGCGTCGTCACGCAGACCACCACCGACACCAACGGTGGGCTCAACGTGACCGGCGTCGAGACCGGCGACTGGTTCCGCTGGGACGTCATGAACCTCACCAACATCACCGGTGTGACCATGCGTGCGGCTTCCACGACCGCGGGTGCCACCTTCGCCGTCCGGCAGGGCTCGCCCACCGGCACGACGATCGGGACCCTCGCGGTGCCCAACACCGGAGGCGCCCAGACCTGGCAGAACGTGGCCACCACGTTCACCGGGGCCACGACCACCAGCGAGCCGCTGTACTTCGTGGCCACCACGGGCGGGGCCAACGTCAACTGGGTCGAGTTCGCCGGACGCGGGGTCACCGACAACACGCCGCCTGCGGTCACCATCAGCGCCAGCAAGCTGACGGGTGCGGCACCCCTGCCCGTGAACTTCACGAGCACGGTCAGCGACGCCGACGCCGGACACCCCGCTCACCTACGCGTGGAGCTTCGGCGACACGACGACCTCGACGGTGGCGAACCCGAGCAAGACCTACGCCACCCCGGGCAAGTACACCGTCTCGTTGACGGTCACCGACGCCCGAGGTGCGAAGACCACGAAGACGCTGGAGATCAACGTCACTGCAGCGGAGAACATCTGCTTCAGCGGTCGCTCCGACGACTTCCTGGGCACCGAGCTCAACACGACGCGCTGGAACCAGAACGTGCAGGGTCAACCAGGGCCTGACCGTGGCCGACGGGTCGCTCAACATCCCGCTGACCAACTCCGACATCTACCAGGGCACCAACACCACGCCGAACATCGTGCTGCAGGACCTGCCGTCAGGCGCGTTCGAGGTCACGACCAAGGTCAACCTCGCCGGGGCCAACAAGGGCTACCAGCAGGGCGGTCTGGTCATCTACGGCGATGACAACAACTACCTGAAGCTCGTCTACTCGGGTCGCATCCACGTCGGCCGCCGGGCAGCAAGGCAGCCAACATCATCCAGTTCGCCAAGGAGGTCAACGGCACGGCGATCGGAGACGAACTGCGCCAACCTCGGCGCGGCCTTCTCCGACACCGTGTGGCTGCGGATGTCGAGCACCGACGGCAACTCCGTCACCGCCTCGTACAGCAGCGACGGCGCCACCTGGCTCCCCGTCACCGCCGCCAACGCGGCGCGTGACCTCACCGGCATCACGGCTCCCAAGGTCGGCCTGCTGGCCCTGGGTGCCACCGCTGCCGGTGCGGCCGACAACCTGGTCGCGAAGTTCGACTACTTCCTGATCACGCCCGGACGACACGGCCACCCCGTGCGCCACGCCGTGCCAGGTCGAGCAGTTCAGCGGAAACGCGTTGGACCTCACGCGCTGGAACGACAGCGTCCGCGTCAACGAGCACCTGACGGTGGCCGACGGGTCGCTCAACATCCCGTTGACCAACTCCGACCTCTACCAGACCACCAACACCACGCCGAACGTCGTCCTCGCAGGACCTCCCGACCGGCACGTTCGTGGCGACCACCAAGGTCACCTCGCTGGAGCCAACAAGGGCTACCAGCAGGCCGGTCTGATGCATCTACGGCGACGACGACAACTACCTCAAGCTCGTCTACTCGGGTCGCAACACCGCGGCCGCGGGCGACAAGGCAGCCAACATCATCCAGTTCGCCAAGGAGACCAACGCCACGGCATCGGAGACCAACTCCGCCAGCCTCGGCGCGGCCTTCCCCGACACCGTGTGGCTGCGGCTGTCGAGCACCGACGGCAACGTCGTCACGCGCGTCCTACAGCACGCGACGGGAGTCACCTGGCTCCCGATCACGCTGCGAACGGCACGACGGCTCGACGCGGACCTGACCGGCATCACGACACCCAAGGTCGGCCTGCTCGCCCTGGCGCGCCACGGCTGCCGGTGCGGCGGACAACCTGGTCGCGAAGTTCGACTGGTTCACGCTGGGCAAGGACGACACGTGCGAGCCGCGCGACCGGGCCGAGCGACACGACCGCGCCGACGACGACGATCACCATCCCGGCGGCCACCGGCAGCGCCGGCTGGTACACCACGCGTCCGTCGTTCACCCTGGCGGCCACCGACGGAGCGGGCGGGTCGGGCGTCGCCTCGACCGAGTACCGCATCGCCGGAGGAGCCTGGACGCCCTACACCGCCGCGGTCTCCGTGACCGGTGAGGGCAGCCGCCTGATCGAGTACCGCTCGACGGACTCGGCAGGCAACGTCGAGACGATCAAGTCGCAGACGGTCAAGATCGACACGGTCGCCCCGACCGTGTCGGGCGCGGTCACCGGAGACGCCACCAAGACGGTCACCCTGACCGCCACCGACGCCACCTCGGGCGTGGCGAGCATCGAGTACCAGATCGGCGACGCCACGACGTGGACGACCTACTCCACGCCGCTGACGTTCGACGAGCCCGGCACCTACGTCGTGCGCTACCGCGCCACCGACGCAGCGGGCAACCGGTCCAACCGGCCAGGTCGAGGTCGTCGTCCCGCAGCCCGCGGACACGACGGACCCGAAGGTCGAGCGCCACGGTGCTCGGCTCGTACGCCGGGACGCTGGTCGACCAGGCCAGCACCGGCGTCAGCGGCGAGGCCACCATGGTCTCCGCGGCCGACGGCAACGGCTACACCACCACGGTGGAGCTGACGCTCGCGGGCCTCGACCCCACGCAGGACTACGAGTCCCACCTGCACGTCGGGACCACCTGTGGCGGGTTCGAGGGTCACTACCGCAACGACCCGGCCGGCAACGGCACCCCGCCCAACGAGCTGTGGCCGACCAACCCGGGTTGGGTCGCTGGCTCGGGCGACGCCCGGATCGAGGCCAAGGCGGACGGCACCTCGTTCGCGACGGCCACGGTCGCGTGGGCGCCGCGCATCGAGGGCGGCATCCTCGCCCTGCACCGTGAGGGCGCGATCATCGGTTGCGTCGACCTCGACCTGACCGGCCCCGGCACCGTCGTGCTGGACGCCACGGACAACGTCGACGTCACCTCGCTGACCTACACGGTCGACGGGGGAGCGGAGACCGACGTACGACGGTCCGTTCGAGATCACCGAGCCCGGCGAGCACGTGGTGGCCTACACGGCCACCGACGCGGCGGGCAACGAGACGACGGCGAGTTCAAGGTCGTCGTCCCCAAGGGCGACGACCCGTCGACCCGCCGGTCGAGACGGTGAAGCCGACTGTGGCCATCACCACGGCCCCGGCGGCGGCCAACGGTCGCAGCAACTGGTTCACCTCGCCGGTCACCATCACCCTCGCGGGTGCTGGCGGCAAGGGGAAGCTGGCGCTCGAGTACCGCATCGGCAACGGTGCCTGGACGGCGTACACCGCGCCGTTCCAGGTCGGCGGCGACGGCGTCACCCTGGTCCAGGCCCGGGCGACCGACGAGGCCGGCACGGTCTCGGCGATCGGCACGACCACCATCAAGATGGACGCCACCGCACCGGTGGTGACCATCGGCGGGATCGCCGACAAGGCCAAGCTGAACCTGGCCGCAGTCAGGACGGCGTTGGTCACGGCCGCGGACGCGACGTCGGGTGTCGCCGAGCAGGTCGTCCGACTCGACGGCGAGCTCGTGTCCTCCCCGGCGCAGATCGACGCAATGTCGCTGCGCACCGGGAGGCACACCCTGGAGGTCACCGTGACCGACGAGGCCGGCAACCAGTCGTCGCAGACGATCACCTTCCGGGTGGTCGCCGCCTACGGCGGGGCCAAGAAGCTCGTCAACCGGCTCGACGACGACAACACCATCGGCGCGAAGCTCGGCGCGAAGCTCAAGCAGGAGCTGAAGGCCGCGAAGAGGGCTGACAAGAGCGGCGAGGAGCGTGAGGCCCGCAAGGCCCTGAAGCGCTTCAAGAAGCTCGCCTCGAAGGTCGACGACAAGGAGGCACGGAGGGCTCTCAAGCACCTGTCGCGCACGCTGAAGAAGCAGCTCTAGGCGCCGGGTCGAGAGAGAGAACGTCCGCAGATGGGAGGCACGGCCGGGTGGCACCGCAAGGTGTCGCACCCGTCCGCTCGCAGGTTCGGCCCTGCGAGCGGTCGGTGGCCGGGCCCTCCGTCCGGGCGGGGTGGCGGCGCCGCAAGGCGTCGCCCCCGCGGCCGGTGCCGGGACAGCGCGCTCCGTCCCGGCACCGGTTCGCACCATCCTCGTCCCCGCACGGCCGGACTGGCACCGCCGAGACCACCACCCCACACGCTGAGGAGCACGCATGCCACGCCCGATCACCCTGTTCACCGGCCAGTGGGCCGACCTGCCGTTCGAGGAGATGTGCCGGCTGGCCTCGGGGTGGGGCTACGACGGCCTCGAGCTCGCGTGCTGGGGTGACCACTTCGACCCGTGGGCCGCGGTCGAGGACGACTCCTACGTCCCGGCGAAGCTGGAGATGCTGAAGAAGTACGACCTGCAGGTGTTCGCGATCAGCAACCACCTCAAGGGCCAGGCGGTGTGCGACGACCCGATCGACGAGCGCCACCGCGGCATCCTGCCCGACCGGATCTGGGGCGACGGCGACGCCGAGGGCGTGCGCCAGCGCGCCGCGGAGGAGATGAAGATGACCGCCCGCGCCGCCCGCAGGCTCGGCGTCGACGTGGTGGTCGGGTTCACCGGCTCGTCGATCTGGAAGTACGTCGCGATGTTCCCGCCGGCGTCCCAGGACCTGGTCGACGCCGGCTACCAGGACTTCGCGGACCGCTGGAACCCGATCCTCGACGTCTTCGACAGCGAGGGCGTGAAGTTCGCCCACGAGGTCCACCCGTCCGAGATCGCCTACGACTACTGGACGACGGTGCGCGGCGCTCGACGCGATCGGCCACCGCGAGGCCTTCGGCCTCAACTGGGACCCGTCGCACTTCGTGTGGCAGGACCTCGACCCGGTCGGCTTCCTCTGGGACTTCAAGGACCGGATCTACCACGTCGACTGCAAGGACGCGAAGAAGCAGGTCGGCAACGGCCGCAACGGCCGGATGGGGTCGCACCTGCCGTGGGCCGACCCGCGCCGCGGCTGGGACTTCGTGTCGACCGGTCACGGCGACGTGCCGTGGGAGGCGTCCTTCCGGATGCTGAACACGATCGGCTACGACGGCCCCATCTCGGTGGAGTGGGAGGACGCCGGGATGGACCGGCTCGTCGGGGCACCCGAGGCGCTGGAGTTCGTGCGCCGTCTCGCCTTCGACGCACCCGACGCCGCCTTCGACGCCGCCTTCTCCACCACGGACTGACGATGACGCAACGAAGCCAGGACCGGGGTGTGGTTCGTGGGTGCCCGCGGCTCGGTGGCGACCACCGCGGTCGTCGGAGCCCTCGGGGTGTCCCACGGCCTCGCCCCGTCGACCGGGCTGGTGAGCGAGCTCGCCGAGCTCGACCCCGACGGGCTCCCCGACCTCGGGAGCCTGGTCTTCGGCGGCCACGACATCAGCTCACCAGCCCTGACCAAGAAGGCCGAGTCGCTGGCCGCGGGCGGGGTGGTCCCGGCCGGGATCGTCAGTGCCGTCGCCGCCGACCTCGAGGCGGTCGACGCCGAGGTGCGTCCCGGGCACGTGGCGGGCGAGGAGACCGTGCGGCGAGGCGGTGGAGCGGCTCGCCGCCGACATCGCCGACTTCCGACGGCGGCACGACCTGGTCCGGGTGGTGGTCGTCGACGTCGCCAGCACCCAGCCGCCGGTCGACGACCCGGAGCAGATGCGCGGCGTCGACGACGACCTGCCGGTCGGGGCGGTCTACGCCCTGGCCGCCTTCCGGGCCGGCGCGCCGTTCGTCTCGTTCACCCCCAGCCCCTGCCTGCGCCTGCCCGTCGTGATCGAGGCGGCGGCGCGCGCCGGACTGCCCTACGCCGGGTGCGACGGCAAGACCGGCGAGACGCTGCTCAAGTCGGTGCTCGCACCCATGTTCGTGATGCGGGCGCTCGAGCTGCGCTCCTGGACCTCGGTGAACCTCCTCGGCGGAGGCGACGGCGAGACCCTGTCCGACCCCGACGGCGGCACGCAGCAAGACCGACGCCAAGCGCAGCGGACTCGACGCCATGGTGGGACAGCCGGTGCCGGGCCCCATGCACATCGACCACGTCGAGGACCTGGGGGAGTGGAAGACGGCGTGGGACCACGTGCGGTTCGACGGGTTCCTCGGCACCCGGATGACGCTGCAGTTCACGTGGCAGGGCTGCGACTCGGCGCTCGCGGCGCCGCTGGTGCTCGACCTGGTGCGCCTCGTGTCCGCCGCGCACGCAGCGGGCCTCTCGGGTCCGCTGCCGGAGCTCGCCTTCTTCTTCAAGGACCCCGTCGGCGCCACCGAGCACCGGCTCTCCGAGCAGTGGCGCGACCTCGTCGCGTGGCGCGCGGGGCTGGCTGGATGACGACCCTGCCCGCCGCCCGCGACCTGGCCGAGCTCGTCCGGCTGCCGGCAGCGCTGACGGTCCCGGGTGACGCCTGGTCGGGCGCGGTCTGGTCGGCGGCGCGGGCGGCGCAGGTGCGTTCATGCCCCTCGGGTCGGTGCTCCTCTACTGGTCCGGCATGGCGCTCAACGACTGGTCCGACCGCGAGGTCGACGCCCTCGAGCGACCCGAGCGGGTCATCCCGACCGGCCGCGTGAGCGCGGGCGCAGCACTCGGTGTCGCGGCCACCCTGGGCGCCGCCGGGCTCGCCGCGACCGCACTGGTCGGTGGTCGGCGGGCGCTGCGGACCAGCGTGCCGCTCGCCGCGCTCATCGCCACCTACGACGTGCTGGCCAAGGACTCGGCCGCCGGGCCCCTCGTCATGGCGTCCACCCGGGGACTCGACGTCCTGCTCGGAGCGGCGGGGTCTCCCGCGGCGGCCGCCGCGCCCGGCGGCGTCGGTGGCCGTCCACACGGTCGGGGTGACCGCCCTCAGCCGGGGCGAGGTGCACGGCGCAGCTCCGGCCACGGCGGTCGGGGCGCTCGTCGCCACCGGCACCGCGCCGGCCTGCTGGTCGCGACCGCCGTCGGCGACGACGTACGCACCGACCACCGCCGGGTCGCCATCGGGTTCGCGGTCCTCTACGGCGTCGCGGTGGGCGTGCCCCAGGCGCGGGCGCTGGCCGCCCCGGACGCCGCCCGCGTGCGCGCTGCGACCGGTGCCGGCATCGGCGGCCTGACCCTCCTCCAGGCGGGCTGGCTCGCGGCCGGGGGTCGGCTCCTGCCGGCGTTCCTCGTCGCCACGGCCGCGCCTCTGCTGCGGCGTGCTGCACGGAAGGTGAGCCCGACGTGAGCGTGCGGCTGGGTTACGGGCTCAACGGCTTCGCCGGACACCGGCTCAGCGACGCCTGCAGCGTCGTCGCCTCCCTCGGCTACGAGGGAGTCGGGCTCACCCTCGACCAGCCCCACCTCGACCCGTTCGGCGACCTGCCGGGCCAGGTCGCGCACGCCCGCCGTTGCCTCGAGGCCCACGACCTCGCCTCGGTCGTCGAGACGGGCTCGCGCTACGTCCTCGACCCGTGGCGCAAGCACGAGCCGACCCTGGTCAGCGACGAGGGCCGCGAGCGCCGCGTCGACCTGCTGTGCCGTGCGGTCCGCATCGCCCACGAGCTCGGGTCGGAGGCCATGTCCTGCTGGTCCGGCACCGCGCCCGCCGGGGTGTCCGACGAGCGCCTGTGGCGCCGGGTGGTCGACGGGTTGGGTCCCGTCCTCGACGACGCCGCGGACCTCGGGGTGACCGTCTGCGTCGAGCCCGAGCCCGGGATGTTCCTCGCCACCCTCGACGACGTGCTGGCGCTCCGGGAGCGCCTCGGCCGTCCCGAGCACCTGCGTGTGACCCTCGACCTGGGCCACCTGGTCTGCAACGAGCCGCGCACGCCCGCCGAGACGGTGCACCACGCCGGCCCGCTGCTCGCCAACGTGCAGGTCGACGACATGGTCCGCGACGTCCACGAGCACCTCGAGCTGGGCACGGGCGACCTCGACCTCGATCGCGTCCTCGGCGCCCTCGCCGACACGGGGTACGCCGGCCTGGCCTGCGTGGAGCTGCCGCGGCACTCCCACGCCGCACCGGCGGTCGCTGCGTCCACCATGACCGCGCTGCGCGCCTCCCTGGACCGGATCGGCCACCCCGTCGACGCCTCCGGAGGTGTCCGATGACGACTGTCCATCTCCTCGCACCCGTCGAGCAGCTGCAGGAGCGCGCTGGGCGACGAGCGCAGGCGCGCCCTCGACGACATGGTCGCGGTGCTCGCGGCCGGCGCCACCACGCTCGCCCGGGTCTTCCCCGCGGCTGCGCGCCGCACGGGCCGAGGTGACCTCTCCGTCGACGGCCCCCGCCTCGAGGACGCCGTCCGGGTGGAGCTGGTCGCGACAGCGGCCGCCCGGCTCGACCCCGGGACCCTGCTCGCCGAGCTCGAGGACCTCTACCGCCACGGCGACGCCGACGAGAAGCGGGCGGTGCTGCTGGCGCTCGGCGGCATCGACGATCCCCTCGTCGACGGGTCGGCCCTCCTGCTGGACGCGCTGCGGACCAACGACGTACGACTGGTCGCGGCCGCCATGGGCCCGCACGCCCGGCGGCTGTCGGCGCACGACTGGCGCCACGGCGTGCTCAAGTGCCTCTTCGTCGGTGTTCCCGTTGCGGGTGTCGCGGACCTCGCCGCGCGGGCCGACGACGAGCTCGCGGCCATGGTGCGGCGCTACATCGACGAGCGCGAGGCCGCCGGCCGCGAGGTACCGCCCGACGCGTCCCTGGTGCGCGAGCTGACCACCCCGACCACCGACCCGGAGGGCTGACATGCGCATCTTCGATCCCCACATCCACATGACGTCGCGCACCACCGACGACTACGAGCGGATGTACGCCGCCGGCGTCCGCGCCCTGGTCGAGCCCGCCTTCTGGCTGGGCCAGCCGCGGACCAGCGTCGGGTCCTTCACCGACTACTTCGACGCCCTCGTGGGCTGGGAGCGGTTCCGGGCCGCGCAGTTCGGCATCACCCACCACTGCACGATCGCGCTCAACCCCAAGGAGGCCAACGACCCGCGCTGCGTCGAGGTCCTCGACGTCCTGCCGCGCTACCTCGCCAAGGACGGGGTGGTCGCGGTCGGCGAGATCGGCTTCGACTCGATGGGCCCCGCGGAGGAGCGGGCCTTCCGCCAGCAGCTCGACCTCGCGGTCGAGTTCGAGCTGCCCGCCATGGTGCACACGCCCCACCGCGACAAGGAGGGCGGCACCCGCCGCACCCTGGAGCTGGTGGAGGAGTCGGGCATCGACCCGGCGATGGTCGTGGTCGACCACCTCAACGAGCTGACCGTCGCCCCCGTCGACGAGCGCGGGTGCTGGATGGGCTTCTCCATCTATCCCGACACCAAGATGGACCCCCACCGGATGGTGCGGATCCTGCAGGAGCGCGGCCCGGAGCGGGTGCTGGTCAACTCGGCTGCGGACTGGGGCCGCAGCGACCCCCTGCTGACGCATGCCACCGGCGAGGCGATGCTGGCCGCCGGCTTCACCGACGACGACGTGGACCGCGTGCTGTGGCGCAACCCCGTGGAGTTCTTCGCCCAGAGCGGTCGGCTCATGCTGCCCGAGCAGGACGACGCGCCGGCGCTGCCACCCCGGACGCCTCGTCGCTCTTCGAGGGCAACTCGGTCCTGCGCGGGCAGCAGGTGAGGTGAGTGCGCCTGCGCCACCGCGACGGCACCGTCGTCCACCTGGCCTACGGCACCAACGTGCTGCCCGCCGAGGACGTCGACGGCCTGGTCGCCCAGGCGACGTCGATGGGCGTCCGCATCCGCCGCGCGCTGGACGCCCTCCCCGGCGCTGCCGCGGGGGAGACCTCGTCGGTCTCGGGCTCTGGCTCCCGGCGGCCGCCGCCCACCGCCTCGCCGCGGACCCCGACGGCGTACGCCTCGTCCGCGGCGCAGCTGGCCGACCACGGCGTCGAGGTGGTGACCGTCAACGCCTTCCCCTACGCCGCCTTCCAGGGACCGACCGTCAAGCACTCGGTCTACCTCCCGACGTGGACCACGCGCGAGCGCCTCGACTACACCCTCGCCGCCGCCCGCGTGCTCGCCGGGCTCCTGCCCGACGACGCCGACCACGGGTCGATCTCCTCGCTGCCCGCTCGCCTGGCGCAGCCCGTGGAGCCGTGACGACCAGCGGCTCGCGGAGGCGCTGCTCTCCGAGCTGCCGAGCGGCCTGGCCGACGTCGAGGCCGAGACCGGCCGTCGCGTCGTGGTCGGCATCGAGCCCGAGCCGGGTTGCGTCATCGAGACGGTGGAGGAGGCCGTCGACCGGCTCGGCGCGGTCGACCGCGACCGGATCGGCGTCTGCCTCGACCTCTGCCACCTCGCCGTCGGCTTCGACGACGCCGACCGCGCGCTGCGCCTGCTCGACGACGCGGGGCTGCGCGTGGTCAAGGCCCAGCCGGCGTCGGCGCTGGTCGTCGACGACCCGGCGGACGCGGCGACGCGCCGCGCGCTCGCGTCGTACGCCGAGGACCGCTTCCTGCACCAGGTGCGCCAGGTGGGCGCGCACGGCGACGACGTCGCGGGCCGTGACGACCTCGCCCGAGGCCCTCGACGGCCCAGACCCGCTCGCCACCGACACGCCCTGGCGCGTCCACTTCCACGTGCCGGTGCACGCCGACCCGGAGCCGCCGCTGCGCAACGCCCGCGCGACGAGCTGCACGCCTCGCTCGCCGCGCTGCTGGGCGGCCCGGTCGCGCGGGTCGACCACCTCGAGGTCGAGACCTACACCTGGTCGGTCCTGCCCGGCGGCGCACCGACCGACGACGACGCGCTCGCGGCCGGCCTCGCCGCCGAGCTCGCCTGGGTGCACGCCGAGCTGGTCGCGCTCGGCCTCACCCCGCTCTGATCCCGCCCCCACCCACTACCCACCGGAGGACCTGATGGACAAGCTGCTCGTCGTCGACGTGGTCGGCCTGACCCCCGACCTGCTCCAGCACATGCCGCGCCTGCGGCAGCCTGGCGGCCGGCGGGCTCGTCGGCGGTCCTCGAGCCCGTCCTGCCGGCAGTCACCTGCAGCGTGCAGTCGACCTTCCTCACCGGCCTGACCCCGGCCGAGCACGGCATCGTCGGCAACGGCTGGTACTTCCGCGACCTCGGCGAGGTCCACCTCTGGCGTCAGCACAACGCGCTCGTGCAGGGCGAGAAGGTGTGGGAGACGCTCCGTCGCCAGCAGCCCGGCTACACGGTCGCCAACGTGTGCTGGTGGTACGCCATGGGTGCCACGACCGACTGGACGGTCACCCCGCGGCCGATCTACTACGCCGACGGCAAGAAGGCCCCCGACTGCTACACCCGGCCGCCGGCGCTGCACGACGAGCTGGTCGCCGAGCTCGGCGAGTTCCCGCTGTTCCAGTACTGGGGACCGACGGCGTCGATCCGGTCGACGGAGTGGATCGTCGGAGCGGCCCGGCAGCTGATGCCGCGCGCCGACCTGACCCTCGCCTACCTCCCGCACCTCGACTACGACCTCCAGCGCTTCGGCCCCGTCGTCGCCCCAGGCCCGTCAGGCTGCCCGCGACGTCGACGCCGCGCTCGCCCCGCTGCTCGACGACGCCGCGCGCTGCGGCGCCAGGGTCGTCGTGCTCTCGGAGTACGGCATCACCGCGGCCGACACGCCCGTCGACGTCAACCGCGCCCTGCGCTCGGCCGGTCTGCTGGAGGTCTACACGCAGGACGGCATGGAGTACCTCGACCCGTGGACCTCGCGGGCCTTCGCCGTCGCCGACCACCAGGTCGCCCACGTCTACGTCGCCGACCCGGCCGACCTCGAGCGGGTCCGGTCGGTGTGCGCGGGGCTCGCCGGCGTGGCCGAGGTGCTCGACCACGACGGGAAGGCCGCCGCCGGGCTCGACCACGAGCGCGCCGGCGAGCTCGTGCTGGTGGCGGAGCCCACCGCCTGGTTCACCTACTACTACTGGGACGACGACGACCGGGCACCCGACTTCGCCCGAGGCGTGGAGATCCACCGCAAGCCCGGCTACGACCCGGCCGAGCTGTTCTTCGACCCCGAGGACCGGCTCGTCAAGGCGAAGGCGGCGCTGACCCTGGCCCGCAAGGCAGCCGGCCTGCGCTACGCGATGAAGGTGGTGCCGCTCGACCCGGCGCCGGTGCGCGGCACGCACGGTCGCCTCCCGGCCCGCGACGAGGACGCGCCGATGGTGCTGTGCGACCGCCCGGGCGTCCTGGGGGACCGGATCGCCGCCACGGAGGTCCGCGACCTCCTGCTCGACCTCGCGGGTGCGACGTGGAAACCCCGGCCGGGTCGCGGGTCTCGTGACCGACGTCGACGACCTGCTCGAGCAGGTGCGCGAGCGGCTGCGGACGCCGCCGTCGTGCGGGGTCGCCGCACGTCGACCGGCTGGTCGCCGACGCGCTGCGGCCCGGCAAGCTGCTGCGACCGGACCTCGTGCTGACGCAGCGCGGCGGCGACCGGGAGCGACCTCGGGCCGCACGCGCGACGTCGAGCGCCGCGTCGTCGAGGCGGCCCTGTCGATGGAGCTGCTGCACGTCGCGACGCTCGTGCACGACGACATCATCGACGCCGCCGACGTGCGCCGGGGGCGGCCCTCGGTGGTCGCGACCGCAGGCGTCGCCACGGCGATCGTCGTGGGCGACCTGCTGCTGGCCCGGGGTGCCGCCGCGGCAGCCCGGTCCTCGAGCGGCGCGTCGGCGATCTGGGCTCGTACGCTCGACCACATGGCGGCCGGCCAGCTGCTCGAGGCCGGCCTGGCCGAGTCGCCGTCGCTCGAGGCCCACGCCGACGTACGCGTCGCTCAAGACCGCCGAGCTGTTCCGCTCGAGCGCCGAGATCGGTGCGCTGGTCGCAGGTGCCGCGCCCTAGGTGGTCGGAGGCGCACGGCACCTTCGGGCTCCACTTCGGCAGGGCCTTCCAGCACGTCGACGACCTGCTCGACCTCGTCGGTGACGCGGGACGGATGGGCAAGCCGGCGCGCGCGGACGCGAGCAACGGCGTCCCGACCGCTGTGTCCCTGCGGTCCGGCGAGGACGCCCTCGAAGTGGTCGCGCGCCTCGTCTGCGGAGAGCTCGAGCGAGCCCGGTCCGCGCTGGCGGACGACCCCCGTGCCACCGGCGCGCTGGGCGACTGGGCAACGACGGCACTGCGCCGGGCGGTCCGGTCCGCCGTGGATCCCGACGACCTGGACCTGGCCGCCCGACTCGCGGCGGCATTCGGTCCGCTCGAGCTCGCGTCCGATCCCCGAGCATGGGAGATGCCGTCGTGGCACACATCGTCCACCGGCTGAGCGCCGTCGCGCTCGTCGCAGCGTTCCTCGTGTCGACTCTCACGGCACCGGCAGGGGCGCACGGGGAGCTGCTCTACTCCGACCCGGACGGAGGAGGGATGGTCGAGGCGCTGCCCTCGCGCGCCATCCTCACCTTCTCCGACGCCGTCCTCGAGATCCGCGAGATCACGGTGGTCGGGCCCGAGGGGAGCGTGACCAACGGGGCACCCACGTCGATCGGGCCGAGGTACGCCAGAACCTGTGGGCCGGGGTGCCGGGTGCGTACACCCTGGAGTACTTCGTGGTGTCCGCGGACGGCCACGACGTACGCGGCGAGGTGCAGTTCGAGGTGGGCCAGGTCTCCGGTGCCGCCGGCACGGCGACGTCCGCGGGCAGTGGAGCGGACGCGGAGGTCCCGTGGTCGGAGCGGGGACGAGGCGTGATCCTGCCCGGCGGCCTGGTGCTGCTCGCGGCGGTGGTGGCGCTCCTGCTCCTGCGCCTGCGGCGCACCGATGCACGCGGGAACGGCTGAGGCCCTTCCGGATGTCTCCGTGAAGGGCCTCTGACCTGCTGCAACTCTGGTACGCCATCAGGGACTTGAACCCCGAACCCGCTGATTAAGAGTCAGCTGCTCTGCCAATTGAGCTAATGGCGCATGCGGTGAAGCAAGTAGAACATTACCGCGTCGCTCCCGACAGGCGAAATCGGGCTCAGAGGTCCGCGAGGACCGCCTGTGCGGCGTTGTGGCCGCCCAGTCCGGAGACCGCTCCACCGCGCCGGGCGCCCGATCCGCAGAGCAGCACGGCGTCGTGCTCGGTCTGCACGCCCCACTGCTGGGCGGGGGTCTCGAGCCGTGCGCGGTTGGGCGCCCACGGCCACTCCAGGTCGCCGTGGAAGATGTGGCCGCCCGGCATCGCGAGGTCCTTCTCGACGTCCTGCGGGATCTTCGCCTCGATGCACAGCCGGCCGTCGGCGTCCCGGGCGACGCAGTCCTCGATCGGCTCGGCGAGCACGGCGTCGAGCGACGCGAGCGCCCGCCTGGTGGCGATGTCGCGCGCCTCCGGGTCGGCGTCGAAGAGCCCGGCGGGGGTGTGGAGGCCGAAGTAGGTCAGCGTGTGCGCCGACCCGGCCCGGTCGCCCAGGATCGAGGGGTCGCTGAGGCTGTGGCAGTAGACCTCGCCCGGCATCGGGTCGGGCACGGACCCGCCCGCCGCGGCGTCGTACGCCCGCTCGAGCTGGGTGTAGTCCTCGGCGAGGTGCAGCGTCCCGGCGAAGGCGACCGCGGGGTCGGCGCCGGACCGGAGGGCCGGCAGCCGGTCGAGGAGGAAGTTGATCTTGAGCTGCGAGCCGATCGGCTTGGTCTCGGCGTCCTCGCCCTCGCCGAGGAGGATCCGGAGTACCCACGGCGCGACGCCGGACAGCACCCGGCGGGCGGTCGCGGACCGCTGCTGGCCGCCCTCGTGCCAGACCACCTCGGCGCCGTCGGGTCCGGGGGTGATCGCGCTGACGCCCGCGCCGGTGACGATCTCGGCGCCCGCTCCGACCGCGGCCTTGGCGAGGGCGTCGGTGACGGCACCCATCCCGCCGATCGGCACGCGCCACTCGCCGGTGCCGTTGCCGATCAGGTGGTAGAGGAAGCAGCGGTTCTGGATCAGCGACGGGTCGTCCATCGAGGCGAAGGTGCCGATCAGGGCGTCGGTGGCGACGACCCCGCGGACGGTGTCGTCGGAGAAGCGGGCGGTGATGGCACGACCCAGCGGCTGCGCGACCACGTCGGTCCACGTGCGCTCGTCGACCATCGCCCGGACCTCCCGCTCGAGGGGCAGCGGCTGCATGAGGGTCGGCGCGACCACCTCGGCGACCCGGCCCACCTCGGCGTAGAACGCCTGCCAGGCGGCGTACTCCCCGTCACCACCGGTGAGCTCGCGGAACGAGGCGCGCGTCGCCTCGCCCTCCGGGCGCTCGACGAGCAGGCCGCCGGAGCGCTCGCCGCGCGTCCAAGGGGTGTACGACGCCGTGGTGCGCGAGGCGAGCCGGACGTCGAGACCGAGGTCGGCCATCAGCCGCTCCGGCATCAGGCTGACCAGGTAGGAGTAGCGCGAGAGCCGGGCCGGGTGCCCGGAGAAGGGCTCGACGGAGACCGCCGCGCCGCCCGTGTGGTCGAGCCGCTCGAGCACCAGGACCGAGAGGCCGGCGCGGGCGAGGTAGGCGGCGCTGACGAGGCCGTTGTGGCCGCCGCCGACCACGACGACGTCATAGGACTGCGAGGCGGAATTCACCGAGACAACGTAGTCCTTCGCGCGGGCGAGATCGCCTCGGCGCCCCGGGTCTAGGGTCGGTCGGATGTGGAAGACCGCGAGGGAGCGGATCGACAGGCGCCTCGGCGACCCGATCTGGTGGAACGACGTGCTGCAGCTCGTCAAGACCGTGCTGGCCGCGGTCGCCGCGTGGGTGATCGCGTCGAGCGTGCTCGACCTGCCGCAGCCGTTCCTGGCGCCGTGGGCGGCGCTGCTGGTGGTGCACGCCACCGTCTACCGGACGTTCTCCAAGGGCACCCAGCAGGTGGCCGCCACGGTCGTCGCGGTGCTGCTCGCCACGGCGGTGGGGGAGGCGTTCGGGCTGACCACGGAGGCGATCGCGCTGCTGCTGGTCGTCGCGCTCGTGCTCGGGTCCGTCCCGTGGCTGGGCACCGAGGCGACCACCATCGCCACCACCGGCCTGGTCGTGCTCACGACCGGCTTCGACGACGACGTGATGCTCCTCTCGCGGCTCTACGACACGGCGATCGGGGTGGGTGTCGGCCTGCTGGTCAACGTGATCGTGTGGCCTCCGCTGCGACGGAGCACAGCGGCCAAGGCACTCGACCGCATCGACGACGGGATCGGTGCACTGCTGGTCGACATGGCGGCCGGTCTGCGCGACGCCGCACCCGACGAGGCCGTCGCCGCCTGGATCGACCGCACCCGCGACCTCGACGAGGACCTCGACCAGGCGTGGGCGCTCGTGCGGGTGGCCCAGGAGAGCGCACGGATGAATCCCCGCCGGTCGGCGCGGTCGATGAAGGACCCGAAGCAGTGGCTCGGACTGCTGCGACGGATGGAGCAGGCCGTCGCCGAGACCCGCAGCCTGGCCCGCACGCTTGGCAGCCAGCAGGCGCACCGCGAGACGTGGGGGGAGGCGTTCGCCGTCCCGTGGATCGCGATGCTCGGCGACGCCGGGCGGGCCGCGCGCGGCGCAGACCCAGCGGCGCTGCTCGACGTACGCCGTCGCCTCGAGGTCTTCAGCGAAGAGCTGCGGTCCACCGATCGCTCGCCCGACTGGGCGATCTACGGCGCGCTCATCATCAACCTCCGCAACATCGTCGACGCGATGGACGTCGTCGCCGAGGCCAACCCGATCGTTGGCAGTCCGCTGCCTGTCCGGCTGCCCTCGCGACGCGCCCGCTGACCTGGCGTTGGACGTGGCCTTGACCTTGACCCTGGGGCAGGCCGGATGGTCGGCTCGCCGGCGACGACGGGTCCCGGTCACGAGAGGACGACGATGCTGACGATCGGCGAGTTCGCGCGGGAGACCGGGCTGACGGCGAAGGCCCTGCGGCTGTACGACGACCTGGGGCTGCTGGCCCCGGCGGACGTCGATGACCGCACCGGCTACCGCCGCTACGCACCTGCCCAGGTCGACCGCGCCCGGCTCGTCGCACGCCTGAGGGCGGCGGGGGTCCCGTTGCGCAGGATCGCGACGATCGTCGAGCTGGACGACAGCGAGGCTGCAGCGGCCGAGCTGCTGTCCTACTGGCGCCAGGTCGAGGCCGACACCGCCTCGGCCCGCGACGTCGTCGCCGCCCTCGTGTCGCAGATGAGAGGACACGACACCACCATGGAACCGACGAACGACACCGCCACCACGGAGCCCGGCTCGGCCCGCTCCGCCCACCGCGCCGGGCAGGGCGCACGCACCGCCCAGCTCGACGAGGTCTACCCGCACGTCCACC
>CAVYGL010000032.1:0-52071 GCA_963767995.1 uncultured Actinomycetota bacterium
TCAGCCCTTGCGCTCCTTGACCTTCTCGGTCGCGGCGGGCAGGACCGTGTGCAGGTCGCCCACGACACCGAAGTCGACGAGCTCGAAGATCGGGGCCTCGGGGTCCTTGTTGACCGCGACGATCGTCTTCGACGTCTGCATGCCGGCGCGGTGCTGGATCGCACCGGAGATGCCGTTGGCGACGTAGAGCTGCGGCGAGACCGTCTTGCCGGTCTGGCCGACCTGGAACGCGTGCGGCATCCAGCCCGAGTCGACCGCGGCACGCGAGGCACCCACGGCCGCACCGAGCGAGTCGGCGAAGCCCTCGACGGGCTCGAAGTTGCCGCCGGTGCCACGACCACCCGAGACCACGATCGCGGCCTCGGTCAGCTCGGGGCGACCGGTCGACTGGCGCGGCTGGGTGGCGACGATCTGCGCGGTCTTCGCGGCGTCGGAGATGGTCGCGGCGAACGCCTCGACGGTGCCGGCGCCCTCGGACTCCTCCGGAGCGGCCGAGTTGGGCTTGACCGTGATGATCGGCGTGCCCTGGGTGACCTTGGCCTGCACGGTGAAGTTGCCGGCGAACACGCTCTGCGTCGTGACGGCTCCCCCGTCGGAACCGGCGCTCACGTCGACGGCGTCGGTGATCAGGCCGGAGCCGATCTTGATCGCCAGGCGGGCAGCGACCTCCTTGTTCTCGAAGGTCGACGGCAGCAGGATCGCCGCCGGACTCGCTCTGCTCGACCAGCTGCTGCAGGGCCTCGGCCTTCGGCGCGACGAGGAACCCCTTGATCTGGGCGTCGTCGATCACGTAGACCTTCGCGGCGCCGTACTTCTTGACCTTCTCGGCCACGGCGTCGCCCTGCTCGGGCGAGCCGAAGAACACCGCCGACGGCTCGCCGAGGCGCTTCGCGATCGTGAGCAGCTCGTAGGTGGGCTTCTTGACCTCGCCGTCGGCGTGGTCGACGACTACCAGGACTTCAGACATCTCTCAGGACTCCTCTTCGTCTCTACCCAAGCCCCGGGGCTCAGATGAACTTCTTGGACGCGAGGAAGTCGACGAGCGCGCCAGCGCCCGAGCCGTCCTCGTCGGTGACGATCTCGCCGGCCGTACGCGGCGGGCGCTCGGTGGTGTCCTCCACCTGCGACCAGGCCACCGACAGGCCGACCTCGCCGGCGTCGACACCCAGGTCGGACAGCGACCAGGTGTCGAGCGGCTTCTTCTTCGCGGCCATGATGCCCTTGAACGACGGGTAGCGGGCCTCGCCCGACTGGTCGGTCACCGACAGCACGATCGGCAGCGTCGCGCCGATGACCTCGGTCGAGCCCTCGTTGTCGCGCTTGATCCGGACCTGGTCGCCCTGCGACTCGATCACGGACGCGAGCGTCACCTGCGGCAGGCCCAGGCGCTCGGCCAGCATCGCGGGGACCACGGAGCCGGAGGCGTCGGTCGAGGCCATCCCGCAGATCACGAGGTCGGCGCCGGCGTCGGCCTTGATCTTCTCGACGGCCTTGGCCAGCACCAGCGAGGTGGCGATGTAGTCGGAGCCGGCGATCGCGTCGTCGACGACGTGGACGCCGGAGTCGGCACCCATCTGCAGCGCCTTGCGCACCGCGTCGACGGCCTTCTCGGGACCGACCGTGAGCGCGGTGACGGTGATCTCCTCGCCCTCACGCTTCTCGCGGAACTGCAGGGCCTGCTCGACGGCGTACTCGTCCAGCTCGGACAACAGGCCGTCGACCCCGACACGGTCGACGGTGTAGTCGTCCTCGAACTTCCGGTCGGCCGTGGCGTCCGGCACGTGCTTCACACAGACAACAATGTTCATGGTGGTGTGGCCTCGCGGCCCCTCCTGTGGACTCGGATGTGCTTGCGAGGTTACTAGCCGGTCACCCCGCCGCGGAATGCCGATCCGGGTGGAGTGGCTCACAGCCCGCGCTCAGCGTTGCCGGACCGCGAACTTCTCGGAGTGGCGCTCGGCGAGGTGCTGGCCGTCGCCGGCGTACGCCACCCGCAGGCGGTAGGTGCCCGTGCGGAGGATGCCGAACCGGGCGAGGGCGGCGCCTGATCCGTCGAGGGTCCGTGTCCTCCTGACGACCTTGCCGGTCCTGAGGCGGCGGACCTCGACGGTCACCGCGCCCGTGGGTGTGGTGCCGAAGTCTCCGGCCGCCACGAGCACGACCGACGTCGGGACGTGCGCGCCGCGCCCGGTGACCCGCACCTGCAGACGGGTCCGGACCGGCGTCACCACCCACGACGTCGTCGCGGACTCGCTGCCCTGTTGCCGGTCCGGGAACTGGACGAACCGCGCACTGATCGGGTGCTCGCCGACGAGAGTCCGGGGCAGGACGATGCTGGCGCTCCCGTCCCCCTTGAGGTTGGCCTTGATGGACGAGCCGTCGAGGACGAACAGGACGTCCCCTTCGGCGACGCCGCCGGGGAGGACGACCCGGGCAGTGGCGGTCACGGTCTGGCCGTAGACCGACGTGGGGCTGCTGAGGACCAGCGTCGTGGTGGACGCTGGCGGTGCTGTCGACGCAGGCGTCGCCCACCCCGCCCCGGTCAGGGCGAGGGCGAGCGCAAGAAGTGCGACGGCGGCGCGAGAACGGCTCATGTCACGTCAGGGCTTGATGATCCGGTCGAGGATCCGACCCACGACCAGGTACGCGATCGCGCCGAGACCCCAGTTGAAGAGGGCGTTCTTGACCTGGGCGCCGTCGCCGCGGAACTGCTTGATGCCGTCCTTGCGGGAGAAGACGTCGAGGTCGACGTAGTCGGCCGCGCCGAGGACGAAGTCCACCGCGGCGTTGGACCGGTTGGCGTCGAGCGCGATCAGCAGCGCCCCCACGGCCAGCAGCAGGGCGGCCAGGACGCACACCAGCCAGATGAGCTGGGCCACGCGTGCCCGGATCTTCGTCACCACAGGTCGTTCTCCTCAGGTCGTGCCGGTCGTGTGTGGTCGAGCGGGGATCACCGTCCCACGAAACTCGCCTTGCCCGGTCCGTTGTCAACGAACGAGGTCATGCCGCGGGTACGGTCCTCGGTCGCGAAGATCGCAGCGAACTGCTGGCGCTCGATCTCCAGGCCGGTGTCGAGGTCGGTCTCGCTGCCCCGGTCGATGCACTCCTTGGCGGCCCGGATCGCGAGCGCGGCGCCGCCGCTGAACTGGGCGGCGTAGGCGACCGCCTCCTCGAGCACCTTCTCGGCCGGGACCACCCGGTCGACCAGGCCGATGCGGAGCGCCTCGTCGGCCTTGACGAAGCGGCCGGTGAAGATCAGGTCCTTCGCCTTCGCCGGTCCGACCAGCCGGGTGAGGCGCTGGGTGCCGCCCGCTCCGGGGATGATCCCCAGCAGCACCTCCGGCTGGCCGAAGACCGCGTCCTCGGCGGCGAAGCGCAGGTCCGCCGAGAGCGCCAGCTCGCAGCCCCCGCCCAGGGCGTACCCGTTGACGGCGGCGATCACCGGCTTGGGGATCCGCGCGATGGCCGTGGTGGCCGAGCTGGCCGAGGTGGCGACCTTCACCATCTCGGCGTAGGACAGGTCGACCATCTCCTTGACGTCGTTGCCGGCGGCGAAGACGCGCTCGCCGCCCCACAGCACCACGGCGCGTACGTCGTCACGCTCGGCGAGCTCGGCGGCGGCCTCGCGGAGGTCGGCCTGCACCTGCAGGCTGATGGCGTTCATCTTCGGCCGGTCGAGCCGCAGGACGGCGACCCCGTCGGTCACGTCGATCGAGACGAACTCCATGGCTGCTCCTCATCGTGGTGGACATCGGCGTCAGGAAATACGTGACGCGAGTGAGATGTCGCATTGTGCCGTGCGCCTTCTCGACCACAATGACCCGGTGACCCCGCCCCCCGACACGACCCCAGCGTGGAACCACGACGGCGAGACGCGAGAGGTCTGGCCGGGCCGCCACTTCCCCCTGGGTGCGACGTGGTCGCACGAGTCGACCAACTTCGCTGTGTACGCCCCCAAGGCCGAGCAGCTGTGGGTCTGCCTGTTCGACGAGGACGGCGTCGAGGAGCGCCACCTGCTCAGCGAGTCGACGCTCGGCGTCTGGCACGGCGCCCTGCCGCGCGTGGCCCCGGGCACGCGCTACGGCTACCGCGCCGCAGGTCCGTGGGACCTGGAGGCCGGCCTGCGGTTCAACTCCGCCAAGCTGCTGCTCGACCCGTACGCCAAGGCCGTGTCCGGCGAGCTGGTCGTCGACGACGCGATCTTCGACTACGTCCCCGGCGACCCCGAGACGAGGAACGACCTCGACTCGGCACCCTTCGTGCCCCGCAGCGTGGTCGTCTACGACGAGTTCCAGTGGGGCGCCGACACCTCGCCGCACCGCCGGTGGCGCGACACCGTCATCTACGAGATGCACGTCAAGGGCATGACCGCGCTGCACGACCGGGTGCCCGACGCACCTGCGCGGGACGTACGCCGGCCTCGCGACGCCCGCCGTCACCGACTACCTCAAGGACCTCGGCGTCACGGCCGTGGAGCTCCTGCCCGTCCACCAGTTCTTCTCCGAGCCCGCCCTGTCCGCCAACGGGCTCGTCAACTACTGGGGCTACAACTCGCTCGGCTTCTTCGCCCCGCACAACGCGTACAGCGCGTCCGGCGACCGCGGCCAGCAGGTCACCGAGTTCAAGGAGATGGTGCGCGCCTTCCACCGCGCCGGGCTCGAGGTCATCCTCGACGTGGTCTACAACCACACCGCCGAGGCCGGTCCGACGGGCCCGACGCTCAGCTTCCGCGGCCTCGACGACCTCGGCTACTACCAGCGCGTGGTCCACCCGCCGCCGAAGAAGGCCGGCGACGAGCCGCTGCCCGACACCTACTGGGACGTCACCGGCTGCGGCAACACCGTCGACGCGACCCACACCCAGAGCCTGCGGATGATCCTGGACTCGCTGCGCTACTGGGTCAACGAGATGCACGTCGACGGCTTCCGCTTCGACCTGATGAGCGCGCTGACCCGCACCGACCAGGTGGTCGACATGGGCAGCCACCTGATCACCGCGATCGGGCAGGACCCCGTGCTCCGGCACGTCAAGCTGATCGCGGAGCCGTGGGACGCCTCGATGGACGGCTATCGCGTGGGCGAGTTCCCGCCGCCGTGGATCGAGTGGAACGACCAGTTCCGCGACACGATGCGCGACTTCTGGCGCGGCCACTCGGCCGGCGTACGCACGGTGGCGACGCGGCTGGCGGGGTCGAGCGACCTGTACGCCGACGACGGCCGGTCGCCGTACGCGTCGGTCAACTTCGTGACCGCCCACGACGGCTTCACGCTGCGCGACCTGGTGTCCTACAACGTCAAGCACAACGAGGCCAACGGCGAGGACAACCGCGACGGCACCGACAACAACCGGTCGTGGAACCACGGCGTGGAGGGCGAGACCGACGACGAGGACGGTCATCGCCCTGCGCCGCCGCCAGGCCGCGAACCTGATGGCGACGCTCTGCTTCTCCAGCGGCGTGCCGATGCTGACCGCCGGTGACGAGCGCGGCCGGACCCAGGGCGGCAACAACAACGCCTACGGCCAGGACAACGAGACCTCGTGGATCGACTGGCGACCCGGACGACGCGTGGCTCGACGTCTACGAGATCACCAAGACCGCACTGCGCCTGCGCCGCGAGCACCCGGCGCTGCGGCAGCGGCACTGGTTCGAGGGGCGGCCCACGATCAAGGGCGGCATCAAGGACCTGGTCTGGGTGCACCCGAGCGGCCGCGAGATGTCGACCGACGACTGGAACGACGACTCGTGCCGCGTCGTGGGGATGTTCCTCAACGGCGCGCCGCTGCGCTACCCCGGTCCGCGCGGCGAGCAGGTGCGCGACACGTCCTTCATGATCTGGCTCAACGCCGGCACCGACGACGTCGAGCTCACCCTCCCCGACAACCAGTGGGTGCACCACGGCGAGGTCGTGCTGTCCACCAACGCCGAGCTCGCGATCGGCACGCCCATCATGGCCGGCAGCTCGCTGGAGCTGCAGGCGCAGTCGGTGCTGGTGCTGCGCCAGACCTAGGCCGGCTCGGCCACCCACTGCGCGGGGTCGCCCGCGTCGAGGTCGGTGATGCCGAGGGTCTCGAGGGCGCCGAGCACCACCAGGCGGCGTACGGCCGCGAAGGTCAGCACGTGGGCGATCATCCCGCCGTAGGTGAAGAGCGTCGGCGGATCACAGGTGACGTCGACGAAGGTGTCGTCGAGCCGGCCCTCGTCGACCGTCGTACGCACCTGGGCGAGGAAGGCAGGTCCCTCGTCCGCGAGCTCGCGGCGCAGGGTGGTCAGGGACTTCCCGCGCTCCTGGGCCCAGTCGTAGGAGCGCTGCGTCGCGGCGGCGTTCCACTGGGCGAGCTGGCCGACGAGGCGGCCGAGCACGGAGCGGATCGTCATGTCGTCGTCGATCGTGCCGATCGGCATCTCGATCGGCGCGTCGAGCTGCTCGTCGGTGAGCCGGGCAGCCCGGTCGAGGATCTCGCCGGTCAGCCAGACGTGGTGCTCGATCATGCGCGTCATCAGGTCCATCGGGGTCACCTCTCGGGTGGTCGGCAGCCGCAGGCTGCCGGGTGGGTGGAAGTGCACGCCGCTCGCGCCCTCGATCTGGGTGCGGGTCGGGTGCTGACGCCAGCGGCTCGGGGCCCGGCCGTACGCCCGCGCGAAGGCCCGGGTGAACGCCTCGTGGGAGCCGTAGCCCGCCTCGAACGCGATGTCGACCACCTGCAGGTCGCTGGACAGGAGGCGGTGGGCCGCCCGCTCCAGCAGCAGGCGGCGTCGCATCCGTTCCGGCGACTCGCCGCCGGTCGCCGAGACCACCCGGTCGAGGTGGAAGCGGGACAGGTGGAGCCGCCGCGCCCGCTCGTCGCCACCGAGGTCGAGGGTCTCGGCCAGGGTGTCGAGGAACGCGGCGAAGGTGTCGGCCGCTGTCGTCATGACCACCACCTTGGCGGCGGCCCGGACGTCACGCTTGATCGCACCTGCGCAGTCTGCACCGAATCGACGCTCAGGCACGCGGACTGGGACACTGGCGCCATGGCCAGCAGCGTTCCGCCCCGTCGTCAGGAGAAGGGCCGCGGCCACCTCCTCGACATGCACGCACCGCGGCAGGTGGTCAAGGACCCGGAGAAGGACGCCCGCGACCTCGCCCGCGTGCAGCGCTGGGTGATGTCGGTGCTCGCGGTGACCACGATCATCCACCTCGTCGTCGGCCTCGTCGTGGCCGCCGTGATGATCGACGACGTGCCCGACACCTCGAAGATCGGGCTCACCGTCATCGCCGGCATCTTCGGCGCCATCGCCGTCGCGACCGGCCTCGCCATCCACGGCAGGCGGATCCTCTCGCCCTGGCTGCTCCTCGGGGTCGTGCCGACGGCGATCGGCCTGTGGCTGGTCTTCGCCTGACCTCGGAGTCCGAGCACAGGATGCACTGTCGTGGCGGTACGGGTCAGGCCGGCTCGGCCACCAGCCCCAGCTCGGCGACCGAGGCGAGCGCCGCGTTGCGCGGGACGACGCGGACGGTGTAGCCGAAGGGACCGGACCTCGCGAGCGGGACGGCGGCGTCGAAGCGGTGGCGGTTGCCGTCGTAGGACTCCCCCACCGACATCGGCGTGGCCGAGGTGGCGGTGAGGACGTCGTCGGACCCGATGCGACCGTGCACGACCTGCACCTCGACGTCGTCGGCCGAGAGGGAGCCCAGGGCGACCCACGCGCGGACGGCGAGCGTCGCGCCGACCTCGGCCTGGTCGCCGACGCCCTCGGAGTCGATGTGCTCGACCCGGACGCCGGGCCATGCCGCACGCACCGACTGCTTCCAGGCGGACAGCTCGTGCGCCCCGGCGTAGTCGGAGTTGAGCGAGCGGGCGGTGTGCGCCGCGGGGGCGTACAGCTCTCGCACGTAGTCACGGACCTGGCGGGTGGCGAGCACCTTGGGGCCGAGCGACTTCAGGTTGTGCCGCACCATCTCCAGCCAGCGCGGCGGGACGCCCTCGTCGTTGGTCTCGTAGAACCGCGGCACGACGTCGGTCTCGAGCAGGTCGTAGAGCGCGTTGGCCTCGAGGTCGTCGCGACGGTCGGCGTCGTCGATGCCGTCAGCCGACGGGATCGCCCAGCCGTTGTTGCCGTCGTACCACTCGTCCCACCAGCCGTCGAGGATCGAGAGGTTGAGGCCACCGTTGAGGGCGGCCTTCATGCCCGAGGTGCCGCACGCCTCGTACGGTCGCAGCGGGTTGTTGAGCCACACGTCGCAGCCGGGGTAGAGCGGCTGCGCCATCGCGATGTCGTAGTTGGGCAGGAACGCGATGCGGTGCCGCACGGCCGGGTCGTCGGCGAACCGCACCATCTCCTGGATCAGCCGCTTGCCCGTCTCGTCGGCCGGGTGCGCCTTGCCGGCGATGACCAGCTGGATCGGGCGGTCGGGGTCGAGCAGGAGCGCCTTGAGGCGGTCGGGGTCGCGCAGCATCAGCGTGAGGCGCTTGTACGTCGGCACGCGGCGCGCGAAGCCGATGGTCAGGATGTCGGGGTCGAGCGCGGTGTCGATCCAGGTGGTCTCGGCCGGGGCGAAGCCCCGCTTGGCCGCCGAGCGACGCATCCGGTCGCGGGCGTCCTCGATGAAGCGGGTGCGCAGCGTGCGCTTGAGGTCCCAGATCTCCCGGTCGCCGAACTGGTCGACGAGCGGCCAGAGCGCATCGGTGTCGTCGCCGTCGATGTCGGCGCCGCGGCTGGCGGCGAGCTCGATGACCTCGCGGGCGATCCAGGTGGGGCCGTGCACGCCGTTGGTGATGGAGGTGATCGGCACCTCGGCCTCGTCGAACGCCGGCCACAGGCCGTTGAACATGCCGCGCGACACGTGGCCGTGCAGCTCGGAGACGCCGTTGGCGCGCTGCGCGAGACGGAAGCCCATCACGGCCATGTTGAAGACGCCGGCGTCACCGCCGTCGTAGTCCTCGGCGCCCAGGGCGAGGATCCGGTCGACCGGTACGCCGGGCGTCGGCGAGTTGCCGCCGAAGTACTGCGAGACCAGCTCGCGCGGGAAGCGGTCGATGCCGGCGGGCACGGGCGTGTGGGTCGTGAACACCGTGCCGGCACGCGAGACCTCGAGCGCGGTGTCGAAGTCGAGGCGCGGACCGTCCTCGGCGACGGTCAGCTCGAGGATCCGCTCGATGCCGAGGAAGCCGGCGTGGCCCTCGTTGGCGTGGAAGACCTCCGGGGCGGGGGCCCCGGTGATCCGCGACCACACCCGCAGCGCGCGCACGCCGCCGATGCCGAGGAGCAGCTCCTGGCGCAGCCGGTGCTCGGAGTTGCCGCCGTAGAGGCGGTCGGTGACGTCGCGGTAGTGGGCGCTGTTCTCCTCGATGTCCGTGTCGAGCAGCAGCAGCGGCACCCGGCCCACGTGGGCGACGAGGATCCGGGCCACGAGGTCGGGACCGTCGGGCAGCGCGAGGGCCACGGTCGCGCGGGAGCCGTCGGCCTCGCGGAGGACGCGTCAACGGCAGCTCGTCGGGGTCGAGGACCGGGTAGCTCTCCTGCTGCCAGCCGTCGCGGTCGAGCGCCTGCTTGAAGTAGCCGTGGCGGTAGAACAGGCCGACCCCGACCAGCGGGATGCCGAGGTCGGAGGACGCCTTCAGGTGGTCACCGGCGAGGATGCCGAGGCCACCGGAGTACTGCGGCAGCACGGACGTGATGCCGAACTCGGACGAGAAGTACGCGATCGCGCGAGGCGCGTCGGCGCCGGCCTTGCGGGCGTACCAGCGGTCCTCGGAGAGGTAGCGCTGGAGGTTGTCGTGGGCCGCGTCGAGGCGGGCCATGAAGTCGGCGTCGTCGACCAGCTGGTCGAGCCGCTCGCGGCCGACCGCGCCCAGGAACCGGACCGGGTCGCCCGAGACGTCGCGCCACACCTGCGGGTCGATGGACGCGAACACGTCCTGGGTCGGCGGGTGCCACGACCAGCGGAGGTTGCCCGCCAGCACGGACAGGGCGCCGAGGGGCTCGGGCAGGACAGGACGGACGGTGAATCGTCGGAACGCTCGCACGATCGAGCACGCTAGGGCATTTCTTGGAACGATCCAAGCGCGTGTCGGCAACTGGTCAGTAACCTGCGCCGCATTGCACAGTTGTCGGGGCATGACCACTCGCCGCCGTTTCAGCCGCACCTCCCTCGCGGTCGCCTCGCTCCTCGCGATCTCCACCCTCGCCACGATCGCCTCACCCGCCACCGCGGAGCCGGAGACGATCACTCCGGGCCCGACCCCACCGGACGTCCGCACCTTCGGCGACCCGGTGGGCGGGCCCCGCGACGTCGACGAGCGCGGCACCGCGCTGCCGAGTGCTCTCCAGCGCCAGGCCCTCGGCGCCCTGGGCGACGTGACGGCGCGCTGGAACTCCCTCGGCACCCCCGCCTCGATCCTCCCGGCCGACGGCAGCCTCGGCGCCGCAACCGGCGCACCCGACGTCGCCGCCCGCACCTGGCTGCGCGACCACGCCGGCCTCTTCGGCATGTCCGCCGATGCTGTCGACGACCTCGAGCTGGTCAGCTCGCAGGAGCTCGCGCAGTCCCCCGCCCGGGCGGTGCTCTTCCGGCAGGACTTCGGCGGGGTGGCCCCCGCCCTCGGCGGGCTCGTCACCGTCGGCGTCGCCGACGGCAAGGTCGCCTACGTCTCCTCGTCCCTGGCGCGTACGACGAGCGCGATGCCTGCCGCCACCCTCACGCCCCTCCAGGGCTGGTTGAAGGCGGCCACCGACCTCTCCGTCGGCGTCCCGGCTGCAGAGGTCGGCGACATCACCAGGACGGTGAGCGGCGGCTGGACCCGGCTGACCGTCCCCGGCTTCGCCCAGGAGCAGCAGGTGCGCCTGCGGGCCCTGCCGATGGCCGACGGCACCGTGCGTCCGGTCCTCGAGGCCAACGTCGTCAACGTCGCCGGAGGCGCGTCGCTCGCCTTCACCAGCCTGGTCGACGCCGTCACGGGCGCGGTGCTGGCCCGCCACAACAAGTCCGAGAACTTCGCCTACAACAACGTCTTCCAGGGCACGGTGCCCCCCTCCGGCTGCGGACCCAAGCACGTCTTCGAGCTCACCGACGACCTCACCCGCACCATCAACGCGGTCGCCGTCGGCGTTCCGGCCGACGACTTCGTCATCAAGCTGTTCAGCGGTGACACGCTGCTGACCACGGCCGACACCGCCACCAACCCCGAGGTGGCGACGTACTCCGCCGCCGCCATCCCGGGCGGGACCTACTCCGCCCAGGTGTGCGCCTTCGACGACGCCTCGATCCTCGTCGGGCCGTACGCCCTCGCCGTGAGCACGAGCGACACCGGCGCCCCCGCCACCGGCGACCTGGTCGGCAACCCGCGCTGGCGCTACTTCACCGCCAACCCGACCCTCGACTCCCCGACCGAGGTCCCGGGCAACTCGGTGATCGGCTGCTGGAACGCTGCTGCCGGCTGCACCGCGCCGCCCACCCCGCTGCGCAACGTGGCGGCCATCGGCCCGTGGGACACCATCGGCCCCCTGCCGACCTTCACGACCGTCGGCAACAACGCCAACACGCACGAGGCCTGGCTCAGCCCGCTGACCCCGGGCGGGCTCGCCCAGGCACCTCTCTCGCCGACGCGTGAGTACACCGAGGGCTTCGAGGACCGCTGGAACAACAGCCGGTGCGACGTCGCCGAGCTCGTCCCGGGCGGCAACGACATCAACGCCTCGGTCGGCAACCTCTTCGTCGCGCACAACCGGATGCACGACTACTCCTACTACCTCGGCTTCACCGAGGAGAACTACAACCTCCAGCTCGACAACGGCAGCCGTGGCGGCGTCGGCGGCGACCAGGAGGTAGGAAACGCGCAGGCAGGCGCGATCTCCGGCGGAAGCCCGAGCTTTCTCGGCCGCGACAACGCCAACCAGGTGACGCTGCAGGACGGCACGCCCGGCATCACGAACCAGTACCTCTTCGAGCCCATCGCGGGCGCCTTCTACGCCCCGTGCACCGACGGCGGCCTCGACATGGGCATCGTCGGCCACGAGTACACCCACGCCATCAGCAACCGCATGGTCGCCGGTCCCGACGAGGGCCTGACGTCCGAGCAGGGTCGCGCGATGGGTGAGTCGTGGGGTGACCTGGTCGCCGGCGAGTACCAGTTCTCGCACGGCTACAGCAACGGCGGCAACGTCTGGGCCGTGGGCGCGTACGCCACCGGCAACACCGAGACCGCGATCCGCGACTACTCGATCGACGAGAACCCGCTGAACTACTCCGACTACGGCTTCGACACCACCGGCACCGAGGTCCACGCCGACGGCGAGATCTGGAACGGCACCATGTGGGAGGTCCGCCAGGCCCTCGTCGAGAAGTACGACGCCCAGTACCCGTACGACGACGAGGCGCTGCAGCTCGCGTGTGCGCAGGCCACTCCCGCCGAGAGCCCGCGTCCGGTCGGCACCTGCCCCGGCAACCGCCGGTGGGTGCAGCTGATGTTCGACGCCTTCCTGCTCCAGCAGGGCGCCACCTCCATGCTCGACGCCCGCGACGCCATGATCGCGGCCGACGAGATGCGCTTCGGCGGGGCGAACTCCGCAGCGATGTGGGCGGCGTTCGCCCGCCGTGGGATGGGCGCCGGCGCGTCGACGCTCGACGCCGACAACGACGAGCCCACCCCGAGCTTCGCGACGCCGACGGGGGCCGGCTCGACCATCACCTTCGCCACGACCGGCACGGCGAAGATCTACGTCGGTGACTACGAGGCGCGGGTGACCCCGGTCGCCGACACCGACCCCACGACGGAGCTCGACGCCAGCGCGGCCTTCACACCCGGCACGTACGACATGGTCGCGGTGTCCCCGGACCGCGGATTCACCCGGTGGACCATGACGGTCCTGCCCGGTGGAGGCGACCGGACCGAGACGCTGGGCGACGTGGTCAACCTGGCCTCGGCGGCAGCCGGCGCGTCGGTCCTCGGCGCCACGGAGGGCTCGCTCAACGCCGAGGCGCTGATCGACGGCACCGAGGCGACCACCTGGGGCGGCGTGACCGAGGGGGTCCAGGTCGACGAGTCGAACCCGTCCGTCGCGGTCGACCTCGCCGGTGACGTGCACACTGTGAGGCGGGTCCAGGTGAGCGCCTACCTCACCCCGGCCCCGGCCGCGCCGACCGACCTCCCGCTGGCCCAGGACGACCCGGACTCGGGCTCGCGGTTCACCGCGCTGCGCCAGTTCGCCCTCGAGGCGTGCACCGCGGGGTGCAGCTCGGCCGACGCCACGTGGACGCGGTTCTACACCTCGCCCGCCGACGCCTTCCCGAGCACGCTGCCCCGCCCGGTCGCGCCGACGCTGAACATGCGGGCGTTCGACGTGCCCGACACGCGGGCCGCCGCCGTACGTCTGGTCACGCTGGAGAACCAGTGCACCGGCCAGGAGGCGTACGCCGGCCAGCAGACCGCCAGCACGACCGTGCTGACCGACTGCAAGGAAGGCTCCGACCGCGGCACGATCGTGCACGCCTCCGAGCTGCAGGTGTTCGGCGAGGACGCGACGCTCCCGACGCAGCCCACCACCCCCGGCGACGGCAGCGGCACGGGTACGGGATCCGGCACGGGCAGCGGCAGCGGCAGCAGCACGGGGTCGGGCACCAGCACGGGGTCGGGCACCGGCACCGCGACCGGGACGGGCACGACCTCCGCTGCCGCGTCGACGCGCATCCGGATGATCGTCAAGCGGGCCTTCCAGAGCCCGCGGAAGCCGGCGCCGGTCCTCTTCCTGACCATCCGCTCCGCCGTGGAGAAGGAGGCCGGGACGTTCGTCGTCCGGATCAACAAGCGGAAGTTCAGGGCCGTGGCCACCGCGGACGGCACGGCCCGCATCAAGGTCAGGAAGTCGGTCCTGCGCAAGCGCAGCAACACCGTCCGGGTCCGGTTCGTGCCTGCTGACACCTCCGCGCTGACGGGGTCGAAGACCCGGCTGCGCCGCATCACCGTCGCCGAGAGCCGCTGACGACCGGTCCGCGGTCGGAGCCGTCCCAAGGGGTGGCCCCGGCCGCGGCTGGCTTGCGCCCGGCCTACGGGTTCGCAAGTGTGGGGTCATGGTCGGACGCATACCCGTGATGGACGTTTCACCTGTCGTCGACCTCGGTCGCCAATCGGCGAAGGCCACTGTCGGCGAGCCGATGCCCGTGCGCGCCGCGGTGTTCCGCGAGGGCCACGACCAGCTCGCCGCCGAGGTGGTCGCGATCGACCCGTCGGGCCGGCGGCGGGCCCCGGTGCGCATGCACCTCGAGGGTGATCAGCCCAACCGCTACCTGGCCCACGTCACGCCCGACGTCGAGGGCGAGTGGACCTTCGAGATCCACTCCTGGTCCGACCCCATCGCGACCTGGCAGCACGACGGTGGCATCAAGATCCCCGCCGGCGTCGACGTGGAGCTGATGTTCACCGAGGCGCGGCTGCTGCTGGAGCGGGTCGCCGCCGCCACCGGCGACGAGGCGCTCGACGAGACCGCGGCCACCCGCGTCGCCGGGGCGATCGCCGCGGCGTCCGACACCGACAGGCCGGCAGGCGCCCGCCTCGCTGCCCTGCAGGACCCCGACCTCGACGCCGTGCTGCTGGCCCACCCGCTGCGCGAGCTCGTCACGATCACCGGCCCCTTCCGCTTCCGCGCCGACCGGGTGCGCGCCCTCTTCGGCAGCTGGTACGAGTTCTTCCCCCGCTCCGAGGGCGCCACCCGCGACGAGAAGACCGGCACGATCACCTCGGGCACCTTCCTCACCGCCCTCGAGCGCCTCGACCGGGTCGCCGAGATGGGCTTCGACGTCGTCTACCTCCCGCCCATCCACCCGATCGGCGAGCTCAACCGCAAGGGCCCCAACAACACCCTCACCCCCGGCCCCGGCGACCCGGGCTCACCGTGGGCGATCGGGAGCAAGGACGGCGGCCACGACGCCATCCACCCTGAGCTCGGCACGTTCGACGACTTCGACGCGTTCGTGGCGCGGGCCCGCGAGCTCGACCTCGAGGTCGCGCTCGACCTCGCCCTCCAGGCCGCGCCCGACCACCCGTGGGTGACCACCCACCCGCAGTTCTTCACCACCCGCGCCGACGGCACCATCGCGTACGCGGAGAACCCGCCGAAGAAGTACCAGGACATCTACCCGGTCAACTTCGACAACGACCCGGCTGGCATCTGCCGCGAGGTGCTCCGGATCGTCCGGCTGTGGATCTCCCACGGCGTGAAGATCTTCCGCGTCGACAACCCGCACACCAAGCCCCTCGCGTTCTGGGAGTGGCTGCTGGCGGAGGTGCGCCGTACGGACCCGGACGTGCTCTTCCTGTCCGAGGCCTTCACCAAGCCGGCGATGATGCACGGCCTCGGCTCGGTGGGCTACCACCAGAGCTACACCTACTTCACCTGGCGCACCGGCAAGCGCGAGATCGAGGACTACCTCGTCGAGGTGTCGAGCGAGTCCGACCACCTGATGCGGCCGAACTTCTTCGTCAACACACCGGACATCCTCCACTCCTACCTGCAGTACGGCGGCCCGGCGGCGTTCAAGGTCCGCGCCGCGCTCGCTGCCACCGGCTCGCCCAGCTGGGGCGTGTACGCCGGCTACGAGCTGTTCGAGCACGTCGCCGTGAAGCCCGGCTCGGAGGAGTACCTCGACACCGAGAAGTTCCAGATCCGGATCCGCGACTGGAAGAAGCACGACGCCGAGGGCACCACGCTCGCGCCGTACCTCACCCGGCTCAACGAGATCCGCCGCCAGCACCCGGCCCTCCAGCTGCTGCGCAACATCTCGATCCACCACACCGACGACGACCACGTGCTGGTCTTCAGCAAGCGCCACGTGCTGCCCGACGGCCAGAGCGACACCGTCATCGTCGTGATCAACCTCGACCCCCACGGCACCCGCGAGACGATGATCCACCTCGACATGCCCGCCCTCGGCCTGAGCTGGCACGACTCCTTCGTCGCTCATGACGAGATCACCGGCGCCGACTGGAGCTGGCACCAGCACAACTACGTCCGACTCGACCCCGGCCACGAGCCTGCCCACATCATCAGTGTCAGGAGCACGCGTTGACCGACCCGTCCACCCCCGCCCATCCCACGTCCGCGCAGATGCCGACGGACGCCGGAGCGGCGACCGCCGTGCTCAACGCCGAACCCGACTGGTTCCGCACGGCCGTCTTCTACGAGGTGCTGGTCCGGTCGTTCCGCGACTCCAACGGCGACGGCACGGGCGACTTCAAGGGCCTCATCGAGAAGCTCGACTACCTCGAGTGGCTCGGCGTGGACTGCCTGTGGGTGCCGCCGTTCTTCACCTCGCCGCTGCGCGACGGCGGCTACGACGTGGCCGACTACAACAACATCCTCCCCGAGTGCGGCACCGTCGAGGACTTCCACGAGTTCCTCGACGCCTGCCACCAGCGCGGCATCCGGGTGATCATCGACTTCGTCATGAACCACACGAGTGACGCTCACCCGTGGTTCCAGGCCAGCCGCAGCGACCCCGAGGGTCCCTACGGCGACTTCTACGTCTGGTCCGACACCGACGAGCTCTACCAGGACGCGCGGGTGATCTTCGTCGACACCGAGCCGTCCAACTGGACGTGGGACCCGGTCCGCCAGCAGTACTTCTGGCACCGGTTCTTCCACCACCAGCCCGACCTCAACTTCGACAACCCCCAGGTCCACGACGCGATGCTGGAGGCGATGGCCTTCTGGCTCGACATGGGCCTCGACGGTTTCCGCCTCGACGCCGTGCCCTACCTCTACGAGCGGCCCGGCACCAACGGCGAGAACCTCCCCGAGACGCACGACTTCCTCAAGAAGTGCCGGCGGTTCGTCGACGAGAACTACCCCGGCCGCGTGCTCCTCTGCGAGGCCAACCAGTGGCCCGCCGACGTCGTCGAGTACTTCGGTCCCGAGCAGACCGAGGACGGTCGCTGGATCGGCACCGAGTGCCACATGGCGTTCCACTTCCCGGTGATGCCGCGCATCTTCATGGCCGTCCGGCGCGAGTCGCGCTTCCCGATCTCGGAGATCCTCGAGCAGACGCCCGCGATCCCCGACGGCTGCCAGTGGGGCATCTTCCTCCGCAACCACGACGAGCTCACCCTCGAGATGGTGACCGACGAGGACCGCGACTACATGTGGTCCGAGTACGCGCACGACCCGCGCATGAAGGCCAACATCGGCATCCGGCGACGACTGGCGCCACTGCTCGACAACGACGTCAACCGGATGGAGCTCTTCACGGCGCTGCTGCTCTCGCTGCCAGGCTCCCCCGTCCTCTACTACGGCGACGAGATCGGGATGGGCGACAACATCTGGCTCGGCGACCGCGACGGCGTGCGTACGCCGATGCAGTGGACGCCCGACCGCAACGCGGGGTTCTCCTCCGCCACGCCGGGCAAGCTGCACCTGCCGGCCGTGCAGGACCCGATCTACGGCTACCAGTCCGTCAACGTCGAGGCGCAGCTGGAGAACAGCTCCTCGCTGCTGCACTGGACCCGACGCCTCGTGCACGCGCGGCGCCGGCACCCGGCCTTCGGCCTCGGCGGGTTCGTCGACCTCGGCGGCTCCAACCCGAGCGTGCTGTCCTACGTCCGCGAGCACGACCTGACGGGCGACCAGGAGGGCGAGCGCGACGTGATCCTCTGCGTCAACAACCTCTCCCGGTTCCCCCAGCCCGTGGAGCTCGACCTGCGGCACTGGGAGGGCATGGTCCCGGTGGAGCTGCTCGGCGGTGTGCCGTTCCCGGCCATCGGCGAGCTCCCCTACCTGCTGACGCTCGGCGGTTACGGCTTCCTCTGGCTGCGCCTCACCCAGAGCAACGCGTCGGGGGTGGACGGATGACCGCGGCCCACGACCACCTCCGCGGCTGGATCGACCAGGCCCGCTGGTTCGGCGGCAAGGGTCGCGGGTGGACCCTCGCCGGCGTACGTCGCGTGGGCGAGCTGCCCGACCCGCCCGACGGCCTCCACGTGGCGATCGACCTGGCCGAGATCGCGTACGACGACGGGACGACCGACTACTACCAGCTCCCGCTCGCCCTCTACGCCGAGCCGCAGGACCGCCTCTCGCACGCGCTGCGTCGGCGAGTGGGACGACGACGACCACGGCCACGCGTTCGTCTACGACGCGCTCCACGACCGCGAGTCGATGGCCCTGTGGTTGCGCGCGTTCGCCGTCGCCGAGGGCGCGAACAGCCCCGGCCTGCTGGCCTTCCACCGCCTCCCGGGGCACGAGTTCGACCTCGGGGCGCACTCCACGCTCTTCTCCGGCGAGCAGTCCAACTCCTCGGTCGCCTTCGGCGAGGACTCGCTGATGAAGGTGTTCCGCAAGGTCACCCCCGGGGTCAACCCGGACATCGCGATCCACCAGGTGCTCACCGAGGCGGGCTCCACGCACGTCGCGGCGCTCTACGGCTGGCTGGACCTCGTCGATGACGAGGTGGGCGGCACCGACTCCACGATCCAGCTCGCGATGCTCCAGCAGTTCCTGCGCACTGCGAGCGACGGGTGGGACCTGGCCCTGGCGAGCGTGCGCAACCTGTTCGCCGAGGCCGACCTGCACGCTGACGAGGTCGGCGGCGACTTCGCGGGCGAGGCCGCCCGTCTCGGCGTCGCCCTGGCCGAGGTGCACGCCGACCTGGCCGAGCACTTCCCGGTCGAGCAGCGCGACCGCACGGCGCTCGACGCGCTGGCCACGGCGATGGAGGGCCGCCTCGACGCCGCCCTCGACGTGGTGCCCGACCTGGCGCCGTACGCCGCCGGGCTGCGCGAGACGTTCGGCCGGTTGCGCGGCCTCGACGGGATCGACGTCCAGCAGGTCCACGGCGACCTGCACCTCGGCCAGACCCTGCGCACCGTCAGGGGCTGGAAGATCGTCGACTTCGAGGGCGAGCCGGCCAAGCCGCTCGCCGAGCGCCTGCTGCCCGACTCGTCCTGGCGCGACGTGGCCGGGATGATCCGGTCGTTCGACTACGCGCCCCGCGTCGTGGCGATGACCGCTGGCGGAGTCGACATCGGCGGCGAGGCCGAGCAGCGCGCCTACCGCGCCTCGGAGTGGGCCGCGCGCAACCGCGCCGCCTTCCTCGACGCGTACACGGCACAACGGGGCCAGGACCTCGACAGCACGGCCAGAACGCTGCTGGAGGCCTACCTCGCCGACAAGGTCGTCTACGAAGCGGTCTACGAAGCACGCAACCGCCCGGGATGGCTGTCCATCCCCCTTGCAGCGTTGGGAGACACACCGTGACCGAGAACCAGCCGAGCACCGACACGTACGCACCCGGTGAGCTCGACCTGCACCTGATCGGCGAGGGCCGCCACGAGGAGCTGTGGACCGTCCTCGGTGCGCAGGTGACCGACACGGGCACGTCGTTCCGCGTCTGGGCCCCGAACGCGCTGGAGCTGCAGGTGGCCGGCGAGTGGGCCGGCTGGGACGGCGCGCAGCACCCGATGACCAAGCTCGACGGGTCCGGCGTGTGGCACGTCCACGTCGACGGGGCCGGCGTCGGCGCCCAGTACAAGTACCGCCTGCGCGGCGCCGACGGCCAGTGGGGCGACCGGGCCGACCCGCTCGCCCAGTACGCCGAGAAGCCCCCGAGCTCGGCCTCGGTGGTCTGGAAGTCGCAGCACCAGTGGGGCGACGACGCGTGGCTGCAGAAGCGGGCCGACAGCCAGCCGGTCGACGAGGCGATGTCGACCTACGAGGTGCACCTCGCCTCCTGGCGCAAGCACTACTCCGGCGAGCTCTACTCGTGGGACGAGATCGCCGACGCGCTCGTGCCCTACGTCTCCGACCTCGGCTTCACGCACGTGGAGCTCATGCCGGTCATGCAGCACCCGTTCGGCGGCTCGTGGGGCTACCACGTCACGTCCTACTTCGCCCCCGACGCCCGCTTCGGCGACCCCGACGGCCTCAAGCGGCTGATCGACCGGCTGCACCAGGCCGGCGTCGGCGTGATCCTCGACTGGGTCCCCGGCCACTTCGCCACCGACGAGTGGGCGCTGGCGCGCTTCGACGGCACCCCGCTCTACGAGGACCCCAACCCGCAGCGCGGGTGGCACAAGGAGTGGGGCTCCCACATCTTCAACTTCGGGCGCAACGAGGTCCGCAACTTCCTCTACGCCAACGCGGTCTACTGGCTCGAGGAGTACCACGCCGACGGCCTCCGGGTCGACGGCGTCGCGTCGATGCTCTACCTCGACTACGCCCGCGAGCACGGCGAGTGGTCGCCCAACGTCCACGGTGGCCGCGAGAACCTCGAGGCCGTCCAGTTCCTCCAGGAGATGAACGCGACCGTCTACAAGCGCATCCCCGGCATCGTCACGATCGCCGAGGAGTCGACCGCGTGGCCCGGTGTCACCGGCCCCACCAGCGAGGGCGGCCTCGGCTTCGGCTTCAAGTGGAACATGGGCTGGATGCACGACTCGCTCAACTACGTCTCCAAGGACCCGCTCTACCGCAGCCACCACCACGGCCAGCTGACGTTCTCCCTGGTCTACGCGTTCGCGGAGAACTACGTCCTGCCGATCAGCCACGACGAGGTCGTGCACGGCAAGGGCTCGCTGCTGCGCAAGATGCCCGGCGACCGGTGGCAGCAGCTGGCCAACCTGCGCGCCTACCTCGCCTTCATGTGGGCCCACCCCGGCAAGCAGCTGCTCTTCATGGGCTGCGAGTTCGGCCAGGAGTCGGAGTGGGCCGAGAGCCGCGAGCTCGACTGGTGGCTGCTCGAGCACCCGGAGCACTCCGGCGTGCACGCGATGGTGCGTGACATGAACGCCGCGTACGCCGCGTCCGGCGCGATGTGGGGCCGCGACAACGACCCGGCCGGCTTCCAGTGGGTCGACGCCAACGACGCGGGACGCAACGTCTTCTCGTTCATCCGGCGCTCACCGGGCGAGCCGGACGTCGTCTGCGTCGCCAACTTCGCCGGCACGCCCCACGAGGGCTACCGCCTCGGGCTGCCCTCGGCCGGCACGTGGTCGGAGGTGCTCAACACCGACGCGCAGGCCTACTCCGGCTCGGGCGTGGGCAACCTCGGGGCGATCACGGCCACCAGGGGCGACCACCACGGCCAGCCGGCGTACGCCGACATCGTGGTGCCGCCCCTGGCGACGGTGTGGTTCCGGGCCGCACGCCGACTACATCAGGTGGATCATCTCCAGCATCCCCATGAGGGCGTGCGGCATGCCGCCCATCTTGGGGTCGGGGAAGAAGCACATGACGACGTACTGGCCCGGAGGCAGGTCGTAGTCCACCGTCATGCTGCGTCCCGGGCTGACCGATCCGGTCTCCATCGAGCCCTGCAGTCACCCACGGCCGGGTCGGCGTCGTCGCTGCCGCTCTGGAGGAACTCCAGCACCTGGTCGGTGGTGGTGCCCTCGGCGACCTGCTGGAGGATCACGAAGTGCGGGACACCCGTGTTGCCCTTGTTCTTGAAGAAGAACCGGCCCTTCGCCGGCAGCATGGTGGATCCGCCCCACGCGGGGCCGGTGGTGGCGAGGATCCTGCCGTCGGTCCTGGGCGTCGCTGACGAGCGCTTCTTCCCGCGGACCTCGATCGGGTCGCCCACGACGAGGCCGCGCTGGCCGAGCGAGAACGGCGTGTACGAGCCGGCCCTGGGCAGGACGATCGTGCCCGAGCCGCCACCCTGGAACCCCCCGATGATCTGGGTGTTGGCCAGCGCGTGCTTGAGCGCCTTGACGTCGTTCTTCGCGCCGAACGCGTTGATGTCGTCGGCGAAGTCGGCCGCGTCGTAGCCGCGCTTGAACCGAGCGAGCTCGACGACGGCCTTGCCCTTGACGCTCAGCTTGACGCGGCCCGGCCTCAGGCGGTCGGCGCCGGTGATCCTGATCGTCTTCTTGGTGAGGGTGGCGGTGAGGTGGGGCATCGCTGCTCGCGACGTCATGGTGGCGGGCGAGGAGCTCGCTCCGCTCGGTGCGAGCAGGAGTGGCGTACAGGCGAGTGCGGTTGCACTCACGACGGCCACCCCCCTGCGCAGTGTCTTCACCATCTGCATGAGTCGACCAACCTTTCTGCGTGCCGGCGTCTCCCGGCAACAGTCCATCAAGGCACGATCCGACGACGTCGTCATCGGTAGTCCTGTCGATGTCCAGACCACCGCAAGAAAGGGGTGGCGGTCCGTCCGACGGTGGAGCGAGCATCGGGCGGATGGGGGGACGGATCCGGGTCGGTGCCGTCGCAGTGGTGCTCGCCACCTCGGCCCTGGTGGCGTACGACGTCGGCGGCGCGCCCGAGACACCGCAGGCCTTCGCCGAGCCGGTGCGGAACGCGACCGTCGTGATCGAGGAGGGCGGCACCCGCAAGGGCTACTCCACCCCCGCCGTGGCCGTCACGGGCGGCGGCACGGTCACGGTGGTCAACCTCGACTCGATGGACCACACCGTCACGTCGGTGGCCAAGGGAGCCGACGGCCTGCCCGTGTTCGACGTACGCGTCGCCGCCGGCACGACCGCGACGGTCCCGGGCGTCGAGTCGCTCGCCGACGGCGACTGGGCGTTCTACTGCAAGTTCCACCCGGGCATGCGGGGCGTCCTGACCGTCGCGGGGACGGGCGGCGGGGTCGAGCCCGAGCGGCCGAGCTTCGACCAGCCGCTGGTGGTGCCCGCGACGAAGCGCGGCGCCGAGATCCGGCTGGTGATGCGGCGCAGTCGCGTACGCACCCTGCCGGACGGTCGGCGTACGTCGATGTGGACCTACGACGGCACCTATCCCGGTCCGACGATCCGGCGCCGCGGCGGCCGCGGCACCCGGGTCACCGTCGTCAACCGGCTGCCGAAGGGCGCCGGCTCCATGTCGACGCACCTGCACGGCGACCACCACGCGTCGAAGGACGACGGCCAGCCCACCAGCCGGCTGATCCGGCGCGGCTCCAGCCGCACCTACGACTACCCGCTGACCTACGACGGCCGCGCCGAGCCCGGGTCGTTCTTCTGGTACCACGACCACCGGATGGACCGCACCGCGCGCAACAACTGGCGCGGCCTGCAGGGGATGTTCATCGTCACCGATCCGCCGACGCCGGGGCTGCGGCTCCCTGGCGGGGCGCGCGACGTCCCGCTGATGATCTCGGAGCGGTCGTTCACGCCGCGCAACCAGCTCACCGACCCGTTCGCCGACGGCCCCGAGATGGTCGGCCACCACGGCGAGATGGCGTGGATCGGCCCGAACGCGCCGCCGGACGACGCCACGGTCGGCGACACCGTCCTCGTCAACGGCCGCGCGGCGCCGTACCTCGGCGTCTCCGCGACCCGCTACCGGCTGCGGCTGCTCAACTCCTCGCCGTTCTCCAGCTACAACCTGACCCTCTCCGACGGGCGTCCCCTCCTCCAGATCGGCACCGGCAGCGGCCTGCTCCCGCGCGCCGTCGTCCGCCCGTCCGTGCTCCTCGGCCCGGCCCAGCGCGCGGACGTCATCGTCGACTTCAGCGGGGCGACCGGCCGGCGCCTGGTCCTCGAGTCGGTGCCCGCAGCGGCCGGGAGCACCGGCGCCGACGCCCGCGAGACCGCGGTGATGGAGTTCCGCGTGGGCGCCCGAGCGGCCGACCCCTCCCGCCTGCCGTCACGCCTGCCGTCGCCGGAGCTCGTCTCCCCCGTCCCGGCCACGGTGTCGAAGACGTGGACCTTCGGCCTCGACGAGGGTGACCACTCCGCGGGCCACCACGGCAGCTCCTGGACCATCAACGGCAAGGCCTTCGACCCCGCCCGCGTGGATCACCGCCCACGGCTCGGCACCGTCGAGCGCTGGCGCTTCCGCAACACCAGCGACCTCACCCACTACGTCCACATCCACGCCGAGCAGTGGCGCACCCTGCTGCGCGACGGCAACGGCACCGCCGCCGTGGGAGCGGGGCCTCGAGGACACCTGGCGGCTCGAGCCCGGCGAGGAGGTCGAGGTCGCCGCCCGGTTCACCGACTACACCGGCGCCTTCATGATCCACTGCCACATGCTCGACCACGAGGACCACGGGATGATGGCCCGCTTCGACGTCGTCCGCTGACTCGGCACCACGAGGCAGGTCGGCCGTTTGCTCGCGACGTCGGTGCGACGGCGCTGCGAAGGGGCACGACGCGTCGCGAACTGCCTTCGTGGTGCGCCGAGGGCCGGTCGTTAGGGTGAGGAAGTGCCTCTCGAACAGCCGACCCTGACGGATGGCGTGGTCACGCTCCGGCCGTGGCGGGACGACGACGTCGCCGAAGCGGTCGCCGGCCACGACGACGAGATGGCCCTGTGGTTCGGCTGGGACCCGGCCGACGTGTCGGTCGAGCGTCACCGCGACGCCGTGCGGGACTGGCGCGAGGACTATGCCGCCGACCGCCGTCGGACGTCGTTCGTCATCGAGCACGAGGGCGACCTCGTCGGCAGCGTCGAGATCACCAAGCAGGGCACGCGACGGGGCGAGCCTCAGCTGGGTGCTCTACGCCGGCCACCGCGGGCGCGGACACGCCGCCCGGGCGGTGCGGGTGCTGGTCGACTGGGCCTTCGCCGCCGCCGACGACGGCGGTCTCGGCGTGCAGCGCGTCGAGGCGCGCATCGATCCTCGCAACGACGCGAGCCGCCGGGTGGCCACCCGGGCCGGCCTGCGCCTCGAGGGCAGCCAGCGGGTCGTGCCCGGCATGGGCGACCGTCCCGACGCGACGTCGTACGCCGTCTATGCGCGGCTCGCCACCGACCCGCCCCTCAGCGAGCCGGAGAGCTTCCGGTCGCTGCTCAACTCCTTCCTCCCCCGCAAGCGCGCGATCTCGCAGATGCTGGTGCGCGACCCCGAGGGGCGGGTGCTGCTGTGCCAGCTGACCTACAAGCGCGACTGGGACCTGCCCGGTGGCGTCGTCGAGGTCGGCGAGTCCCCCCGCGTCGCCGTGCAGCGCGAGGTCGAGGAGGAGCTCGGCCTCGAGATCGAGCCCGGCGGCCTGCTGCTCACCGACTGGCTGCCGCCGTGGGGTGGCTGGGACGACGCCGTGTGCCTGGTCTTCGACGGCGGCACCAGGGACGCGGCGGTGCTCGACGAGGTGGTCAAGCAGGAGCGCGAGATCCGCGACGCCCGGTTCTGCACGCTCGAGGAGGTCGACGAGCTCGCGGCCGACTTCACCGCTCGGCGGGTGCGGGCGGCAGTCGCTGGTCGCCAGCCGTATACGGAGTCCGGTCGCTGAGGCAGGATGCCTTCATGGCGTGGGTCTACGAATTCTCAGAAGGCAACAAGGACCAGAAGGACCTTCTCGGCGGCAAGGGTGCGAACCTCGCCGAGATGACGACACTGGGGCTCCCGGTGCCGCCGGGGTTCACCATCTCGACCGAGACCTGTCGGGCCTACCTCGCCCTCCAGGAGTCGGGAGAGGGTGGTCATGCCCGAGGGTCTCGACGAGGAGGTCACCGAGCACCTCGCGAGCCTCGAGGCAGCGATGGACAAGCGGCTCGGCGACGCGACCGACCCGCTGCTCGTCTCGGTGCGCTCCGGTGCGAAGTTCTCCATGCCGGGGATGATGGAGACGGTGCTCAACGTCGGCCTCAACGACACCTCCGTCGGCGGGCTGGCCGCTCGCAGCGAGGACGAGCGGTTCGCCCTCGACTCCTACCGACGCCTGCTGCAGATGTTCGGCGGCACGGTGCTCGACGTCGACTCCGAGCTCTTCTCCGAGGCGCTCGACGAGGCCAAGCGGGCCAAGGGCACCGAGTCCGACCTCGACCTCGACGCCGACGACCTGCGCGGGATCGTGGCGAGCTTCAAGCAGATCATCAAGGACCAGACCGGGCGCGACTTCCCGCAGGACCCGCGCGAGCAGATGGACCTCGCGATCCGGGCGGTCTTCGACTCCTGGAACACCGACCGTGCCCGCCTCTACCGCCGCCAGGAGCGGATCCCCGAGGACCTCGGCACCGCCGTCAACGTGCAGGCCATGGTCTTCGGCAACTTCGGCATGGACTCCGGCTCCGGCGTCGCGTTCACCCGCGACCCGGCGAGCGGAGCCCAGGGCGAGTACGGCGACTACCTCCAGAACGCGCAGGGCGAGGACGTCGTCGCCGGCATCCGCAACACCGTCAGCCTCGCCGACATGGCCGACATCGACCAGACGTCGCACGACGAGCTGATGGCCATCATGACCCGCCTCGAGCGGCACTACCGCGACATGTGCGACATCGAGTTCACGGTGGAGCGCGGCAAGCTCTGGATGCTCCAGACCCGCGTCGGCAAGCGGACGCCCGAGGCGGCGTTCCGCATCGCGGTCCACATGGTCGACGAGGGCCTGATCCAGATGGACGAGGCGGTCCTGCGGGTCACCGGCGACCAGCTGGCCCAGCTGATGTTCCCCCGCTTCGACGAGAAGGCCGAGCGCACCCTCCTCGCCAAGGGCATGAACGCCTCCCCCGGCGCGGCCGTCGGCAAGGTCGTCTTCGACTCCGACACCGCCGTGGAGTGGGCCGAGCGGGGCGAGGACGTGATCCTGGTCCGCAAGGAGACCAACCCCGACGACCTGCGGGGCATGGTCGCGGCCCGCGGCATCCTCACCAGCCGCGGCGGCAAGACGTCGCACGCCGCCGTCGTCGCCCGCGGCATGGGCCGTACGTGCGTGTGCGGCGCCGAGTCCCTCGACGTCGACACCAAGGCCAGGACGTTCCGCGTGCGCGACGGCGAGACCGTCGGCGAGGGGGACGTGATCTCGATCGACGGCACCACGGGCGAGGTGTTCGCCGGCGCCGTCCCGGTCGCCGACTCCGTCGTCGTACGCCACTTCGAGGGCGAGAAGCTGGACGACGACCTGGCCCACGCCGTGTCTCGGATCATGGCCCACGCCGACGGCGCCCGTCGGCTGCGCGTGCGCACCAACGCCGACACTCCGGAGGACGCGGCGCGCGCCCGCCGCTTCGGCGCCCAGGGCATCGGGCTGTGCCGCACCGAGCACATGTTCCTCGGCGAGCGACGCGAGCTGGTCGAGAAGCTCATCGTGGCCGAGGACGAGGCCGGCACGGAGGGCGCCCTCGACGCGCTGCTCCCGCTGCAGCGCCAGGACTTCACCGAGATCCTCGAGGCGATGGACGGGCTCCCGGTCACCATCCGGCTGCTCGACCCGCCGCTGCACGAGTTCCTGCCCGACCTCACCGACCTCAGCGTGAAGGTGGCCGTCGACGAGGAGCGCGGGGAGGTCGACGAGCACGACGCCACCCTGCTCACGCACGTACGCCGGCTCCACGAGCAGAACCCGATGCTGGGCCTGCGCGGCGTCCGTCTGGGCATCCAGATCCCCGGCCTGTTCCGGATGCAGGCCCGCGCGATCGCCGAGGCCGCCGCCGACCGCACCGACGCGCACGGCACGCCGCGCGCGGAGATCATGGTCCCGCTGGTCGCGAGCGTGCGGGAGCTGGAGATCGTCCGGGCCGTGCTCGAGAAGGAGATCGCCGAGGTGCAGGAGTCGCGCGGGGTCACCCTCGACATCTCGATCGGCACGATGATCGAGCTGCCGCGCGCCGCGTTCCTCGCCGACCGGATCGCGATGGCCGCCGACTTCTTCTCCTTCGGCACCAACGACCTCACCCAGATGGGCTGGGGCTTCTCCCGCGACGACGTCGAGGCGGCGTTCTTCTCCCGCTACTTCGAGCACGCCATCTTCGACGTGTCCCCCTTCGAGACCCTCGACCAGCTCGGGGTCGGCGGGATGGTCGAGATGGGGACGACGAAGGGCCGCCAGACCAAGCCCGACCTCAAGGTCGGCGTGTGCGGGGAGCACGGCGGCGACCCGCGGTCGGTGCACTTCTTCGACCGGATCGGCCTCGACTACGTGTCGTGCTCACCGTTCCGCGTGCCGGTCGCCCGGCTCGAGGCCGGACGCTCGGTCCTGGAGAAGCGGGAATCAGGCACGCACTGATCAGAAAAGGGCCGATGCCAGGTTGCGACGCCCCGCCAGCACCCGCGGGTCGTCGTTGCCGACGGCGGCGAAGAGACCGAGCAGGTGGTCGCGGGCCTTCGCGCGGTCGGCGTCGGCCGTGCGGGCCACCAGGTTCACCAGCCGGGTGAAGGCGTCCTCGACGTGGCCGCCGAGCATGTCGAGGTCGGCGACCATCGTCTGCGCGTCGACGTCGTCGGGCTGCTCGGCCGCCGCGGCGCGGGCCGCGGCCAGGTCGACGCCCTGGGTGCGCTGCATGACCTTGGCCATCGCCAGGCCGCCGGCCGCCTCCGCGTCCGCGGGGTTGGCGTCGAGGAGCTTCTGGTACTCCGCGACGGCACCGTCGATGTCGCCGGCGACGAGCGCGTCCTGGGCCGGCGCGTAGCGCGGGTCGACCGTCTCCTCCTCGCCCTCGGCGGCCGGGGCGACGCTCGAGCGCGGCTGGTGCCGTCCGGCGATGCCCTGGGCGGTGAGCTGCTGTCCGACCTGCGTCAGCGCGGTGCGGAGCTCCTCGATGGGCAGCGCGTCCTGCAGGAGCGGCATCGGCCGCCCGTCGACGACCGCCACGACCAGCGGGATCGACGGGATCTGCATGGCCTGCGCGATCTGCGGCACGGCGTCGACGTCGACCAGGCCGAGCAGGTAGCGGCCCTCGTGCTCCTCGACGACCGTGACGAGGTCGTCGGCGAGCTGGCCACTCTCGGGCATCCGGGTGCGGGAGTAGAACGCCAGCAGCACCGGCGCGGTCATCGACTGCTCGAGCAGGGCCTGGAACCCCTGCTCGTCGACCTGCACGCTGTACGACGTCCCTGCCGCGGTCGGCGCACCCACGGGCGGGGACGACGAGCCGGGCGCGGCCGGCCGGGGCGGCGCGGGCTGTCCGAGGCCGGAGAGGTCGATGGCACCGGGGCGGCTGAACGGTTGCTGCGTCATGGGGACAATCCTAGGGAGACCGCCCGTGCGAGGGCGCCCGGGTGGGTAACCTCCCGCGTATGACGTCCCGGGGCACCGCTCTCTACGTGCGCCACCGGCGCAACCTCGGGATGCTCCTGCGCTTCGGGGTCGTCGGCGGGTCGGGCGTCGCGGTCAACCTGCTGACGCTCATCATCCTGCGCCGGCTCGGCCCGCACTTCGAGGACGCCGTCGTCGGGCTCGGCAGCTCGGACTTCAACCTCCGCTGGTACCACGTCTACTCGACGGTCGCGTTCCTCGTGGCCAACCTCTCCAACTTCCAGCTCAACCGCACGTGGACCTTCCGCAGCAGTCGCGTCTCGCGCTGGTGGCACGAGTACTGGCCGTTCCTCGTGGTCGGCTTCGGCGGCCAGGTGGTCGGCCTGGTCCTGCTCACGCTCCTGCTGCACCCCCACTCCCCGGTGGGCCTGCCGACCGGCATCCTCGACGACTCCAGCGGCCTGCGCAGTCGCCTCTACTGGTCGCAGCTGATCGTCATCGGCCTCGTGATGCCGGTGTCGTTCGTCTTCAACAAGCTGTGGACGTTCGCGGCCGTGCGGACCGGTCATCCGGACCTCGCCGACCCGTTCTTCGAGGGGGAAGTGGTGGTGGTGGAGGATGTGGTCCGAGACCGCTCCTGAGGCTCCGGGCCGACTGTGACCTCACCCCGAAGGCGTGGTAGAAAAACCCGGAGGTCGAGGGGAGGCCGGAGCCAATGACATCGGGGTCATACGACTTCGCCGGCTACCAGGTACTGGTGGTGGGCGGCACGCGCGGTGAGGGTCACACCATCGCGACGTCCTTCGCCGAGGCGGGGGCGTCGGTGACGGTCACCGGCACGATGATGCTGCGCGCGCTCTACGACACCGACCTCTCCGCGTTCGACTACGAGTCGGTCAACCTGGCCCGCCAGGACTCGATCGACCACCTCGCCGGGATGGTCGAGCACCTCGACGTGCTCGTCCTCGCCGCGTCCTGCAACCTCCCCTACGGCCTGCCGCCCGACGAGCACGCCTTCATCGCCCAGGCGGCGCGCTCCGGCCTCATCGGCCCGACGTTCCTCACCACCCGACTGCGGCTCAAGCTCAGCCAGAGCCCGGCGCTCGGAGGTGGCTGCGTGGTCAACACCGGCGCCGTACGCACCTGGCTGGAGCTGTCCTCCACGGCCGACGAGGCCCAGGCGCAGGTCATCGAGTCGACCGCCCGCGCCGCCGAGAAGTGGGCAGGGCTCGGGGTCCGGGTGAACTCCGTGCTGCAGACCACGCGCCCCGTCCTCCCCCGCCAGTACGCCCCGCGCGCCGGCACGCGCGTGGCGGGCGACACCCTCCTGCGCTCGCAGGAGGCGCGCACCGGTGAGGCCGTCGCCCAGGCCGCCCTCTTCCTCGCCGGCAGCGCCCGCATCACCGGCCAGACCCTGCGCCTCAGCTGACCGCGCCGTTCATGATGCGGTGTCGCCGCGGCGACCCGCGGAACTTGGCGAAATGTCCGACGCGCATGACCTCGGCCGGCTACATTCACTCCCACAAGAAACGCAACAGGACATCCACAACCAGGTGCCGTCTCGGGCTCCGTCGCTCTCCCGTCACTCGGAAGGACGTGCCCGTCATGACCACCCAGACCACCTCCCCGTTCGGCGCCAGCGCGGGTGCCTCGTGGGTCGGACGCTCCTCGCAGCGCCGCCGCCAGCAGGTCTCCCGCGCGTCTGACGGCGATCGGGTGCAGCCGCTGTGGGAGTCGCTCGTCGACGTGCTCCAGGCAATCGACACCCCCTCGTCTGCGCTGCTCTGCACCGCTGACGGGTTCCCGCTCGCTGCCTACGGCCTGCCCCGCACGGACCTGGCGCAGGTCTCGTCGGAGACCGGCACGGCCTTCGCCGCACGTGCCGAGCCCACCGCCCCCGCCGCCGTCACCGAGGGAGTCGTGGAGACCGTCGAGCTCAGCGCCGGCCGGCGCCACACGGTGATCGCCTCGGTGCCCGGATCCGCTGACGCCGACCACCTGCTCGCCATCACCGCTGAGGGGGTCAGCCTGCCCCTGCTCCAGGCGTGGACGCGCCAGACCGCGGAGGACCTCCGCGAGGTCCTGTCGGCCTAGGCGTCCTCACCGAGCAGCTCGTCCGCCGCGGCGTAGGGATCGACGTCCCCGGCCGCGACGCGGCCCGCGAGGTCGTCCAGGTCGGCACCGCCGCCGGCCGCTGCCCACCGCTCGCTCATCGTGGCGAGCGCGATCGCCTCGACCTCGCTCCGCGCCCGCGCCGTACGACGCCGTGCCAGCTCGCCCGACTCGGTGAGCCAGGCAGCGTGACGGTCGATCTCGGCCAGCAGCGCGTCGATCCCCTCGCCCGTGCTGGCCACGGTCTGCAGGACCGGCGCGCGCCAGGCGCCCTCGGGGCGCTCGGCCATGGTCAGCATCGTGCGCAGCTCGCGCCGGGTGCGGTCCGCGCCCTCGCGGTCGGCCTTGTTGACGGCGTACACGTCGCCGATCTCGAGGATGCCGGCCTTGGCGGCCTGGATGCCGTCGCCCATGCCGGGGGCGAGCAGGACGAGCGTGGTGTCGGCCAGGCCGGCCACCTCGACCTCGCTCTGCCCGACGCCGACGGTCTCCACGACCACGACGTCGCAGCCCGCGGCCTCGAGGACGCGTACGGCCTGCGGCGTGGAGCGGGCCAGCCCGCCCAGGTGACCGCGGGCGCCCATCGAGCGGATGTAGACCTCCGGGTCGAGCGCGTGGTCCCCCATCCGCACCCGGTCGCCGAGCAGGGCTCCCCCCGAGAACGGGGACGACGGGTCGACGGCCAGCACCCCGATCCGACGACCGTCCGCGCGCATGGCCGCCACGAGGGCGTTGGTCGAGGTCGACTTGCCGACGCCGGGAGGACCCGTGATGCCCACGACGTGGGCGCGGCCGGTGTGCTCGCGCAGGGCCGACATCACCTCGCGCAGGGCGGGCGAGTCGGCCTCGACGAGGGTGATCAGGCGGGCGACCGCGGCGGCCTCGCCCTGCCGCGCCCGCGCGACGAGGTCAGGGACCGCCGGGGCGCGACGCCGGGTCACGCCTCCCTCAAGACGCGGGGACGCGGATGATCAGGGCGTCGCCCTGGCCACCGCCACCACAGAGCGCGGCGGCACCGACGCCGCCACCACGCCGCTGGAGCTCCAGCGCGAGGTGCAGCACGATGCGGGCGCCGGACATCCCGACGGGGTGGCCGAGCGCGATGGCGCCGCCGTTGACGTTGACCCGGTCCTGGTCCACGCCGAGCTGGCGCGCCGACTCGATGCCGACGGCGGCGAAGGCCTCGTTGAGCTCGAACAGGTCGATGTCGGAGACGGCGATGCCCTCCTTCTCGGCCGCCTTCGCGATCGCGTTGGCCGGCTGGAGCTGGAGCGAGGAGTCGGGGCCGGCGACCTGCCCGGAGGCGCCGATCTCGGCGAGCCAGGTCAGCCCGAGCTCCTCGGCCTTCGCCTTGCTCATCACGACCACGGCGCAGGCGCCGTCGGAGATCTGGGAGGCGGACCCGGCGGTGATGCTGCCGTCCTTGGCCACCGGGCGCAGCCCCGACAGCGACTCCACCGTGGTGTCGCCGCGGATGCCCTCGTCCTCGGCGACGGTGATGTCGCCCTTGCGGCTGGGGATCGTGACCGGGACGACCTCGTCGTCGAAGACGCCGTTCTTCCAGGCGACGGCGGCCCGCTGGTGCGACTGCGCGGCGAACGCGTCCTGCTCCTCGCGGCGTCAGGTCGGCTCCGGCCGCGTTGCACCCGTCGGTCAGGCTGATCATCGCCTGGTGGGTGAACTGGTCGTAGAGCGCGTCGTAGGCCATCGAGTCCACGAGCGTGGTGTCGCCGTACTTGAAGCCCTCGCGGCTCTTCGGCAGCAGGTGCGGAGCCTGGGTCATCGACTCCATGCCGCCGGCGACGACGATCTCGTGCTCGCCGGCGCGGATGAGCTGGTCGGCCATCGCGATCGCGTTGATGCCCGAGAGGCACACCTTGTTGATGGTGATGGACGGGACGCTCATCGGGATGCCGCCCTTGACGGCCGCCTGGCGCGCGGTGATCTGGCCGGTGCCGGCCTGGATGACCTGGCCCATGATCACGTAGTCGACCTGCTCGCCGCTCACGCCCGCCTTCTCCAGGGCCCCCTTGATCGCGACGCCGCCGAGGTCGGCCGCCGTCTGGTCCTTGAGGCCGCCGAGCAGGCGGCCGATCGGGGTGCGGGCTCCGGCAACGAGGACAGTCACGGTCTTGGCAGATCCAGTCATGGAGCCGACGATACCCACCTGGGGACTACCTCCGGCAGGGTGTGTGAGGTGGCCGGCGTGAGGCACACGTCACACCCCCTCGCGCCCCACGTCGCCTTCGGCCACCATGTGCCCATGAGCGCGCCCGACCCACTGCAGGACGTCCAGCACCTCTTCACGGCCATCGACCACGTCGGCATCGCCGTGCCCGACCTCGACGAGGCGATCGCGTTCTACCGCGACACCTACGGCATGCAGGTCCTCCACGAGGAGGTCAACGAGGAGCAGGGCGTCCGCGAGGCGATGGTGGGAGTGGGCGACACGGACTCCTGCATCCAGCTCCTCGCGCCGCTGACCCCCGAGTCGACGATCGCGAAGTTCCTCGACCGCAGCGGCCCCGGGCTCCAGCAGCTCGCCTTCCGCGTCGACGACGTCGAGCACGTGGCCGACGTGCTGCGCGGGCGCGGCCTGCGCCTGCTGTACGACGCCCCGCGCCGCGGCACGTCCGACAGCCGGGTCAACTTCATCCACCCCAAGGACGCCGGGGGCGTGCTCGTCGAGCTCGTCGAGCCCGCTCGCTAGCGACGTACCTCACACCTCGGCCCACCCGAGGTTACCGACCGGTACCTTGACCCGACCGACCCTCGCGCATCAGGAGACACCCGTGCAGAACATCCTCGACGCCATCCAGTCCGGCACCGCGACCACGGAGGACTTCGCCTCCCTGGAGCTCCCCGAGTCCTACCGCGCCGCCTTCGTGAAGAAGGAGGAGGTGGACATGTTCGAGGGCCTCACCGCCAAGGAGAAGGACCCGCGCAAGTCCCTCCACGTCGAGGAGGTGCCGCTGCCCGAGCTCGGTCCCGGTGAGGCGTTCGTGGCCGTGATGGCCTCGACCATCAACTACAACACCGTGTGGACCTCGATCTTCGAGCCGGTGTCGACCTTCGGCTTCCTCGAGCGCTACGGCCGCAACAGCGAGCTCACCAAGCGCCACGACCTGCCGTACCACGTGGTCGGCTCCGACCTGTCCGGCGTCGTGCTCAAGACGGGCCCCGGCGTCACCAAGTGGAAGCCCGGCGACCGCGTCGTGGCGCACTGCCTCTCGGTCGAGCTCGAGGGCCCCGACGGCCACAACGACACGATGCTCGACACCGAGCAGCGGATCTGGGGCTTCGAGACCAACTTCGGCGGCCTCGCCGACGTGGCGATGGTCAAGGCCAACCAGCTGATGCCGAAGCCCGAGCACCTCACCTGGGAGGAGGCCGCCTCCCCCGGCCTCGTGAACTGCACGGCGTACCGCCAGCTCGTCAGCAAGAACGGCGGCGACATGAAGCAGGGCGACAACGTCCTGATCTGGGGCGCGTCGGGTGGTCTCGGGGGCTTCGCGACGCAGTACGCCCTCAACGGCGGCGCCACGCCGGTGTGCGTGGTCTCCAACGAGGAGAAGGCGGCCATCGCCCGCAGCATGGGCGCGGAGCTGATCATCAACCGCTCCGAGGAGGACTACAAGTTCTGGAACGACGAGAACACCCAGCAGGACCCGAAGGAGTGGAAGCGCTTCGGCGCCAAGATCCGTGAGCTCACCGGCGGCGAGGACATCGACATCGTCTTCGAGCACCCCGGCCGCGAGACGTTCGGCGCCTCGGTCTTCGTGACCCGCAAGGGCGGCACCATCACCACCTGCGCCTCGACCTCGGGCTACATGCACGAGTACGACAACCGCTACCTGTGGATGAACCTCAAGCGCATCATCTCCAGCCACTTCGCCAACTACCGCGAGTCGTGGGAGGCCAACCGCCTCATCGCCAAGGGCAAGATCCACCCGACGCTGTCGCGCACCTACACCCTCGAGGAGGTCGGGCAGGCCTCGCTCGACGTCCACCACAACACCCACCAGGGCAAGGTCGGCGTGCTGTGCCTGTCCCCCGAGGAGGGCCTCGGCGTGCTCGACCACGAGCTGCGCGCGCAGCACGAGACCGCGATCAACCGGTTCCGCGGGGTCTGAGCGCGGCCTGAGACCTTTCCCTCACCCTGCGGGGCGGACCGTCCGCGAGCCGGGGTGTCGTCCTGCCCCGGCCATCGGACAGACTGGCACCGACGCAGTCCGTACGACGACGTGAGAGTGGGTGTCGCAGCATGAGCTCCGACCAGGGCCTGTCCATCTTCGACGAGCCGGAGTCCGACGGTGACGACGCGCGAGCCGGGAGCGACGCGGGCGAGGAGACACAAGTCCTGCCCGTGACGCCGAAGGACGAGCCCGCGTCGGGCGGAGCGCCGAGCCGACGATGCCCGTGAAGGCAGCGGCCGCAAGCCCGCCGAGCCCGCGAGCCCGCCGAGCCCGCGAAGCCCGCCGAGCCGGCCGTGGCCGCGAAGCCCGCACCCGTGGTGCCCCCGCGCGCCACCGCGCCCGACCTCGACACGACCCGACGGTCCCCCGTCGTCCCGGCCGCTCCCGCTGCCCCGCTGCCCCAGGTGAGGCGCGGCGGCTACGACAGGTCCGCGGTGGACCAGCGCCTCGGCCAGCTCCAGAGCGAGAAGTCGGGGCTCGCGACCAGCCTGGCGAGCAGCGAGCAGCGGGTCATCGACCTCGAGGGCGAGATCGCCCGGCTGCGCACCGAGGTCGAGGAGAACAGCAACCCGACGTACGCCGGCCTCGGTGGCCGCGCGACCTCGATGCTCAAGCTGGCCGAGGAGGAGGCCGGCGACGTCCGCGACGCCGCCCGCCGCGACGCCGACGACATCCGGCAGCGGGCAGACCGCGACGCGCACAGCATCCGCGCCGACGCCGCCCGCGAGGCCGACGACATGCGCATGGTCCAGCTCAAGGAGCTCGACGAGATGCGCTCCCGGATCACTGCCGACGCCGAGACCGAGCGTTCCCTCGCCAAGGCGGAGGCCGAGGACCTGCTCGCCGCGGCACGCCGCGAGTCCGACCAGGTCCGGCTCGCCGCCCAGCAGGAGACCAACGAGATGCGGGTCACCGCGACCCGCGAGGCCGAGCAGTCGCGCGCCGCCGCGGACCGCGAGGTCCAGGAGGCACGCCGTACGCTCGCCGTGGAGAAGGAGCGGCTGACCCGCGAGGCCGCCGAGCACCACAGCAACGCGACCGCCGAGACCCAGCGCCTCGTCGCCGAGGCCGAGGACCGGGCGACGGCGGCCGAGCAGCGCGCCCGCGAGGCCACGGCCCAGGCCAACGCCCACCGGCAGCAGGCGCAGTCCGAGGCCGAGGGCCTGCTCTCCCGCGCCCGGCGCGAGGCCGAGCAGGTCGTCGCCTCCGCACGCACCCAGGCGGACTCGATCGGTGCGACCCGCGCGGCGGAGGCCGAGCGCGAGCTCGCCAACATCCAGGCCGAGGTCGACCGGATCTCCAAGCGCCGGGACGCGATCACCGCCCAGCTCGGCGCCCTCCGTGACGTCGTCGCCGGCTTCGGAGAGGACAAGCCCTGAGCTGGCGCGACCGGCTCCGGGAGGCGACCTCCTCCCGGGACTCCGCGCCCGACGACACCGCGCCCGACGACACCACGCACGCCGATGCCCCCGAGGTGCTCGAGGCGGTGGTGGAGCAGGTCAGCGAGGACGCCGACCGTGCCGAGGCCGCTGCCGAGTCGGCCGAGGAGTCGGCGAGGACCGCCGCCGGGATCGCCGAGAAGATCGACGACGCGACCGATCTCGTCATCGACGACGCCGCACCCGCGCCCTACGTCGAGGCCGAGCCGGGGCCGGCCCCGCTGCTGCTGCGCCACTCCCCCTTCAAGATCGGGTTCTTCGGCGCGCTGGGCGCGGTCGTCGCGATCTTCCTCAGCCAGCAGCTGCTGAGCATCTCCTCGGTCCTCATCCTGCTGGTGATGTCGATGTTCCTGGCGATCGGGCTCAACCCGGTCGTCGAGCTCTTCATGCGCCGGGGCATCCGGCGCGGTCTCTCCGTCCTGCTCGTCCTCGTCGTCGTGATCGGCGTGCTCGCTCTCTTCGTGGTCGCGATCGCGCCTGTGATCAGCGACCAGATCGCCCAGATCACCAAGAACGCGCCCGGGTGGCTCGACGACCTGCAGGCCAACAAGCAGGTCCAGAAGCTCGACGACCAGTACGACGTCATCGCCAAGGCACGCGAGTACATCCAGAACGGCGACTTCGGCCAGAAGGTGTTCGGCGGCGCGCTCGGCGTCGGCCTCCGGGTCCTCTCCGCGCTGGCCAACAGCCTCATCGTGCTCGTGCTGATGATCTACTTCCTGGCCTCGCTGCCGAGCATCAAGCACGCCGGCTACTCCCTCGCCCCGGCGTCGAAGCGCCCCCGCGTCAGCGAGCTCGGCGACAAGATCATCAGGTCCACCGGGCGCGTACGTCGCCGGCGCCTTCCTCGTCGCGCTGTGCGCCGGGGTCAGCACGCTGGTCTTCTCGTTCATCGTGGGGCTCGGCGACTACGCCTTCGCGCTCGCCTTCGTGGTCGGGCTGTTCTCGCTGATCCCCGTGGTCGGCGCGTTCGTCTCCGGTGCGCTGATGACGCTGCTGGCCCTCACGGTGTCACCGACGATCGCCCTCATCGCGCTCGTCTACTACGTCGCCTACCAGCAGGTGGAGTCGTACCTCATCTACCCGCGCATCATGAAGAAGTCGGTGGACATCCCCGGATCGGTGACGGTGGTCGCCGCCCTGGTGGGTGGCTCGCTGATGGGTGTCATCGGCGCGCTGCTGGCGGTGCCCGTCGCGGCGGCGCTGCTGCTGCTGCACCGCGAGGTGTTCCTCAAGCGGCAGGACGCTCGCTGAGCTCAGCGCTCGGGCAGCGGCTCGACGACGAGCGGAGCCCGGCCCTCGCCCAGCTTGACCACGACGACACCGACCAGCACCAGCAGGCCGCCGGCGAGCTGGACCGGGCGGGGCAGCTCGCCCAGCAGCAGCCACGCCCAGATCACCGCGGCGAGGACCTCCCCGAGCGCGACGAAGGACGCCAGCCGGCTGCCGAGCCGGCGGCCGGCCGCGATGCCGGTGACGTACGAGAAGGCTGCCGTGACCAGGCCCAGCGCGACGACGGGGATCCACCACGCGACGGTCCGTCCGTCGTAGACCGCGTCCGCGGTGGACGCGTGGAACGGCAGGACTCCCGAGGCGCCCGCCACCAGGAGCACGAGCCCGCCCACGAGCAGCCCGCCCGCGGCCAGCGTGATGCCGGGCAGGCCATTGTCCTCGTCGGCGGAGATCACGAAGTACGTCGCGGCGCCGACCATCGCGCCCAGCGCCCACAGCACGCCGACGGCGCTCAGCTCGGCGCCGGAGATCACGTCGAGCACCAGCACCAGCCCGCCGGCCGCGATGCCCGCGCCGAGGAGGGTCAGCCCCGAGGGACGGTGACCGTGGCGCAGCCACAGCCACACCACGACGGCGACCGGCGCGGTGTACTCCAGCAGCAGGGCGACGCTCACCTGCATGTAGGTGACGGCGTAGAAGTAGCAGAGCTGCGCGCCGGCCACGGCGGCGACGCCGTAGACCGCGATGAGGCTCGCGTTGGTGCGGAGCAGGTCCCACCGACCGCGCAGGGCCAGGGCGCCCGGCACGACCAGCACGGCCGCGGCGATCGCGATGCGCAGCGCGACGGTCGCGCCGGCGCTCCAGCCGGTGTCGAGCAGCCCACGCGCCAGCACGCCGGACAGGCCGAACGACGTCGCCGACGCGATTGCCAGCGCCAGCCCGGTGGTCGTACGAGAGCGCGCCATGTCATGCGTCAAAGCCGTCACGGTCATGACACTATGGCGACGTCATGTAATGTGTCAACATGCTTTTCACGGATGACACGGACGCCGCGCTCCAGGCCGCGGTCGCCCTCGTCAACTCCACCGACGAGCCGGGCGACCCGCTCGGCTCGGTGGACGACCTGTCCGCGTTCCTGGCCTCGTGGCCCTACACCGGTCGGCTCGACGCGACGCAGGGCGAGCTCGACGCCGTACGCCGCCTGCGCCCCGCCCTCAGGACGCTGCTGCTGGCCGAGCGCGACGAGGCCGCCGACATCGTCAACGGCATGCTGGCGAAGGCGAAGGCCCTCCCCCAGCTCCAGCGGCACGACCACTGGGACTGGCACGTCCACGCCGTCGACCCCGACCGCCCGCTCGAGGAGCGCGTCGTGGTCGAGACGGCGATGGCGATGATCGACGTGATCCGGGCCGACGAGATGTCGCGGCTCGACCGGTGCGCGTCCGACGACTGCGACGACGTGGTGCTCGACCTCTCCCGCAACCGCTCGCGCCGCTACTGCTCCACCACGTGCGGCAACCGCGAGGCCGTCGCGGCCTACCGCGCCCGCCAGCGGGCCTGACCCGCGACTAGCGGCCGCGGCGGGCAGGAACCGGCGCAGCACCTCGAGGAACACCGCCGGCTGCTCGGAGTGCACCCAGTGGCCGGCACCCTTGACCAGCACCCGGCGGTTGCGCGGGAAGCGACGGTCCATCTCGGGCGCGTGCGCGTCGTCGATGTAGTCGGAGTCGGCACCGCCCACCCACAGCACCGGGCCGTCGTACGACGCGTCGCCGAGCGCCTCGCCCGGCCAGCCGGTCAGCCCGTCCATCGACGCGCCGAGCAGGTCGAGGTTGACCTGCCAGTGCCAGCCGTCGTCGCTGCGGCGGAGGTTCTGCAGGAGGAAGCTGCGCACGACCGGGTTGGGCACCGGCTCGCGCAACGCCTCGTCGGCCTGGTCGCGGCGCTCGAGCGTGGAGAGGTCGAGGCCGCGCATGGTCTCGATGTAGCCGACGAACTCACGCCCGCTCGGGTAGGCCACCGGTGCCACGTCGACGACGACGAGCCGCTCGACGAGCTCGGGGTGCCGCAGGGCCAGGCACATGGCGATCTTGCCGCCCATGGAGTGCCCGACCAGGGTCACCGGGGCCTGCGGCGACCGCTCGCGCAGCTCGTCGGCGACGAGGTCGGACAGCTCGAGGTAGTCGAACGTCTCCGTCCACGGCGAGCGGCCGTGGTTGGGCATGTCGAGCAGCAGCACGCGGTGGTCGGTGCTGAGCGCCTTGGCGACCTGCGTCCAGTTCTTGCCCTGTCCGAAGAGGCCGTGGCAGAAGGCGACGGTCGCCCCGGGTGCGTCGTCACCGAGGACGGTCGTGTGCAGGCTCACGGGCTAGAAGTCGAAGCCGTCGAACAGGCCGCCGATGCCGTCGCCGATGCCGCCGAACATGTCGCCGAGACCCTCGCCGAGGGCGCCGATGCCGTCACCGATGCCGTCGAAGCCACCACCGAACAGCATGCCCATGAACATCCAGTCCATCGGGCCGAAGCCACCGAAGTAGCCCTGGGCGTAGGGCTGGTAGGCCCGCCCGCCCTGCCAGTAGGGCACGCGTCGCGAGCCGACCATCACCTTGCGGATGTCGGGCTCCGCGCCGGCGCGGACCCGCTCGATGTCGAGCGCGCAGGCGGGGACGTCGCGGGACGCGCCGCCCGGCGGCGTCCACGGCACGTCGGCGACCGACATGCCGTGGCGGGGGTCGAAGAAGCACGGGGGACGACGCTGCGGCAGCGGCTGGCCGGCGACGCGCGCGCGGACGCAGGCCATGGCGTAGCGGCCGTCCTCGAGGATCTCGGTCACGTGCCGTACGTCGTCGGGGCGGGTCAGCGCGGCGGCGGCCGTCTTGGCCGACTCGTAGGCGTCGAGCGCGCGCTGGTAGTCGGCGTTGGCGCCCGGGTCGAGCTGCTCGCCGGCGAGGTCGATGTCGAGGTCCTGGAGCTCGACGCCGAGGGCCGTGACGTCCTCCTCGGCGAGCCGCTTCACCGGCGCGACCTCCGCCTCGGCGCGCGCCAGCTCGCGCCGCTTACCCGTCTTGCCGGCCGCCACTGCGACGGCGGTCAGCCCGCCGAGGACGAGGAGCACGAGGACGAGTTCCATGGCCACAGCGTACGCAGCGGCAGCAAGATCGACACGGCGGTCGGAGCGCGCCCCGAGAAGCGAACGGAGCGCGCTCCCGCGCACGCACGAGCAGGTCGCACATCGACCCCCGACGATGCACGACCTGCTCTGAGAGGCGGCCGGTGGGCTTCGAGACCCTCCCCTGTGCGGTCCCGTCGCCCTCGGCGTGTGCCAACCCTCCCGCGCGGGGCCGGTGACCGGCATCCGTAGTCCTACCTAACTCCGGCCGCGAGGACGATAGATTCGACCCGTGCTGTCTCCGTGCCTGGGCCGTGACGACGTCCAGCGCGCGCTGGGCGCCGCGCTCGACGAGTCGCGCTGGGTGACCGTCGTGGGCCCGCCCGGCAGCGGCAAGACGCTCATCGTGCGCCACGTCGCAGCCGGGGCCGAGACCTGGTGGGTCGACGCGCGCGCCCTGCGGAGCCTCGACGACCTGCTCGTCGCCGCGCTGCAGTGCGTCGACGCCGAGACGGCCCCCGGTGACTCCCTCGTGGGCGCCCTGGGGCGCGCCGTCGACGGTCGCGAGTGCCTGCTGGTGCTCGACGGCCTCGACCTCGACGCCACCGAGGCCGGACCGATGCTGCAGGCAGTGCTGGAGAGCACGAGCGACGCCCGGGTGGTGGTGACCGCGCTGACCACCGCCGGCCAGCCGTACGAGTCCGTCGTGCGGGTCGGCCCGCTGCCGGTGCCGTCCCACCACTCGCCCCTCGAGGGCGCCGCCGTGGAGCTGTTCCTGCGCCGGGTCCGGTCCGCGGGCGGCCAGCAGGTCGACCTCGACACGCAGGCCCGCGAGGTACGCCGGCTGCTCCGGGCCACGGGCGGCCTCCCGCTCCTCATCGAGCAGGTCGCCGTGCAGTCGGCGCTGGTCGGGCTGAGCAACGCGATGTCCAGCGCCAGCCTCGACGAGGCGGTCGACTCCGCCCACGACCTGCTCGACGACGACAGCGCCACCGCCCTGCGCCGGATCGGGCTGCTGGGATTCCCTGTCGGGCTGGGGGTGCTCGCCCGGGTGCTGGACGAGTCCGCGCCCCGCGCCGCCGAGCTGGCCGGCAACCTCGTCCGCCGCAGCCTGCTCGAGGTCGACTCCCGCGGACGCTTCGACATGCTCTCGCCCATCCGCGGCCGGGCTCGCGCCCTCGCGCGTCCGCACGACGTGGCGGCGGTGGAGGCGGGACTGATCGGCTGGGCGGACGACAACGCGCCGGCCCACGACAACTACGGCGCCGCCGACGCCGACTGGCTCAAGGACCTGCCGGCGATGCGCCACGCCGTGCTCACCGCGTGCGCGAAGCCCGAGACCCGCGCCGAGGGCTACTCGGTGGCCAACCGGATCTTCTCCTCGCTCTACACCTCGATGCGCGCGCGTGACGCCGTCGAGATCCTCGAGGCCGCCCTGTCCAGTGGCGACGGACCACCGGCGATCGGCGCCCAGATCGCCCGGCGGGCCGGGATCGCCGCCTCCGAGATGCGCGGGACCTACGAGGGCCTCTGGCTGCTGGACCGGGCTGACGAGCACGCCTCGTCGGCCCCCAGCCCGGAGGAGCAGCTGGCCAAGACCGCGTCCATCAGGGCCGAGATGCACCTCGACGCCGGCGAGATGGAGCTCGCCGAGCGCGAGGCCCGCCGCGCACTGGACCTCGATCCCGAGGGTTCGATCCGCCGCCAGGCCACCCGGACCCTCGCCGACGTCTACACCTCCCAGGGTCGCTTCGCGGAGGCGGCGCAGGCTGCCGGTGACGCCCTGCCGGCGCGGATGAGTCGCGACGAGCGGTGGATCGACCTCTCCGCCCGCACCCTCCTGGCCCGGATCGCGCTGGAGCAGGGACGCGTCGCCGAGGCGGTCGCCGGCACCCGGGCCGTGGTGCTCGAGGCCCGCGAGCTCGCCGAGGACCGGGTCGGGCTGCTGGCCGAGACCCTGCTGCGGGGCCTCGACCCGACGTGGGTACCCGTCGAGGTCGACCGCCAGAGCCTGCCGTGGGCCGTACGCCTCCCGGTGCTCACCCAGGACGGTCGCGACCTGCTGGTGCGCGGCGAGCTGCGACAGGCGGCGGGCCTCGCCGCCGACGTGGTCGCGCTCGCGGACTCCGCGCGGCTGGGTCGCGACAGCGTCGAGGCCCGGCTGCTGCTCGGCCGCGCCCTCGTCGGCCTCGGTGACCTCGACCAGGCCACCACGACGTACCTCACCGCCCTCGACCACTGCCGCACCATGCGGCTCCCCCTGCGCGCCGCCGACGTGCTCGACGGGCTGGCCGGGGTCGCGCGGGCCCGCCGGCTCCCCGAGGCGCGGACCGTGGCGGCCGCCGCCGCCGCGCTGCGCACCCCTCGCATGGCCGTGCGGTGGGGCTACGCCGCCGACTACGACGTGGTGCCGGCGAGCCGGGCGCCCGAGGCGTGGATCGACGGCGACGACCTCTCCGCCGACGCCGTCGCCCTCGTCGGCGCCGTCTTCAACCGCCCCACCTCCGAGCCGCCGTCCGTCCTCGACCAGCTGACGGCGGCCGAGCGGCTGGTCGCGGAGCGCGTGGCCCAGGGCCTCACCAGCCGCGCGATCGCCGAGGAGCTCTTCGTCTCCCCGCGCACGGTCGATGCCCACCTGACCCACATCTACCGCAAGCTCGACATCAACACGCGCGCCCGGCTCGCGGGCCTGGTCACCGAGCAGACCCACGGGCGCGCCCACGCCTGAGGTGGAGTGTCAGTGGTGCCCGGCAGGATGTCGGGCATGAGCCGAACGATCCAGGTCACCTTCGACGCCCACGACCCCGAGACGCTCTCCCGCTTCTGGGCGGCCGCCATGGGCTACGTCAACCCACCCCCGCCCGGTCGGGAGGTCGAGCCCGGGCAGGACGTCTTCGACGCCTGGCACGACTTCCTGCGCGAGGTCGGCGTGCCGGAGTCGGAGTGGAACTCCGCGTCGGCCGCGCAGGACCCCGACGGCGACGGACCGCGGCTGTTCTTCCAGCGCGTGCCGGAGGGCAAGACCGCGAAGAACCGGGTCCACCTCGACCTGCGCGCCGCGCCGGGCCTCGAGGGCGAGGAACGGATGGCGGCCCTGGAGGCGGAGTCCGAGCGACTGGTCGCCCTCGGCGCGACCCGGGTGGAGCGGCACGAGCCCGCCCCACCGATGACCGGCGGTCACGTCGTGATGACCGACCCCGAGGGCAACGAGTTCTGCCTCGACTGACCGAGGTCGTACCGCGCGCTGTAGTCCCGGAACCCGCGCCCGGCCTTGCGACCGAGGTAGCCGGCCGTGACGAGGTGCTCCAGCAGCGGCGCCGGGGAGAACCCGGGCTCGCGGAACTCGAGGTAGAGCTCCTTCTGGATGGCCAGCGACACGTCGTTGCCGACGACGTCGAGCAGCTCGAAGGGACCCATCGGCAGCGCGCAGCCCAGCTTCATCGCCATGTCGATGTCGTCCGCGGTGGCGTAGTGCGCCTCCAGCATCTTCACGGCGTCGTTGAGGTAGGGGAACAGCAGGGCGTTGACGATGAACCCGGCACGGTCACCGCACCTCACCGCGACCTTGCCGACCTTCTCGCACAGGGCGAGCACGGTCTCGGTCACGGCCTCGTCGGTGGCGACGGTGGAGACCACCTCGACGAGCTTCATGATCGCGGCGGGGTTGAAGAAGTGCATGCCGATGACGTCCTGCGGACGCGAGGTGACCTTGGCCATCGAGATGATCGGCAGCGAGGACGTCGTGGTCGCGAGGATGGCGCCCGCCCCTCCTCGACCGCCCCGGCAGATCTCGTCGAGGTTCTCGAACAGCGTGGTCTTGATCGCGAGGTCCTCGGCGATCGCCTCGACGACGAGGTCGACGTCGCGGAGGTCGTCGAGCGAGGTGGTGCCGCGCACGCGGCCCAGCACCTCGATCTTCTGCTCCTCGGTGGCCCGACCGCGCTGGATCTGCTTGTCGAAGTTCCGGGTGATCGTGGCGACGACCCCGTCGACCTTGTCCTGGCCGCGGCCGGCGAAGAGCACGTCGTGGCCCGCCTTGGCGAAGACCTCCACGATCCCCGAGGCCATCGTCCCGGTGCCGACGACGCCGACGAGCCGGATGTCGTGGCGGAGCTGCGGCAGGTCGTCGGCGCTCGGCGTCTGGGCGTCGTCGACGACGACCGGCGAGTCGGGCGCCTCGTAGGTGTAGAAGCCGCGGCCCGACTTGCGACCCAGCAGGCCGGCGGTGACGTACTGCTTGAGGATCGGCGCCGGCGCGTGCAGCCGGTCGCGGCCCTGCTTGTACATCGTGTCGAGGATCTCGTACGCCGTGTCGAGGCCGATCAGGTCGAGCAGCGCCAGCGGTCCCATCGGGTAGCCGCAGCCGAAGCGCATGGCGGCGTCGATGTCCTCGCGCGAGGCGTACTTGCCCTCGTACATCGCGACCGCGTGGTTGAGGTAGCCGAAGAGCAGCGTGTTGGCGATGAAGCCGGCCTTGTCGCCGCAGACGACCGGGTTCTTGCCCAGGCCGCGCAGCACGCCCTGCACGTCCTCCAGGACGGCCGGCTCGGTGACGACGGTGCGGATGATCTCGACGAGGTTCTGCACGGGCGCAGGGTTGAAGAAGTGGACGCCGATGACGCGGCCGGGCTTGGAGTTGGCCGTCGAGATCTCGGTGACGCTCAGCGAGGAGGTGTTGGTCGCGAGCACCGCGTCGTCGCGGACGATGCCGTCGAGCAGCCGGAAGATCGACTTCTTGACCTCGAGCGACTCGACCACGGCCTCGACCACGAGGTCGGCCACGGCGAGCGCCTGCATGTCGGTGGTGAGCGTGATCCGGCCGAGCAGCTCGGCCTGCTGCTCCGCGGTCATCTTCTCCCGCTTCACCGCGCGACCCGTGGAGTGCTCGAGGTGCTGGTGGCCGCGCTCGACGGCGCCGTCGTTGAGCTCGACGCCGATCACGGTGTAGCCGTTGCGGGCGAAGACCTCGGCGATGCCGGCGCCCATCGTGCCGAGGCCGATCACGCCGACCGTGCTGAACTCGCGGGCAGTCTCGTCAGTCATGGACGCATGCTCCCACGCGGGTGCGGCCGCGCGGGTGTGGGAACCGTCACGTCGTGGGGCGTACGACGACCACCTCGTCGCCCGGTCGGACCGGGCCCGGGCGCACCACCTTGGCGCACAGCCCGCGCAGCCGCCGCGGCTTGCCCTCCGGACCGTTGACGAAGGCCATCGCGTCCTTGCCGTAGCGGGCGATGAACTTCGCGCAGCCGTTGTGGGGCTGGTCGGTCACCACGACCACGGCCCCCTCGGGACCGCCGATGTGGAGCTCGCTCCAGGCGGGGAGGTTGGCGTGGGAGAGGTCGAGGTCGAGGAACATCTGGTCCCCGGCCAGCACCTCGCGGTCCGGGTCCTGGGCGACGAACTCCACGAGCCGGTGGCTCATCAGGTTGAGCTGCATGTCGGGGTGCGCCGCGCCGTCGGGCATCCGTCGGCTGCCGCGCGCACGCCACGTGTCGCCGACGAGGCCCTCGGCGACGTCGAGGTGGCCGACCTCCAGCACCTCGCGCTCCCCCACGGCCGGCCGGCGGACGACGGTGCGGAGGGTGCCGACGTCGCGCGGGGCGTCGTCCAGCGTCGGGAGGAACGCGGTGAGCTCGGCGGTCGAGCGGTGGGCGCGGAGCGGGCGCCGCATCCAGGTGCGCCGTCCGTGCCGGGACAGGCCGAGCCGCTCCTCCTCCTCCGAGATCGCCAGCTGGGCGGCGGTCATCGGCTCGTCGGCGGAGACCTCGACGAAGCCGTGGCGGGCGTAGAACGGCCCGTTCCACGGCAGGTCGGCGTACGTCGTGAGGGTGAGCGCGCCGTGGCCCTTGAGCGCGGCCCGCTCCGCCGCCGCCGCCAGCAGCGCGGTGCCGACGCCGCGGCGCCCGTGGTCGGGGTGCACCGAGATCTGGGCGAGGTGGGCGTGGGACTCCAGGTCGACCACGTGGGCGAAGCCGATCGCCGGGTCGCCGGCGACGAGGAGGAAGCCCGGCTCCGACATCCGCTCGTGACCGCTGGGCGCCGGCGAGGCGAGGGCATCGCCCGTCAGGTCGCCCAGCACCGCCTCGAACATGCCCAGGCCCGAGTCCTCGATCGCGGCGATCAGGGGCAGGTCGCGCGCCCGCGCGGGGCGTACTGCGTGGTCGGTCACGGAGCCACTGTAGATTCGCCCGTCGTGAGGATCGTCGTGGCGCGCTGCCAGGTGGACTATGCCGGGCGGCTGACCGCCCACCTGCCGCTGGCGACGCGCGTCCTGATGCTCAAGTCGGACGGCTCGGTGCTGATCCACTCCGACGGCGGCTCCTACAAGCCGCTCAACTGGATGTCGCCGCCGTGCACGGTCCGCGAGGGCGTCTGCCGAGGACGGCCGCCCCGAGTGGGTGGTGACCGCCGGCAAGACCGACGACACGCTGCGCATCCTCATCGACGAGGTCCTCCACGACACCTCGCACGACCTCGGCGTCGACCCCGGCCTGCAGAAGGACGGCGTCGAGAAGCACCTCCAGGAGCTGCTCGCCGAGCACCCCGCCACGCTCTCCGACGGCCTGACCCTCGTCCGTCGCGAGTTCATGACCGCCATCGGACCGGTCGACCTGATGTGCCGCGACGCCGACGGCCTGTCGGTCGCGGTCGAGATCAAGCGCCGCGGCGAGATCGACGGCGTCGAGCAGCTCACCCGCTACCTCGAGCTCCTCAACCGCGACCCGATGCTGACCATCAAGGGTCCGGTCCGCGGCATCTACGCCGCCCAGGAGATCAAGCCCCAGGCGCGGGTGCTCGCCACCGACCGCGGCATCGCCTGCGCCCTCGTCGACTACGACGCGCTCCGCGGGATGGACGACGGCGCCGAGCACCGGTTGTTCTAGTCGCGTCTTCCGCGCCTGCCTCCGCCCGCGCCCGGGTGCCGATGAACTTCCACTCGTACGCGTGGAAGTTCAGCGCTGCAGACAGGCCTCGAGCGTGAACCTGGATGAAGTTCCACTCCATGCGAGTGGAAGTTCATCGGAGCGGGAGCTGCGGGTGTCGTTACCCTCGCACGGTGACCTCGCCCGTTCCCGAGCGCATCTTCCACATCGCCACCGCAGCCGACTGGCGACGTACGCTCGGCACCGGGACCTACACCACCTCGACGGCCGGGCGCACCCTCGAGGAGGAGGGCTTCATCCACGCCAGCCGCCGCGACCAGGTCCAGGGCGTCTTCGACCGCTACTACCGCTCCGCGGGCGAGCACCTGGTGCTCCTGACGATCGACCCGACGCGGCTCACCGACGCCGAGGTGCGGGTGGAGGCCGGTCGGCGACGACACCTACCCGCACGTCTACGGACCGATCAACCGCGGCGCCGTGCGTCGACGTCACCCCGCTCGACCGGCGCGGTCGCCCCGAGACGGTCGCGTCGCTGTGGGTCAAGGGCATGGCCCTGCGGATGGGGGTCGCGCTGGCCGTCATGCTGCTGGTCGCGGTGGTCGTGACCGTCGCCCTCTAGCCGCTCAGGCCGCCTGCGTCCCCGACTTCTTGGCCACCTTGACGAGCTTGCGCTTCTTGACCGTGTAGCCGGGAGGGAGCGTGCCCTCCTTGAGCATCCGCGAGACTTGCAGCAGCAGGCAGCTCACCTTCGCCTCAGAGCGTCGTCCCGGCCCACGAGCGGGCCACCCAGCCGTCGGCGTCGGCCTCCAGCGCCACCACTCCGCAGTTCGGCATCGGGAGGTCGCGGCTGTGGCTGAGCGCGAGGTTGTGCGCCAGCGCGGACAGGGCCATCGACATCACCCCGCCGTGGCTGACCACGAGCACCGACTCACCGCGGTGCTGGTCCGCGATCTCCTCGAGGACAGCGCCGTAGCGCTCGACCACCTCCTCGCCGCTCTCCGCGCCGGGGATCCGAGCCGTGAGGTCGCCGGCGAGCCACGCCGCGAACGTCGCGGCGAAGGGGTCGGGCACACCGTCGGTCCCGGCCGCGTCGCCGACCCCGAACTCCCGCAGCCCTGTCCGCACCACGACGTCGACACCGAGCAGACCCGCCACGATCTCGCCGGTCTGCACCGCGCGCGCCATGTCGCTGGTCCACACGCGGGCGATCCGCTCACCGGCCATGGTCTCGGCCAGCACCCGGGCCTGGTCGCGCCCGAGCGGGCTGAGCCAGCCACCCGCGTCGCTCAGCAGCTCGCTCTCGTAGACGGCCTCGCCGTGCCGGGCGACGAACACCCGGGCGGCGCACTGGAGGTCAGTCACGCGCCAAGTCCACCACGTCGTCGGCGCAGCCCCACGACACGGTGACCCCGCACCCGCCGTGGCCGTAGCAGTGGATCACTCCCCCGTCGCGCTCCAGGCGGACCGTCGGCCGGCCGGGACGCAGCCCGACCTTGTGGCGCAGGATCCGGGCTCCGGCCAGCCGAGGCTCGATCTCCGCGGCCGAGGCGAGGATCGCCTCGGCGGTCGCCGCGTCCGGCGTACGACTCCACTCGCCCACCTCGGCCGTGCCGCCGAGCACGACGTCGCGACTGCGCGGCACGACGTACGCCGGCGTCTCGGCGTCGATCCACCAGCGGTCGATCCCGACCTGCTCGACGAGGACGACCTGGCCGCGCACCGGCGCGACGGTCCGGTCGCCGCCGAGCAGCCGCGCCCCGATGCCACTGGCGTTGACGACGAGCGCGTCCCCGGTGGGCAGCGCGGACAGGTTCATCCGGGTGATCGAGCCGCCGAGCTCCTCGACGCGGGCGGACAGCCAGCGGAGGTAGACCGGCATCTCGATGACGGGCGTGCGCATCGTCAGGCCCGACGCGTAGCCGGGCGGGAGGCTGGTCTCGCGGTCGGGACCGGCGCCCGGCGGCAGGGCGTCGCGCCACCAGAGGTCGCCGCCGTCGTGCGCGGAAGAGCTCGGTGCCGGTGCGCATCACCACGCCCGACGCTTCGTCGTCGCACAGCGTCGGCGAAGGCGTCGTACGCCGTCCGGGCCCAGCGCACCACGTGCTCCTGCGGCTGGGAGTACGGCGACCACACGGCCGCCGCGACCGACGAGGTCGTCTCCAGCGGCAGGTCGCGGGCGACCACGTCGACCCGGTGACCGGCCTCGAGCAGCCGGACCGCGCACGACAGCCCCACCACACCGGCCCCGACCACGATCACGCGTCGCATGGGCCGAGTCTGCCAGCCGGGGGCCCGTGGGTCAGTCGAGTCCGTTGGCCCTGCGGATCACGTCGACGATGCCGCCCATGATCTCGGTCAGCCCGTAGTCCTTGGGCGTGTAGACCGCCGCGACCCCGAGCTCGCGCAGCCGGCGACCGTCGGAGTCGGGGATGATCCCGCCGACGATGACGGGGATCTCGGACAGCCCCGCCCGCTCGAGGCCGTCGAGCACGTCGGGCACCAGCTCCATGTGCGACCCGGACAGGATCGACAGGCCGATGCAGTGCACGTCCTCGGCGACGGCCGCGGCGACGATCTGGTCGGGCGTCAGCCGGATGCCCTGGTAGATCACCTCGAAACCGGCGTCCCGGGCGCGTACGGCGACCTGCTCGGCCCCGTTGGAGTGGCCGTCGAGACCGGGCTTGCCGACCAGCAGCCGCAGCCGGCCGCCCAGCTCCTCGCCCGTGGCCCTGACGCGCTCGCGCACGGCGGTCAGCTCGGCACCGGCCTCGGCGACTGCAGCGCCGCTGACCCCGGTCGGGCCGCGGTACTCGCCGAAGACGCCACGCAGGGTGGCCGCCCACTCCCCCGTCGTCGCACCGGCGCGGGCGGCGACGAGGGTCGGCACCATCAGGTTGTCCGTGCCCTTCGCGGCCTCGGCGAGGGCTGCCAGCGCCTGCTCGACCTCGGCCCCGTCGCGCTCGGCCTTCCACGCCTCGACGCTCGCGCGGGCGGTCTGCTCGGCCTCGGGGTCGGCGGCCATGATCGCGCCGTCGAGGTCGGCGGTCAGCGGCGACGGCTCGGTGGACTCGTACGTGTTGACGCCGACGATGACCTCCTCGCCCGACTCGATCCGCGCTCGCCGGACGGCGTGGGAGGAGACCAGCTCGGACTTCATGTAGTCGACGGCGGCGATCGCGCCGCCCAGCTCCTGCACCCGGTCGATCTCGGCCCGGGCGCCCGCGACGAGCTCGGCGACCTTCGCCGCGATCACGTGCGAGCCGTCGAAGATGTCCTCGTACTCGAGCAGGTCGGACTCGAAGGCCAGCACCTGCTGCAGCCGCAGCGACCACTGCTGGTCCCAGGGGCGCGGCAGGCCGAGCGCCTCGTTCCAGGCGGGCAGCTGCAGCGCGCGGGCACGGGCGTTCTTGGAGAGCGTCACGCCGAGCATCTCGAGCACGATGCGCTGGACGTTGTTCTCCGGCTGGGCCTCGGTGAGGCCGAGCGAGTTGACCTGCACGCCGTAGCGGAAGCGGCGCATCTTCTCGTCGGTGACGCCGTAGCGCTCGCGTGTGATCTCGTCCCACAGCTGCACGAAGGCCCGCATCTTGCAGGTCTCCTCGACGAAGCGGACGCCGGCGTTGACGAAGAACGAGATCCGCCCGACGACCTTCTCGAAGTCGTCGTCCGAGACCTGCCCGGCGCCCTTCACCTCGTCGAGGACGGCGATCGCGGTGCTCAGCGCGTAGGCGAGCTCCTGCACGGGCGTCGCGCCGGCCTCCTGCAGGTGGTAGCTGCAGATGTTGATCGGGTTCCACTGCGGGATCTGGTGGACCGTGTACGCGATCATGTCGGCGATCAGCCGCATCGACGCCTCGGGCGGGAAGGCGTACGTCCCGCGCGAGAGGTACTCCTTGATGATGTCGTTCTGGGTGGTGCCGGCCAGCTGGGCGGCCACGTCCTCCGGCGCGAGATCAGGGTTCTGCTCCTCCGCGACGACCTGGTACATCGCGAGCATCCACATCGCGACGGCGTTGATCGTCATCGAGGTGTTCATCTCGGTGAGCGGGATGTCGGCGAACAGCTTGCGCATCTCGCCGAGGTGCGGAACCGGGACGCCCACCTTGCCGACCTCCCCGCGGCTGAGCGGGCTGTCGGGGTCGTAGCCGGTCTGCGTCGGCAGGTCGAACGCGACGCTCAGGCCGGTCTGCCCCTTCGCGAGGTTGGTCCGGTAGAGCGCGTTGGACGCCTCGGCCGTGGAGTGGCCGGCGTAGGTGCGCATCACCCAGGGG
>CAVYGL010000033.1:0-156445 GCA_963767995.1 uncultured Actinomycetota bacterium
GGGGTGTCGAAGAGCGACGTGCCGCCGGACGCCTTGGCGGCGGGCCCGGCGTCGGCGGTCTCGGTGACGGTGTCGTCGGTGACAGTGACGTCACCGGCCTCGGGCTCGTCCTTCGTGGCGACATCGGTGTCGGAGGAGGACGAAGCGAGCGGCGGCGGCAGCAGCGGCGGCGGACGAGCCCGGCGCGGCCTTGGTCGCCTGCTCGCCCTTGACCGAGGCGAGCAGCATCTGCGCGACGTCGAGGACCTCGACCTCCTCGCGGGCCTCGCCCGCGGCCTGCTGGGCGGTGAGCCCGTCGGAGAGCATCACGCGGCAGAACGGGCAGCCGACGGCGATCTGGTCGGCGCCGGTGCCGACGGCCTCGCGGGTGCGGTTGACGTTGATCCGCTCCCCGATGTTCTCCTCCATCCACATCCGGGCGCCGCCGGCGCCGCAGCAGAACGAGCGCTCGGAGTTGCGCTCCATCTCGATGACCTCGGCGCCGGGCAGCACCTGCAGCAGCTCGCGCGGCGGGGAGTAGACCTCGTTGTGGCGCCCGAGGAAGCACGGGTCGTGGTAGGTGATCGAGCGCTTCGCGGCGCCCGCACCGTCCTTGACCGGCGTCAGCCTGCCCTCGCGCACGAGGCGGTTGAGCAGCTGCGTGTGGTGGACGACCTCGAGCTCGATGCCGAAGGAGCTGTACTCGTTCTTGAGCGTGTTGAAGCAGTGGGCGCAGGTCGAGACGACCTTCTTGACCTTGTACTCCTGGAAGGTCTCGACGTTCTGCTGGGCCAGGCCCTGGAAGACGAACTCGTTGCCGGCGCGACGGGCCGGGTCACCGGTGCAGGTCTCGCCGTTGCCGAGGACGCCGAAGGAGATGCCGGCGATGTTGAGCAGCTCGGCGACCGCACGGGTGGTCTTCTTCGCGCGGTCCTCGTACGCCCCCGCGCAGCCGACCCAGAAGAGCCAGTCCACCGACTCGAGGGACTCCAGGTCCTCCCCGACGACCGGGACGTCGAAGTCGAGGCCCTTGGCCCAGTCCATGCGAGCGCTGCTCGACATGTTCCACGGGTTGCCCTTGTTCTCCAGGCCCTTGAAGAGCTGGTTGAGCTCGGCGGGGAAGTTCGACTCCACCAGCAGCTGGTGGCGCCGCATGTCCATGATGTGGTCGACGTGCTCGATGTCGACGGGGCACTGCTGGACGCAGGCGCCGCACGACGTACAGCTCCAGAGCACGTCGGCGTCGATGACGAAGTCGCCGTCGGCGGGGTTGTAGAAGTAGTCGAGGACGTCGGCGCCCGAGCCGGCGCTCTCGCCCTTGGAGCCGACGCCGACCAGCTGCCGGTCGGTGTGGGCCTCGTCGCCGGCCGCCTTGGCGTACGTGTGGTCGCGCAGCGCGGTGATCAGCAGCTTGGGCGAGAGCGGCTTCTCGGTGTTCCAGGCCGGGCACTGCGACTGGCAGCGGCCGCACTCGGTGCACGTCGTGAAGTCGAGGATGCCCTTCCACGAGAAGTCCTCGGCCTTGCCGACGCCGAGGACCGAGTCCTCGTCGAGGTCGTCCAGGTCGTCGAGGGTGACGGGCTTGCCCGCCGAGGTCAGCGGCTTCATCGCGCCGAGCGCGGTGCTGCCGTCGGACTCGCGCTTGAAGTAGATGTTGAACCAGACGGTGAAGCGGTGCCACGCGATGCCCATGGTGATGTTGCGTGCGATCACCATCAGCCAGATCATCGCCAGCGCGATCTTGAACGCGGCGATCGCGTAGATCGTGTTCTCGAGCGTCGCGGTGTCGTTGGAGTAGAACGCGTCACCGATCCACGAGGCGATCGGGTAGTGCGAGCGACCGGCGTCCTCGTCGAGCTTCCACTCCGCGGCCCGCACGAAGAGGATCGCGGCGCCCTCGAGCAGCGCCAGCGCCTCGACGAAGTAGGCCTGCCAGAAGTTCGAGCCGAAGAACCGGCTCCTGCGACCCTCGGAGCGCGGGTGGTGCGTCTGGCGGTAGACGATCAGGAAGACGATGCCGACGGTGCTGAGCAGCCCGATGAGCTCGCTGAACCACTCGAAGGGGTACCAGTGGCCGACGAGCGGCCAGGCGAAGGACGGCGAGAAGAGCTGGAAGTACGCCGCCAGCACGGCCGTGGCGAGGAACAGGAACGCGGCGTAGACGAACCAGTGCATGATGCCGACCCAGTGCCACTGGAGCATCCGGGTGTGGAGGAACGTCTCCTTGAGCATGGTGACGGCGCGACCCGCGGGGTTGTCGCTGCGACCCGGCGCGGGCTGCCCGCTGCGGATCACGCCGACCATCCGTCGTACGGCCGGCACCAGGAGCGCCAGCGCCGCGACGGTCAGGGCGAACGAGACGACGATCGCGAACATCTGCATGAAGGGCTGCTCCTCGGATCGGGCGTTCTGAGCCGGAGCATATGACCGCCATGCACGCCGACGGCAGGGCTCCCGCGAGTGAGACGAATCCTACCCGCAGGTAACTTCACGCGGCAGCGCGGTGCGATCAGTTCACGATCGCGACGTTCTCCACCTCGATCTCGCGGGCGTCCTCGCGGTAGGTCGCGAGCTTGGACTTCACCTGGCCCAGTGCCTCGGTGAGCTTCTGGACCCCGTCGCGCAGCTTCTGCTGGTGCTCGAGGTGGGCGGCGTGGGAGTCGCTGGTCTCGTCCCAGCCGGGCGTGAGCGTCTCCACCTGTTCGAGGAGCTCGGTGATCTGGGTGGTGATCGCCGTCGTCGCGTCGGCGAGGGCGCTCTCCATGTTCGTCAGGGATCCCTGGTGCACGACCAGTCCTCGCTCGCTCACTGGGCACCTCCGCCGAGCCGGTCGACGAGGTTGCCGGCGCGCTGGGCCTGGGCGACGTCGTTGGTGGCGTGCTCCTGGGCGACGTACATCAGGTTCTGCGAGTAGCCCTCGAGGATCGGGCCGAGGGTGACGGCCACGTCGAACCACGCGGTGATCGCCTCGCCGAAGCCCGCGGCGGCCTGACCCTTGAAGCCGGAGCCGGCCTCGGTCTCGATCGTCGCGCCGAGGTCGCTCAGTGTCGTCTGCAGCGGCTCGATCGCCTCGGCGACGGCCTGGGCGGCCGCCTGCATCTCGGCGTAGACAAGTCCGACGGCCACGTGCCGCCCCTTTCCTCGGGTCCCGGGTGGTCGCCGGTCTCCTACCCCGGCACCTGCATCTCTACACCCGCGCGACAGGGTCGAGAATGCGGTTTGAGCGAGCCCGTCGCGGGGAATCGAGGAGCCATGCCGTCGTACGACTACGAAGTGGACCTCGAGAGCATGGGCAAGGCCGCCCAGGGGCTCAACGACACCCTCCAGCTCTTCAAGGACAAGGACGTGGAGGACCTCGTGCCGTCGAAGGGCGACGTCGGCAGCGACGTGGTGTGGGACGCGCTCGACGAGTTCAAGGGTCGCTGGGAGGAAGGCGTCAACAACCTCTGCCAGGACGTCGAGGAGATGGCCGGCAGGCTCGGCAAGATCGCGATGAACTACTACGAGACCGACAAGGCGGGTCACGACGCGCTGTCCGCACTCAAGGGCACCATCGCCGGGATCAAGGTGATGTGACGTGCCGGACTTCGAGATCGAGGGCAGCCCCGGCAACATCCGGTCCAGGGCCCTGACCATGGAGCAGAAGGGCCAGCTCTTCTACGACACCGGCGACGCGCTGTCGAAGATCGACGTGTCCGGCTGGACGGGCCGGGCGGCCGACGAGTTCCGCGAGGCACACGACCTCGAGCCCGACCGCTGGATCAAGTCAGGCAACGGCTTCAAGAAGGCAGCGGCCGGGCTCACGACGTACGCCGGCGAGCTCGAGGACGCGCAGCGCAGGGCCGATGAGGCGAAGGCGGAGTACGAGCGGGGTCAGCGCGAGTCGGAGAGCGCCCGCACCCAGTACGACTCCTACATGGGACGGATGCGCACCTACTGGGCCGGCGGCGGCACCGATCAGGCCGAGCCGTTCGTCGACTGGGGCGACCCGATCCAGCAGGAGGCGCTGCGGGCGATGCAGGCCGTCCGCGCCGACCTCGACACCGCCGCTCACACCTGTGCTGGGCAGGTGAAGGCGGGGTGTGCCGACGCCCCGGAGGAGCCCAACTGGCTGGAGTCGGGCCTCACGTTCGTCGGCGGCATCCTCGAGGGCGCCGGCGAGGCCGTCTGGGACCTGCTGACGATGGTGCCGTTCAGCCCCGTCAACCTCGTGATGGACGCCTACAAGCTCGCGACCGGCGATCTCACGCCCGAGGAGCTGATGAAGAAGTACGAGCTCTCCGCCGAGAACGCGTGGGAGATGGCCAAGGGCATCTACACGGGCCTGACCACCGACCCGATCGGGTTCGGCAAGGAGCTGGGCAAGAGCCTGCTCGACTGGGACACCTGGGCCGACGACCCGGCCCGCGCGATCGGCCACCTCGTGCCGGACGCCGTGGTCGCCGTCGCGACCGCCGGCACGGGTGCGCTCGCCACCCGCGGCGCCAAGGGCACGATGGACATCATCGACGGGTTGTCGGACCTGAGGCACCTCGACGACCTCGCCGACCTGAGGCACCTCGACGACCTGGGCGACCTGCGTCGTCTCGACAACATGCCCGACGACCTGCGCAACCTGATCGACAAGCCGGTCGGCGACCTCACCCCCGGCGAGATCGAGCGTCTGACGGAGGCGCGCAACGCGATCAGGATCGAGCCCGGAACCCCGCTGCAGCGGGTCATCCCCGAGGACATGTACGACGACTACCTGCGCGGCTCCTCGACCGACCCGCGCTTCAACCCGGACCAGTCGTTCGGGTTCACCTCGAGGGCCGAGGACGTCGCCCACCTCCGCACCCCACGGGAGATGTTCGACGAGCTCGGACTCGGGTACGACAACACGAAGTTCAGTCCGGACCAGGACGACATCAAGGTGCTGCGCTACTCGGCGGACAGGCCAGACCAGTTCAACATCCCGCGCCACTCCGACCTCGGTGGCGACGGCAACTGGGACAAGGGCGCGCTCAACCCGAGCGACCCGTTCACCGGCAACGGCTACACCTCCGGTGGTGTCCCCGAGTTCCGCAACGTCGAGGCGTCGCAGCTGAGGGCCGGCGACCAGATCTGGAGCTTCGACACGTTCGGCAACCAGCACCTCGTGGCCGAGTACGGCCCCAGCGGCTGGACGGCTGTCCCGCGATGACGAGCGTCGTCCGGGCGCCGGGCCGCTACGCCGTGATCGACGGCGTCGAGCTCCGCACGCGGGTCGCCGGTCACGACTACGTGCTGGTCCCGGGCGAGGACGGAGACGTGAGGTACGAGATGGACCAGCTCGACGACCTGTTGTCGGTCGGCGTACGCGCGCGGTGGCGAGGTGGGGACGTCGTGATCGACAAGGTGGACGGTGACGAGGTCGGCTTCTACAGCGACGACCGGGCGCTGATCGAGCGCGAGGGCCTGTTCGGCGATGCCCGCGACGGCTGGTACGGCACCGCCCCCCTGTCCGAGCTGACCGACGTGACTGAGATCGTGGCATCCATCCACCCGAGGAGGCGCGAGACATGAGTGTCCTGGAGAAGCTGCTCGTCCCGGAGGTGTCGCGCCGCATCGTCCAGCAGGGGTACGACGAGCTGACCGGCGCCGTCTACCGTCCGGACGACCTGATCGGCCTCACGCCCGTCGAGCGGGTGAGGGCCTTGGGCCTCGACGGCGACGACGGTCCGTTCGGCGAGGCACCCGACCACGTCGACATCGTCCGCTTCGGCACGAACCCGCTCATGGACCTCCGGATCCCGACCAACGCCCCCGGGCATGCCGAGGTGCCGTGGCCGACGTACCCGACGGGGTTCCTCCGCAATGCCGCCCCTGTCTGGATCCTGACGATGACCCGGACGCCTGTCGGTGCACGCTTCATCCGGGTCGACCTCGACGGCACGGAGCGCGAGCTGTCCCGCTACCACGGTGCCGCACGAGGATGGGAACGCGCCCAGGGCTACTTCCCGCCGTTGCACCTCGTGGGGCCGCGCGCGAAGCACGGCGGGCTGGACCTGCCGTGCTCCTACACCGCCGATCAGCAGGCGGTGGAGATGGTGTGGGTCGGTGACCAGCAGGTCCCCGACGGGTTCGAGCCGGTCCGGCCGATGGTCCACGCCCGCGTCGTCCCGGTCTCCGAGTGCGAGGTCTTCGACATCGCGCTCGTGGCGCGCTGGCGCGAGCACCGGGTACGCATCCTGCAGCAGGCGGGTGACGAGGCACTCGTCGTGCTCACCCCCGACTCCGCCGCCGCCGCCGAGGAGCTCGGCGCGGTCGAGATGGAGCCGGGCGTCTACCAGGCCACGGTTCCTGCCGCCGAGCTGACCGACACCGAGGGCGTCCGCTCCGACCCGCTGCCGACGCAGCCCCGCGCCACTCACGGCTGATGACTTCGAAGGCCGAGCGGCGCGAACCGGTCCCGGCGCCGATTGCCTTCGGCCCCGACGGGTCCCGTCGCCTCGCGCCGGGGGCGTAGCGTTCCGGACATGCGCAGGTGGGTGGCCGGCTGGCTCGTGGTGGCGGTCGTGGCCGTCGCGCTGGTGTCCGCGCCCGCCGGTGCGCGGCCGTGGGCGGCGACGAGCACGCGCGCGCGGCACTGCTCGGCCGGCTGTGGATCCCGGCGATCGGGGTCAACGCCGGGATCATCCCCGTCGGTGTCGCCAGGTCCGGCCAGCTCGCCGTCGGCACGAGCGTGCGCGACGTCTACCGCTGGCGCGACGGCGTGCTCCCGGGCCAGTCGGGGAGCGCCGTGCTGGCCGGTCACACGTGGTCGAAGGGTCCCGGCGTCTTCGACCGCCTGGGCAGGCTCGAGCCCGGCGACCGCGTGCACGTCGGCACGAGCCGCTTCGAGGTGACGCGGGTGCGCCGGGTCAAGGACCTGTCGCGACGCGCAGTGGCCGCGCTGTTCTCCGACAGGGGCAGGCCGCGGCTGGTGCTGATCACGTGCGGCGACCGCAACAACCGCACCGGCGTCTACCGCACCCGGATCATCGTCAACGCGAGGTTGCTGCCGCGCCGCTGACCCGCCGGGTCAGGCGTACGGCCGTCGCCGTGACGGCTGCCGCGATGGCCGGCACGTCGGCCCCCTCGCCGCTCGGGAACGTCACGGCCACGCCCGCCACCGGGTGCGCGTTGTGGTCGAGGACCGCCGCGGCAACGCTCTGCAGGCCGGGTGTGACCTCACCGTCCTCCGTCGCGTGGCCGCGCTGCCGGGTCTCGCCGAGGAGCGAGCGCAGGGCACTCAGCGAGGCCGGCCCCTTGCCGTGCCGGTCGACGAACGCGCTGCGGTCGGGATAGAGGGCGCGCACCTGGCTGGCCGGCAGGGCCGCGAGGATCGTCCGGCCCGACGCAGTGAGGTGCGCGGGCAGGCGTACGCCGACGTCGGTGACGAGCGGCGGGCGCCCCGGCGCGCGCTCCTCGATGACGTACAGCACGTCACGCCCGTGCAGCACCGCGAGGTGGGCGCCGTGCCCGGTGCGGTCGACGAGCTCGGCCAGCGGTCGGCGCGCCAGCCGGGCCAGCGGCTCCTGGCGGGTGAAGCCGCTCCCGACCTCGAAGGCCGCCACGCCCAGGCCGTAGCGGTGCTCGTCGGGCAGGTGAACGACGAAGCCCTCGTCGATCATCGTGTTGAGCAGGTGGTACGCCGTGCTCCGCGGCAGGTCGCAGGCCCGCATCACGCGGTCGAGGGGCACCGGGTCCGCCTGAGTGGCCAGGAATCGCAGCACCCGGAGGGCACGGGTGGCTGCGGGGACCTGGCTCACGAGGCAGATCGTGGCACGTCCGGGGTGGTCAGGAGTCCTTGCGGGTGAACCAGCCGCCGGTGCCGTCGGTCTCGATCGGCTTGCCCGGCATCTCCTGCGCCCCGCGTGTGCGCTGGGGGAGCGCCGGGGCGTCGTCGGTGCCCTGCGCGCTGGTCGGCTCGTCCGGAGCCTCGTCCGCGGTGGCCGTCTCAGTGGCGGGCGCCGGCTCCAGATGGGCCTCGGCGGGTGCGGTCGGCTGCTGGTCGACGGTCCCGCCGACCTGCGGCGCGTAGTCGTCCGACCGGTGGTCGACGCGCGGGTCGAGGCGGTCGGCCGCGCGGACCTGTCCCTCGTGCTGAGCCTCGGCCTGTGCGGCGGCCACGCGCGCCTCCTCGGCCTCGGCCTCCGCGCGCTCCGCTGCCGCGCGGGCCTCTGCGGCCTTCGCCTCCGCCTCCGCGGCCCGGTCCTGCGTCGGGGGCAGGGTGCTCTGCGCCTGGGTGGCGGCCTGGGTGCGCAGCTGGTCGGCGCGGGCGATGTTGGCCTCGCGGTTCCGCTGGTGGATGACGTACGCCGCAACGCCGATCACGACCAGGACGATGACTGCGATGACGATGAGCGTGGTGGTCACGAGATTCCTCTTTCGAGTGGACAGGAAGGGGCCAGTCTTCCAGCACCGGCCCCTCTGTCCACCGGTTGACCCGACTCAGGCGCGGTGCGTGTCGCCCGTCGTGTCGTGGGTCCGCGTCGTGTCGGTGTCGTGCACCGTCTCGGTCGGCCTGGTGTCGGTGCCGGTGTAGCCGTCGGACGTGGTGTCGACGCGCGGGTCCACCTCGTCGGCGGTCCGCAGCCGGTCCTCGTGCACGGCCTCCTGCTGGGTCGCGGCGACCTGTGCGTCCTGCGCCTCCCGCGCGGCGCGCTCGGCCTCGAGGCGGGCGACCTCGGCCTTGGCCTCGGCCTCCTTGGCGTTGTCCTGCACCTGCGGGATCACGGCGGCGTGCTCGTGCGCCTCCTGGCGGAGGTGCTCGGCGTGCTCGTGCTGCTTGTTCTTCTTCTGCTGCGACATCAGCCAGGCGACGACGGCTGCCGCGACCAGGACGACGACGATGATGACGATCCAAGCGGTGGTGGTCATGCGGATCCCTCTTCCCTGCGACCGCGACGGGTCGCTCCACCTTCACCGTGCCACAGGCGGCGGCGATCGGTGTCCCCCGTTCGGGTGGGTGCGCCTGTCTCGTATGCGAGACCCTGAGTGGGCCGAGGCCTCTGGTGAGGGTCAGCCCACCGGAGTTTGATGAGCGACATGCAGAGCACCAGCAACCGCACACGGGCCATCGAGGTGGGCGTCGGTCCCGTCTCGTTCGACGACCTCGTCCGCGTCGCCCGCGACGGTGCCGCAGTCGAGCTGACCGACGAGGCCCTCGCGGCGATCGACGATGCCCGCGGCATCATCGAGACGCTGGCAGCGGCCGAGACGCCGACGTACGGCGTCAGCACCGGCTTCGGCGCGCTCGCCACGCGGCACATCCCGGCCGAGATGCGCGCCCAGCTCCAGCGCTCGCTCGTCCGCTCGCACGCGGCCGGCTCGGGCCCGGAGGTCGAGCGCGAGGTGGTGCGCGCGCTGATGCTGCTGCGGCTGTCGACGCTGGCGACGGGACACACCGGCGTACGCCGGGAGACCGCGCTGCTCCTGGCCGGCCTGCTGTCCCACGGCATCACGCCGGTGGTGCGGGAGTACGGCTCCCTCGGGTGCTCCGGCGACCTGGCGCCCCTGTCGCACTGCGCGCTCGCGCTGATGGGCGAGGGCGAGGTGCGCGACGCGTCCGGCACGCTGATGCCGGCCGCCGACGCGCTCGCCGCGGCCGGGCTCGTGCCCGTCGAGCTCGTCGCGAAGGAGGGGCTGGCCCTCATCAACGGCACCGACGGCATGCTCGGCATGCTGGTCATGGCGATCACCGACCTCCGGATGCTCCTGCGCACCGCCGACATCGCGGCCGCGATGAGCGTCGAGGGCCAGCTCGGCACCGACCGCGTCTTCGCGCCCGAGCTGCAGGCCATCCGGCCGCACCCCGGTCAGGCGCTGTCGGCGGCCAACCTGACGGCGCTGATGGCCGAGTCCGGCATCGTCGCCTCCCATCGGACCGGGGACTGCAATCGAGTCCAGGACGCCTACTCCCTGCGGTGCTCGCCGCAGGTGCACGGTGCCGCCCGCGACACCGTCGAGCACGCGGCGACGGTGGCGGGCTACGAGCTGGCGAGCGCGATCGACAACCCCGTGGTGCTCGGTGACACCGTCGAGTCCAACGGCAACTTCCACGGCGCCCCGGTCGCCTACGTCCTCGACTTCCTGGCGATCGTCGCCGCAGACGTCGCCTCGATGAGCGAGCGCCGCACCGACCGCTTCCTCGACAAGGCCCGCAACCACGGGCTGCCGCCGTTCCTCGCCGACGACCCCGGCGTCGACAGCGGACTCATGATCGCGCAGTACACCCAGGCCGCCATCGTCTCCGAGCTCAAGCGCCTCGCCGTGCCGGCGTCGGTCGACTCGATCCCCTCCAGCGCCATGCAGGAGGACCACGTGTCGATGGGCTGGAACGCCGCCCGCAAGCTGCGTACGTCGGTCGACGGGCTGTCGCGCGTGGTCGCCATCGAGGTGCTGACCGCCGCGCGAGCGCTCGACCTCCGCGCTCCTCTCACGCCGTCGCCCGCCACGGCCGCGGTCGTCGCGCTGCTGCGCGACTCCGGCATCCAGGGCCCCGGCCCCGACCGCCACCTCTCGCCCGAGATCGAGGCCGCCGTCGGCCTCGTCCAGTCCGGCGCGGTCCTCGCCGCGGCGGAGGGCGTGGTCGGCCCGCTGGCCTGAGGTCACGTCGCGCCGTTCGGGAGACGCAGCCCGCTGCCGGTACTACGGTGCGTCCCATGAGAAGGGGCATGTACGGAATCGTCCTGGCTGGCGTTCTCGCCGTGGCCGGGGTCGGACCCGCGGCCCAGGCGTCGACACCCTCGGCGGCTGCGTCGTGGAGCTGTCGGTGGGCTCCGACGATGGATCAGAACTGGCACAACGACGCGCTCTGCTCCAACGGTGTGCGCCAGGTGCGCCCCTACCTGCGGCCGGCTGACTCCCACATCACCCGGGACGAGCTGATGAGCTCCGCGCGCGCGTGGGCTCGCGCCCGGAACAGCGGTCGCTGACCGTCTCGCGCACGCAGTCTCGGATCACAGACTTCGATCCGGGTCGACCTCTTTCGGTCGCACGCGCTGCGGGGCTTTCATGAGGGCATGACCACGGACGCTCCTCACGGCAACCCCCGCCTGCCCATCCACGCCGCGCACGGCACCGAGCTGACCGCGAAGTCGTGGCAGACCGAGGCGCCGCTGCGGATGCTGATGAACAACCTCGACCCCGACAACGCCGAGCGCCCCGAGGACCTGGTCGTCTACGGCGGCACCGGCAAGGCGGCCCGCAGCTGGGAGGCGTACGACGCGATCGTGCGCTCGCTGCGCGACCTCGAGGACGACGAGACGCTGCTCGTGCAGTCCGGCAAGCCGGTCGGCATCATGCGTACGCACGCGTGGGCCCCGCGGGTGCTCATCGCCAACTCCAACCTGGTCGGCGACTGGGCCGACTGGGAGGAGTTCCGCCGGCTCGAGGACCTCGGGCTGACGATGTACGGCCAGATGACGGCCGGCTCGTGGATCTACATCGGCACGCAGGGCATCCTGCAGGGCACGTTCGAGACGTTCGCCGCGATCGCGGACAAGAAGTTCGGTGGCACGCTCGCCGGCACGATCACCGTCACCGCCGGCCTGGGCGGCATGGGTGGCGCGCAGCCGCTGGCCGTCACGATGAACGACGGCGTCGCCCTCTGCATCGAGTGCGACCAGCACCGCATCGACCGCCGCCTCGAGACGCGCTACCTCGACGTCCAGGCCCGCGACCTCGACCACGCGATCGAGCTGGCCCTCGAGGCGCGCGACGAGCGCCGCGGCCTGTCGATCGGCCTGCTCGGCAACGCCGCCGACGTGCTGCCCGAGCTGCTCGAGCGGCACCTCGACCGCGCCGACAAGGGCGAGGGTCCGCTGATCGACATCGTCACCGACCAGACCTCCGCGCACGACCCGCTCTTCTACCTCCCGGCCGGCACGGCGTACGACGACTGGGAGCGCGAGCGCACGCAGGATCCCCGCGGGTTCACCAAGCGCAGCCAGGAGTCCATGGCCCGCCACGTCCGCGCGATGGTGGAGTTCCAGGACGCCGGCGCCGAGGTCTTCGACTACGGCAACTCGATCCGCGACGAGGCCCGCAAGGGCGGCTACGACCGGGCCTTCGAGTTCCCCGGCTTCGTGCCGGCGTACATCCGTCCCCTCTTCTGCGAGGGCAAGGGCCCGTTCCGCTGGGCCGCGCTGTCGGGCGACCCCGAGGACATCTACGCCACCGACCGCGCGATCAAGGAGCTCTTCCCGGCCGACGAGAAGCCGGAGTACGCCCGGCTGCACGCCTGGCTCGACATGGCGGCCGAGCGGGTGCAGTTCCAGGGGCTGCCGGCGCGCATCTGCTGGCTGGGCTACGGCGACCGTGCCAAGGCAGGTGCGAAGTTCAACGAGATGGTGGCGAGCGGTGAGCTGAAGGCGCCGGTCGTCATCGGCCGCGACCACCTCGACTGCGGGTCGGTCGCCTCGCCCTACCGCGAGACCGAGGCGATGCTCGACGGCTCGGACGCCATCGCCGACTGGGCGATCCTCAACGCGCTGGTCAACACCGCGTCGGGCGCGACGTGGGTGTCGTTCCACCACGGCGGCGGCGTCGGCATCGGCCGCTCCCTGCACGCCGGGCAGGTCACCGTCGCCGACGGGACCGACCTCGCCGCGGAGAAGATCCAGCGGGTGCTGACCAACGACCCCGGCATGGGCGTCATCCGCCACGTCGACGCGGGCTACGACCGCGCGGTCGAGGTGGCCGAGGAGCGCGGCGTCCGGATCCCGGTCCGGGAGGGCTGAGCGACCAGTACGCCGTTGCTTCGGGAGGTCGACGAGCCCTCCGCCGTGGGTGCGCTCCGTCTCTGGGTGCTGTGGCTCGAAGTCTGCTCGTGACATTCACGAGCAGACTTCGAGCTATCGACGCCGGGCGATCGCGTGAGCTGGAGCTGTGCCCCGGTGATCACGTCACCGTCGAGAAGCAGAAGTAGCGAGCTCGTGGCTCCCTGCAGCAGCTCGGTGTCACGGAATCCATGACATTCGCGGCGACGTACGTGAGGATCCCTCCATGGCTACGGGGGACAGGAAGAAGCCGGTGCGTGCGCGCGTCGTGCTCACGGACATCAGCTCGCGGGCGTGGGAGCACCCCGCCGACAAGGGCGCGCTGGTCGCGCTGCGGAAGCTCAAGGGCTTCGACGTGCTGCTCAGGACCATGTCGGGGGTCTTCCGCGAGCGGGCGTGGCGGCTGACACTGCTCGGCTCCGCGGTGCGCGTCGACGAGCGCCAGTTCGCGCGCCTGCACCGCCTGCTGGCCGAGGTCGGTCGCAGCCTCGACGCCTCCGTGCTGCCCGAGATGTACGTCCAGGCCGACCCGACGCTGGGTGCGCAGACGATCGGGATGGACCAGCCGATCATCGTGCTGTCCTCCGGTCTCGTCCACCACCTCGACGACGACGAGCTCCGCTTCGTCATCGGTCACGAGCTGGGCCATGCGGTCAGCGGGCACGCGGTCTACCGCACCCTCCTGCTCCGACTGCTCGGGCTCGGCGGCCTGCTCAACGCCGTGCCGGGTGGCGCGATCGCCGTCCGGATGGTCACGGTGGGCCTGCTGGAGTGGTCCCGCAAGGCGGAGCTGTCGGCCGACCGCGCCGGCCTGCTCGCCAGCCAGGACCCCACCGCCGCCCTGCGCACCCACATGAAGCTCGCCAGCGGCGGGACGCTCGAGGAGCTCGACGTCACCTCGTTCCTGGCGCAGGGGGCGGAGTACGACGAGGGCGGCGACGTGCGCGAGTCCCTCATCAAGCTGTCGCTGCTGCAGCAGCAGTCGCACCCGTTCGCGGTCGTCCGGGCGACCGAGCTGCGCCGCTGGATCGACTCGGGTGCCTACACAGCGATCCTCGCCGGCACCTACCCGCGCCGCGAGGGCGACGCCGACGCCTCGGTCAGCGAGGCGGCCCAGGAGGCCGCGGCGAGCTACGCCATCGCCTTCGAGCAGACGCAGGACACGCTCGGGCGCCTGGTCCACGACCTGGCCGGCTGGATGGGCACCGCCAGCACCTGGATCAACGACCGGTTCCGTCGCGGCAACGAAGGCGCCTGACCCCGGACGTGATCGGGCCCCGGACACCAAGCGGTGTCCGGGGCCCGAGCTGCGTGGTGGTGTGCCGCTAGAAGACTCGGCGGCTCGAGCCGCCGATCGGGACGAAGTTGAGCACCAGGCCGACGACGATCAGGATGATGCCGATCGTGACGAGGATGCTCTGCGGGAGCACGAGACCGAGAATGAGCAGGATCAGTCCGAGGACAACCATGTGTTTTGCCTCCTTGTAGGCGCCCACCGTGGGCGGCCGAACCACTCTGCCGCTGGACCAGACAAATGGAAAGTCGGCCGCCTCCTTTCGGGTGAGCGGCTCCTCACTCCGCCGACAGCGCCCGGATCGCCTCGTGGATCGAGAGCGTACGACGGGCCGACTCGACGTGGAGGTTCTCCACCATCTTGCCGTGGTAGGTCACCACGCCTGCGCCCTTGCCGGCCTCGAACGCGGCGATGAGGCCCTCGGCGTCCTCGACGGCCTGCGCGCTCGGCGCGAAGGCGGCGTTGGCGCCCTCGACCTGGCCGGGGTGGATGAGGGTCTTGCCGTCGAAGCCCATCTGGCGGCCCTGCTCGCACTCGGCGAGGAACCCGTCGGCGTCCTTGACGTCGTTGTAGACGCCGTCGATCACCGCGATGCCCGCGGCGCGCCCGGCGAGCAGCACGGTGTGCAGGCTCGGCACGATCGGCGCCCGGCCCGGGACGTGCTCGGCGTACAGCTCCTTGACCAGGTCGTTGGTGCCGAGCACGAGGGCCTGCAGCCGCGGCGACGCGGCGGCGATCTCGCGCGCGTTGAAGATCGCTCCGGGGGTCTCGACCATCGCCCACAGCCGGGTGTGGTCCGGCGCGCCGGCCTTCTCGATCGCCGCGACCAGGTGGCGACCTGCGTCGGCACTGTCGACCTTGGGCACGACGATGGCGGCCGGACCCGCCTGGCTCGCCGCGACGAGGTCGTCGTCGTGCCACTCGGTGCCGATGCCGTTGACCCGGATCGTGACCGTACGCCGCCCGTAGTCGCCGCTCGCGACGGCAGCGGCGGCCGCCTCGCGGGCCGCGGCCTTGGCGTCGGGGGCGACCGCGTCCTCGAGGTCGAGGATCAGCGCGTCGCAGGCGATGGTCTTCGCCTTCTCCAGGGCGCGCTCGTTGGAGCTCGGCATGTAGAGGACCGAGCGCAGGGGGGTGAACTCGGATCATCTCAGGCCTCCAGCTCGATGGCGTCGTACTGCTTCTTCAGCTCGGGATCGATCGCGGCCAGCTCGTCGGCCAGGGCGACCATCACCTGGCACTGCTTGACCGAGGCGTCGTCCTCCATCTTGCCGTCGATCATCACCGCGCCGGTGCCGTCGCCCATCGCGGCGATGACGCGGCGCGCGTGCGCGACGTCCTCGACGCTGGGGGAGAAGACCCGGTGGGCGATCGTGATCTGCACCGGGTGCAGGCTCCACGCGCCGACGCAGCCGAGGAGGAACGCGTTGCGGAACTGGTCCTCGCACGCGACGACGTCCTTGATGTCCCCGAACGGCCCGTAGTAGGGGTAGATCCCGTGCATCGCGCACGCGTCGACCATCCGGGCGATCGTGTAGTGCCACAGGTCCTGCTGGTACGACGTCCGCTCGGCGTCGTACTGCGTCTCGCCGGCCTCGTTGCGGGGCGCGTCCTGGCGGACGAGGTAGCCGGGGTGGCCGCCACCGACGCGGGTGGTCTTCATCCGGCGGTCGGCGGCCAGGTCGGCCGGGCCGAGCGAGAGCCCCTGCATGCGCGGGCTGGCCGCGCAGATCTCCTCGATGTTGGCCACGCCGCGCGCCGTCTCGAGGATCGCGTGCACCAGGATCGGCCGGTCGAGGCCGGCCTTCGCCTCGAGCTGGGCGAGCAGCCGGTCGACGTAGTGGATGTCCTCGGCGCCCTGCACCTTCGGCACCATGATCACGTCGAGCTTGTCGCCGATCTCGGTCACCAGCGTGACGAGGTCGTCGAGGCCCCACGGGCTGTCGAGCGAGTTGACCCGGGTCCAGAGCTGCGTGGGTCCGAAGTCCGTGCCTCGTGGCGATGTCGACCAGGCCCTGGCGCGACTTCTCCTTGTTCTCGGCCTTGACGGCGTCCTCGAGGTTGCCGAGCAGGACGTCGACGGTGCCGACCATGTCGGGCACCTTGGCCGCCATCTTCTCGTTGCCCGGGTCGAAGAAGTGGATCGCCCGGCTCGGGCGGGCCGGGATGTCGCGCAGCGGCGCGGGTGCGCCGACGGCGAGCGGGGCGAAGAAGTCCTTGGCGGGGCGTGTCATGGGCGCAAACTACCGCCGCGCGGGCGTCCGTCGATATGACGGATGTCTCGCGGGTCAGCTACTCGGCGGCGCCACCACCGGCGCTTCGGCGGCTCGGCCGCGCGGGCTGCCTCCCGTGCGGCGCGCTGCGCCTCGATCCGGGCCGTACGCCGTTCGCGCCACGCGACCACCTCGGCCTCGACGTCGCGCCGCTGGGTGATCACCGGCGGCCCGGAAGGTCCGGTCGGCGGCGTGTAGATCGCCTTGCGCACGCGGGCGTTGAAGTCCTCGACCTCGCGGCGCACCTCCGACTCGATGTTGATCCGGTCGAGCCGCGCGTCGAGCTCGGCGTCGTCCTTGCGGAGCGCGAGCGCCGGCGGCAGGATCGCGATCTGCTCGCGCTCGACGAGCTTCTTGATCCACCAGTCGGGGTCGTGCTCGACGCCGAGGCCCTCGATCGGCTTGCCGTAGCCGGGCAGGTCGTCGAAGTCGCCGCGCTCCATCGCGATCCGCAGCTGCTGGTCGACCCAGCTGGACTGGTGGGCGATGCGCGCGGCGGCAGCGGACGTGCCGGTGCGCTCGTCACGCGCGGGCATCCTGCGGGCGGCTTCGTCGCCGGGCTCGTCGCGGTGCGGGGTCAGGTCGGACATCGAGGTCACCTCCGGTGCATCCACCCTAGGTCGGTGGGCGGCCGTGTTCCAGCGGGGCGGTGGCGTACGCGTGGGCGCTCGGGGTCGGACCGGGGGTGATCCCGATGGTGTCCGGCCGTGCAGTCGCGCAGGCTGGAGGCATGGAAAAGATCCGCACCGCACTCGCCCGTCAGGGCCGTCCGCCCCACGGCATCCTCGGCGGAGTCTGCGCCGGCGTCGGGCGTCGGCTCGGCCTCACTCCCGTGGATCACCCGGCTGCTCTTCCTCGTGACGCTTGTCGCGATCCCGGGTAGCCAGCTGCTGATCTATCCCGTCCTCTGGCTCCTGATGCCGACCGACGACAGCGTCGTCGCGACCGCACACGCTCCGTACGCGCCGCGCTGAAACGGGGCGTCCGACGCGACTTGTCAGGCTCGCGCTGAACTGTCAGGCCGTGCACGGGCCGACAGTTCAGTGATCCCCGGTCAGCCGGGGATCACGGAACGGGCTGGCATCAGTGGGCGGCGGACTCCGTCGGCATGTCGCTGAACGCGTGCTTCCGCGCCATCATCGAGAGCGCGGCGAGGAACGACGCCCCGGCGCAGACGGCCCAGACCGTGAGGGCGCCGTACGGCGACGAGGCCGCGTGGGAGAGCCCGCGTCAGCCTCGAACCGTCCGCGCGTCCTCCGCTGCGGCAGGCGCGGTCCGCCCTCGAGCCGCTGCGCTCACCAGCGCCCCCGGTGGACGACGTCGTCACGCCGCTCGCGTCGCGTCGGTGAGCCCGTCGCGCCGGTGTCGGCCACCCGGTGCCCGACGGTGATGGCGCCGACCGGCTGGTGGTCGGCGGGGATCCCGAAGGCCCGGCGGAAGGCGTCGGTGTGCTGGCCCGGGATGCCGAAGAAGCAGGCGCCCAGGCCCTCGTCGACCGCCGTCTGGAGGATCAGCAGCGCGGCCATGCCGGCGTCGACGTACCAGTAGGGCACCGGCCAGCGGTCGGGGTCGCGGTCGGTCCACCCCTTGTCGGGCGCGGCGTAGCGGTCGAGGTAGGCGTCCATCGACGTCAGCGGGACGATCACCACGGGCGCCGTACGCATCCCGTCCAGCCAGGTGTTGTGGGTGTCGGGGTCCGCGCCCGTCGACTCCCAGAAGCAGGCGACGTCCTCGGGGGTGTCGAGCACCAGGAACGCCCACCCCTGCGTGAAGCCCGCGTTGGGCGCGCGCTGGGCGTGCTCGAGCATCCGGTCGACGACGGCCGGGTCGACGGGCTCGCGTCGCGTAGCGGCGGATCATCCGGCGGCGGCGTACGACCTCACGGAACTCCATGCCCCGACCCTCCCACCTCCGTCCGTCGGATCCGCTGTAACGCCGGGTTGGTGCTGTACCCACCCCCATGCATCAGGGTGGGTACAACGAGTAACCCGGCGTTACAGCGCCGGCCGGAGATCGAGACCCGTCTGGGATCCGAGACGACTTGCCGGGGCCGTGCGTTGACCGGGGTCGGCGTTGCCGATGGACTGACCGCATGCCCGCGACCGGTCGAGACTTCGAGACGATGTGGCGCGAGCTGGCGCCGGTCGGGCGGTCGGCCTCGTCGGGCGGCTACTTCCGCCAACCGTGGGCCTCTGCGGAGTCCGAGCTGCGGTCGTGGTTCGCCGAGGAGTGCGCCGCGCGCGGGCTCACCGTCGAGACCGACGGCATCGGCAACCAGGTCGCCTGGTGGTCACCGGAGTCGGCGTCGGGGCCGGGCGTCCTCACCGGCTCGCACCTCGACTCGGTCCTCGACGGCGGTGCGTACGACGGCCCGCTGGGCGTCGTGTCGGCGCTGGCGGCGATCGACGTGCTGCGCGACCGCGGCTTCACGCCCGCGCGACCGATCGGGATCGGCGTCTTCGTCGAGGAGGAGGGCTCGCGCTTCGGCCGGGCCTGCCTCGGCTCGCGCCTGGTCACCGGCGCGACGACCTGGGCCGAGGCACGCGAGCTGCGCGACCGCGACGGCGTCTTCCTCGGCGACGCGGTCGCCGACGCCGGGCTCGACCCGTCCGCCGGCCTGCTCCCACTGGACCGGGTCGGCACCTTCGTCGAGCTGCACGTCGAGCAGGGCCGCGACCTCGTCGACCGCGACCTCGCGGTGGGGCTGGCGAGCGAGATCTGGCCGCACGGGCGCTGGCGCTTCGACTTCGCCGGGCAGGCCAACCACGCCGGCACCACGCGCATGGAGGACCGGCACGACCCGATGCTCACCTACGCGATGACCGCTCTCGCCGCCAGCAAGCAGGCCCGGCTGGCGGGCCAGCGCGCCACCTTCGGCCGGATCTCGGTCGAGCCCAACGGCACCAACGCCGTCCCGTCGCTGGTGACCGCCTGGCTCGACGCCCGGGCCTCGTCCGACGACGCGCTCGCCGAGCTGGTCGGCGCCATCGGGCGCCAGGCCGACGACCGCGCCGGCCGCGACGGCACCGCGCTGACCGTCACTGCCGAGTCCGTGTCGGGCTCGGTCGCCTTCGACCCCGAGCTCGCCGCCCGGCTGGCCCGGCTGGGCGACTGGCCGGTCATCCCGACCCAGGCCGGCCACGACGCCGGGATCCTGTCCGACGCCGGCATCCCGACCGCGATGGTCTTCGTCCGCAACCCCACCGGCATCTCGCACTCGCCCGACGAGCACGCCGAGATGGCCGACTGCCTCGCCGGCGTCGCCGCGCTCGCCGACGTGCTGGCCGAGCTCGCCGGGGCGCCCGCGTGACGGCGTACCTCCTCGAACGCGCCTGGCTCGGCGACACGTTCCGCGACGACGTGCTGGTCGAGGTCGAGGACGGCCGCTTCACCTCGGTGTCGCCCGACGCAGACCCGCCGCGCGCGATCCCGGTGCGCGGCCTCGTCGTGCCCGGGCTCGCCAACACCCATTCCCACGCCTTCCACCGCGCGCTGCGTGGGCGCACCCAGCGCGAGCGCGGCACCTTCTGGACCTGGCGCGACCAGATGTACGACGTCGCCGCGCGGCTCGACCCGGAGACCTACCTCGCCCTCGCGCGGGCGACGTACCGCGAGATGGCGGCCGCCGGGATCACCTGCGTCGGGGAGTTCCACTACCTCCACCACCAGTCCGACGGCACGCCCTACGCCGATCCGAACGAGATGGGGTCGGCGCTGGTGCACGCGGCCCGCGAGGCCGGGATCCGGATCACGCTGCTCGACACCCTCTACCTCTCCTCGGGCTTCGGCGCTGAGCCGCAGGGCGCGCAGGTGCGCTACAGCGACGGGTCGGTCGATGCGTGGACGTCGCGGGTCGAGGGCCTCGCGGTGGACCCGCACGCACGGGTCGGCGCCGCCGTCCACTCGGTGCGCGCGGTGCCCGGCCACCGACCTCGACGCCGTGGCCGAGGCGGTCGGCGACCGTCCCTTCCACGTGCACCTCTCCGAGCAGGTCGCCGAGAACGACGGCTGCCTCGCGGCGTACGGCGTCACGCCGACGCGGCTGCTGGCCGACCACGGACTGCTCGGCGCGAGGACGACGCTCGTCCACGCCACCCACCTGACCGACGACGACGTCTCCCGCATCGGCGCGCGCGGGGGCCTTCGTCTCGTTCTGCCCCACCACCGAGCGCGACCTCGGCGACGGCATCGGCCCGTCCCGCCGGCTCCACGACGCCGGTGCCCGACTGACGCTGGGCTCCGACAGCCATGCCGTCATCGACCTCTTCGAGGAGATGCGCGCGGTCGAGCTCGACGAGCGGCTCGCCACCCAGCAGCGCGGCCACTGGACGGCCGCCGAGCTGCTCACCGCGGCGACCACCGACGGCCACGCCTCGCTCGGTTGGGACGACGCCGGCTCGATCGCGGTCGGTCACCGGGCCGACCTCGTCGTCCTCGACCCGGCGTCGCCGCGCACCGCCGGCACCGGCCGCGACGAGAACACCGTGGTCTTCGCCGCCGCTGCCGAGGACGTACGCCGGGTGATGGCCGACGGTCGCTGGATCGTCGAGGACGGCGACCGCGCTGCCATCGGGCGCGAGCTCGACGAGGTCATCGGCCGCATCTGGGAGGACCACCCATGACCACCACACTGATCACCGGCATCGGCGAGCTGGTCACCAACGACCCGGCCCGCGCCGAGCAGGGCGGCCTCCTCGGTCTCCTCGCCGACGCCGCGGTCGTGGTCGAGGGCAGCCGGATCGCGTGGGTCGGCCCGGCCGCCGAGGCGCCCGACGCCGACGTACGGGTCGACGCCGGCGGCCGGGCGGTCATCCCGGGCTTCGTCGACAGCCACAGCCACCTCGTCTTCGCCGGCGACCGCTCAGCCGAGTTCGAGGCGCGGATGACCGGCGAGCCCTACACCGCGGGCGGGATCCGCACCACGGTCGCGCAGACCCGTGCCGCCACCGACGAGCAGCTCACCTCGCACGTCGCCCGGCTCGTCGCCGAGATGCGGGCCCAGGGCACCACCTCCCTCGAGATCAAGAGCGGCTACGGGTTGTCGGTCCACGACGAGGCGCGCAGTCTCGCGGTGGCCCGCCAGTTCACCGACGAGACCACGTTCCTCGGTGCCCACGTCGTGCCCTCCGGGACCACCCCCGAGGACTACGTCGACCTCGTCACCGGCCCGATGCTGGCGGCCGCGGCGCCGCACGCCCGGTGGATCGACGTGTTCTGCGAGGACGGCGCCTTCGACGTCGACCAGGCGCGCACCATCCTGGCCGCGGGGTCCGACAGCGGCCTGCGGGGACGGCTCCACGCCAACCAGCTGACGTACGGCGCGGGCGTGCAGCTGGCCTGCGAGCTCGGTCTGGTCGCGGTCGACCACTGCACCTTCCTCTCCGACCTCGACGTCTCGAGTCGCTCAGGCACTCGACGGCACCATCGCCACGCTCCTGCCGGGCGTGGAGTTCTCGACCCGGCAGCCCTACCCCGACGCCCGCCGGCTGCTCGACGCCGGCGTGCGGGTGGCGCTCGCCAGCGACTGCAACCCCGGCTCGTGCTTCACCTCGTCGATGGCCTTCTGCATCGCGCTGGCCGTCCGCGAGATGCGGATGAGCCCCGCCGAGGCGCTCCATGCCGCGACCGCCATGGGTGCCGCCGCCCTCGACCGCGACGACGTCGGCGTGCTCGCACCCGGCAAGGCCGCCGACCTCGTCCTCCTCGACGCGCCGTCGTACGTCCACCTCGCCTACCGCCCCGGCGTCCCGCTCGTGGCGGGGGTCTGGCAGCACGGCCGCCCGGTCGTCGGGTAGTCCGTCCGACGTACCCAGTGCGGGATAGTCCGCTGCGATGGCCGCGAGCGAGCACCCCGAGCTTCCGGGCGACCATTCGCAGCGGACTATCGGGAGAGGGTGTGGACGGACGCACCCGGGCGGCAGCTACCTCAGACGCCCGTCGTACGCCGCTCGGGCACCGATCTGAGGTAGGCAGCCACGCGGAGATAGGGCACGTGCCCGATGTCCACGCCTACCTCAGCGACGGAATCTCTTCTCACGGTCCACCACCGGGCCGACCAACAGAGGAGAAGGACATGTTCACCACCGACAGCTTCCTGGGTGCCGAGATCCGCTACCGCCAGGACAAGGTCCGCCAGGACTACGGGACCCGCCGCTGGGTCCGCACCCGCACCGCCGACGCCCAAGCAGAAGTGACGCGCGGCGCGATCGGCACCGAGGTGTCGGAGCGGCACGACACAATGTCGTCCGTGCCGGCGCTGAGGACCACCGATCTCATCGGACGCGATGCCGAGCTGGAGCAGCTGAGCTCCCAGCTCGGCATTCGTGCGTCCGGGGGGCGGCCGGCGGAGCAGACGGTCCACTCGATGCTCGTCGCCGGTGACGCGGGGGTCGGCAAGACCCGCGTGCTGATGGCGCTGCGCGACGCGGCGATCGAGGCGGAGTGGCAGGTCGTCGCCGGGCACTGCCTCGACCTCGCCGACAGCTCGCTGCCCTACCTCCCCTTCTCCGAGATCCTCGGCCGCGTGATGGCCGACCAGCCCGACGTCGCCGCGCGCGTGCTCGAGCAGCACCCCACCCTCGCCCGCCTCCAGCCGGGCCGCCGGATCCGCAGCAGCGAGACCGCGTCGGGCGACCAGGCCCTCGACCGCGGCAACGTCTACGACGCGTTCGGCGACCTCCTCGCCGCCGTCGCCGAGCACGCGCCGGTCCTCGTCGTCGTGGAGGACGCCCACTGGGCCGACGAGTCCACCCGCGACATGCTCAGCTATCTCTTCTCCCGCCCGGTCCCGGGCGTCTCGCTCGTCGTGTCCTACCGCTCCGACGACCTCCACCGCCGCCACCCGCTGCGCCGCCAGGTGGCCGAGTGGATGCGGCTGCGCGGCGTCGACCGGCTCCAGGTCGAGCCGCTCCTCGACGACGACGTACGCCTCCTCGTCCGCGCGCTGCACCCGGCCACGATGTCCGAGGCGGAGTACGTCTCGATCGTCGATCGCGCCGAGGGCAACCCCTTCTTCATCGAGGAGCTCGTCGGCGCCGCGTGGTCCGGGCAGGTCCCCGGCGAGCTGGCCGACGTCCTGCTCGTCCACCTCGACCGCCTCGACGAGACCACCCGCACGGTCACCCGCCTCGTCTCGGTCGCGGGGCGGCAGGTCGGCCACGCGCTCCTCGCCGCCGTCTCCGACCTCGGCTCGGCCGAGCTCGAGGCAGCGCTCCGCAACGCCGTCGAGGCCCACGTGCTGGTCGCGTCGCGCGGTGGGACGTACGCCTTCCGCCACGCGCTGCTCGGGGAGGCGGTCTACGACGACCTGCTGCCCGGCGAGCGGATCCGGCTGCACGCCGCGTTCGCCTCGGCGCTGGGCGAGGGCCGCGCCGTCGGCACCGCGGCCGAGCTGGCCCAGCACGCCCGTCGCGCCGACGACCGGCCCGTCGCCATCCGTGCCTCGATCGAGGCGGGCGAGGAGGCGCTGGCCGTCGGTGGTCCGTCCGAGGCCGCCACCCACTTCCTCGACGCCCTCGAGCTGATCGACACCTCACGCACGCCCGTGCCCGACGTCGACTCCCACGCGCTCGCCCGCCGGTGCGCGGAGGCGCTGGTCGCGGCCGGGAGGGTGCCCAAGGCGGTCAAGGTGCTCCGCGCGCGGCTCGCCACCCTTCCCCTCGACGGCTCCGCCCTCGATCGCGGGCAGCTGCTGACCGCGCTCGCCTCGGCGCTGCTGCTCACCGACACGACCGACTCCCCGCACGAGGCGGCGGCCGAGGCCGTCGCCCTGCTGCGCGACGGCCCGCCCAAGCTGCTGGCCCGGGCGCTCTTCGTCCACGCGGAGACCCTCGGCAACTGGCACGCCGACGAGGCGCGCGCGGCCGCGCTCGAGGCCCTCGACCTCGCCGAGCGCAACGACCTCACCAGCCTCGCGGTCGAGCTGCACACCACGCTGGCCGGCCTCGACCCCGATGCGGGCGACGACGCCGGCGCCGGCTGGCGGGCGGCAGCCGAACGCGCCCGGGCGGCAGGACTCATCGAGCCCGAGCTCCGCGCCCTCTACTTCCTCGGCCGGCTCCGCCACGACCGCGGCGACCTCGACGGCGGCATCGAGGTCTACCGCGAGGTGATCGAGCGCAGCGAGACCGGCGGCCTCACCTGGTCGCCCTACCCCGCGGAGTCGCGTCTGCTGCTGGCGGTCGCGCTGACCCACCAGGGCCGGCTCGACGAGGCGTGGCGCCTGCTCGACGTCACCGGGCAGGACCCGCCGATGGTCTACGAGTGGCTCTACTTCGCCCACCAGATGCTGATCATCATCGGCATCCGCGGCGACACGCACAGCAAGGGGCTCGAGCGGCTCCGCGAGCACTGGGGCCACGACGGCCTCACCGCGATCACCGCCGGCAGCGCCGAGCTGATGCGCGCGGCCGCCGCCGGCGATCCGGAGGCCGCGCTCGCGGTGTACGACGACGTGCTGGCCAGCGTCGTACCCCTCTGGCACGACTGGTTCCAGGCCCGGCTCCGGCTGGCCACCCTCGTCATCGGCGCCTTCGCCGGCGCCGCCGCGCACCAGTCCGCCGAGGAGCGCGGCGTCAACGCCGCGAGCGTGGACCGGCTCGTGGCCGACGGCGGGCGGGTGATCGACTTCTACGCCCGCTACGAGGCGAGCCGCGGCCCGGAGTACGTCATGTGGGTCGCCCGCCGCACCGCCGAGCACCTCCGGTGGCGCTGGCTCGCCCAGGTCGACCCGCCGTCCAGCGACGAGCTCGTGGGTGCCTGGCGCGCTCGCCGAGGAGACCGCCGTCGCCTACGGCAGCGTGCCCGAGATCGCCCAGACCCGGGTGCGGCTGGCCGGTGTGCTGCGGGCGACCGGTGACGCGGCCGGAGCCCGCGAGGCCGCCGACCTGGCCCGCGAGGCGGCGCACGCGATCGGCGCCAAGCCGCTGCTGGCCGAGCTGACCGCGCAGGGATCGGCGCCCGCCCCGGCGCCCGCGACGGGCGTGGTGAGCCTGACCCCGCGCGAGTCCGAGATCCTCGCCCTCGTCGCCGAGGGCCGCAGCAACGGCGAGGTCGGCAAGCAGCTCTTCATCAGCACCAAGACGGTCTCGGTGCACGTCTCCCACATCCTCGCCAAGCTCGACGCCGCCTCCCGCACCGAGGCGGCCGCGATCGCGCGCCGGCGCGGGCTGATCTGACGGGCAACTGATCGGCGCCCCAGCGCGTCACACTCCGTGAAGTCCGTCCTGGCCGTCGTCGTGCTGCTGCTCGCCGGGTGCAGCTCCACGCCGTCCGCCGGTGGGGCGAGCCCGCCCGGCCCACCTGGTCCGTGGAGGCCGACCCGGGGCGTACGCACCAGGTCGGCGTGCTCGTCGGATCGAGCCTGCGCGACGTCCGCCGAGCGCTCCGCGGGGAGGGTTGACGATCGACGTACGCCGTCGCGCCCGGTGCGCCCGGGAGTCGTCCTCGCCCAGCGCCCGGCCCCGGGCACGAAGGTCGAGCGCGGCGCGACCCTCCACCTCGTGGTGTCGCAGGCCCCGCCCGCGGCGACCTGCATCGTCCCGCCGGGGGCTGCCGCCGTACGCGCCCTGCGCGCGTGGGCGCTCGGCGACGGGCCGCCGCCGCCGTTCGCCGACCGGGTGCGGCTCCTGGTCGCCAACGTCCCCGCCCGCACGCTGTCGGCCGACGAGGCCGCGGACCGCACCAGGTGGAACCTGCCGATCGGCTACGCGGAGCGCCGGGACGTACGCATCCTCGAGGCGCTCGCCGAGGCTCCGATGCGGGAGACCCGTGTCCCTCCCTACTTCTGCCCGCAGCGCGGCCGGACCCTGCCGACCGCCTGTCGCGACCCTGGTGAGCCAGGAGCCCGAGGGCCTGCCTCGAGGTGACGGCCGTCCAGGTCTGGGCGGTCGCCGGCGGCCGGATCACCGACGTCAACATCCTGCTGGGCAGTCCCTGACCCGTTTCGCGCCGACCCCAGCGGGTAGGAGGCGGGCTCGACCTCGAGACCGGAGTGAGCCCATGCACGCAGGCCGCCGCCTGACCGTCGCCGTCGCGACGACTGCCCTGTCCCTCGGCTGCGCGCTCGTCGCCGGTCGCGCCCGCCGGTGCCACCGCCGGCCGCGAGCCCGCCCCCGCGCCCACCTCCGCGCCACTCCGCGTGCGGTCGCCGCAGCCGGCCCCGACGCCGCCGGTGCTCGAGCGCCCCAGCGCCACGTCCGACCGCACCGCGCTCCCGATGGCGACACGGGCGGCGCGCCGTCCCCTGTTCGCCTTCTGGGGCCAGAAGTACAACAGCATCGACGGCTTCAACTTCTTCACCGCGCTCCGCGGGTCCGGCACCGGTGTGCAGATCCAGGCCGCCTGGAAGACCTATCGCGGCGTGAAGCCGATCCTGCCCACGAAGGTCAAGGTGCAGGCCCGCGTCGACGGCGGCTCGTGGAGCACGCTCAAGGGCGTGCGCGGCAAGATCGGCAAGGAGTACGTCACCGCCCGGGTCCCCGCGCACGTCGTGCCCGCCGGCGTGGTCTCCCAGACCGTCGACTACCGGTTGAAGACCAAGAAGATCACGAAGGGCCCCCGGCGCGCCCGCCGCAGCGTCACCTCCAAGACGCTGACCGTGGCCTTCGACAACCCGGCGATGTACACCGGCGACCAGGCACGCTTCTACGCCCCGATCGCCAGCCTGTGCCCCCACGCGAACATCCACATCGACACCACCGGCATCACCGAGGAGAACACGGGGGTCTTCAGCTGGCAGCACGGCATCACGATCGATGCCGCCACCCTCGCCACGCTGACCCAGGAGCCGGAGATCTCCAAGCTGGGGATCGCGATCCACGAGTGCGCCCACATGAAGCAGTTCTACAACTGGGGCGGGACGCTCCGGGGCAGGGACGTCATGGAGGCCCGCTCGGCCGAGGTGTTCGTCGCCGACGACGACCCGAGCGGGACGACGGTCCCGATGTCGCCGAGGTGGTCCCCCCTCGAGCACGCGGCAGACTGCGCCAAGGAGCTGATCTCCAGCGAGCGCTACCGGACCTACGGCGGCTACTGCAACCCCACCGAGTCCGCCGCCGCCGGCCTGCTGTGGCAGAACCAGCAGTACTGATCCCGAGGACCTCCTGACGAGTGGCGGCCGAGAGGCGTCCGTCAGACTGGTGCCGTGCCTGACTTCCGCTGCTCCTTCGCGAGCGTCGAGGACGCCGAGTCGATCATCGGCACCGCACCGACCGACACCGAGATCCTGCTCGTCGAGTGCCCGGGACCCTGGGGCCGCGAGGCCGTCACCGACAACCGGCTGCCCGACGCCGTCCGCGACCACCTCGGCAGCCTGGACCTCAAGGTCTTCCTGCTCCGGAGGTACGACGGCAGCGCCGGCCCCGGCACGCGCGTCTTCCTGGCCCGCGCGACCGAGGAGGGGTACGACGTCCGCGGCACGGTGCTCGACCGCCCGGAGGACCTCCTCGAGCTCGACCTGAGCCCGACCTCGGCGGACCTGCCGGCGTACGACGGTCCGCTCTGGCTGGTCTGCACCAACGGCAAGCGCGACCGCTGCTGCGCCGAGCTCGGCAGGCCGATCGCCGGGCTGCTCAGCCAGGAGTGGCCCGAGGGGACGTGGGAGACGACGCACCTCGGCGGGCACCGCTTCTCCGGCACGCTGCTCGCCCTGCCCAGCGGGCTGACCCTCGGTCGCCTGGACACCGCCACCGCGCTCGCCGCGTGCGAGGCCGTCGACCGCGGTGAGGTGCCGCTGGACTTCGTCCGCGGCCGCGCCGGCCGGTCGCCCGTCGACCAGGCGCGCGAGCTGCACGTGCTGGGCGGGGGAGACCCGTCCGACCAGGTCACGGCCGTGCCCGGTCCGCCGCGCCGCCAGTCGTGCGGTGACGACAAGGTCAAGGGAACGACGCGCTTCGAGGTCCGGCGCAGCTGATCCGACGGCGTCGGTGTGCCGGCGCCGGGCGGGTGCTAGGAGGCGGACCCCGCCCGACGCCAGATCGTGGGGGCGTCCTAGCCCTTCTCCGCCCCTGCCGTACCCCCACGCACGAGGTACTTCTGGAAGAAGAAGAAGACGAGGGCGACCGGGATGGTCATCAGCAGCGCCGCGGCCATCGAGATCGGGTACTGCTTGCCCGACCCGAGCTGACCGCTGGTGAGCGTGCCGACACCCTTGGTCAGCGTGAAGAGGTCGGGGTCCTGGCTGGCGACGAGGAAGTGCGGCAGCTCGTTCCACGACCCCTGGAACGACAGGATCGTGAGCAGGATGAGAGCCGGACGTGCCATCGGCAGCACGACGGACCAGAAGGTCCGGAAGGTGCTGGCGCCGTCGATGCGCGCCGCCTCCTCGACCGACTCCGGGATGGTCTCGAAGAACTGCTTCATGATGAAGACACCTGCGGCGTCGACCAGCAGCGGCAGCACCAGGGCCGGCCAGTGGTTGTAGATGCCGAGGTAGTTGAGCACGAGGAACTTCGGGATCAGCAGGATCACTCCCGGCACCGCCATCACGGCCAGGATCGCGGTGAAGACCGCCCCGCGCCCACGGAACTTGATCCGCGCCAACGCGTACCCGGCGAGCGAGCACAGGAACACCCGGCCCGCCGTCACCAGCACGGTGACGATCACCGAGTTGCGGAACCAGAGCGGGAAGTCCTTCTCGGCGAGCTCGTCGTAGGCACCCGTGGTGAACGGCTCGGGGACGAGGGACAGCGGGTTCGCGACCGCGTCGGTGTTCGACTTGAACGACGTCGTGACCTGCACCAGGAACGGGTAGAGGTAGACGAACGCGAAGAAGAGCAGGACGGCGTAGGCGAGGAACAGCCACAGGGCGGTCCGGTCACGGACCATCGGCTTCGTGTTCATGCCGCACCTCCGGCGGCGACGCGTGCGCGGTCGCGCTTCGAGCGCTTCTCGGCGCGCTTGGTGGCGATGGCGTCCTTGTCGCGGAACAGGAACCGCTGCAGCGAGGTCATCGCGAAGATGATGAGGAACAGCACGAACGCCATGGCCGCGGCGATCCCCCACTTCTGGTTGTCGAAGGCGTAGGAGTACGAGAGGTACGCCGGCGTGAGGGTCGACTTGCCCGGCCCGCCCTGCGTCATGACGTACACCTGGTCGAAGACCTGCCACGTGCCGATCAGGCCGAGCGTGGTCACCAGCAGCATCGTCGGCTTCAGGTGGGGGAGCGTGACGTTGCGGAAGACGCCCCAGCGCCCGGCGCCGTCGATGCGCGCGGCCTCCTCGACCTCGAGGGGCAGGTCCTGCAGTGCCGCGAGGAACATCAGCATGAAGGTGCCGGCGGTCGTCCAGATGACCAGCATGATGATCACCGAGAGCGCGACGCTCGGCCCGGCGATCCACTGCCACCAGGTCAGCCCGAGCACGCCGCTCCCGGCGAGCGCGGTCGGCGGGTCCGACGCGCTCCAGAGGCCCAGGCCGTCACCGAGGAGGTGGAACAGCCCGCGCGAGTCGTTGAACCAGGTCGGGCCGTCGACCCCGATCGCGTCGAGCATCGAGTTGATGACGCCGCCGCCGCTGAAGAGGAACAGGAACACCAGGCTGATGGCCACCGAGCTGACCACCGACGGGAAGTAGAAGGCGGTGCGGAAGAAGCCGACCGCCCGGAGCATCCGCTGGTTGAGGACCAGGGCGAGGAGGAGTGCGAACGCGGTCTGGAACGGCACCACGAGCAGCACGTAGAAGAAGTTGTTGCGCAGCGAGGTCATGAAGTCCGACCTCGTCAGCCCGCCCTGCTCGCCGACCAGCTCGCGGTAGTTGTCGGCGCCCACGAACCCGATGCCGGGCGCGAACGGGCTGCCGCGTCCGTTCCAGTCCGTGAAGGACACCCACAGCGCCATCAGCACGGGCACCGCGAGGAACAGCCCGAGCACGACCAGCGTGGGGGAGACGAACGTCCACCCCGCGAGGGCCTGGCCCCGGCGGATGCTCCGGGGCCTGCTCACTGCAGCTCCGCCTCGGCGTTCTTCTGGAAGGACTCGAGGATGGTGGTGACGTCGGCGCTCTTCAGCTGCTCGAGCTGCGAGTCGAGGTCGGCCACGACCGGGCCGAGACCGGGCAGGTTCACCGGGCCCCGTCCGTACTCGCCACCGGCGATGAACGGCGCGTCCTCCGGGAACTGCTCGACGTAGTCGGCCTGGGCGGCCTCACGGCTCGGCATCACGCCGAAGGCATCGGCGTTGGTGAGCTGCTGCTCCGGGGTGGTCATCGCCTCGACGAACGACACGGCCGCCTCCTGGTTGGGCGAGTCGGCGGCGATGCCCCAGCACTGCGTGAAGAGCAGGGTGCCCTTGCCGGCCGGGCCCTCCGGCAGCTCGGCGACGGTGTAGCCGACGTCGGGGTAGTCGTTCTCCATCGCGCCGCGGATCCAGTTGCCCTCGATGGTCATCGCGGCCTTCTGGGTGCCGAAGGCCTCACCGCCCCAGCCGGCGTCGACGTCCGGTGCGAGCACGGCCTCGCCGCCCTCGAGCATGCCCTGGACGTACTCCAGCGCCTCGGCGTTCGTCGGCTCGGTCGCGGTGGCCTCGCCGGACTCGCCGTCCACCCAGAAGCCGCCGTTCTGCACGAGGAACGCGCCGACGCGGTCGCGACCGATGCCGAGCACCAGGCCGGCCTGGTCGGGGGTGGTCAGCTCCTGCGCGACGGCCTGCAGCTCGTCCCAGGTGGTGGGGATGTCGGCGTCGGTCAGACCGGCCTTCTTCCACGACTCGGTGTTGATCTGCAGGGCCAGCGTCGAGAAGTCCTTGGGGGCGCAGTAGGCCTCGTCGTCGAGGGTGAACGAGTCGACGAGGTTGGGGTAGAAGTCGTCGGCGTCGGCCATCTGGTCCAGGTAGGGGTAGAGGTTGCCCGCCTCGGCGTAGTCGCCGAAGACACCGGCGTCGACGTAGAAGAGGTCCGGCGGGTTGCCGCCGGCGAAGCCCTGCGAGAGCTGCTGCGCGAGGTCGTTGGCCACGATGACCTCCACCTCGTTGCCGCTCTCCTCCGCCCACGCGGCGGCGGCGTCCTCGACGGCCTTGGTCTCGGCGTCGCCGCTGGAGCCGATGAGCACCTCCAGCGTCACCGGGCCGTCACCGGACGAGGCCGGCTCGTCGGAGCCGCCCTCCTCGAAGCCGCCGCCTCCGCACGCGGCGAGGGCGAGCGAGGACCCGAGGGCCAGGGCGACGAGGGACGCGCGACGGCGTCGGGGGGTGGACAACATGGTGACTCCTTGTGTGGTGGCGGGGGTGCGGGTGCGTCAGCTGGGGAGATGGAGGACGGGGGGGACCAGCAGTCCGCGGGCGGGCCGGTCCGGCTGCTCGAACCTGCCGGTGAGCAGGTCGATGCAGAGGTGGGCGACCTGGTCGATCGGCTGCGCGACCGAGGCCAGGCCGAGGGCGGCGGCGACGGGCGTGGCGTCGAAGCCGACGACGGTCACGGGGGCGCCCCCGCCGGCCGCGGCCTGCGCGGCGCGGTGCGCGCCGAGGGCGAGGGTGTCGCTCGCGCACACGATGGCGTCGGGGGCGTCGGGTCGGGCGAGCATCTCGGCCACCGCGGCCTGGGCCGCTGCGGCGTCGTTGACGCTGTGCGCCTCGCCGGGCGTGCCGAGGCCTGCGTCGCCGACGACCTCGAGCCAGCCGCGCCGACGGTCGCTGCCGGTGCTGGGCTGAGCACCGTCACCGGGCCAGCCGACGTAGCCGATCGACCGGTGGCCGAGGTCGAGGAGGTGGCGTACGGCGAGCGAGGTGCCGACCGCACCGTCGACGTCCACCCAGTCGTGCGGCTCGTCGTCGTGGCCCCAGGGCCGGCCGAAGGCGCAGAAGGTGGTGCCGTTGTCGCGCAGGTGGGCGGGGCGCTCGTCGTCCGCACTGGTCGCGGTGAGCACCACCGCGTCGGCGGCGCCGGTATGCATCAGCTCGTCGATGGTCGCGACCTCGGCCGCCTCGTCGTCGGGCTGCGCGTAGAGCAGCACGCGCAGCCCGTTGTGCTGACCGGCCTCGGCGAGGCCGTGGTAGAAGGCGTCGAGGACCAGCCCCGAGATGCCGTCCTGCTGCCGCTCGGCGCGTACGGCGATCGCGTGGGCGCGGCGGGTCGCGAGCTGGCGGGCGGGCAGGGAGGGGCGGTAGCCGCTCTCGCGGATCGCGGCCAGGACCCGCTCCCGGGTGGCGTCCGCGACGCGGGTCGGGTGGCGCAGCACGTTGGACACCGTCTGGCGCGAGACGCCGGCGCGGGCGGCCACGGAGTCCAGTGTGGCCGGGTCGGTCGCTGCCATCGGGGGTCCTCCTCTGCTGTCCGGGTCGGTCCGGGCGGGTCTGCGGTGCGACTGGTGGAACGGGTGGCGGGCCCGGGCTGCGGCCCACTAGGGTGTTTGAGCGCTCAAATGTTTGAGCGCTCAAACCGTAACGCACGTCACACTGGGTGTCACCCCCCGCACGCTGGCAACCGCTCCCGCGCACCCAGAGCCTCGACCAGATCCGCGACCAGATCCGCGACCAGAAGGGCCTCTCGATGGACCACGACGACGCGCACGACCGGGCCAGGCCGGACTCCTGGCCGCCGGGCCGCAGCAGCCCTGGTTGCACGACCTGTCGCTCACCCTGGCCGCGCCCACGCAGGTGTGGTCGGCCGGGGACGGGCAGGTCGGGCAGCCCGGGACGGGCGGCGAGGTGCCGCTGGCGGGGCTGGCCGGCGTGCACCACGGCGAGCGTCGCGTGCTCTGCCTGCTCCGACTCGAGGTGGACGGGCGCGAGCCCACCCCGCTCGCGGGGCACGGCGTCCGCGGCGACACGCACACCTTCGTCGCCGTCCCGCGCCATCTCGGCGACCCCGGCCCGGACCCCACGGTGCGGGTGGAGCGCCGGCGCGACGTCGAGCCCGGACTGGTGCGCGAGCACTACACGATCTCCAGCACGGCGGCCGAGCCCGTCGTGTGCACGCTCGGCCTGCGGGTGGCGGCCGACCTCGCACCCATGGACGGCGTCAAGGGCGGCACGGGCCGACCGGTCGTCGCGCCGGAGGGCGTCGGCGGCCACGTCCTGACCTGGCAGGACGCGGGCCTGCGCGCGGTGCTCCGGTTGCCGGGGGCCCGCACCACCGACGAGGGCGACCACACGCTGGCCACCTGGGACGTCGTCGTACCTCCCGGCCAGTCGGTCACCCACGAGCTCCTGCTCACCGTCGACGACACCCGGGCCGCCGTCTCGGCCCCGAGCCGGCGCGCCGCGTGGGGCCAGGTCGAGGTGGCGAGTGCCGACCGGCGGCTGGCTCCGGTCCTCGAGCGCAGCCTCGACGACCTGCGGCTGCTGCGGCTCGCGGCCCGCGGCGCGGACGACGTCGAGGAGGAGTTCATCGGTGCCGGTGCGCCGTGGTTCCTCACCCTCTTCGGCCGCGACAGCCTGTGGACCGCGCGGATGCTGCTGCCCGTCACGACGGACCTGGCGATGTCGACCCTGCGCCTGCTCGCGCACCACCAGGGCACCCGCACCGACGACGTGACCGCCGAGGAGCCCGGCAAGATCCTCCACGAGGTCCGCTCCGCGGGCTTCAGCCTCGGCGAGGACGACGGGGCCGACCGGCACCTCCCGCCCGTCTACTACGGCACCATCGATGCCACCCCGCTGTGGGCGATGACCCTCCACGACGCGTGGCGCTGGGGGGCGCCGGCCGACGAGGTCGAGCGGTTGCTGCCTGCCCTCGAGCGCGCCCTGGCCTGGCAGGTCGAGCACGGCGACGCCGACGGCGACCTGCTGCTGGAGTACGTCGACCGGTCCGGCCACGGCCTGTCCAACCAGGGCTGGAAGGACTCCGGCGACGCCGTACGCCGCAGCGACGGCTCGCGCGCCACCTCACCGCTCGCGCTGGCCGAGGTGCAGGGATATGCGTACGCCGCCGCGACCCGCGGCGCCGACCTGCTCGAGGCGTTCGGCCGGCCCGGTGCCGACCGGTGGCGCGAGTGGGCCGAGCTGCTGCGCGCGGAGTTCGCCCGGCGCTTCTGGGTGGAGGACGCCCTCGGCGCCTTCCCCGCCATCGCGCTCGACCGCGACAAGCGCCCGGTGGTCTCGCTGACCAGCAACATCGGCCACCTGCTCGGCACCGGGATCCTCGACGCTGACGGTGTCGACGTCGTCGCCCGCCGGCTCGTGGGGTCCGACATGCTCTCCGGCTTCGGCATCCGGACCCTGTCGACGCAGGCCGCCGGCTACTCGCCGACCGGCTACCACGTCGGCTCGGTCTGGCCCCACGACACGGCGATCTGCCTGGCCGGGCTCGCCGCCGAGCAGCGGTCCGAGACCGCCCCGGTCGCCGAGGCACTGCTCGCCGCGCTCACGGCGTTCGACGGCCGGCCGCCCGAGCTCTTCGCCGGAGACGCCCGCACGACCCAGCCGGTGCCGCTGCCCTACCCGGCCGCGTGCCGGCCGCAGGCCTGGTCGGCCGCCTCGGCGGTCTCGCTGGTCGGGTCGGTGCTGGGGCTGCGACCGGACGGGGACTCGTTGTCGGTCGCGCCGGTGCAGCCCTGGTCGTTCGGGGCGACCCGTCTCCGGCTCGGCACCCACGGTCGACCCGTGGACATCGACGTCGGACGGCGCGGGGTCCGTCGCCACGCGCTGACCCATCGGCTCCTCCGACGGTGCGTGAGGCGGATTCCGACGTCCGGAACCCTCTCAGCACCGCTCGACGCCGAGGTGGTCGGTCGAGCGGTGCGTGAGGCGGATTCGCGGCCCGGGAATGCGCCTCACACCGCCCGGAAGGCCACCTCCACCGGTGACCCGCCCGCTGGGGTGTGGGACGGTGTCGAGCAGCAGCACACACTCGACGTACATCCCGGGACGGACCGTCCGTCGCGGCCCCATGAGGAGGAACCATGACGACGACTCCCGACAACCCGCTCGGCGACGACGAGATGACCACCGAGGGCGTCGACCCCTCGGGCGTCCCGGCTGCTCCCGGCACGGACGCCGACGGCACTGACGGCGCGGACGCGGACGGCACCGACGGCGACTCGACCGACGCGACGGACGGTGACTCCACGGACGCCGACGGCACCGACGGCGGACGCCGACGGCACCGACGGCACGGACGGCGCGGCCCTCTGAGCGCACTCGACCGGTTGACCGGTGACGCCCAGACCTTCAAGGACAAGGTCTGGGCGTCGTCGGTCCACGTCCACCGCACCGACGCCGCCCTCGGTGAGGCGGTGCTGTCGCTCGCCGACGTCGACCACCTGCTGACCGAGACGGCGATCCGCGCCCCCGCCGTCCGGGTCGCCCACAACGGGACGGTGCTCGCCGAGTCGGCCTTCACCCGCGGCGGCAGCCTGGCCGGCAAGCCGCTCACCGGGCTGGTCGACCCCGTGAAGCTGATGCGCCTGCACGACGAGGGCGCGACCATCGTGCTGCAGGGTCTCCAGCGCTACTGGACCCCGGTCTCCGACCTCGTCGCCGAGCTCGAGCTCGAGCTCGGCCACCCCTGCCAGGCCAACGCCTACCTCACGCCTCCGGGCGCCCAGGGGTTCGCGGTGCACACCGACTCCCACGACGTGTTCGTCCTGCAGACCCACGGCACCAAGCTCTGGGAGATCCACGGCGACGGCGGACCCGGCGAGCTGCTCCTCGAGCCCGGCGTCGTCGCCTACCTCCCCACCGGCACGCCCCACGCCGCCCGGGCGCAGGAGGCGGTGTCGCTCCACCTCACGATCGGCATCAACCAGCTCACCTGGCGCCAGCTCGTGTCCCGGCTGGTCGGCGACGTCCTCGCCGAGGTCCCCGACGAGCACCTTCCGGCCGGCTACCTGGACGACCCGGCGCAGCTGGTCGAGGAGCTCGGCTCCCGGCTCGCCGCCGTCGCTGACGGCGTACGCCGACTCGACGCGCCTGCCGCTGCCCGGGCGGAGGTCGAGCGCTTCCTCAGCAGCCGCCCGCCGCGGATGGCCGGCGCCCTGCTCGACCGCGAGGCACTCGTCCGCGGCCTCGCCGACGACACCCGGCTGCGTCGACGTACGGGCCACCCGTGCGAGGTCGTCGCGGACGGCGACACCCTGCGCCTGCTGCTCGGCGACCGGGTCCTGCGCGTCCCGGCCCGGCTCCGCGACGGCGGTCGACGTGGTCGCCGCCCGCGTCGAGCTCACGCCCGCCGACCTGCCCCTCGACGACGCAAGCTCCCTCGTCCTGTGCCGACGGCTGGTGCGGGAGGGTCTGCTCGAGGTCGTGCGGTGACCGACCTCCAGGGCTTCCGGTGCGCGGCCGCCAGCGAGGACCGGGGCGACGACCTCGCCGGCACCGCCTCGACGGTCCGCAGCTTCCTCCTGCTGGAGCACGCCGGCCCGTGGGGCGCCGACGCCCTCCGCGACGCGCGCCTGCCCGACGGGCTCGGCGCGCACCTCGCCGAGCAGGGCCGCCGGCACCGGGTCCGGGTGCTGCTCGTACGCCGCCACGGCCGCCGCGACGACGGCGGCGGCACCCGGGTCTTCGCCGCCCGCGCCGCCGGGGCCGACTCGTGGCTCGAGGCCGCGACCCTCGACAGCGTCGACGACGTGCGTGACGTCGACCTGGCCGCCCTCGGGGCGGGCCGCTCGGCCGGGCTGGAGGCGTACGCCGCCCCGCTCCTCGCCGTCTGCACCCACGGCCGGCACGACGCCTGCTGCGCCGAGCGCGGCCGTCCCCTCGCGGCGGCGCTCGCTGCGAGCCCGCACGCCGATGCGGTCTGGGAGTGCTCGCACATCGGCGGCGACCGGTTCGCCGGCAACCTGCTCGTCCTGCCGCGCGGCCTCTACTACGGTCGCCTCGATCCCGACTCGGCGCTCGCGGTCGCCGACGGCGTGGCCGCCGGCAGGCTCGAGCTCGACCACCTGCGCGGCCGCTCCGACCTGGCCATGCCGGTGCAGGCAGCCGAGGTCGCGGTGCGGCGCCGGCTCGGCCTCGCCGGCCCCGACGACGTACGCCCGACGGCGGCGCGCACGGACGGTGACCTGACCTCGGTCGTCCTCGACGCCAGTGGCCGCAGCGTCACCGTGCGGGTGCGGCGCGTGCTCGGGCCGCCGCACCGGCTCACGTGCGGCGCGCGACGCGACGACCCGGTGCCGCGCTTCGAGGTCGACGACGTCGAGGGTCTCTAGCCGAGCCGGTCCTTGAGGTTCGTCGGGGCGGGCTCCCAGGACGTCTGCTCGGCGACCAGCCGGGGCCGGCCCTCCTCGGCGGCCTCGAGGTTGCGCGCCGCGCGGTTGGCCTGCGCCTGCTCGCGGTCGGCGACCGCCTCCGCGTCGCGGGCCTCGACGCGGGCCTCGACGAGCTCGCGGTGCAGTGCCTGCACCTTGGCGGACTGGGCCTGGATCTCCTCGGGCGACTTCTCCGCGAGGACCATCTTCTCGAGGTCGTCGAGCGCTCCCAGCTCGCGGCGCTTGAGGGCCTCGACGGTGCGGCGGGCTGCGTCGGACGCGTCGTCGGCGGTGACCGCCTCCATCGCCTCCTCCGCGGCCTCGCGCCTGAGGTCGCCGAACCTGACCTTGTTGGCGTTGGCCGCGACGAGCTTCTGCTTGTCCTTGTCGGGGTGCACGCCGGCGTGGTCCGCGAGCGCCTTGACCAGCTCGCGGGTGCTGGCGCGGCGGGCGTCGCGCAGCTCGATCTTGGTGTCGAAGCACGCCTGGTAGGACTTCCAGTCGCGCTCCCAGGCGTCGATGTCCTTCTGCGGGGCGTCGCCGGCGATGGTCTCGACGGGCGGCCAGATGCGGTTGTCGCGCACCTCGAGGCCCTGCGACACGGCGTAGGCGCGCAGCTGCTCGAGACCTTCACGGTGCCGCTGGAGCACCTCGGAGTAGGCGTTGATGGCGCGGCCGAGTCCCCGCAGGTTGTCGCGGACCGTCACCGACTCCTCGTGGCGACGCCCGGCGCGCTCGCGCAGCGTGTCGGCGGCCTCGCCGGCGAACACGTCCTCGGAGATCGAGGCGGTGCGCTCGAAGGCGTCGACGGCGAGCTCGACCTTGGCGCCGAGGTGGCGCACGGAGTCGCCGTAGGAGTCGACGTCGCGGGGGTCGGTCCAGTGGTAGCGGCACCCGATCGGGTCGCCGAAGCGCAGCCCGTCCTGCTGGGTCTCGATGCGGTCGACGAGCACCTTGGTCACGACGGCCCCACCTGGTCGAGCTTGGTGGCGACGAGGGCTGCCTGCTCGACCATCGAGTCGAGCTCGTCGAAGTCGATGATCGAGTCGTCGATCGCCTGCGCGATGTTGCGGCAGCGCTTGGCGATCTGCTCGGCGTCGTCCACCAGGCTGCGCACGCCCTCGACCATGAGGTCGCGCCAGGGGAAGTCGTCGGCCGGGTGGTCGATGTCGCCCAGGGCGGACCGCAGGTCCTCGCGAGCGGAGTCCAGCTCTCCCTTGGCGCCGCGCAGCGCCCGCTGGTTGATGGCGATCGGCCTCATGGCGACCTTCTGCCCCGATGAACGGCATCGAAACCAGAACTGGTGAAACTGTGAACTACGTCGCCTCGACGACCTCTGGACCGCGTGATCCCCGGCTGACCGGGGATCGCTGAACTTGTCAGGCCGTGCACGGGCCGACAAGTTCAGCGAGTGCCTGACAAGTCGCCCCGGCCAGCGCTCAGACGTGGCCGCTGAGCTGGGCCAGCCGGAGCTCCAGCCGGGCGAGCATCTCGGTGGCCACCTTGTCGGGCAGGGGCGCCTTCCTGCCGCCTCCCTGGGCGCAGACGGGCAGCACGTCGATGGAGAGCTTGGCGCCGCCCGCGAGCGCGCGCAGCTCGTCGAGCTTGTCGCCGAAGGGCGAGCCGCTGCCGGGGGAGTAGTAGCTCGACGGCGGCGTCGATGTCGTCGGCGAAGAGGTCGGCCTTGGTCACCGCGATGACCAGCCAGGTCGGGCGCTCGCGCCGGACGGCCATGCTCGCGATCCGGTGGGCGGTGATCGACCAGTCCTCGAGCTCGGCGGCCAGCTGCTCCTCGCGGGTCGCCGTCGCGGCGCCGCTCGTCCCGGCCGTACGCCGCGGGGTGGCGTAGCCGTTGGCGACGACGTGCAGCACGCCGTCGACCGGCTCGTCGTGGAACACCTCGTCGAGGGCGCCGAGGCGCGTGGCGGCGTTCTCGCCCGGCACCACGCGGAACCGGTAGCCGCGCAGCCGCGTGGTGCGACGCGTACGCCGCTCCATGACCGCCGAGCCGACCTCCTTGCCGGCCTCCTCCGACGACTGCGAGCTCGCGCGGCGGGACAGCCGGTCGGCCAGCCGGGTCTTGCCGACGCCGGTCATCCCGGTGACCGCGACGGTGGGGTAGCGGTGCCGGAGCACGCGCGAGGCGCGCTCGGGGGCCTGGGAGAGGGCGGCCAGGGCACCCCCGGCGATCGTGGTGCCGAGGGCCGCGCGGCCGTGTCGCAACGGTGACTGCATGGCCCCATCCTGCCTGCCGGGTCAGCGCAGGGGACCACCCCGACCGGCGTCGGTTGGCCAAGCCAGCCGTCCGTCTTGGACAATGGCGGTGCCAGCACCCGTCGAGAGGACCCCATGGACACGCAGAAGCAGCGTCCCGTCCTGGCGGGGCTGATCGCGCTCGTCGCGGTCGCGGTCGCCATCGGGCTGCTCGGCGGGCTCGCGGTGATGGTCGGGGTGAACGTGACGGGCCTCGACGGCACCACGACGGCCACCGACGAGAGCGCGTCGCCCTCCGCCTTCAACCTGCCGAAGCCGAGTGACACCGGCAGCTCGATCCCGGCGCCCGACGAGGTGGTCGAGCCCAGCACGGGCGAGGAGACGTCGGAGGCTCCCGCCGAGGCCATCTCCCTGTCGGTGACGCAGCAGTCGGTCAGCCCGATGCAGGAGATCGACCTCACCGGCACCTACCAGGCCGGTGAGGGCGCGATCCTGCAGGTGCAGCGGTTCGCTGGCGGCGCGTGGTCCGACTTCCCGGTGACCATGTCCGTCTCGGGCGGCACCTTCACGACGATCGTCAGGACGGGCCAGGTCGGGCCCAACCAGTTCCGCGTGGTCGACACCGACACGCAGGCGATCTCCAACGAGGTCACCGTCACCGTCGGCTAGGCCCGTTGGCGCGCTGCTGCGGCAACCCCCGAGGCCGTACGCCGGTCGTGGTCGACCCGACCGGTCCAGTAGCCCACCCACCCGGCGCCCGCCAGGCCGAGCAGGCCCACGACCAGGCACGCCGTGGCCAACGGCGCGACGGCGGCGACGGCGCTGACGACCAGCGGGCCACCGGTGTTGCCGATGTCGCCGCACAGGCGCCACGCGCCCAGGAACTGGGAGCGGCCCTCGGTCGGTGCCGCGTCGGCGCCGAGCGTCATGACGATGCCCGAGCCGAGGCCGTTGCCGGCGGCGATCAGCGCCATCACCAGCGCCACCGAGACGGCCGAGCCCGCGAGCGGCAGCAGCAGGCAGGCGATCGCCATCGACAGGACGACCGGCACCGCGACGACCATCCGGCCCCGGGTGTCCATCAGCCAGCCGCCGGGCCACATGAGCGCGACGTCGAGGGCTGCGGCTCCGGCGAAGATCAGTGACGTCGTCGAGGCGGAGAGGCCGACGTGGTCGGCCCACAGGGGCAGCAGGCTCAGTCGCAGCGAGCGGCTCATGCCGAGGATCACGACGGCCGTGCCCAGCGTCGCGAGCAGTCGTCGGTGCCCGGCGATCACGGTCCACACGCCGATGTGCCCGGTCTCGCGGGCGGCGGCGCGCTTCTCCTCACCCAGGTCGGGCATGGTGCCCGCCAGCAGGGACGCGCAGACCGACATCGCGGCACCCAGCCAGAACACGCTCGTCAGGTCGGTCAGGCTGATCAGACCTGCCCCGAGGAGCGGGCCGACGAGCACGCCGAGGCGGTAGGACCCGCCGAGCAGCGACATCGCCCGCGCGCGGTGCGTGATCGGGACGACGTCGATCATGAAGCCCTGCCGCGCGATCAGGAACACCGTCCAGCACATCCCGCTCAGGAGCACCCCGACGGCCAGGCCGGCGACCGAGTCGGTGAGCGCCGCGAGCGCCATCGCGCCCGCGTCGGCGAAGCCGGCCGCGACGAGGGCCCGTCGCTCGCCGATCCGGGCGACGAGCGCGCCCGCGGGCAGGCTGGCCAGCAGCATCCCGACGCCGGTCAGCGCGACGATGGCGGCGGCGGTGCTGACGTCGGCGCCGAGGTCGCGGGCGCGCAGCGCGAGCACCGGCATGATCGCGCCGTGCCCGACCGCCGAGACGATCGAGGGGCCGTACGCCACGAGCCAGATGTCGCGGAAGCGGAACTCGTCGTCCCCCGAGGTGCTCACCCGCACACGCTACGTTCCGGCCCCTCCGCACGTCAGCGCAGAACCCGGTGGAGCTTGTCACAGCGCCGCCGTAGGCTGGGTCGACGTGGCCCACGACACCGATGCAGCAGCCCCTGTCCACCTCTCCCTCACGGCCTCGAGCCGCTCGAGCTCCCCGGCACCGGTGACTGGCTCGTCTGGGTCGCCGCGCGCTGCGAGGGGCAGCTCGCCGAGGCGGCCCGCGCAGGTCGAGCTCGTCAAGAGCGGCCCGGCCGATGCCGACGCGGTGCTCGCCACGTGGAACCGGGCCGAGACGGCGATCGCCAACGCCGAGGTGGCCCACCTCTGGTCCGAGGTGCACCCCGATCCCGCGGTGCGCGACCGCGCCGACGAGCTGAGCCAGCAGGTGCAGAAGTACGTCACCGAGCTCGGCCAGGACCGCGAGCTCTTCGCCGTGTTCGACGGGTTGTCGGCCGACGGGCTCGACGACGGGGCGACCCGCGTCCTCGAGCACACGCTGCGGGACTTCCGCCGGGCCGGCGTCGACCGGGACGACGCCACCCGCGACCGGCTCCGCGAGCTCAGCGAGCAGGGCGTGAAGCTCTCCCAGGACTTCGGCCGCCACATCCGCGACGACGTCCGCTCGATCCGGATCGCGCCCGAGCGACTGGCCGGACTCCCCGACGACTACCGCGCCGCCCACCCGGCCGACGACGACGGCCTGGTCGCCATCACCACCGACTATCCCGACCTGGTGCCGTTCATGACGTTCGCGTCCGACGGCGAGGCCCGCCACGAGCTCGCCCTGACGCAGAACAACGTCGCCTGGCCGGCCAACGACCAGGTGCTCCAGGACCTCCTCGCGGTACGCCGCGAGACCGCGCACCTGCTCGGCTACGACTCGTGGCCCGACTTCGACGCCGAGGTCAAGATGATCGGCACCGGTCAGGCGATCGCGGACTTCATCGAGCGGATCAGCACGGCGGCCGCCGAGCGGGCGGCCCAGGACAAGGCGGTGCTGCTCGACGCGCAAGCGGTCGACCACCCGGGCGCCGACGAGGTCGAGGTCTACGAGTTCCGCCACTACGGCGAGCTGGTCCGTCGCGAGCAGTACGACGTCGACGGACAGGTCGTGCGCACCTACTTCCCCTTCGAGCAGGTCCGGCAGGGCCTCCTCGACGTCACCGGCCGGCTGTTCGGGCTGGAGTGGACCCCCGTCGGGCGCGACGAGGCCGGCACGTGGCACGACGAGGTCGCGTCCTACGACGTCGGGCTGGAGGGCGTACGGATCGGCCGCATCCACCTCGACCTGCACCCGCGCGAGGGCAAGTTCAAGCACGCCGCCCAGTTCGACATGGTCAAGGGCATCGCCGGCCACCAGCTGCCCGAGGGCGTCCTGGTGTGCAACTTCAACCGCGGCCTGATGGAGCACGACGAGGTGGTGACGCTCTTCCACGAGTTCGGTCACCTCGTCCACCACGTGCTCGGTGGCCAGGGCGAGTGGCTGCGCTTCTCCGGCGTCGCCACCGAGTGGGACTTCGTCGAGGCGCCGAGCCAGATGCTCGAGGAGTGGGCGTGGGACGTCGACGTGCTCGCCACGTTCGCGCGCAACGCCGCCGGCGAGACGATCCCCGCCGACCTGGTCGCCGCGATGCGCCGGGCCGACCAGTTCGGCAAGGGCATCTACGCCGCCCACCAGATGTCGTACGCCGCCCGGTCCTACTACTTCCACGCCGAGCAGAACGACGACCTGACGACCTTCGGCGACGAGCTCCAGCGCCGCTACTCGGTGTTCCCGCCGCTGGAGGGCGCGCACATGCACTGCGCCTTCGGGCACCTCGACGGCTACTCGTCGGGCTACTACACCTACATGTGGTCGCTGGTGATCGCCAAGGACCTCTTCTCGGCCTTCGACGTCGACGACATGTTCGCCGCCGACGTGGCCGGGCGCTACCGCGACCGGGTGCTGGGGATGGGCGGGCGCAAGGACGCCGCCGACCTCGTCGCCGACTTCCTGGGCCGGCCCTACTCCTTCGACAGCTGGGCTGCCTGGCTCGCGGAGTGAGCCGGGGAGCAGGACCGGCAGGTGGTCACGGGATGTAGTCGAACGTGTCCGGGTTCGGGCCCGTCCGTCCCGCCTCGCCCCGGTCCAGCTCGTCGAGCGCGCTGACGTGCGCGGGGTCGAGCTCGAAGTCGAAGATCTCGATGTTCTCGCGCATCCGCTCGGGCTTCATCGACTTCGGGAAGATGATGTCGCCCCGCTGCAGGTGCCAGCGCAGCGTCACCTGCGCCGGCGTACGGCCCACGAGCGAGGCGATCTCGCCGATGGTGTCGTCGTCGTTGACCGCACCCTTGGCGATCGGTGACCAGGCCTCGGTCAGCACGCCGTGCCGCTGGTTCGCCGCGCGCACGTCCTCGTTGGCGAAGAACGGGTGGACCTCGACCTGGTTGACCACCGGCACGACCCCGGTCTCCTCGACGATGCGGTCGAGGTGGGCCGGCTGGAAGTTGGAGACGCCGATCGAGCGGGTCTTCCCTGCCTCCTGCGCCTCGATGAGTGCCCGCCAGGTCGAGACGAAGTCGCCGTCGTACTCCGTCGGGAGCGGCCAGTGGATGAGGAACAGGTCGGTCTGCTCGATGCCGAGGCGCTCGAGGGACGCGTCGATCTCGCGGCGCGCGTCCTCGGGCCGGTGGAAGCCGTTGTTGAGCTTGGTCGTGATGTAGAGCTCGTCGCGGTCCAGCGTCGACTCCTTGACGGCCTGGCCGACGCCGGCCTCGTTGCCGTACATCTGCGCGGTGTCGATGTGCCGGTAGCCGGCCTCGAGCGCGAGTGCGACGGTGGCGGCGGTCTCCTCCGGCGGGACCTGGAAGACGCCGAAGCCGAGCTGGGGGATGGACGTGCCGTCGTGGAGGGTGATCCGGGGAACAGTCATGTGAGTTCCTACACCGATCGCTGCCGGAGCGGCACTTCCGGGCTCAGCCCGTCGACACCGCCGTGTCGTCGAGCACGAAGCTCGTCTGCAGCGAGGAGTCCTCGGTCATGAGGAACTTCACGGTGACCGTCTTCCCCTTCCAGGCCAGGAGGCTGTGGGCGAACTGCGCGTACGTCGCGCTGGTCGCGACGTTGCTGTAGGTCTTCAGCGTCGTGGTCGTCGTGCCACTCACGACCTGCACCTTGAGGGTGTCGTACGCCGTCGAGCCGGACTCCGCGGTGTCGGTGCGGATCCAGTACGACAGCGACGCCACGGTGGCCGTCGACGGGATGGTCACCTGCTGGGAGATGTTCTCCGACGAGGTGCTGCCGTTGCCGCCGAGCCACGCCTTCCACGAGCCCGTGCGCGCCGGGCGGCCGCTGTTGCTCGTGATCGGGCCCGAGGTGCCGGCCCAGCTGACCGCACCGGACTCGAACCCCGGGTTGGCCAGCAGGTTGCCGCCGGCCGGCGGGGTCGTGGGCGGGGTCGTCGTGCCGAAGTCCTTGTCGGCGTAGAGCCAGACCATGTGGCCGATCATGTCGAGGTTGCGGTCGAGCGCGGTGCTGCTGATGTTGGAGATGGTGTCGCAGGACCGGTGGTAGCAGGGGTCGAAGGCCTGCCCGGCGGTGCCGCCCCACTTCTGGGCCTGCGCCGACGTCTTGGTCGTCTCGCCACCGGAGTACATCCCGGTCGTGGCGATGCCGCGGCTGCGGAACGACGCGTGGTCGGAGCGCCCCTGCACGTCGATGTACTCCCAGGGGATGCCCTTCGACGTGTAGTAGGCGGTCATCGTGTCCCGGGCGAAGTTGCCCACGGCGTTGTCGTCGTAGACGAAGTAGCCGGGGTTGGGCGAGCCGACCATGTCGTAGTTCATGTAGAGGTCGATGCGGTCCTTGTCCGCCGTCGGGAGCAGCGACATGTACCTGTTGGAGCCGAGCAGTCCCTGCTCCTCCGCGCCCCACCAGGCGAAGCGCAGGTGGTTGCGCGAGGCGTTGCCGCTCCCTGCCCAGGCGAGCGCCGCCTCGAGGACGGCCGCCGAACCGGTGCCGTTGTCGTTGATGCCCGGGCCCGACGACACGCTGTCGAGGTGCGCACCGGTCATCACGACGTGCTCGGGGTCGCCGCCGGGCCAGTCCGCGACGAGGTTGTACGACGTCCCCGACGAGGTCGAGAACTGCTGCACCGTCGTGGTGTAGCCGACGGCGTCGAGCCTGGCCTTCACCCAGTCGAGCGAGGCCTTGTAGCCCGGTCGGCCGGTGGCGCGGTTGCCGCCGTTGGCGGTGGCGATGCTCTGCAGCTGCTGGAGGTGGGCGGTCACGTTGGCGACGCTGAGGTCGGGTGAGGCGGCCGCCACGGCGGGGGTGCTGCCGCCGACCAGGGCCACCCCGGACAGGCTGGCGACGAGGGCCGCCGCGGCGACGGCGGACAGGGCGGGCGTACGGAACGAGCGCATGGGATCTCCCGAGAATTGTGGGGCGGGCAGGGAACGACGAACGGGGCGGAGCAGCTGTGCTGCCCCGCCCCGTCCGGTGGTGCGGTCAGGTCAGGAGACGGTGACCGCGGTGTCGTCGACCACGAAGCTCGTCTGCAGCGACGAGTCCTCGTTCATGAGGAACTTCACCTGCACCGTCTTGCCCTTGTGGGCCAGCAGGCTGTGCGAGAACTGCGTGTACGTCGCGTTGGTCCCGACGTTGGTGAAGGTGCGCAGCGTGGTGGTCACGCCGTTCACGACGATCTGCACCCGGAAGGTGTCGTACGCCGTCGAGCCGGACTCGGCCGTGTCCGTGCGGATCCAGTAGGACAGGTTGGCCGCGGTGGCGGTCGAGGGGATCGCGACCGACTGGGTCAGGTTCTCCGTCGTCGTCCTGCCGTTGCCGCCGAACCACGCCTTGTAGGAGCCGGTGCGGGCCGGGCGACCGGTGTTGGTCGTGATCAGGCCCGTGGTGCCGGCCCACGAGGCCGCGCCGGACTCGAAGCCCGGGTTGGCGAGGATGTTGCCGCCGGCGGGCGGGGTGGTCGGCGGCGTGGTGGTGCCGCCGCACGTCGGGTCGCCGGTCTGGGCCGGCACGTTGACCGCGTCCCAGGCGTTCTTGACCGCGTTGAACTGGGCGCAGGTGCTGTCGATGTTCTTGGCCGCGGTGAGCGTCCAGGTGCGGTACTTGAGGTAGTTCGACGAGCTGGTCTTCATCAGCATCGCGTTGTAGAGGACCTTGATGGCCGCCTGCTCGCCGATGCCCGTCGTGGAGGTGCCGTCGCACTTGGAGACGCCGCCGCGCGACAGGAGGTAGAACCAGTGGTCGCCGACGCCGGCCGCGGTGTGCACCGGCAGGGTCGCCGTCGAGCTGGTGTAGCAGGACGGGTCACCGGCGTTGGCCGGGTTGGAGCCGTCGCGGATCGGGCCCTGGCCGACGAGGTTGATCTCCTCGCCGATGGTGTGGTCCGGCGGGTCGTAGGACGCCGACTGGTTGTCGTAGTACTCCGTCGCCGTCGCGAGGGCGTCGCCGATGAACTCCTGCGTGCCGCCGCCCGAGATGCCGCCGGGCGTGCGGTCGTCGACGCCGTGGCCGAACTCGTGGGCCACCACGTCGATCGAGGTGATCCACTGACCGACGGTGTTCTTGCCGAACTGCGTCTGCGTGCCGTCGTAGTAGGCGTTCTGGTCGTTGAGGCCGACGCGCATCGGGACCCAGCCGCCGTTGCCGTCCATGCCGTTGCGGCCGATCCAGGCCGACATCATCGCCTTCATCTGCTGGGCGGCGTACAGGCCGTCGACGCATCCGGTCTCGCGGTTGGTCGCGTTGCCGTTGCCCCACAGGTCGTCCGGACCGCTGAAGGTCGTGTTGGTGGCCGAGTCCTGGCAGCGCAGGGTCGGCGCCGTCGGGTCGGTCATCGTGTAGCTGCTGCCCGAGCCGCTGGTCGCGATGGGGAGCGGGTTGGGGCCGGAGTAGGCCGCGGTGCCGGAGCCGTGCGCGATCTGCTCGCGCGCCTCGAGGATCGTGCCGTCGTCGGCGTCGACCCAGACCTTCTGCCAGGACGGCTCACCGGCGTCGGTGCCCCGGACCTCGACCTCGTACGCCAGCCGGGTGCCGGCGTCGCGGTGCCAGATGACCAGCTCGGGCGCGGTGGCGTCGGCCACCTCGTCGACCTGGCCGCGCGCGGTCTCGGCGGCGCGTCGGCGCCGACCTTCGCCGTGGTGCTGGCGATGTCGACGGGCGCCTCCTGGGCGACCGACGTCCCGACGACCTGGCCGGCGGCGTTGGCCAGGACGACGAAGTCGCCGCCGACCACGCGCAGGCCCTCGTGGGTCCGCTCGTAGGCCATCGAGTAGATCGAGCTGTTGCCCTCGAAGGTGCCGGTGCGGACGAAGGAGTCCGCGGCGGCGCGCTCGAGCGCGTTGCCGTGGCCCTTCACCCAGGCGCTGGCGGCCTGCTGGGCCTCGGAGCGGGGATTGCCCGCCGAGGGTGCGGCGTCGGCCGGGGTGGCGGTCGGTGCCAGGAACGACGCGGCGACGGCTGTCGCTGCGATACCGGCCAGGGCGGCCAGGCGAGGTGTCTTCACTGAGAGTTTTCCAATCATGAGTCGAGCCCGAGAGGCCCGAGGATGGATTGGGTGTTGCGGACCACTGCACAAGTTCGCAATCAGCGGAGAGGGCGTCAATGGACGCAGAACTGCAGGTTCATGCAACGCGAGAACCTGCACAGTTCGGTCGATGATCGACCGAACCGTCCGATAATCGGTCCGCCACGTGAAACCGTGGTGGCTGAGCGGGTCAGCGCGCGAGAACGGCCGGGCGCACCGGCGTGAGGGCAGCGATCCGCTCCGCGACCGCGTCGCCGAACGCGCGGTGCCCGGCCTCGGTGAGGTGGAGCCGGTCGTCGAGGTAGGCGAGGTCGAGGTCGCTCGTGCGGACGTAGGGGACGCCGTACTCCTGGGCGAGCCGTGCGAGGAGGGCGTCGACGCGGGGGACCGCGCGGGTCCGGGACGGGGCGTCGGCCGGGCCGACGACGACCACCGGGTGGCCGGCGAGGTCCGCCATCAGGTCACGGAAGCCGCTGTCGATCGCCGCCGCGGGCTGGTCGTGGTCGTTGAGGCCGCCCTCGACGACCACCAGGGCGGGCCGGGACGCGAGCGCAGTGGGCGCCCGGTCGGCGAACGAGACGCGGCCGCAACCGCTCGCGCGGGCGCTGAACCCGGAGCCGGAGAAGCCGGCCACGTGCACCTCCCCGGGCAGGCGGCCGGCCCACGAGCTGCCGAGGTCCTCCTGGCCCAGGCCCACGGACCACGAGTCGCCGATCACCAGGACGGGCGACCCGTCCCCCGTGACCAGGCGCGCACGATCGCGCGCGTCGATCCGGTGCTGCTGGCAGCGGGTCGCTCCTGCGCCCGCCCGATCGGCGGCGTAGAACGCGATCAGGGCAGCCAGCAGCAGCACGACGGCTGAGGCGCCGGTGAGCCGGCGCACGATCCCCCGATGGAGCACGGGGAAAGTGTGCAGTGCGACGGCCCGATCGCGCACCTCTTTGGCCCAACCTGGGGGGAAGATCAGGGTTAGGGTCTCGGCCTGTGACCCCCGACGAGCTCCTGACGGCGTACGACGACCAGCTCCGCACCGACGCCGAGATGGCCCGGGCGCGCGAGGTGGTGCGGGAGGGGCCGCTGCTGTGCGCGATCTTCGACCACGGCGGGTTCGTGTCCTACCGCGACCTCGGCGGCGTCGCGGGCGATGACCTCGACGGGCTGATCGCGCGGATCGTCGCGCACTACCGCGACGACACGGACGTGGCGTCGTTCGAGTGGAAGTCGCGCGGCCACGACCTGCCGGCGGACCTCGGTGACCGGCTCGTCGCGCACGGCCTCGTCCCCGAGCCGGTCGAGACGGTGATGATCGGCGAGGCATCGCTGCTCGCCGTCGACGTGCCTCTCGACGAGACGCCCGCCGGTCCCGTCGTCGTACGCCGGATCCTGCCGGGGCCGGACGCCGAGGCCGACCTCACGCGGATGCTGGGCGCGCAGGAGTCCGTCTTCGGCACCGGGCGCGGCCCGTCCATCGACTCGTCGATGGCCGAGCTCGCCTCGGGCGACTCGGAGTTCTGGATCGCCGAGGTCGGTGGCGACGTCGTCTGCGGCGGCCGGCTCACTCCCGTCGCCGGCACCGAGTTCGCCGGCATCTGGGGCGGCTCGACGCTGCCGGAGTTCCGCGGCCGCGGCATCTACCGCGCGCTCGTCGCGGCCCGCGCCGCCTCGGCGCTGGAGCGCGGGATCCGGTTCATCCACTCCGACTGCACCGACATGTCGCGGCCGATCCTCGAGCGCTCCGGCCTGCGCGCCGTGACGACCACGACGCCGTACGTCTGGTCCCGCTGAGGATCAGCCGCGCGCGCTGTCAGTCGATCTCGACGGACGATGTCGTCCGCCGCCACCTCGGGCAGCCAGCGCTCGGCCACGAACGCGAGGTGCGACCGGGTGCGCCGTCGTAGCCGGCGTACGTCCGCCGCTACGGTCGGCGAACTCCATCGAGAGGCCGAACGTGAAGTCGTTCTTCGCGCCCTGATCTGCCGCAGCCGCTCGAACGCCTCGGGTGCGACCGCCCGCTGGACGGATGTCTCGCGACCCTGGGCCACGGGCGTCGCCGCCACCCTGGGCCCGAGCGTAGCGCGGCGATGGCGTACGCCGGCTGAGGGTGGCGGCACGGAGGCCACGTCGAGGTGCCGATCGGCGCCGAGGCCGCGTCACGGTGGAGGCGGACGGCGTCGTGCGCCGGATCATGCGGCCGCGCCTAGATGCTGGGGCCGGCGAGAAAGATTGTGGGCAGTCCGGGAACAACCACCGCCGCCCTGCGTTGTCACCTATGAACAGAGTTGAGCGAGATCGACTCAAGTGTTTTGCCTCTCCGGTCGCAGCGCGGCAGGATGGGAGCACTGTCCCGACATCGCACACCCACGCATTCCAACGCAGGAGGTACCCCCCATGGCTCGAGCGGTCGGCATCGACCTCGGCACGACGAACTCCGTCGTGGCCGTCCTCGAAGGTGGCGAACCCACCGTCATCGCCAACGCCGAAGGCGCCCGGACCACCCCGTCCGTCGTCGCCTTCACCAAGTCCGGCGAGGTCCTCGTCGGCGAGGTCGCCAAGCGACAGGCGGTCACCAACGTCGACCGCACCATCCGGTCCGTCAAGCGCCACATGGGCGAGGACTGGAAGGTCGAGATCGACGACAAGACCTTCACCCCCCAGCAGATCAGCGCGTTCGTGCTGCAGAAGCTCAAGCGCGACGCGGAGGCCTACCTCGGCGAGACGGTGACCGACGCGGTCATCACCGTCCCGGCGTACTTCTCCGACGCGCAGCGCCAGGCGACCAAGGAGGCCGGCGAGATCGCGGGCCTCAACGTCAGCCGCATCGTCAACGAGCCCACCGCGGCCGCGCTGGCCTACGGCCTCGACAAGGGCGACGACCAGACCATCCTGGTCTTCGACCTCGGCGGCGGCACGTTCGACGTGTCCCTGCTCGAGATCGGCGAGGGCGTCGTCGAGGTCAAGGCGACCTCCGGTGACAACAACCTCGGTGGAGACGACTGGGACAACCGCGTCGTCGAGTGGATGATCAAGAAGTTCAAGGACAACAACGGCGTCGACCTCGGTGCCGACAAGATCGCCAAGCAGCGCCTCCAGGAGGCTGCGGAGAAGGCGAAGATCGAGCTGTCCTCGAGCTCCGAGACCACGATCCACCTGCCCTACATCACCCACGGCGAGGGCGGCCCGCTCCACTTCGAGGAGAAGCTGACCCGCAGCGAGTTCCAGAAGCTGACGGCCGACCTGCTCGACCGCACCAAGGCGCCGTTCCAGTCGGTGCTCAAGGACGGCGGCGTCGCGGTCGACAAGATCGACCACGTCGTGCTCGTCGGTGGCTCCACCCGGATGCCCGCCGTGAGCGAGGTCGTCAAGGACCTGCTCGGCGGCAAGGAGCCCAACAAGGGCGTCAACCCCGACGAGGTCGTCGCCGTCGGCGCCGCGCTCCAGGCCGGTGTCCTCAAGGGCGAGGTCAAGGACGTGCTGCTCCTCGACGTCACCCCGCTCTCCCTCGGCATCGAGACCAAGGGCGGCGTGATGACCTACCTCATCGAGCGCAACACCACGATCCCGACCAAGCGCTCGGAGATCTTCACCACCGCCGACGACAACCAGCCGTCGGTCGAGATCAAGGTCGCCCAGGGCGAGCGCCAGATGTGGTCGCAGAACCAGCCGCTCGGCAACTTCGAGCTGACCGGCCTCCCGCCGGCCCCGCGCGGCGTGCCGAAGATCGAGGTCACCTTCGACATCGACGCCAACGGCATCGTCCACGTCTCTGCGAAGGACCAGGCGTCCGGGCGCGAGCAGTCGATGACCATCTCCGGCGGCTCGGCGCTCAGCAAGGACGAGATCGACCGCATGGTCAAGGAGGCCGAGCAGTACGCCGAGGAGGACGCCAAGCGTCGCGAGTCGGTGGAGGCCCGCAACCAGGGTGACCAGCTCGTCTACACGACCGAGAAGTTCCTCACCGACAACGACGAGAAGCTCCCCGACGACGTGAAGACCGAGGTCCGCACCGACGTCGACGCGCTCAAGGAGATCCTCGCCAAGGACGACGCGTCCGCCGAGGAGATCACCGCCGGAGTCACCAAGCTCGGTGAGTCCAGCCAGAAGATGGGTGCCGCGATGTACGCCGCCGCGGAGGCCGACCAGGCCGCCGCGGGTGGTGCCACCGGCGCCACGGGCGAGTCCGACGACGACGTCGTGGACGCCGAGATCGTCGACGAGCCCGCCGACGAGACGTCGGAGCCCGGCGAGTCGACCTCGGAGGGTGAGTCCAAGTGACCGAGTCCGGCAGCTCATCGTTCGGTGACGCGGCCGGCGAGATGGCCAACGAGACCGAGGTCGAGGTGCCCCAGGAGGGCGCCTCGGCCTCGGCCGGCCGTCCGGAGTCGCAGGGCGACGACGAGATCAGCGGGGTCGACAACTGGCTGGAGGAGGGCGGCCCGCTGGAGCCCGAGGACTTCGCGGACGTCGACCCCGTCGAGGGCGTTGCCGCGTCGGCCGACGTACAGCTGGCCGAGCGCACCGCGGACCTGCAGCGGCTCCAGGCCGAGTACGCCAACTACCGCAAGCGCGTCGACCGCGACCGCCAGCTGATCGCCGAGAACGCGACCTACCGCGTCCTCGCCCCGATCATCGAGGTGCTCGACACGATCGATCGTGCCCGCGAGCACGGCGAGGTCGACGGCGGAGGCTTCAAGGCCGTCGCCGACCAGCTCCAGGGTGTCGTGGCCAACCTCGGCCTGACCCGCTTCGGCGAGCCGGGTGACGCGTTCGACCCCAACCTCCACGAGGCCCTGAGCCACCTGGGCACCGACCCGGAGGTCGAGGTCGTCACCTGCAAGCACATCGCCAAGGCCGGCTACAAGATCGGTGACCGGGTGGTGCGGGCCGCCCAGGTGTTGGTGGTCGATCCGGTCGAGGGCTGATCGATGGCTGACACCGAGGGCTTCCGAAACGACTGGGCGACCAAGGACTTCTACCGGGTCCTCGGCGTGGCGAAGGACGCGAGCGCGGCCGACATCAAGACGGCCTACCGCAAGCTCGCCCGTGCCAACCACCCCGACTCGAACCCGGGCGACGCCAAGAAGCACGACACGTTCAAGGCCGTCGCCGAGGCCTACGACGTCGTGGGTGACGAGGCCAAGCGCGCCAAGTACGACGAGTTCCGCTCGCTCCAGTCCCGCGGGGGCTTCAGTCCCGGGATGGGCGGCGGCGGTGGCGGCGGCTTCAACATCGACGACCTGCTCCGCGAGCGCGGCGGCACGGGTGGCCTGGGCGACATGTTCGGCGACCTCTTCGGCGGCGGTGGCCAGCGCACGCGCACCCAGCAGCCGCGGCCCCGCCGTGGTTCCGACGTCGAGAGCACGGCCACGATCGGGTTCACCGACGCCCTCGACGGCGTCACCGTCTCGCTGCGGCTGACCTCCGACGCGGCCTGCGCGACCTGCCAGGGCACCGGCGGCAAGCCTGGCACGCGTCCGCACATCTGCCCCGAGTGCGAGGGCGCCGGCTTCGTCGTGGCCGGCACCGGCGGTGCCTTCTCCATCAACGAGACCTGTCCCGCCTGCGGTGGTCGCCAGCTCGTGTACGACGAGGCGTGCCCGACCTGCCACGGCAGCGGGCGCGGCACGTCGGCCCGCTCCATCCAGGCCCGCATCCCCGCGGGCGTGAAGGACGGCGCGAAGATCCGGCTCAAGGGCAAGGGTGCCCCGGGCGAGCAGGGCGGCCCCGCGGGCGACCTGTTCGTGACGGTGAAGGTGACCCCGCACCGCGTCTTCGGGCGCAAGGGCGACAACCTCACCCTCGACGTGCCGGTCGCCTTCGACGAGGCCGCGCTGGGCGCCGAGGTGAAGATCCCGACGCTCGGCGGCGCCCCGGTGACCCTCAAGCTGCCGCCCGGCACGCCCAACGGCCGCACCTTCCGGGTGCGCGGCAAGGGCGCGACCAAGCGGGACGGCTCGAAGGGTGACCTGCTCGCCACCGTCGAGGTGCAGGTGCCGGCCACGCTCGACCAGACCGCGCGCGAGGCCCTCGAGTCCTATCGTGCGGCCATGGCCGGCACGCCCCTGCGCAACGGACTGTTCGACGCATGAGCAGTCCACTCGGCCCCTTCAGTCCTCCGTCCCCGGACGCGGCGGTCTACGTCATCAGCGTCGCGGCGGAGCTGACCGGGCTGCACCCGCAGACCCTGCGTGCCTACGAGCGGATGGGGCTCATCGCGCCCGGCCGGACGGGTGGCGGCGGTCGTCGCTACTCCCACCGCGACCTCGAGCGGCTGCGCGAGATCGCCGACCTCACCGGCGCCGGCATCGGCATCGAGGGCGTCCGCCGGATCATGGCGCTCGAGCTCCAGGTCGACGCGCTCCGCGCCCGCAACGAGGAGCTGCTCGCCGAGCTCGACGCCGTACGCCGCGGCTTCGCGGCGCGCGCCGCTTCCCAGTCGGCCGCGCCCACCAACAAGCTCCCGGTGCTCCACCAGGCCGTCGGCCAGTCGGTCGTCGTCTGGCGCCGACCTTCCTGAGGGGCGGCGTGCCGGGGGCCGCGCTGTCGGTGCGACCGCGTAGGTTCACCAGTGACCGGGTCGACGAGCAAGTGATGGGCATGCCATGAGCAAGATGGACAACCTGCGCGCCATGCGCGAGGCCAAGTACGCCGCTGCCCAGAAGCAGGCCGGCGCGAAGCCAGCCGCCACCCGGGCGCCCGTCGCCCCTGCGGCCGCCGCGCCGAAGCGGCCGCCGCCGAGCCCGCGGTCGACGCCCCGGCCGCGGACACCGAGGAGCTCTGCGGCCACCGCAACATGAGCGGCCGCACCTGCACGCGCGAGCGCGGCCACGCGGCGAAGAGCCACCGCTACTCCTGACGGGAGTCCCGGCGCGTCGGGTCAGGCGCTGAGCGCCTCCTCGGGCACACCGGTCGGGTGCGCCGCGGGCTCGTCGCGGAGCTCGGCCACCTGCGCCACCAGCACCGCCATCACCTCGTCCGCCAGCCGGCGTACGGTCGCGTCGTCGACAGCCCGGTCGCCGCTGACGCCCGCCAGCGCTCGTACGTCGATGGGCTGACCGACGGCGACCGCCACCCGCGGACGCAGGAGCGTGTTGCGCAGCAGTCGGCTCACGATGCCCGTCCTGCCGACGACCTGCTGCGCACCGACGAGCGCGACCGGCACGATCGGCGCACCGGTGCGGAGCGCGAGGCGGACGGCGCCGGTCTTCGACCGCTCGGGCCAGTGCTGCGGGTCGCGGGTGATCCGGCCCTCGGGGAACAGGCCCACCGCCTCGCCGGCAGCGAGCGCGGTGGCGGCCGCGTCCAGCGAGCCCGCGGCCGAGTCGGTGCCGCGCAGCACGGGGATGAAGCCGAGGCGGCGGACGACAGGCCCGACCAGACCGGAGCGGAACACCCCGCCGGTCGCCATCAGTCGGAGCGAACGGCCGAGCCGGCGCCCGACGAGGGCCAGCAGGATGCCGTCGGCGAAGCTCGTGTGGTTGGCGACGACGATGAGCGGCCCGTCGGGGAGGTCCGCGTCGGGGACGGCCCGTCGAGTGAGCTCGAGGCGGCTGACCGCTGAGACGACGGAGCCCAGGATGCCCGCGGCGAGGGCGTAGAGGAGCGCGGCGCGGAGGCCGGGGCGCTGCCAGGTGGTGGGCTCGAGGCTTGGTCGCATGCGCCGAGTGTGCGGCACCGCACGGTCGCGCGGGTCCGTACGCGCACTCAGGTCCAGGCACCCGGATGGTCGAGCCGTGGGGCGAGCCGGCGTCGGGCGCGGTGCTGGCGGGTCGTCCGCACAAGCAGGTCACGGTGCCGATTGGCGAGGTGGACACACGTACCGGATGGTCTGCTGACCGTTCGCTCCGCCAGGGGAGAGGACCTCCAGGACGGCCTCGCCCTCCAGCTGCGTCCGACCGCGCAGCGTGAAGTCGAGGCGCGCCGTGAACGAGCTCTGTCCAGCGACGACCTCGACGTCGCGGCTGGGGAGCAGGGCGCCGTCGGGCCGCCGCCAACGGAGAGTGACGGTGCCGGCGGCGCCGCTCGTTCGTACGAGTGCAGTGAAGGCGAACGCGGCACGGGGGCACGACGCCGTGCTCCGGTCGACCGTCACGTCCACCCCCGTCACGGTGAGCGGTGGATCCTTGTCCATGATGAGCCTGACGCCTGCGACGAGGCCCGTCGCGGCGATGGCGATCACTGCGATCGCACCGAGTCGCCGTACCCAGTGCCGGGGAGGCGTCGACGCCGCGGCCCGGTGCACGGCTTCCGGACGGGGCCTCGGTGCGCGGATCGTCGGTTCGGCGGGTAGTCCCACTGGTCGCGGCGCAGGGTGTCGCACCACCTGCGGCCAGGCGCCCGGGTCGATCCGGCGCAGCTGCTCGACGAGCTCGTGCGGCAGCAGCCGTTCTGCCGGGTCCTTCCGAAGGCCGGCGAGAAGAGCATCCGATGCTGCGTCAGGGATGCCCGGCAGGGCCTCCTCCGGGGGGATCGGCTGCCTCTCCCAGTGGGCCACGACGAGAGCGAGTGCGTCCGGCGCATCGAAGGGTCGGGTGCCGGTGATCGTCTCGTAGGCCATCACCGCGAACGAGTAGGCGTCGGAGCGCTCGTCCGGGTCGGAGAGTCCCTGGCTCACCTCCGGCGGGAAGTACGCCGGAGTGCCGGCCGGAGCCCCACCCGTCGTGCGGAAGGCAGAATCGTCGGCGAGCGCGCGGGCCAGACCGAAGTCACCCAGCTTCGCGTGGCCGTCGGGCAGGAGGAGCACGTTTCCCGGCTTGATGTCGCGGTGCACGATCCCCCGTGCGCTCATGAACTGCAGGGCGAGAGCGACGTCAGCGAGTGTGCGCAAGGCGTCCGGGGCGGGAAGCGGACCGCGCTCGAGCTCGGCCGCCAGGGTGCCTCCCGGCACGTACTCCATCACGAGGAAGGCGCCGGCCGGCCCCGTCTGGAGGTCGAACACCTTGACGACCTGGGGACAGTCCGTCGAGGCGAGGACCCGTGCCTCCCGACGAAACCGCTCGACGTTGTCCGCATCCGCAAGGGCGTGCGGCAGGATCCGCTTCACCGCCACCAACCGGCCGATCGTCGAATGTCGCGCGAGGAACACCTCGCCGAACGCACCGGATCCCAGGTGACGCACGAGCTCCAGGCCCGCCGGCAGGGTCGGTACAGGCTCCGTCATGCCGCCCGCTCGTGAGGGCACGATCGGTCCGTTGTCCGCCTCATGGCGACCTCCTCAGGCGCATCAAACCCTAGTCTCGGGCGGACACCGCGTCGGGTTTCCCCCAGAGTTCCTCAAGACACGTCCGGCGACCAAGGGGCCGTGCTATCCAGTGATCAGCGAGCTGGACGAGTGATCCAGGCGTAGCGAGGCGGGCGACATGGGGACTCGATTCGGCGACTACGAGGTGATGGCAGAGGTTGCCCGGGGATCGACCGGCGTGGTCTTCAAGGCTCGGCACACCGGTCTTGATCGGTTGGCTGCGATCAAGCAGCTGAGCCCGGTCCTGCGAGGGCAGCCGGGCCTCGTGGACCACCTTCGCAGCGAGGCGAGCGTGCTGGCCGGGCTGTCCCATCCCAACATCGTGGATCTGTACGACTTCGTCGAGGAGCCCGATCAGGTCTGGCTCGCGGAACAGTGGATCGACGGGGCGACCCTGACCACGATCCTTGACACCCACGGCGCGCTCTCGCCGGAGCAGTCGCTCGGCGTCGTGCGTGGCGCGATGATCGGCCTGGCTCATGTGCACGACCAGGGCGTGGTGCACCGCGACGTGTCGTCGTCCAACATCCTGGCCGACATGAGCGGGACCTCGATGCTGGTGGACTTCGGCCTGGCCGGGCCCGCGGGCTCAGGGACTGGCTCGGCCACCGGCACGCCGGCGTTCCTGAGCCCGGAGGCCGCTCGGGGCGAGGAGGTCGACAAGCCCGGTGACGTGTACTCGGCGGCTGCCGTGCTCTACCTCCTGCTGACGTTGAAGCCGGTCTTCTTCGGCTCGGCACCGCAGGTCGTGCGTCAGCACCTGGAGGTGGAGGCCCCTCGGCTCACTGGGCACGGTTCGGACATCGAGACGCTGGTGGCGCGCTCACTCGCGAAGGATCCGTCAGCTCGTCCGCAGGATGCCGGTGAGTTCCTTGCTGCTCTGGAGGAGGCCGCCAGGCGCCGGTTCGGCGACGACTGGCTCGAGCGGGCCTCCATCGCCGGCGTCGTCGGCACGGTGGTCGCAGCGGCCTCTCTCGCGACAGCAGGAGGAGCCACCCTCGGCGGGGCGCCGGCGACGATCGTGGTGGACTCCGCACTCGGCGGATTGCCTGGCGCGTCGTCCCTCCCGACGCTCGTCAAGCCGACGCGGTCGCTCTCCAGCAAGGTGGGGATCGTCGTGGGCGCGGGCGTGCTCGTCGTGGGAGCGGCGGCCGGCGCGGTTCTCGCCTCGAACGACGACTCCGGGGACGCGAGCCGGACGTCAGGATCCGGGACCCCTGCGGTAGCAGACGCATCCCCCTCGGAGTCACCCTCGCCGACGTTGGACCCGGTCGTGGACCTCGCTCCGTCGGGGAGGTGGGTGCTCAAGTCCGTGACCGTCAAGAGCACCAACCCTGGCGCGTTCCCGACCGGCGAGAAGCAGACAAGGACCTGGCGGATGAAGCTCGACTGCGGGGACGCGTCGTCGTGCGGCGGGACCATCAAGTCGAGCTCGGGCTCTACGTTCGACTATGAGTGGAACGGGAAGAGCCTCCGTGTCACCAGGGAGAAGTTCGTCTACGAGGACCTGTGCGTCAACCTGGACACCGGGGAAGAGCTACCCGGGACCCACTTCAAGGAGACCTCGACACTCAACGACGTGGTGCTGCGCCCGACGAAGAGCGACCCTGAGGGCAGGCCGCTTCGGTTCGAGGGCACGAGCCGGGTCACCCACGTCGTGACCGAGCTGAGAGGCGACTGTCGCAACACCTACGCCGACACGGGGGACCCCAGTCCCACGGTGACCGACACGTTCACCTTGCGGCCGGAGTGACGGGGACCCGGTCGCGATGACCTCCCAGGAGACGCTGCGAGTGGGCGGCGGGACGGTCGGCGGCGGAGATCTCACGGACCTCCTCGTGACCACCAGCGTGTGGACCGACAGCATGCTGGTGGCCGCCGGCATACCGATCGTCGACGTGCCGTTCGTCAGCATCGGTGGCGGAATCGGGTCGTTCGTGACGTTCGACTACCTCAGGATCGCCGGTGTCCCGAACAGGGACCTGCGCGTCCTCGGCGACAGTCGATCGCCCGTGGTCCACCTACGAGTACCTCACCAGGAACTCGCAGATCCCGCGCGGTGAACGGCTGCGGTCGGACTCCTCCTCGACCCCGGACTGCATCTGGGGCTTCCCGAGCTACGCGGTGCGGGAAGCCTGGTCCGCCAAGGGGCTCCGCGCCACGGTCGCCCCGCTACTGGAACGTGTTGACCGAGCCGATCCTGGCCAACTACTACACGCCGAAGGCCGGCCAGGCGTTCGACGTCGATGCGAGCGCGAAGCGGCCCGGGTCAGGTACGACGAGTCGCTTCACCATGGGGACTGGTCCGGATGGTCAGGCAAGCGCCAGGGAGGCGGCTACTTCACGATCTTCACGCCCCCGGAAGGGACATCCGCGACGACGCGGGTGGCCTACCGGAGCCGGTGGGTGCACGTCGCCGTCGGATACCCGGGCTGAAGTTCCTCGACGACCTCCAGGCCTACCGCGAGGCCCACCGCGACTACACCACCGTGGTCAACGCCTACGAGCCGCACGAGGCCGTCTACCAGGACCTCAGGAGAGCGCCGGGAACCGTGATCGTCCGCGGCAGCGGGATCGTGCGCGTCCCGGATCCTGCAGCGGCTCATCGATGACCGTGACGCGCTCGACACGAAGGTCCGCATCATCCATGTGTTCCGGACCTACGTCGTCCGGCGCACACGGCTCGAGCGTGTTCATGCGTCGTCGGGGTGGGACGGATGGGCGTACCAGGGGTTCAACTACCCCAAGTCCGTGTGGGGTGGTCAGCTGAAGCGACGGATGAGCCGCCTCGAGGGCGCTGATCGCGCCGCCCTCTACAAGGCCATCGGCGGCACCAACACACCCGTCCGCACGTCGTGGCAGGAGCAGCAGGCGCGCGGTCGCCGGGAGGGCTGGTACCGGACCGTGACCGGCACCGTCGAAGAGGTCACGGCGGCTGAGAAGGGCACCACGACGCGCATGCGCACCTCCGACGGGATCCTCGAGCTCGAGGCCGACTTCGTCATCGACTGCACCGGGTTGGAGGCGGACATCTCCGAGCACCGCCTCCTGGCGGACCTCCTCGAGCATTCCGGTGCTGGACGCAATCCACTCGGCCGCCTGGACGTCGAGCGCAGCTTCGAGCTGCGAGGCACGGCCAGCGGGGAAGGCAGGATCTACGCATCCGGTACCGCGACCCTGGGCGGCTACTTCCCCGGCGTCGACACGTTCCTCGGCCTGCAGATCGCTGCTCAGGAGATCGCCGACGATCTGGCCCGACAGGGATTCGGCAAGCGCATCGGACCTGTCCGCTCCATCACGCAGTGGGCCAAGTGGGCCCGGGGAAGGGCGATCTGACGATGCTGCCCACGTTGAACGGCCGGATCCAGACTCGTCTCTTCCTCATCCTGGTGATCGGGGGTCTCGTGGGCCCTGGTGATCTCCCCGTTCCTGCCGGGAGGAGGTCGGCCGCAGAGAACTATCGGGCCATGTAGCGCCCTGCTGGCCATCGTGGCCGGTCTGGGCATCGGCTGGGAGATCGCCTACCACGGACTGCAGCAGTTCCGATGGGAGAAGGACTGGCCGACGCTCTTCGGGCTCCTGGTCGCCTTCCGGAAGAGGTCGCGGCCTTCGCGGTCGCCCGCAGCGGAGTCGTGCCGTGGGCCGAGAACGTGACTGCGGCGGCGTTCCTGCTGGGCTTCGGCTCGACATGGCTGGTGACGTGGTTCTTCGTGAACGGACCGATGAGAGTGCTCAGCGTGCACTGGCGGTTTCGCGGCGGACGACTGGTCTAGGAGGAGACATGTGTCAACAGTGGAGTCGGGTAGCAGTGGCCCCCGGGACCGACGTTGTGTGCCGGGCGGGCCAAGTGGTCCTCCTCGTCCGCTCGAACGCGCCTGCGGAGCAGGACATGCTGCGCACGCTGGTCTCGATCGTGCAGGAAGGGACCGAAGGCCGTGACGTGGTGAGGTCGATCGCTGCGGCGGCGCTCGGTGCCCGGCGACCGACGTCCCTTCCTTCGGGATGGTCGCGCTCACGCACAACGGCCCGACGGTGCTGCTCCAAGGGGCTGCGTCAGCGACGTGGGACCAGGAGGACGACGCAGGTGTGCTGCACGGGACCGAGGCATCGACCTTCGCCGAACGACTGCTGCCAGCTGCCGTCACCACCATCGAGCTGTCCTTCCACGACTCGGGCCAGGCAGACGACCTCAGCGACCTGGTCAGCGGCATCGTTCGCGGCAGCGGAGTCCGGATGCACCTGGGTCAGGACGACGACCACGCAGAGCCGGTGGGGGTCCAGGAGGACGCACCGGCCACGTCGGCAATCGACGCCGCGCTCCGACCGGTCGGCAACGACCAGAACCTAGACCCCACGCACAGTTCGAGGTGTTCGGACTGCTGATATGGACCCCGAGCCCACGGTGGAGACACCACGATCCTGGACGGCGGAGTGAACTGATGCGGCAGAGCCCGAGGCAATCCCGTGAGTCGATCGGGGCCCTCGCGAGGCGAGTCGGGGCGGGCGGCTGCACGTCGCCCCCGACGACAGCGGATGGATCGCCATCGCCACCGCGAGACCTGCGTGATGCGCAGCGTCTCCGCCTGGCAGGTCGACTCGACGCAGGAGGCGCGCACGCTCATGCCCGTGCCCGACGAGGACCGGCCGGCACACCGACGGCTGCCTCCGGCTCGGGCTCGTCGGCGAGGTCGGCGTGGTCGATCGGCCCGAGGCGACGTACGTCAGCACGTGACTAGTCCTGTCACGGCACGGCCGAGGGTCAATCCCGAGCCAGCCGGTGGCCGGCGCGCGACAAGCCGACGACCGCGGACGTCGACGTCGCCACGACGCCGACACGTGACGTGCGTGAAGCGCAGCGACCCGCCTGGCATAGAGCAGACGCAGGAGCGCGACGTCGCATCGCGACGACGACGCGCCGGCCACGCGGCCCGCCGGAGGGCCGGTCGAGTCGAGCCGCGCGGTCGTGTGCGCGACTGCGGCACCGAGGCCGGATCGTCCGACGACCGATGCACGGCCGCTCGGGCACGTGGCGGCATCGTCTGCACGCGCTGGTCCGTGGGCTCTGCGGCATCAAGCTGCCAACGTCCTGCTGCACCCGACGGGCGCGACTGGCGGACCTCGGCCTCGTCAGGCCCTCGACCCCACGCAGTCCATGACCGGCCTCGGAGTGTCGGGTCGTCGAGTACATCGAGCCGCTGCTGCTGGCAGCGAATCGACCAGGGCCTCGCATCTGGTGCTCGGAGTGACACTCCACCGGGCGCTGACGGGGAGGGCGTGTTCGGGACCTGGCGGCGACGACCCCTGATGGGGGTCAGGTCGTGCTGTCCGGCCATCCAACGATCTCGAAAGCTGCCGGACGAGATCGCGACCTGATCCGGAGATGCTGGCCCGGCCGCGAGCGCGCCCGCCTACCGCACTGAGGTCGCCGAGCGCTGGCCAGGTGTGATGCCAGGCTGTGCCACATGAGGGGCAGCAACCCGTGGCTGGTCCACGTGCTACCGGCGCTGGCCTGTAGGCGCTGGTCCTGACAAGCCTGGGCATCGGCTTGCTGACGGCCTCGTTCCCGCGTCGGGTCGAGGGCGTGCCTCCTGTGCGACGATCGCGTCGGATGGGGACCAGCCCGGACCCACTCGCGCGATCGCGGACGGTCGGGCTGGTGCTGCTCGTCGTGCTGGTCGGCGTGCTGGTCGCGGTGCGGCTGGTCTCCGACGGCCAGGCGCAGTCCGGCGCCGCGATCCCGGCCGTCAGGGACACGGCGCCGCCGACGTGGGCATCCGGGCGACGACCGGGCCGTGCGTACGGCCGGTCGCGCCCGGACCCGACACCCGTGCCGGACGAGACGCTCGCCGGGATCCGGTTCGAGGACGTCACCGCGCAGGCGCGGGCCTCGCCGGGTCAGCGGCCCCGCCACGCCCGAGCCGACCGCCGCCGACACTGGACGCGGGCGCCGCGGTGGCCGACATCGACGACGACGGCGACCTCGACCTGCTGCTCGACCTCGTCGGGCCGCGCGAGCGGCCTCTACCGCAACGACGACGGCGATCTTCATCGACATCACCGCGACGGTCCGGCCTGCCGCCGTCTGGTCGCGGTGACCTCCGCGGCCTTCGCCGACGTCGATGCCGACGGCCACCTCGACGTCTTCCTGGGTGGGCCGGCAGCCGAGCTTCGGGCGGCTCTTCCTCGACGACGGGACCGGCACGCTTCCGCGACCGGTCCCGCGACTGGGGGTTGACTGGTCGCCGGCGACGGGGCCAGCGCGCGATGCGGGGCGCAGACTTCGGCGACATCGACCGCGACGGTGACCTCGACCTCGTGGTGACCGACTGGAACATCGGATCCTTCCTGGCCGTCGAGGCCGCCCTCGGCGACGCCTCCGACCGGGTCACCGGGCAGTGCGGCTACGCGGCCACCGTGCGCCGCCTGCACGCCGCGGGCTCGCTGGAGGTCACGGGCGACACGCGGGCCTTCCGCAACGAGGGCGACCGCTTCGTCGACGCGACGCGCGAGTGGGGGCTCTCGGACCTGGGCATCGAACGGCCCTTCACCCCGCAGCTCGTGGACCTCGACGACGACGGTTGGCTCGACCTCGCGGTCGCCGGCGACTCGTGCTCGTCGCGGCTCTACCGCAACGACGGAGGCACCGGCTTCGTCGACGTCACCCGGCGCGCCGGCGTCGGCACCGACGAGAACGGCATGGGCTCAGTCGTGCGCGACCTCGACGGGGACGGTCGGCCCGACTGGCTCGTCACCTCGATCGCCTACCCGACGGCCGACGGCACCTGTCCGCCGGTCGGTCTCTTCGCGGGCTGCTCCGGCAACCGGGTCTACCTCAACCGCGGCCGGATGCGGTTCGAGGAGGCCACCGATGAGCTCGGCCTGCGCGACACCGGCTGGGGCTGGGGTGCGGTCGCGGCGGACTTCGCCAACGACGGCCGGCTCCAGGTCGCAGTCACCAACGGCCGCATCGGTGACGCGGACCCCGACCCGACGTCGCAGGCCGAGGTCTACTACGCCGCGTTCGTCAGGGACCCCACGTCGTTCTGGGTGCGGGCAGACGACGGGCCGTACGCTGAGGCCGCCGCGCAGGTCGGCATCGACGACGACGGAGTCTCCCACGCGCTCGTCGCCTTCGACCACGACCGCGACGGGCGCCTCGACCTGCTGGTGGCCCATGCAGGGGCGCCGCCGACGCTCTACCGCAACACCACCCCGCCGCGACGCTGGATCGGGCTCCGGCTCCGGGACCCGTCGACTCCGGGCAACCGGGCGGGGCTCGGCTCGCGGGTCGAGGTGACCTCCACAGCTGGCGCGACGACCACGCAGTGGCTGCACACGTCCGGGTCGTACGAGGCGCAGCACCCGGCCGAGCTGCACGTCGGGCTCGGCGACGCCGGCGTGGCCCGCGTCCGGGTCTGGTGGCCGGGCGAGCAGGCGCCGCAGGTGGTCACCGCACCGCGGGCCGGCCGGATCATCACGATCACGCGGGAGCGCTGATCAACTAGGCTCCGTGCACCGGACCAAGGAGCGACCCATGCCGCACATCGACCTCCCGACCAACTCCCCGGGCATCCGCGGGCTCTTCGATTTCCGGCCCGAGACGGCGGCGCCGCTCGGTCAGCTCGCCGAGGTGCTGTTGCGCGGCGACAACACGCTCGAGCGGGGTGAGCGCGAGCTGATCGCGGCGTACGTGTCCTCGCTCAACGACTGCCACTTCTGCATGAGCTCGCACGCGGCGTTCGCCGCCCTGCAGCTGCCGGACGGCTGGGACGTCGTCGACGGCGTGCTGCACGATCCCGCCTCGGCCCCGGTCAGCGACAAGATGCGCGGCCTGCTCGCGATCGCCGGGGAGGTGCAGCGCTCGGGGCGTGCCGTCACCCCGGAGACGATCGCCGCTGCGCGCGAGGTGGGTGCCACCGACGTGGAGATCCACGACGCGGTGCTCATCGCGGCGGCGTTCTGCATGTTCAACCGCTACGTCGACGGTCTGGGCACCTTCGCCCCGCCTGACCGTGCCGACTACGTCCCGATGGCCGAGCAGATCGTGGCGAGCGGCTACGTCAGACCGCGCTGACCCGATCCGCACTCACGCCTCGCCGCTCTCCACCTCGCCAGTCAGCAGCCACGTGCCTCCGACGTCCTCCAGGACGTAGACGGTGTCGACCGGCGCCGCGGCACGCGTGCCGGTGGCGTGGATGCCGAACCGCGGCACCGCCTGCGGGTCGTCGGGGTCGCGGACGAGCACGACCTCCATCGTCGCGAACTCGATCGGCCCGTCGCCGGACGCGGTGGCGAAGTCCTCGAGCCGCTCGCCCGCGATCGCCGACGCCGCCATCTCGCTGTCGCCGGCTGCATGGGCGGCCGCCTCGATCATCAGGGCGGCCACGAGGTCACGGGCCATCGCGTCGGCCCGGGAGCTCACCGCGTCGCCCACGACGGTCGCGACGTCGCCGGAGATCGTGACGTCCGGGACCGCACCGTCAGGGACCGCCACGTCAGGTCGCCGGTCCAGTGCGGCGGGTGCGGCGGCCGGGCCGGCGGACGCGGCCGTACGTGCTGGCATGCCGGCGACGACCAGCGCGGCAAGGGCGATCGGCACCACGGCGGCGACGCGTACGGGCGCCGACGGCGCGAGTGGCCGGTCGAGACGCTCGGCGACCAGCGTGAGGACGGGACGCAGCGCGCAGACCGCCACGAGCCCAGCCAGCACGGCGACCTTGGCGCCGTACTCGGTCTGCATGGGAGCCAGCAGCAACGCGCTGGTCAACCCGACGGTGGCGCCGAAGACCATCCGCGGCCACCGCCCGGACGGGGACGTCATCGGGTCGGTGATCATGAAGAGCATGAAGATGACGACCTCGGGCGAGGTCGCCACGATCCACCAGAAGTCGGCGCCGCAGACGGGTGTCACGCTCCACCGGGCGGAGATGCAGTGGCCCGACAGGCTCAGGACGGCGAGGCTGGAGGCGAGGACGCCCCAGAAGGCCAACGACATCGGGAGCAGGCCGAGGCGCCGGGTCACGGTCAGCGCACCGGTGGCCAGGATCAGGTAGACCACGACCATCTCGACCGACAGCGGACCCCACCAGAAGTCGAGCGGGTTGACGACCGTGGTGCCGAGCAGCAGGAAGCACGCCACCAGCCCGAGGTTCGACGGATTCACCACGGGGCGGCCGCGGAAGCGGAGCACGTGCTTGGACACCAGCGCCAGGCCAGCGGTGGCGGCGAAGATGTACCAGCCGTTCATGCTCCACCAGTCGCCGTGCTCGGTGCCGTTGACGCGAAGCACGAGTGCGACGCCGTTGCCGGTGAGCAGCGCGCTGGCCGGCCAGGCGATCTCCTTGCGCTCCCAGAAGACCATCGGCACCTCGATCAGGGCGCAGGTGCCCAGGCACACCAGGATCTGCGCGACCGAGAGCTCCCAGCCGAGGAACGCCTGCCCCATCACCTGGATCGACGTGATCGTGGCAGCCAGGTGCAGCCGCGGGTCGCGGATCGAGGGGAGGCGCACGGGGTACGAGATGCCCCGGAGGCGCACGGCACGAGCGGCTGGCATGGCGCGTCCCATCCTGCCCGACACCCGCGGGCGCTGTCTCGTGCCGCGGAACCTTCCCCAAACCTGGGATGGCGCCTCAGGTCGGCCAGTGACCGGGTCGGCTCAGCCCATCCGGACAGGCGCGTCCCCGCGTCGCCGGTGGCCGCGTTGACCTGCGGCTGGGTGAGGAACAGGGCGGTCGAGAGGTCCACGCCGCGGAGGTCGGCGTCGCGCAGGTCCGCACCGAGCAGGTCGGCGTCGTCGAGCCGCGCGTCGCGCAGGTCGGCGCGGATCAGGACGGCTCCGCGCAGGGAGCAGCCCCGGAGGTCGCCGGCCAGGCGGCGCCCGGCCAGGTCGTCGTGGGACCGGTCGACCGCGTCGGGCCACCGGTGCCGTACGCGGTTGCTCGCGTCGGCGAGCAGGCGACCGACCCGCGCGAGGATGCCGTCGACGTCGGAGGTCAGCAGGGTCTCGGGGTCCGCCGCGGTCAGCGCCTCGATCTCGAGGCGGGCCGCTCGCGCGTCCGGGTCGGGCGCGCGGCGCTCGACCTCGCGGAGGTGCACGAGCATCTCGTGCAGCTGGCGCATGACCGTCAGGACCGCCCCCATCTCGCCGAGGTTGTCGGTCTCGCGCCAGGAGACGCCGGCGTACGTCACCTGCGAGACCTGCTGACCGGCGCCGAAGCACTCGAAGACCGTGCACCCCGGCCAGCCGTCCTCGCGGAGCGTGGTGTGGATGCCGCACCGGTCGTCGTCGAGCAGGTTGAGGCAGGGGCGCCCGCCCGCCTTGTCGACGCCGAAGCCCGCGGCGGCGGAGAAGGGGAGGAGCACGCAGCACAGCCCGAAGCAGCGCGAGCAGTCAGATCGCAGCCCCGGGGTCGTCACCGGGCGATCGTGTCACGGGCACGATCGGCCCGCAGGTCCTCAGTACCAGCTGTTCTGGATGGCGAACGCGTTGACGAAGACGAGCGCGATGAACACGACCGCGACGATCCGGTTGTCGGCGAGGTACTTGGGCATCGTGAACGGCGGCATACAACAACTGTGCCCCGCTGTCCCAAGAATCAAACAGGTGAGAAGTAAAGTCTTCGGCGCCCGGGCAAAGATCCGAGAGTTGAGGGGAATCGACTCAACGTGTGGCGCGTTGCTCCGAGTGGGACCACAGTGGCCCCACGAGGTCGTGCTCGAGCCAAGGAGGAGCAGCGTTGAGCCAGTTCGGTGCCGAGAAGTTCACCACCCGCAGCCGGGGGGTGATCGAGGCCGCCCAGCTCGCCGCCACCACCGGCGGCAACACCCACACCGAGGCGATCCACCTGCTCGTCGCGCTGCTCCAGCAGGAGGACGGCACCAGCCGGAGCATGGTGACGAAGGCCGGGGTCGACCCCGGCGACCTGCTGGCCACGGCGGTGTCCGTCCAGCGGGCGCTCCCCAGCGCCACGGGGTCGACGGTCCAGCAGCCCAGCGCCTCGCCCGCCCTGACGCGCGTGCTGGCGTCCTCGATCGACCTCGCCGGATCGATGAAGGACGACTACGTCGCCACCGACCACCTGCTCGTCGCGCTCGCGACCGTCGAGTCGCCGGCGCAGAAGGTGCTGACCGACGCGGGACTCACCGCGGCCGGGCTGCGCGAGGCGATCACGGCCGTCCGCGGCAACCGTCGGGTGACCAGCGAGGCCGCCGAGGCGTCGTACGAGTCGCTGGAGAAGTACTCCGTCGACCTGACCCGGCAGGCCGAGGACGGCCGGCTCGACCCCGTCATCGGTCGTGACGCGGAGATCCGGCGCGTCGTGCAGGTGCTGTCGCGGCGCACGAAGAACAACCCCGTCCTGATCGGTGAGCCGGGCGTCGGCAAGACGGCGGTCGTCGAGGGCCTCGCCCAGCGGGTGGTCGCCGGCGACGTCCCCGACTCGCTCAAGGGTCGTCGCGTGCTGTCGCTCGACCTGGCCGCGATGGTGGCCGGCGCGAAGTACCGCGGCGAGTTCGAGGAGCGGCTCAAGGCCGTCCTCGAGGAGATCAAGGACGCCGGCGGTCAGGTGATCACCTTCATCGACGAGCTGCACACCGTCGTCGGGGCAGGCGCCGGCGGCGACTCCGCGATGGACGCCGGCAACATGCTCAAGCCGATGCTGGCCCGCGGCGAGCTGCACATGATCGGCGCGACGACGCTCGACGAGTACCGCGAGCGCATCGAGAAGGACCCCGCGCTCGAGCGCCGCTTCCAGCAGGTCTACGTCGGCGAGCCCACGGTCGAGGACACCATCCAGATCCTGCGCGGCATCCAGGAGAAGTACGAGGCGCACCACGGCGTCCGCATCACCGATGCCGCGCTGGTCGCCGCCGCGACCCTGTCCGACCGCTACATCACCGGTCGCCAGCTGCCGGACAAGGCGATCGACCTCATCGACGAGGCGTCCTCGCGGCTCCGGATGGAGCACGAGTCCTCGCCGGAGGAGATCGACCAGCTCCGCCGGCAGGTCGAGCGGCTCAAGATGGAGGAGTTCGCGCTGGCCAAGGAGACCGACGACGCGTCGGTCGACCGGCTCGCGACCCTGCGCAAGGACCTCGCCGACCGGGAGGAGGAGCTCCGGGGGCTCGAGGCCCGCTGGGAGCGCGAGAAGGACCAGCTCCAGGGTGAGGGCGAGCTGCGCCGCCAGCTCGACCAGCTCAAGATCGAGGCGGACAAGAAGCTGCGCGAGGGCGACCTCGCGCGGCGCCAGCGAGATCCAGTACGGCAAGATCCCCGAGCTCGAGAAGCAGATCGCCGAGGTCGAGCAGGCCGAGGCCTTCGACCTGGAGCCGCTGGTCGGCGACGAGGTCGGCGCCGAGCAGATCGCCGACGTCGTCGAGGCCTGGACCGGCATCCCCACCGGCAAGATGCTGCAGGGCGAGACCGCCAAGCTCCTCGAGATGGAGTCGGTCATCGGCGAGCGACTGATCGGGCAGCGCGAGGCCGTCACCGCGGTGAGCGACGCCGTACGACGCTCGCGCGCCGGCATCGCCGACCCGAACCGACCCACCGGCTCCTTCCTGTTCCTGGGGCCGACCGGCACGGGCAAGACCGAGCTGGCCAAGTCGCTGGCCGACTTCCTCTTCGACGACGAGCGCGCGATCGTGCGCATCGACATGAGCGAGTACAGCGAGAAGCACTCGGTGTCACGGCTCGTCGGCGCGCCTCCCGGCTACGTCGGCTACGACGAGGGCGGCCAGCTCACCGAGGCGGTGCGCCGCCGGCCGTACAGCGTCGTCCTGCTCGACGAGGTCGAGAAGGCGCACCCGGAGGTCTTCGACATCCTGCTCCAGGTGCTCGACGACGGCCGGCTCACCGACGGGCAGGGCCGCACGGTCGACTTCCGCAACACGCTGCTGATCCTCACGTCCAACCTCGGCTCGAACTTCCTGGTCGACCCCGACCTGATGCCCGACACCAAGAAGATGTCGGTGATGGGCGTGGTGCGCTCGCACTTCAAGCCCGAGTTCCTCAACCGGCTCGACGAGGTCGTGCTGTTCGAGGCGCTGTCGAAGGACGACCTCGCGCACATCGTCGACCTCCAGCTCGCGCTGCTCGAGCAGCGGCTCGCGGTCCGTCGGATCACGATCTCGGTGACCGACGCGGCGCGCGCCTGGCTGGCCGAGACCGGCTACGACCCGGCGTACGGCGCCCGCCCGCTGCGCCGGCTGATCCAGTCCGCGATCGGCGACCCGCTCGCGCGGATGCTGATCGGCGGCGAGGTGGTCGACGGCGGTGCGGTGACGGTCGACGTGGGCGACGGCGGGCTCGTGCTCGGCTGATCAGCCCGTCCCAGCCCCAGCGGGGCATCGCGAGGTCGTCGGGCACGTCGTCGGCCGAGCTCGGCCAGGCCCGGAACGGCCCCATCGCCGCCCAGGTGACGTAGTCGGTGATGGCCTGCCGGACCCGCGGGTCGTCGGGCACGCCCGCCTCGTCGTACGAGTCGACGACACACGCCACGAAGCGCGGGCTCGCCTCCTCCATGTAGGCGCCCTCGGCGGCGTGCAGCCGCTGGACGTGCGACTCGCTGCCCATCTGCCGGGAGTACGTCGCCGGCCCGCCGAGCGCCTCCGCCCAGTACGCCGCCAGCCTGATCGTGTGGTCCGGCTGGTTGTCGGCGTGCGAGAACGGGTGGTTGAGCAGCTCGTCGGCCAGGCAGCGCTGGTGGGTCGCCTCGGCCAGCCGCTCGAAGACCTCGACGCCGCCGGTCGCCTCGTAGATCGTCGTCATGCAGCGATCGTCGTACGCCGACGCCCCGGAGTCGAGTGCGCGCCCCCGCGGGGACCACTGCCGCGAGCGGACTCGCCCCGAGTGGCTCAGGGCTGGAGGCCGCCGAACGCGCTGCCGACGACTCCGTCGGTGCGCTGGTAGTCGCGCGCGGAGTCCATGAGGTTGTCGGACGCGAGCGCCACCGCCTTCGACCCCGAGCGCAGGCTGTCCGCTGCGGCACCGAGCAACGTGTGGAGGGCGTCGGCGAGGGTGCCGGCGCCCGGCACCTCGCCGAACGCGGACGCCGGGACCCGTACGCCGGCCACGGTCGACGACGCCGCCGACAGCTGGTCGCCCGGCCGGTCGAGCGCGTGCGAGGCCTCGCGCAGGGTGCCCGGCTGGACGTCGAAGTCCTCGCTGAGGCCGAGCGCGGACAGCGGAGTCTGCGTGAGGTAGGGGTTCGCCCAGAGGTCGTCGTCGTCCGGGACGCCCGGGATCCAGCCGACCGGGTTCTCGTCGTCGTCGTACTGCCGCGCGGTCGACTCGTACGTCGTGACGAGCTGGCCGTCGACCTCGACGACGCCCTCCGACATGTTCGGCAGCGGGTAGGGCTCGCTCCGCTCGCCGGTCGTGCGGTCCTGGGCGATGAGCGATGCCTCGTCCACGCGGTTGGGCGACGTGCTGAAGACGAACTCGCCGTCGCGCACCACGAGGCCCTGCACCTTGTCAGGTGTCTCGTGGACCTCGGCCCGGCCGGAGGCGTCGCGGACCGGCTGCCACGTGCCGAAGGCGTCCTTCTCGTAGACGTAGAGCTTGTTGGCCGCGTAGTCGCCGAGGTAGAGCTTCCCGTCGCGCACGGCGGAGTAGGACCCGCCTCCTCCGACCGGCTGGACCGCGGTCGGGCGGACGGTGCCGCCGCCCTGCTGGTCGCGGATGTCGGACATCGAGTACGTGTAGACCTTGCCCTTGTCGACCACGATGACGTCGTCGCCCTGCACGCTGACGCCGCCGGCGTGCGAGGGGGCGCCGAGCGTGTCGGCGGCGTCGGTCGAGCCGCCGAGGTCGACGTCGGCGATCTCCTGGCCGGTCACGGCGTCGACGAGCGCGAGGGTGGAGGGTCCGGTGTGGTCGTCGTCCGGGTAGTAGCTCATCACGTAGGTGCCGGTGCGCGGGTCGTACGCCAGGCCCTGCGGGGTGAGGCCGCGGTCGTCGCCGGTGGCAGCGGTGTTGGGGATCAGCGGACCGAAGGTGCTGCCGCTCTCCTCGGCCCACTCCTTGTTCTTCGCCAGCCCCTGCTCGACCCACGCGCGCGTCTCGCTGTCGAGCGCGTCCAGGTCGACGTCCTCGCCCTTCAGGACCGCGGCGACGGCGGTGAGCTGCTGGCTGTAGGTCGCGCCCACCTCGACCAGCCGCGCCCGGACGACCATCGCGAGGATCTCCTCGAAGACGGGGATCAGGTCGCGCGGCCGGTTGCGCCAGAAGGAGATGTAGTGCTGCGCGTGCTGCACCGCGGTGTCGTACGCCGACGCCGCCACGTCGAGCGCCCCGCGAGCCCGCGCGACGGCGGTGCGGTTGACGTTGACGCCGTTGGCGAGCAGGGTGATGCGGGTCTGGAAGCCGACGGCGGCCGAGCCGGACCAGTCGGTCGTGTCGGCGGCGTCGTGGATCCGCCCACGCGCGTCGTCGAGGTCGTGGCCGACGTCGGCGAGCGTGTCGGCCGCGCCGGTGATCGTCCCGGCATCGCCGGAGATGATGCGCCGGTAGTCGACCTCCGGATCGATCACGGCGCCTCGCTCCCTCGCAGGTCGAGGGGGCCGACGAAGGAGTCCTCCGAGGGGAACCGGACCAGCTGTCCGGTGGTGCCCTCGACGTCGTCGCACGCACCGTCGGGCACGCGACAGGTGATCAGGGTGGCGGTGTCCTCCGGGCCGATGCTCCTGCCCCGGCCGGGACCGGAGAGGGCGACGCCGACCACTGTCTCGTCGTCGAACCACCAGCCGAGGTCCCACCGCGGCGTGCCCGTGCGCGGGCGTACGCGCTCACCGTCGGCGGACAGCAGCACGTCGACGCCGCCCCGGTCGTCGATCGCCCAGGAGCCGTCGGGGCTGGTGCGGTCGAGCTGCGAGGGCAGGCGTACGTCGATCGGGTCGACGACCTCGCTCTCGCCGCCCGGAAGGGAGTGGACGCGGTCCTCGCCGAGCCCCTCGACGAACACCGACGCGTCGTCGAGGAACCGGGTGCGCAGGTAGATCTCGGCGTAGTCGTGGCTCAGGTCGTCCGCGTCCGGGTCGCCCATGCCGTCCGTCGTGTCGACCACCCGCTCGCCGCTGGTGAGGTCGATGACGACCGCGGTCGCCACGGGTGTGCCGAAGTCGTCCTCCTCGCCCGAGGTCGCGTCGACCAGGCCGAGGTAGCGGCCGTCCGGCGAGCCGTCGATCGACTCGACGTAGACGGTGAGCCCGGTGTCGACGACCTCGCCGTCGCGGCCGGCGAACCGGAGCGGCCCGGTCGACGTGTTGCCGTGCTCGGTGCCGTCCTCGTCGCTCTCGGCCGGGGTGAAGTAGACGCCGTCACCGGCGACGACGTACGTCGTGAGCGGGCCGCCGACGTCGATCGTCGAGCCGTCGGAGAGGTGGACGACGCTGCCGCTCGCCCACACGAGCCCGCCGGTCTCGACCGGGTCGGTGCTGGTGGCCCAGGCGGCTTCGTCGGGGTCGGCGCCGCCCTCGGGGGCGGTCCCGCCGGAGGAGTCGGAGCAGCCCGCGGTCAACAGGAGGGCGGCCGTGACGACCGCGCGCGTCCAGGGTCCGGGAGCGGGCATGGGAGGAGTGTGCCCTGAGTGACGCGGGTGAAACCGGGGGACCCTCAGGACCGGCTCAGCCGGTTGGGGGATGCTGGGTGCGTGAGTGACGCGCCCGCCGCCGACGTACGGCGCCCCTGGTGGCGGTTGCCCGACACCCCGGTGCCCGGCGGCGTGCCCGAGCTGGCCCGTGCGCTCCTCTGGGTGGAGGTGGCGCTCGTCCTCCTGGTCTCGCTCGGCCGGTCGGCGGTCTACTCGGTGGTCAGCCTCGTCTCGGCGCTGACCGCGCCCGGACCGCTGTCCGCGCAGGGGGCGAACCTCAACAACTCCCTCGCCCCGGACCGGCCCTGGCTCGACCTGACCTACCAGCTGCTGCGGATCGGCTTCGCGCTCGTGCCCGTCGCGCTGGCGGCGTACTTCCTCCTCCGCTCGGGCACGCGGCTGCGCGAGGTGTGGGCGCGCGACGGCGGCTGGGCAGGAGTCGGCGACCTCGGCCGCGGCGCCCTGCTCGCACTCGGCGTCGGCTCGGTGGGCGTCGTGTTCTACCTCGCGACACATGCCCTCGGCACCAACCTCACGGTCGTCGCGCAGTCGCTGCCGGGGGAGTGGTGGCAGGTGCCGGTGCTCGTGCTGGCAGCCGCCGAGAACGCGGTGCTCGAGGAGTTCGTGGTGCTCGGCTTCGTGCAGGTGCGGCTGCGCCAGCTCGGCTTCGGCGACTCCGCGGCGATCGGCCTCGCGGCGCTGCTGCGCGGGAGCTACCACCTCTACCAGGGCCTCGGCGGCTTCGTCGGCAACCTCGCGATGGGGCTGCTCTTCGGCTACCTGTTCCGCCGGTGGGGTCGCGTGATGCCCTTCGTCGTGGCCCACACGCTGCTCGACGTCGGCGCCTTCGTCGGGTACGCCGTCCTCGCCGGGCGGGTCGACTGGCTGCCGACCCTCTAGCTGCTACTCGCCCGTGTCGACCTCTTCGGTCGCCAGCTCCTCGGCGCGTCGTTCCTCCGTGCGCCGGCCGAGCAGGCCGCCGGCCCACAGCGCCCAGAGCACGAGCACGGGCTGGAAGAAGAGCCGGATGAAGCGCGCGCGGTCGGTGTCGAGCCCGAAGGCGTCGGTGCCCTCGACGTACTGCGCGATGTTGCCCGGGAAGATCGCGACGAAGAAGGCGGCCAGCAGCGCGCCGATCGTCCGCCGGTGCTTCGGCAGCGCGACGAAGGCGCCGCCGAGGGCCATCTCCACGACGCCCGACCCGATCACGGTGAGGTCCTCGTCGAGCGGGAACCAGTCGGGCACCTGCGCCTGGAACTCCTGGCGTTGGGTGGTCAGGTGGAGCACCCCCGCGCCGACCATCGCCGAGCCGAGCAGGATGCGTCCGAGGGTCTGGGCCTTCATGGTCGCCAGCCTAGGCGGGCGGCAGGAGGACGCCCGGGTTCATCAGCCCGTCGGGGTCCAGCGCCCGCTTCACCGCGCGCATCAGGTCGACCTCGACCTCGGACTTGTACGACGCCCCGGCCGCCGCCTTGGTCCGGCCGAGGCCGTGCTCGGCGCTGATGGAGCCGTCGGCGGCGGCCACGGAGTCGTAGATCGCCGTCGAGAGGTCAGCCGCCGCGGCGCGGAGGTCGTCGTCGCCGTCCTCGGAGACTGCCGCGCTCAGGTTGTAGTGCAGGTTGCCGTCGCCGACGTGGCCGTACGTCACCGGCCGGATGCCCGGCAGCACGGCGTCCAGCCTCGGTCCCATCGCGGTGGCCCACTCCGCGAGCCGGGTGATCGGCAGCGTCACGTCGTGCTTGAGCGTGGCGCCCTCGACCTTCTGCGCCTCCGAGATCCCCTCGCGCAACGCCCACAGCGACGAGCGCTGCGCAGGGCTGCCCGCGATGGCAGCGTCGCTCGCCAGGTCGGCCTCGACCGCCGACGCGAGGATCGCCTCGAGGGCGTCGTCCAGCCCGCCGTCGGTCTCGGCTCCGGCGAGCTCGAGGAGGACGTACCAGTCGCTGGGCTCGGCCAGCGGGTCGCTCGCGCCGGGCAGGTGGGCCAGCACCAGCTCGAGCGCCTGGCGGTTCGCGATCTCGAACGTCGACAGGTGTACGCCGGCGTGCTGCTGCGCGACGCCGAGCAGCGCGACCGCGGCCTCGACCGAGGGCACGGCGACCCACGCGGTGGCGTGCCGCGGGGTGGCCGGGAAGAGCCGCAGCACCGCGCCGGTGATCACGCCGAGCGTGCCCTCGGAGCCGACGAACAGCTGGGTCAGGTCGTAGCCGGTGTTGTCCTTGCGCAGCCCGCGGAGGCCGTCCCAGGTGCGCCCGTCGGGCAGCACCACCTCGAGCCCGAGCACCAGCTCGCGGGTCATGCCGTAGCGGAGGACCGCGGTGCCTCCGGCGTTGGTGGCGAGGTTGCCGCCGATCGTGCAGCTGCCCTCCGAGCCGAGCGACATCGGGAAGAGCCGCCCGGCCTGCTCGGCAGCGGCCTGCACGTCGGCGAGCACGACGCCCGCGTCGACGGTGATCGTCCCGGCGACCGGGTCGACCTCGCGGATCGCGCGCATCCGGCCCAGCGACAGCACGACCTGCTCGCCCGAGGCGTCCGGCACCCCGCCGCCGACCAGGCCGGTGTTGCCGCCCTGCGGCACGATCGCGACCCCGGCCTCGTGGCACGCGGCGACCACGGCGGCCACCTCGGACGTCGTCCCCGGCCGGACCACCGCGAGGGCCCGGCCCTCGTGCACGCCCGTCCAGTCGACGACGTACGCCGCCACGTCGCCGGCGTCGGTCAGGACGTGGTCGGTGCCGACGGCCGTACGCAGGCGGTCGAGGAGGTCGGTCAACGGGTGCTCCTTGGTGGACGGTCCGGCTCAGGATGGTCTCGCGAGCCGCGTCCGGCAAGGATGGCGCGGTGATCCTCGACCTCCAGCAACCGGTCCGTGTCGTCCAGCTCGGGGGGCTGATGCCCTTCGTGCGCGAGTGGCTCGTGGAGCGCTACGCCGCACCCGAGCTCGCCGACCTCGCCGACCCGGCGGGGGTCGAGGTGGCGGTCGTGGGTGGAGGCGCCCCGGTCGGTGCGGCCGAGATGGACGCGCTGCCGGACCTGAGGGCGATCGTCAACTTCGGCGTCGGCTACGACAACGTCGACCTGGTCGAGGCGACCCGCCGCGGCGTCGTGGTGTCCAACACCCCCGACGTCCTCACCGACGCGGTGGCCGACCTGGCCGTCGTCCTGGTCGTCGACGTGCTGCGCGGCGTCACGGCCGCCGACCGGTTCGTCCGCAGTGGCGCGTGGGGCCGCGGCGAGAAGCTGCCGCTGACCCGCGACGTCCGGGGAGCCGTCGTCGGGGTGCTCGGCCTGGGCCGGATCGGGACGGCGGCCGCCGAGCGCCTCGAGGCCTTCGGCGCCGAGATCCACTACCACTCGCGCAGCGCCAAGGACGTGGCCTGGACCTACCACGCCTCGCCGGTCGAGCTCGCCCGCGCCAGCGACGTGCTCGTCGTGCTGACGCCCGGCGGTGCCGGAACGGCGAAGCTGGTGGACGCCGCGGTCCTCGACGCGCTCGGACCCGACGGCTACCTCGTCAACGTCGCCCGCGGTTCGGTGGTGGACGAGGACGCGCTGGTCGCGGCACTGGGCGCGGGCCGCATCGCGGGCGCCGGGCTCGACGTCTTCGCCGACGAGCCGCACGTGCCGGCCGCCCTCCTGGCGCGTGAGGACGTCGTGCTGCTGCCGCACGTCGGCAGCGCGACGACGGAGACCCGCGAGGCGATGGGCCGGGTCGTGCTCGACAACGTCGACGCCTTCCTCCAGCGCGGCGAGCTGGTGACCCCGGTCCCGACGGACTAGGACCGACGTGCCTTCTGGCCGCGCGCGATCTCGGTGCCGAGGGCGTCGAGCCTCTGGTCCCAGAACGCCCGGAACTGGTCGACCCAGGCATCGGCCTGCTGCAAGCCGGTCGGGTCGACGGCGTACAGCCTGCGCGTCCCCTCCGCGCGCACCGTCGCGAAGCCGTTGTCGCGCAGCACCTTGAGGTGCTGGCTGACCGCCGGCTGGCTGATGCCGAACTCCGCGCCGACGACGGCCGCCACCGTCCCGGCGCTCGACTCCCCGTCGGCCAGCAGCTCGAGGATGCGGCGGCGGACGGGGTCACCCAGGACGTCGAAGGCGTGCACGGGTCAGGCCGGGGGCTCGGCGCCGGTGTAGAACGCGGCGGTGCGGGCGGCGGCCGACATCGCAGCGTCGCGGTCGTCGCCGCCCGCGGCGGCGGCCTCGCCCCACCCGTTCGCGGCTCCCGTCATGAAGGCGCGGCCCTCGTCCGACGCGCCCCACACCTCGACGGCCTCGGGATCCATCGAGGCCCGGGTCGCAAGGTGCTCGGCGAGGCCCATCAGGCTCAGCTCCCACCCGATGCCGACCGCTCCCGGGCCGAACATGTCCCAGCGGTCCTGGTCGGTGAGCTCGGCCGTGTGGCGCAGGGTGACCGTGGTCGACTCGTCGGACCCCTCGAGCAGCACCTCGACCCAGGACACCTCTCCGCCGTACTCCCACGTGAGCGCGAGGCGCTGCGGGGCATCGCAGGCGAGCACCTCGCCCCCGGCATTGCCCTCGACCTGGAACCGTCCACCCGGGCGGAGGTCGCCCGTGACGGGGGCGAACCAGCGAGGTATCCGCGCCACGTCCGTCAGCGCGTCCCAGACGTCGTCGGGGCCGGTCGGATAGGTCCGGGTCGCGACCGCGACCTTGGCCGGCCGACCGTCGTGGGTGGTGGACTCGACAGAGCGCGTGATCGCGCCGAGGTGGTGGGGTACGTCGAACATGGCGTGAGCGTTTCACGACACACTTATATAAGTCAAGAGTGAATGAAGTACACGCCGGCTTGAGCGGAACCGGCACGCTGCACCCACTCTTCTGTGAGGGTGGGGTCGAGCACAGCGGGATCCATCGGGAGGAGGTGCCGTGCCGGACGCAGCCGACGCAGTCGCAGGACCAGGGTCACGAGATCGCTCCCTGGGCCGACGACCAGACCCGCCAGCACCTGCAGGTGCTCGTCGAGGGTGTGGCGACGCTGGCCGGGTTCGAGCAGTCGGCGGTCACGCTGCGCCGTGACGAGATCTGCGAGATCATCGCCGCGGCGGGAGTGAGCGACGGCTTCGTCGGGACCCTCGTCCCCACCGAGGTGATCGAGTCGGAGATCGCCACCGCCGAGGAGTGGGGGGTCTGGCGTTTCGTGCACCACGACCGGATCGACCAGCGGATGCTGGACTACAGCCACGTCCCCGACCTGACCCCGCTCGACGGCGACGATGCCTGGCACCCGCTGGACTCGCTGTTCGCCCCGTTCTACGACGACAGCGGGGAGCTGCTCGGCCTGCTCGGCGTCGACAGCCCGCACGATGGCCGCCTGCCGTCCCAGGACACGCTCGACGTGCTGACCCGCTACGCCGGCGTCGCGCGCTCGCTCGTGCTGGTCGCGCTCGAGCGCCAGCACCTCACGGAGCGGGTCCGGATCGCCGACGAGGCGCGTCAGATCGTCCGCCGCGCCCTCGGCGAGCCGTCCCTGGAGCTGGTGCTGGAGGCGTGCCGCGCGGCCGTCACCTCGTGCTTCGACGCCGCGGGCATGTGGCTCACGGCGTTCCACGGCGACGGCGTCAACACCACGACGTCGTACGCCCTGGGCGGAGGAGAGACGCCGCTGTTCTCCGAGATCGACGACGTCGTCATCAGGCTCGCGCACCGCTACTGGGACGACCAGTACGTCGCCCACTTCTCGCACGCCCAGTCCCGACAGCCGGGTCTCCCGCGCGCGGACGCCGAACGGCTGCTGGCGTTCCTGGACCGGATCGGCATCGGGTCGGTGCTCTTCGTCCCGCTGGGCGCCGGCCCGGAGTGCCTGGGCTTCCTGGTGCTGACGCGGGTCAGCGACACCCCGGCTGGACGCCGCTCGAGCGCGAAGCGGCGCTCGACATCGGTCGCGACCTGGGCCGCGCGGTCGCCAACGCCCGCCAGCTCGACCGCGAGCGAGCCGTCGCCGACCGGCTCCGCAAGCTCGACGGCTATCGGATGGAGATGGTCAACACCCTCGGCCACGAGCTGCGCACGCCGCTGTTCTCGGTGACGGCCAACCTCGAGCTGCTCGACGTCGAGGGGCTCGGTGCTGAGGACAAGCGCTCCGTGGCGGCTGCCGGCCGCGGGGCCGACCGGATGCGCGCCGTGATCGAGGACCTGCTCACGATGGCGCAGGTGGCGGACCCCGAGCACGAGTTCGTGCCCGAGCCGGTCGACCTGCGCCGGGTGCTGCTCGAGGTCGCGGAGGAGTGCCACCACGCTGCGGCCGCGAAGTCGCAGGACTGCACGATCGCGACACCCGACGAGCCCGTCCTGGTTGCCGGCCGCGCCGACGAGCTGCACCGGATGCTGGCCAACCTGGCGAGCAACGCGATCAAGTACTCCGCCGAGGGCGCCGTGATCGACGTCCGTCTCGAGCGGGTCGACGGTGACGTGCGGGTCTCCTTCGTCGACCCGGGCATCGGCATCTCCGAGCACGACCAGGGCCACCTGTTCCGGGAGTTCTTCCGCTCGACCAACCCCGACGCCCTCGCGCGCCCCGGCACGGGCCTGGGCCTGGCGATCGTCGACCGCATCGTGCGGCGCCACTCGGGTCACATCGAGGTGTCCTCGGAGCTCGGCCGTGGCACGACGGTCGCGGTGACGCTGCCCGCGACGCGACCGCGACGCCGTCAGCGTCGAGCCAGCACCATCGTCATGAAGGTGCTGAGGGGGTCGTCGACGTACGTCCCGAACGGCGGGCACGACTCGAAGCCCGCCCGGGCGTAGAGCGACCGCGCCGGCGCGAAGAACTCCATGCTCCCGGTCTCGAGGGAGACCCGCTCGACCCGGCGGGACCGGGCGTCGTCGAGCAGGTGGACCAGCAGCTGCGACGCGATCCCCCGACCGCGCAGCTGCGGGTCCGTGCGCATGCTCTTGAGCTCCTCGTGCCCGTCGCCGAGGGCGGCGAGCGCGGCAGTGCCGACGAGCCGGTCGCCGTCGGTCGCGACCCAGAGGCGTACGTCGTCGCGCCGCAGGCCGCTGAGGTCGAGGGCGTGTCGGCTCTCGGGCGGTGCGGTCGGCTCCATGTCGTCGAGGTGCGCCTGGAGGAAGGCGGCGAGCCGCGGGTCGGCGAAGTCGGCGCGGGTGATCAGCACGTCCCCAGTCTGACGGGTCTGTGTTGCCCGCCACCGTTGCCGACGCACGCATCGGGGTACGAAGCACCGACACGTTCCACCCGATCAGGAGGCACACCATTTCCACTGACGCCATCGTCATGCTCAAGGACGACCACAAGCAGATCCGCAAGGTCTTCCGCGACTTCCAGACCGCCGGCGCGGAGGCACAGGTCCGCAAGGGCAAGCTGGTCGACACGATGATCGAGCTGCTGACCCAGCACACCTTCATCGAGAACGAGGTGATGTACCCCCGGGTCCGTGCGCTGCTGCCGGAGCTCGAGGACGACGTGCTCGAGTCGTACGAGGAGCACCACGTCGCCGACGTCCTGGTGGTGGAGCTCTCTGCCATGAGTCCCACCGATGAGCGCTTCGACGCCAAGACGACCGTGCTCATCGAGAACGTCCGGCACCACATGGACGAGGAGGAGCAGGACTGGTTCCCGAAGGTGCGCGAGGGCCTGGGTCGCAAGCAGCTGCAGCAGATCGGCGAAGAGATGGTCGCCGCGAAGAAGAAGGCGCCGAAGCGGCCCTCGCAGCCGAGTGCCCTCAAGAAGACGGTCGACGCGGTCCTCTCCTGATCCTTCGCCCCACCGCGCGTGGACGTGCGGCCCGGCGTGGTGCCACGGTGGGCACATGACTCGCACGCTCGACGTTGACTACCTCGTGGTGGGTGCCGGCGCGATGGGGATGGGCTTCGTCGACGCGCTCGTCGACCACGCCGACGTGCGGGTCGCGATCGTCGACCGGCGCCACGCCGCCGGCGGCCACTGGATCGAGGACTACCCCTTCGTCCGGCTGCACCAGTCGTCGACGTTCTACGGCGTTGCGTCCACGGTGCTGGCCGGCGGACGTACGCAGCAGACCGGTCCCGAGGCGGGCCTGCACGTGCGGGCCTCGCAGCCGGAGATCGTCGACTACTACGCGCAGGTGCTCGACCGGATGCGCCGGACGGGCCGGGTGGAGGTGCTCACCGGCAGCGACCACGTCGGCGACCGCACCGTCGTGTCGCGCATCTCCGGGCAACGCTGGGAGGTGCCCGAGACGTGTCGCATCGTGAACGCCCACTACCTCGCACCGAGCATCCCGGCGGAGTCGTCGCCGCCCTTCGCGGTCGCCGACGACGCGCGGGTGGTGACGGTGAACGACGTCGTACGGATGGAGGAGGCGCCGAGCCAGTACGTCATCGTCGGCTCGGGCAAGACCGCGACCGACACGTGCGTCTGGCTGCTCGGCCAGGGCGTCGACCCCGACGCGATCAGCTGGGTGCGCCCGCGCGAGCCGTGGATGCTCAACCGGGCGCTGATCCAGCCCGACCCCGAGGTCTACCTCGGCGTGCCCGCGACGATGTTCGAGGCGGCGGTGGCCTCCGCGTCGCTCGACGAGGTGTTCCTCCGCCTCGAGGAGGCCGGGGTGATGATGCGGATCGACCGGTCGCGCACGCCGACGATGGCCAAGTCGCCGACCCTCGGGACGTGGGAGCTCGAGCTGCTGCGCACGATCGAGGACGTCGTACGCCGCGGGCACCTGCGGTCGGTGTCGCGCGGTCGCCTCGAGTTCTCCGACGGCACCTCGGTGCAGGTGGCCGACGACGCGGTCGTCGTGCACTGCGCGGCCGACGGGCTGAAGAACCCACCGCTCGTGCCGATCTGGCGCCCCGAGGACATCACCATCCAGCCGGTGCGCGCGGGCTTCCCGTGCTTCAGCGCCGCGCTCACCGGATACGTCGAGGCGACCCGGCGCGACGACGACGAGAAGAACCGGCTCTGCCCGCCCTCCCGCTTCGGCAACTCGCTCGCCCAGTGGGCCGAGATGAACGTCCGCGGCACCCGCGCCGCGATGGCCTTCGGCGCCGAGCCCGACATCGCGGCCTGGGCGAACGGCGTCGCCGTCAACCCGTCCCGCATCCCGCCCGACCACCCCGGCTCCCCGGTGCTCGACTCCGTACGCGAGCGGCTCGCCGCCTCGACGGCTCCCGGGGTTGCCGCGCTCGAGCGGCTGATGGCCTCCGGCTGAGGCCTTTTTCGTATGAGTCCCCGCTTAGGCGGTGACTCCGTCGCGGGTAGGCCGTTGCAACGGCCCATCAGCGCCAGACTTCGCCCACCCGGTCGCCGTCAGGGCCACCCGCGCTCGCGTAGCCCTCGCGGTGGCCGGCGTACGTCGGCACCCAGCCGGTCGCGCGGAGCCGCGCGTTGGACAGCCGCTTGCCGTGCCCCTGCTCAGGGTCGGCGGGCGGGGGAGCGGGTGCGCCGAGCCGCTCGGCGAGGTACGCCGCCACGTCGCCGAGCTGCGCGGGTGAGTCGTCGGTGCCGAGGTAGAGGGCCTCGGGGTCGGGCGGCATCGTCAGCAGGTGCACGACCGCCGCCGCCGCGTCCTCGCGGTGGATCCGGTTGGTCCAGCGGTGGGGGTCGGTGATCCTCCCGTCGCGCACCTGGTCGAGCAGCCGCGTGCTCGAGCCGCCGTACAGGCCGGAGAGACGGAGCACGGTGCCGTGCGGGATCCGCTCGTGGAACGCCGCCTCGGCGGCGAGGAGCATCCGCCCCGGGCCGTCGCTGGGCGCCGCCGGGGTCGACTCGTCGTCGAGCGGCGGCTGCTCACCGCTGGGCATCACGGCCGTCGACGAGACCAGCACCGCGCGCTCCGGCGCGACCTCGAGCGCGTCGAGCGCCCGCGCCATCCCGTCGACGTACGTCGCCCGGTAGGCCTCCTCGGTCCGCGGCCGCGCGGTCAGCGCGACCACGACGAAGCGGGGACGTACGCCGGCCAGGTCCGGCGCCTCGCGGGTGAGGTCGACGGACCGCCCGGTCAGCGGTCGCGGGCACCAGCGAGGCGTTGCGCCTCAGGGCCAGCACGTCGTGCCCGAGCGACGCCAGCCGCAGGCCGACGGCCGCGCCGAGGTCGCCGGCGCCGACCAGCAGGACCTCTGTGCTCACAGGTGGAACCTATCGACGACGCGGTCACGATGGATTTCCACTCCAGCGAGTGGAACTTCATCGCGGCCTGAGCGTGGCACCGCCGATGCCCGCATGAACTTCCACTCGTGCGAGTGGAAATCCATCAGCGGGCGGCCAGGAAGGCGTCCACCTCGGCAGCCGTCGGGGCCGACTCCGGCCCGCGCCGGGTCACCTTGATCGCGGCGGCAGCGTTGGCGCGGCGGCAGCCCTCGACCCAGGGCGTGCCCGCCGCGACCTCCGCGAGCAGCGCGCCGGTGTGGGTGTCGCCCGCGCCGTTGGTGTCGAGCGGCGTCTGCGGGAACCCGGCGACGTACGTCGTCCCGCCACCGACGTGCACCGCGCAGCCCTCCGGCCCGTCGCGCACGATCGCGACAGCGTCGCCGCGGAGCAGGGGAGCGATCGCGGTGGTGAGCTCGGCGAGGTCGGTCGGTGACTCGGAGCCGACGGCGCGGAGGATCTCCTCGGCCTCCTCGGCGTTGCTCGACCAGACGTCGGTGACCTCGAGCATGGCTGCGCGGACGCCCTCGTCGAGACCGGCGAACGCCGCACCCGGGTCGAGCACGACGACCACGTCGGGGTCGAGCGTCGGCAGCCAGGCCAGCAAGGGGCTCGCGCGTGCTGTCGAGGGCGAGCGAGAAGCCGGTGACGCAGACCAGGTCGCCGGCTCGCGGGTCCGAGGTGGCGAGCGACTCGACGGAGATCTGCCGCTCGGCGCCGAGGGTCGTGACGAAGGTGCGCTCGGCGCTCGGCTCGACCATCACCACGCAGATGCCGGTGTCGCGGTCGGGGACCGGGTCGGCGGACGCGGCGATCCCCTCGGCCTGCAGCGCGGCGCGGATGAGGTCGCCGTGCGGACCGGTGCCGAGCGCGCCGGCGTGCACGCAGTCGGCACCGAAGCGGGCGGCCGCGACGAGCACCGTCACGGCACCGCCGGCGTAGTCGGTCGCCGAGGTCGCCATCACGTTCTGCCCGCGCGCCGGCAGGTCGGGCACCTCGACGACCACGTCGACCAGCGCCTGGCCGGTGTGGATCACCCGGCTCACGGTCCGCGAGGACCTCGACGGTGGTGGCCAGGGTGATCTGCGGCGGGTAGAGCGCCATCACGTCCAGCGCCGACCGGTGGTTCTCCGGCGTCGACCCGGCGCAGGCGTCGGTGACGACCGTGATCGTCGCGCCCGCGTCGGCGGCGGCCAGTGCGGTCGAGACCACGCAGCAGTCCGTGGAGACGCCGGCCAGCACCAGGTGCGGGAGCGGTCCGGTCACCGCCTGCAGGGCGTAGCCCCACTTGCCGAAGGTCGGCAGCGACACCGTCGCGCTCCCGAGGCCGGCGAGCTCGGGCACCACCTCGAGCAACGGGTCGTCCTCGCCGACGTCGGCGAAGGGCCAGGCCTCGAGGTACGTCGCCCAGCTGCCCTGCGGGTCGGCGGCGGGCACCCAGCGGGTGACGACGGTGCGCCGACCCGCGGCGGCGGCGAGACGGCGTACGGGATCGACGATCTCGGGGAACATGGGCGAGCCCCACTGGCTGGCCGGGTCGGCGAAGATCCGCTGCGGGTCGATGACGACCAGCCAGGCGTCGGGGTGCATGCCGCCAGCCTGTCAGAGCCAGCGACATCTGAGGACGTGGTGGACGGCCCGGACCTGGGAATCCGTCCACCACGTCCTCAGATGTCGGAGACGTCAGCGGCCACCGGTCCCCCGACCGGCAGCCGCTGACTCGCACGAGGCAAGCAGGGGACTACTTGACCTCGGCACGCAGGACCGCGCGCAGCCCGAGGGCCAGCGGGATCCAGAGCCAGACGAACGTGGTGACGCCGAGCTGCTGCCAGTACTCCGCGGTCATCGTGTTGTCGAAGAGGCGGGTGATGGCGAACTGCGCGTCGACCCACGGCTGGAGGTCGCGGAACCACCCCTGGAAGGCGGCGAGGGTGCCGAAGGCGACCGGCAGCACGAAGGAGTAGATGAAGTAGCCCACGATCGCTGCCGCCGAGCTGCGGAACAGCACGCCCAGCATGAAGCCCATCAGCATCCCGAGCACGTTGGCCAGCACGATGTTGCCGAACTGCGACAGCGTGATGTCCCAGGTGGCGTCGAGCCCGGTGATGGCGGAGCCGACCAGGTTGCCCAGCGCGCCGACGGCGAGGGCGACGAACATCGCCACGACTCCGACGAGCAGCGTCGCGACGAGCTTGGCCGACATCACCCGACCGCGCCACGGCACGAGCGTGTACGTCGTCAGGCCGGTGCGCTGGCTGTACTCACCGGTGACCGACAGGATCGCGATGATCGGCAGCATCACCGACAGCGGCATGCCGATCGCGGTGGAGAAGGTGTTCTGGGTGATCGCCTCGTCGGGCGCCCAGATGATGACGGCGACCGTCGCGAGCACCGAGATGATGCCGACGCTCGCCATCAGCCAGAAGCCGGCGCGGGTGTCGAACATCTTGCGGAGCTCGACCTTGACGAGCCGGGTCGTCGGGATGGGGCGTGATCGCGCGGGCCGGGCGCGGCCCGGCGACGTGCGGCCGGGTCGGTGTGGCGATGACTGCGGTGCTCATGCTGCTGCTCCTTCACGAGCTGTGTCGGCGGTGAGCTCGAGGAACATCTCCTCGAGCCCCGCTCCGTCGGCGGGGCGGAGCTCGCGCAGGACGACGCCCGCGCGGTGGGCGGTCTCGCCCACGAGGTCGGGGTCGGCGTCGACGCGCAGGCCGCCGTCGATGGGGGTGGTGACGACGGCCGCCTCGTGCAGGGCACGCGCGAGGGTGTCGACGTCGGCGGTGCGGACGAGGGTGCCGGCGGAGGCCAGCAGCTCGGACTTGCTGCCCTGCGCCACGATGCGGCCCTGACCGATCACGATGATGTCGTCGGCGATGACCTCGATCTCGTGGAGCAGGTGCGAGGACAGGAGCACGGTGCCGCCGTCGTTCGCGAAGCCGCGGAGCAGGTCGCGCATCCAGCGGATGCCGGCCGGGTCGAGGCCGTTGGCGGGCTCGTCGAGGATGAGCACCTCGGGGTCGCCGATGAGCGCGGTGGCGATGCCGAGGCGCTGGCGCATGCCGAGGGAGTAGTCGCGGACCCGACGACCGGCCTCGTCCTCGGTCAGGCCGACGCGGGCGAGGGTCTCGGCGACCTGCGTCTTCGGCAGGCCCATCGTCTGCTGGGCGATGGTGAGGATCTCGCGGCCCGTCCGCCCGGCGTGCTGCGCGGACGCGTCCAGCAGGACGCCGACCTCGAGGCCGGGGTTGACGAGCTCGCGGTAGTCGCGGCCGCTGATGGTGACGCGGCCGGTGGTGGCGCGGGTGAGGCCGACCATGACGCGCATGGTGGTGGACTTGCCGGCACCGTTGGGGCCGAGGAAGCCGGTGACCCGGCCCGTCGCGGCCGTGAAGGACACGTGGTCGACGGCCGTGAAGCGGCCGTACTGCTTGGTGAGGGACTCGACGCTGATCATGGGTCAACCCTCGCGCCGGCCGGCGGTCGCGCACATCGGGGAGAGGGCCCGGTCGAGCCCCGAGATCGACCCTGAGAGGACCCCGGCTGCCGGGTTGGGGACCACTGGGGACAATGGGTGCGTGAGCCAGCCCACCGAGCAGCGTCCGCCCCAGGTCACCCTGGCGTCGAGCATCGTCATGTTCGCCTCGGTGATCGTGCTGCTCACCGCTTTCGAGCGGGTCAGCACCCTCGGCTCGCTCGAGACCCAGCAGTCCATCCGCGACGTCCTGGGCGAGTCCCCCTTCTCCTCGCTCGGCCTCGACCTCGACGGCGCCACCCAGCTCCTGCGCATCGGGGCGCTCGTGGCCGCGGCCGGCGCCTGCGCGACGGCGATCCTCGGCTGGTACGTCCGCAAGCCCGACCGGTCGGCCCGGCTCGGCCTCAGCATCTTCGCGGTCCCCGTCTTCGTGAGCGGTCTGTCGATCGGCGGTCTGGCCGGGTCGTTCGTCGCCGCGGGCACCGCGATGCTGTGGCTCGCCCCGGGCCGCGAGTGGTTCGCGACCGGACGGTGGACCCCGCCCACGCCTCCCGAGAAGGTCGAGAAGAAGACCGGCGCGTCACGGACCACGCCGCCCGCCGCGGCCCTGCACGAGCGGGCCACCGGGCGCGCCCAGCCGGGCACGCCGGCGGCCGCGAGCTCGTGGCAGCACCAGCAGGTCCTGCACGCCCGTCCCGCCGCCATGGTCGCGGCCTTCGTCATCACCGTGGTGATGGCCGGCGGCCTGCTGACCCTGTCGCTGCTGTGGGTGGCCATCGCCGCCCTGTCGCCGGAGTTCCTCCGCAGCGTGCTCGAGCAGCAGCCCGACATGTTCGACGAGGGGCTGACGTTCGACCAGGTCCGCGACACCGTGATCGCCTTCGCCAGCGCGTTCATCGTGTGGTGCATCGTCGCGCTCGTGCTCGCCGGCTTCGCCATGGCGCGGCGCGACTGGGCGCGGCGCGGCCTGATGATCATCGCGGCCTTCAGCGCCGGCGGCTGCCTGTTCTTCGTGCTCGACACCCCGTTCGCCGTTCTCCCGGCGATGGCCGCCGTGGCGACCGTCGTGTGCCTGCGTCGGGTCGAGGTCCGTCGCTGGTTCTCCCTCGAGCCGCGCTGACGTCTCCCTCCCGCCGGTGCGGGCGGACGTGATGAGATGTGGGCATGAGCAACGAGGACCCCGGCCCGACGCACGCGCCCTACGGCCAGCCGAGCGGCCAGCCCGACCCGTACGGTCAGCAGCCCGCCGGCCAGCCGTACGGCCAGGCGGGCCAGCCCAGCCCCTACGGCCAGCAGCCCTACGGCCAGCCCGCTGCGTACGGCCAGCAGCCGACGAGTGACCGCCGCCCCGGCACGGTGACGGCCGCCGGCTGGATCACGATCGTCTTCTCGGCGATCGTCGCGGCCATCTTCGGGTTCACCGGTCTGGCTCTCGTCGTGGCGCGCGACCAGGTGATCACCGAGATGGAGCGGGTGCCGGAGTTCCGCGACGCCAACATCGACGCCGATGCGGCCGTCGGCGTGCTGGTCGCGGTCATGCTCGGTCTCGTCGTGTGGGCGATCGTCGCGATCGTCCTCGCCGTCCTGGTGATGCGCCGGTCCAACGTCGCGCGGATCCTGCTCGTCATCTCCTGCGCCGTGATGGCGCTCCTCTCGCTCCTCAGCCATCACCAGCGGCGAGTCTCCGTCGTGCTGCTCATCGCCGCGATCGCGGTGATCGTGCTCCTCTTCACCGGCGGCGCCGGTGACTGGTTCAAGCGGTTGCCCGCCCACGCGGGCGGCTACGGCGACCCGTCGGGTGGCCAGTACGGCGCGCAGTACGGCACCCCGCCCACCGAGACGTACGGCACGCCGTCCCCGGACGCCTCGACCAACCAGCCCCCGTCGCCCTACGGCAACCCGTACGGCACGCCCGCCGGCAGCGAGGGCCAGGACTCCGGCCCGCAGTACCCGCCGCCGAGCGAGAACCCCTACGGCCAGCCGCGGCCGAGCGACGGCGACGCCGACCACCCGCCGCGGGACTACCCGGGGCGCTGACCCCCGCGGGCCGGGACGTCGGGACGAGCGTCAGCGGGCGAGGTCGGCAGCCGCGAGTCGGCGTACGCCCTCCGCGATGACGTCGGGCTCCTTGCAGAACGCCCAGCGCACCAGCTGCCGACCGGCCTCGACGTCGTCGTAGAAGCCCTGCGCCGGGATGGCGACGACGCCGGCGCGCTCGGGCAGCGCCAGGCAGAGCTCGCGGCCGTCCGCCCAGCCGAGGTGCGCGACGTCGGTGGTCGCGAAGTAGGTGCCCTCGGGCACGCGCGGCGACAGCCCGGCCGCGGCGAGCCCGTCGCACAGCAGGTCGCGGCGGGACTGGAGGTCGCGGGCCAGCGCCCGCGGCCAGTCGGGCTCGTGGTCGAGGGCGTGGGCCACCGCCGGCTGCAGCGGTGAGCCGGAGGTGAAGGTGAGCCACTGCTTGGCCGCGAGCACGGTCTGCACGAGGGGAGCGGGTCCGGTGGCCCAGCCGACCTTCCATCCCGTGAAGGAGTAGGACTTGCCTGCGCTGGACAGCGTCAGCGTGCGCTCCCACATGCCGGGGAGCGTGGCGATCGGGATGTGCCCCTCGCTCGAGCGGGCGTCGTCGAAGACGAGGTGCTCGTAGACCTCGTCGGTCACCACGATCACGTCGTGCTCGATCGCGAGGTCCGCGACGACCTGCAGCTCCTCGCGCGTCAGCACGGTGCCGGTGGGGTTGTGCGGGGTGTTGAGCAGGATGACCTTGGTCCGGTCGTTGACGGCGGCGCGCAGCTCGTCGGGGTCGGGACGGAAGTCGGGCGCCCGCAGCGTCACCGGCCGACGGACGGCGCCGCACACGTCGAGCATCGCGACGTAGGAGTCGTAGTAGGGCTCGAGCACGACCACCTCGTCGCCCGGGTCGACCAGTCCGAGGAGGGCCGCGGCGACGGCCTCCGTGCAGCCGGTGGTGACCACGACCTCGCGGTCGGGGTCGACGGCGAGGCCGTAGTGGCGTTGCTGGTGGCGCGCGATCGCGGCCCGCAGGGCGGGGATGCCGATGCCGGGGGCGTACTGGTTGGCACCCGCCTCGAGCGCCGCCTCGGCCGCCGCGACCACGGATGCCGGGCCGTCGACGTCGGGGAAGCCCTGGCCCAGGTTGAGCGCGCCGGTGCGCATCGCGAGGGCCGACATCTCGCTGAAGACGGTCGGCGGGATGTGGGCCAGGCGGCGCGACAGCGGGGAGACGCTCATGTCCTCGAACATAGCGAGCCTCGCTCGCGCTCGCGATCGGTCAGGAAGGCCCGGCCAGCCAAGGATCCTTGAGGTCGATGTAGGACGTCTCGCCGATGGCGAGCGAGTCCAGCTCGGCCATCGCCTGCCGGATCGACTCCGGCGGCTCCTTCTGCTCGCCGGCCCGGGCGTCGGCCTCGCTCGTGAAGTAGATCGCCATCGTCCACGCGTCCTCTCCGTGGACGGCCATGAGGCTGCCGAGGACGTCGGGTCGGTAGTTCTGCCACTCCGGGTCGTCGTCGGCCATCAGCTCGCGAGCCCGGGCGCCGTCGCTCGTCCGTCCCTGCATCACCTGGACGAACCCGGCCGAGTCGAGGTCGCCGTGGTCGTCCACGACGACCTGGGTGCTCTCGTGGAATGCGGGCTCGCTCGTGAAGAGCGCCGCCAGCCGCGACCACCACTCACCCTGCTCGGGCCGGTCGCTGTTGCGCCGCGCGGCGCTCTCCGAGTCGAACCGGGCCAGACCGACGAACCAGCCCTCGTCGGTGACGCCGGCGGTGCTGCCCAGCCAGCCGTCGGCGGTTGGGCCCAGCTCGGCCACCCACTGGTCCATCACCTGCCTGACCTGCGCGGGATCGGAGACCGGTCCCTGGAACACCTGCACGAACATGGTTGCCTCCTTCGTTAGGGGATCCGATCGACGTTACGCCTGACGCAGCCGGGTCGCACTCCGGTCCGGTCCACCTCCGCGGTGCAGGGTTTGGCAGGATCGCTGGCATGACCACGGACGCCACCCCCGATGCCACCCTCGCCGCCGACATCGACGCCACCTGCCGCCTCACCGGCGAGTTCACGCTCCGCTCGGGACAGGTCGCCGACACCTACTTCGACAAGTACCTCTTCGAGGCGCAGCCGGCCCTGCTCGACCGGGTGGCCGCGCAGATGGTCGACCTCCTGCCGGAGGACACCGAGCTGCTCGGCGGCCTCGAGCTCGGCGGCATCCCGATCGCGACGATGGTGAGCTCGCGCACCGGCCTGCCCGCGCTCTTCGTGCGCAAGCAGGCCAAGGAGTACGGCACTGCCAAGCTCGCCGAGGGTCCGGACGTGTCCGGTCGGCGGGTCACCATCATCGAGGACGTGATCACCACGGGCGGAGCCGTGCGCGACGCGACCCACGCGCTGCGCGAGCTGGGCGCGGTCGTCGAGGTCGTCGTGTGCGCGATCGACCGGTCGCCCGCGGGGGAGAACCCGCTGGCCGACGTCGGGCTGGAGGTGCGCCCGGTGCTGACCCGCGCCCAGCTCGACGCCGTACGCGGGTAGGGCTACCTCAGTCGAGGTCGCGGCCGGTGATGTCGCGGTCGGGGCCGCCGTCGTGCTCGCCGATCTCGGCGCCCGGCGCGCTGGTGCGCCTGTGCCGAACCCACTCGACCACGATCGGGATCAGCGAGAAGGCCACGATGACGATGACGAGCTTGTCGATGCTCTCGCCGAGGGTCGGGAACGCGTCGCCGAGGAAGTAGCCGAGCAGGCAGATCGACAGGACCCACAGCACGGCGCCGACGAGGCTCCAGAGGAAGAAGCGCGCCCGGTCCATCCGCGTCACGCCTGCGACGACGGTGATGTAGGTCCGGACGAACGGGACGAAGCGGCCGATCACGAGGGCCTTGTTGCCGTGCCGGTCGAAGAAGGCCGTGGTCTGGTCGAAGTACTTCCGCTTGATGATCCGGCCGTCGCGCTCGTAGAGCGGCGGGCCCAGCTTGCGGCCGATCTCGTAGCCCACCACGTTGCCGACGAACGCCGCCGTGGTCAGGGCCGCCATCGCGATCAGCAGCTCGACGAACGGCGGGCCGGGGAAGAGGTCGAGCTGACCGGTCACGATGAAGAGGCCCAGCGCGAACAGCAGCGTGTCGCCGGGGAGGATCGGGAAGAACAGCCCGCACTCGATGAAGACGATCAGCAGGCTGATCCAGAACAGCTCGGCGCCGAAGCGGTCGAGGAGGTAGTTGGGGTCCATCCAGTCGATGCCCAGCAGGAGGGGTGTCACGAGACCGGACACGTCGGGGAGGCTCACGCGCGTCACCCTAACCAGCACGCCTACTGTTCCCGCATGCACGAGGACCAGCGGGCGCCGTACGACCCGATGCCGCACGGCCGGCCCGAGGTGGGCGTCGGTCCGTGGGAGGGCGCCTGGCCGGCGGGCGACCACTGGGACCCCGACCTGCTGCGCGAGGGCGACCGCCGCAACGTCGTCGACCGCTACCGCTACTGGACCCTCGACTCGATCGTCGCCGACCTCGACACCCGGCGCCACGACTTCCACGTGGCGATCGAGAACTGGCAGCACGACTTCAACATCGGCACGATCGTCCGCACCGCCAACGCCTTCCTCGCCGCGGAGGTGCACATCGTCGGCAACCGCCGCTGGAACCAACGCGGGGCGATGGTCACCGACCGCTACCAGCACGTCCGCCACCACCCCGACGCCGCGAGCCTGGCGGCGTACCTCCACGGGCTCCCGCCGGAGGGGGGCCGGTCCGGCTGCTCGGCATCGACAACCTGCCGGGCTCGCTGCACCTCGAGACGATGGAGCTGCCCCGTCGGGTCTGCTTCCTCTTCGGCCAGGAGGGACCCGGCCTGTCGGAGTCCGCGCGCGAGGTCTGCGACGGGACCTTCTCGATCGCCCAGTTCGGATCGACCCGCTCCATCAACGCCAGCTCGGCGGCCGCGATCGCGATGCACAGCTGGGTCAGGGCGTACGCCGACCTCGGCGGCGGGGACGCCTGGCGCGGCTAGGCGCCCGGCGCCGGCCCGGGACGTGCAGAGCGGTCCGGGAAGACCCCACGTGATCCCGGACCGCTCTGCCCCCCGTTGGCCGATGGGAGCCATGAGCACAACGTAGGGCGCTCCGGGCATCGCTGCCATACCCGTGAGGGTGCAGTGACCCTGCCCCGGGCGTTGGACAGTGGATCAGGCGTGGCGCTGGGGGGACAGCACGGCCTCGAGCGCCGCCAGCCCGCGGCTGCTGTGGCTCTTGACGGTGCCCTCGCTGATGCCGAGCTCGGCCGCGGCCTCGCGCACCGACAGGCCGAGCCAGTGCCGCAGCACGACGACCTTGCGCTGCTGCTCGGGGAGCGCCTGCAGGGCGTCGAAGAGCGCCGAGCGTTCCTCGACCGCGGTGGGCGTCGGCCGCGGCCTGCTCGGGCAGCTGGTCGCTGGGTCGCTCGCGACGCCACGGCCTGCGGGACTCGTCGATGTTGGCCCGCACCATGATCTGGCGGCAGTAGGCCTCCTCGCCGCCCTCGTGGCGGATCCGCGGCCACGCGATGTAGAGCTTGGTGAGGGCGGTCTGCAGGAGGTCGTCGGCGCGGTGCCAGTCGCCGCACAACGCGTACGCGATGCGGCGCAGGTGGGCCTGGCGAGCGGCGACGAAGTCCGAGAACGCTTCGTCGTGCTTCACCGCATGCCGCCCTCGTCGGCCCGGTCGGCCATGAAGGCCACGAACTCGTCGAGCGTCCGTGCGCCACCGGCCTTCCCGGCAGCCACCGGGGTGACCGAGGTCTGGCCACCGGTGCGGACAGCCAGCACGAACCAGCGCTGCTCCTTCCACTCAAGCAGGGCGACGGCGGACGTGGCGCCCTCCGCGTCGGTGCCGTAGGCACCCAGGTCAGGGTCGGCCTGCTGCTCGAGGACGACGACCCCGGGCTCCCGGGGGATCACGGCGCCGTCGCCGTCGAGCGAGACGAGCTGCAGCTCGGGCTGCCCCGACTGGAGGGCGACCTGGTCGACGAGCCACTCCTCGAAGGTGGCCCAGCCGGAGTCGGCCTCCTCCGTCCATCCCGCGCTGGCGCCGCCGTCCGCGATCAGCATCCAGGTGGTCACGCCGTCCTTGACCAGCACGAGACCGACCGACGGGAGGTCGGAGGACACCGGCTGGTCGACCTGCTTGACCACCACGACGCCCTTGCGCGTACGCAGCTCGCCGCCGGTCCACTGGACGAGGCCGGCGAACCACGTGTCGTCGACAGTGGCGGGTTGGGTGGTCATCCCCCCGCCCAGGATCTCGGCGCGGACGAAGTCGTCGAAGGAGTCGAAGAGTCCGTCGGTCGGCCTCGTCGACGACATCGCGGCACCACCGCTGTCCCACTCCAGCGTCATCCACCAGCGCTCCCCGCCCCGGCTGATGTCGAGGGCGACGGACTCGCTGGCCCTGCCCGGGAAGAGGTTGTCGACCCGCTCGTGCACCACCGACCCCGGTGCGAGGGCGAGGCCGTCCGGACTGGACCGGGCGGGCGGGTCGCCCTTCTTCCACGGGAGCTCGGGGGCCTTCTCGACCTCGCGACTCGGCGCGGGCGTCTGGCTCGCCGTCCGGCTCGGCTCGGTGGCGATCGGGGCGTCGCTGCTGCTCGGGCCGCCGTGCGGTGCGACCCCCCAGGCGATGCCGCCCACGACGGCCGCGGCGCCGAGGCCGACGACGGCTGCCGTCAGCCGGCGGCGGCGTACGGCCGTCCGTCCCGCCGCGACGTAGTGCCCGGCGGGCACGTCGTGCCCGGAGCCGAACGAGGTGTCCAGCTCGTGCTGCCAGTCGATGTCGGTGCTCATCTCGGTCCTTCCCCCGTGCGAAGTCTTCCACCGGTGGACACGGAGCGCGGATCGAAGCGGTTGTCACGTGGTGAGACGAAATCGGGCCGCTGAAGCGACTCGTGGGTAGCCACTAGGGTTGGCAGCGCCTGAACGACCGCTTCCGAGGAGAACCCCGATGCCCATCGCCACCCCCGAGGTCTACGCGCAGATGCTGGACGCCGCGAAGTCGAAGAGCTTCGCCTACCCGGCCATCAACGTGTCGTCCTCCCAGACCCTCAACGCAGCGCTCAAGGGGTTCGCCGACGCCGGCTCCGACGGCATCATCCAGGTGTCCACCGGCGGAGCCGAGTACCTCTCCGGCCCGAGCATCAAGGACATGGTCACCGGCTCCGTCGCGTTCGCGGCGTACGCCGCCGAGGTCGCCAAGAACTACCCCGTCAACATCGCGCTGCACACCGACCACTGCCCCGAGGGCAAGCTCGACGGCTTCGTCCGGCCGCTGCTCGACATCTCCGCCGAGCGGGTCGCGCGCGGCGAGGCGCCGCTCTTCCAGTCGCACATGTGGGACGGCTCGTCCGTGCCGCTCGACGAGAACCTCCGCATCGCCGAGGAGCTGCTCGCCAAGTGCGCTGCTGCCCAGATCATCCTCGAGATCGAGGTCGGGGTCGTCGGCGGCGAGGAGGACGGTGTCGACAACGAGATCAACGACCAGCTCTACACGACCCCCGAGGACGCGATCGCGACCATCAAGGCGCTCGGCGCCGGCGACCGCGGCCGCTACCTGACCGCGCTGACCTTCGGCAACGTGCACGGCGTCTACAAGCCGGGCAACGTCAAGCTCCGTCCCGAGATCCTCAAGGCCGCGCAGGAGGCTGCCGCCTCCGAGCTCGGCCTGGGCGGCGACGCTCGCCCGTTCGACCTCGTCTTCCACGGCGGATCCGGCTCCACCGCCCAGGAGATCAGCGACGCCGTCGACTTCGGCGTGGTGAAGATGAACGTCGACACCGACACCCAGTACGCCTTCTCGCGCCCGGTCGCCGGCCACATGCTCGCGAACTACGAGGGCGTGCTCAAGGTCGACGGCGAGGTCGGCAACAAGAAGCTCTACGACCCGCGCGCCTGGGGCAAGGCGGCCGAGGAGGGCATGGCCGCCCGCATCGTCGAGGCCTGCGAGAACCTCCGCTCCGCCGGTACGTCGCTCGCCGGCTGACCTCGCTTGGGGCGGTGAGTGAGGGGCATTCCAGGCTGCTGGATTCCCCCTCACGCACCGCCCATCGGCGCGCCGTACGCCGGCACGCGACGGGCGGTGCGTGAGGCGGATTCCCCGGCCGGGAAACCCGCCTCACGCACCGCCCGCGTGCGCTCGACGGAACAGACGTACGCCCTAGCGTGCGGGCGCGTTGCCCGGGATGTCGTCCGGGTCGCCGTACGGCTCATCGTGCGTGGAGTGCTCCGCGAGGTCCTTCTGGACCCGCGGGTCGTCGGCGTCGGCGAAGTAGTCGAACGGGATCGTCTCGTCCTTGCCGTTGGAGACCTTCATGGCGTTGAGGATCGCGGTCAGCACCACGGCGAGCACCACGTTGATCACGAACGCGGTGATCGCGATGTAGCCCATCCGCTCGATGCCCGGGATGAGGGCCAGCGAGCCACCGAAGTGCTTGCCGGTCACCGGGTTGACGACCTGGTAGGCCTCGATCGTGCCGTAGACCATTCCGGCCGCCCAGCCCACCAGCAGGGCGTAGCGGTGGAACCACCGCGTGAAGAGGCTGAACACGATCACCGGGAAGGTCTGCATCATCCAGATGCCACCGAGCAGCTGGAAGTTGATCGCGTTCTGCTTGTCCAGCGTCAGCACGAAGACCAGCGCGAACGCCTTCACCAGCAACGACATCAGCTTGGAGACCTTCGCCTCCTGGGCCGGGGTGGCGTCCTTCTTGAGCCATTCCTTGTAGATGTTGCGGCTGAAGGTGTTGGCCGCGGCGATCGACATGATCGCGGCCGGCACGAGCGCGCCGATCGCGATCGCGGCGAACGCGACCCCGGTGAACCATGCCGGGAACATGTCCTCGAAGAGCTGCGGGATGACGAGCTGCGCGTTGGGCTCGCCGTCGAGACCGATCGGCGTGGTGCCGGCCGCGATGGCGACCCAGCCGAGCAGGGCCAGCAGGCCGAGCACGAAGGAGTACGCCGGCAGGAGCGCGGCGTTGCGGCGGACCGTGTTGCGCGAGTTGGACGACAGCGACGCGGTGATCGAGTGCGGGTACATGAACAGGGCCATCGCCGAGCCCAGCGCCAGGGTGGCGTACGCCCAGAAGGCACCGGAGCCGGGGACGAACGACGAGGTCGGCGGGAGTCCTGCCTCGACAGCCGCGACGTTGTTGGCGTCCATCTTGTCCTGAGCGGCACCGAAGATCGCCTCCCAGCCGCCGACCTGGCCGGGTAGGTAGATGATCGCGACGATGATGACGACGTAGATCAGGATGTCCTTCACGAAGGCGATCACTGCAGGAGCGCGCAGGCCGCTCGAGTAGGTGTAGGCCGCCAGCAGGGCGAAGGCGATGAACAGCGGAGCGTCCTTCGCGAGGATGTTGTCGCCGCCACCGAGGCCGGCCACCTCGAGCACCGCCTGGATGCCGACGAGCTGAAGGGCGATGTAGGGCATCGTCGCGACGAACCCGGTGACCGCGACCGCGAGCGACAGCGTCCGGTCGTCGTAGCGCCCACGGACGAAGTCCGCCGTCGTGACGTAGCCGTGGCGGTGGCTGACCGACCAGAGCCGCGCCATGAAGATGAAGATGATCGGGTAGAGGATGATCGTGTACGGCACCGCGAAGAACCCGGCCACGGCGCCGGTGGCGAACATCGCCGCCGGCACGGCGACGAAGGTGTACGCCGTGTAGAGGTCACCGCCGAGCAGGAACCACGTGATCCATGTGCCGAACGAGCGACCGCCCAGGCCCCACTCGTCGAGCGACTCGAGCGACTCCGCGCGCTTGAAGCGCGAGGCCATGAACCCCGCCACGGTGACGAGGAGGAACAGGGCGATCAGCACTGCCAGTGCGACGCCGTTGATCCCGCCGGTGTCGGCGGCCAGCACGGTGAGCTGCGGCGTCATCGGTCCTCACCCACCTTGTGCGTGGTCTTGCCGCGCGCCGAGAGGGTCAGCTTGTAGGCCGTCCAGGTCAGCGCCGAGCAGATGAAGACCCAGAGGAACTGGTACCAGAAGAAGAAGGGGAAGCCGAAGAGCTTGGGCTCGACCTTGGCGTAGTGCGGCACCCAGAGGAGCACGACGACCGGGATGACGAGCAGGACGCCGGCGAGCGCCATCTTGCGCATGTCGGTCGGTGGTGGGCCCTGTTCAGGACGCGACTGTGGAGGTGTGTTCCCGGGATTCATGCCCAGCAACGCTACTCGCGCCGTGACGGCCGGTCACCCACCCTTGGGAGGCGAGCGGGCGCCCGCGCGCCGACGAGCGGTCGGTCTCGCGCGACGAGCGGTCCCCGGGTCAGCCGAGCAGCTCGTCGGCCGCCGCAGGGCTGGAGTCGCGGAGGAAGGTCGAGCAGCGCTCCCACTCCTCGGTCTCGCCGATCGCGCGCGCCGCGAGGGCGAGCAGCGCCAGGGAGCGGAGGAAGCCGCGGTTGGGCTCGTGCTCCCACGGCACCGGGCCGTGGCCCTTCCAGCCGTTGCGCCGCAGCATGTCGAGCGAGCGGTGGTAGCCCACCCGGGAGTACGCGTACACGGTCACGTCGTCGGCGCCGGCGTCCTTGGCCTGCAGGGCCAGCGCGGCCCACGCGGCCGGGGACGCCGGGTGACGGCGTACGACCGCTGCCGGGGCATCACCGCCCACGAGCTCGGCGTCGGCGGGATCGGCAGGAAGGTGGGTGGGCGGGGGACCGGCCATCAGGTCGCCGAAGTTCGTCATGCCCGCCACCCTAGGTCCACCTCTCGTCCGACAGACTTCCCCCATGGGCGAGACCTTCACGACCGAGATCCAGGCGCGCTACCGCGACATCAACCTCGCCGGCCACGTCGACAACGTCGAGGCGGTCCGGGTGCTCGACGAGGCGCGCTACGAGTTCCTGCGGTTCGCGCCGCTGCCCGGCCTGCCGTCGGGCGGCACCGGGCTGCTCCAGGCCGTCGACGAGGGGGTCTCCGAGCTCGTCGCGTCGCAGTCCATCGAGTACCACGGCGAGATGCGCTTCGTGCCCTACCAGCCGTTCCTCGCCTCGCTCTGGATCAGCCGGATCGGCCGGAGCTCGTTCACGGTCGCTGCCGAGCTGCGCGTCGAGGCCGAGGGCGGCCCGGCCGCCGTCTGGGAGTGCGTGAACGTCCTGTGGGACCACGCCGCGCAGTCCGCCTGGCCCCTGAGCGACGGCGTGCGCGCCGACCTCGAGCGCTACCTCGGCGAGCCGGTCAGCTTCCGCCGCTGACGTCTGCACCAACGAAGGCAGTTCGGGGCTCGTCAGAGCCTGCTCGCGCTCGAGCCGCGGAGATCCTGCGACGAACTGCCTACATTCGCTCAGGCGCCGAGGAGGTGGCGGACCTTCTCCGGCCCGAGGGCGAGGACGAGGGTCGGGAGGCGCGGGCCCCGCTCGGCGGCGACGAGCAGGTGGTAGAGCAGCCGGAAGAAGTCCTTCTGGTCGGCCTTCACCTGGTCGGTCGGGGCGTCCTCGAAGCCGAGTCCGCGGGCCACCTTGGGTGTGCCGTAGACGACGGCGGTCACGGCCTCCAGGTCGGGTTCCGAGGGCAGGCGGTCGAGGAAGATCCGCAGCCAGAGCTCCTCGTCCTCGGACAGCGCCGCCAGCCGTTCGGCGTCGGGTGACGACCGGACTGTCGTGCGCTCGTCGGCCGGCACGTGCTCGGCGGTCCACTGCATCGCCTTGGACAGCCGCGGCTCGAGGTCGGCGACCGAGTCGTGCGGGAAGCCCGAGGACTCGATGATCCTCGAGATGAGGTCGGCAGACCCAGCGGTCACGTCGGCGATCCCGGACAGGGTCCGGAACGGCACCGGCACGGCCGGCGTGGGCAGCCGGCCGGCGGCCGTCTCCGACGCGCGGTGCCAGGCGAGGGTCGCGACGTCCGACTTCTCGTCCGCCTTGCGACCCAGCGCGTCCCACTCGTCGTAGAGGCGCACGACGGCGGGGCCGAAGTCGATGTCGAAGGCCTGGGTGGGCGCGCGGCGGACGTAGAGCCAGCGCAGCATCGGCGCCTCGAGCACCCGGAGCGCGTCGACGGCTGTGGGCACGCCGCCGGCCGAGGACGACATCTTCTGCACGCCGGCGAAGCCGACGAACGCGTAGATGACGCGCGCCGGCGCGCGCCAGTCGAAGATCGCCGACACGATCTCGGTGCCGACGGTGTACGACGACCCCGGCGTCATGTGGTCGCGGCCGGCCGGCTCGAAGTTCACCGACTCGTAGGCCCACCGCATCGGCCAGTCGACCTTCCAGACGAGCTTGCCGTCGTTGTCGGTGGACAGGTCGGTCGTGCCCTCGTAGCCGCAGGACGAGCAGGTGTACGACAGCGTCGTCGTGGCCTCGTCGTACGCCGTCGTGGTGACGGTGTCGCGGCCGCACTCGCGGCAGTAGGGGCGGTAGGGGAAGCGGGCGATCGCGTCGGCGGACGCGGAGTCGGCCGCGTCGTCGTCCTCGTTGGCGACCGAGTCGGCCAGGTCGGCGGCCTCCTGGTCGGACGCGTCCTCGGCCGGCGCGACCTTCTTGGTGCGGTGCTGCGCGAGCACCTCCTCGATCTCGTCGCGGCGCGAGACGGCGAGGAGGACCTGGTCGCGGTAGGCGCCCGAGGTGTACATCTGCGTCTGGGAGATCTCCTCCATCTCGACACCGAGGTCGCGCAGCGCCTCCTGGAGGGGCGCCTTGAAGTGCTCGGCCCAGCTGTCGTGGCACTCCCACGGGTCGGGCACGGCGGTGAGGGGGCGGCCGATGTGCTCGGCCCACGACGCGGGCACGCCGGCCGGCACCTTGCGGAACCGGTCGAAGTCGTCCCACGAGTGCAGGTGGCGCACCGGCACGCCGCGACGGCGCAGCTCCTCGGCCACGAAGTGCGGGGTGATGAACTCGCGCAGGTTGCCCAGGTGGATCGGACCGCTGGGGGAGGCGCCGGAGGCGACGGTCACCAGGTTGCCCTCGCCGGCGTGACGTACGGCGTCGTCCGCCGCCCGCGTCACCCAGTCGACGGGAGTGCCCTGCCCTTGCCGTCCACCTCGTGCCATGCGCGCAAGGCTATCGGTGGCACGGATCGGCGCCGGAGCCGTCCCCCGCGGCGGCTCCGGCGCCTCCACTCGATGTCCGTGCAAGCACAACGATCCGGCGCAGTCACCCCCGCGTCCGCGCGAATCTTCCGAGTGGTCGGCAGCATTGTGCCAGCAGGGCCCTCTTGACGGTGGCTCCAAGTGGCCGCTGGCACTAAGATGCCAACCACCCTCGAAAGGCTGGACGTGGACGACAGCAAGGTGATCGCGGCGCTGGGGCTGCCGACCCTGATGGAGCCCGTCTACCGCCGGATCCAGCCCGGCTCCGGCCAGACCGTCGACGAGGTCGCCGCCAGTCTCCTGCTGACGCGTGAGCAGCTGCTCGCCCAGCTCGCGCCGCTCCTGGCCCTCGACATCGTCACCATCGAGGACGAGGTGCTGCACGTCATCGATCCCGCGACCGCGACCAGTCGGGCGCTCGTCGCCCAGGCCGACGAGCTCGGGGTCAAGGCGCGGGAGCTGCGGCGCATCGCCGAGGTGCTCCCGGTCCTGGCGGAGCGGCGCGAGACCGCGTCGGCGGACGACGAGCACATCGACGGCGACGTCTCCTCGGAGGGCGACGTACCCGCGCTGATCGCCCAGTGGATCCGGGAGAAGCGCGGCGACCTGTGCTTCCTCCGACCCGACCAGTGGCGGCTGCCGAGCGAGTCGGAGATGGCCGTCGCCGTGGGCAACGCCGTCCGCGAGGGCCGCCGCGTCCGTGCGATCTATCCCGCCCGAGCGATGTCGGAGGCGCCGCACATGCTGCGGATGCGCGCCGAGATCGGCGAGGAGATCCGGGTCGTGCCGAGCGTCCTGACCCGGCTGGTGGTCGTCGGTCCGCGCCGCGCGATCGTGCCCGAGCCCCTCGGTGCAGGGTCCGACCGGCGCGTGGTGGTGCGGCAGGCCGCGCTGGTGGGGATGCTCCAGGCCTACTTCGACGAGCTCTGGGAGACCGCCAGCCGGGTCCAGGCCCGCGGCGACCGCCTGGCCGAGCACGACCACCGTCGCCTGCTGCTCGTCGAGCTCGCCGACGGCGTCAAGGACGAGCAGATCGCCCGCAACCTCGACGTCAGCCTGCGGACCGTACGTCGCCGGGTCGCCTCGCTGATGATCGAGCTCGGCGTCGACACGCGCTTCCAGGCCGGCGTGGAGGCGGTCCGGCGCGGCTGGCTCTAGGGCAGGATCATGGAGTACGCCGCCGGCTCGAGGCGCCAGCTGCGGCAGCGCTCGGGGCCGGAGATCTCGCCGTCGGCGGACAGCCAGAACTCGTCGCCGCTCACCTTCACGGTCTTGCCCCGCAGCATCAGCACGTCGTCGCGGTCGTCGTGGTCGCCGCTGCGCAGCTTGGCGACGTACCCCAGCTTGGCCATCGGGTCGACCGCGCGGCTGATCATCACGTCGAGCCGGCCGTCCTCTGTGTCGGCCTCGGGGTTGAGCTCGGTCCCGCCGCCGACGTTGCTGCCGTTGCCGATCGCGACCATCAGGACGGGGCGGTCGACGTCGTTGACGACCTCGCCGTCGAGCTCGACGCGCATCCGCCAGCTGGGCGGGTGGAAGGCGGAGAGCAGGGCGCCGATCGGGTAGCCGAGCTTGCCGAGGTTGACCTTGCCGACGCCCACGGCGCCGAGCCGGCCCTTCCACTTGTGGCCCTTGCGGCTGGCCTGCGCGCCGACGCCGACGTGGACGTTGTTGACCACGATGCTGCCGGTCTCGTCGATGATCAGGTCGACCTTGCGGGGCTCGCCGGAGAGCACGAGCCGGGCGGCCTCCTCGATGTCGAGGGGGATGTCGTTGCCGCGCGCGAAGTCGTTGCCGGTGCCCATCGGCAGGAGGCCGAGCGTCGAGCCGGCCAGCTCGTGGCGCTTGTGCAGCGCAGTGACCACGGCGTGGATGCTGCCGTCGCCTCCGGCGACGACGATGTCGCGCCCGCCCGCGCGGTGCAGCACGCCGTCGAGCTCGCCGGGGTTGGACGTCTTGGCCACCTCGACGGACGCCTGCTCCCGGAGGACGGCCAGTGCAGTCGCGAGGGTCTCCTCGTCGGACGTGCCGGCGTCGGCATTCGTGATGACCAGCAGCGAGCGCACGTCCGGACCCTAGCCCACCGTCCGCGGCGTCCGTCCCACCCGGGAGGACGCGCGACCGAGGCCCACCGGCCGGGTGCGATAGCGTGTGGCCGCAAGAGCCCCGACGCCTTGTGCCCGGGGCTCGTCGCATGTTGCACCACGTCCACATCTGCAGACATGAACGAGGAGGGCTGAGATGCCCGCGATCGTCGTGCTCGGCGCCCAGTGGGGCGACGAGGGCAAGGGCAAGGCCACCGACCTGCTGGCCACCACGGATCCCATCGACTTCGTGGTGCGCACCAGTGGTGGTCACAACGCCGGCCACACCATCGTCGTCAACGGCGAGAAGTACGCCACCCACCTGCTGCCCAGCGGCATCCTGACCCCCGGCGCCACCTCGGTGATCGCCAACGGCGTCGTGGTCTCGCCGGAGGCGCTCTTCCGCGAGCTCGACGGCCTGATCGCTCGCGGCGTCGAGGTCGCCGAGCTCAAGGTCAGCGCCAACGCGCACGTGATCGCCAGCTATCACGCGACCATCGACAAGGTCACCGAGCGCTTCCTCGGCAAGAACCAGATCGGCACCACCGGCCGCGGCATCGGGCCGGCGTACGCCGACAAGATCAACCGTGTGGGCGTGCGCATCGCCGACCTCTTCGACGAGAAGATCCTGCGCGAGAAGATCGACGCGGCGCTCGACGTGCGCAACCACCTGCTCACCAAGGTCTACAACCGCCGCGCCATCGAGGTCGACGCGGTGGTGGAGGAGCTGCTGTCCTACGCAGAGCGGCTCCGGCCGATGGTGTGCGACACCTCGCTCCTGCTCAACCAGGCGCTCGACGCCGGTCAGACGGTCCTCTTCGAGGGCGCGCAGGCCACCATGCTCGACGTCGACCACGGCACCTATCCGTTCGTCACCTCGTCCAACCCGGTCGCCGGTGGCGTCTGCGTCGGTGCGGGCATCGGCCCCACCCGCATCGACCGGGTGGTCGGCGTGATCAAGGCCTACACGACCCGCGTGGGCTCCGGCCCGTTCCCGACCGAGCTCTTCGACGAGGACGGCATCCAGCTCCAGAAGCTCGGCGGCGAGATCGGCGTCTCGACCGGCCGCACCCGTCGCTGCGGGTGGTACGACGCCGTCGTCGCGCGCTACGCCAGCCGGGTCAACGGCCTCACCGAGTTCTTCCTCACCAAGCTCGACATCCTCGGCTCGTGGGAGCAGATCCCCGTCTGCGTGGCCTACGAGATCGACGGGAAGCGCGTCGAGGAGATGCCGATGACGCAGACCGAGTTCCACCACGCCACGCCGGTCTACGAGCTCTTCGACGGCTGGATGAGCGACATCTCCGGCTGCCGGTCCTTCGACGAGCTGCCGAAGAACGCGCAGGCCTACGTCCAGGCGCTCGAGGAGATCTCCGGCGCGAAGATCTGGGGCGTCGGCGTCGGCCCGGGGCGTGAGCAGACCGTGGTCGTGCACGGGTGAGGACGCTCGTCATCGGCACCGGCGGCCGCGAGCACGCCCTGGCCCTCGCGCTCTCCCGTGACCCGGCGGTCTCCGAGGTGCATGCCGCGCCCGGCAACCCGGGCATCGGTGCGGTCGCCACGCTCCACGACGTCGACCCGATGGACGGCCCGGCCGTCGCCGCCCTGGCCACCTCGATCGGCGCGGAGCTGGTCGTCGTCGGTCCGGAGGCCCCGCTCGTCGCGGGCGTCGCGGACGCCGTACGCGCTGCGGGCATCGCGGTCTTCGGGCCCTCCCGGGACGCGGCCCGGCTCGAGGGGTCCAAGTCCTTCTCCAAGGAGGTCATGGCGACCGCGGGCGTGCCGACCGCCGGCTCGCGCACCTGCACGACCGCCGACGAGGTGGCCGCCGCCCTCGACGCCTTCGGTGCGCCGCACGTCGTCAAGGACGACGCGCTCGCCGCCGGCAAGGGCGTCGTCGTGACCAACGACCGTGCCGAGGCGCTGGCCCATGCGGCGGGCTGCGCGCGGGTGGTGGTCGAGGAGTTCCTCGACGGACCCGAGTTCTCGCTCTTCGTCGTCTGCGACGGCACGACAGGTCGGCCGCTGCTGCCGGCCCAGGACTTCAAGCGGATCTTCGACGGCGGCCGCGGCCCCAACACCGGCGGGATGGGCTCGTACGCCCCGCTTGCGTGGCTGCCCGACGGCACGGTCGAGACCGTGATGGACGCAGGTCGTCGCCCCGACCCTCGCCGAGATGCGGCGCCTCGGCGCACCCTTCGTCGGCTGCCTCTACGTCGGTCTGGCCCTGACCGCCGACGGGCCCAAGGTCATCGAGTTCAACGTGCGCTTCGGCGACCCCGACATCCAGCCGGTGCTCGCCCTGCTCGAGTCCCCGCTCGGCGTGCTGCTGAGGGCGGCGGCCGACGGCGACCTCGCGACCGTGGCCGACCCGACCTTCGCCGACGGCGCCGCCGTCACCGTGGTGATGGCCAGCGCGGGCTATCCCGAGGGCTCTCGCTCCGGGGACGTCATCGTCGGCACGGAGACGCTCACCGTCGAGACGGACGTCGACGTGATCCACGCCGGCACCGCCCGCACGGAGGCGGGGCTGGTCACCGCGGGCGGTCGGGTGCTCGCGGTGCGCGCGAGCGGCACCGACGTCGCCGATGCCCGCGCCAAGGCGTACGAGGGCATCTCGAGCATCTCCTTCCCGGGCGCCCAGTGGCGTCGCGACATCGCCGCCGAGCCGCTCGGCGTCGTCGAGGGGGCGGCCTCGCGTGGCTGAGCCACGTGGCGCACCTTCGAGCCCGGCTCGGAGATCGTGATGCGCGAGGTGCTGCACGGCGCCGCGTGGGCGCACTGGCACGAGCGGCTGCTCGCCGACGACCCGGCGCCCGGCGGGATCCTCGCGACCCTCCAGCCCAGTGGTACGCCCCTGAGCTTCCCGCCGCACCCGGTGCCGCACCCCTGGGGACACCTCGACGCCTGGCAGGGCACGACCGTGCTCAAGCTGCGTCGGGTCGGCGACTGGTACGCCGTGTGGAAGTTCTTCGACGGCGACGGCCGGTTCCTCAGCTGGTACGTCAACTTCGAGACGCCGTACGTCCGCGCGGACGACGGCGTCGAGGTCAACGACCTCCAGCTCGACCTCGTGATCCCGGCCGAGGGCGAGTGGCGGTGGAAGGACGTGCAGGACCTGGCGCCGTCGCTGGCCGCCGGCCGGATCACCCAGGACGAGCTGCTCGCCGTCCTCGCCGCCGCCACCGACGTGGCGGACCTGCTCGATCGTGACGACCGCTGGTGGGCGCCGTGGGACGACTGGACCCCCGCGGATGGGACAATCAGCGGCGTGACCGTCCCCAACGTCCTGGCCACCCGCTACGCCGGCGCCGACCTCGCCGAGATCTGGTCGCCCGAGCACAAGATCGTCCTCGAGCGGCAGCTCTGGGTCGCGGTGCTCAAGGCCCAGCGCGACCTCGGCATCGACGTGCCCGACGGTGTCGTCGAGGCGTACGAGTCGGTCATCGACGAAGGTCGACCTCGACTCCATCGCGGCCCGCGAGCGGATCACCCGCCACGACGTGAAGGCGCGCATCGAGGAGTTCATCCTGCCCTCGCCGGCCACGAGCACATCCACAAGGGCATGACCTCGCGCGACCTGACGGAGAACGTCGAGCAGCTGCAGGTGCGCCGCTCGCTCGAGGTCGTACGCGACCGCGCCGTCGCCGCGCTGGTCCGGCTCGGTCGGCTCGCCGCCGAGCACGAGCTCACCGTGATGGCGGGCCGCTCCCACAACGTCGCCGCGCAGGCGACCACGCTCGGCAAGCGCTTCGCGACGATCGCCGACGAGATGCTCATCGGCGTCCAGCGGATCGAGGAGCTGCTCGCCCGCTATCCCCTGCGCGGGATCAAGGGGCCGATGGGCACCTCGCAGGACATGCTCGACCTGCTGGACGGCGACGCCGACAAGCTCGACGACCTCGAGCAGCGCGTCGCGGCCCACCTCGGCTTCGAGCAGACCCTCACCAGCGTCGGCCAGGTCTACCCGCGCTCGCTCGACTTCGACGTCGTCGCCGCGCTGGTGCAGCTGGTCAGCGGGCCGTCGAACCTCGCGACCACCGTACGGCTGATGGCCGGTCACGAGCTGGTGACCGAGGGGTTCAAGGAGGGGCAGGTCGGCTCGTCGGCGATGCCCCACAAGATGAACACCCGCTCGTGCGAGCGGGTCAACGGCCTCGCCGTCATCCTCCGCGGCCACCTGTCGATGGTCAGCGAGCTCGCCGGCGACCAGTGGAACGAGGGCGACGTGTCGTGCTCGGTGGTCCGCCGGGTCGCGCTGCCCGACGCCTTCTTCGCCACCGACGGCCTCTTCCAGACCTTCCTCACCGTGCTCGACGAGTTCGGCGCCTTCCCGGCCGTGATCCAGCGCGAGCTCGACCGCTACCTGCCGTTCCTCACCACCACCAAGGTGCTGATGGCGGCGGTGCGCAACGGGGTCGGCCGCGAGGCCGCCCACGAGGCGATCAAGGAGGCCGCCGTCGGCACCGCCCTCGCGATGCGCGCCGGCCAGGCCGACAACGACGTGTTCGCCAAGCTCTCCGCCGACCAGCGGCTCGGGCTCACCCGCGACCAGATCGAGGCGCTCGTCGCCGACCCGATCGAGTTCACCGGCGCCGCCGTGGCCCAGACCCGCGCGGTCGTCGCCCGGGTCGAGGCACTCGCGGCCCGCCACCCCGACGCGGCGGCGTACGTCCCGGGCGCCATCCTCTGACTCGCGACCCGGCTCCGGCCGTCAGGCGGTCTGTCAGGCCGTGCACGGGCGACTTCGCGATCCCGGCCACCGGGGATCGCTGCACGGCAGGCCCTCAGTCCCCGAGCCGCCAGGACCGTACGGCGGCGGCGAGCGCGACCGCGAGGACGAGGAGCGCGGCCAGGAGGGCCGAGCGCGCCGCGACCGGCGCCGAGGCGACCGACCCGACGGCCTGGTAGACCGTCATCAGGAGCGCGGCGCCGAGCGCCGAGCCGATCCGCTGGCCGGTCTGGAGCGCGCCCCCGGCCGCGCCGCCCATCTGCGGCGGCACCTCGGCGAGGGTGAGGGTGAAGTTGGGGGAGATCACCCCGCCGCCACCGACGCCCGCGAGGAACATCGCCGGGGCGAGCGTCCACCAGAGGCGGTCGGAGGGTTGCGTGACGAGGAGCGCGGCCAGCGCGGTCCCGGCCATCATCACCGACAGCGACAGCAACGTGACCTTGCGGCCGAGCCGGCCGACCAGCCTGCCCGCCAGCGGCGAGGTGGTCGCGGCGCCGACGGCGAAGGGCGTCATCAGCAGTGCCGCGCGGAGCGGCGAGAAGCCCTCGCCCTCCTGCAGGTGGACCGACAGCACCAGGAAGATCCCGGTGAAGCCGGTGAAGTAGAGGGTGCCGACCAGCAGGCCGTTGGCGTAGCCGGGCAGCCCCCGCAGCAGCGAGACGTCGAGCAGCGGCGGGCGGCCGAGGCGTACGGTCCGCGACTCCCACCGCACGAACGCCCACGCCAGGGGCGGGAACGCGAGCAGCAGCACCAGCGGCAGCCCGGCCCCGCCCTCGAGGCTGATCAGCGGGTAGAGCACCGCCAGCACGGCGAGCCCCAGCAGCAGCGCGCCGGGGAGGTCGACGCGCGGGTCCTTCGTGGTCGCGGCGCCGACGTCGTTGTCCGGCACGAGGCGCCGGATCAGCACGAGCGCGACGAGGCCGATCGGCACGTTGATGAGGAAGAGCGAGCGCCAGCCGTTCTCCTCGCCGAGCAGTCCGATGAGCAGCCCGCCGATCAGCGGGCCGGCGGCCGAGGCGACGGCGACCGTGAAGCCGAACATCCCGAAGGCGCGTCCGCGCTCCTCGCCGCGGAAGAGCTGCTGGATGAGCCCGGAGTTCTGGGGTGTCAGCAGTCCGGCGCTGGCCCCCTGCGCCAGCCGGGCCACGACGATGGCCGCGGCGTTGGGGGCGAGCCCGACGGCGGCGCTCGACACGACGAAACCGATCAGGCCGATCGTCATCATCCGGCGCCGACCGTGGGCGTCACCGAGCCGCCCGCCCGCGACGAGGGTCATCCCGAAGGCGAGCGCATAGCCCGAGACGACCCACTGGATGGTGGCCGCGCTCGTCTCGAGGCTCGAGCGGATCGAGGGGACCGCGACGTTGACGATCGTGACGTCGAGGAGCGACATGAAGCCGACGACGAGGGAGACGGCGAGGATGCGCCAGCGGCGCGGGTCCGGCTCGTACGCCGCCGCGTCCGCCCGTGCGGCGTCGGTCTGCTCGTGCTGCGTCATCCTCGCCAGCCTTGCACCCGGTCCCAGACGTGGCGGCATGATGGGATCCGTGAAAGCCGTACAGGCGCGGGTGACGGGACGGGTGCAGGGCGTCTCGTTCCGGTGGTACACCCAGGAGCAGGCGCGCCGGCTCGGCGTGGTCGGTTGGGTGCGCAACGACCCGGACGGCTCGGTCCTCCTGCACGCCGAGGGCGCGGACGAGGCCGTGGACGCGCTGGTCGGGTGGTGCCACGAGGGACCGGGGTTCGCGCGGGTCCGCGACGTCGCGGTGCGGGAGACGGCGCCGCTCGGCGCGACGACCTTCGAGGTGACCTACTAGCGCAGCCGGAAAGCTCTGGGCCGCGGCGGACGTCACGTCGGAGACCTTCCTTGCACCGCCGCCCGGAAGGGCCGGACGTGGGCGAGATCTCGTGCCCCGCGGCTTCGCGCCAGGTGCCTCGACGCCGGACACTGAGAGGCATGACTGCCCCCGTCACCGTGTCCGTCACGCGCCACGTCGACCCGTCCCGCTCCAGCGAGATGCTGGCGTGGGTGCAGGCGGGCACGTCGCTGGCCGAGAAGTTCGACGGCTTCCTCGGCTCGGGGTGGGTGCGGCCCAGTGCGGACTCGCCCGACTGGCACATGCTCTACCGCTTCACCGACACCGACTCCCTCGCGGCCTGGGAGGCCTCCCCGCAGCGGGAGTGGTGGCTCGAGGCGGCCCAGGGTGACGTCGAGGAGAAGCGTCGCGAGCGGCGTACGGGCATCGAGGGCTGGTTCGACGAACCGGCGTCCGTCGAGTCGCTGAGCGCGGCGCCCGTGGCGCCGCCGCGGTGGAAGCAGATGGTCGTGATCTTCCTGGTCTTCCTGCCGCTCAGCCTGGCGGCCAACCTCGTCGCGTCGCGGACGATCGCCGGCTGGCCTCTCGTGCCGCGAGTCGTGCTGGTGACCACCGTGATGACGCCGCTGATGACCTATGTCTTCCTGCCGTGGATCACCCGGCGGATGTCGTGGTGGCTGCACCGCTGAGCCGTACGGATCACGGCTAGGCTTGCCACGTGGCCGACCTGATGCTCCCCGCAGCGCCCGCGATCGACGGCGCCACCCACGTCCACTCCGGCAAGGTCCGCGACCTCTACCGGATCGACGGCGGCGAGCACGACGGCCGGCTGCTGATGGTGGCCAGCGACCGCATCTCGGCCTACGACTTCGTCCTCGACACCACCGTCCCCGACAAGGGCGAGATCCTCACCCGGATGTCGCTGTGGTGGTTCGACCAGCTCTCCGGGCTCGTCGGCAACCACGTCGTGTCGACCGACGTGCCGGCCTCGGTGGCCGGACGCGCGGTCATCTGCGAGCGCCTCGACATGTTCCCTGTCGAGTGCGTCGCTCGCGGCTACCTCACCGGGTCGGGCCTCCTCGACTACCACCGCGACGGCGAGGTCTGCGGTGTCGCGCTCCCGGCCGGGCTCCAGGACGGCAGTCGCCTGCCCGAGCCGATCTTCACGCCCGCGACGAAGGCCGACCTCGGCGACCACGACGAGAACGTCGACTACGAGGTGGTCTGCGAGGCCGTCGGCGACGACGCAGCGGCCGAGCTGCGGATGCTGACGATGGAGGTCTACGGCAAGGCCCACGGCCTGGCGAAGGAGCGCGGCATCATCCTGGCCGACACCAAGCTGGAGTTCGGCCGCCGTGCGGACGGGACGATCGATCCTCGCCGACGAGGTCCTCACCCCCGACTCGAGCCGCTTCTGGCCGGCCGCCGAGTGGCAGCCGGGCCGCACCCAGGCGTCGTACGACAAGCAGATCGTCCGCGACTGGCTGACCGCGGAGTCGGGCTGGGACCGCACCTCCGGTGCCGCGCCTCCGCCCCTGCCCGACGCTGTCGTCGAGCGGACCCGCACGCGCTACGTCGAGGCCTACGAGCTGCTGACGGGGGAGACGTTCTGACCGCCCGGGCGATCTCGGCCACGGTCGAGCTGCCGGTGTCCGCCGAGGCGGCGTTCCGCTTCCTCTCCGACCCGCGATGCCGCCCGCAGTGGCAGTCGTCGCTGCTGTCGGTCGACGTCCCGGCCGACGAGGAGCCGCACCTCGGCCAGCGCTGGAGCGAGACGACCGCGGTCGGCGTACGGCCCCACCTCGAGACCACCGTGTTCACGCCGTTCCGCACGTGGGCGGAGACCGGTCACTGGCGCGGTGTCACGGCGACCCTCGCGCTGCACTTCACCGACGTCACCGGCGGCTGCCGGGTGCGGGCCGAGGGCGAGGTCAGCGGGCAGGGCGCCTGGGCCGTGCCCGCCGGCGCGGCCGGGCTGCTCGCCTCGAAGGCGATCGCGGCCGACCTCCGCAAGGCCGGACGGATCCTCGCCTCGCGCGGCTGACGACGAGACGGTGACGGCGCTCACACCCGGTGAGTAGGTTGGCGCGCATGTCGAACCTCTCCTCGCTGCTCGAAGGCTCCGCGCAGGCGCACCCGGACCGTACGGCGGTGGTGCTGGGCGACACCCGCCTGACGTACGCCCAGGTCGACGGCGCCGCCAGCCAGGTCGCCAACCTGCTGGTCTCCCGGGGCATCCGAGCCCGGTGACAAGGTCGCGCTGAGCTGCCCGAACCTGCCCTACTTCCCGATCGTCTACTACGGGATCCTCAAGGCAGGCGCGACGGTCGTCCCGCTCAACGTGCTGCTCAAGGGACGCGAGGTCGCCTACCACCTCGACGACTCGGACGCGAAGGCGTACTTCTGCTTCCAGGGCACGCCCGAGCTGCCGATCGGCGCGGAGGGGCACGCGGGCTTCGAGCAGACCGACGGCTGCGACCACTTCTTCGTCATCACCGCCGACCCGGCGGCCGACTCGCCCATCGAGGGCACGGAGACGCTCGGCCAGGCGCTGACGGGACAGTCGCCGGTCTTCGAGAGCGTCGACGTGGACGACGACGACACCGCCGTCATCCTCTACACGTCGGGCACCACCGGTCAGCCCAAGGGCGCCGAGCTGATGCACCGCAACATGATCAGCAACGCGCTCGCCGGCGAGGCGATCTTCGGCGTCGACGCCGACAACCCCGACACGCTGCTGTGCGTGCTGCCGCTCTTCCACTCCTTCGGCCAGACCGTGATCATGAACGCCGGCTTCGCCTTCGGCGGCACCGTGGTGCTGCTCCCGCGCTTCGAGGCCGGCCCGGCGCTGGCCCTGATGGACCGCGAGGACGTCACCTTCTTCGCCGGCGTCCCGACGATGTACTGGGGGCTGCTCGGCGCCCTCGACGACTCCGGCGTCGACGTGAAGAAGCTCGCCGCCACGCTGCGGGTGGCTGCGGCCGGCGGATCCGCGCTGCCGGTCGAGGTGCACAAGGACTTCGAGCGACGCTTCGGCGTCACCATCCTCGAGGGCTACGGGTTGTCCGAGACCTCGCCCGTGGCCAGCTTCTCGGTGTGGGGCGAGCCGGCCCGCGTCGGGTCCATCGGCCGGCCGATCGCAGGCGTCGAGATGAAGCTCATCGACCCGGAGCCCGGCGTCCGCGAGGACCTCGGCGACGGTGACGACGTCGTGGGCGAGATCGCGATCAAGGGCCCCAACATCATGAAGGGCTACTACGGCCGGCCCGACGCCACCGACGAGGCGATCGTCGACGGCTGGTTCCGCTCGGGCGACCTCGGCCGCAAGGACGCCGACGGCTGGTACTACATCGTCGACCGGTCCAAGGACATGATCATCCGGGGCGGCTTCAACGTGTACCCGCGCGAGATCGAGGAGGTCCTGCTGACCCACCCCGACGTCTCGCTCGCGGCCGTCATCGGCGTCCCCCACGAGAGCCACGGCGAGGAGATCAAGGCCGTCGTGATCCGCAACGACGGCGCCACCGTGACCGAGGACGAGCTGGTCGCCTGGGGCAAGGAGCAGATGGCGGGCTACAAGTACCCCCGCATCGTCCAGTTCGTCGACGCGCTGCCGATGACGGCGACCGGCAAGATCCTCAAGCGCGAGCTCAGCTGATGCGGGCGCTCTCCGTCGCGCTCGGCGCGATCATGGTCGTCGTCGGCGCCATCTGGACCTTGCAGGGCCTGGGCTACATCGAGGGCAGCGCGATGACCGACCAGACCATCTGGGCGGTCCTCGGCCCGATCCTCGCCGGCTTCGGCGTCGGGCTCGTCGTGGTCGCGGCACGCCGGCGGGGATGACGTACGCCGTCGGTGACGTCGGTGCACTACTGCCTCGGGGTGCTGGCGGGTGATCCGGAGCCGTCGTGGGGCCCGGGTCGCGACGGCGACGTCGTCGTGCTCAACCACGGGAGCGAGGCGGTCGCGGCCCAGCACGTCCTGTGCTCGGACCCGATCCCGCTCGGCTGACCGCCGCTCCCTAGGATGGGTCCTGCATCCGTCCAGCCAAGTGCAGGAGCGCCCCGTGGCTCGTTACGTCGTCGATGTCATGCCCAAGCCCGAGATCCTCGACCCGCAGGGCAAGGCGGTGCACGGCGCCCTGCCGCGGCTCGGCTTCGCCGGCGTGAGCGACGTCCGCCAGGGCAAGCGCTTCGAGATCGAGCTCGAGGGCGACGCCAGCGACGCCCACCTCGAGCAGGTGCGGCAGATGGCGGAGAAGCTGCTCTCCAACCCGGTGATCGAGGACTTCGAGGTGCACGCCGGATGAAGGTCGGGGTCGTCACCTTCCCCGGCTCGCTCGACGACGCCGACGCCCGCCGCGCGGTCACGATCGGCGGCAACGAGGCGGTCGCGCTCTGGCACGGCGACGACGACCTCCGGGGCGTCGACGCGGTGGTGCTGCCGGGCGGCTTCTCCTACGGCGACTACCTGCGCTGCGGCGCGATCTCGCGCTTCGCGCCCGTGATGACGTCGGTCGTCGAGGCCGCCGGCAAGGGCATGCCCGTGCTCGGCATCTGCAACGGGTTCCAGATCCTGTGCGAGTCGCACCTGCTGCCCGGCGCGCTGATCCGCAACGACCACCGCACGTTCGTCTGCCGTGACCAGCGCCTGCGCATCGAGCGGGTCGACACCCCGTGGACGTCGGCGTACGCCGCCGGCGCCGAGGTGACGATCGTGCTGAAGAACGGCGAGGGCGGCTTCGTGGCCGACGAGGCGACCCTCGACATGCTCGAGGGCGAGGGGCGCGTCGTCGCGCGCTACCTCGACGACAACCCCAACGGCTCGCTGCGCGACATCGCCGGCATCTCCAACGAGCGCGGCAACGTCGTCGGGCTGATGCCGCACCCCGAGCACGCCGTCGAGGACCTCACCGGTCCCGGCACGGACGGGCTCGGCTTCTTCACCTCGCTCGCCGCCACCGTCTTCGCATGAAGGACCTGACGCCGCGCAGCCTGTTCCGCGGGCTGGCCGTCACCGAGGCGATCACCTGGGCGCTGCTGCTGACGGGCATGTTCCTCAAGTACGTCACCGAGACCACCGAGCTCGGCGTGCAGGTCTTCGGGATGGTCCACGGCGTCGTCTTCATCGCCTACTGCGTGGTGACCTTCCTGGTCGCGACCGACCAGCGCTGGTCGCTCGGCCGCCTCGCGCTCGGCCTGCTCGCTGCGGTGCCGCCGTTCGCGACCCTGCTCTTCGAGAGGTACGCCGACCGGCGCGACCTGCTCGGCGACGAGTGGCTCTCGCGCCACGACAGCCCCACGGCCCGTGAGCGCGCCGTGTGCTGGCTGCTGCGGCACCACCGGCTCACGGCCGGGTTGTTCGTGGTCGTCGTCGCCGGCCTCACCGGCGCGGCGCTGCTCGTCGGCCCGCCGGCCTGAGCCAGCCGCCGGCCTACAGTCCGCGCTGCAGCTTGTTCCAGGTCTGGGGCGTCGCGACGCCGGAGACCGCGATGCGCAGCCGGGACTGGTAGGCGCGGAGCGCGGCCTCGGTCTTGGCGTCGAAGACGCCGCTCGCTCGGAACCGGCCGGCACCGGCGGCGTTGAGGGCCCGCTGCAGGCGGTGGACCGACTCGTCGACCGACCCGCGCTTGACCGTCGTACGCGCCCCGGCGGCGAGCAGCGCGGTCCAGTGCCGCTTCTCGAAGCTGTCGGTCGGGGTGAACTTCCGGCTCGCCTGCCAGGCGCGTGCCGCGGCGACGGTGGCGGCGTCGTACGCCCCGTTCAGCGGACCGGAGTAGGTGCCCTGCTCGGTGAGGAGGCACTGCAGCACCTTCACCCGCGTCGGCTGCGCGGCGGCGGGGGTGAGCGTCGGGTACTTCCAGTAGCCGAGCCGCGTGCCGGGGCACCGGCCCTCGGGCGCGGCGACGGACCCGGCGCCGAGGTCGATGAAGTTGCTGTCGATGTTGATCGTCACCCCGCCCCACGTCTCGTCGTGGCCGCCGCGGTACTGCTTCATCCGGCCACCCGGACGCCAGCCGTCCTCGGGGATGTACGTCGTGGAGGTGTTGGCGGCGCCGTCCCACCGGGCGATCCAGATCCGGTCCGGCAGCGCGAACTGGCCGGGCCGCTGCACGCGGGCGTCGTCGAGCATCTTGATGCCGGAGCTCGCGCTGGAGTAGAAGCCGGCGACGTAGCCGAGCGCCTTGGTGCGCGTCACCCAGCTGGACACGAAGACCAGCGCGGACTCGCGGCAGTGCGTGTCGCCGAGGTTGAAGCCCTCCAGGTCGTACCAGATCGTGCTGCCCGGCCCGATGCCGTACGCCATCGCGTCGGCGGCGTTCTTGTCCGCCTCGGCGGTGCCCTGAGCCGCGGCCTTGGCGTAGCCGCCGGTCGGGGAGGGGGAGATCGTGACGTCGTCCTTGTACCGCGGGAAGCGCGGCTGGCACGACGCCTGCGGACCGAGCGCGATCGGCAGCAGCCGCCACCCGCGGGCGACCTGCGTGGCGACCCAGGTCGTGCTCAGGTTCGGCTGCGAGCGGCACGCGCGCGAGTCGCCGGAGATGTAGATGCCGACGGCCGAGAAGGGCGACTTCTTCCACCACGTGTCCATCGCGGACTGGGTGGGGGCCAGGCACTGGTCGAAGCCGTGGCCGGTGAAGTCGCCGGGCGTCGCCAGCGCGATCTGGCGCTGTGAGGCCAGCCGGGGTGCGGTCGTGCCGTCGCCGGCGCTCGCGGACGAGGCCACGGTCTGCGCGGCCGTCGCCACAGGGAGGAGCAGCGCGAGGACGGCGAGGGCGAGGCGACGCATGGGTGACTCCGGCGGGACGCGGGGGAAGGGCAGACCGACGACAGGTTGCCACACCAGTCACACGTGTCACAGTCGTTCGCCGGAACTACGACGGTGTAGTTCCGGGCCCGTTCGGTCAGGAGTCGCTGGTGGGGACCTCGTCGAAGATGAAGTTGCCCCGGGCCTCCTCGGCCTCGATGAGCTCCTCGAACGCCAGCGCGAGGTCCTCCTGGTGCTCCTCGAACATCTTCGTCAGGTGGCCCTGGAGCAGGGTCGCGTGGGGCGAGTCGCCGGAGAAGACCTGCTCCCAGGTGTCCTCGCCGCCCTTGATCTTCTCGACGAGCGTCGCCATGTCCTCGCCCAGCTCGCCGGACTCGGCCTGCGCCTCGAGGGCCTCCCGCTCCTCGGGCGTCAGGAGGGGGCGCGCGTTCATCGCGTCGACCGTCTCCTTGAGGTCGGCGAGGCTGGTCGTCAGGTCCGCGCGGGCCTCGGCGATGGCGGCCAGGATCTCGGCCTGGCTGCGTACGTCCTCCGTCATGCGGAGACGGGGGTGGGCGCGGCCGGTGCCACCGGGGTCGGGTGCTGCCCGATCGTCGGCGTCGTGATCGAGCCGGGGTCGCGCGTCACGCTGCTCGGCGCGCCGGTCGCGGTGGGCGCGGTCGGCGTGGAGACCGGGGCCACGTCATCGTCGAAGAAGTTCTTCACCGTCTCGATGAAGGACGTCACCTGCTTGAGGATGTTGATCAGCTTCATGATCGCCTGGTAGGCCTTCATCACGGCCTGGAACGCCTGCCACACGGCCTGCACGACGCGCGCCCAGCCGACGCCGGGGATGCTCATCGTGGCGAGGGCGGAGGAGACGGTCTGCACGGCCGACTTCACGCACTGCACGACCGAGAGAGCGGTCTGCCACGCGTCGCGGCAGATCTGGACGACGTTCTGGCCCATCTGCACGAGCTGCCCGGCCTGGGTGTCGAGCGAGCCGACCCACGTGCCGATCTGCTGGATCGCGGCGTCGGAGGCGCCGCCCTGCCAGGTGTTCGAGATGGTCTGGCCGCCGCTCTGCAGGTTGTCCGCGACACCCTTCATCGACTGGCCGAGGGCACCGAAGGACGAACCCTGCGAGGAGGCGCCGACCACGTCACCGCCGATCTTCTCGGCGAGCTCGGCGCGGATGTCGAAGCCGGTGAGCATCCGGACGAGGTCGCACACGGTGTCGTAGGGGAAGCCGAAGCTGATCTGCGGGAGGCTGGTCTCGGTCGGCGCCGCGCGGCGGATCGTGGTGTCGGCGACGTCGAAGAAGCTGCTCGACCCGTCGCGGCCGTCGATGCCCTGCGCGTGGTGGCGGCGGACGACGCCGTCCTCGGTCAGCGTGAAGTCGCGGGCGGTCGCCTTCAGCGCCTCGGCGTGGTCGCGCATCCCGGTGCCGTTGTCCTCCAGCGACTGCTGCACCGACGGGAGCAGCGCGTGGTAGGCGCCCATCATCGTCTCGAGGATCGGCCCGAAGTCGGTCTGCACGAGCGCGTTGCCGCCGTTGCGGGCGATCCCGGTGAGGTCGTCGCTCGCGCGCTGCACCTGGGCCGACCAGGCGTCGAGCTCGGAGAGGTCGACGGTCATCACGGCGTTCATCGCGGCTCCTGTGGGTCCGAGTGGTGCATCCGAGGTGCGGGCGCTGTGCCTGTCGACGTTCCCCGAACGGCGGTGCGCGAAACCGACGGTCGCCATGTGTTTGCCCACAGCGTGTGGCGGCGGGTGTTTGGGCCACGCGTGCGCGGGTATCCCGCTGACGTGACCGAAGGCGGCAAGCGAGCCCTGATGCAGGTCGAGCCCACCAGGCTCGTCGAGCTCGCCGCGTCCTCGGAGAGCATCCTGACCGCGATGGCGCGCGACTGGCAGGAGGCCGTCGACGACCTCGCCGAGGCGTGCATCGCGCTCGGCGACGCCACCGGCATGGTCAACGTCTCCGCGTCGTACGCCGACTCGCTGGCCGACGCCGGCGAGGTCGTGACCGGGCTCGTCCAGGCGCTGGGGCTGGGGGTCGCCGGCCTCGTCGACGCCGCGCAGGACGCCGTACGCGCCGACGACACCGTGGCCGGGGAGCTGGCGCGCACCGCCCACCAGATGTCGGACGGCGGCTTCGGCCGGCTTCCCGGGCGCGGAGGTCGCTGACCGTGCCGGCCAACCCGTGGGAGCTGCGCGCCGACGTGCGCCCGCTCGAGGCCGCCGCGCTGCGATGGACCGAGGTCGCGACGGTGATGGCACGTCGTGGCGACGAGATCGTCGACGCAGCCCGCCGGGCCACCGAGGGATGGGACGCCGCCGCCGCCGAGAGCTACGAGCACCACCGCCGCCAGGTGCTGGTCAACCTCGACCGCTTCACCACCCTCGCCACCCAGATCGCCGGTTCGCTGCGCGCGATCAGCACCGTCATCACGTCCTCGCAGGGAGAGCTCGACCGGGCCTGGACGAAGGTCGCACTGGTCCCGCACCACTTCGTGGGCGAGTCGCGCCACCTCGTCTTCCAGCCGTCGGAGGACGACGACAAGGGCAAGGTGACGCAGGGGCAGGTGGAGACCGAGGAGATCCGGCGCCGGCTGACGACGTCCCTCGACCAGGAGAGTGCCCGGCTGCGCACCGCCCGTGCGGAGTTCGTGATGGTGCGCACGGAGCTGACCACCCTGGCCGGCGGCACGTTCGGGGGCGGTGGTGTGCCGGGACTCCGCCTGCCGGGGCTCGGCCCGGGCGGCGAGGAGTCCGGCGTCGGCACGGTCATGCCGACCTCGACCTCGACCTCGGTGCTCGGCTCGTCGCAGTCGGGCGTTGCGATGGCGTCGCTGCCGCCCGTCGCGCCGATCTCGGTGTCGATGCCCCACCTGACCGGTCTGTCGGCTGCCGCGCTCGCGCCGTTCGCTGCCACCGCGGCGAGCGGGCTGACCGGGCGCAGCGGCACACGCCCTACGACGAACGGCGCCGTGCCGCCGATGGGCGGCATGGCGGCCGGGGCGATGGGTGCCCGCGCGGGAACGATGTCGCGCGGCATGGCCAGTGGCCGCTCCGGACCGGCGCGGCCGGCGACCCCTCAGCTCCCCGGCACCTCGGACGAGGAGGCCGCGCGGACCGCGCGGGAGAAGCAGGCGGCGAAGGAGGCCAAGCAGGCTGCCCTGGCCGACAAGCGGGCCGAGCGGGCGGCGCGCAAGGCCGAGCGCGACGCCGAGCGGGAGGCCGGGCGCGGGAAGAAGGAGCCGCGCGACCGGCCCGACGAGGCGGCCGATGTGCCGGATGGCAAGACCTCCGACGAGACCGGCGACGAGGGCGTCGACGCGCCGGGCGAGCGCCCGGCCGCGATCACCGTCGTCCACTACGCGCCCGGCGAGGAGCCCGAGCAGCCGCGCCGGTAGATTGGCGCCGTGCCCGAGACGAGCGTCCACCGGTCCGCATCCACCACCACCCCGACCAGCTCAGGCGCCTCCGGCACCCTCGACACGGTCGCGGGGGCCGCGACCGACGCGGAGCGCGAGCAGCCGTGGGCCGAGCTCGGCCTGAAGGCCGACGAGTACGCCCGGATCCGCGAGATCCTCGGCCGCCGCCCGACCAGCTCGGAGCTGGCGATGTACTCGGTGATGTGGAGCGAGCACTGCTCCTACAAGTCGACCAAGGTGCACCTCAAGCAGTTCAGCGAGATCCCGCAGGAGACGCCCGTCGGCAAGATGCTCGCGGGCATCGGCGAGAACGCCGGCGTGCTCGACATCGGCCAGGGCTACGCCGTGACGTTCAAGGTCGAGAGCCACAACCACCCGTCGTTCGTCGAGCCCTACCAGGGCGCCGCCACCGGGGTCGGCGGCATCGTCCGCGACATCCTCGCGATGGGTGCCCGACCGGTCGCGGTGATGGACCCGCTGCGCTTCGGTCCGCTCGACGCCCCCGACACGGCTCGCGTGCTGCCCGGGATCGTCGCCGGGGTCGGCGGCTACGGCAACTGCCTCGGGCTGCCCAACATCGGCGGCGAGGCCGTCTTCGACGAGACGTACGCCGGCAACCCGCTGGTCAACGCACTCTGCGTCGGCGTGCTGCGCCACGAGGACCTCCACCTCGCCAACGCGACCGGCACCGGCAACCAGGTGGTTCTCTACGGCGCGCGCACCGGCGGCGACGGCATCGGCGGCGTCTCGGTGCTCGCGAGCGAGACGTTCGACGAGGGCGGCCCGGCCAAGCGGCCCAGCGTCCAGGTCGGCGACCCCTTCATGGAGAAGCTGCTCATCGAGTGCACCCTCGAGCTCTTCGCCGCGGGCGTCATCGCCGGCATCCAGGACCTCGGCGGCGCCGGGCTCTCGTGCGCCACGTCCGAGCTCGCCTCGGCCGGCGACGGCGGCATGCACGTCGAGCTCGACCGGGTGCCGCTGCGCGACTCGACCCTCGCTCCCGAGGAGATCCTCATGAGCGAGTCGCAGGAGCGGATGATGGCGGTCGTCGAGCCCTCGGACGTCGACGCCTTCATGGCGATCTGCGAGAAGTGGGACGTCGAGGCCGTGGTCGTCGGCGAGGTCACCGACACCGGCCGGCTGCACATCGACTGGCACGGCGAGCGCGTCGTCGACGTACCCCCGCGGTCCGTGGCCCACGACGGCCCGACCTACCACCGCCCGTACGCCCGGCCCGACTGGCAGGACGCCCTCCAGGCCGACGTCGCCGAGGTGCTGCCGCGGCCGGCGTCGGGTCCCGAGCTGCGCGACACCCTGCTGCGGCTGGTGGCCTCGCCGAACCTCTGCGACAAGTCGTGGATCACCGACCAGTACGACCGCTACGTCCAGGGCAACACCGTCCTGGCCCAGCCGGCCGACTCGGGCATGGTCCGCGTCGACGCGGACACCAACCTCGGCGTCTCCGTCTCCACCGACTGCAACGGCCGCTTCGCCAAGCTCGACCCCTACGCCGGCGCCCAGCTCGCGCTGGCCGAGTCGTTCCGCAACGTCGCCACCGGCGGCGCCCGGCCGCTCGCGGTGTCCGACTGCCTCAACTTCGGCTCGCCCGAGGACCCCGACGTGATGTGGCAGTTCGCCGAGGCCTGCCGCGGCCTGAAGGACGCCTGCCTCGAGCTCGGCATCCCGGTCACCGGCGGCAACGTCAGCCTCTACAACCAGACCGGCGAGACCGCGATCCTGCCGACCCCGGTGGTCGCCGTGCTCGGCGTCATCGAGGACGTCACCCGGCGTACGCCGACCGGGTTCGGCGCCGAGGGCGAGCGGGTCTTCCTCCTCGGCGAGACCCGCGAGGAGCTGTCCGGCTCGGAGTGGGCGTACGTGTCGCACGGCCACCTCGGCGGGCTGCCGCCTCGCGTCGACCTCGCGGCCGAGCAGGCGCTCGCCTCGCTGCTGCAGGACGCCTCGCGCGACGGCGTCGTCACCAGCGCCCACGACCTGTCCGACGGCGGGCTGGCCCAGGCGCTGGCGGAGTCGACCTTCGGCCGGGGCGTCGGCGTCTCGGTCTCGCTGGCCTCGGTGGCCGACGACGCCTTCGTGGCGCTGTTCTCCGAGTCGACCGCCCGCGCCCTCGTGACGGTGACCGACGAGCAGGCCGACGCGCTGGTCGCGCTCGCCGGGCAGCACGGCGTACCCCTCGCTCCCCTCGGTCGCACCGGCGGCGACTCGATCTCGGTCGAGGGCGTCTTCGACCTCCCCGTTGCCGAGGCGAAGGCTGCGTGGCAGGCGACCCTTCCGGCGGTCCTCGGCTCCTGAGGTCCGGGGGGTCCCCGCCCTCGTCGCGATCCCCGGGTACCCGGGGAAACTGGAGCCTCCACCCCGAAACTTCGCGGTGGAGGCTCCAGTTTGGCTATGGAAGTCCGGCCTCAGCTCGAGCGGCGCATCGCCCGTACGCCGACCACGAGCCCGAGCGCGGCGACGACGGCCGCACCGAGCACGCCCTGCGCGACGACGTCGGCCGGGTAGGTGCCCGGCGAAGAGCGCGCGGGTCGCGTCGACGACGTACGTCATCGGGTTGAGCATCGAGACGACCTCGAGCCAGCGGGGCGCGCCGTCCATCGGCAGCAGCACGCCGGCGGTGAGCAGCGCGGGGAAGAGCAGCGTCTGCTGCACCGTCCAGAACATCCAGTCCTGGCCCTTCGAGGCCAGCGCGAGGGCGAACGACAGGGCGCCCACGCCGATGCTGAAGAGCGACAGCACCAGGGCCGCGGCCAGCACTCCGCCGAGGTGCAGGTCGAAGCTGAACGGCGTCACGACGGCCACGATGATCGCGACCTGCATCAGCATCGGCACGACCTCCTTGAGCGCGCGACCGACCAGCAGCGCGGGCCGGCCCAGCGGCGAGACCAGCTGGCGCTCGTGCGAGCCCGACTGCATCTCCTCCATCAGGTTGGCGCCGGTGAACGACGCGCCCATCAGGGCGGTCATCGCCACGATGCCGGGCACGAACCACTGCAGCGCCGACCCGCCGGTCGCCATGTCCGGCAGGAGCGGGGCGAACAGGCCGAGGAAGACCAGCGGCTGGATCATCGCGAAGATCACGGCCATCGGCTCACGCCAGACCGGCTTGAGCTCGCGGTTCATCACGTTGACGGTGTCGGAGACGAACGTGCTCATGCTGCGACCTCGCTCTGGATCGGTCGGTGGCGGACTCGGTGTCGGTGTCTGTGGCGGCCGTCTGCTGCGTCTCGCGCAGGCTGCGGCCGGTCAGGTCGAGGAAGACGTCGTCGAGGGTCGGCCGGGCGACCTCGATCCGCGCCGGGGGTACGCCGTCCGCGGCCAGGTCGGCGAGCAGCTCACCGACCATCGCGGAGCCGTCCTTCACGCGCAGGTCGACGCTGTCGTCGGAGACCTCGACGCGGGCGTCGGGCACCCGCTCGCAGGCGGGCCGCGGCACGCGCGAGCGGTGCGGGGTCGTCGTACGACAGGCGCACGAGGTCGCCGAGGCCGCTCTTCAGCCGGGCCGCCGAGTCGTCGGCGATCATGCGGCCGTGGTCGACCACGATCACGCGACCGGCGAGGGCGTCGGCCTCCTCGAGGTAGTGGGTGGTGAGCACGACGGTGCTGCCGCTCTCGGCGTGCAGCCGCTGGATGAGCTCCTGGAGGTTGATCCGGTTCTGCGGGTCGAGCCCGGTCGAGGGCTCGTCGAGGAACAGCACCCGCGGCAGGTGCACGAGCCCCATCGCGATGTCGAGCCGGCGCCGCTGGCCCCCGGACAGCGAGGAGACCTTGCGGTCGGCAACGGCTCCGAGGTCGAGGTCGTCGATCAGCTCGCCGGCGCGACGGCGGGCGTCGGCCCGGGACAGGCCGTGCGCCCGCCCCTGGCTGATCAGCTCGTCGCGGCCGAGCTGGCGGTGCCCGGCGCCGTTGCCCTGGCCGACGAAGCCGATCGCCTGGCGTACGTCGCGCTGGCCGGTGACCACGTCGTGCCCGGCGACGCTCGCCGAGCCGGCGGTGGGTGGGATGAGCGTGGTGAGCATGCGCAGGGTCGTCGACTTGCCCGCCCCGTTGGGGCCGAGGAAGGCGACCAGCTCGCCCTGCCCGATCTCGAGGTCGAGGCCCTGGACGGCCTCGACGGTCTGCTTGCGCGAGGTGAAGTGGCGGGTCAGGCCACGGGTCACGATCGCCGGTCCGGTGTGGTTCTGGCGGTGGTTGATGGTCATGACAGCAACGCTAGGAACCCATGCGGTCACTTTCTGACCGCATGGAGAATAGTGTGGGAACATGAGCACGAGCGAGCGGATGCTGCGGCTGCTGTCGCTGCTCCAGACCCACCGCTACTGGCCGGGGCCGGAGCTGTCCGACCGGCTGGACGTCAGCCCGCGCACGCTGCGCCGCGACGTCGACCGGCTGCGCGAGCTCGGCTACACCGTCGACGCCGTGCGTGGGGCAGCCGGCGGCTACCAGCTGCGCGCCGGCGGCTCGCTGCCGCCGATCCTGCTCGAGGACGAGGAGGCGGTCGCGATCGCCGTCGGACTGCGTACGGCGGCGGCCGGGGCGGTCGCCGGGATGGACGACTGGTCGGTGCAGGCGCTCTCCAAGGTGCTGTCCCTGATGCCGCCGCGGCTGCGCCGGCAGATGGACGCGGTCGCCAGCCAGACCGAGTCGCCCGGGCCGTGGGAGGGCGCACCGGTCTTCGACGCCGCCGTGCTGACCACGCTCGCCCAGGCCTGCCGCGACAGCGAGCTGCTCCGTTTCGACTACACCGCGCGCGAGGCCGACGTCACCCACCGCCGGGTCGAGCCGCTGCGCCTGGTGAGCCTCGGCCGCCGGTGGTACCTCGTCGCGTGGGACCGCGACCGGATGGACTGGCGCAGCTTCCGCCTCGACCGGATCTCCGCGCCGGAGCCGACCGGCCAGCGGTTCCGGGCCCGCGAGCTGCCCGCCGCCGACGCGCTCGCCTTCGTGCAGCAGGGCATCCGCCGGATGCCCCAGCGCTACGCCGTACGCGCGCGGCTGGCGATGCCGGCCGAGGAGCTCGCCGGCCAGGTGGGCCGCTGGGGCACGGTGACCGGCGACGGCGAGGGCTGCATCCTCGAGATGAACGTCGACGACCTCGACTGGCCGGTGATGGTGCTGGCCGGGTCGGGCGCGGAGTTCGTCGTCGAGTCGCCGCCCGAGCTGGCCGAGCGGGTGGCCGAGGTCGGCGCCCGCTTCGGCCGGACCGCGGGAGCCAGCGCCTAGGCTCCACGCCATGGCGCACCCGTGGCTGGACCGACGCACCGTGCTCGCGGGTCTCGGCGCCGCGGTGCTGGCGGGCTGCGCCGCCGAGCCCGGGTCGACCGGGACCGCCGAGGACCGAGGAGGGACCAGTGGCCGGAGGCCCGGAGCGCATCACCTACGGCGACGACCCCAGCCAGTGGGTCGACGTCCACACGCCTGACGGCGACAGCCGCGGCCTGGTCGTCGTCATCCACGGCGGCTTCTGGAAGGCGGAGTACGGCGCGGAGTACGGCGCCCCGCTGGCCGCAGGACCTCGTCGGGCGCGGCTGGACCGCGGCCAACGTGGAGTACCGCCGGGTCGGCAACGGCGGCGGCTTCCCCGAGACCCTCGACGACATCCACGCGGCCATCGGCGCGGTGGCAGCCGATGCCAGTGGACCGGTCATCACGCTGGGCCACTCGGCCGGAGGCCACCTCGCCACGTGGGCCGCCGCCCGCGGGCGATTCGACCGCTGGGCCGACGGCCCTGCCCTCACCCACGTGATCAGCCAGGCGGGTGTGCTCGACCTCGAGGCCGCCGTCGCGGAGGGCTTCGGCGCCGACGCGGCCCGCGCGTTCCTCGGCGACGGGGAGCCGGCGACGTACGAGCAGGCCGATCCGCTCAGGCAGGTCCCGCTCGACGTGCCGGTGTGGGCGGTCCACGCCACCGACGACGACATCGTCCCGTTCGCCCAGGCCACGGCGTACGTCGACGCGGCGACCGCTGCCGGCGCGGAGGCCACCCTCGTCGAGGTCACCGGCGGGCACTTCGGGGTGATCGACCCGACCAGCGAGGCCTGGGCCGCCTGTGTCGCAAGGTCCTCTCGGGTAGTCCGCTGCACGGCGTCGGCCGTGACCGGTCGCGCGGACTACGCCGAGGGGCCGTGGAAGGCGCCCGCCGTACTACGCTCGACCGGTGCCCGCCCGCCTCAAGGTCCTGACCCCCGAGCAGCTGGCGACCGCCGACACGCGGGCCCTGGTCAAGCACTACCTCGCGGTCCTCGAGGAGCGCGCGCCCGGCCGCTCGGTCGAGGTGCGGGTGCCGCCGTACGCCGCCGTGCAGGTGGTGCCGGGCGTGCGTCACACCCGCGGCACGCCGCCCGCCGTCGTCGAGACCGACGGCGAGACGTGGCTCGCGGTGGCGACCGGACGGACGACCTGGGCGGAGGCGCTGGCCTCGGGCGCGGTGATCGCGAGCGGGGAGCGCACCGACCTCTCGGCCTACCTCCCGCTCGACCGCTGACCAGCCAGATCCGCTGACACACCACTAGGGTCCGCACCATGCACGTGAGCTCCCTCGGATTCCGCACCGACCTCGCCCTCCTGACCTCCTCGGGCAGCGTGGTGGAGGACCGCGGCACCCACCTCGTCGTCCGCTCGCCGGACAACCCGTCGTACTTCTGGGGCAACTTCCTCCTGCTCGGCCGGCCGCCGGTGCCCGGCGGCGAGCGCGAGGTCGTCGGCGCGTTCCGCACCGAGTTCCCGCTCGCCGACCACGTCAGCATCGGCATCGACACCGCCGACCTGACCGACGAGGCCCGCGCGGCCTTCGAGGCGGCCGGCCTGACGGTCGACGTCGCCACGGTCCTCACCGCGTCGTCGCTGCACCACGCCCCGGAGGTCGAGGCAGAGGTCCGCGCCCTCGACGGCGACGACGACTGGGAGGCGCGCGCCCGGCTGAGCCAGCAGCTCTACCCGCAGACGTCCGAGGACGCCTTCATGACCTACGCGCGGCAGAAGAACGCCCAGGAGCGGCGCCTCGTCGACGCCGGTCGCGGCACCCGCTTCGGTGCGTACGTCGACGGTGCCCTCGTGTCGACCGCCGGGATCTTCGTGACCGAGGACGGCGTCGCGCGCTACCAGAGCGTCGAGACGCACCCCGACCACCGGCGCCGGGGCCTGGCCGCCGCAGTCGTGCACGCCGCCGGTGCAGCACGGCCTGGACCGGCTCGGCGTACGCACGCTCGTGATCGTCGCCGACACCGACGGCGAGGCGATCGGGATCTACCGGCGCCTCGGGTTCGCCGACGTCGAGAGGCAGCTGATGATGGAGCAGCGCAACGGCGAGTGGGCGTCTCTCGGCGGCTGAGTGGCGACGCCTAGGGTGCTCGGTATGACTGTCGACATCCCCGCCCGTCTCGCCGAGGTCATGCCCGGCATCCGCCGCGACCTCGAGGACCTGGTCCGCATCCAGTCCGTGTCCGCCGACCCGGCCCGCGCCGGCGAGGTCGAGCGCAGCGCCGAGGCGACGCGCGACCTCTTCGCCGCCGAGGGCTTCGAGGCCGAGATCGTCCGGGCGTACGACGGCGCGCCGCCGGCCGTCATCGCCAGGAAGGCCGGCCCCGAGGGCGCGCCGACCGTCCTGCTGTACGCCCACCACGACGTCCAGCCCGAGAACGACCACGCCGACTGGGACTCCCCGCCGTGGGAGCCCACCGAGCGCGGTGACCGTCTCTACGCCCGCGGTGCCGCCGACGACAAGGCCGGCATCGCCGCCCACCTCGGCGCGGTGCGCATCTTCGGCGACGAGCTCCCGGTCAACCTGGTGATGTTCATCGAGGGCGAGGAGGAGGTCGGCTCCGACACCCTCGTCGAGCTGCTCAACGCCCACAAGGACCGCCTCGAGGCCGACGTCATCGTCATCGCCGACTCCGGCAACTGGGACATCGGCGAGCCGGCGCTGACCACCAGCCTCCGAGGCCTGGTGCGGATGGACGTCGAGGTCCGTACGCTCACCCACGCGGTGCACAGCGGCATGTGGGGCGGGCTGGTGCCCGACTCGATCATGACCCTGAGCCGCCTCATCGCGAGCCTCAACGACGACGCCGGCAACGTTGCCGTCGAGGGCCTCCACTCCGGCCCCGCCGCCGACGTCGAGTACCCCGAGGCCCGGCTGCGCGCCGAGTCCGGTGCCGCCGAGGGCATCGAGTGGATCGGTTCCGGGTCGGTCGTCGAGCGCCTCTGGACCAAGCCGTCGATCAGCATCACCGGCTTCGACGCACCCAAGGTCGAGGGCGCGTCCAACACCCTGACCCCCGCCGCCCGCTGCCGGATCAGCATGCGCATCGCGCCAGGCGACACGACGGCCAACGCCGTGCAGTGCCTGCAGGCCCACCTCGAGAAGCACACGCCCTGGGGCGCGACGCTCACCGCGACGGTCGTCGACACCGGCGAGGCCACGCAGATCGACGCCACCGGTCCGGCGTACGACGCCGCGCGGGCCGCGTTCGCCGAGGCGTGGGACGGCACCGAGCCGGTCGACATGGGCGTGGGCGGGTCGATCCCGTTCATCGCCGAGTTCCTCGAGGCGTTCCCGCAGGCCAGCGTCCTGGTCACCGGCGTCGAGGACCCCGACACCCGCGCCCACGGCGCCAACGAGGGCCTGCACCTCGCCGAGTTCGAGAAGGTCGTCAAGGCCGAGGCCTACCTGCTGCGCAACCTCGGCGACCTCGCGCGCTGACTCACCCCGATGGGCTTCGGGAACCCGCCGGTAGCCTCGCGGAATGGCAACGTTCCGTGCACGTGACCGGTCCTCCGCGGTCCTCCGCTCACCCCGCAGCGAGGTGTGGGCCGCACTGACCGACGCCGACCTGATCGCGAGGATCACGCCCTACGTCACCTCGATCACCGTCGACGGCGACCGCTGGGTCTGGCGTCTGGCCACCATCCCCGTGCTCGGCGTCTCGGTGGCGCCGGCGTTCACCGAGGTGATGGAGCTGCACCCGGAGGAGCGGATCGAGTTCACCCACGACCCCGCCCGCACCGACGAGATGACCTCCGTGGAGGGGACGTACGTCCTGGCCGACCACGCCGGCGGCGGCACCGACGTCACCATCGACCTGCAGATCGCCTGCACCCTCCCGCTGCCGGGCCTGGCCCGACCGGCGGTCGAGCGGGTGATGGCCGGGGTCGTGAAGCACATGGGCTCCGTCTTCTCCCGCAACCTGCTCAAGCACCTGGGTGAAGCGTGAGGATCCTCGTCCTCGGCGCGACCGGCTACGTCGGCTCCCGCCTCGTCCCGCACCTGCTCGACCTCGGCCACGACGTCGTGGCCGCGTCGTCGTCGGTGCCCGACCCCGACCGCTTCGGCTGGGACGAGCGCGTCGAGGCGATCCGCTGCGACGTGACCGACGAGACGTCGGTCGACGTGGCCGTGTCGGAGGTCGACGCCGTGGTCTACCTCGTCCACTCCCTGCAGCGCAGCGACTTCACCGACCGCGACCGGCTCGGAGCCGAGCACGTCGCCGCGGCCGCCCGCCGCCACGACGTACGCCGCCTCGTCTACCTCTCCGGGCTGGTGCCCGAGGTGCCCGAGGACGAGCTGTCGGCCCACATCGCCTCGCGGCTCGAGGTCGAGCGGATCCTGCTCGGCGCCAGTGACGACGCGGCCGCGCTGCGGGCCGGCGTCGTGATCGGGGCCGGGTCGACGTCGTTCGAGATCATCCGCCAGATCGCGACGCTCTTCGTCGTCCAGCCGGTGCCCCTGTGGATGCACCGCAACGTGCAGCCGATCGCCGTCTCCGACGTGCTCCGCGCGATCGGCGAGGCCCTCGAGGGCGACGGACCGCGAGGCGCCGTCGACATCGGCGGCCCGGACGTCGTCACCTACCCGCGGCTGATGCGCGCCTGCTCCCGCGGCGCCGGCCTGTCCCGCCTGCGGCTGCCCGCACCCCTGGTGCCCAGCACCCTCGTCGGCCTCGGGGCGGCGCTCGCCACGACTGCCCCGTTCCACACGGTCACCGCGCTCATCGAGTCGCTCCACCACGACATGGTCTGCCGGCCCGACCACACCTGGGTGCCGCGCGACGGCGGCCCGCTGCTGGCGCTCGGTGACGCGATCGCGCGCGCCACCGACACCGCGTACGCCGGTCCCGAGGCCGCACTGCCCTCGGACCCCGACTGGACCCGGCCGCACCGGCTGCTCGACGCGCTGCCCCTCCCGGCCACCACCCGCGCCGCCGCGCGCCTCGCCCTCCACCGGGTCCGCACCGTCCTCACCGACAGCTGACGCGCGCCCGGCGTACGACACCAGTGCGGCGCACGGCCCGCGCGGCCGTAGACTGCGAGCCGTGCCCCAGCCGACGAGCAGACGGATGGGCGGCGACGGCCGTCTGACCATGGCCCTCGACCCCCAGGACCAGGGCCCGCAGGACGCCTGTGGCGTCTTCGGCGTGTGGGCGCCGGGCGAGGACGTCGCCAAGCTGACCTACTTCGGGCTGTACGCCCTCCAGCACCGCGGACAGGAGTCGGCCGGCATCGCGGTGAGCAACGGTCGCCAGATCCTGGTCTACAAGGACATGGGCCTGGTCTCGCAGGTCTTCGACGAGTCGACCCTCGAGTCGCTCAAGGGCCACCTCGCGATCGGCCACTCGCGCTACTCCACCACCGGCGCCTCCACCTGGCAGAACGCGCAGCCGACCTTCCGGCCCACCGTCGACGGCTCCATCGCGCTCGGCCACAACGGCAACCTGATCAACACCCACGAGCTCGCCCAGCTGGTGCGCGACCTGCCCGACGCCGACGGCGAGCTGCCGCTGCAGAGCCGTGACATCGAGACCTCCACCAACGACACCGGCCTGGTCACCGCGCTCATGGCGCACCACCCCGACACCTCGCTGGAGCAGCGCGCGCTCGAGGTCCTGCCGCTGCTGCGCGGCGCCTTCTGCTTCGTCTGGATGAACGAGGGCACCCTCTACGCCGCCCGCGACCCGCAGGGCATCCGTCCGCTCGTGCTGGGTCGCCTCGACCGCGGCTGGGTGGTCGCGAGCGAGGACGCCGCGCTCGCCACGATCGGCGCCAGCCGGGTCCGCGAGATCGAGCCCGGCGAGATGGTCGTGATCGACGAGAACGGCCTCCGCTCCCACACGTTCGCCCAGCCCGACCGCAAGGGCTGCGTGTTCGAGTACGTCTACCTCGCCCGGCCGGACGCCACGATCGGCGGGCGCAGCGTCCACGAGTCGCGCGTCGAGATGGGCCGCCAGCTCGCGCGCGAGTTCCCGGTCGAGGCCGACCTCGTGATCCCCGTGCCCGAGTCGGGCACGCCGGCCGCGGCGGGCTACGCCGAGGAGTCCGGCATCCCGTTCGGCCAGGGGTTCGTCAAGAACGCCTACGTCGGCCGCACCTTCATCCAGCCCAGCCAGACCCTGCGCCAGCTCGGCATCCGGCTCAAGCTCAACGCTCTCGAGCACATGATCCGCGGCAAGCGGATCGTGGTGGTCGACGACTCGATCGTGCGCGGCAACACCCAGCGCGCGCAGGTGCGGATGCTGCGCGAGGCGGGTGCGCTCGAGGTGCACGTCCGGATCTCCAGCCCGCCGGTGAAGTGGCCCTGCTTCTACGGCATCGACTTCGCCACCCGGGCCGAGCTCATCGCCAACGGCCTCACGCCCGAGGAGATCGCCGCGAGCGTCGGTGCCGACACCCTCGGCTACATCTCGCTCGACGGGATGATCGACTCGACCAAGCAGGAGAGCGACTCGCTCTGCACGGCCTGCTTCACCGGCACGTACCCCATCGAGCTGCCCGACGAGAGCCTGCTCGGCAAGCACCTGCTCGAGTCGACGCTGCAGTCGCCGACGTTGGGCCGCGCGCTGCCGGTCCTCAACAACCCCTGACCCGTCGTACGCCCCAGGAGCCCTGCGTGACCGACCAGCCCACTGAGTCCTCTCCCGGGGCCTACGCCGCAGCCGGGGTCTCGATCGAGGCGGCCGACCGCGCGATCGACCTGATGAAGGGCTGGGTCGAGAAGGCGCGCCGCCCCGAGGTGATCGGCGGGCTCGGCGGCTTCGCCGGACTCTTCGACGCCTCCGCCCTGACCCGCTACGAGCGGCCGCTGCTGGCGACCTCGACCGACGGCGTCGGCACCAAGGTCGCCATCGCGCAGCTGATGGACGTGCACGACACGATCGGCTTCGACCTCGTCGGCATGGTCGTCGACGACCTCGTCGTCTGCGGCGCCGAACCGCTCTTCATGACCGACTACATCGCCTGCGGCCGCGTGGTCCCCGAGCGCATCGCGGCCATCGTGAAGGGCATCGCCGAGGCGTGCGTCGTCGCCGGCTGTGCCCTCATCGGCGGCGAGACCGCCGAGCACCCCGGCCTGCTCGACCCCGACGACTACGACGTCGCGGGTGCCACCACCGGTGTGGTCGAGGCCAGCAAGCTGCTCGGCCCCGGCCGCGTACGTCCCGGCGACGTGGTGATCGCGATGGAGGCCAGCGGCCTGCACTCCAACGGCTACTCGCTCGTGCGGCACGTGCTCCTCGAGAAGGCCGGCTGGAAGGTCGAGCGCGAGGTGGCCGAGTTCGGCCGCACGCTGGGCGAGGAGCTGCTCGAGCCCACCCGCATCTACGCCAAGGCCTGCCTCGACCTCGCCGACCGCACCGAGACCCACGCCATGTCCCACGTGACCGGCGGCGGACTCGCCGCCAACCTCGAGCGGGTGCTCCCCGCCGAGGTGTCGGTCCGCCTCGACCGCTCGACCTGGACGCCGCAGCCGGTCTTCGACGTCGTACGCCAGGTCGGCGCCGTCTCGCAGCCCGACCTCGAGGCGACCCTCAACTGCGGCGTCGGCATGCTGTCGCTCACCGCGCCCGAGTCGGTCGACACGGCGATCGCCGTCCTGGCCGGCCACGGCATCAAGGCCTGGGTCGCGGGCGACGTACGCCTCGACAGCGACCACGGCGGCCGCGTGCTCATGGAGGGCCAGCACCCGGGCTGGTGAGCCGGATCTGCGAGGGAAACTGTCGGCCATCAGCGAAATGCCGGGATGTGGTGTGCGGGAACAGCCACCGCTCGGGTAGCGTTGTGCCCACGATATGTGACCGATCAGACCGGGCGCGTCGGGGAGCTCCACGAGTTCCCTTGGCGGCCCCGGCCAAGTGTGCGAGGGGGTCGACCCTATGGGGCGCGGCCGAGCGAAGGCGAAGCAGACGAAGGTCGCACGCGACCTGAAGTACCGGACTCACGAGACCGACTTCGGGGCGCTGGCGAATGAGCTGCACGGAAACGACAATTCCCATCCCAGGCCGACCGAGGTCGAGCCGGATGAGGACGAGTGGTCGGACCATGCCGACCGCAGTCGTCGTGCGGACTGACTGAACCACCTGCACCACCCGCCCGGCCACCGGGCGTCGGCGCGTACGACCGCGCCCTGAACCGACCGGGCACTTCCGTGCGCGTCGAGCACGTGCGACCGGGCACTCCGTGCCCGTCGCGCGCACCCGCGACGGGCACGAAGTCGCCCGGTCAGCGCTCTGGAGACGGCGCACGAAGTCGCCCGGTCGACGTCAGAGGTGGATGCCGCGCAGGCGGCCGACCTCGCGCATCCGGCGCTCGGCGAGGCGGTCCGCGGCCTCGGCGGTGGTGACGCCGTCGGCGGCGGCGAGCTCGAAGACGCGGCGGGTGGTGTCGAAGATGCCGCTCGCGCGCTGCTGGGCGCGCTCGAACGAGAAGCCCTCGAGCTCGTCGGCGACCTGGATCACGCCACCGGAGTTCACGCAGTAGTCGGGCGCGTAGAGGATGCCTCGCTCCGCGATCTGCTTCTCGATGCCGGGGTGGGCGAGCTGGTTGTTGGCCGCGCCGCAGATGATCGAGGCGCGCAGCACCTCGAGCACCTCGTCGCTGATGGCGCCGCCCATCGCGCAGGGCGCGTAGACGTCGAGCTGGGTCGCGACCAGCTCATCGGTCGAGCCGACGGCCTGCACCTGCGGGTACTCCGCGCGGACGGCCTCCACCGACGGGGCGTGGACGTCGGTCACGACGACGGTGGCGCCGTCCTCGATGAGGTGGCGGACGAGGTGGCGGCCGACCTTGCCGACGCCGGCGACACCGACGGTGCGCCCGGCGAGCGTGGGCTCGCCCCACAGCTGCTCGGCGGCGGCCCGCATGCCCTGGAAGGTGCCGTACGCCGTCAGCACCGAGCTGTCGCCCGCGCCGCCGTGGGCGACGGTGCGGCCGGTGACGAAGTCGCACTCGCGCGCGATGTGGTCCATGTCGACGCTGAACGTGCCGACGTCGCAGGCCGTGAAGTAGCGGCCGTGGAGCGACTGCACGAAGCGGCCGTAGGCCCGCAGCAGCGCCTCGGTCTTGAGCTCGGCCGGGTCACCGATGATGACGGCCTTGCCGCCGCCCAGGTCGAGGCCGGCGAGCGCGTTCTTGTACGACATCCCGCGGGAGAGGTTGAGCACGTCGACGATCGCGTCGTCGGTGCTGGCGTAGGGGTAGAACCGCGTCCCACCGAGGGCCGGGCCCAGCGCGGTGGAGTGGATCGCGACGATGGCCCGGAGGCCGCTGGCGGGGTCGTTGCAGAACACGACCTGCTCGTGCTCGCTGCCGAGGTCGAAGACGTCGACGCCGGACGTGGCGGCTCCAGACATGCTGTGGATCCTTCTCTCATGGGTGCGGCCGCGGGGTGTGCGGACCTGGTCGGAGCGGTCGAGGGGTGGTGACCGCCGTCACGCCCAGCCTATCGCCGCGCGATCACTGCCAGCGCATCAGCACGGGCGCATCAGGGTCAGGTCGCCGTGCGTGCCGTAGCCGAGCAGCGCGCCGCCGGCGGAGCGTCCGTCGAAGGTCGCCATCAGCCACGAGTCGTCGACACGCGCGAGGGTGGGCCAGGGCAGGTTGGTCGGGTACGGCGCCTCGAGCAGGCCGGTCTCGCGCATCGCGAGGTCGAAGACGGGGAAGCGTGCCCGCATGCCGCGCGGGGAGTCGCGGCCGTCGCTCGCCAGCACGACCAGGTCCCCGTCGACCTCCACGAGCGTCGTGCCCTCGGTGGCGGTCCGGTCGGTGGCGGCGCCCAGCAGGCGCAGGTCATCGAGGTCCGGCCCGCCGGCCAGCGCGGGGTGGAAGTCGAAGAAGCGCCGCGCGCTGACGAAGCCCACCAGCCACTGACCCGTCGCGCCGCACGAGGTGCGGGTCCCAGGTCGCGATCGAGGCGAGACCGTCGGTCGGCAGCGGCAGCTCGCGGGTGTCGAGGACGTGGGTGCCGCGCAGCAGGTCGGCGCCGGACTCGGCGAGGGTCACCCGCAACCCCGACGGCGTACGACGACCGGCGCGGGTCGTCGGGGTCTCGAAGTCGCCCCACGTGCTGGTCGCCACGAGCCACCCGCCGGCCGAGCGGACGAGGTGGGTGGCGTGGTCGCCGAAGACGCCCGGTCGGTCGGGGCGGCGGAAGAAGAGGTCGCCCGCGTGCGCCAGGTCGAGGCTCGTCGGGTCCAGTCGCCACACGCTCGTGTGCGCGGTGTCGAAGAAGCCCGGCCCGGCGGAGGTGGCGGTGAGCCAGAGCGCCTCGCCCTCGCGCAGGGGGCGACCGTCCTCGTCGGTGACGAACCGGACGTCGCGCAGCCCGAGCTGGCCGAAGCCGCCGGCCGTGCCCCCGCCGTCGGGGAGCTCGACGCTGGAGCTCCGCCAGCGCACCCTCGTCGCGGGTGTCGAGCGCGCGGCCGGTCCCGTCGTCGTCGCGCAGGTCGTGGCGCGCCCGGGCGACCCAGCGGCCGGCCTCGCGCGTCCACCCCGTCACGTGCGTCCCGGTCAGCGTCAGGGCGAGGTCGGTCGGTGCGTCGGCGCGGTGGAACCGCCGGCTCCGCAGCACGCGCGTCTCGTCGCCGGCGGTCACCCCGAGCGACACCGAGCCGTCCTCCAGGGAGGCGGCCAGCCGGTGGCCGCGCAGGTGGAGGGAGAGGGCGGCCCCGTCCACCGCGGTGGTGGTGGCGGCGACGTACGGCGCGACGACCGGCAGCGCGACCGTTCCGCCGGAGGTGGTGTCGACCTGCACCGAGCCCGGCGCGACGAGGTCGACCGGCCGCAGTCGGCGTACGACCTCGAGGCGGGGGAGCACGCAGACATCCTCGCGGGTCCGGGCCCGGAGTCGCAGAAGGGCCCCGATCGGGACGTGATCGGGGCCCTTCTGTGCTTGTGGGCAGGGGCGGGGTCGAACCGCCGACCTATCACTTTTCAGGCGATCGCTCGTACCAACTGAGCTACCTGCCCAAGCGGGGACGAGGATACATGAGCCCGTCGGTGCGGACGGAATCGGCTCAGGTGGCCGCGACCGTCGGCTGCGCAGGGAGCTCGACCCAGAAGGACGACCCCGTGCCCGGCGTGGACACGCCCCGCACCGCACCCCCGTCGCGCTCGGCGACGGTGCGACAGATGGACAGGCCGAGGCCGGTGCCCTTGGTGCCCGCTGGGCGCGAAGCGGACGAACGGGTCGAACGCGTGGGCCAGCTGCTCGGGCTCCAGCCCCGGTCCGTCGTCGCGCACGACGATCCGCACCATCGCCTGGCCGCTCTCGCCGAGGAGGCGACCCGCCGAGAGGTGGACCGTGCCACCGTCGGTCGCGGTGGTGGGTGATCGCGTTGCCCAGGAGGTTGGCGAGCACCTGTCGCACCCCCGACGCGTGCGCCGAGACGACGAGGTCCGGGTCGACGTCGACGAACATCTCCACGTGCGCGGCGAGTGCCGGCGCGCGGTGCCAGTGGACGACGTCGGCGATCGCGTCCGCGACAGTGACCTCCTGGCCGGTCGTCGCTGGCCAGCGCCCGCCCGGCACCCAGGAGGCTCGTCGACGACGGCGAGCAGCTGCTCGCTGGCGCGCAGGATCACCGGCCCGTCACGCAGCAGCGCCGCGACGACGGGTCCGTCAGGTGCCTGGGCCGCGTCGTCGAGCAGCACCTCGGTGTAGCCCGTGATGGCCGCGAGGGGTGTACGCAGCTCGTGCCCGACGGCGCCGAAGAACTGCTGGTAGCGCCGCCTGCGCCTCGGCCCCTGCCGTCGATCGCCTCGGCGAGTGCCCGCCGGGCCTGCTCGAGCGAGAGCCGGAGGTGATGGCCGCGGCCAGCAGGCGGAAGTCGTCGATCAGCTGCTCCGGCCAGTCGCCGGTCTCGTCGCCGACCAGCGACATGCTGCCGAACATGTCGCCCTGCGAGGAGAAGGCGGAGGTGACGAGGCTGCGGACACCCGCGCGCGCGAGAGCTCGTCGCGGTCCTGCGCGGCCTCGTGCGGCAGCGATCCCGCAGTCCGGTCAGCGCGACGATGTCGTCGCGGGCCAGCTGGGAGAGCCACGGCATGGTCAGGGCCGCCTCCGGACCGGCGCCGGCCGCGGGCAGCAGGGTTCGGGTGGACCCCGCAGCGGGTCGACTCCCACATCCACGCGCGTCCCCCGAGCTGGACCCACCCGGTCCGGTCCTCAGGGGTGAAGCTGGTCAGGACCACGGTGACGATCTCGACGCGGCGCACGGTCAGGAAGTGAGCGACCGTGCGACGGATGGCGTCGTCCAGCCCGAGCGTCCCCCGGATGATCATCGTTGCCAGACCGAGTGCTGCCGCGTGAGACGGGACCGCTCACGGTCGTGTCCTGCAGCGAACGCGATGGTCGATCACGGCACCTACTCTCGTCGCGTCAACGGTGAACCGACACGGTATCGGGGCGATGCCCCGACTCTGGTCGATGCCCACGCGCTCGACTCAGGGAGAGCTCGTGCCTGGCTGGCCCAGGTCGCGAGCTCGACGAGCTGCGCCATGCCGAGCGAGCGGCCCGGGCAGGAGTGCGGGCCGGCGCCGAAGGGAAGCCAGGCGCCTGGCCGCTGCGTGGGTGTCTCGCCAGCGTCCGGGATCGAACGCGGGGAGCTTCTCGGGCTCGCCCGGCACCAGCTCGGGCAGGCGACCGAGGAGCAGGGGACTGACCAGGACCACGGCGCCGGAGGGGACTGCGCGTGCCACCCATGTCGACGTCCCGGGTGGTGATGCGAGGCGTGATCCACGTGGGAGGTGTGAGGCGCAGGGTCTCCCAGACGGCGTCCACCGGGTCGACGACGCGGGTGGGATCGTCGGCCATCCACGCCAGCAGCCACGCTCCCGCAGCGATCGGCACCTGGATACCTGCGGCCAGCATCGTCGCCACGTGAGGGGCAGCAACCACGAGGCCGACGACCTCGTCGAGGGTGTCCTCCAAGGAGAGGCGGGCGCGACGTTCCACGCGGCGTGCCCGGCTGAACCGTCCGGGCGTACGGCGCGCCGCGATGACGGGTGCGAGGGCGTCGATCCAGGCGAGCACCAGGTGGGCGACCCGCGGCGCCGGTGCTCGTCGAGGTCCGGAAGCACCGCGGCGATGGTTGACAGCGAGATCGGTCGACGCAGGAGCTCCATGGCGTCGTACGGTCCGCCGACCGCGCCGCGCCCGTGACGGGTGAGAGCGTCCTCCCACTCGTCGCGGAAGGTGACGACCCCGCGCGCCACGTGGTCGGGACCGAGTGGGTCGAACGTGACGTGACCCGATCTGGTGTCGCCGATGCTGCGCGACAGGTCGCCACTGCGGCTGATGTCCCCCGGAAAGTCGAAGGCACTGACGTCGGTCAGGACCTGGCGGGCCAGGGCCGGGTTGGTGACCAGCCAGGGCCCTCGGGGTCCGAGCTGCGCGACCCCCGACCGCGGAGCGGACAGGACAGCGCCGAGCCGACCACCGGCCGACTCGACGCTGTCCACATGTGTCACTGTGCAAGCCTCACACGCCGTGTGTCAGCGGCATGAGTCAGCGACGGCCGGGAGCCCGGACGCCACGCGTAGTACGACTGCATCTGGTCAGTGGTGATCTTCGACTCGATGCGGGTGCGGATGCGATTCATCATGATTTCTTCTCCAGGGGGTTGGGGCTGAAGCACGCCCGGCTGGGCGCGCCTCGACGCCACCCGGAGGCCGTACCCCCGGAAAAGCTGTCAGGGTCGGGAGTCAGGACTCCTGATCGGGCAGCGTCTCCGCAATCAGATCAGTCAATTGCTGAATACGCAGCGGCTTCTGCATCACGGTTTCGACTCCGAGCTCCTGGAGGTCGGCTCTGTGCTCACCAGCCCACGCGCTGATGACGACGACTCGCATCGTGGCACCTACTTTGGGGTGGTCTCGCATCCAGCGGACGACCTCGACGCCGTTCATCCGCGGCATCGTGAGGTCCAGCAGCATCACGTCGAAGGACTCCCGCTGGAGCGCCTCGACCGCCTCGATCCCGTCGTTGGCGGTCGTCGCGAGGTGCCCGGCACGCTCGACGAGGCGACGGAACACGTCACGGATGTCCTCGTTGTCGTCGACAACGAGGAAGTGCAGCTGACGCGACCCCTGGCTCACCCCGCAAGCGTAGTCAGCGTCGCCCGCCCCGGAGGCCGTTCCAGCGAACCGTCCCACGACGACGATCAGACGCGGCCGGGTGCGGGGCGTGGGTTGGGAGTGCACCGGCCCCTGGCCCTATGCTGGTCGACGCTTGAATGGGCCCGCCCAGGCAAGCTGGCCCCCATCGTCTAGCGGCCCAGGACCCCGCCCTTTCACGGCGGTAGCGCCGGTTCGAATCCGGTTGGGGGTACGACCGGGTCAGGGTCGGACGCCGATTGGTGGCAGCCGTTGACCATGGGTTAGAGTTCCACCCGCTTCACCAGTACGACCCAGTTACACCTGGCCCCGTAGCGCAGTTGGTTAGCGCGCCGCCCTGTCACGGCGGAGGCCGCGGGTTCGAGTCCCGTCGGGGTCGCCAATGCATGCCGAACGGGGTGAGCCTCAGCTCACCCCGTTCGGCATTCGTGCGTCACGACCGGATTTCTTGTCGCTCCCTAGGCTGGTGACATGCCGATCGACCTGGACCCGGCCGCCTTCGACGCCATGGTCGGGCGCGCCCTCGACGGACTGCCGGACGACCTGGCGCGCCTGGTCGACAACGTCGTGGTCCTCGTCGAGGCGGAGGCGCCGGCGGACGATCCCGACCTGCTGGGCCTCTACGACGGGCTGGCGCTGACCGAGCGCCCGGCCAACCACAGCGGCATGCTGCCCGACCGGATCCTGCTCTTCCGGGGACCGCTGCTCGACATGGCCGACACCGTGGCCGACCTCGAGGAGGAGGTGCGGATCACCGTGGTCCACGAGGTCGCGCACCACTTCGGGCTCGACGACTCCCGGCTCCACGAGCTCGGCTGGGGCTAGCGCCAGCAGTCGTGACAGCTGTCCAGAATTTTACCGACGGTCGGCCTAGCCCACGACGCCGACGAGGGCCCAGCCCAGGGCGCAGGCGCCGACGGAGAGCGCGGCCGTCGCCACGACGTACGCCGTCGCGGTGCGCACGGGCCGCTCGACGGCCTGGACGGCGAACGACGAGAACGACGTGAAGGCTCCGCAGAACCCCGTGCCGAGCAGCGCCCACCCGGCGTCGCCGAGGGCCATCGCCGCGAACACGCCGAAGAGCCCCGAGCCCGCGACGTTGACGAGCAGCATCCCGGTCGGGAAGCGCCCGTCCAGGGCCCGGCCGACGAGGTAGCGCAGGGGTGCGCCGACGGCGGCGCCGAGCGCGACGAGGACGGCGGTCACGGCAGAGCCGCCTGGCGGGCCAGGTGCTGGCCGAGCGCCGCGGCGAGGAGCCCGGCGGCGAGGGTGGCGACGAGGCAGAGCCCGGCCAGTCCCGGGTGGCCGTCGTCCGCGAGCGCCCGGACCTGGCCGGCCCACGCACTCACGGTGGTGAAGCCGCCCAGGACTCCGGGACCGAGGGCGAGCGCGATCGCGGGCGAGCGACGTACGACGGCGAGGGCGGGCAGCAGCCCCAGCGCGAACGCGCCGACCACGTTGATGCCCAACGTCGGCCAGGGGAACAGCGAGTCGGGCGCGGCTGCGTCGACGCCCAGGCGGAGCAGGGCTCCGAGGGCACCGCCCGCGGCCACGACGAGGAGGTCGGTGGCGCGCAGCGGGCGCGCGGTCACCCGACCTGGCTGTTGGAGGCGGACGTGGTGCTGGTGCCGGACGCTCCCGACCAGGGCTGCGCAGTCGCCCCGCCGAGCTGGTGGACCAGCTCGCCGAGGAGCCAGTTCTGCAGGGAGCGCTGCGCGGGCGTGCGGGCCAGCGAGAGCAGCCGCTCGGCGCGACAGAAGGCGTCGGCGACGTCGAACATCTCGGTCATCGTCACGAAGATCGGGCCGGCCTCGGGCATCATCGAGAAGGTCAGGTCGACGCGCGGCAGCCCGCCGCTCTCGGCCGCGCGGACCTGGTCGCCGAACGTGGTGGGGAACTGCCGCTCGAAGTTGGCGAACATCGAGGTGAGGTCGCCGGCCAGCGGGTAGTCGGACTGGTGGGAGAGCGAGAGCAGGCGCAGCTCGCGCCGCAGCTCGTGGTACTGCCGGGCCAGGGAGGAGTAGAGCGGCACCTCGAGGCCCAGGAGCCGCACCTCGACGGCGTCGTCGCTGATGGGCTCGGGACCGGTCTGGTCGTGGGAGTCGATCACCCACTCGGCTCCACCCTCGTCGCTCATCTGCGCGGCCGGCTCGAACCAGACGATCTTGCTGTCGGCCTCGATCGTCGCGCCCCAGGCGACCGCGCACTGGGCCACCATCGACAGGCCGCGCCCGAAGGTCAGCAGGAGGTCGAGGTCGTCGCCGACGAGCGGCGCCGGCGGCACGGGGGGGCTGGTCGACCCGTCGATGACCTCGATGCGCGGATGGCTCGCGGTGCCGCGGACCCGCACCCGGAACGGGGCGGCCGCGTGCAGCACGGCATTGGCCACCAGCTCGGACACCCCCAGCTCGGCGCACTCCACGAGGTCGGGGCGCTCCAGCCGGTGGCAGACGTCGCTGACCCAGCGCCGGGCATCGGCCGCAGCGCGCGGCGACGACGCCAGGGTCAACTCGGAGCTCAGCGGCACTGGGACTCATTTCGAGGGTGTGGACAGTCCAGTGGGGCCATGGTTACCCGTGATCCGGGTGGTTCAAACCTCGACGATCACCCTAGTTTCTCGCGAGTCGGGGTAGTGGAATGTGAGCAACCAGACGCCCCGGCGTTTCGCCGTCCCGATCGGGGCGGGAGGACAATGGTCCTACAGCGCCACCACGAGCACCCGCCCCCGACTCCAGGAGCCCAGTGATGACCACGACGCAGACGCCGCGACACAAGGTCGTCGTGATCGGTTCCGGCTTCGGCGGGCTCTTCGGCACCAAGGCCCTGCGCCGGGCCGACGTCGACGTGACCGTGATCGCCAAGACCACCCACCACCTCTTCCAGCCGCTGCTCTACCAGGTCGCGACGGGCATCCTGTCCGAGGGCGAGATCGCCCCGCCGACCCGCGAGATCCTCAGCAGCCAGGACAACGCCCGGGTGATCCTGGGCGAGGTCACCGGCATCGACCTCGCCGCCAGGACGGTCACCTCGCAGGTGCTGGGCCGCGACACCGTGACGTCGTACGACTCGCTGCTGGTCGCCGCCGGCGCCAGCCAGTCCTACTTCGGCAACGACCACTTCGCCGAGTTCGCGCCCGGCATGAAGAGCATCGACGACGCCCTCGAGCTGCGCGGCCGGATCTTCGGCGCCTTCGAGATGGCCGAGCTCGGCGCCACTCGCGGCGACGACGTCGACCACCACCTGACGTTCGTGGTGGTGGGTGCCGGCCCGACCGGTGTGGAGATGGCCGGCCAGATCGCGGAGCTCGCGCACCGCACCCTCAACAAGGACTTCCGCGCCATCAACACCCGCACCGCCCGCGTCGTCCTCGTCGACGCCGCGCCGCAGGTGCTGCCGCCCTTCGGTGCCAAGCTCGGCGAGAAGGCCAAGACCGAGCTCGAGAAGCTCGGCGTCGAGGTCATGCTCGGCGGCATGGTCACCGACGTCGACGAGCGCGGCCTCGAGGTGAAGTTCAAGGATGGCCACGTCGAGCGGATCAACTCGGTCACCAAGATCTGGGCCGCGGGCGTGCAGGCCAACCCGCTCGGCAAGACGCTGTCGGAGCAGACCGGCGCCCCGCTCGACCGGGCCGGCCGCATCGCGGTCAACCCCGACCTCACGCTGCCCGGCCACCCCGAGGTCTTCGTCGTCGGCGACATGATCGCCCTCGACAACCTCCCGGGCGTCGCACAGGTCGCCATCCAGGGCGCGAAGTACGCCGCCAAGGAGATCAGGAACCGGCTCGAGGACAAGCAGCCGCAGGAGCCGTTCAAGTACTTCGACAAGGGCTCGATGGCGATCATCAGCCGGTTCCGCGCGGTCGCGATGGTCGGCAAGTTCCGGCTCACCGGCATCGTCGCGTGGCTGATGTGGCTCGGCGTGCACCTCGTCTACCTCACCGGGTTCAAGAACCAGGTGTCGGCGCTGATGCGGTGGGCGATCACCTTCATCAGCAACAACCGCTCCGAGCGCACCACGACCGAGCAGCAGATCTTCGCCCGCGCCGCGCTGGCCCGGCTGCGTCGCGGTGCTGCCGACCTCGTGTCCGACCCCGGCATCTACGACGCCACCCGGGCGATGATGCAGGAGACCCGGCGCCAGGAGCTCGAGGCGGTCGCCGAGCGCGAGGCCGAGCTCACCGACTCCGGTGCGCGCGGCGTGCCTGCCGAGCGCGCCTGACCGCACGGGGGGCTTGACGGATCCTTCGGTAGTCCTGCGGAGATCCTGGGATCTCGCGCACACTGGCGGGCGTGCGTGCACGTGGACCGGGACCGACGACTGCGCTGAGGCACGCCCTGGTGGCCCTCGTGGCGGTCGCCGGCCTGACCGTGTCGCTCCTCGCGCCGTCGTCGACCGCGCAGGCGGGCCCGAGCCAGCGGGCCGAGCGCACCTTCGGCCTCGCCCCGCTGCCTGCGGGTGCCGACCTGCCGAACCCGCTGCGCGGCCAGTACCGCTGGTTCGGCGTCGACCCCACGCCCGCCACCGTGACCGCCCGACGACGTCTACTACCGCGACCAGGTCTACTGGGGCCGGATCGAGCCGGCGGACAACCAGTGGGACTTCACCTGGCTCGACGCCGGGCTGGCCGCGGCCGGAGAGCGCGGCGGCAAGTTCGGCTTCCGGGTGATGGCCTACTGCCCCGGCTGCTGGATGAGCTACCGGGAGGACTTCCCGGCGGTGACGCCGTCCTTCGTCCCGCGCCAGGCGGGCACCGACATCCCCGACTGGAGCTCCGCCGGCTTCCTGGGCCAGTGGCGTGAGCTGATGGCCGAGCTCGGTCGGCGCTACGGCGACGACCCGCGGCTGGGCTACGTCGACGTCGGCGGCTACGGCGCGTACGGCGAGTGGCACGTCTGGGAGGGCGACCACGTCTCGGACGCCAAGGGCCTCGCCATCGTCGACGCCGTCGCGGACGCGTTCCCCACCAAGCACGTCCTGATCAACACCATGACGTCGGTGGAGTTCACGCTGAAGGCCCTCGCCGCGCACGACAACCTCGGCATCCGCACCGACAACCTCGGCTGCCCCGACATGTACTCGATGGTGGCGGTCGACGCGCGGCTCCAGTCCGTCTGGCGGACGCGGCCCTTCTTCTCCGAGTGGTGCACGCGCGCGGACCCGGTGCTGGGTGCCCAGCAGGTCCGCCGGTTCCACGTCTCCACCATGTCCTCGGCCAACATGCCGTGGCGCTTCGAGGACCTCACCGGACCGCAGCGCTCGGCGTACGCCACCGCGCTCGCCTCGGCCGGCTACCGGATCCGGCTCCGGTCCCTGACCCTGCCGCGCTCGATCGCTGCCGGTCGCCGCCTGGTCGTGCGGACGTCGTGGGTCAACCAGGGCAGCGCGCCGACGTACGACCGCTGGGACGTGCGGCTCACCTTCGAGCGGGCGGGCAGGACGGTCAGCGCCTCGCTCGGCCAGCAGCTCGAGGGACTCGTCGCCTCCTCGCGACGCACCACCAAGGTCTCGGTCCCGCGGCTGTCGCCGGGGAGGTACGACGTCCTCGTCAGCGTCGTCGACCCGACGGGCTACTCGCAGCCGATGCACCTCGCCAACGCCGGGCGTACGTCGTCGGGTGCCTACCGCGTCGGGTCGGTCAGGGTCCGCTGACCGGTCGGGTCCGTCCCGGTTCGGCATAGTCGGGCGCGTCCGTGTGTTGACGCAGGCACACCGATCCCCGACGGAAGAAGACGTGATGCGTGCAGTGGTCTACACCGAGAGCGGCGACTCCTCGGTCCTCGAGCTGGTCGAGCGGGACGCAGCGGAGCCCGGACCGGGCGAGGTGCGGGTGCGGATCGTCCGCGCCGGGGTCAACCCGACGGACTGGAAGTTCCGCGCCGGCGGCATGGGCGGGCTCGCCTTCCCCGAGATCGTGCCCGGCCAGGACGGCTCCGGGGTCGTCGACGCCGTCGGCCCCGACGTCACCGGGCTCGCGGTCGGCGACCGGGTCTGGACGATGCTGGCGCAGCACACCCGCCCGGGCGGCACCGCGCAGGAGCTCGTCGTCCTCCCGGTGGCCAACGTCGCCGCGCTGCCGGACGCCGCGTCGTACGACGTCGGCGCCTCCCTCGGCGTCCCCGCCGTCACCGCGCACCGCGCGCTGACCACCTCCGAGGACGGCCCGGACCGGCTCGCTCCCGGAGCCCTCGCCGGCATGACGGTGCTCGTCGCGGGCGGGGCCGGCGCGGTCGGCAACGCCGCCATCCAGCTCGCCCGCTGGGCCGGCGCCACGGTGATCACCACGGTGAGCAGCCCCGAGAAGGCCGACCTGGCGCGGGCCGCCGGCGCCCACCACGTCGTGAACTACCGCGACGGTGACGCGGCCGCCGCGATCCGCGACCTCGCCCCGGACGGCGTCGACCTCGTCGTCGAGGTGGCGCCGGCGCAGAACCTGCGGCTCGACGTGGGAGTCATCAAGCCCCGCGGGACGATCGCGATCTACGCCAACAACGGCGGCGACGAGGTGACCCTCAGCGTCCGCGAGACCTTCTCCACCAACGCCCGCTTCCAGTGGGTGCTGCTCTACACCGTCGGTGAGGCGGCGCTGCGCGCGGCGGCCGAGGACATCACGGCCGCGGTCGCGGACGGCGGGTTCGGCGTCGGTGACGACCACGGCCTGCCGCTGCACCACTTCCCGCTCGAGCGGACCGCCGACGCGCACGCCGCCGTCGAGAGCGGTGCCGTCGGCAAGGTGCTCATCGAGGTCGCCGACGGCTGACTGGTAGGCCTCCAGGGACTCGAACCCTGAACGAACAGATTAAAAGTCTGCTGCTCTGCCAATTGAGCTAGAGGCCCGCCCGGCGCGGGGTTCCACGCCGGTGGCGATCATCTCAGACGGGGAGCGTCCTCTTGTACGTTCGCCCCATGGACACCCGTCACGCCCTGGTCCGACCGCCCTCGTCGCGGATGGGCGAGGGCCTCGTCACGCACATCCAGCGCAGCGACGACGTCGACGTCGAGCTCGCCGTGCGCCAGTGGCAGGCGTACGTCGACGCGCTGCACGCGGCGGGGTGGACCACCACCGAGGTCGAGGCCGCCGACGACCTGCCCGACTCGGTCTTCGTCGAGGACGCGATGGTCGTCTACGGCGACCTCGCGGTCATCGCCCGACCGGGCGCCGACGAGCGGCGTGCCGAGACCGCAGGCGGCCGAGGCCGCGGTGCGCGCCCACGGCTACCGCATCGCCCACATCGAGGCGCCCGGCACGCTCGACGGGGGCGACGTGCTCAAGCACGACGGCCGGGTCTGGGTCGGCCTGGGCGGCCGGACCAACGAGGTCGGCGTCGAGCAGCTGCGGGCACACCTCGCGCCCCTCGGCGCCGACGTGATCGGCGTACCGGTCCGCAAGGTGCTCCACCTCAAGTCCGCCGTCACCGCCCTGCCCGACGGGACCGTGGTCGGGCACGGGCCGCTCGTCGACGACCCGGACGTCTGGGCCGGCCACTTCCTCGACGTGCCGGAGGAGTCGGGCGCGCACGTCGTCGTGCTCGACGCCGGCACCGTCCTGATGGCGTCGTCCGCACCGGCGTCCGCCGCGCTCTTCCGCGAGCGCGGGCTCGACGTCGTCACGGTCGACATCTCCGAGTTCGAGAAGATGGAGGGCTGCGTCACCTGCCTGTCCGTCCGCCTGCGGGGCGTGCCCGCGTGACCCTGGTCGAGGTCTGCCTCGAGGACGTCGGGGGAGCCGCCGTCGCCGCGGCCGCCGGTGCCGACGCGATCGAGGTGTGCGCCGGGCTCGCCGAGGGCGGTACGACGCCGACGCTGGGGTTCGTCCGCCACTGCGTCGAAGCCGCGCCCGGCCTCGAGCACCGCGTGCTGGTGCGCGCCCGGCCCGGTGACTTCGTGCACTCGGCCGCCGAGGTCGACGTGATGGCCGCCGACATCGCGGCGGTCCGGGAGGCGGTGCCGGCGAGCACGCGCATCGCCTTCGTCATCGGCACGCTGACGCCCGACGGCAGCATCGACGCGGACGCCGTACGCCGGCTCGTGGCCGCGTGCGGCGACGCGCCCGTCTCCTTCCACAAGGCCTTCGACTCCGTGCCCGACAAGCCCTCGGGGCTCGCGCTGCTCGCCGACCTCGGCGTCAGCCGGTTGCTCACCTCGGGCGGCGCCGGACCCGCGCTGGACCACCTCGACCTGCTGGCCGACCTGGTCCGCCGCGGCGGCGACGACGTCCGGATCGCGGTGGGCGGCGGCGTCCGCGCGGCCAACGTCGCCCGCATCGTCGCGGCGACCGGTGCGCTCGAGGTGCACCTGCGCGCGCCGGGCACGGTGCCGTCGGCCGGTGTCTCCGCGGGCTACGACGACGGCAGCCGCAGCGTGACCAGTCCCGACGTGCTGGCCGAGGTGATGGCCGCCCTCGGTCGCTGACCGCTCAGCGTGCGGTGTCGCCGGGGAACAGCACCGCGTGGGCGACCGGGTCGACCGACGAGACGTCGTCCAGCGGGAACATCGGCCGCTGGATGCGCGTGTGCCCGAGGCGGGCGAGGTCCTGGTCGACGCCGCCCGGCGTGAGCGCGAGCATCCAGTCGGCGGCCAGGTCGAAGAGCTCGGGCTCGAGGTAGCCGATCTTCACGACCACGATGTCGGCGCGACGCGGGTCCAGCCCGAGCCGGGTGAAGTCCGCCTCGAGGTGGTAGGGCCGGCGGCGCCGGGTGAGGACCACGTCGACCGCAGGCGTGCGTACGACGACCTCGAGGTTGTCCTCGCTCGGCACGACGGCCACGCATCGTGCCCGACACCTCCACCGGGTGGCGCGTGCCGGTCGTCGACGCGCGCCCCGAGCCGGAGGCGTACGTCGGCCCCGACGCCCGCCTCGGCCGCGGCCAGCGCGCCCATCGCGTCGGGGATCGAGGCGTAGATCGCGCGCTTGCCGCTCGCCGCGAGCGCCTCGCTCGCCAGCAGCCGGGCCAGGGTCCACGTGACGTCGCCCGCGCCGCCGGCCGTCGGGTTGTCCCCGGAGTCGGAGATGACGTACGGCGCCGCCGGCGAGGCGACGGCCGCGGCGAGCACCTCGTCGAACGTCCCGGTCGGCGCGACGAAGCCGAACTCCTCGCGCCGCCGCCACAGCTCGCGCGCCAGGGCGCGTCGCCTCGGCCAGCGCCAGGTCGGCGTCGTCGCCGACGACCATCACGACGGCGCAGTTGCGCGGCTCGTCGGCCCACGGGTAGCCGATCCAGATGCCCGCGTCGAGGATCCCGTCGAGCGCCTCGATCTCGGGCACCCGGGCGTACAGGCTGCTCGCCGGCTCCTGCCGGGTGCTCGTCATCTCGCCGGGGAGCAGGATCGGCACCGGCACCCACGCCTTCGCCGGGCGGCGACGACCCGGCGGCAGGGCGAGCCGGTCGACGAGGTTGCGGGCGGCCCGCTCCTTGGTCTCGTGCCAGTCCACGTGCGGCGCGGTGCGGTAGGTGGTGAGCAGGTCGACGGTCTCGGCGAGCGTCCGGGACACGTTGCCGTGCAGGTCCATGCCGCTGCTGATCAGGCAGTCCGCGCCGACCACCGCTCGTACGGCGACGGCGAGGTCGCCCTCCATGTCGTCGAGGCCGACCACGCTGGCGGCGCCGTGGATGTCGAGGACCAGGCCGTCGAGCGGTGCCTCGGCGACGAGCGCGACGAGCCCGGCGAGGATCTCGCGCCCTGAGCAGGCCGTAGTCGTCGGCGGGATCGCACCGCCGGCGATGCTGCGCGCCTGGAGGACGCCGATCCACTCGGCGCGGTCGGCGAGCGATCCGCCGTCGCGCCAGAAGTCCCAGGCGTCGAGGACCTCGCGGCCACGCCGCGGGGCCAGCATCGCTGCCGTGGTGAGGGCCGGGGAGAAGGTGGAGGCCTCGAGGCTGATGCCGCAGACGGCGACGCGCGGGAGGGTCGGACCGGGTGATCGTGTCAGGGTCACGCGGACGATCGTCGTCGGGGCGCTCCGTCGGCGGCGCTCGTTGGCGTCGCGCCGTTCATGAACAGGTGGTCCTCGGACGATGACGTCACGCCATTTCTTGGTAGAGTTCGACGTGCAACAGGTGCAAGTTCCAGCAGGTAGACGCCCGCGGAGTTTGTGATCCAACGGCGTTCTCTTCTTCGGGCCTTCCAGCTTGTGAGTCGGGACGACGTGTCACCGCACTTGGTGCGGAGCCGTCGCAGTGATGGCTTCTCGTTCCGATAACAGGAGTACCGAGCACATGGCTCAAGGCACCGTGAAGTGGTTCAACGCCGAGAAGGGTTTCGGCTTCATCGCGCAGGAGGACGGCGGCGACGACGTCTTCGTGCACTACTCGGCCATCCAGTCCAACGGCTACAAGTCGCTGGACGAGAACCAGAAGGTCGAGTTCGACGTCACCCAGGGCCCGAAGGGCCCGCAGGCGGAGAACGTCCGTCCGCTCTGATCTGCTGACGCTGGACCTGTTCCAGATCTGATCACGACCCGGCTCCATCCCCTTCGGGGGGTGGGGCCGGTCTCGTTCTCGCGTCACACTTGACTCGTTCGGGCCATGTTCGCCGACCCGTCGGGTCGGCGAGAATGGGGTACACGAGTTGGATCCGGCGCCTACAGTCGGATGATCCACGCAGGAGGGAGGGCGACGTGCACGACCAGTTCGACGTGACCCTCGAGGACGGCGACCTGCTCAACGAGGTCGAGCTCACCACCACGCTGATCATCGCCGCGAGCGAGTCCGAGGAGCACCTCTCCCAGGAGGAGATCGACCAGCTGCTCGGGGTCGTCCCGAAGCCGCCCGAGCCGCGCCGCGCCTGATTCGCTCCGCCGCTGCTGCGCTCAGCAGGTCGCGAAGAGCACCGGGCCGCTCGTCAGGTCCGAGAGGACGTACGCCCCCTCCTCGGGTCGCAGGTCGAGGGTGATCTCGCGGCCCTGCGAGCCGGCGTCCTCCACCGAGAACCGGTCCGCGAAGTCGCCGCCCTGCCCGGGAGCCGGGCCGGCTGCGAGCTGGGCGCGCGCGTCGGCGTCGCCCGGTGCGTCGTCGGCGTCCTCGACCTGCAGGAGCGCCCGGAGGTCGCCGCCGGCCAGCACTGCCCATCGCGAACCCGGTGAGCGGGTGCACGCCGCCGGCCGCCGTCACCAGCTGGTCGGCCTCGGCGCGCGCGTCGTCGTCGGCCTGCGCCATCGCGAGGCGCTCGCACGCGTACGCGCCGTCGTACACCGCCGCCGCGAGCGGCTCCCCGAGCCCCGCGGACAGGTCGGCCAGGTCGTCGGCGGCGTCGGCGTCCCCGTCGACGACCTCCATGACCTGCTCGAGGTAGGGCGCCTGGTCGGAGGTCAGGACGAGGCCGCGGTCGGGCAGCAGGACGAAGTGCTGGAGCTCCGGCGTGAGCGTCGAGCCGATCCCGGCGAGGACGTCGGGCCCGCCGACCCAGACCCCGTCCTCGTCCTCCGGCTCGGCCCAGCCCAGTGCGGCGAGCCGCTCGGCGAGGTCGTCGTAGGACAGGTCGTCGGCGACCCCGAGCACCTCGACCGCGCCGTCGCCCGACTGGGCCAGCAGCTCCCAGCGCAGCGTCGCGGGGGAGAGGCCCAGCTCGTCCTGCATGGTCCCGGCGGAGCTGCCGAGCGCCGACATCGCGGACAGGTCCGCGGCGAAGGCCTCGGCCATGAAGGCGTCCACGTCCTCGGCCGGCGAGTCCGCGTCGACGGTGGCGTCGAGCTCGCGGCGTACGCCCTCCCAGTCGGTCCACGAGGCCCGGCTCGTCCCCGCCGGCACGAGGGCCAGCGCGCCGCCCAGCGCCGGCTCGGGCGCCAGCAGCCGCCACGTCACCAGTCCGGAGACCACGACGAGCGCTGCCGCGAGGGCGAGGACGGCACGACGCGGCACGGACGGTCTCCTTGCGGACGGATGAGTGGATGTGAGACTACGTCCATGGAGCTCCGCGACGTGCGCGCTGCTGGTGCGGTGGTGACGCGCAAGGGCGGTCGCAAGGAGTGGGAGGTGCTGCTCGTGCACCGGCCCAAGTACGACGACTGGTCCTTCCCCAAGGGCAAGCTCGACCCCGGCGAGCACGAGGTCACGGCCGCGGTGCGCGAGGTGGCGGAGGAGACCGGCCTCGACGTCCGGCTCGGCCCGGCGCTCGGCCCGCAGCGCTACCGGATGTCCAGCGGCCGCTGGAAGCACGTCGACTACTGGACCGCCAAGGTGGTGGGCAGCGACGACGTCACCGGCTACCGGCCCAACGAGGAGATCGACGCCGTCGAGTGGGTGCCGTGGGATGCCGCCATGATGCGACTGACCTATCCCCACGACCGCGAGACCCTCGCCGAGGCGCGGCCGCTGCGACGGCGTACGCACGCCCTCGTCGTGCTCCGGCACGGCAAGGCCCGCTCGCGCGGGGCCTGGCGCAAGGACGACCGGCTGCGGCCGCTGCTGCAGCTCGGCGAGGCACAGGCCGAGCGCCTCGTCCCGCTGCTCGCCGCCTTCGACGTGTCGTCGGCGCACACGTCCTCCAGCGTGCGGTGCCTGCAGACGGTGCGGCCCTACGTCGACACGACCGGCTGGCCGACCAAGGTGTACGACGAGCTGAGCGAGGAGGGTGCGACCGTCGAGGGGGTCGTCGAGATCGTCGACGCCCTGCTCCACGAGAACGTGGGTGCCGTCCTGTGCACCCACCGACCCGTGCTGGCGACCGTGGTCGACGCGCTCCGCCTGCCGGACGTCGAGCTCGAGCCGGGCGCGATGCTCGTGGTCCACCACCGCAAGGGCCGCGTGGTGGCCACCGAGGTGCGCCAGCCCTGACCATCTGCTCCTAGGACGCACGCCGGCCGCGCGTCAAGGCCGACCGCGTGAGTTCATGTGATCGTCGTCTCACGCACGGTGGAGCGACGCCATCCGGTCCGGTCGAGTTCACCGCCCGTTCACCGATGCCGCGGTGCTCGTTCTCCTGACGTGCCTAGCGTCCCTGATGTCAGCAATCATCAGACTTCATCAGGAGCACCGAAGTGAATCGCACTTCTTCCCGCTGGGCCGCTGCGTCCGGCGCAGCGTTCTGGCCCTCGCCCTGGCCGCCTGTGGCGGCGGCGACGCCGGCAGCGACTCGGCAGCGAGTCGGCTCGGGCAGCGTCAGCGGCTCGGTCGCCGTCGACGGCTCGTCCACCGTCTACCCGATGAGCGTCGCAGCCCAGGAGCTCCTCAACGAGGAGAACCCCGACGTCAAGATCACCGTCGGCGAGTCCGGCACGGGCGGCGGCTTCGAGAAGTTCTGCGCGGACCAGACAGACATCTCCGACGCCTCGCGCCCGATCAAGGAGGACGAGGAGGCCCCGCTGTGCGAGGAGAACGGTGTCGAGTACACCGAGCTCCAGGTGGCCACCGACGCACTCACAGTGGTGGTGCACCCCGACCTCGACGTCGACTGCCTCACGACCGACCAGCTCATCGACCTCGTGGGACCACAGGCCGACGCCACGAACTGGAACGAGATCGACCCGAGCTTCCCCGACCAGGAGATCTCCTTCTTCTTCCCCGGCACCGACTCCGGCACCTACGACTACATGGCTGCCGACGTCGTCGGTGACGAGTCCGAGGTGCTCCGCGACGACGTCGAGTCGTCCGAGGACGACAACGTCCTGGTCCAGGGCGTCTCCGGCACCGAGGGTGCGGTCGGCTTCTTCGGCTACACCTACTACGAGGAGAACACCGACACGCTGAAGGCCCTGTCGATCGACAGCGGCAGCGGCTGCGTCGAGCCCTCCGCCGAGACCGCCCAGGCCGGCGAGTACACGCCTCTCGCGCGCCCTCTCTTCATCTACGTCAACAACGCGAAGTACTCGGACAACGAGGCAGTCAAGTCCTACGTGGACTTCTACATCGAGAACCTCGCCGACATCGCCGAGATCGGTCAGTTCATCCCGCTGAGCGACGAGCTCTACTCGGAGACGCAGTCTGCTCTCGAGTCCCTCGGGTCCTGAAGTCAGGGCTGATTCCTCTTCATGAGCACCCACTCCATCGCAGGTCCCGCGGGCCCGTCCTCTGGGACGGGCCCGCGGGCCGGTATCGACCTCAGCGCGAAGTCGCGTCCGGGCGAACGTGTGATCACGGTCGTCCTCCAGGTCTCCGCCTACGCCTCGATCGCCATCACGTTCGGCATCATCGCGGCGCTGATCCGACCGGTGATCGACTTCTTCGGCGAGGTGCCGCTGGGTGACTTCTTCGCCTTCGAGGGCACCTATGCGGTGCTCCCACTCGTGACGGCGACCCTGATGGTCACCGTGATCGCGCTCCTGCTGGCCGTCCCGCTCGGGCTGGGGGCCGCGCTCTACCTCTCCGAGTACGCCTCCCGACGCGCCCGGAAGGTCCTGAAGCCGACGGTCGAGCTGCTGGCCGGCGTGCCGTCCGTGGTCTACGGGTTCTTCGCCCTGACCTTCGTGACGCCCACGCTGCTCCAGGACCTGCTGAACATCGACGTGGGCTTCACCAACGCCCTGGCGGCCGGTCTTGTGCTCGGCGTGATGATCATCCCGACGATCGCCTCGCTCGCGGAGGACGCGTTCTCCGCGGTGCCGCAATCGATGCGACAGGGTTCCTTGGCGATGGGTGCCAATCGGATGCAGACCAGCCTGCGCGTCGTCTTCCCGGCGGCGCTGTCGGGTGTCGCGGCTGCGGTCGTGCTGGGGATGTCCCGGGCGATCGGCGAGACCATGATCGTCACCCTCGCCGCCGGCTCGCTCAAGAAGTTCAGCCTCGACCCGCGCGACGGCATGCAGACGATGACCGGCTTCATGGCCACCACGGCGGGCGGCGAGAACCCGGTCGGATCCATCGACTACAACAAGCTCTTCGCCGTGGGCATGCTGCTGTTCGTCATCACCCTGGTGCTGAACCTCGTCAGCATCAGCTTCGTACGTCGCTACAGGCAGGTCTACTGATGAGCATCGCAGCCACGACGGCCCGCGAGGTCACCCGCAGCGTGTCCACCGGGCGGAGCCGGGACAAGTCCCCGGTGTCCCTCGTCTTCCTGATCGCCCTCTGGTTCTCGATGTTCTTCGGGGTCGTGGTCCTGGTGGCGCTGATCGTCGACACGGCCATCGAGGGTTCCAACCGGTTCGACAGCGAGCTGCTCACCAACTACGCCTCGATCGTGCGCCCCGAGACGTCTGGGTTCCGCGCCGGCATCCTCGGCAGCCTGTGGCTGATGGGTTTCACCGCGCTGATGGCGGTCCCTCTGGGCATCGCGGCCGCGATCTACCTGGAGGAGTTCGCCGACCCGACGAAGCGGTGGAACCGCTTCGTCGAGGTGAACCTGCAGAACCTCGCGGCGGTCCCGGCCATCGTCTACGGTCTGCTGGCGGTCGCCCTCATGGCACTCATGGGCTTCCAGACCGCCGGCATCGTGCTCGGCGGTGCCCTGGCGCTCGCCCTGCTCATCCTCCCGGTCATCATCATCACGACGCGTGAGGCGGTGCGCGCCGTGCCTCGCGAGATCCGGCAGGGGTCCTTGGCCCTCGGGGCCACCGTCTGGCAGACCACCTGGCGCCAGACGCTTCCCTCGGCGATCCCCGGGATCGCGACCGGCACCATCCTCGGGCTCTCCCGGGCCATCGGCGAGGCGGCCCCGCTCGTGATCGTCGGCCTCGCCGGCTCGGTGCTCTTCGATCCCGAGGGTGTGATGAGCCGCATCACCGCACTGCCCATGCAGATCTACTCCCTGACCTCGCAGTCCCGCGTGGAGCTCCGGGAGGCGGCCTCGGCTGCCATCATCGTCCTGCTGGTGATGGTCCTGGGGCTCAACGCACTGGCCATCTTCATCCGCAACAAGTTCCAGCGATCCTGGTGAGAGTGACATCCGACATGGCTTCTGCCTCCTCCTCCGACACGTTCCCGCAGATGGCGACGCTCGGCGACGCCCACGTCGACGGCGAGCGCCGACTCCCCGCGAAGCCGGTCAACCCGGTCATGGAGACGCGCGACCTCAACGTGTTCTACGGCGACTTCCACGCAGTGCACGACGTCAACCTGGCCTACGGTCGTAACGAGATCACCGCGATGATCGGGCCCTCCGGTTGTGGCAAGTCGACCGTGCTCCGATGCCTCAACCGGATGAACGACCTCGTCACCGGCGCTCGGGTCGAGGGCGAGGTGGTCTATCACGGGCAGGACATCTACGAGAAGTCGGTCGACCCGATCGCGGTGCGCACCCACATCGGCATGGTGTTCCAGAAGCCGAACCCCTTCCCGAAGTCGATCTACGACAACATCGCCTACGGACCTCGGGTCACTGGCATGAAGGTCGACAACATGGACGACCTGGTCGAGGAGGCACTGCAGGGTGCAGCGCTGTGGGACGAGGTGAAGGACAAGCTCAAGCAGTCGGCGTACGGCCTCTCCGGTGGTCAGCAGCAGCGCCTGTGCATCGCCCGCACGATCGCCACGAAGCCCGACGTGATTCTGATGGACGAGCCGTGCTCGGCCCTCGACCCCATCGCCACCGCGAGGGTCGAGGACCTCATGCTGGAGCTGCGCAACGAGTACACGATCATCGTCGTCACCCACAACATGCAGCAGGCTGCTCGCGTCTCCGACCGCACGGCGTTCTTCACCGCCAGGCCGGACGAGACCACCGGCAACCGCACGGGCCTGCTCGTCGAGTACGACCTCACCTCGACGATCTTCTCG
>CAVYGL010000034.1:0-70472 GCA_963767995.1 uncultured Actinomycetota bacterium
CATCCCCACGTTCGTCGACCAGGTCACGCTGCACCTCGCAGCCGGACGAGGTGGCAACGGTGTGGCCTCGGTGAAGCGCGAGAAGTTCAAGCCGCTCGGCGGCCCCGACGGCGGCAACGGCGGCCAGGGCGGCTCGATCATCCTCGAGGTCGACACGAGCGTCACGACGCTCGTCGACTACCACCACAGCCCCTCGCGCAGGGCCGAGAACGGCGGCCAGGGTGCCGGTGACCACAAGAACGGCGGCAACGGCAAGGACCTGACCCTCGTGGTCCCCGACGGCACCCTCGTCACCGATGCGCAGGGCACCGTGCTGGCCGACCTCATCGGTCACGGCACCACCCTCGTGATCGCCGCGGGCGGTCGCGGTGGCCTCGGCAACGCCGCCCTCGCCTCGTCGAAGCGCAAGGCCCCCGGGTTCGCCCTGCTGGGTGAGCCCGGCGACGAGCTCGACGTACGCCTCGAGCTCAAGGTCGTCGCCGACATCGGCCTGGTCGGCTTCCCGAGCGCCGGCAAGTCCTCGGTGATCGCTGCGATCTCGCGGGCCCGGCCCAAGATCGCCGACTACCCCTTCACCACCCTCATCCCCAACCTCGGCGTCGTCACCGCCGGCGAGACCACCTTCGTGGTCGCCGACGTGCCCGGCCTCATCGAGGGGGCCGCGGAGGGCCGCGGTCTCGGCCACGACTTCCTGCGCCACATCGAGCGCTGCTCGGCGCTGGTCCACGTCATCGACACCGCGTCGATCGAGCCGGGCCGCAACCCGCTCGACGACCTCGACGTGATCGAGGGCGAGCTCGCCCGCTACGGCGGGCTGGAGGACCGGCCCCGGCTGGTCGCGCTCAACAAGGTCGACGTGCCCGACGGGCAGGACATCGCCGACATGGTGGTCGAGGAGCTGCGTGGCCGTGGCCTGCGCGTCTTCGAGGTCAGTGCCGCGTCCGGTGCGGGCCTGCGCGAGCTGACCTTCGCGATGGCCGAGATCGTGATCGAGTCCCGCAAGGACGCGATCGTGGTCGAGCCGCAGCGGATCGTGCTGCGACCCAAGGCCGTCGACAGCGGCGGGGACTTCGAGGTCGTCGCGACCGACGACGGGTGGCGGGTGCGCGGCGCCAAGCCCGAGCGCTGGGTGCGGCAGACCGACTTCAGCAACGAGGAGGCCGTCGGCTTCCTCGCCGACCGCCTCAACCGCATGGGCGTCGAGCTCAAGCTCGCCAAGATGGGTGCCCAGGAGGGCGACACCGTCCTCATCGGGGCGGAGGACAACTCGGTGGTCTTCGACTTCAAGCCCAGCATCGAGGCAGGCGCCGAGATGCTCGGCCGCCGCGGCGAGGACGAGCGGCTCCGCGAGGACCGTCCGGCCCGCGACCGCCGTCGCGACATCGCCGAGGCGATGGAGACCAAGGCCGAGGAGGAGGCCCGCGCCGACGTGGCCCGCCGCCTCGACGAGGCGCGCCCGAAGAAGGGCCCCAACAAGAGCTCGGGCAGCTCGGGCGTGGGTCCGATGGCCTACGAGATCGGCACCAAGGACGACCCCGACTGGGACGGCAGTGACGACGACTGACCGCTCGGCCCTCGTGGGCCGCGCGCGTCGCATCGTCGTCAAGGTCGGCTCGTCGTCGCTGACCACCGCAGCCGGGGGGATCGACCCGGTGCGCGTACGCCGTCTCGTCGACGTCCTCGCCACCTCCCGCGGCGCCGGTGCGGAGGTCGTGCTGGTCTCCTCCGGTGCCATCGCCGCCGGGCTGGCGCCGCTCGGGCTGAGCAGGCGCCCGAGCTCGCTCGCGACGCAGCAGGCCGCGGCCTCGGTCGGGCAGGGCCTGCTGGCCCACCGCTACCAGGAGGAGTTCGCCCGGCACGGGATCGTGACCGGTCAGGTGCTGCTCACCGTCGACGACGTGACACGCCGCGCGCACTACCGCAACGCCCACCAGACCTTTGCCAAGCTGCTCGAGCTCGGGGTCGTGCCGATCGTCAACGAGAACGACACCGTCGCCACCTCGGAGATCCGCTTCGGTGACAACGACCGGCTGGCCGCGCTGGTGGCCCACCTCGTGCACGCCGACCTGCTCGTGCTGCTCTCGGACGTCGACGGGCTCTACGACGGACCGCCGAGCCGCGACGGTGCGCGCCTGGTGCCGGTCGTGCGCTCGGAGGACGACCTCGCCGCGCTGACCATCGGATCGGGCGGGTCGTCCGGGGTCGGCACCGGCGGGATGACCACCAAGGTGGATGCCGCGCGCATCGCCACCGGCGCCGGGATCGACGTCGTGCTCACCTCGGCCGACCGGGCCGCCGCCGCGCTCGCGGGCGAGGAGGTCGGCACGCTCTTCGAGGCCACCGGCAAGCGCCGCCCGACCCGGCTGCTGTGGCTGGCCCACGCGACGTCGGGGCTGGGCACGCTCACCCTCGACGCGGGCGCCGTACGTGCCGTGGTCGAGCGCCGCGCCTCCCTCCTCGCTGCCGGGATCACGGAGTGGCCGGCAGCTTCGTGGCCGGCGACGCGGTCGACGTGCTCGATCCGTCGGGTCGGCTCGTCGCGCGCGGGCTCGTGAACTTCGACGCCGACGAGCTGCCGACGCTCCTCGGCCGCTCGACCAGCGAGCTCAAGGTCGCCCTCGGGGCGGCGTACGAGCGCGAGGTCATCCACCGCGACGACCTGGTGCTGCTCTAGCCTCCGTGGCGACGCGCTGGGCAGGCGATGAACTTCCACTCGCACGCGTGGAACTTCATCCGGGGCCGAGCGTGGAACGGCTCCCGAGGTGATGAACTTCCACTCGCTCGAGTGGAAATCCATCGGGGCGACGGGGAGGTGTCAGGTCCGGCGCGGACAGGGCCTCGTCGAGCTCGTCCATCGTGCTGGTGAAGGCGCCGACCAGGTCGACGTCGTAGGCGTTCGCCAGGGTCAGGACGCTCCACAGGCAGTCGGCGAGCTCGTGGGCGAGCGCCTCGTCGAGGTCCTCGCGCGGTCGTACGCCGGCCTTGCCCTGCACCAGCTTGGCGAGGTCGCCGACGTCGCCGAGGAAGCCGAGCATGATCTCCTCGGTCGTCCACGACCGTCCGTAGGTCGAGGCCTCGACCTCGGCGTAGCGCGTCCGGATCTCGCGGGCGCGCGCCTGCATCTGCTCGAAGTCCATGCGGTGATCCTGCCTCAGCCGAACGTGCGAGTGAGGTCCAGCGCGGCGGCGAGCCGGTCGGCGTACGGCTCGCGCTCCTCCGGCGGTGCCCAGCGGGTCTCGCGGTGGCGCTCGTAGAGCAGGTCGTCGAGGTGGCGGGGGAAGACGTGCACGTGGAGGTGCCACACGTCCTGGCCGCCGGCCGGCTCGTTGTGCTGGCGGGTGGACACGCCCGCGCAGTCGTACGCCGCGCGCATCGCCACCGCGACCTGCTGCGTCAGGTCCCAGACGGCGTGGCCGACGTCGGCGGGGAGGTCGTAGAGGTTCTCGTGGTGGGCCCGCGGGACGACCAGCACGGCGCCCGGGTTGCCGGGCCACCACCGGGGGGAGATGCGCGCGAAGGCGAGCTCGGTGACGGCCACGACGTCGGTCGCCCGGTTGTGCTCGTCGTGCAGCCCCTGCTGGAGCCGGCAGAAGGGGCAGTCGTAGCCGGGAGGCTCGTGCAGGGTCGGCTCGTGCATGCGCCCACCCTGCCACCGGCGCTAGCGTCGGCCCATGACCGAGGAGCGGGAGCCGCTGCACCGCACGCCGGAGGAGGTCGCGGAGGACGAGGAGTTCTTCCGCAGGTACGGCCCCTGGGAGCCGATGGACCCGCCGGCGCTCGCGGACTTCATGGCCGGCTTCGCCCGGCCGTGGTGGATCGTCGGCGGGTGGTCGATCGAGGCGTACACGGGTGTGCTGCGCGAGCACGAGGACGTCGACCTCACGCTGCTGGCCTGCGACCTCGACGCCTTCCGTGACGCACGTCGGCGACGCGTGGCACCTCTGGAGCAACCACGGCGGCACGCTGCGTCCCTTCGACGACCGGTTCCCGGAGGTGCTCGACGTGAGCAGCCAGGTGTGGGTCAGGCGCAGCGCCGTGGATCCGTGGGTCATCGACCTGCCCATCACGCCCGACCGGGACGGGCTCTGGACCAACAAGCGCGACCCCGACCACGTGGCGCCGCTCGAGGAGGTGACGTGGGTCGCGGACGACGGGATCCGCTACCTGCGCCCGGAGATCACGCTGCTCTACAAGGCGGTGCTGCACCGCCCGAAGGACGACCGCGACCTGGCGGTCACGTGGCCGCTCCTCGACGCGGGTGCCCGCGACTGGCTGCGCGAGGCAGTCGGACGGCTCTACCCGGAGCACCCGTGGCTGGCGGGACTCAGCCGTTGAGCCACGCCAGGGCGTCGGCGGTCAGCTGCTCGGCGTCGACGCCGACCTCGCGCTCGAGGACCCCGTCGGTGTCGGCGAAGCCCTTGCTGGCGCGGAAGGCAGCCATCAGGTCCCACAGGGTGTCGGGACCACGCGTGGTGGCGAGGTAGTCGCAGACGATCCCGGCCAGGGTGTAGCTCGCCGTGGGGTCCACCTGGTAGAAGTCGCGCCCGTTCCTGAGCTGCGGATCCTTCGCGTCACCCAGCTCGCGCGCCCGTCGGCGCTTGCGGTCGGCGACCGGCTGGCTCGACCCGGCGACGTACATGGCTGCCCCCTCCACGAGCCACTGAGGGCTGTGGTCGTCGGCCTCGCCGAGGGCGACGTGGGTGAGCTCGTGGCGCAGCAGGACGAGCCGGTCGAACGGGGCCAGGGTCGAGAGGGGGTTGAGTATCGTGCGGTAGGCCGCGAGCTTGCGACGTCCGGGGCGCACCGGGACGGGGAAGGCGACACCACCGGTCTGGTCGACCTCCATCAGGCTCATCCTGTCGAGGGCGTCGAGGTCGCTGATCGTGTAGACGACGGCGCGTCCCGACCACTCGGGCACCAGCGCGTCGACGGTCTCGAGCGCGGCCTCGGTGGCCTCCATGACGGCCGCGGCGTTGCCGGCGGTCTCCTCGTCGAAGACGCCGAGCACGTCGTCGGTCTGCTCGACCACGATGTCGGTGACGTCCCACGGCGCGGGGAGCCAGCCGGTGAAGGCATCGCTCTGGACGTTGCGGTCGCTGGTGAGCAGGACCTCGTCCTCGTCGCCGACGAAGGTGTAGATCAGCGGCTGGGTCACCGGGTGCTCGTCGAATCCCTCCAACCGCATCGTGAAGTCGACGGGCAGCTGGAGGTCGCCGGCACCCGAGACCCGGGTCATCACGCCCTCGTCGCCGAGCTCCAGCGCGAAGTCGGTGGCCGGCAGCTGGGCGACGTTGTCCCACCAGCGGGCCTGCGTCCTCGCGAAGTCCTTCGCGTCCGGGTCGATGGTGGCCAGGAACGCCTCCCTGTCGCCGTCCACCAGCGCCTGCTCGCGTACGTCGACGAGCGCGAGGGCGGCGTCGCGCAGGGACTCGTCCATGCCCGCGGGAGACCCCGTGCGCGACGACGAGGGGCTCCCACCGTCGCGGTCGGCATCGCCCTGGCACCCGGCGAGCGGAGCGAGGAGGAGGCAGGCGAGCCAGGCCCGGGATGCACGCATGCGGCGGAGCATAAGCGTGTTCGTGGTCGCCGAGTGAGTTCGCACGGGACGCCCCGTAGTCTTGGCAGGTCATGACCCAGCAGCTCGTCTACCTCGACCACGCCGCGACCACGCCCATGCTGCCGGTCGCCGTCGAGGCGATGACCCGCCAGCTCGCCGGGGTGGGCAACGCGAGCTCCCTGCACGCCTCGGGCCGTGGTGCGCGACGCATCGTGGAGGAGTCGCGCGAGACGATCGCCGGTGCGATCGGCGCGCTCCCCGGCGACGTCGTGTTCACCTCCGGGGGCACCGAGTCCGACAACCTCGCGGTCAAGGGCATCTTCTGGGCCCGCCGCGACGAGGACCGCCGCCGCACGCGCATCCTGTCGACCGCGATCGAGCACCACGCCGTGCTCGACCCGCTCCACTGGCTGCGGACCTACGACCACGCCGACGTGGAGCTGCTGCCGGTGACGTCCCAGGGTGTCCTCGACGTCGAGGCGCTGCGGGAGTCGATCGCTCGCGACCCGGCCTCGGTGGGCCTCGTGTCGGTGATGTGGGCCAACAACGAGGTCGGCTCGCTGCAGCCGCTCGACGAGGTGGTCGCCCTCGCCCGCGAGCACCGGATCCCCGTGCACACCGACGCCGTGCAGGCGCTCGGGCAGGTGCCGGTGGACTTCGCGGACTCGGGCGTCGACGCACTGACCTTCACCGGCCACAAGGTCGGCGGGCCCTACGGCGTCGGCGCGCTCGTCGTACGCCGCGACCTGCCCGTGAGTGCCCTGGTGCACGGCGGCGGTCAGGAGCGCGACATCCGCAGCGGCACCCTCGACGTGCCCGCGATCGCCGGACTGGCCGCGGCCGTCGAGGCGTCGGTCAAGGCCCAGCACGAGCACGCCGTACGGATCGCCGAGCTGCGCGACGACCTGGTGCGCCGGGTCACCGAGGTCGTGCCCGACGCCCACCTCCACGGTGCGCCGCAGGGCCCCGGTCGACTCCCCGGCAACGCCCACCTCGGCTTCCCGGGGTGCGAGGGCGACTCGCTCCTGATGCTGCTCGACGCCCGCGGCATCGAGTGCTCCACCGGATCGGCGTGCTCCGCCGGGGTGCCGCAGCCGTCACACGTCCTGCTCGCGATGGGCTGCGACGACCAGCAGGCGCGCCACTCGCTGCGCTTCTCGCTCGGCCACACCACCACGCCGGCCGACATCGACGCCCTCGTCGAGGCCATCGGCCCCGTCGTCGAGCGTGCCCGGGCCGCCAGGGCGCGCTGAGGACGTGGGATGAAGGTCGTCGCCGCCATGTCCGGCGGGGTGGACTCGGCCGTGGCCGCGGCCCGCGCAGCCGAGGCCGGCCACGAGGTGACCGGCGTGCACCTCGCGCTGAGCCGCAACCCGGCGTCCTACCGTTCCGGGGCCCGCGGGTGCTGCACCATCGAGGACAGCAACGACGCGCGTCGCGCCGCCGACGTCATCGGCATCCCGTTCTACGTCTGGGACCTGTCCGAGCGCTTCCACGAGGACGTGGTCGAGGACTTCATGGACGAGTACGCCGCCGGCCGCACGCCGAACCCGTGCCTGCGCTGCAACGAGAAGATCAAGTTCGCGGCGGTGCTCGACCGGGCGCTGGCGCTGGGCTTCGACGCGGTCGCGACCGGCCACTACGCGCAGCTGCGCACCGGTCCCGACGGGCTCATCGAGATGCACCGCGCGACCGACCACGGCAAGGACCAGTCCTACGTCCTCGGCGTCCTCGACCAGCAGCAGCTGCGGCACTCGATGTTCCCGCTGGGCGACACCGACAAGCCGGCCGTGCGTCGCGAGGCCGAGGCCCGCGGGCTGCTGGTCGCCGACAAGCCCGACTCCCACGACATCTGCTTCGTCGCCGACGGCGACAACGCCGGCTGGCTGCGCGAGAAGCTCGGCGACCGCGCCCCCAACCACGGCGGCGACATCGTCGACGCGACCACGGGCGAGACGGTCGGCAGCCACACCGGCACGTACGGCTTCACGATCGGGCAGCGCCGCGGGCTGCGGCTCGGCACCCCTGCCCCGGACGGCAAGCCCCGCTTCGTGCTCGACATCGAGCCCGTCAGCGGGACGGTCACCGTCGGCCCCCGCGAGCGGCTCGCGGTCGACCGGATCGCCGGCATCCGGCCGCGCTGGTGCGGCACCGTGCCCGAGCGCGTCGACGGCACCGTGCAGCTGCGCGCCCACGGCGCCGAGCACCGGGCGACCGTCGTCGTCGCGGGCGACCGGGTCTCGATCGACCTCCTCGACCCGGCCGAGGGCATCGCCCCGGGCCAGGCGGCCGTGATCTACGACGGCACCCGCGTCGTGGGGTCCGCCACCATCGAGTCCACCCACCCGGTCGGCGTCGGATGAGCACTGCCACGGGTGTCGGGTCGATGCCCGGCACCACCGACGCCGCCTACGCCGAGGCCGTACGCCTCGTGCTCGGCGAGCTCCCCGACCTCCCGCACGTGCCGGAGCTCCCGGGGCGCGGCGTGACTGCCGCGATGACGGGTCGCGGTCTGGCGCTGGCCGACGGTCTCGCCGCCGACCTGCAGCCCGCCGGGTGGCGGCTGACGGGTGCGAGCGGGGTCGACCACCGTCGTGCGGTCTCGCTGCTCGCGCAGGACCTCGACACGGTCGAGGAGCTGGCCCAGGGCGTCACGGGTGCCTTCAAGACGCAGGTCACCGGCCCGTGGACGCTGGCGGCCACGGTGGAGAAGCCGCGTGGCGACAAGGTGCTCAGCGACCACGGCGCCCGGCGCGAGCTCGCGCAGGCGCTGGCCGAGGGCGTCCGGATCCACCTCGCCGACCTGCGCCGACGGATCAGCGGCGTCGAGCGGTGGATCGTGCAGGTCGACGAGCCGGCCCTCGCGGCCGTCGCGCACGCGCAGGTGCCGACGGCGAGCGGTTTCGGCCGGCACCGCCGCGTCGACGCGCCGGAGCTGTCGGCCCACCTGGAGTGGGTGGTCGCCGCGATCGCCGAGTCGGGGGCCGAGGCGTGGGTGCACTCGTGCGCGCCGCAGACCCCGTGGGGGCTGGTCGCCGGCACGGGGGTGGCCGGCCTGTCCGCCGACCTCGACATGCTCGGCCCCGGCGACCTCGACGTCTTCGCCGAGGCGCTGGAGTCGGGCCGCACCGTGGCGCTCGGCGTGGTCCCGTCCGCCGACCCGGCCGACGCTCCCTCCGACGCGCGCATCACCGAGCGCGTGCAGCGGTGGTTCGACATGCTCGGGCTCGACCCCGAGACCGCGGGGGAGCACCTCGTGGTCACCCCGACCTGCGGGCTGGCCGGCGCGACCCCGGCGTGGGCCGCCCGCGCCGTACGCCTGTCGGCGACGGTCGCGCGCAACCTCTGATCAGTCGAAGGTCGTCACCGCGGTTGCGGCTGCGACCCGCGGCGGCAGGTCGGCGGCCCGGGCGGACGTGCGAGCACCGGTGCCGGTGACCAGCACGGTGCTCGGCACCTGGGCGAAGTTGTAGCCCTGGTCGAACTGCCACACCGACAGGCAGACCGGCCCGGCCGGGACGGGCTGGAGGTACTCCGTCAGGCTGCCGCCCGTCGGGGTCGCGCCCCACAGGCCGAGGCCGACCTGAGTGCTGTCGTCGCCGGGGACTGCCGTGCACGCGTTCGGGGTGGCGTGCACCTCGAAGCCGGGCTCGCCGTAGGCCCAGGTGCCCAGCCAACCCGGGACAGCGGGCTCGGTCGCCCGCGCCACGACGAGCGAGAACCCCCCGCCGGGCGACGGGGTCGCCGTGACCGCTCCGGTGGCCGGGATGCGCTCGATGGCGTCGCACCACTCGGGCTCACTCAGCCGGGGCTTGCCGCCGTACATCCGCTTCACCCGCGTGAGGTCCGCCTTCTCCATCAGGCGGCACCGCCAGCGTCCGGGCTTCGCCTCGTCGATGTCGTCGCCGAGGCAGAGGGTGGGGGCGACGCCGTTGGTGTGCGAGGTGTTCATGAGCGAGCAGCCCGACATGTTGTGCCCCAGTCCCAGGACGTGACCGAGCTCGTGCGCCAGGACCAGGGTCTGGCCCGGGGAGGCGCACCTCTGGCCGTCGGCGTCCGTCCCGTGGAGGATGTTGACCGTCGCCTTGCGGCCCGGTCCGGGGTAGCCGAGGGTGCCCAGGCCGGTGCCGCAGCCCCCGGGCACGCGCTTCGTGTTGCGGATGACGAGGCGGGCCTTGCGGGCGCTGGAGACCTTGACGAACCGGATGTCGAGCCCGCTGGTGTTCCACGCGCGGACGGCCGCCCTCACCGCGTCCGGGTCCAACGTCCGGTCGACGTAGGTGATGCGTCCCTTCGGCCACGGGCGCGGAGCGGCGTCGGCGCTGGCGGCGAGGCCGACGGTCAGCGCGAGCGCGGTGAGCAGGGCGAGGACGACTCGGACACGTGACACTGGCTGACCCCCGTGGGTGCGACTGTGGCGGGAGCCTAGGCCGACCTCAGTGGTCGGCGGAAGGGACGTGGCTGCCGAGCACCTCGCGCACCGACTCGAGGGCGACCGTGTGCCAGCGCGCGGCACCGGTGAGCATGTAGTGGCCGAGCGCGCCCATGTCCTGCAGCTCGGCGCTGTCAGCCACGGCTGCAGCGCGGGCGACGTAGCGGGTGGTCTCGCGGAACGAGGTGATGCGGTCGCGGCGCCCGTGGGCCGCGCGCAGGGTCCGGCCCGCCAGGGTGCGCACCGGGTCGTCGGCCGACCACCACGGCGCCAGTCCCACCACACCGACCACCGAGGGGTCGTCGGCGACGTGCACGGCCACGCGGGCACCCATCGAGTGGCCGAGCAGCACCACGGGGACGTCGCCGTGGACCTCGCGCAACCGGTCGAGCGCCCACCGGGCGTCGGCCACCCGGTCGGCGCCGCCGTTCCAGCCGCGCTCGCGGTAGCGGACCAGCCACACCCCGATGCCGTCGTCGTGCGCCCGCTGGGCGATCTCCCGCTGGAGCCACAGCGCGCGGCGCCACGAGGCGCTGCGGCCGTCGACGGACTGCGTCGAGCGCGGCTTGCCGCCGTGGAGCACGAGGACCATCGCCCGGGGGCGGCCCGGGGCGTCGTACGTCGTCAGGTGCGGTTCGGTCACGTCTCTCCTTCGGAGTGGGGCCGGTGGGTGGATGGGGCGGGCGGGGTGGAACGGGACGAGGGAGGACCTCCGTCGCCGGAGATCCCCCTCGCCGTGGTGGTGCGGTGGATCAGTGCGCGACGACGCCCTCGGGCCCGTCGGTGGCGAGCTCCTCGTGCTTGACGTCGAGGAAGATCCAGATCACCACGGAGGCAGCGAGCATGAGGATCGAGCCGACCAGGAAGGCGTTGGTCGATCCCTCGGTGAAGATCTGCTGCTGAGCGATCTCGGCGAACGCCTTGGCCTGCTCGGCCGACGGCTGAGGACCGTTCGCCGCGGCTGCGGCGAACTCCTTGCCGCGGTCGGTGAAGGTCTGCGTCGCGACCGTGGCCAGCACGGCGAGGCCGAGCGCGCCACCGACCTGCTGCGCGGTGTTGAGCACGCCCGAACCGATGCCGGACTCCTCGGAGCGCAGGTGGTGGACGGCCGTCAGCGTGACCGGCACGAACGTGAGCCCCATGCCGAAGGCCATCATGATGATGAACGGCATGATGTCGGTGACGTAGGTGCCCGGTCAGGTCGCTCGGCGGGAACGACGTGTCGTAGGGCAGTCGGGAGAACCCGAAGAGGGCGCCCGCCGCGATCAGGGTGCCCACGCCGGAGATGTAGCGCGGGTCGATCCGGTTGACCAGGTTGGAGGCAAGCCCGGCACCGACGACGATGCCGACCGTGAACGGGAGGAACGCGACGCCGGCCTTGAGCGGGCTGTAGCCCATGACGTTCTGGATGTACTGGCTGAGGAAGTAGAACATCGCGAACATCGCGGCCGGAGCGAGGAACATCGCCACGAAGCTCGAGGCGCGGGTGCGGTTGGTGAAGATGCGGAACGGCAGCAGCGGGTGCTCGACGCGGCTCTCGACGAAGCCGAAGACGACCAGCATCACGACACCGGCCACCAGGCTGGCGATCGTGATGGTGTCGCCCCAGCCCTCGCTGCCGGCGCGGGTCAGGCCGTAGACGACGCCGAGCAGGCCGAGGGTGCCGGTGACGGCGCCGGGCAGGTCGAGCTCGCCCGGGTGGGACTCGGACTCGTTGAGGAAGCGCGGGGCCAGGAACGCGGCGGCGAGGCCGATCGGGACGTTGATCAGGAAGGTGAAGCGCCAGCCGTCGACGACGATGCCGAAGATCTCGGGCGAGGTGCCGGTGAGCCAGCCACCGAGGATCAGGCCGACGGCCGCACCGGCGCCCGACATGGCGGCGTACACCGCGAACGCGCGGTTGCGCGCGGGGCCCGCGGGGAACGTGGTGGTGATCAGCGCGAGCGCGGCCGGCGAGGCGAGCGCGGCGCCGAGGCCCTGCAGGCCACGGGCGCCGAGCAGGAGCGGCTCGTTGGTCGCGAAGCCGCCCAGGAGGGAGGCCACGGCGAAGATCGCGAGGCCGATCATGAAGACCTTGCGGCGGCCGTAGAGGTCGCCGAGGCGACCGCCGAGCAGCAGCAGGCTGCCGAAGGCGAGCGCGTAGCCGGTGACGATCCAGGGGAGGTTGGCGTTGCTGATCTCGAGGTCGATCTGGATGTAGGGGAGCGCGATGTTGGCGATGGTCGCGTCGAGCACGACCATCAGCTGCGCGATGGAGATCAGGACGAGCGCCCAGGTCAGGTTGAGCTCGCGCTGGGGCGGCGACACCGCCCCGGACGACGAGGTGGTGCTGGTGGTGTCGGTCATGGTGTTCCTTCGAGAGCGGTCGAGCACGAGTGGATCAGAGGGGTCCGACAGTGGGTCGGACCATGGCTGTGAGGTTCAGGAGCGGGAGCAGGGGCCGTGGAGCGCCGCCGGGAGGATGACCTCGTCGAGCACCTGGCCGATGAGCTCGGGGGTGACGGTGTCGCCGAGCAGGAAGACGCGGTGCAGGACGATCCCCGCGAGGGCCGGCGCCAGGACGGAGAGGTCGACGTCGGGGTGCACCTCGCCGCGGGCGCGGGCCCGCTCGTAGATGGCGCGCGAGGACTCGATCTTCGGGCCGATGAAGTCGCGCCGGTAGACCTCGGCGAACTCCGGGTCGCGGCCCATCGCGGTGACGACGGCCGAGAGCACCGACTGCGCGAGCGGGTCGTTGAGCCCGCCCGTGACCGCCGCAGTACGCCTCGAGCAGGTCGCCGCGCAGGGTGCCGGTGTCCGGGACGACCGGCACGCCCTTGTGCGCCATGATCGCGGCGACGACGAGCTCGGGCTTGCCCTTCCACCGGCGGTAGAGCGTGGCCTTGGACGCCTTGGCGCGGCTGGCGACGGCGTCCATGGTGAGGAGGTCGTAGCCGACCTCGTCCAGCACCTCGAGGGTCGCCTCGAGGATCTCCAGCTCGCGCTCGCCCTCCACGCGGGGGCGGGTGCCGGTCTCGGTCGGGGTCACAGGGGTCTTCCGGGTCGTGGGGGTGAGTGACGGTCGTCACGATGAAACGAAACGGTTTCGTTTCCACCAACGGGAGCGTAGGCAGATCTATTCCGAGGGGACACATGAGTTTCATCCGGTCCAGACAGCCACGCTCGGCGTGGTGCGGCGAGTGTCGGCGGCGACCGGCAGACTGTGCCCATGACCAAGCCTGACCAGGTGCCCGACGGTGCCCGACCCGGTGCCCGACCTGGCGACCGCCCGGGAGCGCCACGCCGCGCTCAGCGAGGAGGTCGACGACGCCCGCTGGCGCTACTACGTGCTCGACGACCCGACCCTCTCCGACGCCGACTTCGACGTCCGGCTGCGCGAGCTCGAGGCGCTCGAGGAGTCCTATCCCGAGCTCCGCACCCCCGACTCGCCCACCCAGAAGGTCGGCGGTGCCGTCTCCACCGACTTCACGGCGGTCGACCACCTCCAGCGGATGGAGTCGCTCGACAACGCCTTCACCACCGACGAGCTCGCCGCCTGGTACGCCCGGATCCTGCGCGACGGCATCGAGGCGCCGGCCCTCCTGTGCGAGCTCAAGGTCGACGGCCTCGCGATCAACCTGCTCTACGAGCAGGGGCGCCTGGTCCGGGCGCTGACCCGCGGCGACGGACGTACGGGCGAGGACGTCACGCCCAACGTCAAGACGATCGCGTCGGTGCCGCACCGGCTCACCGGCACCGACGAGTTCCCGGTGCCCGCCCTCGTCGAGGTCCGCGGGGAGGTCTTCCTGCCCGCCGAGGCCTTCGAGCGGCTCAACGCGTCGATGGTCGACGCCGGCAAGCCGATGTTCGCCAACCCGCGCAACGCCGCCGCCGGCTCCCTGCGCCAGAAGGACCCGAAGGTGACCGCCACGCGCGACCTCGGGATGGTCTGCCACGGCATCGGCGCACGCCAGGGCTTCGAGCCGACCACGCAGAGCGGGGCGTACGACGCGCTCGCGACGTGGGGGCTGCCGGTCTCCGAGCAGGTCAGGGTGGTGCCGACGCCTCGCAGCGGTCGAGGAGCGGATCGCCCACGTGGGCGAGCACCGCCACACGATCGTCGGCTACGAGATCGACGGCCTGGTCGTCAAGGTCGACGACGTGTCGCTCCAGCGACGGCTGGGCTCGACGAGCCGGGCGCCGCGCTGGGCGATCGCGTTCAAGTACCCGCCGGAGGAGGTGAACACCCTCCTGAGGTCGATCGAGGTCAACGTCGGTCGCACCGGCCGGGTGACGCCGTACGGCGTGATGGAGCCGACCAAGGTCGCGGGCTCGACCGTCGAGAACGCCACCCTCCACAACGCCCACGAGGTCACGCGCAAGGACGTCCGCCCCGGCGACACGGTCATCCTGCGCAAGGCCGGCGACGTGATCCCCGAGATCCTCGGGCCCGTCCTGGCGTTACGGCCGACGGGGCTCGAGCCGTGGAAGATGCCCACGACGTGCCCGGCCTGCGCGACGCCGCTGGCCCAGCAGAAGGAGGGCGACAAGGACCTCCGCTGCCCCAACCACGAACGCTGCCCGGCCCAGGTGCGCGAGCGCGTGTTCCACGTCGCCGGCCGAGGTGCCTTCGACATCGAGGGGCTCGGCTACGAGGCGGCCGTCGCGCTCCTCGACGCCGGCGTGCTGGACCATGGGGGAGTGGCGAACGAGGGCGCCCTGTTCGACCTCGACGAGGCGGCCCTGGTCACGGCACCGCTCTTCACCCGCGCGCCCAAGAAGGGGGAGGAGGGACCGCAGCTCAGTGCCAACGGCGTACGACTGCTGGCCAACCTCCACGAGCGCAAGGCCGCGGTGCCGCTCTGGCGGGTGCTGGTCGCGCTGTCGATCCGCCACGTCGGCCCGACGGCGGCCCGGGCGCTGGCGACGGAGTTCGGGTCGATGAGCGCGGTGCGGGAGGCGTCCGAGGAGTCGCTGGCCGCCACCGAGGGCGTCGGTCCCACGATCGCCGCCTCGGTGCGGGAGTGGTTCGACGGGCCGGAGTCCGACTGGCACACCGCCATCGTCGACGCCTGGGCCGCGGCCGGTGTGGCGATGGCCGACGAGCGCGACGAGTCGATCCCGCGGACGCTCGAGGGCCTGACGCTGGTCGTCACCGGCGGCCTCCAGGCCTACACCCGCGACTCGGTCAAGGAGGCGATCATCAGCCGCGGCGGCAAGGCGTCGGGGTCGGTGTCGAAGAAGACCGACTACGTGGTGGTCGGCGAGAACGCCGGCTCCAAGGCCGACAAGGCCGAGCAGCTCGGGGTGCGCGTGCTCGACGAGGACCAGTTCACGCTGCTGCTGGCGCGAGGGCCCGACGCCCTGTCCTGATGGGGTTTGGGAGGCGCAGGATGGGGTCAGAAGAAGCGGAACGACTAAATCCTTGGGAGTCAGCATGCGTCTCACCCGTTCACTCGTCCCCGTGCTCGTCGCGGCGGCCGTGCTCGCCGCCCCGCTCGCGCTCGCGCCGACCGCGCAGGCCGCGGCCGTCACCTGTGGCGGCCTGAAGGCCACCATCGTCGGCAACAACAAGGGCAACACGATCACCGGCACCGCGAAGCGCGACGTGATCGCGGCCCGCGGCGGCAACGACACGATCCGCGGGCTGGCGGGCAACGACGTGATCTGCGGCGGGGAGGGCGCCGACACCATCGTCGGCGGTGAGGGCGACGACCGCCTGTACGGCGAGAGCGACCTGCTCAGGATCGACGTCTACGGCCGGATCGTGAAGAGGGGCGACACGATCTCCGGTGGCGCCGGCAACGACGTCATCGACCTCGGCTACGACCCGCGCCCGGCCACGGACGGCACCGTGGTCGAGCTCGACGGTGTCTCCTACTTCGCCGCGCCGGCGCCGGTGATCGTGGACTTCCGCGCCAGCGGGACCGTGCCGATCGCCGCCGACGGCAGCGACACCGTCACCGGCTACGACGGCGGCATCCGGGTCATCGGCTCGCCGCTCGGCGACACGATCAAGGGCACCAACTCGCGCGACGTGATCGCCGCGCGCGGCGGCGACGACACGATCTTCGGCCGCGGCGGTGACGACACCATCTCGGCCGACGCCCCCGGCACGATCGGCAACGACCGGATCTACGGCGAGGCGGGCGACGACACGATCGTCGGCACGATCGGCATCGACACGTTCGTCGGCGGCAGCGGCAGCGACACCCTCTCGACCATCGTCCGAGAGCCACCAGGTCATCCGCGGTGGCAGCGGCGTCGACACGATCACCTTCCCGATCCCGGTCGAGTCCGGCTTCGTGGCGAAGGGCTACGGCGGCCAGGACAAGCTCCGCATCGTCGCCAACTCCAACCCCGCGCTCAAGCCGACCCTGCGGATCGACCAGCTCAAGAAGACCACCATCCGCGACCTGCAGCCGTTCACGCTCGAGGGCAAGATCACCGGCTTCAGCGACATCATCCTCCCGGCTCGGGCGCTGTCGATCTTCAAGGGCAGCAACGACTCCGAGATCATCACCGCCAACCCCGACTACCGCGTGATGATCTACGGCCGCGGTGGCGCCGACGTGATGACCGGCTCCGACGAGCCCGATCGCCTCGACGGCGGCGGGGGCTTCGACATCGCCCGCGGTCGCGGCGGCAACGACACCTGCAAGGCCGCGGAGAAGCGCTCGAGCTGCTGAGGCCCGGCCGGGCGCCTGTCATCCTGTGCCGGTGCGGACCCGGCTGATCGTCACGGCGTTGCTGATCCTGGCGTGGGGCTCGACGTTCACCTCGATCAAGATCGCGCTGGAGGGCTGTCCTCCGCTGGTGCTGGCCGCGACGCGCTGCCTCGTCGGCGGCGCGCTGCTCGCCCTGGTCGCGCTGGCGGCGGGACGGCGACCCGGGCTGCGAGGCAACCTCGGGCCGTACGCCGTGCTGGCGCTGCTCAACGTCGTCGGCTTCTTCGGCCTCCAGGTGCTCGCCATCGACCACCTCGACTCGGGCTACGCCTCGCTGCTGCTCTACCTCCAGCCGGTCATCACCGTGCTGCTCGCCCGGCCGCTCCTGGGGGATCCCCTCGGCCCCGTCAGGGTGCTGGGAGCGCTGACCGCGTTCGCGGGCGTGGCCGTGGTCTCGCTGCGCCACGACGGGGAGGTGTCGACGTCCGGCATCGTGCTGGCGGTGGCGACCGCGATCAGCTGGTCGCTGGGGACGATCGCCGTCAAGCGGACGGCGTCCCGCGTCGAGCCGCTGTGGGCGGTGGCACTCCCGCTCCTGGGTGGCGGGGTCCTGCTCGCCGCGGCGGCGGCCGTGACGGGTGGCGGGTCCGACGGCCTCGACCTCACGCCGCGCGTCGGTGGCGCGATCGCCTGGACGACCCTCGTCGGGACCGCGCTCGCGTGGCTGCTCTGGATGCACCTCGTGACGACGGGGGAGGTGGGTCGCGTCGCGGTCAGCATCTTCCTGGTGCCGGTCGTGGCCGTGGTCCTCGGCTGGCTGCTGCTCGACGAGCAGCTGGGCTGGCCGCTGGTCGCCGGCACCGTGCTCGTCTGCGCCGGGGTCTTCGCCGTCAACCGCTGGCCGGGACGGACCTCGCCCGACTCTCCGGCCGCGGCACGGCTCTCCTAGGATCAACCCATGCCCGAGATCACCCGCGAGGAGGTGGCCCACCTGGCCACCCTCGCCCGCATCGACCTCTCCGACGCCGAGCTCGACCACCTCGCTCCCCAGCTGAGCGTGATCCTCGAGTCGGTCGCCTCGATCAACGGGGTCGCGGGGGACGACGTGCCGCCCACCTCGCACGCGATCCCGCTCACCAACGTGTTCCGCGAGGACGTCGTCGTCCCCGGGCTCAGCGCCGAGGAGGCGCTGTCCGGCGCCCCGGCCGTGGAGGACCACCGCTTCTCCGTGCCGCGGATCCTGGACGAGGAGGCGTGATGAGCGACGCGCGCACGACCGCGGCCTCCCTCGCCGACCGGCTGGCGGCCGGTGAGGTCACCTCCGTCGACATCACCCAGCGCCACCTCGACCGCATCGCCGAGGTCGACGACCGGGTCCACGCCTTCCTCCACGTCGACGCCGAGGGCGCGCTCCTGCAGGCGGCGGAGTCCGACGCCCGCCGCGCCCGCGGCGAGGCACGCGGCCCGCTCGACGGCGTACCGATCGCGGTCAAGGACGTGCTCGCCACCCGCGGGCTGCCGACGACCTGCGGCTCGAAGATCCTCGAGGGCTGGATCCCGCCCTACGACGCCACCGTCGTCGAGCGCCTGCGCGTGGCCGGCCTGCCGATCCTCGGCAAGACCAACATGGACGAGTTCGCGATGGGCTCGTCCACCGAGCACTCGGCCTACGGCCCCACCCACAACCCCTGGGACCTCGACCGGATCCCGGGCGGCTCCGGCGGCGGCTCGGCCGCGGCCGTCGCGTCCTACCAGGCGCCGCTCGCGATCGGCACCGACACCGGCGGCTCGATCCGCCAGCCCGGTGCCGTCACCGGCACGGTCGGCGTGAAGCCGACCTACGGCGGGGTGTCGCGCTACGGGCTGGTGGCCCTGGCCAACAGCCTCGACCAGGCCGGCCCGGTCACCCGCAACGTCCTCGACGCCGCGATGCTCCACGACGTCATCGGCGGCCACGACCTGCGCGACTCCACCTCGATCAAGCAGGAGTGGCCCTCCTTCACCGAGGCGGCCCGACGAGGGCGCCGCCGGCGACATGACCGGCGTCAAGGTCGGCATCATCACCGAGCTCTCGGGCGACGGCTGGCAGCAGGGCGTGATGAACCGCTTCGACGAGTCCGTCGAGCTGCTCGTCAAGGCCGGCGCCGAGGTCGTCGAGGTGTCGTGCCCGTCCTTCGTGCACGCGCTCGCCGCCTACTACCTGATCCTCCCGGCCGAGGCGTCCAGCAACCTCGCGAAGTTCGACGCGATGCGCTTCGGCCTGCGGGTCACGCCCGAGGGCAGCCCGTCCGCGGAGGACGTCATGCGCGCCACCCGCGACGCCGGCTTCGGCGACGAGGTGAAGCGCCGGATCATCCTCGGCACCTACGCCCTCTCCAGCGGCTACTACGACGCCTACTACGGGCAGGCACAGAAGATCCGCACGCTCATCAGCCGCGACTTCGACGCCGCCTTCGACCGGGTCGACGTCCTCGTGTCGCCGACGGCGCCGACCACGGCGTTCAAGCTGGGCGAGAAGCTCGACGACCCGATGGCGATGTACCTCAACGACCTCGCCACCATCCCCGCCAACCTGTCGGGCGTGCCCGGGATCTCGGTCCCCAACGGCCTGGCCGACGAGGACTCGCTGCCGACCGGCTTCCAGGTGCTCGCACCGGCGCTGGCCGACGACCGCGTCTACCGCGTGGGCGCCGCGCTGGAGGCGCTGCACCTCGCGGAGTGGGGCGGCCCGCTGCTCGACCGTGCAACCGGACTTGAGGACAACCGATGACTTCCCCCCGAACCGACGCAGCCCTGATGCCGTACGACGACGTGCTGGCGGCGTTCGACCCGGCCCTCGGGCTCGAGGTCCACGTCGAGCTCAACACGGCCTCGAAGATGTTCTGCGGCTGCCCGGCCACCTTCGGCGGCGAGCCCAACGCGGGCACGTGCCCGACGTGCCTGGGCCTGCCCGGCGCGATGCCGGTGGTCAACGGCAAGGCCGTCGAGTCCGCGATCCGCATCGGCCTGGCGCTCAACTGCGACATCGCCGAGTGGTGCCGCTTCGCCCGGAAGAACTACTTCTACCCGGACATGCCGAAGAACTTCCAGACCTCGCAGTACGACGAGCCGATCGCCTTCGACGGCTACATGGACGTGGACATCCAGAACGACGCCGGCGAGACCGAGACGTTCAGGGTCGAGATCGAGCGCGCCCACATGGAGGAGGACACCGGCAAGTCGCTGCACGTCGGCGGCGCCACCGGTCGCATCCACGGCGCCGACTACTCGCTCGTCGACTACAACCGCGCCGGCATCCCGCTCATCGAGATCGTCACCCGCCCGATCATGGGCGCGGGGGCGAAGGCACCCGCGGTCGCCAAGGCGTACGTCGCCCAGCTCCGCGAGCTGATCGTGGCCCTCGGCGTCTCCGAGGCACGGATGGACCAGGGCAACCTGCGCGCCGACGTCAACCTCTCGCTCGCGCCGAAGGGCAGCGGCGGGCTCGGCACCCGCACCGAGACCAAGAACGTGAACTCGTTCCGCTCGGTCGAGCGGGCCGTGCGCTACGAGATGCAGCGGCACGCCGTGATCCTGCGGGACGGCGGCTCGATCCTCCAGGAGACCCGCCACTGGCACGAGGACACCGGCATCACCACGAGTGGTCGCGAGAAGTCCGACGCCGAGGACTACCGCTACTTCCCCGAGCCCGACCTGGTGCCGGTGGCGCCGAGCCGCGAGTGGGTCGACGAGCTGCGCGGCACGCTGCCGGAGAACCCGACCGTACGACGCGCGCGGCTGCAGGCCGAGTGGGGCTTCAGCGACATGGAGATGCGCGACACCGTCGGTGCCGGCGCGCTCGGCCTCGTCGAGGAGACCATCGCCGAGGGCGCCGCACCCCAGGCGGCGCGCAAGTGGTGGCTCGGTGAGCTCGCGCGGCGCAGCAACGAGGACGGCGTCGACATCGTCGACCTCCCGATCACGCCCGCCCAGGTCGCCCGCATCCAGGCGCTGGTCGACGACGGGACGGTCAACGACAAGCTGGCCCGCCAGGTCTTCGAGGGCGTGCTGGCCGGCGAGGGGACGCCCGACGAGGTCGTCGCCGGTCGCGGCCTCGCGGTGGTCTCCGACGACGGCGCCCTGGGTGCCGCGGTCGACAACGCCATCGCGGCCAACCCCGACGTCGCCGACAAGATCCGCGACGGCAAGGTCGCGGCGGCCGGCGCCCTCATCGGCGCGGTGATGAAGGAGATGCGCGGGCAGGCGGACGCCGGCCGGGTGCGGGAGCTGATCCTGGAGAAGCTCGCCTGACGAATTGCCCGGTCTAGACAACTTGTTAGGGTGGTCGCGCGTCACATTGGTCACATCACCAACGAAACGCTCGCACCAGTCGGGGGACTGACGGCTCGCTGCCGTCGTGGGGTCCCCGCGCGAGCGGGAAGGAAGTCATGCACCATCGCATTCGACCCATCCGATCGGCAGCGGTCGTCCTGTCGACCGTCGCCCTGGGCGCAGGAGTGCTCGCCGCTCCGCCCGCCACGGCCGACCCTTCGTCGGCTCTGCGGAGCGCCAAGGCAGGCGTGAGCACCGACAGCACGCCGTCGACCATCGCCGCCGACTGGATCACCGGTGAGCTCACCAACGGGCTCATGGTCGGCTCCGCCGGACCTGACTTCGGTCTGACCCTCGACACCGGGCTCGCCCTGGCGAGCGTGCCGGACCGCGACGCGGGCGTCGCGACCATCAACACCGCCTTCGAGCCGCGCGTGAACGACTACGTCGGCGACGGCACGAAGGAGTCCTACGCCGGCGCGCTCGGCAAGGCGGCAGCCTTCGCCCGCGCGGCCGGGGAGAACCCGATCGACTACGGCGGCGCGAACCTCGTCGCCCGCCTCGAGGAGCGTACGGCCAACGTCCCGGCCGACCCGGCGGCAGAGCCGCAGGCCGCGGCCTTCGCGGGGCGGATCTTCGACAAGTCGGAGTTCGGCAACTTCGCCAACGTCGTGGGCCAGTCCTACGCCGTGCGTGAGCTGACGCTCGCCCGGTCCGCCGAGGCAGGTGCCGCCCGCGACTTCCTGCTCAAGCAGCAGTGCGCAGCGGGTTACTTCCGGCTGAACTTCGACAAGGCCAACGTGCCGAACCAGACGTGCGTCGATGGCGCAGCCGGCAGCGAGGCCGACCCCGACGCCACCGCGCTCGCGATGATCAACCTGATCGAGTCGCACGACAGGTCCGCCGCGGTCAGGACGGCGCTGGACAAGGCCAGCACCTGGCTCGCCGCCCGACAGCGCAACAGCGGTGCCATCCGCAGCTCCGGAGACGGTGCCCAGATCAACACCAACACCACCGCCCTCGGTGGCTATGCGCTGGGCCTGATGCGTGACCGCGAAGCGTCCCTCAAGGCGGCGCTCTGGGTCCGCAAGAACCAGCCCGTCGACAAGTACAAGTGCCGGACCGCGCTGACCAGCGACACCGGCGTCGTCGCGTTCCGCAAGGACCGCATCAAGGGTGCGTCGACGACGGGGATCCCCGCCGAGGCGCGCGACGAGTGGCGCCGTGCCACCGCCCAGGCGATCCTCGGTCTCCAGTTCGCCCCGGCGAGCAAGGACACGTTCCGGATCGTCTCGGTGCGCACGCAGGCGCGCGCCGGCGAGCGGGTGCAGTTCCGCGTCTACGGCCTCGCCCCGAGCGAGAGTGCGTGCATGCAGGTCAAGGGCGACTTCCGCCGCGTCAAGGGCAAGAAGTCCGGCGACAAGATCGTCCGCAAGCTGCTGCTGCCCACGGGCAACCAGCGCCGTGTCGGTCTCGTGAAGACCTCGGACGACGAGGCTCGCACCTCGCTGCTGGTCCGCAACTGACCCACCAGCACCACCCGGCACCAGCACCTCGGCCCGGCGTCCCCTGAGTTGATCTCACGGCGCCGGGCCGAGGTGCGTCCGGGGTGCGGACGGGGTTAGGCTGCGCTCGCCGCGCCCACTTGGGTCGGCACCACACACGCCCGAGGTGGGGAAAGCCGGTCCGAAACCGGCGCTGACCCGCAACCGTGGGCACGGGAGCGATCCCGTGCGAGCCGGAACACCTGCCTCGACGCGTCTTGAACACCATCGCTGTCGAGGAATGCAGCGAGGCTGACCGGCGCATGCCGTTCTCCTCGCTGTCGCAGCGAGGAAGGAACCATGAACCTCCTCCAGTCGTCCGGTCTCCGTCGAGCCGGCGCCCTCGTGGTCGCCACGGCGATCACCTCCACCACCCTCCTCTCCGTCGCCGGTCCCGCACAGGCCCACCCAGCCGGGGACCGCGCAGTCTCGGCGAGTGCCACCTGGCTGAAGAGCCAGCTCACTGCCGGGATCCTGCACAACGAGGAGTACGACTACGACGACCTCGGCCTGTCGGCCGACATCGCCTTCGCACTCGACGCCGTCGGTGGGCACGACGCCACGGTCAACCAGGTCGTCGACGCCATCGAACCCGTCTCGGAGTCGTGGGTCGGCGGATTCACTCCCGGCCGGGTCTACGCCGGGAGCCTCGCCAAGATGGCGAGCGTCGTGCAGGCGGCCGGCCAGGACCCGGAGGACTACAACGGGACCGACCAGGTGAGCCGGCTCGAGGGCCTCGTGTCCTCCTCCGCACCGCTCACCGGCCGCCTCGAGGACGCGGGCGTGGACCTGACGGACCCGTACGACGCGGACTTCGTCAACGTGATCGGCCAGTCGTTCGCCGTCCGCGCGCTGGTCACGGCGGGTTCGGGCCGCGCGGCCGACGCGACGTCGTTCCTCTTGAAGCAGCAGTGTGACGCGGGGTTCTTCCGCGCAACCCTCACCGCCGACAAGAGCAGCACAGAGCAGGGCTGCGTGTCCGGCACCCACAACGGCAGTGTCGACACCACCGCACTCACGGTCATCAACATCCTCGACACGCCCGGCGCATCCACTGCGGCCAAGGGCGCCGCCGCCTTCGCCGCGACCTGGCTCAAGGGCCAGCAGGCTGCGGACGGGTCCTTCACCGCAGGTGGCACTGAGGGCTACAACGCGAACAGCACCGGACTGGCCGGCTGGGCCCTCGCGAAGGCGGGCTTCGACAGTGCGTCGACCAAGGCCGCGACGTGGCTTCGCGGGCAGCAGGTCGCCGACCTCGCGCCGTGCGCCAGCGCACTCGCCACCGACAACGGCGCCGTTCTCCTCAAGTCGGAGGAGGTGACCGCCGTCCGGACGGCCGGGGTCCCTCGACGTCCCCACCCGGGAGCGTGCTCGCCGGGCGACTGCCCAGGCGCTTCCTGCCCTCGTGAACGTGCCGAGCGGGGGCGCCGTCGCCCTGTCCGCGCCTTCCACCGCGGTGGAGAAGAGCACCGTCACCGTCACCGTGACCGGGCTCGGCGCCGGCGAGCCCGCCTGCGTCAGCTTCGGCGGTCAGGCCAAGCAGGTCACCGGGACCGGTTCGCCGGTCGCGGCGAGCTTCACCCTGCCGGCCGGAGCGGCGACCCACACCTTCGCCGTCGCGACCCTCGGCGGCACGTCCAGTGCGACCACGAACGCCACGGTGACGCCGGCTACCGGCCCCGGCTCCCGAGCCGCAGGTCGGGACGCTCGAGACCAGGCGCGTGGTGAAGGTCAGCCGCAACCGGTTCCGCGTCTCCGTCGCCTGCGAGGGTGCCGTGGCATGCGCGGGCTCGCTCAAGGTGCGCACCGCTCGCAAGGTGGAGATGCGCTCCGGCAAGCGGGTCGTCACCGTCGCCAAGCGGGAGTACTCGGTGGCCGCCGGCGAGGAGAAGCGCCTCGTGGTGAAGCTGACCAAGGCCGGTCGCGCGGCGCTGGCCGACGGCAAGGTGAAGGTGAAGGCCGTGCAGAAGGCGCCTGACGCTGAGCGCGTGGTGACGACGTTCTGGCTCAAGCGGGCGTGACCTCCATGTCTCGGACGGCACGACGGTGGGCAGCCCGGCTCGCGATCCTGGTCACCGGCCTGGTCGCGGGCGGGCTGCCGCTCGTCGGGCCGATGGCGGTCCTGCCCTCGGCGAGCGCGGCGACGTGCACGTCGGGGGGCGGCGTCAGCGTCGTCGTCGACTTCCGCGAGCTCGGCGGCAGCACGATCACCGCCTGCGCCCCCGACGGCGGCGGCAAGAGCGCCGCCGCAGGTCGTCGCGTCGGTCGGGGTCAGCATCACCTACGCCACCCGGCAGCCGGGCTTCGTGTGCCGGGTCCAGGCGGAGCCGGCGGCCGACCCGTGCGTCAACACCTCACCGGCGAGCGCCTACTGGGGGCTCTGGTGGGCCGACGGCTCCAAGGCCTCGTGGACCTACTCGTCCTCCGGCGTCGGCGGTCTGACCGTGCCGGCCGGTGGCTCGGTGGGCTTGTCGTGGCAGCAGGACCGGGAGAACAGCGGTGCCGTACCACCGGGCGTCGCTCCGCCGGTGGCCGCGGCCACCCCGTCGCCCACGCCGTCGCCCACGTCGTCGCCGACCTCGACCCCCAGCTCGACCCAGCTCGTCACCCAGCTCGTCACCCAGCTCGTCCCCGACGGGCTCGTCGCCGTCGGCCACGCCGTCCAGCGGCGGCGGGTCGCAGTCGTCCAGCCCGTCCCCGGGCGCCGGTGGCGGCAGCAGCGGCTCGAGCGGCACCTCGTCGCCGGAGGCGAGCCCGTCCGGCTCGCCGTCGACGCCCTCCGAGTCGCCCCTTGCCTCTGAGTCTCCTGGAGACTCACAGGCAAGGGGCCGGTCCGGGGACGGTTCGGGGAAGGGGTCCGACGACCCCACCGCCGACGATGAGTCTCCTGGAGACTCAACGGCGAGCGAGGACGCCGAGGCCGCCGACATCGGACGGTGAGTCTCCAGGAGACTCAACGCCGAGTGCCGACCCGGAGGCCGGTCAGCCGACCGCCGACGAGCCCGGCCGGATCCCGGCCGCCCTCACCTGGAGCATCTTCGGCCTGCTCGCGATCGCGATCGCGGGCAGCGCCGTCGTGGCGCGTCGTAGACGGGGGGTCTGACGCGCCGTGACCGGATCGGCCCCGTCATCGCGGGCACTGCCGCGTGACCTGCACCCGATCGCCTGGTGGTCCTGGGCGATCGGGCTGGCCACCGCAGCGTCCCTGACCACCAACCCGTTGCTGCTGCTGCTCCTCATGGGCTCGGCGACGGTGGTGGTGATGGCGCGCCGATCCGGTCACCCCTTCGGCCGCTCGTTCCGGCTCTACGTCCTGCTCGCCGTGGTGACCGTGGTCCTGCGCGTGGTCTTCCGGATCCTCTTCGGCGGCCAGGAGATCGGGAACGTGCTCCTCGACCTCCCCGAGGTGCCGCTGCCGGACTGGGCGGCCGGCGTCCGGCTGCTCGGACCGATCACGAGCGAGGCGCTGCTGGCAGGGCTGTACGACGGCCTCCGCCTCGCCACGATCATCCTCTGCGTCGGCGCCGCCAACTCGCTGGCCAACCCCAAGCGCCTGCTCGCCAGCGTCCCGCCGGCGCTCTACGAGATCGGCACGGCGCTCGTCGTCGCGGTCACGATCTTCCCCCAGCTCGCCGACAGCGCCCGACGGGTGCACGCGGCGCAGGCACTGCGCGGCGGCGCGACGTCGGGCGTCGGCAGGCTCCGGCGGTTCCTGGTCCCGGTCCTCGAGGACGCGCTCGAGCGCTCCCTCGCCCTGGCGGCCGGCATGGACACCCGCGGCTACGGCCGCTCCGGCGGCGCCTCCCCGCGCGAGCGCTGGGTCACGGGCTCGCTGCTGCTGCTCGCCCTGACCGGCATCTGCGTCGGGACGTACGCCTGGCTCGACCCGACGGCCCCGCGGGTGCTGGCGCTGCCGATGCTCGGCGCCGGCGTGGTCGTCGCGGTGCTCGGCCTGGTCAGCGCGGGGCGCCGCGTGCAGCGCACCCGCTACCGCCCCGACCCGTGGCGTACGCCGGAGCTCGCCACGGTCGGCGTGGGGATCGCCGTCGCCGTCCTGGGGTGGTACGTCGGCCACACGCAGGTCCTCGTCGCCTACCCGGGCGTCGACGCGATGCCCTACCTCTCGCCGCTGGCGCTGGTGGTGGGCGTCCTCGGGACCGTGCCCGCCTTCACGACCCCGGTCCCGGCCAGCGCCCTCGCCCCGCGGGAGGCGACCGCATGAGGTCGGTGATCGAGCTGCGGGACATCGGCTTCCGCTACGACGAGCACGAGGTGCTCCGCCACGTCGACCTCACCCTCGACGAGGGTGAGCTGGTCCTCGTCGCCGGCCGCACCGGCGTCGGGCAAGTCCACCCTGCTCGGCGTGCTCACCGGTCTCGTCCCGCGCTTCACCGGCGGCGTGCTCACCGGCGACGTCCTGCTCGACGGCGCGAGCATCGTCGAGCAGCCGCCGCGCGAGCGGGCGCACCTCGTCGGCTACGTCGGCCAGGACCCGCTCGCCGGGTTCGTCACCGACACGGTGGAGGAGGAGCTCGCCTACGGCATGGAGCAGCTCGGCACCGCTCCCGAGACGATGCGTCGCCGGGTCGAGGAGACGCTCGACCTGCTCGGCATCGCGGACCTCCGCGCCCGCGACCTGCGCAGCCTGTCGGGCGGTCAGCAGCAGCGGGTGGCCATCGGGTCGGTGCTCACCACCCACCCGCGCGTGCTGGTGCTCGACGAGCCCACCTCGGCCCTCGACCCGACCGCGGCCGAGGACGTCCTCGCCACGATCACCCGGCTCGTCCACGACCTCGGCCTGACCGTGCTGCTGGCCGAGCACCGGCTCGAGCGCGTGGTGCCCTTCGCCGACCGGATCGCGCTCGTCACGGGCGAGGGCGGCCTGCGGGTCGACGAGCCCCGGGCCGTGCTCGCGGACTCGCCGGTCGCGCCGCCGCTGGTCGACCTCGGCCGCCTCGCCCGGTGGGAGCCGCTGCCGCTCACCGTGCGCGACGCCCGCCGCCACGCCCGCTCGCTGCCCGCCCTGCGCGCGCCCGAACCGGTCGTCGTACCCGAGACGGCGCCGCTGCTCGCCGCCCGCGGCGTCACCGTCGTCCACGGCACCCACGTCGCCGTACGGGACGTCGACCTCACCCTGTCGACCGGGCGGGTCACCGTCCTGATGGGCCGCAACGGCTCGGGCAAGTCGAGCCTGATCTGGGCGCTCCAGGGCACCGGCAAGCGGCGCTCCGGGACGTTGGACGTCGACGGCGACGACCCGGCGACGCTCACGGCCGCCCAGCGGCGTACGCACGTCGGGCTGGTGCCGCAGACCGCCGCCGACCTGCTCTACCTCGAGACCGTCGCCGACGAGTGCGCCGCGGCCGACGGCGGTGCCGACGCGCAGGCCGGCACCTGCCGCGGCCTGCTCGACCGCCTGGCTCCCGGCATCGACGCGACCCACCACCCGCGCGACCTGTCCGAGGGCCAGCGGCTCGCCCTCGCGCTCGCGATCGTGCTCACCGCCCGCCCGCCGGTGCTGCTGCTCGACGAGCCGACGCGCGGCCTCGACTACGCCGGCAAGGCCGAGCTCGCCCGCATCGTCTCCGAGCTCGCCGCCGACGGTCGCGCCGTGCTCCTCGCCACGCACGACGTCGAGTTCGCCGCGCACGTCGCCGACGAGGTGGTCGTCCTGGCCGAGGGCGAGGTCGTCTCCAGCGGGTCGCCCCAGCGCGTGCTCGCCGAGTCCCCGTCGTTCGCCCCGCAGGTCACCAAGGTGCTCGGCGCCCCCTGGCTGGTGGTCGAGGAAGTCGCCGCCGCCCTCGCCGCGGACGGGACCGACGGATGAGCACGGTCGAACGATCCACGGCCCGCCCGGTCCCCGGCGTCGCCCTGCCGATCGGCCCGCGCACCGCGACGGTCCTCGCGCTGGCGTCGCTGGCCGGGCTGATGATGCTCTGCTGGCCGCTGCTGCTCGACGCCGAGCCGGGGCAGCGGATCGAGCCGCCGTTCATCTTCCTCGCCCTGCTGCCCCTGGTGATCGTCGTGGTGCTCGCCGAGATGGGGGAGGGCGGCATGGACGCGCGCGTCCTCGCCGTGCTCGGCGTGCTGTCGGCGGTCAACGCCGTGCTGCGCGGGTTCGGCGCCGGCACGGCCGGCATCGAGATGGTGTTCTTCCTGCTCGTCCTCGGCGGACGGGTCTTCGGCGCGGCCTTCGGCTTCGCCCTCGGGTGTACGTCGCTCTTCGCCTCGGCGCTGCTCACGGCCGGGGTCGGTCCGTGGCTGCCGTTCCAGATGATCTGTGCCGCGTGGGTCGGCATGGGTGCCGGGTTCCTGCCCCGCCGGGTCGGCGGCCGGGCCGAGATCGCGATGCTGGTCGGCTACGCGATCGTCGCGTCGTACCTCTACGGCCTCCTGATGAACCTCAGCTCCTGGCCCTTCAGCCTCGGCATCGCCGTGCCCGGCCACGAGGGCTCGCTGTCCTACGTCGCCGGCGCGCCGCTGCTCGAGAACCTGCACCGCTTCGGGGTCTACACGGTGCTGACCTCGACCGGCGGCTGGGACACGGGCCGCGCCATCACGACCGCGCTGGCGATCGTCGTCCTCGGCCCGGCGATCCTCACCACGCTGCGCCGGGCCGCCCGGCGGGCCGTGATCGGCCCGGTGAGCGTCAGGGCCGGATGACGATGATCCGGTCGTCGGCGGGGGTCGGCTCGCCGCGGCCGTCCTGGTTCGACGTGGTGAGCCACAGCTCGCCGTCGGGAGACGTGACGACGGTCCGCAGCCGGCCGTAGTCCTCGGTGAAGAACGCCGTCGGCCGCGACGCCCTGCCGCCCTCCGAGACCTTGATCCGCCAGAGCCGCTGCCCGCGCAGCCCGGCCATCCACAGGTGCCCGTCGGCGTACGCCAACCCGCTCGGCGAGGCCTCCTCGACCGGCCAGACCAGCGCGGGGTCGACGTACTCCGGCCCGCCACCGGTGCCCTCGACCTCGGGCCAGCCGTAGTTGCCGCCCTTCTCGACGAGGTTGAGCTCGTCCCACGTCGAGTCGCCGAACTCCGAGGCCCACAGCCGCCCCGCGTCGTCCCACGCGAGGCCCTGGACGTTGCGGTGGCCGAGCGACCAGACGGGGGAGGCGGGGTCGGGGTTGCCCGGCGCGGGCTCGCCGTCGGCGGTGATCCGCAGGATCTTGCCGGCGAGGCTGTCGGGGTCCTGGGCGAGCTCGGGGTTGCCGGTCTCGCCGGTGGTGACGTAGAGGTAGCCGTCCGGTCCGAAGGCGATCCGGCCGCCGTCGTGGATGAACCCGGCCGGGATGCCGTCGAGGACGACGGTCGGCTCGCCCAGCTCGGACCACCGCTCGGAGCCGTCGAGCTCGGCCTTCACGACCCGGTTGTCCGAGCCGGTGGTCAGGTAGAAGAAGAGCGTCCGGTCGCTGGCGAAGTCGGGCGACACCGCGACGCCCGAGCAGCCCGGCCTCGCCCTGCGGGCACGGTCGCCGTGATCGCGCCGAGCCGGCTCAGCGTGCCGTCCGGCGTGACCTGCAGGACCCGGCCGGTCATCCGCTCGGTGACGACCGCTGCGCCGTCGGGCAGGAAGTCGACGCCCCACGGCACCTCGAGCAGGTCGACGAGCGTGCCGACGACCTCGGGGTCCCGGTCGCCGCCCTGCGGGTCGCTGGTCGGTCGCTGGTCGGCTCGCTGGGGGTCGGCTGGCTCGGCGCGTCGGTCGGCTGCGTCGTCTGCGGGATGGGAGCGGGGGAGTCGTCGGCACACCCGGTCACCGCGCCCAGCGTGAGGACGAGCGAGGTCGAGGGCCAGACGCCCCTTCCTTGTCACCGTCATGTCGCCCCGTGTCATGTCGCCAGTGTGCCGGGTGCGGCGAACGGGTGGCGCCGATCGACGCGGCGACGACGCACGCGATGGCCAGCCACTGCAGGACGGTCAGGTGCTCCTGCAGCACCACGATGGCGGCGAGGGCCGCGGCGGCCGGCTCGAGGCTCATCAGGATCCCGAAGACCGCCGGGCGCAGGCTGCGCAGCGCGACGAGCTCGCAGCTGTAGGGGATGACCGAGCTCAGCAGCCCGACCAGCGCGCCGATCAGCAGGACCCGGCCGTCCCAGAGGTTCGAGCCCGCGCTCAGCAGGGCGGGCAGCGTCATCGCCGCGGCCGCGACGATGCTCGCGACGGCCAGGCCGTCGAACCCGGCCCATCGTCGCCCGGTGCTGGCGCTGAGCAGGATGTACGCCGCCCACGCGGCGCCGGCGAGCAGGGCGTACGCCACACCGAGCACGTCGAGACCGGTCCGCTGGAAGCCGAGCAGGGCCACGCCGATGCCGGCCAGCACGACCCAGGCCAGGTCGCGGGCGTGCCGCGACCCGAGCACGGCAAGGGTGAGCGGACCGATGAACTCGATGGTGACCGCGATCCCGAGCGGGATGCGGGAGAAGGACTGGTAGATCGCCCAGTTCATGGTCGCCAGGCTCACCCCGAAGCCGAGCACGACCAGCCAGTCGTGCCGGGTCCGCCCGCTGAGCCGCGGGCGCGCGATGGCCGCCAGCACGAGGGCGCTCGTGACGAGCCGCAGCCACACCATCGCGGTCGGCGAGATCTCCCCGAACAGGCCCTTGGCGATCGCCGCACCGAGCTGCACCGACAGGATGCCGACCAGCACCAGGCCGACCGGCCCGAGCGCGGCTCGGCTCGGTCGCGGGGTCACCCGCGCAGCCTATGCAGTCGGGTCGTCGAGGCTCGCCAGTGCCCGCCGTGCGTGCCGGGTCTCGGCAGCGAAGTAGTCCAGGCCCCAGTCCGCCACCAGTGCCGGGAACCGGAACGGCTCGCCGTCCCGGTCGGCGCCGCGCAGCGCCTCGCGCACGCCTCCGAGGTCGGCGAGGGCCTGGTCGAGCTCGGCGAGGTAGTCGTGCAGCATCTGGCGGTTCCGGTCCGGGTCGCTGGCGTGACCGACCAGGAGGCGGAGCAGCACGGGGTGCTTGAGCACCGGGAAGCCCGCCGGGGTGTCGTCCATCCACGCCCGTAGCGACGCCTGCCCCGCGTCCGTGATGGCGTACGACGTCACCTCCCGCCCGCCCTCGGGACGGGCGTCGGCGCGGACCAGGCCGTGGTCGGCGAGTCGGCGCAGCTCGGTGTAGATCTGGCTCGTCGCGGGGGACACCCAGTAGAAGCGGAGCGTCATGTCGGCGCGCTGCTTGATCTCGTACCCCGTCAGCTCGTCGCCGAACGTGAGGAGGCCGAGGATCGCGTACGCAGTCACCGGAAGGTCTTGACTCATCTCTCGTGCAGAGTAGTGTTCCTAATCGGAATAGTCACGGAGGGGACGGTCAACGGGGTGGCACACGATCACGCGATCGAGGCAGAGGGACTGGTCAAGGAGTTCGGGGAGACGCTGGCGGTCGACGACGTCAGCTTCGCGGTACCGCGGGGGACCGTGCTCGGCCTGCTCGGACCCAACGGCGCGGGCAAGACGACGACGGTGCGGATGATGACGACCCTCACCCGCCCCACCCGCGGAACGGCGCGCGTCGCCGGGCACGACGTCCTGGCCGAGCCCGCCGCCGTACGCCGCTCGATGGGCCTCACCGGCCAGTCGGCGACGGTCGACGAGCTGCTGACCGGACGGGAGAACATCTGGCTGATCGGCAGCCTCTACGGCCTCGACAGGCGGACCATCGACCGCGTCGGCGGCGAGCTGCTCGAGCGGTTCTCGCTCAGCGGCGCCTCGGACCGGATCGTCAAGACGTACTCCGGCGGCATGCGTCGTCGCCTCGACCTCGCCGTCAGCCTGGTGGCCACACCACCCGTGCTCTTCCTCGACGAGCCGACCACCGGCCTCGACCCGCGCAGCCGCGTCGAGCTGTGGGACGTCCTGCGCGACCTGGTCGAGGACGGGACGACGCTGCTGCTGACGACGCAGTACCTCGAGGAGGCCGACCAGCTCGCCGACGACATCGTCGTCATCGACCGCGGCACGGTGATCGCGCAGGGGACGCCGCTCCAGCTCAAGGACGCCTCCGGCAAGGCCGCCCTCGTGGTGACCGTGTCCCGTGCCGACGACCTCCCGGCGGCTGTCGAGCGGGTGCGCGGCGCCGGCTTCGAGGCCCACGTCGAGGAGTCGGCCCGGCGGATCACCGCCGCCGCGGAGGGGCTGTCCGACGTCACCCGGATGGCCGCCGTCTTCGACGGCAGCGGCATCGAGATCGACGACCTGGGCCTCCAGCGGCCCAGCCTCGACGACGTGTTCCTCAACCTCACCGGCCACCGGGCCGAGGAGGCCGAGCAGGTCGCCGATGACGACGAGTCGCGCGACGGCTCCCACGAGGGCACGGAGGTCCGGGCATGACCCACACGCCGTACGGCGCCATCGAGCGTCCCGAGATCCGCCACACCTCGCTGTGGCACCAGTCCTTCACGATCTTCAGGCGCAACCTCATCCACATCAAGCGGATGCCGGAGATGCTGCTCGACGTCACGATCCAGCCGGTGATGTTCGTGCTGCTCTTCGCCTACGTCTTCGGCGGCGCCATCTCCGTCTCCGCCCCGGCGGGGTACCGCGAGTGGCTGCTCGGCGGGATCATGGGCCAGACGATCGCCTTCGCCTCGTTCATCGTCGCGATCGGCCTCACCGCCGACATCGACAAGGGGATCGTCGACCGGTTCCGGTCGCTCCCGATCAACCCGGCGGCGATCCTCGTGGGGCGCAGCATGTCGAGCCTCACCCACTCGTTCATCGGCATCATCGTGATGTCGCTGACCGGCCTGATCGTCGGCTGGCGGATCCGCGGCTCGGTCCTCGACGCGCTGGCGGCGTACGGCCTGCTGCTGCTCTGGGGCTTCGCGATGATCTGGGTCGGCATCCTCGTCGGCTCGGCGATGCGGTCGGTGGAGGCCGTCAACGGGGTCATGTTCACGACGATGTTCCCGCTGACCTTCCTCTCCAACGCCTTCGCCCCGTCCGAGGCCATGGGCCCCGTGCTCCGCGCGATCGCCGAGTGGAACCCGATCTCCGCACTGGTGCAGGCGGTCCGCGAGCTGTGGGGCAACACCGGCCCCGCGCCATCCGACGCGCACCTGCCGATGCAGCACCCGGTCCTCTTCACGATCCTCTGGACGGTCGCGATCACGGCCGTCGTCGCGCCGCTGGCGCTGCGCGTCTTCCGCAACCGCACCCTGCAATGAGAAGGAGCTCCCCATGTCGCGCACCCTGTTGATGGTCGGGACCCGCAAGGGTCTGTGGCTCGGCACCTCCGACGAGGCCCGGACCTCGTGGGAGTGGACGGGACCGCACTTCCCGATGGAGGAGGTCTACTCCGTCATGGTCGACACCCGCGGCGACACCCCGCGGCTGCTGGCGGGCGCCTCGTCGAGCTGGCTCGGCCCGCAGGTCTGGCGCTCGGACGACCTCGGCGCGTCGTGGGACGAGACGCCCAACGGCGCCGCCCGCTTCCCGGAGGACACCGGCGCCACGCTGGCCCGGGTGTGGCAGCTGCAGCCCGGTTTCGAGGACGACGTGGTCTGGGCCGGGACCGAGCCGGGCGCGATCTTCCGCTCCACCGACCGCGGCGAGACCTTCTCGCTCGTCCGCGGACTGTGGGACCACCCGCACCGCGAGGAGTGGAACGAGGGCTTCGGCGGCCAGGCGTTCCACACGATCCTCCCCGACCCCCGCGACGGCGAGCACGTGCTGGCGGCCCTCTCGACCGGCGGGGTGTACGTCACCTCCGACGGCGGCGAGACGTGGGGCCCGTCCAACACCGGGGTCAAGGCCGAGTTCTTCCCGGGCGAGCGCAACTACCCCGAGTTCGGGCAGTGCGTCCACAAGGTCGCGCGCGACGCCGTGGACCCCGAGCGGCTCTACCTCCAGAACCACGGCGGGGTCTACCGCTCCGACGACGGCGGCGCCTCCTGGCAGGACATCGCGCCGGGCCTGCCGACGGAGTTCGGCTTCGCGATGGTCGCGCACCCGCACCGCGCCGACACGGCGTACAACTTCCCGATCACCGGCGCCGAGGCGCGCTGGCCCGTCGACGGCGCGGCGCGCGTCTACCGGACGACCGACGCCGGCGCGTCGTGGGAGCCCCTCGGTGACGGCGCCCTGCCCGACGGCTACTTCACCGCGGTGATGCGCGATGCGATGTGCGCCGACGACCACGACCAGGTCGGTCTCTACTTCGGCGGCCGCAACGGCGGCGTGTGGGCCTCGCCCGACGAGGGCAGCACGTGGCAGGAGATCCACAAGGACCTCCCCGACGTCCTCGTCGTCCGCGCCGCCCAGGTCGGCTGAGGTCTACCCTCGCGCCATGGCTGACTTCTCGCTGTCGCGCAGCACCCGCATCCAGGCTGCCCCGTCCCGCATCCACCCGCTCCTCGACGACTTCCGCGAGTGGCAGAAGTGGTCGCCGTGGGAGGGCCTCGACCCCGACCTGAAGCGTGAGTTCTCCGGCCCCGACCACGGGGTGGGCTCGACGTACCGCTGGTCGGGCAACAGGAAGGCCGGCGAGGGCGAGATGCGGATGACCGCGTCGTCTCCCGTGGCCGTCGCGGTGGACCTCGACTTCCTCAAGCCCTTCAAGGCCAGCAACGTCACCACCTTCGACCTCACCCCGTCCGGCGACGCGACCGAGGTGACGTGGACGATGACGGGCACCCGCAGCGCGGTCATGGGCCTCATGGGCAAGCTCTTCTTCGACAAGGTCATCGCGCAAGGACTTCGACAAGGGCCTCGCGTCCCTCAAGCGGGAGGCCGAGCGGGCCTGATCGCCCGCCCCTTGCCTGTGAGTCTCTGAGCGACTCACAGGCAAGGGGGCGGGAGGGGCGGTGCCGTCCCGTCGGCGTCGTGGGCCACCCATCGTCCACAGGTGTGTCAGATCTGCTTCGTGGATCGAGGGCTGTGGACGGAGCAGCGCGCTTGTCGGTGCGGGCGGTTGTGCTTGCTGTACGAGGCGCTCGGACGGTGGGCGCACAGGCGTACGGCGAGAGGTGCGGCGATGGATGACGGGGTGGACGAGCAGGGGGAGCACGAGGCGGCCGAGCAGGGAGCCGTCGCCGTGGGACGCGATGGCGAACTGGACACAGGACGAGCGCGACTACTGGTTCATGGGGCCCTTCGACGGCGGGATCCCCGGGATGATCCGGCGGATCCGACGGATCCTGGACGTGTCGCAGCGGGGGCTGGCAGCGCTGCTGGACGTCTCGCAGTCGGTGGTGGCGCGGTGGGAGACCGGGCGGACGAGCCCGCGGACGAGCGTCCTGCAGCGGCTGCTGCGGATGGCTCACGTGGGCATGGCCTTCCACGACGAGGAGACCGGAGAGCCGGTCGGGCCGATGCGTGCGGACGGCGCGACCACGCACGCGGGAAGCCGCTACCCGGCGCACGCGGACCTGAAGGTCGCGGGGTGGTGGGTGCCGCGCCGGTTGCGCGCGATGACGTCCATCGAGGCCTTCAGGTGGTGGGACCGATCCCAGCGGGAGGGCGATCCAGCCATCCGCTACCGACGATCGCCGTTCTGGAAGCAGCTGGAGCGGGAGCTCTACGGCACGCCCGACGACCACCCCGCGCTGCACCAGTTCGTCGCCGAGATGAGGTACGTCGACGAGTGCCGGGAGGACCGGCGCCGGGCGCGGGAGGCTCGTGCCGCGTAGGAGACCGATGAGACGCGGCAGGGGCGGCCCGAGCGTGCCGACTAGCCTGACGCCATGAGCCACGCTGCCGACGCACCCGACATGAAGCCCCGGAGCCGAGCGGTCACCGACGGCCTCGAGGCGACCGCCGCTCGGGGGATGCTCCGCGCGGTCGGCATGGGTGACGACGACTGGCACAAGCCCCAGATCGGCGTCGCGTCGAGCTGGAACGAGATCACTCCGTGCAACCTCTCGCTCGACCGTCTCGCGAAGGCCGTGAAGAACGGCGTGCACGCGGCGGGCGGGTACCCGCTGGAGTTCGGCACGATCTCGGTCTCCGACGGCATCTCGATGGGCCACGAGGGGATGCACTACTCCCTCGTCAGCCGCGAGGTCATCGCCGACTCGGTGGAGACGGTGATGATGGCCGAGCGGCTCGACGGCTCGGTCCTGCTGGCGGGCTGCGACAAGTCCCTGCCCGGCATGCTGATGGCCGCGGCGCGGCTCGACCTCGCGAGCGTCTTCCTCTACGCCGGCACGATCATGCCCGGCCAGGTCGACGGCAAGGACGTGACGATCATCGACGCGTTCGAGGCCGTCGGCGCCTGCCTCGCGGGCAAGATGACGCGCGAGAAGGTCGACGAGATCGAGCGGGCGATCTGTCCGGGCGAGGGTGCCTGCGGCGGGGCGTACACCGCCAACACGATGGCCAGCGTCGCCGAGGCGCTGGGCATGAGCCTGCCCGGGAGCTCCTCCCCGCCGGCCGTGGACCGACGCCGCGACGGGTTCGCCCACAAGTCCGGCGAGGCCGTCGTCGAGATGCTCCGCCAGGGCATCACCGCGCGCCAGATCATGACCAAGCCTGCCTTCGAGAACGCCATCGCGATGGCGATGGCCCTCGGCGGCTCGACGAACGCCGTGCTGCACCTGCTCGCGATCGCCCGCGAGGCCGAGGTCGACCTGACCCTCGACGACTTCACCCGCATCGGCAAGAACGTCCCGCACCTCGCCGACATGAAGCCCTTCGGCCGCTTCGTGTGGACCGACTTCGACCGCGTCGGCGGCATCCCGGTCCTGCTGCGCGCGCTGCTCGACGCCGGTCACCTCCACGGCGACGTGCTCACCTGCACCGGCAAGACGATGGCGGAGAACCTCGCCGAGCTCGACCCCAAGCCGCTCGACGGCGAGATCCTGCGCCAGCTCGACCGGCCGATCCACGCCACCGGCGGGCTCACGATCCTCAAGGGATCGCTCGCCCCCGAGGGCGCCGTGGTCAAGAGCGCCGGCTTCGACGACTCGACCTTCACCGGCACCGCCCGGGTCTTCGACGGCGAGCGCAAGGCGCTCGACGCCCTCACCGAGGGGACGATCGAGGCGGGCGACGTGGTCGTCATCCGCTACGAGGGCCCGAAGGGCGGCCCGGGGATGCGCGAGATGCTCGCCATCACGGGAGCGATCAAGGGCGCCGGCCTCGGCAAGGACGTCCTGCTCATCACCGACGGCCGCTTCTCGGGCGGCACGACCGGGCTCTGCGTCGGCCACATCGCCCCCGAGGCGAGCGACGGCGGACCGATCGCCCACCTCCGCGACGGCGACTCGATCACCCTCGACGTCGCGAACATGACCCTCGACCTCCACGTCGACGAGGCCGAGCTCGCGCAGCGCGCCGAGGGCTGGGAGCCGCTGCCGCCGAAGTACACCCGCGGCGTGCTCGGCAAGTACCGCAAGGTCGTCCACTCGGCGGCCGACGGAGCCGTCTGCTACTGAGTTCGTGGGGCCGGCTCGGTAGGTTGCCGTGGTGACCATTCCGATCCAGTCGAGCGCTGCAGACCTCGACGCCGCCGACCCCCTCGCCGCGTTCCGCGACCGCTTCGCCGGCGCCGACTCCGACCTCGTCTACTTCGACGGCAACTCGCTCGGCCGGCCCGTCGCCGCCGTGGCCGAGCGGCTCGCCGCCTTCGTCCACGAGGAGTGGGGCGGCCGACTCATCCGCGGCTGGGACGAGCGCTGGATGGACCTGCCGACCACGCTCGGTGACGACCTCGCGCGGATCTGCCTGGGCGCGGCGCCCGGCCAGACCGCGATCGGCGACTCGACGACCGTGTGGCTCTACAAGCTGATGCGCGCCGCCGTCGACCACGCCGTCCGTACGGACCCCGCGCGCACCGAGATCGTCATCGACACCGACAACTTCCCGACCGACCGCTACGTCGCCGAGGGCATCGCCGCCGAGCGCGGCCTGACCCTGCGCTGGATCGAGGTCGACACGTCCGAGGGCGTGACGGCCGACCAGCTCCGCGACGCGGTCGGCGAGCGTACGGCGCTGGTCGTGCTCAACCACGTCGCCTACCGCTCGGCCTGGCTGGCCGATGCCCCCGGGCTGACCCGGATCGCCCACGACGCGGGCGCGCTGGTCCTCTGGGACCTGTGCCACTCCGCCGGTGCGGTCCCGGTCGCGCTCGACGAGTGGGACGTCGATCTCGCCGTCGGCTGCAGCTACAAGTACCTCAACGGCGGCCCCGGCTCGCCGGCCTTCGGCTACGTCAACGCCCGGCTCCAGGGCGAGCTCACCCAGCCGATCCAGGGCTGGATGGGCCACGCCGACCCGTTCCTGATGGGCCCCGGCTACACGCCCGCCCAGGGCATCCGCCGCTTCATCTCCGGCACGCCGCCGATCCTCGGGATGGTCGCGATGCAGAGCATGCTCGAGCTGGTGGAGGAGGCCGGCATCGAGGCGGTGCGCGCCAAGTCCGTCGCGCTGACGTCGTACGCCGTCGAGCTGGCCGACGCGACCCTGCCGGAGGTCACCCTCGCCTCGCCGCGCGACCCCGCGCTGCGCGGCGGCCACGTGACCCTCCACCACGACCGGATGCGCGAGGTCACCGCCCGGCTCTGGGAGCGCGACGTGATCCCGGACTACCGCGACCCCGGCGGCCTGCGGATCGGGCTCTCACCGCTGTCACGTCGTTCGACGAGGTCGAGCGCGGCATCGCGGCCGTCGCGGAGGCGCTGCGATGAGCGGGCCGGTGGGGGTGCAGCTCTCGGCGACCCGGACCAGGTCCACCAACGACCACGGCCAACCGCTCGGCCGCCCCGTCGACTGGACCCCTGCCGCCGCCCCCGCGAGGGACGTGGTGCTCGCGGGAGCCGGCGTACGGCTGGAGCCGATCGGGCCCCAGCACGTCGACGACCTGTACGCCGCACTGTGCCGCAACGAGGACGACGCGCACTGGACCTACCTCTTCTGGGACCGCCCGCGCGACCGCGACGAGCTGGCGGCGATCGTCGACCACGGCAGGGGCGACCCGGGCCAGGTGATGTACGCGATCGTCGCCGTCGAGACCGGCCGCGCGGTCGGCTTCTGCTCGCTCATGCGGATCGACCCGACCATGGGCTCGATCGAGGTCGGCGGGATCGCCTTCGGCCGCCAGCTCCAGCGCAGCCGGGCCGCCACCGAGGCGATGGCCCTGCTGATGCGCCACGTCTTCGACGAGCTGGGCTACCGCCGCTACGAGTGGAAGTGCGACAGCCTCAACGCCCCGTCGCGCCGGGCCGCGATCCGGCTCGGCTTCATCTGGGAGGGCCGCTTCCGCAACGCCCTCGTCTACAAGGGCCGCAACCGCGACACCGACTGGTTCTCGATCACCGACCTCGAGTGGCCACGCGTCCGCCAGGCCCTCGACGCCTGGCTCGACGACAGCAACTTCGACGACAGGGGCAGCCAGCGGGTCCGACTCGCGGCACGCCCGCCCGAGCAGAAGGAGAGCTGAGATGGACCAGCGCGTCAGCTTCATCACCCTCGTCGTGACCGACCTGGACGTGACCCGGAAGTTCTACGTCGACGGGCTCGGCTGGGAGCCCGAGCTCGACATGCCCGGCGAGGTGCTGATGTTCCGGGTCGCGGAGAAGGTCGTGCTGAGCATGTGGGTCGAGTCCGGCTTCGTCGAGGAGGTCGGCCACGCGCCCGCGCGCGGCGGCGTACCCCCGATCACCCTCGCCCACAACCTCGCGACGACGCAGGGCGTCGACACCGTGCTCGAGCAGGCGCGCGTCGCCGGGGCGCGTCACGTCGCCGACGCGGTCGAGCGCGAGTGGGGCGGCTACACGGGCTACTTCGCGGATCCCGACGGCTTCCGCTGGGAAGTCGCCTACAACCCCGGTGAGATCGGGCAGTCTGTGCTCCCGTGACCACCGACACCGAGGCCGACGACGGGGCAGTGGCCGACGTCCCCGGCTGGGACGACTACTTCCTCGGCATCGCGACCGCGGTCGCCGCCCGCGCCAAGTGCACGCGCCGCCGGGTCGGCGCCGTCCTGACGATCGACCACCGGATCATCGCGACGGGCTACAACGGTGCGGCGCCCGGTGAGGACGACTGCCTGATGGGCGCCTGCCCGCGCGGACAGCTGGGGTACGACGACGTGCCGGGCCTCGGCGACTACGACCGACCGGGAACGGCCGGGTTCTGCATCGCCATCCACGCCGAGGTCAACGCGCTGCTGTTCGCCACCCGCGACACCAAGGGCGCGACCGCCTACATCACCGACCCGCCGTGCCCCGGCTGCCGCAAGGCGCTCGCCGCCGCGGGCGTCGTCCGCGCGGTCTGGCCGGAGGGCGAGCACGACCGAGCGGGCCTCACGACCTGGTAGTCAGTGGGGCTTGACCCACACCAGCTCGTCGGACTCCCACTTCTCGAGGGCGACGGGCACGAGCACGGCCATCGCGTCTGCGGGGGAGCCGGCCGTCAGGTCGTCGACGTGCGCGGCGCCGTACGCCTGCCCGGCCGCGTTGTTGTGCTGGTCGACGACCGAGTCGCGCCTGGTCGGTGACCCGGTCTCCTGGGCGACCGCGATCGACTGCGCCGCGTCGACGCCGAACCGGGCCGTGAGCACCGCCTGCCACATGAAGTGGCGCATCGCGTTGCTCCGGCCCGGCACACCGCTCCCGTGCGTTGCGGCGGAGCGCAGCGCGGCCTGCGAGACGCGCAGCACCTCGACGGCCCCCGCGGGTCCGAGCCCGGCCCTCGCCGCTGCCGCCGACAGCCGTGGGACGACCGTGGCCGCGTGGATGGCCTGCTGGACGACGCCTCCGAAACCCATGGACACAGCCTGTCAGAATCGAGCGATGACACCACTGCGCTTCCCGCGCCCGCTGCGCCCCGGTGACCGGATCGGCGTGACGTCCCCGTCGGCCGGCGCGTCGGGCGCCGCGGCGAAGCGGGTCGAGTTCAGCGTGGAGTGGCTGCGCAGTCGCGGCTACGACGTCGAGGTGGGGGAGTGCATGGACGGCACCGGACTCACCTCGGCCCCCGCCGAGGCGCGGGCGGCGGAGCTCACCCGGATGCTGGCGGATCCCGACATCGCCTGCGTCGTGCCGCCGTGGGGTGGGGAGACGGCCATCGACCTGGTCGACCTGCTCGACTACGACGTCCTCGCCGCGGCCGAGCCGACCTGGCTGGTCGGCTACTCCGACCTCTCGACCGTCCTCGTGCCGATCACCACCCGCCTCGGCTGGGCGACGATCCACGGCGACAACCTCGCGGACACGCCGTACGTCGTCCCCGACGGGCTGCTCCACTGGCTCGACCTCGCCGGCGGTCCCGGCCCGTTCGTGCAGCGCGACTCCGGGGTGGTCACCGACTGGGTGCGCTTCGAGACCGACCCGACCGCCACGCAGTGGACGCACGTCGGCAGCCGTTCCTGGGAGGTGCTCGGCGGCGGTGCGCTCGACGTCTCCGGGCGGCTGATCGGCGGCTGCACCGAGACGATCGCGAACCTCGCCGGCACGCCGTACGGCGACGTCCGGTCGTGGGCCGACGGGCTCGACGAGCCCACGATCGTCTACGTCGAGGCGTGCGAGGAGAACGCGGTGAACGTCTGCCGCTACCTCCACGCCCTCCGCCTGGCCGGCTGGTTCGACCGCGCCGCCGCGGTGCTCGTCGGCAGGACGTACGCGCCCGATCACCCGACCTCACCCAGCGCGAGGCCGTCGTCGACGCCCTCGGCCGGCTGGACCTGCCGATCGTGACGGACCTCGAGATCGGGCACGTCCCGCCGCACCTGCCGCTGGTCAACGGGGCGCTGGCCCGGGTCGTGGTCGACGGGGATCGCCGGGAGATCACGCAGACGCTCGCCTGAGACTCCTCCCAGGGGGCTGGCCGGTGTCGGTGGTCGATGGCAGGGTCGAGGGATGAGCGATCAGACCTCGGACCCGAAGGCCCGCCTGAGCCACGACGACATCCTCGCCGCCGGCCTCGACGACTGGCGCAAGGTGCTCAACCGGCTCCGCGCCCGCTTCCGCACCGGCGACTTCGCCACCGGCGTGGCGCTCGTCGACCGGATCGGTGCCGCGGCCGACGCGGCCGACCACCACCCCGACGTGTCGCTGACCTATCCCGAGGTCATCGTGACGCTCAGCAGCCACGACGTCGGGGGCATCACCAGTCGCGACATCGACCTGGCCCGTGCGATCAGCGGCTTCGCCGCCGAGCTCGGCGCGGAGGCCGACGTCTCCGGGCTGACCGAGGTCGAGCCGGCGCTCGACACGGGCGACGGGTCGCGGCTGGCGCCGTTCTACGCCGCGCTCCTCGGCGCCGAGATCCAGAACGGCGGCCCCGTCGACCCCAGCGGCCAGGTGCCCGGCCTCTGGTTCCAGGAGCCGCCGAGCAGCCCCGAGGAGACCGGTCCCGAGCTGCCCCCGCAGGACCCCGAGCAGCGGTGGCACCTCGACGTGTGGGTGCCGCACGACGAGGGCGAGCGGCGCCTCCGGGCCGTGCTCGACGCCGGCGGTCGGCTGGTCAGCGACGCGGAGGCCCCGTCCTACTGGGTCATCGAGGACGCCGACGGCAACCGTTCCTGCATCTGCACCCCGCTGGACCGCTCGTCGTGCCGGGGCAGCCACATTCCGAGACCGGTGTTCCACATGTTGGGACGAGTGGGACACTTGCTTGACGCCGGGCCGCCCCGGCGACGACGGTTGTCGCATGCGCACCGACATTCTTGTACGCACGCGACGCGTGAGCTGAGGTCCCCGGACCGAGCGCACACGCGTCACCCCTCGTCGCCCACCGGGCCGAGGGGCTTTTTTATGGGCTGATCACGGAAGCAAGGAAGAAGAGCAATGAGCGAGCAGAGCGGACAGGTCTCCGGCGCGCAGAGCCTCGTCACGTCCCTCGAGGCAGCCGGCGTCACCGACATCTTCGGCATCCCGGGCGGCGCGATCCTCCCGGCGTACGACCCCTTGATGGACTCGCAGCGCATCCGGCACATCCTCGTGCGGCACGAGCAGGGGGCCGGCCACGCGGCCCAGGGGTACGCCGCCGCGACCGGTCGTACGGGTGTCTGCATGGCCACCTCGGGCCCGGGCGCGACGAACCTGGTCACGCCGCTCGCCGACGCCCACATGGACTCGGTGCCGATGGTCGCCATCACCGGCCAGGTCAGCGCCGCGATGATCGGCACCGACGCCTTCCAGGAGGCCGACATCCGGGGCATCACGATGCCGGTCACCAAGCACAACTTCCTCGTCACCGACCCCGCGGACATCCCGGGCCGGATCGCCGAGGCCTTCCACATCGCCTCCACCGGTCGCCCCGGCCCGGTGCTGGTCGACATCGCGAAGTCCGCGCTCCAGGCGCAGACCACGTTCGCCTGGCCCACCGAGCTCCACCTCCCGGGCTACCGGCCCGTGAACACCCCGCACGCCAAGCAGATCAAGGAGGCGGTGCGGCTCATCAAGGAGGCCCGTCGCCCGGTCCTCTACGTCGGCGGTGGCGTGATCCGCGCCCGCGCGTCGGCCGAGCTGGCCAAGCTGGCCGCGCTCACCGGCATCCCCGTGGTCACCACGCTGATGGCGCGCGGCGCGTTCCCCGACAGCCACCCGCAGCACCTCGGCATGCCCGGGCATGCACGGCACGGTCGCCGCGGTGGCAGGCCTGCAGAAGAGCGACCTGATCATCAGCCTCGGCGCTCGCTTCGACGACCGCGTCACGGGCAACCTCGACTCGTTCGCGCCGCAGGCCCTGGTGATCCACGCCGACATCGACCCGGCCGAGATCGGCAAGAACCGCCACGCCGACGTGCCGATCGTCGGCGACTGCAAGGAGGTCATCGCCCAGCTGGTGGCGCTGCTGACCGCCGAGGGCGCCGACGGCGACTACGAGGCGTGGGTCGCCTTCCTCGCCGGCGTCAAGAAGCAGTACGCCGCTCGGCTACGACACCCCGACGGACGGCTCGCTCGCCCCGCAGTACGTCATCGAGCGGCTCAGCGACATCGCCGGACCCGACTCGATCTTCACGTCGCCGGCGTCGGCCAGCACCAGATGTGGGCCGCGCAGTTCATCGGCTACGAGAAGCCGAACACCTGGCTCAACTCCGGCGGACTCGGCACCATGGGCTACGCGGTGCCGGCCGCGATGGGCGCCAAGGTCGGCATGCCCGACACGCACGGTCTGGGCGGTCGACGGCGACGGCTGCTTCCAGATGACCAACCAGGAGCTCGCCACCTGCGCGATCAACGACATCCCGATCAAGGTCGCGATCATCAACAACGAGTCGCTCGGCATGGTCCGGCAGTGGCAGACGCTGTTCTACAACGAGCGCTACTCCAACACCGACCTGCACTCCAAGCGCGATCCCCGACTTCGTCAAGCTCGCCGACGCCTACGGCTGCGTGGGCCTGGCGTGCGAGTCGCCCGAGGAGGTCGACGCCACGATCGAGAAGGCGATGGCGATCGACGACCAGCCGGTCGTGGTGGACTTCCGCGTGCACCGCGACGCGATGGTGTGGCCGATGGTCGCGGCCGGCAGCAGCAACGACGAGATCAAGTACGCGCGCGACCTGGCGCCCGACTTCGACGAGGACGACATCTGACATGACTCGACACACCCTGAGCGTCCTGGTCGAGAACAAGCCCGGCGTCCTGGCCCGCATCGCCGGCCTGTTCTCGCGCCGCGGCTTCAACATCGACAGCCTCGCCGTCGGCCCGACCGAGCACGCCGAGGTCTCCCGGATGACCATCGTGGTCAACGTCGAGGAGTCCCCGCTCGAGCAGGTGACCAAGCAGCTCAACAAGCTCGTCGAGGTCATCAAGATCGTCGAGCTCGACGGCCCCGGCTCGGTCAACCGCGAGCTGCTGCTGGTCAAGGTCCGCGCCGACGCGTCCACCCGCGGCGCGGTGCTCGACGCGGTGCAGCTCTTCCGGGCCAAGGTCGTCGACGTCTCGCCCGACGCGGTCACCGTCCAGGCCGTCGGCAACTCCGACAAGCTCGCCGACCTGCTCCGCGTGCTCGAGCCGTTCGGCATCCGCGAGCTGGTGCAGTCGGGCATGGTCGCGATCGGTCGCGGCTCGCGCTCGATCAGCGAGCGGCCGCAGCGCCCCGTCGCCGTACCGGCCCCTGTGTCCGCCATCCGGCCCATCGCCCACTGATCACACAGTTTTCACCCCAACCCGAAGGAGAGCCCCCCGTGGCTGAGATGTTCTACGACGACGACGCCGACCTGAGCCTGATCCAGGGCAAGAACGTCGCGGTGATCGGCTACGGCAGCCAGGGCCACGCCCACGCGCTGTCCCTGCGCGACTCCGGCGTCGACGTCCGGATCGGGCTGCAGCCCGGCTCGAAGAGCCGCGACAAGGCCGAGGCCGAGGGCCTGCGCGTCCTCACCCCGCGCGAGGCCGCGGAGGAGTCCGACCTGATCGTGATCCTCGCCCCCGACCAGCACCAGCGGAAGCTCTACGCCGAGGAGATCGAGCCCGCGCTCACCCCCGGCGACACCCTGGTCTTCGGCCACGGCTTCAACATCCGCTTCGGCTACATCACCCCGCCCGAGGGCGTCGACGTCTTCATGGTCGCGCCCAAGGGCCCCGGCCACCTCGTGCGCCGCGAGTACGTCGACGGACGCGGCGTGCCCGTGCTCGTCGCCGTGGAGAAGGACGAGTCCGGCACCACCTGGGACCTCGCGCTCTCGTACGCCAAGGCGATCGGCGGCCTCCGCGCCGGCGGCATCAGGACCACGTTCACCGAGGAGACCGAGACCGACCTGTTCGGCGAGCAGGCCGTCCTCTGCGGTGGCGCCTCGCAGCTCGTGCAGTACGGCTTCGAGGTCCTCACCGAGGCCGGCTACCAGCCCGAGGTCGCCTACTTCGAGTGCCTCCACGAGCTCAAGCTGATCGTCGACCTCATGTACGAGGGCGGCATCGCCAAGCAGCGCTGGTCGGTCTCCGACACCGCCGAGTTCGGCGACTACGTCTCCGGCCCGCGCGTGATCACCCCCGACGTGAAGAAGAACATGGAGGACGTGCTCGCCGACATCAAGAACGGCGCGTTCGCCGAGCGCTTCATCACCGACATGGACAACGGCTCACCGGAGTTCACCGAGTTCCGCAAGAAGGGCGAGACGCACCCGATCGAGCAGACCGGCCGCGAGCTCCGCAAGCTGATGGCCTGGGTGAAGTCGCACGACACCGACTACGTCGAGGGCACCGCCGCCCGCTGAGCGGGTGACGGCAGATCCACGACCGGCGTGCCCGTGAGCTCCTACACCCACGGGCACGCCGAGGCCGTCCTGCGCTCGCACCGGTGGCGTACGGCGGCCAACTCGGCGGCGTACCTCCTCCCGCACCTGCGTCCCGACCAGCGACTGCTCGACGTCGGGTCCGGCCCCGGCACGATCACCGCCGACCTCTCCCGCCTCGTCGGCGAGGTGGTGGCGCTCGAGATCAACGACGAGGCGGCCGACCTGACGCGCGCCGAGCTCGAGCGCCAGGGGATCGCCAACGCGACCGTGGTCGTCGGCGACGTGCTCGCCCTCGACCTGGCGGACGACGAGTTCGACGTCGTGCACGCCCACCAGGTCCTGCAGCACGTCGCCGACCCCGTCGCGTCGCTGCGCGAGATGATGCGCGTGACCCGACCCGGCGGCCTGGTCGCCGCGCGCGACAGCGACTACGGCCACTTCTCGTGGCACCCCGCCTCGGCGGGCCTGGACCGCTGGCTCGAGCTGTACGACGCCGCCGCGCGGGCCAACGGCGGCGAGCCGCACGCCGGGCGGATGCTCCTCGCATGGGCGCACGCCGCCGGCGCGAGCGACGTCGTGGCGAGCTCCTCGACGTGGTGCTTCGCCGACGCGGACGACCGCGCGTGGTGGGGGAGCCTGTGGGCCGACCGGCTCACCTCGACCGCGCTGGCCCGGCAGCTGGTCGACGAGGGCCGCGCGTCGCCGGAGGAGCTGGCCGGAGTCGCCGATGCGTGGCGGGACTGGGCGGCGGACCCCGACGGCTGGTTCTCGGTGCTCCACGGAGAGGTGCTCGTCCGGGCGTGACCGTCTCGAATCCGCTGACGAGTACCTCAAGGTCACCGGCTCCGCGCTCTTCGCCGTCCCTCCGGGCGTGGGTCCGGGGGAGCACGTCGGCCAGTCGCTGTTCGCCTGACCGCGCGGCGCGGGCAGGATGACCCGCATGAGCGCGCGCCGGACCGACGTCGACGTCGTGCGGTTCCTCGCCCTGGTCTCGATGTACGTCGCCCACGTGGCGCCGGTGCCCGGACCGGCGCGCGTGCTGGAGCTGAGCGAGTACCTCACGATGCCGCTCTTCGCGCTGCTCATCGGTGTCGGGCGCGCAGCTGGGATCGCGGCGTACCGGGCCCGGTCACTGGGCCGCGGTCGTGGTGCGCGGGCTCGCGCTGGTGGGCCTGGGCCTGGCGCTGGAACGGGCGGAGGCGCAGGTCGTCATCGTGCTGGTGCACCTCGGCGTGCTGGTGGTCGTGGCCGCCCTGCTCGCCCGGCTGCCCGACCTCGCGCTCGCGGTCGTCGGCCTCGCAGCGCCGGTCGTCGGAACGCTGCTCGTGCGGCACACCTCGACCGACGTGATGCTGGGCCAGGGGTGGATGTACGACCTCGCCGGCTTCGTGTGGGCCGACGGCCCGTACCGGCTGCTGCCGATGGTCGCGTACGCCGCCCTGGGCATCCTCGTCGCCCGCCACCTCGTGACCGGTCGAGGCGCACGATCAGTCGTGGCGCCCGGCGGCCTCGGCGCCGGGCTGCTGGTCGTCGCGGCGGCGATGCTCGCGGCGGAGCAGCGGGGGCTGGTCGACCTCGTGCCCTACTCGGGGACCCTGCAGGAGACCGGGCTCGATGCGCTCGTCGCGACGGGCGTGTGCCTCGTCGGCCTCGCGGCTGCGCGGGCGCTCGACCGCAGTGGCGCCGCGCGGGTCGTGGCCGGGCTGGCCGCGGTCGGTGCGATGACGCTGACCCTCTACGCGCTGCAGATCCTCTGGCTCGCGTACGACGTGCGGGTGCTGCACCCCGGTGCGGCCGACGACTCGTGGACCAACCTCGCCGTCCTGCTGGTCGGGTCCCTCCTCGTGACCGCTGCGTGGCGCCTCGTCGTACGCCGGGAGCCGTGGCGCAGGGGCCCGATCGAGGGCGTCCTCGGCACGGTCACCGGCCTCGTCGAGCGGCGCGGCTGACCGACGGCCCGGCCGGTGCTTCCTCCCGGCCCTCCCGTGAGCGACGATTCAGTCATGAGCGACACAGCAACCACCGGCTCCGGCCTCGAGCAGACCCGCCGCCTCGGCGTCGAGACGACGGGCATCGAGATCATCGAGGAGTCCGAGCGCACCGCCCGGCCCCAGGACCTGTTCTGGCCGTGGTTCGCGGCCAACGTGTCGGTCTTCGGCCTCAGCTATGCCTCGTTCGTCCTCTACTTCGGCATCTCGTTCTGGCAGAGCGTCGTCGTCTCGGTCATCGGCATCGTGGTGTCGTTCCTGCTCTGCGGGATCATCGCGATCGCGGGCAAGCGGGGCTCGGCGCCGACGATGATCCTCAGCCGCGCGGCGTTCGGGGTGACCGGCCAGAAGGTGCCCGGCGTCATCTCGTGGCTGGTCTCGATCGGCTGGGAGACGTTCCTCGCGATCCTCGCGGTGCTCGCCACGTCGACGATCTTCACCCGCCTCGGCTGGGGTGGGGGCACGGGCACCAAGGTCGTCGCCGCCGTCCTGGTCGCGGCCCTCATCGTCTCGGCGAGCGTCGCCGGCTACCACATCATCATGCGGATGCAGTCGGTGCTGACCTGGATCACCGGCATCGTCACGGTGCTCTACATGGTGCTGACCCTCGACGACATCGACTTCTCCGCCGTCATGGACATCCCGTCCGGCTCGACGCAGGCCGTGATCGGCGCCCTCGTCATGGTGATGACCGGCTTCGGCCTGGGCTGGATCAACATCGCCGCCGACTGGTCGCGCTACCAGAAGCGCACCGCGTCCGGTCCCTCGATCGTCGCCTGGAACACCTTCGGCGGCGCCCTGGCACCCGTGGTGCTGGTGCTGTTCGGACTGGCCCTGGCGGGGTCGTCGACCGAGATCCTCGACGGGGTCGCGGGTGACCCGATCGGCACGCTGGCCACCCTCCTGCCGACGTGGTTCCTCGTGCCGTTCCTGCTGGCCGCGATCCTGTCGCTGGTCAGCGGCGCGGTGCTCGGCATCTACTCCTCGGGGCTCACGCTGCTCTCGCTCGGGGTGAAGCTCACGCGCCCGCAGGCCGCCGCCGTGGACGGCGTGCTCCTGACGCTGGGCACGTTCTACGTCGTGTTCGTCGCCGCGGACTTCGCCGGCCCGTTCCAGAGCTTCCTGATCACCCTCGGCGTCCCGCTGGCCGCCTGGGCCGGGATCATGATCGCCGACCTCGCGCTGCGCAAGCGCGACTACGACGAGGACGCGCTCTTCGACCCCGCGGGCCGCTACGGCGCGTTCGACTGGGCGGCGATCGGCACGATGGTCGTCGCGTCGGTCGTCGGCTGGGGCCTCGTGGTCAACCTGTTCGCCGACGACGCCTCGTGGAACAACTGGCAGGGCTACCTCCTCGGTCCGCTGGGGCTCGGCGGCAAGGACGGCGCCTGGGCGTTCGCCAACGTCGGCGTGCTCGCGGCCCTGGTGATCGGCCTCGTCGGCGGCTACCTGCTGCGGCGCGGCACCGTCGCCCGACAGGAGTCGGGAACAGCCTGAGGGTGCAGGCAGTTGGGCCTCTCGTGAAGATCGAGATCTGGTCCGACGTCGTCTGCCCGTGGTGCTACATCGGCAAGCGCCGCATCGAGAACGCCCTGGCCGAGTTCGGCCACGCCGACGAGGTGGAGGTGCACTGGCGCTCCTACGAGCTCGACCCGGGTGCGCCCACCGAGCCGACGCAGAGCACCTCGGTGATGCTGGCGAAGAAGTACGGCCAGTCGCCCGCCGGCGCGCAGCAGATGCAGGACCGGGTCGAGGCCGTCGCGGCCGAGGAGGGGCTGGTCTACCGGCTGTCCCAGACGCTCCACCTCAACACCGTCGACGCCCACCGGCTCATCCACCTCGCCCACGAGCAGGGCGGCACCGACCTGCAGGGCCGGGTGAAGGAGGCGCTGCTCGAGGCGTACTTCACCGAGGCGCGCAACGTCGCCGACCACGCCGTGCTGCGTGAGGTCGCCGTCGCCGCCGGCCTCGACGGCGTACGCGTCGACGAGGTGCTGGCCTCCCGCGAGTTCGAGGCCGACGTGCGTGCCGACGTCGAGCAGGCGCAGGCCTACGGCGCCACCGGCGTGCCGTTCTTCGTGATCGACCAGAAGTACGGCGTCTCCGGCGCGCAGCCGACCGAGGTCTTCACCCAGGTGCTGGAGAAGGCGTGGGCCGACTCGCACCCCTCCCTCGAGATCGTGCGGCGGCGGCGAGGAGTGCGGCCCCGACGGCTGCGCGGTCTGAGCGGGCGTCGGCAGGGCTGCGACTTCTCCCCGCGCGCGGCCTTCTCGGCGGTCGTCTCGACGCGTACGCCGCGGGTCTCGGGCCGCTTGGCCAGCACGATCCAGGTCGAGGATCATCTTCCGCGCCGACGCCGACCACGACTCCCAGTGCTCGCGCGAGCCCGGGTGGCGCTCGAACGCGGTCGCGAGGTCCGGCGGGACCACGAGGTCCTCGACGTCGTCCATGAGCGTCCACATGCCCGTCTCCTGGGCCGCGGCGATGGCGGCCGCACCGGCGGGCTCCATCAGGCCGGCCTCCTCGAGCCGCGCGACGCGCCCCTTGTTGATCCGGGTCCACATGCTGCCGGGTCGACGAGGGGCGAACCACTGCATCGAGCGGACCTCGTCGACGGGCTTCACCGTCGAGTCGACCCAGCCCCAGCGCAGCGCCTCGAGCACCGCCGCCTCGTAGGAGAACGACCGCTCGGCCGCCTTGCGGGGGCTCACCAGCCACACGCCGGTCGTCCGGGTGTGGTGCTCGCGCAACCACGCGGTCCACTCCTCGACCGCTGTCGGCTCGAGCCGCTCCGCCTCGTCCATCGCGCCCATGGCCTCAGGCTAGGGCACTCCGACACCGTCCGACACCCACCTCCCGCGACCTGGGACGGGTGCGGAGCCTCACGGACCCGCGGGTAGTGTGGTGCGCGCACAGCGTCGTGCCGTCCCGGACCACCCTTGATCTGCTGAGGACCCCGCTGTGAACGCACCCGTACTCTCCACGCACGCTCGGCCAGTCGTACTCATCGCCGAAGAGCTGAGCCCCGCCACCATCGAGGCGCTCGGACCCGACTTCGAGATCCGGCACTGCAACGGTGCCGACCGCGCCGAGCTGCTGCCGGCGATCGTCGACGTCGACGCGATCCTGGTCCGCTCGGCCACGAAGGTGGACGCCGAGGCGCTCGCGGCCGCGACCCGCCTCAAGGTCGTCGCCCGCGCCGGGGTCGGCCTCGACAACGTCGACGTCAAGGCCGCCACGCAGGCCGGCGTGATGGTCGTCAACGCCCCGACGTCCAACATCGTCAGCGCCGCCGAGCTCGCCGTCGCGCTGATGCTCGCCGCCGCCCGCCACATCAGCCCGGCCCACGCGGCGCTGCGCAACGGCGAGTGGAAGCGCTCGAAGTACACCGGCATCGAGCTCTACGAGAAGACCGTCGGGATCGTCGGCCTCGGCCGCATCGGCGTGCTCGTCGCGCAGCGGCTCAGCGCCTTCGGGATGAAGGTCATCGCGTACGACCCCTACGTGCAGGCCGGCCGTGCCGCGCAGATGGGCGTCCGCCTCGTCGACCTCGACACCCTGCTCGCCGAGTCCGACTTCATGAGCGTCCACCTGCCCAAGACCCCCGAGACGGTGGGCCTGATCGGCGCCGACCAGCTCGCGGCGGCCAAGCAGAGCCTGGTGCTCGTCAACGCCGCCCGCGGCGGGATCGTCGACGAGGCCGCCCTCTTCGACGCGCTCAAGACCGGGCAGATCGCGGCCGCCGGCCTCGACGTCTTCGCCAGCGAGCCCTGCACCGACAGCCCGCTCTTCGAGCTCGACAACGTCGTCGCGACGCCCCACCTCGGTGCCTCCACCGACGAGGCCCAGGAGAAGGCGGGCGTCTCGGTCGCCCGGTCGGTGCGCCTCGCGCTCAGCGGCGAGCTCGTCCCCGACGCGGTCAACGTGCAGGGCGGCGTGATCGCCGAGGACGTACGTCCCGGCATCCCGCTCACCGAGAAGCTCGGCCGCGTCTTCACCGCGCTCGCCGGTGAGGTCGCCCAGCAGCTCGACGTCGAGGTCCGTGGCGAGATCACCGAGTTCGACGTCAAGGTGCTCGAGCTGGCGGCGCTCAAGGGCGTCTTCGCCGACGTGGTGGAGGAGCAGGTCTCCTACGTCAACGCGCCGCTCCTCGCGGCCGAGCGCGGCACCGAGGTGCGCCTGGTGACCGACTCCGAGAGCCCCGACCACCGCAACCTGATCACCCTGCGCGGCACGCTCGCCGACGGCACCCAGGTCTCGGTCAGCGGCACGCTCGTCGGGCTCGCCCAGAAGGAGCGGCTGGTCGAGGTCAACGGCTTCGACGTCGACATCGAGCCCACCACGCACCTGGCGTTCTTCACCTACGAGGACCGCCCCGGCATGGTCGGCACGATCGGCGGGATCCTCGGCGACGCCGACGTCAACATCGCCGGCATGCAGGTCTCGCGGCAGGACAAGGGCGGGGCCGCCCTGGTCGCGCTCAGCGTCGACTCGGCCATCCCGGCCGAGACGCTGGCCCAGATCGAGACCGCGATGCAGGCGGCCTCGGTGCGCGCCGTCGACCTGTCCTGACGCACAGCCTGACGGAGCCCTTCAGGCGACCATCACCCGGCCGGCGGCCCCCTGGTGCAGACCAGCACCGGGCGTCGCCGGCCGCGGTGCGTTCCGGCCCGCGTGGGACGACACGTGGTCCCACGCCGCCGCGAGGCGGCGGACGGCCTCGGTGAGGTCGTCGGCCGAGGCGGTCCAGGGGATCCGGACGAAGCGGTCCAGCCCGCCCTCGACGGCGAAGAGCGGCCCGGGCGCGACCACCACACCCCGCCGCTCCGCCTCGACCGTGGTCGCGGTGCCGAGCGCCTCGGGCAGCTCGCACCACAGCGCCAGCCCGCCGTCGGGCACCCGGAACGTCCACTCCGGCAGGTGCTCGCGGACCGCGGCCACCAGCACGTCGCGCCCGGCCACGAGCCGCTCGCGGTGCACCGGCAGGATCTCGTCGGCGCGGTCCATCAGGTCGGCGAGCACGAGCTGCTCGAAGACCGGGGCGCCCAGGTCGAGCCCGATGCGTGCGTGGATCAGCCGGTCCATCTGCGCCAGGGGAGCGCGCACCCAGCCCAGGCGCAGCCCGCCCCAGTAGGACTTGCTCGCGCTGCCGATCGTGATCGCGTCGTCGGCGTACGCCGCCAGCGGACGGGGCATCGACGCGGCGAGCCCGGGTCGCAGCGCGAGCGCCTGGTGGGCCTCGTCGGCCACGACGACCGTGCGGGTGCGGGCCAGGGCCGTCGCGAGCTCCTCGCGCTGCGCGTCGGACATCAGGTGTCCGGTGGGGTTCTGGAAGTCGGGGATCAGGTACGCCAGCCGTGGCGAGGTCTGGCGCAGGGTGGCGCCGAGCGCGTCGAGGTCCCAGCCGTCGGGGTCGACGGTCGCCGGCACCAGCCGCGCGCCCGGCGTGGCGCACCGCCTGCGTCGCGTTGGGGTAGGTCGGCGACTCGACCACCACCCGGTCGCCCGGCGCGGTGAAGGCCTGCGCGACCACCGACGCCGCGGCGAGCGCGCCGGCCGTGACCATCACCTGCTCGGGCAGCGTCGGGAGGCCGCGGGCGTCGTACGCCGCCGCGATCCGCGCCTGGAGCGCGGGCACGCCGAGCGGGAAGTAGCCCGGCCCGCTGAGGTAGGCCGGCAGCTCCTCCGTCGCGCGCTGGTAGGCCTCGACCAGTCCGGGCGGTGCGGAGTGCGCCGCGCAGTTGAGGTCGATGACGTCCTCGCCGCCGGTGCCGGGCATGAGCGCGCGGTCGTGGGCACGCCGCTGGCCGCCGGGCACGGTGGTGAACGTGCCCGAGCCGCGCCGCGCCTCGGCGTAGCCCGACTCGCGCAGCACCTCGTAGGCCCGCGTCACGGTCGTGCGGCTCACGTCGAGGGCGCCGGTCAGCTCGCGCTCGCTCGGCAGGCGTACGGCGATGCCGATCCGCCCGTCGCCGATGAGCACCCGCAGGCTGTCGGCGAGGCCGAGGTAGGCGGGGGACCGCGGGAAGTCGCCCACCAGAGTGGCTACGCGCTGGGCACTGACGAGGCGGCTCATGCAGGCCACTGTTCCACGATTGGCTATGTCGGACAAGGCCACTCGTCCGGCACGATGGGGCCATGAGCAGCAGCACCTCCCTGAACTCCAGCCTGGATCCGGCCGCACCCCGCGGCGTCCTCGACCGACCTCGGTCCGCTCCAGCAGCTGCGCGCCGGCCGGCTCGCCCGCCGCCTGCCGCAGCTCTACGTCGGGCTGTTCCTCTACGGCGTCTCGCTCGCGCTCATGGTGCGCGGCGCCCTCGGCCTGGCGCCGTGGGACGTGCTGCACTCGGGCTTCATCCGTCACGTGCCGATGACCCTCGGTCAGGCGGTCGTCCTCTTCAGCTTCGTCGTGCTGGTGCTGTGGATCCCGCTGCGGGAGATGCCGGGCCTGGGCACGATCAGCAACGCGCTCGTCGTCGGGCTCTCCGCCGACGCCACGCTCGCGGTGCTCACGCAGCCCGACGCGATCGCGGCCCGGATCGCCCTGATGGTCGGCGGCGTCGCCCTGTGCGGCCTGGCCAGCGCGCTCTACATCGGCGCCCAGCTCGGTCGCGGACCGCGCGACGGCCTGATGACGGGGCTCTCCCGCCGCACCGGCCTGTCGCTGCGCCTGGTGCGCACCGGCCTCGAGGTCGCGGTCGTCGTCATCGGCCTGCTGCTCGGCGGCGTCCTCGGCGTGGGCACGGTCGTGTACGCCCTGGCGATCGGGCCGCTGACGCAGCTGATGCTGCCCTGGTTCACGGTCGACCTGACGTCGCCTCAGACGGTGGCGGAGTCGCGGACCAGGTAGGCGATCACGCAGACGCTGATCGCGGTCGACACGAGCACCCCGCCCGTGCCGAACATCAGCGGCAGCGCGGTGAACGCCCAGACGTCGAAGCCGCGCGCGAGGCTGCCGAAGACCCCGGTCGGCACGCCGCCGGCCGGTGTGCTCACCATCGGCGCGGCGTAGTTCGGCGGCTTCCCGGTCACCCATCGCACCGTCGCGGCCAGCGACGACAGCCAGCACGCCACCGACACGTTGACGGCCTCGCCGGACAGACCGGTCGGCAGCAGCGTCCACGTCGTCGCGAGCGCGAAGAGCAGCAGCGCCGTCCCCGGCACGACCAGGTGCGCGAGGAGCAGGGACTGCCGTCGCAGCGGCAGCATCCGCGCCAGGCTCTGGGTGCGTACGACGACGCGCAGCCCGGCGCACATCGCGGGCCCGCCGAGCAGCCCGAGGAGCGTCGTCACGAGCACGACCGCCCGGCCGGCGCCGGCGCCGGCCGCGGCGTAGGGCACCAGCACCAGCCCGGCGAGCAGCACGAACGGCTGCGGGGTCCGCACGGCCCGGAGCAGGTCCCGGTGCACGAGCGCCCACCAGCCCAGCGGACCGCCGGTGCGGCTCCGGACGTGCGCCCCGCGACCCCAGCGGCGCGCGAGCAGGACGTCGTACATCAGTCCGAGGTCGACCGACGACAGGGCGCCGGAGAGGCTGGGGGAGAGGTGCTCGGTGTAGCCCAGCACGCGGCGCGGGACGCGGGCCACCTCGCGCCGTGAGCGCCAGAACAGGGCGCAGGCGGCGAGGACGGCCAGCCCGGTGACCGCGAGGCCGGCGCCGAACGGCACTCCCGGGACGGCTCCTGCGTCCTGGGTCGCCGAGAGGCCCAAGGCCGTCCAGAGCGCCGCCGTGATCGCCCACGTGAGCCAGCGCGAGCGCCGGTCCTCGTGGACCTGCGACAGCGCGGCGATGCCGACGCACGCGAGCGCGGTCGCGCCCCCCGCCACCAGGAACACCGCTCCCTCGGTGAGCGAGAAGCCGCCGAGCACCGCCGGCGCCAGCAGCACGAGGCCGGCGAGCGTGACGGTGAGGGCGGCCGTGCGCCACCACCCGGGCCGGAGCAGCGCGCCACGGTCGACGGGGCTGCTGAGGAGCCAGGCGTTCGCGGCCGGCGGGCTGAAGACAGGTCCGAGCAGCCGCGCCAGGCCGAGCGCCAGCAGGGCGACGGCCAGCGCCACCAGCCACGGGACGGCCGAGCGGACGTCGCTGCACGCGCCGACGCACGTGTCGTCGGCGAGGCGGCGCAGCGTGAGGACCACGTTGCCGCCCATCGCCCCGATCATCACGAGGCAGAAGAGGGCGATGTAGCCGTCGGAGAGGACCTCGCCCCACCGGAGCTCGGCCCGGCCGCGGCGCCAGTCCCGGATCTCGGCGCGCACCTCGCGGGCGGTCGGCACCTCGGCTCGCGCAGCGGCGGCCGTCAGCCATCGGCGTCGGTCCCATGTGGCGGTCCCCGAGGCGTACGACGCGGTCGCACACGCGGTCGACCAGGACCGGGTCGTGGCTCACGAGCAGCACGCCGCGACCGGCGGCCTTCTCGGCGAGGAGCTTGGTGCCGAGCCACTGCACGCCCTCGACGTCGAGTCGGGCCTCCGGCTCGTCGAGCACCAGCAGCAGCCGGGGCCGTACGAACGCGCTGGCGAGCGCGAGCCGGCGACGCTGGCCGGACGAGAGCGTGGACGGCAGCTGCCCGGAGACCTCCATCAGCCCGACCTCGGCGAGCACGCCGTTGACGATCTCCTCGGCGTCCGGCTGCCCGTGGGCGCGCGCCATCAGGTCGAGGTGCTCGACGACGGAGAGGTCGGGGAAGAAGTCGATGTCGTCCATGACGACGGCCAGGTCGCGGCGGATCTCGGGCAGCCGCTCGTCGAACACCCGTCCGGCGAGGGTCGCCTCCCCGCCGTCGGCCTCGTCGGCGCCGACGATGCAGCGCAGCAGCGTCGACTTGCCGCTGCCGTTGGGCCCGACGACACCGACGGCCTCACCGGCGGCGACGTCGAGGTCGACGCCCGACAGGATCGTCCGGTCGCCGAAGCGGCGGGTGATCCCGCGGACCGTGAGCAGCGCGTCGTCCATGCGCCACATCCAACCCTGTGCCCGGCTAGGCGTGCGGCCCGCCGTCGCCGACGAGCCGGGCGACGCCGTCCCGGCGCGGGTCCGCGACGGCCTCGAGGCCGCCGTCGGCGGTGGTGAGCGCGGCGCCGACGCCGCCGAAGTACATCGACGGCTCGTCCTCGACCCGTACGTCCTCGTCGGGGAGGCCGGCGCGGTGCACGTGGACGCGGGGGTGCGCCACCGCGTCGGCCAGGCCGAGGCCGCCGCTGACGAAGCCCGCCAGCGCCGACACGATCGCGGTCGTGATGCGGTCGGCGCCCGGCGACCCGATGGCCAGCGTCGCGCCGTCGTCGTGCCGGCCGACGGTGGGCGCCATGTTGGAGAGCAGCCGGCTCCCGCGTGCGACCCGGCGCTCCGGCGGGTTGAGCTCCTGCTCGCCGAGGCAGTTGTTGAGCCAGATGCCGGTGCCGGCCGCGACCATGCCCGCGCCGTAGCCCGACGACACCGTGATCGAGCACGCCGCGCCGTCGGCGTCGGTGACCGACACCTGCGCGGTGGACCCCGACTCGAGCACGGCGCGGTGGTCGGCGTCGACCCGGTCGAGCCAGGTCCGGGAGGCCGCGTCGAGGTCGTCCGCGCACTCGAGGGCGTCGCGGCGGTGACCGAGGACGGCACGCTGCACCCGCACCAGGTGCGCGACGTCGTCGGCGTCCCAGCCCCCGCGCGGCCGGTCGTCGAGCAGCCGCAGCATCGAGGCGACGACGACGCCACCCACCGACGGGGGAGGCGTGGTGGCCAGGCTCCACGCGCCGACCCGGGTGGTGAGCGGCGCGCGCACCACCGGGGCGTACGCCGCCAGGTCGGCCGCGCCGAGCAGCCCGCCCCGGTCCTGCACGTCACGCGCGAGCAGGTCGGCGAGGTCACCCCGGTGGAGCGCCCGAGGTCCCTCGGCGGCGATCACCTCGAGGGTGGCCGCGAGGTCCGCGACCACCACCCGCTCCTCGGTCAGCCGGCCGGTCGCGTCGTGGAGCGCGCGGTGGCTCGCGGCGTCCCACCCGAAGACCGTCTCGTGGACGTAGCGCAGGTAGTAGGTCGACGCCGAGCCCAACCGGAACCCGCCGCGCGCCACGTCGATCGCCGGCGCCACCAGCTCGCGCCACGGCAGTCGTCCGTCGCGGGCGTGGGCCTCGCCGAAGGCGGCGAGCGAGCCGTGGGTGGCGACCGACCCCGGGCCGATCGTGATCGTGACGCCGCCGCCGTAGGCCGTCGTGACGTCCCACGTGTGCGGCGGGGGCGCGTCGTCCGGGCGACCCACGCCGGGCCGGTCGACCCAGCCGTCGACGGCGTACGCCGGGCCTGCCGCGGGCTGCACGGTCACGAAGCCGCCCGAGCTCAGCGAGACGAGGCCCACCTCGTTGACCATCGCGACCAGCGCGGCGGCGATCGCGGCGTCCACCGCCGACCCGCCGGCGCGGGCGACGTCCTCCGCGGCATCCGCCGCGGCCTGGTTGGGCGCGGCGACGGCGAGCGCGGTCATGCTGTGCCCTCCACGACCGCTCAGCGGCGGGTGGCGATGACGGCGGACGCGTCCGCGGCGACCATGACCTCGACGGCGGTGAAGCGCTCGTCGGTCAGCCACTGCTCGCGCAGGCTGTCGACGCGGCCGTAGGTGATCGGCGGCCACGACTCGCACGGCGCGAAGTCGTCGAGGACGACGATGCCGCCGGGCTCCACGAGGTCGACGACCTGGTCCACACCGACCTCCGAGGGCGTGCCGGAGTCGAGGAAGAGCAGGGAGAACGGGCCGCGGTCGCGCAGCACGTTCCAGTCGGCGGCGAGCACCTCGACCTTGGCGTCGTCGTCGAAGATCTTCGCGGCCGCGCCGGCCAGCGACTCGTCGAGCTCGGCGGTCAGGATGTGGGCGCCGTTGCGTACGCCGCTGCGCAGCCACGCCGTGCCGACGCCGCACCCGGTGCCGAACTCGGCCATCGTCCCGCCGCGGGTCGCCGCGAGGGTCGCGAGCAGGCGGCCGGTCTCGTTGCGGCAGAAGGAGACGTAGCCGGCGGAGCGGCACACCTCGAAGGCGCGCTGGACGACGTCGGGGAGATCGGGGGGAGCAGACATGAGACCGCCGAGTGTGTCATCTCCCGAGCGTGGTCTCAGGTGGCGGTCCGCAGTCTCACGATCTGACACGTTTCGGAAACCGGATGCGCGCGTCCGCCCAGCGGTCGTACAGTCTCCTCACCATGCGGAACGTCCTCGTACTTATCGTTCGCCGCGGCGGGGCCTGACAGAAGGCCACCTCGTCGCGGTGTTCGGCGTTGACGAGGTTCCGCCACCGGCCTTCTGAACTCAGTCGAGTTCGAAGCTGCCGCCTCTGCGGCGGGTCCGCGATGGCATGCGTGATCCGCTCGCTCGTTGGCCGGCAGCCGGGCCCCGGGCGATCCCCGCACTCCCGCTCCGTCACCCGCCGCGGTGTCGGCAGCTTCGAGCTCACCCCACATCAACCTGTAGGAGTGAGACCCATGTACGACTTCTATCCCGACGCCTGGGGCCCGGCCGCCCACGACCCCGAGAACCCCCGCAGCGCGGAGAACACCGCGACGGCGCTGCAGACCGCGCTTGACCTGCGAGACAACGGCGCCCTGCGGCCGGACGACAACTAACGTTCGCCGCATGTCCGACACGCAGCAGCCACCTGCTCGGCCCAGTCCGGCACCCAGGCCCTCGCCGTCATCCCCGGCGACGGCATCGGTCCCGAGGTGACCGCCGAGGCCCTCAAGGTCCTCGAGGTCGCCTCGCCGGTGAAGTTCGAGTCGACGCGCTACGACCTCGGCGCCGAGCGCTACCTCGCGACCGGCGAGGTGCTGCCCGACTCGGTGCTCGCGGAGATCCGCGGGCACGACGCGATCCTGCTGGGTGCGGTGGGCGGCAAGCCCAACGACCCGAACCTCCCGCCCGGCATCCTCGAGCGAGGCCTGCTGCTGCGGCTGCGCTTCGAGCTCGACCACTACGTCAACCTCCGCCCGTCGCGCCTCTTCCCGGGCTCCGTCTCACCCCTGGCGGACCACGTCCTGGAGCGCGGCGACATCGACTTCGTGGTGGTCCGCGAGGGCACCGAAGGCCCGTACACGGGCAACGGCGGCGCCCTCCGCGTCGGCACCCCGGCCGAGATCGCCACCGAGGTCTCGGTCAACACGGCGTACGGCGTCGAGCGGGTGATCCGCGACGCCTTCGCCCGGGCGCAGCAGCGGCCGCGCAAGAAGCTGACCCTGGTCCACAAGACCAACGTGCTGACCAACGCCGGCTCACTGTGGTGGCGCCTCTTCGAGCAGGTCGGCACGGAGTTCCCCGACGTCGGATGCGACTACATCCACATCGACGCGGCCATGATCTTCATGGCCACCGACCCCGCCCGCTTCGACGTGATCGTCACCGACAACCTCTTCGGCGACATCGTCACCGACCTCGCCGCCGCCATCACCGGCGGCATCGGGCTGGCCGCCTCCGGCAACGTGAACCCCGACCGGACGGCGCCCTCCATGTTCGAGCCCGTCCACGGCTCCGCCCCCGACATCGCCGGCCAGCAGAAGGCCGACCCGACCGCCGCGATCCTCTCCGGCGCGCTGCTCCTCGACCACCTCGGCCACCCCGACGCGGCCGCCGCGATCGAGGCCGCCGTGCTGGCCGACCTGTCCGAGCGCGCGCCCGGTGCGACCCGGCGTACGAGCGAGGTCGGGGACGCGATCGCCTCCCGGCTCTGACTCGATAGGTTGACCTCATGCAGATCAGCACCACCACGAACCCCACGCCCGTCGACGACGCGCGGCTCGCCGAGATCCACGCGAACCCCGGCTTCGGCCAGCACTTCACCGACCACATGCTCACGGTCGAGTGGACGCCCGACGCCGGCTGGCACGCCGCGCGCATCGAGCCGTACGGCCCGCTGACGCTCGACCCGGCGACCGCGGTGCTGCACTACGCGCAGGAGACCTTCGAGGGGATGAAGGCCTACCGCCACGACGACGGCTCGGTGTGGACGTTCCGGCCCGAGCAGAACGCGGCTCGCATGGTGCGCTCGTCGCAACGGCTCGCGTTCCCCGAGCTGCCCGTCGACGACTTCGTCGAGCTCGTCGACGCGCTGGTCACCGCCGACCAGCGGTGGGTGCCCGACAACTCGTCCGGCGGCGGTGGCGAGAAGGCGCTCTACCTGCGGCCGTTCATGTTCGCCTCCGAGACGTTCCTCGGCGTCCGCCCGGCCCAGCACGTCACCTTCATGGTGATCGCATCGCCCGCCGGGGCGTACTTCAAGGGCGGCATCAAGCCGGTCAACCTCTGGCTCTCCGAGACCTTCACCCGCGCCGGCCGCGGCGGCATGGGCGCGGCCAAGACCGGCGGCAACTACGCCGCGTCGCTCGCCGCCCAGCGCGAGGCGATCGAGAAGGGCTGCGACCAGGTCGTCTTCCTCGACGACCAGGAGTTCACCTACATCGAAGAGCTCGGCGGGATGAACCTCTTCTTCGTCCACCGCGACGGCAGCATCGTCACCCCCGAGACCGGCACGATCCTCGAGGGCATCACCCGCGCCTCGATCATCGAGCTCGCCGGCAAGCTCGGCCACGCGGTCGAGGAGCGGAAGTTCTCGCTCGACGAGTGGCGCGACGGCGTCGCGTCGGGCGAGATCACCGAGATCTTCGCCTGCGGCACCGCCGCCGTCGTGACCCCGGTCGGCGAGCTGCGCTCGCCCTCGTCGGTCACCGCCGCGCCCGCCAGCACCGAGCTGACGATGCAGATCCGCGACGCGCTCGTCGGCATGCAGTTCGGCCGCAGCGAGGACACCTTCGGCTGGATGCACCAGGTCTGCTGACGCCTCCCGCCCGGCCGCACCGAGCCGCCCGCGCCGTGACGGGTGGATCCCGGCGAGCCTGCTCGCCCTGACCTTCGTCCCAGCCGTGGCCGGTGCCGTACGACCTGCCGCTGCCGGTCATCGTGCACATCGTCGGCGCACCCGCGGTACCACCGGATGGCCGGCCGCGTCCTTGTCCCCGCTGGCATCGCGGCGGGCCTCAGCGGCATGTGGATGGGGGTGTTCTCCGACCTGCCGGTCTACGACAACCTGCCGGTCTACGACAACACGCCGCTCATCTGGCTCCGGCTCCTCTTCGGCTCGCTGATGGTCGCTGGGCTCGTGCTCGGGGTGCGCGCGGTGCTGCGGTGCGACATCCGCACCCACCAGCGGTGGATGGCGCGGGCGTACGCCATCGCGCAAGGTGCGGGCACTCAGGCGCTCGTCCTCGGCCCGATCACGATCGTCGCGGGCCAGCCGGGCGGCACCCTCAAGGCGGCCGGGATGGGGTTCGCCTGGGTGCTCAACCTCGTGGTCGCGGAGTGGATGGTGCGACGGAGTCAGTCGCCTCGTCGGGTCTGATCGCCCAGTGCGCGCATTCGATCCTGCACCGCCCAATCGGTCACGCAACAGGGCGGGGGCGTCAACGCCGCCCAGACGCGGCTGACGCGCGGAACTTGCGGAGATGGTCGAGGAGCTCGTTCGCCGCATCCTCGGACACTGGCGACGAGGTGAACTGTGCCAACCACGGCTGCAGCTTCCTGCCGTCCACGAAGTGCACTCCGTCGATCACGTGTCCACCTGGGACGTCACGCCTGACCGGACCCCAGAGCACGATGCACGTGGTGACCTGCACGGATTGAGTTCTCGCTCGGTGACGACCTGACCGGTCAGGGCGCAGCAAGGTCTGTGCGAGTGCCTCGGTGCGCAGCCGTGCGCGTTTCGCGGACGCAGCCATGTCGGCGACTCCAGCCGCCGTGACCTCGGTCCGAAACTTCGAGTCGAGCACGATGACTCCACCAGATCGTGTCACGACGACATGGTCGAGATCGCCTGCCTGGAGCTCGATGCTGTCGACCCATCCCCACGCGAGTCCTCGCTTCGTGGCTGACTTGAGCTCGGAGCGCGTGTTGTCCTCTCCCCATGCACCGCGCATCTGGAAGACAGCTCGAGGCTCGTGCGCCAGGATCGCGCTGTTCGTCAGGCGTAGGAATGCCGCGGTCATGCTGGCGTGGATCAGGCCGATCACGTACCAGCTGCCGGCGCTGGACAACACGTATCCACACCACGTCGCCCCACCTGCAGCAACGACGAAGAAGCCAGCAGCGACGAGCAGCGGTCGCTTGTTTCGTGCCAGCCATCTGAGTCGCAGACGCCTCAGCTCGCGGCTGGGATAGGACTTCGCCTTGCTCATGGATCCCCCGATCGGATGTGCAGGCAGATCCCATCACGCATTGGAGAGATGTGAGGGCGAAAGTGTTGGAGAAGCGTGGGTCGGCCTACGTCCGCCGGCTGAACCGCACGTCTCCGTTGCCCATCCGTTCCACGAGGTAGTCCGGATCGTGGGCCCGGTGGTGGTGGTGCGAGCAGAGCAGGACGCCGTTGTCGAGATCGGTGTCGCCACCCACCTGCCACGCGACCCAGTGATGAGCCTCGGACCAGGTGCCGGGGATGTCGCACCCGTCGGCCCGGCAGGTGCGATCGCGCAGGAGGAGCGCGCGTCGCTGGGCGGCGGAGAAGAGGCGCTGGGCACGGCCGAGGTCGAGGACCTCCGAGTCGGAGCCGAGCACGGCAGGGATGATGCGCGCGTTGCACGCCAGCCGCCTCGCCTGGGAGGCGGTGATCGTCTCGCCGGCGCACGGGTCGACGTGCGGGTCGCTCGGGATCGTGCCTGAGCCGAGCAGGTCCGCCGCGCCGAGATCGGTCATGAGCTTCTCGAACGGGATGGTGACGATCACGGTCGTGGCGTCGCCCCCGTGCACCGGAAGCCGCTTCGCGTCGAGGGCCTCGAGCAGCTGGCAGAAAGCTTCGCCCAGCCGGCGGGGGTAGGAGAGACGCGCGACCGGGTCGTGCGCCGTCGATGTGTCCGCTGCCTCGTCAGCGCAGCCGTGCGCAGTGCGGTCGGTGAAGTCATGGTCGGGAGTGCCGAACGGCGACTCGTCACGCCGCGGGTTGGCGTACGCCTCGAGGTAGATCGCGAGCCGTGTCGCCATGGCGTCGGGGAGCAGGGCGGAGAGTCGAGTGGTGCCGTCACCCTGGCGGCGCATGGAGAACCGGGTCCGCCGCCGCGCCTCCGCCTCCTGCGCAGCGAGCCGCCTGCCCTCGGCCTCGTCGGCCAGGTCAGGGGCGACCACGGTGAGGATGTGCCGACCGATCCGGGCGAGCTGCTTCGGCGCGAAGCGGGCTGCGTGCTCGATGAGCGCGGCCTCGGCACGATCCAGCACGTCGGTCGGCACTCCGGCGGGCAGCTCGTCGAGGGCGCGGACCACGGCCCGTGCCTGCACGGTGGTCACCCGTCCCTCGCGGACCGCCGCGCCCAGGGCGGTCCATCGTCGGTCGAGGGCGGTGGCAAGGAACAGGTCGGCGCGCGCGTCCTCGAAGCGCCCGCGCGTGGCGTCTGCCAGCCAGTCCGCCGCGCTGCGGGCGCCGGTGCTCTCGGCAACGTCGCTCGCGTCGACGAGGATCCGCATCCGCAGCTCGGCCACCCGCGACTCGATGCGCGCGAGCGCCACCAGCCCTTCGGCCTTGTCGGCAGTCGGCATGAAGGCGGGGTTGGTGTCGGCGACGGACTTGAGGGCCTCGTCCATGACGGAGGCCGCTGACAGGATGGGGTGCGACACCTGGGACCTCCTCTCGACGACGGCGCACTGTCACGCACACGCGTGACGCTCAACGGTCGTCGCTCCTGGAGGCCCACTGGGGGCTATTACTCACCCTCGCAACTCGTCCTGTCACAACCGGGAAGGCGCACCATCTGAGCTGGTGGCCCGGAGGCTCTCGGACGTACGTCCATCCTACGCACGTGAACGACTGTTAACAAACACATGTTCGATCAAGAAGGGATCAAGTTACGGCTCGCTGTGTGATGTCGCAAGACATCGGTGACAGTTCTGCATCAGGACATCGGTGACACTTCGGTGGGTCTTGGTGGTGACACTTCTGCCCTGATGGTTCGGGGATGGCCGCTAGCGAACCCATCGATCCCCGTGTCCGTCTCGCCATTTCACGATGGCCCGATGATGCGCCTCGCGGGGCGGTCTCGACGTTCTGCTCCGAGCACGGCATCTCGCGAAAGTCGTTCTACGAGCTGCGCAAGCGGGCGGTGCTCGACGGGCCGGCTGCGGTGCTGGAGCCACGGACTCGGCGACCAGGATCGAGCCCGACCAAGCTGAGCGACGAGGTCAAGGCTCAGGCGATCCAGGTGCGTGCGGCGCTGGAGTCCTCGGGGCTGGACCACGGGCCGATCAGCGTCCACGACAAGATGCACGCGATGGGTCTGGACCCGGTGCCCTCGGTCGCGTCGTTGGCTCGGATCTTCCGTGAGGCAGGCGTTGCGCGACTCGAGCCGAGGAAGAGGCCGCGTTCGGCATGGCGCCGGTTCGTCTATCCGGCGCCGAATGCGTGCTGGCAGTTGGACGCCGCCGAGTACGTGCTGACCGGCGGCCGCAAGTGCGTCATTTTCCAGCTCATCGACGACCACTCGCGCTACGCCGTCGCATCTCATGTCGCGTGGGGTGAGACCGTCATGGACGCGATCAGGGTGGTCGACAAAGCCATCGCCGAGCATGGCGTGCCGCAACGGCTGCTGTCCGACAACGGGATCGCGCTGAACCCTTCGCGGCGTGGGTTGGTGGGCCAGCTCGTCGATCATGTGTCGCGACTCGGGGTCGAGGCGATCACCGGCAAGCCCTACAAGCCGACCACCCAGGGCAAGAACGAGCGATTCCACCAGACGCTGTTCCGCTACCTCGACAAGCAGCCACTGGCCAACACGCTGGCCGAGCTGCAAGCCCAGGTCGACGCGTTCGACCACATCTACAACACCGAACGTCCCCACCAGGGACTACCGGGCCGGGTGACCCCGCTGACGGCTTGGGAAGCGACCGCGAAGGCTGAACCGCCGCGACCCAAAGCTGACCAGCGGCCATGGTTCGACCGGCCAGTGCCGACCCGATCCCGGCTTCCTCAGCCACCGCCGCCGACAGACCTGCCGCCCGATACCCGCGTCAGGAAAGTCAGCTCCGCCGGCGTCATCGCCGTCGACAAGGTCTTCTACAAGATCGACGTCGAACACAGGTTCACGCAGGTCCTGGTGATCACCGACGGCGACAAGATCACCATCACCGACCTGCAAGGCGAGCTCCTTGCCGAGCACACCCGACCCGGACCAGGAATCACCTACGTGGGCAACGGCCAACCACCCGGACCACGCCCCAAGAACACCTGAATGTCACCGAAGTCCTGAGACACCAACTGTCACCGATGTCCTGACACAGAACTGTCACCCATGTCCTGAGACTGAGTGGCGGTCTCCCGATACCGCCGCGCGAGAGCGCCGAAGGCGGCGGTGAGCTCAGGGGGCTCGACCACCTCCATCGCCACCTCGAACCGTCCGAACGATGCGGCGAGCGAGCCCGGAAGCGGGCGGAGACGAACTCGTGCAGGTCGCCGCCCGGCACGGCTCGCGGTGTGAAGCGCGGGCCGGTGGGGGTGCGGGGCGTGACCCGGTCGACGCTGAAGAGTCGCCAGACATCGCGGTCGAGGTCCCAGGCGAGGAGGTACCAGTGTCCCCACCTCAACTTCCGCGGTGACGCGCGTGCAGCGCTGACCTTCTGCCAGTCGGCCGTCAGCGGGCACACCCTCATCAACACGTACGCCGACTTCGGCATGCCGAGGACCTGCCAGGTGCCGATCACGTCGTTGTTCGGCCTTGTCGCCTCGGACAGCGGGGGTGATGGGCTACGACATCCCGCGCGAGACCGGCGGGACGATTGCCGGCGGCACCTCGACCCGGCGGCAGAACGGCACGACGCTGACCGACCAGGCGCTGTTCGTGTCCGTCGGCGCGTGAAAGGGTGCGCGGGTGCTGAACCTGCGGGACACCTTGGCGACCCAGTGGGGACTCGAGTCCGTCGTGGTGACACCGCTCGGCGGCGGCATGAACTCCGAGACGTGGCTGGTCGAGCACGAGGGGTCGACGTACGTCGCCAAGTCGGTGTCGAGCGACGGGATCGCGGACCTGCTGGCGGGCGCCGAGGCGGCGACGGTCCTTGCAGAAGCCGGCTTCGTCACCGGTCGCCCGGTCCCGACGATCGACGGGAGCATGGTGGAGCTGGCGTCCGGGCTGACGCTGCTCGAGCACGTGCCGGGTCGCGAGCTGGACGGCGAGTCCGACGAGGAGCAGCAGTGGATCGCCCGGACCTTGGCCGGCGTACACCGGGCCTCCGAGCCGGCCAGCGGCCCGAGCACGAGCACGTTCGGCGTGGAGTGGCTGTCGCCCGACCTGCCCGGCGTGCGTGACCATCCCTGGCTCGTCGGTGCGATCGACGCCGTCCGCGAGGAGACCGACGGGCTGGTGCTCACGTGGTCGCTGCTGCACACCGACCCCCTTCCCGGCGCGTTCATCCACGACGACCGCACCGGGGTGACGGGCTTGATCGACTGGGCCGGCGCCAGGCGCGGCCCGGTGCTGTACGACGTGGCATCGGCGGTGATGTACCTCGGTGGGCTCGCGTACGCCTCGACCTTCCTCGCCGCCTACGAGTCCGAGGGGCCACTCGGTGCCAGCGAGCTGGCACACCTCGGTGCCTTCAGCCGGTTCCGCGAGGCGGTGCAGGGCGCCTACTTCGCCGAGCGCCTCGCCACGGACGACCTCACGGGCGGCATCGACCGCGCCGAGAACCAGAAGGGGCTGAACGACGCACGACGGCGCTGGGACGCGCTCGGGAGCACCTGATAGTGACGGTCGGGTATGCACGCTCAGCGTGCAGCGGCGCACCCGATGCACAGCCGGGCGGCCGGCAGCGCCTCGAGCCGCGCCTCTCCGATCGAAGACCCGCAGCCCTCGCACACGCCGTACGACCCGGCCTCGACCCGCGCGAGGGCGGCGTCGACCTCGGCCAGGTGGTGACGCACCTGCCGGACCAGCGCCCCGATCTGCGAGCGCTCGAAGGCGATGGTCGTGCCCTCCGGGTCGTGCTCGTCGTCGGCGTTCGTGTCGAGCGACGCCGCGACGACCGAGTCGTGGTCCGCCGTCAGGCTGGCCAGGCGCGCGAGGGCCTGCTCGCGGTCCGCGGCGAGCCGCCGGCGTACGTCCTCCATCGCGCCATCGTCGCGCACCCCTCCGACACCGTGCCCGCCAGCCGCGTGCCGGATGACAGGCAACGCCGCTCGCCGCCCGTATCCTCATGACGTGACGACGTCCCCCAAGGCGCCGCCGCCCGGGCTGACCGTCGGCGGCTACGCGCTGCGCGCCCGCCTCGGTGAGGGCGGCATGGGCGTGGTGCACCTCGGGCAGAAGCCGGGGGAGCGGCCGGTCGCGATCAAGGTCCTGCGCCCGCACGTCGTGGGCGACGACGAGGCGCGACGCCGGCTGGCGCGCGAGGTCAGCTCGCTGACCCGGGTCCGCAACCGCCGCATCGCCGAGATCGTGGACGCCGACCCGTGGGGCGAGATCCCGTACGTCGCCACGCGCTACGTGCCCGGGCTCTCGCTGCACGACCACGTGCAGGAGGAGGGGCCGCTCGAGGGCGACGACCTGCTGTGGTTCGCCGACTGCCTCGCCGAGGCGCTCGAGGCGGTCCACGAGGTCGGCGTGCTGCACCGCGACATCAAGCCGTCCAACGTGATCATGGAGGGCCGTACGCCGATCCTCATCGACTTCGGCCTGGCCCGGGTCGCCGATGACTCCCGCATCACGATGACCGGTTGGCTGCTCGGCACGCCGGGATACCTCGCGCCCGAGATCCTCTACGGCGACGACGCGACTGCCGCCTCCGACGTGCACGCGTGGGCGGCGACGGTGGCCTACGCCGGCACGGGCCGCGCGCCGTTCGGCCGGGGGCCGTCGGTGGCGATCATGGACCGCGTCCGCCGTGGTGAGCACGAGCTGTCCGGCCTCGACCCGGTGATCCTCGACCTGGTCGAGGAGGCGCTGGCTCCCGATGCCGAGGACCGACCGTCGCTCGACGAGGTGCGCGACTGGCTCGAGGACCTCGCCGGCGGCGAGCCGCGCGAACCGTCCGCGCCGCCGAGCCCCGTCACGCTGCCGTACGTCGCCGGTGTGCGGCAGGAGCTCGAGGCTCCGACGGCGGTCGGCACCGGTGTCGTCCCGCCCGCGCTCGCCGAGCCGGTGCACTGGTCGGACGACTGGCAGTCGCCGCCCGATGTCTACGACGCCGGTCGTACCCAGGGCTGGGGCGAGGCCGGCACGGCGCCACACCGCCAGACGCGCGTGCTGCCGGACGGCTCGGTCGAGCATGTCGGCGACTACGGCACACCTGCCGGCGAGCACGTGCCGCCAGGGGAGCGGTTCCGCCGCGCGGGCTCGCTGCTCGCGCTCGGTGGCGTGGTGATCGGCGGCATCGCCTCCGCGCCCTACCTCGCCCTCGCCGTCCTCTTCGTCGCCGTCTGGCTGCTGCGCAGCGGCTCGCTCGCCGCCGCCTCGGCCGGCAACCGGCGCAGCCGTCGCGGGGTCAAGTGGTACGACGGCGTCCAGCTGCTGCTGGCCGCCCCCTGGCACGTGGTGGCGGGGCTCGGCGGCTCCGTGCTCCTCTTCCTCTGGAGCCTCGGCATCGCCGCCGCCGTCGCCCTGCTCTGCTTCGCGGCGTCGGCGTCGATGCTCACGTCGCTCGGCGTCATCGGCGTCTCGTTCGCCATCGGCCTCTGGTGGGGGCCGGGCTCCGAGCGCGTGCGCTCGCCCATCCATCGCGCCGTCGACCCGCTCGCTCGCCGCGGTGTCCCGTGGCTGCTGGTGACGCTGCTGGTGGCCGCCCTCGGCTCCGGTCTCGGCGCCGCGGCGTCGGCGCAAGGCACCAGCTGGGCGCCGTACGACGACGCGCCGTTCGCGGACGTACGCCTCCCCGGCTGG
>CAVYGL010000035.1:0-227917 GCA_963767995.1 uncultured Actinomycetota bacterium
ACACCACGACCAGCCCGATGACGACCCTGATCACGCGGTGGTGGAGCAGTTCCACCCCACCAGCGGCCGGGTGACCGGCTGGCTGACCGTGGTGCTGGCCGGTGCCGTCGTGGTGGGCGGGCTGGCCTACCTCGACGACGGCTTCCCGCCGTGGGTGGTGGCGGCTGGACTGTTGACCGCGGTCCTGGCCTGGGCGGCGATGCTGCGCCCGGCGCTGTGGGCCACCCGCGAGCACCTGGTGATGCGCAACCTCGCCGGCACCGTCCACATCCGGCTCGCCGCGGTCGAGGAGATGGCCGTACGCCAGGTGCTGGCCGTGCGTGCCGCGGACCGGCGCTTCGTCTCGACCGTGGTGGGGCGCACGTGGCGCAAGACCCTCCAGTCGCGCCACCGTCCGGGCGGCACGGACACCGGCGCGGCGCTGGCCCCCACCGAGGGCATGCACTACGCGGACTTCGTGGAGAACCGGCTCCACGACCTCGTCGACACGGCGCGCTCGAGGGCCGGCGTCCGGCCCGGCTCGACCGAGCAGCTGGCCCTGCCCGACGCCGTACGCCGTCGGCGCGACTGGCTGCCCACCGCGCTGATCGCGGTGGCCGCGCTGATGCTCGTGGTGTCGTTCTTCCTCTGACGGCTCAGCCGCCGAACCTTGCCTCGGGCAGCTGGAGGAGCATCGGCAGGCAGCCCAGTCGGCTGACGCCGTGCTCGGAGGACACCTTGCGCCGCTCCTCCAGGTGCTGGCGCAGTGCGTCGCGGTCAGGGCTCTTGCCGAGACGCGAGGACAGCTCCTGGAGGTGCGGCCGGGCGCGAGCGCCCGCGTGGGCCTGCCGTACGCCGTGCACGACGATCGGCAGGAGGGCGAGGCGGAGGGTGATGACGACGGCGGCCACGCAGAGCAGCCAGGTGCCGCCGGCCGCCGGGTCGGCGCCGAGGGCGGTGAGTCCGTCGTGGGCGGCCGCGAGGACCGCGGCGAGGGCGTGCTTCAAGGGGTCGAGCAGTGACATGCGGGCTCCTGGGAGGGAAGGGACGGGTCGGACGGGTCGGCCGGGTGGCGCGACGGGTCAGACGTGTCCGGGAGCTCGCGGGCGCTGCGGGTGGTGGTCGACGTCGGTGGAGCGGCCGGTGAGGCGGGGGAGCACGTCGTCGGCCCACCGGGCGGGCAGCATCAAGGGGCGGGTCGCCGGGACGGCGACCATCCTGCGGGAGCCGAGCGCGGCCGTGGCGGCGGTGCTGAGCGCGGCCAGCACGAGGACCGACTCCGCGGACACGGTCGGGGCCAGCACGGATGCCGCCAGCAGCGACGCGATGCCCACGACCGCCAGCGTCACGGCGGCACGGACCGGTGCCAGGAGGTCGGCAACCGTCCGGATCATGCTGGACAGACTAGTCCGCGGGTCGGCGGAGCTCGTGCGCTCCGAGGTCGGTGCGCCCGACGACCGGTCGGCGGGCACGGCCGGAGGGAGCGACGTACTCCCAGCGCACCCGCCAGCGGCGGGGCACTGCGGCGCCGCGGTCGACCGCCGCCGAGGACGGGAGGAGGTGGAAGTCCTCCGCCTGCGGGTCGACGAAGCCGTCGAGGCCGACGACACGGTTGCGCCGCGCGTCGGCGGGCGGCCGGCTGGTGAGGTCGCCCGGCCCGACGAGCAGGTTGTTGTGCAGGTGGGCGCGCGTCCCGGCGGCGAGGGCGACGTACGTGCCTGAGGTGCGCCGGTTGACGAAGGTGTTGTTGACCACCCAGAGGGTGCGGCTCGGGTGGGTCAGTCCCTCGGCACCGTAGGAGACGAGGGCGGGGTTCTCCGAGCGCGGCCCCTGGACGATCACGTTGCCGGCGACCAGCGAACGCCCGCCGTTGGGCAGGTCGATGGAGTAGCTCGCGGTGGCGTCACCGTCGCTGATGCGGTTGGCGACGATCGTGTTGCGCGCCGCGCGCGACTTGAGCTCGTGCCCGGTGTCGGGCGTCCGCGAGCCAGGTCCCGCTCACGGTGAGGGAGCGGACGGCACCGACGTAGAGGTTGTGGGAGTAGCCGTCACCGAAGCCGTTGCGGAAGAACCGCGACCGCGTGATGACCACGTCGCTCTCGGGGTCGGCGCCGGTGAGGATGCCGTTCTCGTTGTCGTGGAACCAGCTGCGGGTGACGGTGAGGTCGGTGCCCTCCTGGCGGATGCCGGCGCCGTTGCGGTCGGGCACCGACGCCCCGCTGAGCTCGATCCGGTCGACCGTCGTGCGGTCGCCGGCGATCACCCAGATCGCCTTTCCCTGTGCGTCATTGCCGTCGGCCCGCAGGTGCGCCCGCCCGCCGTCGCCGCGGAGGGTGAGGTCGTCCTGGGTCCAGGTCGCGACGTCGCCGGAGTAGGTGCCCGGATCGATGAGGACCGTGTCGCCGTCACCGGCGACCGCCGCGGCGGCGCTCGGCGTGGCCAGCTCGCGGTCGGGACCGACGCGCCACGTGCGCGGCACCTCGAGGGCGTACGACGGCGCGACGGCAGGCAGCGCGGCACCGGCGAGGGCGATCGCCAGGGACAGGACGGCGGCGCGCACCTCAGCCCCCGAAGACCGCGCCCCGGAGGTCGGCCTTGATGGCGTCGAGCCGGCCGGCGGCCGAGATCCGGGCGGCGTCCACGCCACCGTCCTCGTCGCCGCCGACGGGGATCACCACCTCGAGGTAGCACTTGACCTTCGGCTCGGTGCCGCTCGGGCGGACGATGACGCGGGCGCCCTCGGCCAGGGTGTAGCGCAGGCCGTCGGTGGGCGGGAGCTGGGCCGAGCCCTGCGAGAGGTCCTCGACCTTCTCGACGGCGAGCCCGCCGAGCGTCGTCGGGGGAGCGGCGCGCACCCGCTCCATGGTGGCCGGGATCTGCGCCAGGTCGTCGAAGCGCACCGAGAGCTGGTCGGTGGCGTGGAGGCCGTGCTCGTGGGCGATGTCGTCGAGGAGGTCGGTGAGGCCGCGGCCCTCGGCCTTGGCCGCGGCGGCGAGCTCGCAGACCAGCAGCAGCGCCGAGACGCCGTCCTTGTCCTTCACGTGCTCGGGGTCGCAGCAGTAGCCGAGCGCCTCCTCGTAGCCGAACGCCAGGTCCTCCACGCGGCCGATCCACTTGAAGCCGGTGAGCGTCTCCTCGTGCGGCTGTCCGGCGGCCGCGGCCATCTTGCCCAGCAGGCTGGAGGACACGATCGAGTTGGCGTAGGTGCCGGTGGCGCCGCGGGCGATGAGGTGGCTGGCCAGCAGGGCGCCGACCTCGTCGCCGCGCAGCATCCGCCAGCCGTGGGCGTCGGGCACGGCGACCGCGCACCGGTCGGCGTCGGGGTCGTTGGCCACGACCAGGTCGGCCCGCTTCTCTGCCGCGAGCGCCATCGCGAGGTCCATCGCGCCCGGCTCCTCGGGGTTCGGGAAGGAGACGGTCGGGAAGTCGGGGTCGGGGTGCTCCTGCTGCTCGACGATGAAGGGCGCGTCGAACCCGGCGGTCTCGAGCACCTGCGCGACCGTCGTGCCCCCGACGCCGTGCAGCGGCGTGTAGACGATGGTGAGGTCGCGCGGGCCGTCTCCCGCCAGCCCGGCGACGGTGTCGAGGTAGCGGTCGACGATCTCCTCGCCGACGACCTTGCCGGCGTCACCGCGCGGCAGGTCGGCGATGTCGCCCACGGCGGCGATCCGCTCGGCGATCTCGCTGTCGGCGGGCGGCACGATCTGGCTGCCGTCGCCGAGGTAGACCTTGTAGCCGTTGTCCTGCGGCGGGTTGTGGCTGGCGGTCACCATCACGCCGGCCGCGCAGCCGAGCTCGCGGATGGCGTACGCCAGCAGGGGCGTCGGCAGCGTGCGGGGCATCACGAGCGCCTTGAGGCCCGGCGCCGGTCATGATCTCGGCGGTGTCGCGCGCGAAGACGTCGGAGTTGTGGCGGGCGTCGAAGCCGATGACGACGGACCCGCCGGCGTGGCCGGTGTCCTTGAGGTACGCCGCCAGGCCGGCAGCCGCGCGGGTGACCACGACGCGGTTCATCCGGTTGGGGCCCGCCCCCAGCGCGCCGCGCAGGCCGGCCGTGCCGAACTCGAGCGTGCCGGCGAAGCGGTCGGCCAGGTCGGTGTCCTCGCCGCGCTCGGCGGCCGCGACGACCGCCTCCAGCTCGGCGCGCGTCTGCTCGTCGGGGTCCTGCTCGGCCCAGGCGCGGGCATGCTCGATCAGCTCGGTCTCGGCGGTCATGGCCGCACGCTATCCCGGTCGGCTGTCGGTCGGGCGCTGGCAGGATCTGCCCATGATCGACCACCTGGGCATCAACTGCACCGACCTGCCGCGAGCAGCGGCGTTCTACGACCGGGTCCTCGGCGTGCTGGGCCATCGCCGTGTCATGGACGTCGGCGTCGCCATCGGCTACGGCACCGAGGGACCCGACTTCTGGATCAGCACCTTCGACGACGTCGGGCCCAACCGGGAGGTGCACGTCGCCTTCAGCGCCCCCGACGCGGCGACCGTCCGGGCCTGGCACGCCGAGGCGCTGGCTGCCGGGGCGGAGTCGCTCCACGAGCCGAGGCTCTGGCCGGAGTACCACCCGGCCTACTACGGCGCCTTCGTCCGCGACACCGAGGGCAACAACATCGAGGCCGTCTGCCACACCGGCGACTCCTGACCGGGCTAGCGTGTGCGGGTGCCAGCCACCGTCCGCTCCGTCAACGCCGGTGTCCCGGAGACCATCCCCGGCATGAAGCGCCCCACCGGCATCCGCAAGCGGCCGGTCGACCGGATCGAGGTGCGCGACCCCGGCCCCAAGCGGGGCGGGCTCGGCAGCGGCGTCGTCGGCGACGCGATCGGGAGCCGCAAGCACCACGGCGGCGAGACCCAGGCGGTGTACGCCGTCGCGCGCGAGGAGCTCGACTGGTGGGCCGCCGAGCTCGACCGGGAGCTGGCCGACGGGATGTTCGGGGAGAACCTCACCACCAGCGGCCTCGACGTCGACGCGGCCGAGGTCGGCGAGCAGTGGCGGGTCGGGGAGACCCTGCTCGAGGTGTGCGGACCGCGGGTGCCGTGCGCGACCTTCGCCAAGCACCTGGCCGAGCCGCGATGGGTGAAGCGGTTCGCCGAGCGCGGCCGCACCGGTGCCTACCTCGCGGTCCGCGAGCCGGGGGTGATCGCGCCCGGCGACCCGGTCGAGGTCGAGCACCGGCCCGGCCACGGGCTCACGGTGCCGATGTTCTTCCGGGCCGCCATGGGCGACAAGGACCTCGCCGGAGAGTTCCTCCGGGCCGAGGTGCTCCCGCAGGTCGAGCACGACTGGCTCGCCTCGCGGGTCTGACGGTCCGCTCAGGACAGCGCGGCCACCGCGGCGTCGTAGTCGGGCTCGACGCCGATCGCGTCGGTCAGCTGGGTGTGGAGGACCGTGTGGTCGGCGTCCAGCACGACGACGGCGCGGGCGAGCATGCCCTGCCAGCCGCCGTCGGCCATCGCGACGCCGTAGTCCTGGCCGAACGAGGACCGGAACGCCGAGCCGACCTCGACGGCGTCGATGCCCTCGGCGCCGCAGAAGCGCGCCTGCGCCAGCGGCAGGTCGACCGAGACGTTGACGACGGCCGTGTTGTCGAGGCCGGCGGCGAGCTCGTTGAACTTGCGCACGCTCGCCTGGCACACGCCGGTGTCGATGCTGGGGAAGATGTTGAGGACCACGCGCTTGCCTGCCGCGTCGGCGTCGGTGACCTGCTGGAACTTCAGTCCCACCAGGTCCCAGCCGGGTGCCTGCGAGCCGACCGCGGGCAGCTCGCCGACGGTGCTGACGGTGGTGTCTCCGAGTTGTGTGGTTGCCATGCGGCCAACCTATCCGGGCGGCGGGCACGCCTAGAGTCGGCTCATGGCCCCACCGAACCGGACCACAGTGATCGTCGACGTGCTGCGCGACGCGTTCGCTCCGCTGATGCGTGCCGATCCGGCCGCGTTCCGCGCCAAGTACCGCAAGATGGCCGCCGACCCGCACGCGTTCTACCGCGGCTCGGCCTGCCTGTTCTTCCACGACGTCACCGCGGAGAAGGACGACTGGGCCGCACACGGCGCCGAGCGGATCTGGATCCACGGTGACCTGCACGTGGAGAACTTCGGCACCTACCTCAACTCCGACGGCCGGCTGGTCTTCGACATCAACGACTTCGACGAGGCGTACGTCGGTCACTTCACGTGGGACCTCCAGCGGTTCGCGGCCAGCCTGGCGCTGGTGGCGTGGCAGAAGGCGCTGCCGGAGGACGCGATCCGCAAGCTCATCGCCCGCTACGCGCGCTCCTACCTGGCCCAGGTCAACCACTACGTCGCCTCCGACACCGACGACGACTTCGAGATCCGCCTCGATCGCGCCGAGGGACCCGTGCTGATCGCACTGCAGGAGGCGCGCTCCATGCGCCGCGCCGACCTGCTCGACGAGATGACGGTGCTGGCCAAGGGCGTACGCCGCTTCGCCGACAGTGGTGGCGCCCGCCGCCTCAAGCGCGACGAGCGGGCCCGGGTGGTCGCCGCGTTCCGCGCCTACCTCGACACCATCCCGGAGTCCAAGCGCTTCGACCGCGCACTGTTCTACGAGCTGCGCGACGTCGTCGGGATGTCCGGCTTCGGGATCGGCAGCGCCGGCCTGCCGGCGTACAACGTGCTGGTCGAGGGCTACAGCCAGGCCCTGGACAACGACGTGGTGCTCAGCATGAAGCAGGCCAACATCCCGGCCGTGAGCCGCTTCGTCGACACCAGCGAGGTCGACTCCTACTTCGACCACGAGGGGCACCGCACGGCCGTCAGCCAGCGCGCGCTGCAGGTGCACACCGACCCGCTGCTCGGGCACACGAGCATCGACGGCGTCGGCTACATCGTGTCGGAGATCTCGCCCTACGAGGTGGACCTCGACTGGAGCGAGATCAACGAGCCCGAGGACATGCGCTCGGTGGTGGACCTGCTCGGCCGCGCCACGGCGAAGATCCACTGCGCCTCCGACGAGGACAGCCAGCAGGACCTCGTCGACTTCCAGGTGGAGGCGGCGATCGCGACCTCCCTGGAGGGACGACGCAACGAGTTCGTCACCTGGCTGTGCGACTGGGGCATCGCGTACGCCGTCCGCGTGCGCGAGGACCACGCGCTGTTCGTCGACGCCTTCCGGGAGGGCCGGGTCGGGATCGCCGCGACCTGACCCTCGCCGGGCGGGCGTCAGGCGTCGATGTGCGCCATGTTGCCGTAGCGGTCGCCCTGCACGGCGTCGCGCGGGACGGCCTGCTCGAGGGCGGCGAGGTCGTCGGCGGTGAGCTCGACGCCGGCGGCGCCGACGTTCTCCTCGAGGTACTGGACGCGCTTGGTGCCGGGGATCGGCGCCACGTCATCGCCCTGGGCCAGCACCCAGGCGAGCGCGAGCTGGCCGGGCGTGCAGCCCTTGGCGGCTGCGATCTCGCGGACCTTCTCGACCAGCACGAGGTTGGCGTCGAGCGCCTCGCCCTGGAAGCGGGGGAAGTACTCCGAGCGGCGGCGGTCGGCCTCGCCGTCGGCGCCGCGGTCAGCGCTGATCGCGCCGGTGAGCAGACCGCGACCGAGCGGGGAGTAGGGCACCAGGCCGATGCCGAGCTCGCGGATGGTCGGGAGGATCTCGTCCTCGAGGTCGCGGGTGAAGAGGGAGTACTCCGTCTGCAGCGCGGTGATCGGGTGGACCCCGTGCGCCTTGCGGATGTTGGCGGCGGAGGCCTCGGAGAGCCCGAGGTGGCGGACCTTGCCGGCCTCGACGAGCTCGTCCATCGCGCCGACGGTCTCCTCGATCGGGACGGACTGGTCGACGCGGTGCTGGTAGTAGAGGTCGATGTGGTCGACGCCGAGCCGCTGGAGCGAGGCGTCGCAGGCGGAGCGGACGTAGTCGGGGCGGCCGTTGATGCCGACCGTGGTGCCGTCGGGCAGACGCTCGTTGCCGAACTTGGTGGCGAGCTGGACCTCGTCGCGACGGCCGGCGATGGCCTTGCCGACGAGCTGCTCGTTGGTGAAGGGGCCGTACATGTCGGCGGTGTCGAGGAACGTCACGCCGAGGTCGAGCGCGCGGTGGATCGTGTCGGTGCCGCCCTGCTCGTCGGGCGTTCCGTAGAACTCCGACATCCCCATGCAGCCGAGGCCGAGGGCGCTGACGGTGAGCGAGGAGGTGGTGCCGAGCGTGCGCTGTCCGATGTCTGGTGTGGTCATGTCTCCACCCTTCGCCTTCGAGCGCGCTCCAAGTCAAGCCCCGTCAGGCGTCGGGGGACACCTTGTGCTCGTAGAGCGCGATCTTGTGGTCGATCGCCCGCAGGTGGGAGGACACCTCGGCCAGCTGGCGCTCGACGAGCTCGCGGTGCGCGAGCAGGAGGCCCAGGCGCTCGGCCTCGTTGCCGTCGCCCTCGCGCACCAGCGCGGCATAGCGGCGTACGTCGCGGATCGGCATGCCGGTGGCCCGCAACCGGGTCACCATCTGGATCCAGCGCAGGTCGTCGTCGGTGTAGCGCCGGTGGCCGGACGAGGCACGCTCGACGGAGCGCAGCATCAGCCCGTCGCGCTCGTAGTAGCGCAGGGTGTGGGCGGTCAGGCCGGTCTGCTCGGCCGCCTCCGCGATGCTCAGGCTCGTCACCGGCTCAGTGTCCGCCTTGGAGTGCGCTCCAAGTCAAGCCCGTCAGCCGAGTGCGGGACGGTGGAACCGGGCGAGCGCGTAGGGGCCGCCGACGTGCTCGGCCTCCGCCTCGTCGTCGGGCCCGGGCTGCACGCGGTCGGCGAAGTCCTCCGCGTCGTCCTGCGGCTCGTAGCCCAGCCGGCGGCCGGGCTCGAGGTCCCACCACGCGCGGGTGTTGGCGCTGATGCCGTAGAGCACGGCGTAGCCGGGGGAGGGAGCGCTGAGCGCCGCCTCGACCATGCGTACGCCGTCGCCGTGCGAGAGCCACGTCGAGAGGCCGCGCACGCTGGCGGGCTGCTCGAGGAACGAGCCGATCCGGCAGGAGACCGCGTCGATGCCGTGCCGGTCGACGAAGAGCCGCAGCAGCGCCTCCGCGGCCACCTTGGCCACGCCGTAGTAGGTGTCCGGTCGCGGCGGCGCGTGCTCGGTGAGCTCGCCGTCGGCGCGCGGGGTGCGCCCGACCGCGTGGTTGGAGGATGCGTAGACGATGCGCGGCACCCGGTGGGCGACCATCGCGTCGAGCAGCGCTGCGGTGGTGACCACGTGGGAGGACAGCGCGTCGGGCAGCGACGCCTCCTCGGGCATCCCGGCGAGGTGCACGACGGCGTCGAGCCTGCCCCCGGTGGACAGAGCGGCGAACACGGCGGCCACCGCGTCGGCGTCCGTGCAGTCGGCCTCGTGCCAGGGCAGCAGCGCCCCCTCGGGAGCCGGCACCAGGTCCAGCCCCACGACGTCGTGGCCCAGGTCGGTCAGGCCGACCGTCACCACCCGGCCGAGGCTGCCGGCGGCACCCGTGACGAGGACGCGCATCAGACCCGTGCGACGACCTGGCTGAGCAGGCCGCCCATCCGGCTCGCGGCGGCCTTGCCCGCCTCGAGCACCTCGGAGTGGTCGAGCGGCTCGCCGCTCAGGCCGGCGGCGAGGTTGGTGACCAGGCTGATGCCGAGGATCTCCATGCCCGCCTCGCGCGCCGCGATGGCCTCGAGGGTGGTGCTCATGCCGACCAGGTGGCCGCCCATGACGCCGGCCATCCGGACCTCGGCGGGGGTCTCGTAGTGCGGGCCGGGGAACTGGACGTAGACGCCCTCGTCGAGGCTCGGGTCGATCTCCTGGCACAGCGCGCGCAGGCGCGGGCTGTAGAGGTCGGTGAGGTCGACGAAGTTGGCGCCCACGATCGGGCTCGTGCCGGTGAGGTTGATGTGGTCGGAGATCAGCACCGGCTGGCCGGGCTGCCAGCCCTGCTTGAGGCCGCCGCACCCGTTGGTCAGCACCATCGTCGAGCAGCCGGCGGCGGCCGCCGTACGGATCGGGTGGACGACCGCGGCGACGCCCTTGCCCTCGTAGAAGTGGGTGCGCGAGAGGAAGACCAGCAGGTTGCGGTCGCTCGCCCCGGGAACAGCACAGCGGATCGAGCGGATCTTGCCGCTGTGGCCGACGACGGCCGCCGCGCTGAAGCCCGGCAGGTCGGTCGTGTCGATCTCGGCCGTGGCCTCGCCGAGCGCGTCGACGGCGGGGAGCCATCCCGAGCCGAGGACGAGGGCGATGTCGTGGCGCTCGACGCCGGTCAGCTCGGCGAGCCTCGCGGCTGCGGCGGTGGCGGCGTCGTACGGGTTCTGGTCGCTCATGGGCCGCACTCTAGGGCCAGGCGCACGGTCGGTCAGAGGCCGGTGGAGCGGCACGAGCGCCGCCGCAGGGCGTGGACGTAGTCCTCGGGAGCGCCCGCCGCCTCGGCGGCGTCGGCCAGCACGCCGAGGTAGGACGCCGACGGCAGCCCACCCTCGTACGCGTCGAGGACGTAGGCCCAGACGAGCATCGGTCCGGTCATCGTCTGCACCCGCACCTTGGTCTTGCGGTAGAGCCCGCTGTCGGCGGCCTCCCAGCCGTCGAGCTCGCGCTCGTCCTCGGGCGTGACGTCGTAGACCGCGACGAAGACCTGCTCGAAGGGGTCCTGCACGATCGTGGACAGCGCCCCGTCCCAGCCGTGCTCCTCGCCTCCGAAGGTCAGTCGCCAGCCGGTCAGCCAGCCGGTCGACTCGAGGATCGAGTGGGGGCAGCGCTCGCTCATCCGGGCGGGATCGAGGTTCGTCCCGTAGGCGGCGTAGAGCGTCACGGACGACAGGCTACCGAGCCGTGGTCCCGGTGTTCCCCTCGCGAGCCGGACAACTAGGCTGGGGGCGTGACCGACACGCACTTCGACACCCTCGTCCTCGGCGCCGGCCCCGGTGGCTACGTCGCCGCGATCCGCGCAGCCCAGCTCGGCCAGAAGGTGGCCGTGGTGGAAGAGAAGTACTGGGGAGGTGTCTGCCTCAACGTCGGCTGCATCCCCTCCAAGGCGCTGCTGAAGAACGCCGAGCTGGCGCACACGCTCCAGCACGAGAAGGCGAAGTTCGGCATCGAGGGTGACGCCACGATGGCGTTCGGCCCGACCCACAAGCGCAGCCGCGACGTCAGCGCCGGCATCGTCAAGGGCGTCCACTTCCTGATGAAGAAGAACAAGATCACCGAGATCGACGGCTGGGGCACCCTCACCGGTCCGACCGGGATCGACGTCGACAAGGACGGCACCAAGGCGTCGTACACCTTCGACAACCTCATCATCGCCGCCGGCGCGACCGTGCGGCTGGTGCCCGGCGTCGAGCTGAGCGAGAACGTCGTCACCTACGAGGAGCAGATCCTCGACGACCAGCTCCCCGAGTCGATCGTCATCGGCGGCTCCGGCGCGATCGGCGTCGAGTTCGCCTACGTGATGGCCAACTTCGGCGTCGACGTCACGATCGTGGAGTTCCTCGACCGGATGGTCCCGACCGAGGACGCCGACATCTCCAAGGAGCTCGCCAAGCACTACAAGAAGCTCGGCGTGAAGGTGCTGACCTCGACCGCGGTCAAGAAGGTCGAGGACACCGGCTCCGGCGTCAAGGTCACCGTCGCCCCGGCAGCGGGTGGCGACGAGCAGGTCCTCGAGGCCGGCAAGTTCCTCGCCGCCTTCGGCTTCGCCCCGCGGGTGAAGGGCTACGGCCTGGAGAACACCGGCGTCAGCGTCTCCGAGCGCGGCGCGATCGAGATCGACGACTTCGGTCGCACCAACGTCGACAACGTGTACGCCATCGGCGACTGCACCGGGAAGATGATGCTCGCCCACGTCGCCGAGGCGATGGGCATCGTGGCCGCGGAGACGATCAACGGCGCCGAGACGATGCCGGTCGCCTTCGACTTCGTCCCGCGCGCGACCTACTGCAACCCGCAGATCGCGTCCTTCGGCTACAGCGAGGCGCAGGCCAAGGAGAAGGGCTACGACGTCAAGACCGCGTCGTTCCCGTTCAGCGCCAACGGCAAGGCGATGGGGCTCGGCGAGCCGATCGGCTTCGTCAAGGTCGTCGCCGACGCCGAGCACAACGAGATCATCGGCGCGCACATGATCGGCCCCAACGTCACCGAGCTCCTCCCGGTGCTGACGATGGCCCAGCAGTGGGACCTCACGGCCGACGAGGTGTCCCGCAACGTCTTCGCGCACCCGACGCTCGGTGAGGCCGTCAAGGAGGCCGTCCACGGCATCGCCGGCCACATGATCAACTTCTGATGGCCGACCACATCGTCATCATCGGCGGCGGGCCCGGCGGCTACGAGGCGGCCCACGTGGCCGCGCAGCTCGGGCGCCGAGGTCACGATCGTCGACACCGACGGTGTGGGCGGGTCCGCGGTGCTCACCGACTGCGTGCCCAGCAAGACGCTGATCGCCACGGCCGAGCTGATGACCGACATGGGCACGGCGCAGGAGCTCGGGGTCAACTTCCACGACCACCAGGGCGACGCGGCCACCTCGATCTCGGTCGACCTGGCGCGGGTCAACGCCCGCGTGAAGCAGCTCGCCGCCGACCAGTCGACCGACATCGCGGCCCGCCTGGACCGCGACGGCGTACGCGTCGTGACGGGTCGCGGCCGCCTCGGGCCGGACCTCACCGTCGTGGCCACCAGCGAGTCGGGCGAGGAGACGCTGCAGGCCGACGCGATCATCGTCGCGACCGGCGCGGCCCCCCGCACGCTCCCGAGCGCCCAGCCCGACGGCGAGCGGATCCTCACGTGGGAGCAGGTCTACGACCTGACCGAGGTGCCGGAGAAGCTCATCGTGGTGGGCTCGGGCGTGACCGGTGCCGAGTTCGCCAGCGCCTACCTCGCCCTCGGCATCGACGTGACCCTCGTCAGCAGCCGCGACCGGGTGCTGCCCGGCGAGGACGCCGACGCCTCCGCGGTGCTCGAGGACGTCGCGACCCGGCGCGGCATGCACGTGCTCGGCCAGTCGCGCATGCAGTCGGTCACCCGCGACGGCGACACCGTGACGGTGACCCTCACCGACGGACGTACGGTCTCCGGCAGCCACTGCATCCTCGCGCTGGGGTCGGTGCCCAACACCGCCGACCTCGGGCTCGAGGATGCCGGCGTGGCCACCGACGACGGCGGCTTCATCACCGTCGACCGGGTCTCCCGCACGTCCGCGCGCGGCATCTACGCCGCGGGCGACTGCACCGGCGTGCTGATGCTGGCGTCGGTCGCGGCGATGCAGGGCCGCATCGCGATGTGGCACTTCCTCGGTGACGCGGTCTCGCCGCTGGACCTCAAGAAGGTCTCGTCCAACGTCTTCACCTCACCCGAGATCGCCACCGTCGGCTGGTCCCAGCAGGCCGTCGACGCCGGCGAGATCGTCGCGGAGGTCGTGGTGCTGCCGCTGGCCGGCAACGCGCGGGCCAAGATGCAGGGCGTGCGCGACGGGTTCGTGAAGCTCTTCTGCCGCCCGGGCACCGGCATCGTCGTCGGGGGAGTGGTCGTCGGGCCGCGCGCCTCCGAGCTGATCCACCCGGTGTCGATCGCGGTGGCCGAGTCGCTCACCGCCGACCAGCTCGCCCATGCGTTCACCGTCTACCCGTCGATGAGCGGGTCGATCGCCGAGGCCGCCCGGCGCCTGCACCGGGTCTGACCCGGCGCTCCGGACCGGGTCCGGGCTGGCAGGCGGGGCACCACCACGTACGCCGGTTGGCGGCGTCGCCCGGCAGCTCGGCGACGACGCTGACCGGACCGCGGCAGCGTCGGCACCCCTGCCGCTGGCGGCCGGTCACCCAGTGGTCGTCGCCGCGGACCGGCGACCCGGTCGTGACCTGGTAGGCGCCGTCGACGGTCGCGGAGTGGTGCAGCATCGTCGCCGCGCGCTCGACGACCCGCTCGACGTCGACGTCGCCGATCGGCGTCCACGGACTGACGCCGGTCAGGAAGGCGAGCTCGTTGACCCAGAGGTTGCCGAGTCCCGCCACTGACCGCTGGTCGAGCAGTGCCGTGACGAACGGTCGCGCGGGGTCGGCGCGCAGCCGGCGGACGGCCTCGTCGGCATCCCAGTCGTCGCGCAGCGGGTCGGGACCGAGGTGTCCGACCAGGTCGTGCTCCCGATCGGTGGGCACGAGGTCGAGGTCGTGGAGGCGGATGCCGTGGACCGACCTGCCGTCGTCGAGGTCGAGGACGAGGCGGACGTGGGGCTGCACCTTCGCGGGCAGCCGCTTGCCGGGCGCCAGCGTCGACCACGAGCCGTCCATGCGCAGGTGGCTGTGGAGCGTCGCCGGCGGAGACGACCCGACCGCGCCGAACCGGGTGAGCAGGTGCTTGCCGTGGGTGTCGTGCCCCAGCACCTCGCGGCCGGCGAGGTCGCGCGTCGCGAGGCGCGGCGTACGGAAGTCGGAGCGCGTGACCGTGTGGCCCGTGAGCTGCCGGTCCAGGCGGCGGGCGAGCTTCCACACGCTGTCTCCCTCGGGCACCCGTCCAGTGTCACAGGCGGGTGCGACAGTCGGTCAGCGACCGGCAAGGCCGCCGTGACGGCCGTTCCCCTGGTTGAGGTAGGCCTGCGCCATCCCCTTCTGCACCTCCGCGCCGTGGCCGCCCCCGGCCACTCCGGGACCCGCCTCCGCCAGACGCCCCATGCTTCCGCTCTCGTGCCACGGCACCCAGCGGTCACCGATGCGGACCATCCGGACCAGGGGCTCGTCACCGGCCGCCAGGGCGCGGGCGTCGGCCGCGCACACCGCGATGCTGCGGGCGACGCCGCCGGGCGGAGTCCACTCGACGTCCACCCTCGACGGACCGTGCTGAGGGTTGAAGAAGCAGGGCTCGCGGCGCTCGGGCAGCGGCTCGCCGGCGATGACCGCGAGGACGGCCGCCCGGTGGTAGCGGGCGTCGGCGACGACCTGCTCGACGGCCACCACGTCGTCGGCGGTCTCGCTGGCCGCGAGGAGCTGCTTGGCCTGGTCGTAGTTCTCCAGTGCCCGGCGGTAGTGGTCGTGCGCGGCCGGGTCGAGGTCGTCGCCCAGGGTGTCGAGGTGGAGCTCGGCGACCTGCTCGCCGAGGACGGTGACGTCCTCGTCCATCAGCTTGCGCGCGACGCGCCAGCGGTCCTTGGCGGCGAGCTCTTCCTCGCGCCGCCGCCTGCGTCCCCCGAACATGGGGACAGACTGCCATGACCGACGTGGTCCCGGCGGGACTCAGTCGCCCCCACCACCCCCGCCGCCGCCGCCGTCACCGCCGCCGAAGTCGCCCCCACCGAAGTCACCGCCGCCGTGTCCGTCCCAGCCCGAGAAGTCGTGGCCACCGATCATGCCGCCGTCGGTCCAGGCGCCCGGGTCCGTCCACGCGGCGCCGGTGACCAGGCCGTCCGAGCCGGCGACGGTCGAGCCGGCGTACGACATCGTGATGCGGTCGGCCTGCGCCCGCCCGTCGAGGATCAGGTCGGCGTACCAGCCGCCGGCCCACGCCGTGTAGGCCGGACCCGAGGCGTACCAGGGGACGTAGCGGTTGCCGAGGCGGACCATCCGGACCCGCGGCGCCTCGCCCGCCGCGAGACGCTCGGCGTCCCGGAGGCACACCGGGATCTCGCGGGGCACCCCGCCGAGCGGTGCCCACGAGACGTCCCGGCTCGCGGGGCCGTGACCGGGGTCGAAGAAGCACGGAGGGCGACGGGCCGGCCGGTCCGCGCCGTCGCGGGCCGCGAGCACGCAGGCGTGGGCGTACCTGCCGTCGGCCAGCGTGCGTGTGACCTCGGTGACGTCGGTCGTCACGGCCGACCGCGCCAGGCGCAGCTTGGCGGACTCGTACGCGTCGAGTGCCGTGGCGTAGTCCAGCCGCATCTGGTCGTCGAGGTCGGTGGTGAGCGTCTCGAAGTGCAGCCCCGACAGCTCCTCACCGAAGACGGTGACGTCCTCGGTCGCGGCCCGGCGCACGTGGCGGAAGGCATCGAGCTCTGCGAGCCGTGCCTCACGTGTCTCGCGCCGACGTCGACCGATCACCTCCCGATCATCCCACCATCACCGGGTTCGGCGGGAGTGGTGCGGACCGGGCAGGTAATCTCAGTGGTTCTGTTCGTCTTTTGTCTCGGGGGAGAACACTCACATGGTCCGCACACGTCCTGCCCGCCTCCTGCTCGCCGCCCTGGCGAGCTGCCCTGCTCCTGCCCGTCCTGCCTGCCACGGCGTCCTCGGGCGCCGAGCCGCGCCGGAAGGTCGAGACCTGGGCCACGCCCGGCAGCGTGGCCATCACGGTGACGGGCCACGGGTACGGACACGGCAAGGGCCTCTCCCAGTACGGCGCCCTCGGCGCGGCCGAGCAGGGGCTGACCTGGCAGCAGATCGACGAGTTCTACTACCCCGGCACCACGTGGGGACGCATCGGCGGCAAGGTGCGCGTGCTCATCACCGCCGACACCGGCCGCGACGTCCAGGTGGTCGCCCAGCGCGGCCTCAAGGTCACCAGCCTGAGCCGCCAGCGCACCTGGCGGCTGCCGCCGATCGCGGCGAAGAAGTGGCGACTGGTCGCCGCCGGGAGCGACACCGCCGTGCAGCACACCAAGGGCGGCGCCTGGCGGACCTGGAAGAAGGTGCCCGGTGCAGGCGGAGTTCTCCTCGGTCACCGGCCTGCTGACCCTCGTGACGCCGAGCGGGCGCCGCGACTACCGCGGCACCCTCCAGTCGGTCGCCGCGCGCCAGAGCCCGAAGCGCGAGACCGTCAACCGCGTCAGCATGGAGTCCTACCTGCGCGGTGTCCTGCCGCGCGAGGTCCCGGCGCTCTGGGAGCCCGACGCCGTGAGCGCGCAGTCGGTCGCGGCCCGCACCTACGCGGCGTTCGAGCGCTCCCACCCGTCGGCCGCCCACTACGACCTGTGCGACACCAGCCAGTGCCAGGTCTACGGCGGCGCCGACGACGAGCACCCGGCCGCCGACGCGGCGATCAAGGCGACGGCCAAGCAGGGCCTCTTCTACGACGGTCGCCCGGCCTTCACCCAGTTCTCCGCGAGCAACGGCGGCTTCTCCGCTGCCGGCTCGATGCCCTACCTGGTGGCCCAGGCCGACCCCTACGACGGCCTCGCCAACCCGTCGTACTCCACGTGGACCCAGGCGATCGACGACACCCAGGTGGAGAAGCACTGGCCCGCGATCGGCGACCTGGTGAGCATCGAGATCACCACCCGCGACGGCAACGGCGACTGGGGCGGCCGGGTGGTCGACATGGCCTTCATCGGCTCGACCGGCACGGCGCGGGTCGACGGCGACACGGTGCGCGACTACTTCGGGCTCAGGTCCGACTGGTTCACCTTCTCGGTCACGCCGCGGCAGAAGGGGCAGGCCCGCGAGTGAGGAAACACCCCACGACGTTCTGCTCCTCCGCTGCGCTCCCCGAACAACGCCGCAGGGACCCCGAAAGAACCGCGTACGACGACTGTCGCTCCTGCTCGCCGCGCTGGCCCTGGCCGCCACCGGCTGCCAGTCCGGCGAGGCGGCGGGTGACGAGGCGCTGCCCGACCCGGTCGTCGACACCGAGGTGACCTCCACGATCGACTACGTGGCGATGGGCGACTCCTTCTCGGCCGGCCCGTTCATCGCGACGATGCGCACCGACCCGGAGGGCTGCGCGCGCTCGCGCAGCAACTACCCGGCCTTCCTCGCCGACTGGCTCGACGTCGCGAGCTACACCGACGTCACCTGCTCGGCGGCCACCACGGCCGACCTCTACGCCCCGATGACGCTCTTCACCGGTGGCACCACCGTGCCGCAGATCGACGCGGTCTCCGCCGACACCGACCTGGTGACGCTCGGCATCGGCGGCAACGACTTCGGGATCTACGACTCGCTCATCACGTGCCAGAGGCCCGGCCTCTCCGTCTGCCCCGTCGAGCAGCTGCGCACCGACGCGCGCAAGGTCGCCGGTCGCATCGAGCAGGCGGTGCGCCGCATCACGAAGGTCGCCCCCGACGCGCAGGTCTACGTGGTCGGCTATCCCGACATCCTCCCCACCGAGGGCACCTGCGCGGCCGTCGGCGCCTCGGCCGAGGTGCTCGGACCGGTCACCGACATCGCCGGGCTCCTCAACGCCTCGCTCCGCAGGGGTGCCGAGGCGGCAGGAGGCTCGTACGTCGACATGGAGGCGGTGTCGGAGGGGCACGACGTCTGCGCCAAGGGCCGGGCCTGGGTCAACGGGCCGCGCTTCCGGGCCGGCATCGCGGCGCCCTTCCACCCGAAGATCAACGGCATGCGCGCGGTCGCCACCGAGGTGTTCCGCGACGTCACCGGCGACGACCCCGAGGTCACGGAGTACGCCGAGCCGGACCCCGACGTCGTGGTGCTCAACCAGCCCTGACCCCTTCGGGTGGGCGTCATCCCCACGGGTGGTCCGGCGTGACGCGAGGTGGGTGACGCTGGCAGGACACCCACTGACGAAGGAGCGCGACACATGTCTGACGACGACAAGGCCGCCAAGGAACTGGTCGAGACGCTGAAGGACGGCGAGCGCGGGTTCGCCGATTCCGCGGACAAGCTGCGGGACAGCGAGCACCCCGAGTGGGCCGAGACGCTGCAGCGCCTGTCGTCGCAGCGCGGCGGCTTCGCCCGCGAGATCGTCGACCTGGGCCACGCCTACGGCGACGACGTCGACGAGAGCGGCTCCGCCGCCGCTGCGGTCCACCGCGGCTGGATCTCGCTCAAGGACGCCCTGACCGGTGACGACGCGGGTGCGGTGCTGAAGGCCGCCGCGACCGGCGAGGACCACGCGGTGTCGGAGTACGAGAAGGCCCTCGAGATGGACCTCAGCGCCGGCTTCCGTGAGGTCGTCACCCGCCAGCACGGCGAGGTCGTCGCGGCGCGCGACGAGGTGAAGGCGCTCGGGGCTGCTGGCTGACCAGCACCCACGTCTCTGACCGGGACGTCATACGGACGGGGCAACGGTCTGCCCGCTCCGGATGACGTCCCGGTGTCGTTGTCGGAGGGATGACCGGCGCTAGCCGATCACCAGCACCAGGTCGCCGCCCTCGACGCCCTGCGTGGACCTGATCGCGAGCCGGCTCACCGTGCCGGCGACGGGAGCCGTGATCGAGGCCTCCATCTTCATCGCCTCGATGGTGGCGACGGTCTGCCCGGCCTCCACCGTGTCGCCCTCGGCGACGGTCACGGTCACGGCACCGTCGTACGGCGCCGCGACGTGGCCGGTGGCCTGGGGGTCGGCCTTCTCGGCCGAGGCGACGTCGGCGGCGACACTGCGGTCGCGCACCTGCACGGGACGGAGCTGGCCGTCGATCGTGGCCATCACGTTGCGGAAGCCGCGCTCGTCGGGCTCGCTGATCGCCTCGAGGCCGTAGAGCACCGTCTTGCCCTCGCGCAGCTCGACGGGGTGCTCGCCGCCGCGGCGCAGGCCGTAGAGGTAGTCGATGGTCGGCAGCACGGACAGGTCGCCGTGGAGTGCCCGCGACTCGACGAAGGCGGCCGTGGGTCCGGGGAAGAGCAGCTCGTTGAGGGTCGTCCGCCGGTCGGAGGCGAGGCCGGCCTGCTGCTCGGGGGTCAGGCTGGCGGCCGGCTGCTTCCAGGTGCGCCCGGCCAGCGCCTTCGTCCGGAACGGCTCGGGCCAGCCGCCGGGCGGGTCGCCGAGCTCGCCGCTCAGGAAGCCGACGACCGAGTCCGGGACGTCGTACGACGCCGGGTCGGCCTCGAAGGCCGCCGGGTCGGCACCGGCCGCGACGAGCGCAAGGGCCAGGTCGCCGACGACCTTGGACGACGGCGTCACCTTGACGACGTTGCCGAGGATGTCGTTGGCGGCGGCGTACATGTCCTCGACCTGCTCGAACTTCTCGCCGAGCCCCAGCGCGATCGCCTGCTGGCGCAGGTTGGAGAGCTGGCCGCCGGGGATCTCGTGGCGGTAGACCCGACCGGTCGGGGCGGGCAGGCCGGACTCGAAGGGTGCGTAGACGCGACGGGTGGCCTCCCAGTAGGGCTCCAGCGCGTTGACGGCCGCGAGCGAGAGGCCGGTCTCGCGTGCGGAGTGGTCGGTGGCCGAGACCAGCGCCGAGAGGGCGGGCTGCGACGTGGTGCCGGCCATCGCCGCGCACGCCGCGTCGACCGCGTCGACACCCGCATCGATCGCGGCGACGAGCGTCGCGAGCTGGCCGCCGGGGGTGTCGTGGGTGTGGAGGTGGACCGGCAGGTCGAAGCGCTCGCGCAGCGCGGTGACGAGGGTGCGCGCGGCGGGAGCGCGCAGCAGGCCGGCCATGTCCTTGATCGCCAGGACGTGGGCGCCGGCGTCGACGATCTGCTCGGCGAGGCGGAGGTAGTAGTCGAGCGTGTAGAGCCGCTCACCCGGGGACGAGAGGTCGCCGGTGTAGCAGAGCGCCACCTCGGCCACGGACGTCCCGGTGGCGCGGACCGCGTCGATCGCCGGCCGCATCTGCGAGACGTCGTTGAGCGCGTCGAAGATCCGGAAGACGTCGATGCCGGTCTCGGCGGCCTCGTGCACGAAGGCCTCGGTGACCTCGGTGGGGTACGGCGTGTAGCCGACCGTGTTGCGTCCGCGCAGCAGCATCTGGAGGCCGATGTTGGGGATCGCCTCGCGCAGCGCGGCCAGCCGCTCCCAGGGGTCCTCGGCGAGGAAGCGCAGCGCGACGTCGTACGTCGCCCCGCCCCAGCACTCGACCGACCACAGCTCCGGCGTGGTGCGCGCGACGTGGTCGGCGGCGGCGAGCAGGTCGCGGGAGCGTACGCGCGTCGCGAGCAGCGACTGGTGCGCGTCGCGGAACGTCGTGTCGGTGACCGCGACCCGGTCCTGGGCGCGCAGCCGGCGGGCGAACTCCTCGGGCCCGACCTCGCGCAGCAGCTGGCGGGTGCCGGCGGGCACGGGCGTCGAGCGGTCGAGCGCCGGCAGCTTGCTCGTCGGGGACACGGTGACGGGCGCCGCGCCGTGCGGCTGGTTCACGGTGACGTCGGCGAGATAGGTCAGCAGCCGCGAGGCGCGGTCGCCGCCGACCTGGGCCTTGAGCAGCTGCGGGTGGTCCTCGATGAACGACGTGGTCACGCCGCCCGCGGCGAAGTCCGGGTCGGCCAGCACGGCCTGGAGGAAGGCCACGTTCGTCGACACCCCGCGGATGCGGAACTCCAGCAGCGCGCGGCGCGCCTTCTGCACGGCCGACTCGAAGGTCCGGCCGCGACACGTGAGCTTGGCCAGCATCGAGTCGAAGTGGGGGCTGATCTCCGCACCGGCGTACGTCGTGCCACCGTCGAGGCGGACGCCGGGACCGCCGGGGGAGCGGTAGGTCGTGATCTTCCCGGTGTCGGGGCGGAAGCCGTTGGCCGGGTCCTCGGTGGTGATGCGGCACTGGAGCGCGAAGCCGCGCGGGTGCACCACGTCCTGGGTGAGGCCGAGGTCGGCGAGGGTGGCACCGGCCGCGATCAGCATCTGCGACTGCACGAGGTCGACCGAGGTGACCTCCTCGGTCACGGTGTGCTCGACCTGGATGCGGGGGTTCATCTCGATGAAGACGTAGCGCCCGTGCGGGTCGAGGAGGAACTCGACGGTGCCGGCGTTCTTGTAGCCGATCTCGCGGGCGAAGCGCACCGCGTCGGCGCACATCCGGTCCCGGATCTCGGGGTCGAGCCCCGGGGCCGGGGCGATCTCGACGACCTTCTGGTGGCGGCGCTGCACCGAGCAGTCGCGCTCGTGGAGGTGGATCACACCGCCCTCGGCGCCGGTGCCGTCGGCGAGGATCTGCACCTCGATGTGGCGCGGGTCGACCACGGCCTGCTCGATGAAGACCGTGGGGTCGCCGAAGGCGCCCTCGGCCTCGCGCATGCAGGTCTCGATGGCCTCGCGCAGGTCGGCCCGGTCGTCGACCTTCCGCATGCCGCGACCGCCGCCGCCGGCGACCGCCTTGACGAAGAGCGGCGCCTCGATCGCCTCGGCTGCGGCGAGCAGCGCCTCGACGTCGGTCGACGGGTCGACCGACTCGAGCACCGGCACGCCCGCGGCCTTGGCGGCGGCGATCGCGCGGGCCTTGTTGCCGGTGAGGGTGAGCACCTCGGCGCTGGGGCCGATGAAGGTGATCCCGGCGGCGGCGCACGCCTCGGCCAGGGCGGGGTTCTCCGACAGGAAGCCGTAGCCGGGGTAGATCGCGTCGGCGCCGCACTGCACGGCGACCGCGACGATCGCGTCGGGATCGAGGTAGGCCCGGACCGGGTGCCCGACCTCGCCGATCTCGTAGGCCTCCTCGGCCTTCATCCGGTGCTCGGACCAGCGGTCCTCGTACGGGAAGACCGCGACCGTCTTCGAGCCGATCTCGCGCGCGGCTCGGAGCGCCCTGACTGCGATCTCACCACGGTTGGCGATGAGGACCTTGGAGAACATGGGCGCACGCTATCGAGTGACGCGTGTGACGTGGGTTACTCGTCCGTACGCCGGTCAGGCCACGGCCTGCTCGTCGCTCCGCTGCCGCCACCAGGAGACGGTCGCGGCGAATCCGTCGGCCAGCGGTGTGGGCGCGAGGCCCAGGAGCCGCTCGCTGGCGGTCGAGTCCATCACGAACGGACGGGCGAACATGTAGGAGGTCTCGGCCAGCTCGCGCATCTCGCGGGAGACGAGCCCCATCCCGCGCAGCACCGGCACCGGGATCGCCGATGTGCGTGGGGTCGGGACGTCGCCCGCCTCCGCGACGAGCGCGACCAGGTGGCGCTGGGTGACCGCGGGCGCAGTGGGTGCGTGCAGGAAGGAGTTCCAGAGGTCGTCGCGTGCGGCGGCGGCGATCATCGCGGCCGCGAGGTCGGGGACGTACGTGAAGGAGTGCGGCTGGTCCAGGCTGCCCAGGACACGCATGGTCCGGCCGGCCAGCACCGTGGGCACCAACCGCTCGCCGGCGTGCGCGTTGCGGACGGCGGGGCCGTAGAAGTCCGACGCCGCAACGCTGACCGTCGGCGTGGAGGAGTCCTCACGCTGGGCCAGCAGCTCGGTGCGTACGCCGAGCTTGCCCCCGGTCGCCGCGCGCGGGGTCTCCTCGGTGATGACCGCATCGACGGGACCGTAGGAGTAGAGGCTCTCGGGGAACACCACCACCGCGCCGACCCGGCCGGCGGCCTCGAGCACGGCCCGCTCGGCACGCGGCAGCTCGGCGCGCCAGACGCGGGCGTCGTACGCGGATCCGTGGATGCAGTGGTGGACGGCGACCGCGCCCTCGAAGGCCTGCGTCAGCGCATCGGGCTGCGAGACGTCGACGCGGCGTCGCTCGATCGACGGGTGGAGGGGACCGCTGCCCGACCGGGTGAGCAGGCGGACCTGCTCGCCCGCGTCGGCGAGCTGCTGGGCGACGGTCGAGCCGACGGGGCCGGCTCCGGTGACGACGTGGACGGTGCTCATGGTTGAGTCCTCTGCTGGTGGATGATGTGAGAGCAGTGCTCTCGTTTTGTCCATGATGGACCCGCCGGAACCGAATTGCAAGAGCAGTGCTCTCATCCGCTATCCGTGCTCGCGGTTGTGCCACACTGGGCACATGCCCGACACGAGTACCGCCGCTTCGTCGCCCCGCGCCCGGGCGCGCGAGCAGACGATGCGCGACATCGTCCGCATCGGCCGCCAGCACCTGGCCACCGAGGGAGCGGCGGCGCTGTCGCTGCGGGCCGTCGCCCGTGACCTGGGTGTGGTCTCGTCCGCGGTCTACCGCTACGTCGCGAGTCGTGACGAGCTGCTCACGCTGCTGGTGGTCGACGGCTACGACGAGCTCGGCGACGCCGTCGACTCCGCCCTGGAGCGTGTCGACGCGGGGGACCACGCCGGCCGGATGGCGGCGATCGGTCGCGCCGTGCGGGCCTGGGCGCTCGCGGAGCCGGCGACGTACGCCCTCCTCTTCGGCAGCCCGGTGCCCGGCTACGAGGCGCCGGCGGAGCAGACCACCGGACCCGGCATCCGGGTGGCGGCCCGGCTGGTCGAGGTGTGGCAGGACGCCTGGGACGCCGGCGCGATCACGGCGTCCGGCGACCCGGCGAGCCCGCGCCGGCTCTCGCGGGACCTCGCGCGGATCCGTCGGGAGATGGGCCTGACGGTGCCGGACACGGTCGTCGCGCGGGGGATGTTCGCGTGGGCCGCACTCTTCGGCTGCGTGAGCTGGGAGGTGTTCGGCCAGTACGGCCCGGACACCTTCAGCCAGCCCGGCGACCTCTTCGAGCACCACCTCGAGGCGCTCAGAGACGCCGTCGGGCTGGCCTGACCGTCAGGCCGTGACGCGCAGGCTCCGGGCGAGCGCGGGGATCATGATCGCGGCAGCCAGGAGGTGCAGGACGACCAGTGTGATGGCGTCGCCGCTCCTTCCGCCCGGAGCAGCGGCGGGACCAGCGAGAGGGCCGTCAGGCCGATGGCGATCCGTACGAACAGGTCGGCCGGGCGTCCGGTCCAGCGCAGGAGCGCGGCCGCCAGTGCCACTCCGACGAGCGAGAGGACGCCGGTCACGAACGCGATCCCCGACGCCGGGAGCTCGCCGCCGTCCACCACGAGGTCGACGCCGGCGGCGCCTGCGACCGCGGCGACGAGCCCGGTGGCGACGGCGGCGGCGAGGGCGGCGAGGACCCCCGTGCGGGCGAGCCGGATCACCGGTCGCCGTCCGCGGGGAGGCTCTCGGGAAGGCCGAGGCGCGCGAACTGCTCGCGGTCGAAGATGGTCACCTCGGTGACCAGGCCGCCGCTGATCCGCAGCACGTCGATCGTGATCGGGACGTAGGCGCCCGCCCGCTCGTTCCAGGTGTAGTAGCCCACGGCGGGCTGGCGGTTCACCGAGGTGGCGATCGAGCGCAGTCCGGCCATCTCCGGGTAGCCGCCCTCGACCCAGTCGGCGATCACGGCGTCGCGACCCACGATCACGCCCTGCGTCGGCGGCATCGAGAACCGGACGTCGTCGCGCAGCATGGTGGCGATGGTGTCGACGTCGGCGGCGACGCTGGCCTCGGTGAAGCGACGTACGAGCTCGCGGTTGTCCGCGTCGTCCTCGGCGCCGGTCCACTCCTGGCGCTCGGCCGGCAGGTGCTCGCGCATCCCGGCGCGGGCCCGCTGGAGCGCGCTGTTGACCGAGTTGACCGAGTCGCCGAGCAGGTCGGCGACCTCCTTGGCCGGCCAGCCGAGCACGTCGCGCAGGACCAGCACGGCCCGGGGACGCGGCGCGAGGTGCTGGACCGCGGCGATGTAGGCCAGCTCGATGGTCTCGCGGGCGACCGCGACCACCTCGGGCTCGTCGGCGGGGTCCGCGAGGAGCTCGTCGAGCAGGCGGTCGGGGTAGGGCTCGAGCCACAGCACCTCGCCACCGGCCGCGGGTGCGGGGCGGCGCTTGGCGATCAGGTCGAGGCAGGCGTTGGTGGCGATCCGGTAGAGCCAGGTGCGGAGGGTCGAGCGCCCCTCGAAGGTGTCGCGGGAGCGCCAGGCCCGCAGGAACGTGTCCTGCACGGCGTCCTCGGCGTCCTGGAACGAGCCGAGCATCCGGTAGGAGTGCACGTGCAGCTCGCGCCGGTGCCGCTCGACCAGCCCCGAGAACTCCGCCTCGTCGACCTCCGCCAGCCTCTCCATGCCCAGCTCCCTCGGCTCGGTCCTCATCACTGCGCTCACGGTCCATCCTCCTCGTGTCGTGTCCTTGTAGCAGGTGGTGACCGAGGTGGGGCCGAGAACTCATCACCCGGGCGTGGAAGTGGCGCGGCGCGAACGGTGATCGGGCGGCGCGGGGAGTCGGGAGGTCAGTCCTTGATCTCGCAGATGACGGCGCCGTTGGTGACGGTGGCGCCGACCTCGGCCTGGAGGCCGGTGACGGTGCCGGCCTTGTGGGCCTTGAGGGGCTGCTCCATCTTCATCGCCTCCATGACGACGATGACGTCGCCCTCGGCGACCCCTGGCCCCTCCTCGACGGAGACCTTGACGATGGTGCCCTGCATGGGCGAGGTGACGGCGTCGCCGGAGGCGGCGGCGCCGGCCTTCTTGGCCGAGCGCTTGGCCTTCTTCGCAGCCGCGCCGCCGCCACCGCCGCCGGAGGACAGTCCGCCGAGCCCGGCGGGGAGGACGACCTCGAGCCGCCTGCCGCCGACCTCGACGGTGACCTTCTGCCGCTCGCCGGCCTCGTCCGCCTCGGCCGAGTCGCCGGCGTAGGGCTCGATCTGGTTGTCGAACTCGGTCTCGATCCACTGCGTGTAGACGGCGAACTCGCCCTCACCGGACGGCGTCGAGGCACCGACGTACGCCGGGTCGCGACACGACGGCGCGGTGGAACGGGATGACGGTGGGCATGCCGTCGACGACGAACTCGTCGAGGGCGCGGCGCGAGCGCTCGAGGGCCTGGGTGCGGGTGGTGCCGGTGACGATGAGCTTGGCGATGAGGGAGTCGAACGAGCCCGGGATGGTCTCGCCGTTCTCGTAGCCGCCGTCCAGACGGACGCCGGGGCCGGACGGCGGCGACCAGGCCGACAGGGTGCCGGGGGCGGGCATGAAGTTGCGGCCGCCGTCCTCGGCGTTGATGCGGTACTCGATGGAGTGGCCGCGGATCTCGGGGTCGCCGTAGCCGAGCTCCTCGCCGGCCGCGATGCGGAACATCTCGCGGACCAGGTCGATGCCGGTGACCTCCTCGGAGACGCAGTGCTCGACCTGGAGGCGGGTGTTGACCTCGAGGAAGGAGATCGTGCCGTCCTGGGCGACGAGGAACTCGCACGTGCCGGCGCCGTAGTAGCCGGCCTCGGTGAGGATCCGCTTGGACGACTCGTAGAGCTCGGTGACCTGCTCGTCGGTGAGGAACGGCGCGGGCGCCTCCTCGACGAGCTTCTGGTTGCGGCGCTGGAGCGAGCAGTCGCGGGTGGAGACGACGACGACGTTGCCGTGCTGGTCGGCCAGGCACTGGGTCTCGACGTGGCGGGGCTTGTCGAGGAACTTCTCGACCAGGCACTCGCCGCGACCGAACGCGGTGACGGCCTCGCGGACCGCGGACTCGTACGCGTCGGGGATCTCCTCGAGCGTGCGGGCGACCTTGAGGCCGCGACCGCCGCCGCCGAAGACGGCCTTGATCGCGACGGGCAGGCCGTTGGCCTCGGCGAACGCGACGACCTCGTCGGCATCCTTGACCGGGTCCTTGGTGCCGGGCGCGAGCGGAGCGTTGGCGCGGTCGGCGATGTGCTTGGCCTTGGCCTTGTCGCCGAGCGCCTCGATCGCCGCCGGCGGGGGACCGATCCAGATCAGCCCGGCGTCGATGACGGCCTGGGCGAAGTCGGCGTTCTCGGCGAGGAAGCCGTAGCCGGGGTGGACGGAGTCAGCGCCGGTGTCCGCGGCGATCTTGATGATCTTGGCGATGTCGAGGTAGGACTCCGCGGGCGTCGCGCCGCCGAGGGAGTGCGCCTCGTCGGCGAGGCGGACGAAGAGGGCGTCGCGGTCCGGGTCGGCGTAGACCGCGACCGAGCCGATGCCGGCGTCCTTGCAGGCGCGGACGACGCGGACGGCGATCTCGCCGCGGTTGGCGATGAGGACCTTCTTCAAGCTCACGCGGAACTCCTGGGTCGGCGGCACGGGGGCCGGGAAAAGTACCGCTGGGCAGGCTACCGCGACCCGAGAACGGCGCGTCCGACAGCCTTGCGCAGTGGGCGTACGACGTGGCCGTAGGCGATGCCGACCGCGAGCGAGGCGCCGAGGGCGAGCCACGGGTGGCCGGCGTCCTCCAGCGGCGGGTAGACCTGCCAGTGGGTCAGGTAGATGAAGAGGCTGGCGCCGGCGAGCACACCGGCGGCTCGGGCGACCCACCTCGGGACGGTGACGTGCGGCAGCCAGAGCATCAGCAGGAAGCCGCCCAGGACGATGGCCTCGCGGTGGACCTGGCCGAAGAAGCCGATCGTGAGCGCCGCGGCGAGCACGGAGACGACCACGCGGCGCCGGGTCGTGTCGGCCCGGGCGCCGAGCCAGCCGAGCACGAAGACGAAGGCGACCACGAGCGTGGTGTAGCGCTGGGTCGGGCCGGCCCGCAGGCCGACGTCGGCGAACCGGGCCGCTGCGGTCACGGCGAGCAGGACCAGCGCGAACCGGAACGGCGTACGCCGCTCGACGCGGTGCAGCACGGGCAGGCAGGTGAGCGCGAGCGCGGCGGCCGTGAGCCACACGAGCGACTCCAGGAACCAGAGCTGCCACTGGTCGTCCCACTCGGAGCTGTTGAGCAGCTCGCGCACGAACAGCGCGGTGGTGAGGTCGTAGCTGCCGAGCACCACGGCGACCGCGCCGACCCAGAGCACCGACGGGACGATGAGCTGGGCGAGCCCGGAGAGCCCGTGGCGGAGCCGTGCGCGGGCGCCGCCGGCGGCGGAGAGCTGGAAGCGGGCGAAGTTGAAGCCCGCCAGGGCGAGCAGCAGGTGGGCGCCGCCCTCGAGCGCCACGAGGTCGACGTGGCTGGCGACGACGAAGAGGATGGCGAGCGCGCGCAGGCCGACGGTCGTGTCGAGGCGCGCCCAGCCGCGCCTCGCGGGTTCGGTGTCGGTGCCGCGGTCGTCGACCGCCGCCGCCAGGCGCTCGAGCTCGCCGATGCTGCGCGTGTGCCATCCCGACGGGCACGGCGCCGCCGAAGGTGTCGCCGAGCCGGGTCGCGAGCTCGACGTAGGACAGCGAGTCGCCACCGAGGTCGACGAAGGAGTCGCCGTCGTCGGCATCGGGTCGGCCCAGGACGCGCACGAACTGGGCGCGGACCGAGCCCGTCGCCGCGGTCGCGGGCTCCTGCTCGGTGGCGGCAGCGAGGTCGCCCAGCGCGGCGTAGTCGGCCTTGCCGGTGCTCGTCATCGGCACCTGCGGCAGGACGGTGACCGTCACCGCGTGCGGAGGTACGCCGCAGAGGCTCGGCGGTCAGGGCCCGGGCGGACGCGCTGCCGCGGCCGGAGGTGAGGAAGACGTGGACCGCCCGGTCGGTCGCGACGACGCGGGCGTGCCGGTCGACCTCGGCCCGGAGGTGGTGCTCGAGGCCGTCGAGGTCGAGGCGGAGCCCGAAGACCTTGCCGCGCCGGTTGAGCCGACCGACGACCTCGAACAGCCCGTCGACCTGACGGGCGAGGTCGCCGGTGCGCAGCTCGGTGGTCTCGCGGCCGAGCGCGAGGTCGGCCGGCGACTCGGCGTAGCCGAGCATGACGTTCGGGCCGGAGTAGACGATCTCGCCCACTCCGGCCCTCTCGTCCACACCCTCGTCGAGGCGTAGCCGTCCCCCCGGAATGGCTACGCCGATCGAGGCGGGGTGGTCCTGGGTGAGGTGCGGCGGGAGGTACGCCATCCGCGCGGTCGCCTCGGTCGCGCCGTACATCACGACGAGGTCCCAGCCGCGGCCGCGACCGAAGCGGCTCCAGCGGCGTACGGCGTCGGGGTCGAGGCGCCCGCCGGCCTGGGTCACCTGGCGCAGCGTCGGCAGGTCGCGGTCCTCGAAGCCGCTGGTGGCCAGCAGGTCGAAGGTGTGCGGGACACCGGCGAGGGTGGTGGCGCGGGTGCGGGTGAAGAGGTCCCAGAAGCACTCGTCGACCACGCTCAGGCCGGTCAGCACGACGCTCGCGCCGGCGACGAGGTGCGAGTGCAGCACCGAGAGGCCGTAGCAGTAGTGCAGCGGCAGCGCGGTGATCGCGCGGTCCGCGGGAGTCAGCGCGAGGTAGTCGGCGATGGCGGCGGCGTTGCTGGCGACGTTGGCGCGCGAGAGCCGCACCAGCTTGGGCGATCCGGTCGTGCCCGACGTGCTGAGCAGCAGCGCGAGGTCGGGGTGGAGGTCGTGCCCGGACGCGTCACGGCGTACGTCGTCGCGGGCGCCGGCGACACAGACGATGTCGGGGTCGTACGCCGCGACGATGGCGTCGCGCTGGGTGCTGCGCGCGTCGGGGACGACCAGCGCGACGTGGCCGTGCTGGAGCGCCGCGAGGTAGGCGACGAGGGAGTCGAGGTCGTTGGCGCCCTCGACCAGGACCAGCCGCCGCTCCGGACCCCAGGTGCGGGCGCGGTCGGCGACCAGACGGGCGAGGGCGGCGTGGCTGAGCTCGACGTCGCCCGCGACGACGGCGGGCGCGTCGCCGTACGCCGCGTGGGCGAGGACCGGCGGCGCGTGGACGGCCGGTGAGGTGGACGTGGTCGTCACGACGACCCCGCGGGTCGGTAGGCGCGGACCAGCCCGGTCACCCGCAGGTGGACGGTGTCGCCCGCGACGGGGTGCAGCACGCCCGCCATCCTCGACAGGACCGACGTCCCGTCGTCGAGCCGGACCTGCACGGCGCAGTCGTGGCCGTAGTAGCTGACCTCCTCGACCGTGCCGCGGACCCCCTCGGCGTGCACGAGGTCGACGTAGACCTGCTCGGGCCGGATCATCAGCGCGACCTCACCGTCGGTCGGCTCGGTGAGCACGACCTCGCCGAGGGCGCAGGTGGCGTGGGCGGCGTTCGCGGTGCCGGGCAGGACGACCGCGCGGCCGACGAACTCCGCGACCTGGGGGTCGCTCGGGGACAGGTAGACCTGGCTCGGGGAGGCCGACTGGACGAGTCGTCCGGCGCGCATGACCGCCACCTCGTCGGCGAGGGAGAGCGCCTCGTTCTGGTCGTGGGTGACCAGGACGCCGGTGGTGTTGCTGGCCTGCAGGGCGCGGCGCACGGCGCGCGCGGTGCGTGCCGCGCAGGCTCGGCGTCGAGGGACGAGAACGGCTCGTCGAGCAGCACGACCGCGGGCTGCGGCGCGAGCGAGCGGGCCAGCGCCACGCGCTGCTGCTGGCCGCCGGAGAGCTCGTCGGGTCGGCGGTCGCGGAAGTCGGCGGGGAGCTCGACGAGGTCGAGCATCTCGCACCCGATCGACCGCCGGTCGTCGCCGCGCGACTCGCGCGCCTCGCGGCCGAGGCCGAACGCGATGTTGGCGGCCACGCTGAGGTGCGGGAAGAGCGCGCCCTCCTGCGGGACGTAGCCCACGCGACGGGTCTGCGGCGGCATCGGGCGTACGCCGTCGCCGGCGACGACGGTGTCGCCGAAGGCGATGCTCCCGGAGTCGGGCACGAGGAAGCCGGCGATCAGCCGGAGCAGCGTCGTCTTGCCGCAGCCCGAGGGGCCGAGGACGGTGGTGAACGAGCCGTGCGGCACGTGGAGGGTGACGTCGTCGACCGCGCGGGTCGCCGCGTGCCCGCTGCCGGTCGAGGGGAACGACTTGGTCACGCCGGTGACGGTGAGCGAGCTCATGACGTGCTCCTGTCGGTGCGCATCAGCAGCACGGTCGCGGGGATGGAGACCAGCACGAGCAGCAGGGCGTAGGGCGCCGCGGCGCCGTAGCGGAGCTCGGAGGAGGCCGACCAGAACTCGGTGGCGAGGGTGCTGGTGCCGATCGGCGAGAGCATCAGGGTGGCCGTCAGCTCGGTGGAGATCGCGAGGAAGACCAGGGCCGCGCCGGCGCCGAGGCTGGGCGCGATGAGCGGCAGGGTGACCCGGCGCGCGGTGGCGAGCGGCCCGACGCCGAGGCTGTGCGCGACGTCGTCGAGCACCACGGGCGCCTGCTCGAGCCCGGCGCGCACGGTCACCACGGCCCGCGGCAGGAAGAGGATGGCGTACGCCGCCACGAGGAGGGTGGCGGTCTGGTAGACGAACGGCACGAGGCGCAGCGACGCCACGACGAGCGCCAGGCCGACGACGATGCCGGGCAGCGCGTTGGCGACGTACGAGCTGCGCTCGATGAGCGTCGAGGCCCAGCCGCGGTGGCGGACGGCGAGCCAGACGACGGGCACCGCGGCCAGCGTCGTGACGACCGCTCCGGCCAGCGCCAGCAGGATCGTCGTGACGAGCGCCTCGGCCAGGTCGGCCAGCGGGAACTGGGTCGAGGTGCCGACGACGAGCCACCGCACGAGCGAGAACGCCGGGACCCCGACGGCGAGTGCGACGACCGCGCCCGTCGTCGCGACGAGCGGCCAGCGCCACCGCCCGAGCGCGAGCGGGACGGACTCGCGGGCGGCGCCGCGGCCGACCCGGGCGTAGCGCCGGTCGCCCCGCAGGCGGAGGTCCGCGAGGAGCAGGAACAGGCACAGCAGGACGAGCACCCCGGCCATCGCGGTCGCGGCCGCGCCGTTGAAGGTCGAGCCGTACTGGTCGTAGATCGCGGTCGTGAACGTCGGGAAGCGCAGCAGCGACAGTGCGCCGAACTCGGCGAGCAGGTGCAGGCCGACGAGCAGCGCGCCACCGAGGAGGGCGGGACGCAGCTGGGGGAGCACGACGGTGCGGAAGGTGCGGACACGCGAGTGCCCGAGCGACCACGCGGACTCCTCCAGCGCCGGGTCGAGGCGGCGCAGCATCGCGACGACCGGGAGGTAGACGAGGGGGTAGTAGGACAGCGTGACCACGCCGAACGCGCCGGCGAAGCCGTGCACGCTGCGGTCGAGGGAGACCCAGGCGTAGCCGTTGACGAAGGCCGGCACGGCGAGCGGCGCGACCAGCAGGCCGTGCCAGAGGCGGCGCGCCGGCAGGTCGGTGCGCTCGACCAGCACCGCGAGGGCGACGCCCAGCACGGCGGTCGCCGCCATGCAGGCGGCCGCGAGGGTGATCGTGTTGCGCAGCAGCTCGCCGATCCGGGGGCGCGCCAGCAGCTGCCACAGCTCGGCGGGGCCGATGACCACGACGTAGGTGGCGACGTAGGCGAGCGGGACCAGCGCCAGGACGGCGACGGCCGCCCCGGCTGCGAGCAGCAGGGGCGGCGTACGTCGCCCGGTGGTGGCCGAGGCCGTGGTCAGAGCAGGCCTGCCGCGGTCATCAGGTCGGTGACCTGCGGGCCGTTGAGGCCGGCCACGTCGACCTCCGGCGGCTCGAGCTCGTCGAACGGCTTGACGTCGGGGTTGAGCGCGGCGTCGGGGTTGAGCGGGTACTCCAGGGCGTACGACTCGGCCATCGCCTGCTGGGCGTCCGCGCCGGTGAGCCAGGTGACGAACTCCTCCGCGGCGGCCTGGTGCTCGCTGCTGGCGAGGATGCCGGCACCGGAGATGCTGAGGAACGCGCCCGGGTCCTGGTCGCCGAAGAAGTGCAGCGCCGAGCTGTCGGAGTCGGTGCCGTTCTCCTCGCGGTCGCGGTACCAGTAGTAGTGGTAGGCGATGCCGGCGTCGACCTCGCCGGAGTCCACCGACTGCATGACCACGAGGTTGTTCTGCACGATGACGCCGTTGTCCTTCAGGCCCTGCAGCCACGCGGCGGTGGCCTCCTCGCCCTCGAGCTCGAGGACGGCGGAGACGATCGCCTGGAAGTCCGCGCCCGTGGGGGAGAAGGCGACGCGGCCCTGCCACTCCGGGTCGGCGAAGTCGAGGATCGAGGCGGGCATGTCGGCCTCGGTCATCGAGTCGGTGTTGTACATCGCGACGGTGGAGCGGGCCAGGAAGCCGGTCCACGCGCGGTCGGCCGCGACGTACTGCTCGGGGATGGTCGCGGTGGCCGCCTCGGGCAGCTCGGCGAAGAGACCGGCGTTGTCGACGATGCTCATCGCGGGCGAGTTCTCGGTGAGGAACACGTCGGCGGGGGAGTCCTCGCCCTCCTCGACGATCTGGTTGGCCATCTCGAGGTCCTTGCCGGCGCGCAGCTCGACGTCGAGGCCGGACTCCTCCTCGAACAGCGGGATGATCTCGTCGAGCAGCTCCTCGTGCTGGGCGTTGTAGATCACGAGGTCGGGCGAGCCGAAGACGCCGCAGCCCGACAGGGTCGAGGCGGTCAGCAGGGTCGCGGCCAGGGTCACGCTCAGGCGTGCGGCACGGCGGGGGGAAGTCGTCACAGGGCGTCCTTACTTTGCTTAGGCTCGCCTAACTCTAGACCCGTGCGCCGGAGGCCGGGTAATTGCGTACGTCACATCCGCGGGGTCACTCGCCGTCGGTGTCGAGGCCGCTGGTCATGAGGGCGAAGAGGTCGGTCTGGTCGATCACGCCGGTGACCCGATCGGCCTGCGGGCCGACGGCCGCGACCCGGATCTGTGTCCCCGTGTGGCTGGATCGCTGCGGGTCGCCGCCCTCGGCCGAGGAGTAGGCCACCGTCATCGGCACGCCGTCGGCCGTGACGACGGTCGCGGTCCTCCTGCCGCCCTCGTCGTTCGCCACGATCTGGGTCGAGTGGGCGTGGTCGCCGGTGACGATGACGAGGGTGTCGGGATGGGCGCGCTGGTGGTCGAGGGCGACCTCGACCGCCTGGTCGAGCTCCTCGAGCTCGCCGATCGCGCCGCAGATGTCCCGCTCGTGCTCGGCCTTGTCGACGCTCGCGCCCTCCACCTGGAGGAAGAACCCGTCGGGGTTGTCGAGCAGCTCGATCGCCGTGGTCGTCATCTGCCGCAACGTCGGCTCGGTGCCGCGGTCCTGCGCGGTGCACGTCCCGGCCGGCGTGGTGGCGCCGCCCCGCGCGGCGACGAGCGGGGCGTACGCACGGGTCAGGTGGTGGGGGGCGAAGAGCCCGAGGACCGGCCCGCCGGACAGGTCGTCGACGGCGTCGAGGTCGGCCGCGGTGCCGACGGTCCGGTAGCCGTGCGTGGAGGTGGCGTAGTCGAGCAGTGTCTGCGAGCCGTCCTCCAGCAACCGGTCCCAGCGCTCCCTGCCCCCGCCGAGCAGGACGTCGACCTCGTTGTCCACGAGCTGCTCGGCGATCGACCCCTTGCCGCCGGCCGACTTCCGCGCGCTCGGGCACGCGTCCATCGTGGAGGGGTCCTGGCACGAGCGGGCGTTGACGTGGGCCGCCGCGGCCGCCGGCGTGGCGTCGGTGATGTCGGCGGTGGAGACGTTGCCCGTGCGCCTGCCGAGCCGGGCGAACATCTCCAGGACCGTCTCGTGGTCCTCGCCGGGCACGTCCTGGGCGCTCGACGGGCCTTGCGAGATGCGGCCGTCGACGGTCTTGTGGCCGGTCGAGAAGCCGCTCGCCGTGGCCGCGGAGTCGGAGACGTACGCGATCGGGTAGTCGGGTCCGGTGCCGGTCTCGAGGCCGTACGTCGTCATCGCGCCGGTGGAGGTGAGGCCGTCCAGGGCGAGCCGACCGGCGGCGCCCACCGAGTAGTTGCGGGCGGCCGTGATCATCGAGTCGTCCATGCCGTCGCCGATGAGCAGGATCACGCTCCGCGGTGCCGCCACCGCCACCACCGGGTCGCCGGGGGCGGGGCGTGCAGGGGCGTCGTCCGAGGCCACGGCGCCGATCGCGGCTCCTGCGGCCCCGGCGACGAGCGCGGTGCCTGCCACCAGGAGTGTGCGGCGGTTCACGGCGGTCCTTCCGTCGGCTGCAGGGGTCGGCAGCCTACGACGACGCCGCGCGATCACAGGGGTTAGCGATCATTAACCTCGCCCGCTAGAGTGCGGTGCATGACCTTCGAGCTGTCCCCCGAGCACGAGCAGTTCCGTCGCAGCGTCCGTGACTTCGCGGAGGCCGAGATCGCGCCCCACGCCGCGCAGTGGGACCGCGACCACCACTTCCCGACGGACGTCGTCCAGAAGATGGGCGCCCTGGGGCTGATGGGCCTGACCGCTCCGGAGGAGTTCGGCGGCGCCGGCATGGCCGGCGAGGACGGTGGCTTCACCTCGCTCTGCCTCGCGATCGAGGAGATCGGGCGCGTCGACCAGTCGATGGGCATCACGCTCGAGGCCGCCGTCGGCCTCGGCATCAACCCGATCCTCACCTACGGCACCGAGGAGCAGAAGCAGGCGTGGCTGCCCGACCTGGTCGCCGGCGACAAGGTCGCCGGCTTCGGCCTGACCGAGCCGGGCGCCGGTTCCGACGCGGGTGCGACCAAGACGAAGGCCGTCCTCGAGAACGGCGAGTGGGTCGTCAACGGCTCGAAGCAGTTCATCACCAACTCCGGCTCCGCGATCACCTCGCTCGTCACCGTGACCGCTCGTACGGGCGAGCGCTCCGACGGGCGCCCGGAGCTCTCGACGATCATCGTGCCCTCGGGCACGGCCGGCTTCGTCGCCGAGAAGGCGTACGACAAGCTCGGCTGGCACGCCTCCGACACCCACCCGCTGTCCTTCACCGACGCGCGCGTCCCCGAGGCGAACCTGCTCGGCGAGCGCGGCCGCGGCTACGCGCAGTTCCTCGCGACCCTCGACGACGGTCGGGTCGCGATCGCCGCCCTCGCGGTCGGCTGCATCCAGGCCTGCCTCGACATGTCGCTGCAGTACGCCGGCGAGCGCCAGACCTTCGGCGGCCCGATCGGGCGCAAGCAGGGGCTCGCCTTCCAGATCTCCGACCTCCAGGTCATGCTCGACGCCTCGCGCCTGCTGACCTACAAGGCGGCGGCGATGAAGGACGCGATGGACGCCGGCTCGAACGTCTCCATGGGCGCGTTCAAGCAGGCCGCCGCCGTCGCCAAGCTGTACTCGACCGAGTCCGCCGTGACGGCGACCCGGATCGCCACCCAGGTCTTCGGCGGCTACGGCTTCATGGAGGAGTACCCGGTCGTCCGGTTCTACCGCGACGCCAAGGTGCTCGAGATCGGCGAGGGGACCTCCGAGGTCCAGCGGATGCTCATCGCGCGGGGGCTCGGCCTGCCGGTCGAGTGATCGCGCGCCGGATCGTCGCTGGCGCTGATCTCCGCCTCCCGACGGATCCGGGCGGAGGAGAAGGCATCTACCCTCGCCACCATGCCCCGCCCGACCACGCGCCTGCTGGAGTGGTTCGGCGTGGACGACGCGTGGGAGCGCCCGCGGCCGGCGATCGGGCGGCAGGACGTCGTCCTGGCCGGCAGCGTCGAGGCGGTCAGCCTGCTCGCCCTCGAGCTGGTGCGCAGCTCGGGCGGTCTCGAGCACACCGACGGCCCGGCGTGGGTGCAGTGGCTGGCGGTCTCGACCGGGGCGGTCCTGCTGCTCGGACGACGGAGGTGGCCGCTGACGATCGCGAGCCTCGCCGCCGTGCACATGTTCGTGGCGGGGGTGACCATGCCCGAGGTGATGGGCCAGGTGTCGCTGCAGATCGTCTACTTCGTGGCCCTGCTGAGTGGCGTCGCGTGGGCGCGTGACCGGCGGGCGATGGCGATCGTCGTGAGCACGATCGTGCTCTTCATGTTCGCCTGGATCACCTGGCAGTTCGCGCTGGGGTCGACGGTGCAGGAGTGGCTCGACGACGAGGACTTCACCGGGCGCACCGGGATCTTCCCGCCGATCCCGGCGGCGATCGCGATCACCCTGCTGATCAACGCCCTCTACTTCGGCGGCGCGATCGCCGGGGGCGGGGTGTCGTGGCGCGCGGCGCGCCAGCGCGACCGGCTCCAGGCCCAGGCGGTCACCATCGCGGCCCAGGCGGGTCGGTTGCGGGAGCAGGCGGTCGTGGACGAGCGCCTCCGGATCGCCCGCGACCTGCACGACGTGGTCGCCCACGGTGTCTCGGCGATGGGCATCCAGGCGGGTGCGGCACGACGCGTGCTCGACCGCGACCCCGACGCCGCGCGTACGGCCCTCTCCCACGTCGAGGAGGCCTCGCGCGACGCGGTCACCCAGATGCGCCGCCTGCTGGGCACGCTCCGCGAGGGCAGTGGCGAGGGTGCGGACGAGCGGGGCGGCACGCGTACGACCGACGCGGGGGTCGGCGACCTCCCGGGCCTGGTCGCCGAGGTCGACGGTCAGGGCCTGGCCGTGAACCTGGCCGTCGTCGAGGAGCAGGACGGCGCGGCTGCCCGCCTGCCGCGCGGCGTCGGGCTCGCGGTCTTCCGCACCGTGCAGGAGGCGCTCACCAACGTCCGCCGACACTCCACCGCGGACACGGTGTCCGTCGTGGTCCGCGTCGACGAGTCGCAGCCGGGTGGCTATGCCGAGGTCGAGGTCGTCGACAACGGCCGCTCGCGCAGCGGCACCTCGGGCAGCGGGCTGGGCCAGCTCGGCATCCGCGAGCGCGCGGCCACCCACGACGGTCAGGTCGACATCGGTCCGCGGGTCACCGGCGGCTACCGGGTGCGCGTGCGCTACCCGCTCGGAGCGGGCGGATGACCGAACAACCTCCGCTGCGGGTGCTGCTGGTCGACGACCACGCCATGGTGCGCTCCGGCTTCGCGATGGTGCTCTCGGTCGAGGACGACATCGAGGTGGTGGGCGAGGCCGCGGACGGCCTCCAGGCGATCGAGCAGGCCCGGGCGCTCCGTCCCGACGTGGTGCTGATGGACGTCCAGATGCCCCGCATGGACGGCATCGAGGCCACCCGCCACCTCGTCGCCGACGACCTGGGGCACGTCGTCATCGTCACCACCTTCGACCGCGACGACTACCTCTTCGACGCCCTGCGGGCCGGAGCCAGCGGGTTCCTGCTGAAGAACGCCGGCCCGGAGCAGCTCCTCGACGCCGTACGCGCCGCCGGGCGCGGTCACGCGCTCCTCGCCCCCGAGGTGACCCGCCGCGTCATCGGCCGGATGGCCGCGGCCGGGGACGGCGACGCCCGCGCGGAGCGCCCCGAGCCCGCCGGCCTCGCACACCTGACCGCCCGCGAACGCGAGGTGCTGGTCCTGCTCGGGCGCGGCCTGTCCAACGCCGAGATCGCCGCGGACCTCGTGCTCGGCGAGGCGACGGTCAAGACCCACGTGTCCAACGTGCTCGCCAAGCTGCACCTGCGCGACCGGGTGCAGGCGGTGATCTTCGCCTACGAGGCCGGACTCATCCTCCCGACGGAGGAGTGAATCACCGGCGCGACGGATCCGCGGACCGCACGCGCGCCCCTAACGTCGGTCGCATGCTGGAGATCCGGGAGCTGACCAGGCGGTTCGGTGCCGACACCGCCGTCGACCGCGTGTCGTTCGAGGTGCCGGCCGGTCAGATGACCGGCTTCGTGGGCGCCAACGGCGCGGGCAAGACCACGACCATGCGGATGGTCATGGGCGTGCTGGGCATCGACGAGGGCGAGGTGCACTGGCAGGGCAGGCCCATCACGCGGCTGGACCGGCGCACCTTCGGCTACATGCCGGAGGAACGCGGGCTCTACCCGAAGCAGCCGATCCTCGACCAGCTCGTGTACGTCGCCCAGCTCAAGGGCATGGGTCGGGTCGAGGCGCGCCGGCAGGTGCAGGAGCTGCTCGAGAGGTTCGGGCTGGGGGAGCGCACCAAGGACCACCTCGAGAAGCTCTCGCTCGGCAACCAGCAGCGCGTGCAGATCATCGCCTCGGTGCTGCCGAAGCCGGCCGCGCTGGTCCTCGACGAGCCCTTCTCCGGGCTCGACCCGCTGGCCGTGGACTCGATGGTCGACCTGCTGCGGGAGTACACCCGTGACGGGATCCCGGTCCTCTTCTCCAGCCACCAGCTCGATCTGGTGGAACGCCTGTGCGACCGCCTGGTCGTGCTGGCCCACGGACGCCGGGTCGCCGCCGGGACGGTGTCGGAGCTGCGCGACGCGGGGGTGCCGCGCTTCCGACTCGTCCTCGGCGGCGATGCCGGTTGGGTCCGTGACCTGACCGGCCTCGACGTCCTCGACCTCGACGGCACGACCGCCCTGGTCGAGGTCCGGACCGACGGCGCCGAGCAGCAGCTGATCGCCGAGGCCACGCGTCGCGGCGACGTCCACGAGTTCGTCCGGGTCCGCCCGGCGCTCAGCGAGATCTACCGGGAGGCCACCGCATGAGCACGAGCAGCCACTCCGACCGCACCGAGGGCACCGAGCCCGCCTGGGTGCTCGTCACCCGCCGCGAGGTCGTGTCCCGCATCACCGACAAGTCGTTCCTCATCGGCACGGTGCTGATGGTCGCGCTGCTGGTCGGCTTCATCGGGTTCAGCGCCTGGCAGGACGAGAAGACCGAGACGGTCACCCTCGGCGCCACCCCCGACGCCGTGGCCATGGCGACCGCGATCGCCGACGGCGCGCCGGAGGTCGACGACCAGGTCGAGGTCACCCTGGTCGAGCTCGACGACCAGGCCGCCGCCGAGACCGCGCTCCAGGAGGACGAGATCGACGCCTGGCTCCACCCGGTGGACGGCGGCTGGGAGCTGACCTCGGAGTCGAGCGAGCAGGACGCGCTGACCGACGTCGCCCGCGTCGTCGTACGCCAGCAGGTGCTCGCGGACAACGCCTCCGGCGCCGGCACCACGGTCGAGCAGCTCGAGGCCGGCAGCACCGTGTCCACCGACTTCCTCCGCGGCGACGCCGAGAGGGCCGCGGTGGCGGAGGCCGTCGGGTTCGTCTTCGTGTTCCTGTTCTACTTCGCGGCCCTGATCTTCGGCATGCAGCTGGCCTCGTCGGTGATCGAGGAGAAGCAGAGCCGGATCGTGGAGATCATCGCCGCGGCGATCCCGCTGCGGCACCTGCTCGCCGGCAAGGTCCTCGGCAACACGGCACTGGCGCTGATCCAGCTGCTGGTCTACCTCGTGGTCGGGCTCGTCGGGCTGTCGTTCACCTCGTACAAGTCCTACGTCCCGGCGCTGTCCGGACCGACGGCATGGTTCATCGGCTTCTTCCTCGCCGGCTTCATCGCGCTCGCCTGCCTCTGGGCGGTGGCCGGCTCGCTGGCCTCGCGCACCGAGGACCTGCAGGCGACCTCGACGCCGCTGACGATGCTCATGCTCGTGATGTTCTTCGGCGGGCTCTCGCTCGACGGCCGCAGCCAGGTCATCGCGTCCTTCGTCCCGCCGGTCTCCGCGGTCGTGATGCCCAAGCGGATCCTCGCCGGTGGCGTGGAGTGGTGGGAGCCGCTGGTCGCGCTCGGGCTGCTGGCCGTCTTCGCCGCCGTCACGGTGGCGGTGGGGGAGCGCCTCTACCGTCGCGCGCTGCTCCAGACCGGCGGCCGGGTGGGCCTGCGCCAGGCGTGGACCGCCGCGGAGTGACGCTGGCCGGACGTCGCTGATCAGAAGAGGTGCAGCAGCGACGAGGTCCCGCTGACCACGGCCCAGAACCGCACCCCGCGACCCAGCAGCCCGGTCAGGATGAAGATCCAGAACGGCACCCGCAGGGTGCCGGCCAGCACCGCAGTGACGGCGTACGGCGGGAAGCCGATCGCCGCGGACACGAAGAGCAGCCCTGCCGTGAACCAGGGCCGCCCCTCGGCACGCGCGTGCCACTTGTCGAGGGACGCCTTGGCCTTCGGCTTCTGCAGGTGGCGGTTGACCCACGGGGCCCGGTCGAGGTGCATGCCGCCCCAGTACCAGATGATCTTGCCGAGCATCTGGCCGATCGTGGCGGCGATGATCAGCCCCCACGTCTGGCCGGGCGCCTGGCTCACCGACACGGCGAGGATCGCCTCGATGTTGATCAGGGGCAGCAGCGCCGACCCGATCGAGGCGCCCAGGACGCTCCAGAGGAGCATCAGCCGACGGACCCGGGAACGGGGATCCCGATCTTCACCAACCGGTGCAGCGAGACGCACTTGAGCACGAGCAGGGCCGTGGCGATGACCAGGCCGACCCACATCCAGCCGGTGGCGAGCAGCAGCACGGCGAAGAGCGCGCTGTTGACCGCCTTCGCCGGCTTCGACCAGTTCCACAGCCAGATCGGCCGGTCGACGACGAAGAAGTAGTTGGGGCTGCGCACCGGCCAGGCCAGGAAGGCGATCGAGAGGAAGCAGTCGACGACCATGAACTCGGCGAGGTAGACGAAGATCGCCGGGGACAGGTCGGGCTGCAGCCAGGCGAGGCCGAGGTAGAAGGCGGCCGCGTTGAACCGGTCGCACATGATGTCGAGCACCGCGCCGATGCGCGTCTCGCAGTCGCGGACGCGCGCGTAGAAGCCGTCGAGCATGTCGCCGACCCAGTAGACGACGAGCGCGACCACGAGGAGCTCGAGGCTCTGCTCGTGGGCGGCGACGGCGGCCAGCACTGCGGAGGCGATGGTGCGGACGGCAGTGATCACGGTGGCGCCGGTCAGCAGCCGCTCCTCGCGGATGCCGTAGCGGCCCTCGGGGTCGGCGACGGGCTGAGCCTGCATCCCGCCCAGAACCCCGCTCCCCACGCTCGGGATGCTAGCGGGTCAGGCCCACAGGTCCGGCCACCCGTGCCCGAGTTCGAGGACCAGCTCGCGCAGCAGGGGCAGGCTCACGCCCACCACGTTGTGGTGGTCGCCCTCGATCCCGGTGACGAACGCACCACCGAGGCCGTCGATCGTGAACGCCCCGGCGACCTCGAGCGGCTCGCCGGTGGCGACGTACGCGTCGATCTCGGCGTCGCTCACGTCGGCGAAGTGGACCGTGGTCGACGCGGTGGCGGCGGCGACCCGGTCCGTCGCGACGTCGCGCAGGCAGTGGCCGCTGTGGAGCACGCCGGTGCGGCCGCGCATGGCGTGCCAGCGGCGCACCGCGTCCTCGGCGTCGTGGGGCTTGCCGAGGGCCTCGCCGTCGAGCTCGAGCACCGAGTCGCAGCCCAGCACCAGGGCGTCCGCGGGGACCTCCTCGCGACCGACGACGGCGGCGCACTTGAGCTCGGCGAGCTGGAGGGCCAGCTCGGCCGGGGGCAGGTCGACCACCTGCGACTCGTCGACCCCGCTGACGACGACGATCGGGTCGATCCCGGCCGAGCGGAGGGTCGTACGACGGGCGGGCGAGGCGGACGCGAGGACGAGGCGGGTCACGCCGAAACAGTTGCACACGGCGCTGCGTCCTCGACACGGCACGCTGGCGCGGGCACGATGAGGCGCATGACTCGGCCGGCACGCACGTCCCTCGTCCTCGGCCTCTGCTGTGCGCTGGTCGGGGCGCTGGCCGGGTGCGGCGTGACCCGCGGCGACACCAGCCGCGACATCCTGATGATCATCCCGAACAGTCCCGGCGGTGGCTACGACCTCACCGGCCGCGACGCGGTGCAGGTCCTGGAGGACGGCGACATCACCGGCGGCGACATCACCGTCACGAACATCGTGGGAGCCGGCGGGGCCGTCGCGATGACCGAGCTGGTCGGCAAGGTCGGCGACGAGCACACGCTGATGACCGTCGGGCTCGGCGTGGTCGGCTCGACGTACTCCTTCGCCAGCCCGTTCGGCCTCAGCGACGCCACCCCGATCGCCCAGCTGATGAGCGAGCCGGAGGGGATCCTGGTGCCCGGCGACTCGCCCTTCGAGACCGTGCAGGACTTCCTCGAGGCCTGGAAGGCGGACCCGGGCTCGCTGGCCGTCGGCGGTGGATCCTCACCCGGCGGCCCCGACCACCTGTTCCCGATGCAGCTCGCCGCGGAGACCGGGATCGACCCCAACGACGTCAACTTCGTGACGTACGACGGTGGCGGCCCGCTCACGAGCGCCCTGCTCGGCAAGAAGATCGACGCCGGCTTCTCCGGCCTGCCCGAGTTCCAGGGGTCCATCGACTCCGGCGAGCTGCGGGTGCTGGCCGTCTCCGGCGAGGAGCGCTACCCCGAGGGCAGCCCGTTCGCCGAGGCACCCACGCTGACCGAGGAGGGCGTCGACCTGGTGTTCCTCAACTGGCGCGGCGTGCTGGCACCTCCCGACATCCCCCAGGAGCGCACCGACCAGCTGATCGCGTACTTCGAGGAGATGCACGAGTCCGCGGCCTGGCAGAAGATCGTCGAGGACAACGGCTGGACCGACGACTTCAAGACCGGCGACGAGTTCGGCACCTTCATCGACGAGCAGGACCAACGGGTGTCCGGCACCCTCGAGGATCTGGGGCTGTTGTGAGCGACGCGAAGCTGACCGACCACGGGCAGGGGCAGGCGACCGACCGGGCGCAGTACGGCCTGGCCGCGGTGCTCGCCGTGGTCGGCATCTACACGATCATCGACGCCCGCGGGCTCAACGTCGGGTTCGGCGACCCGATCGGACCGCGCGTCTTCCCCTACGTCATCGGCGCGGTGATGCTGCTGCTCGCCGTGCTGCTCGCGGTCGCGACGTCGCGCGGGGACGTGCCGCAGGCCGAGGAGGGCGAGGACGTCGACCTCACCACCCCGCCCGACTGGCTGACCGTCGCCAAGCTGGTCGGGATCCTCGTGCTCAACCTGCTGCTGGTCAACGTGCTCGGCTGGGCGATCACCGGTGCGCTCCTGTTCGCCGGCTGCGCGTGGGCGCTCGGCAGCCGGACGCTGCTGCGCGACGTGATCGTCGGCGCCGTCCTGGCCGTCGGCAGCTGGTACTTCTTCTACGTCGGGCTCGGGGTGCCGCTCTCGCCGGGCATCCTCGACGGGATCCTGTGAGGCCGCCGTGGACACCCTGAACCTCCTCCTCGACGGCTTCGCCAGCGCGTTCACGCTGCAGAACCTCATGTACGCCTCGATCGGCGTGCTGCTCGGCACCTTCGTCGGCGTGCTCCCGGGCATCGGCCCGGCCATGGCGCTGGCCCTGCTGCTGCCGGTGACGTACGGCCTCGACGTCACCCAGGCGCTGATCATGTTCGCCGGCATCTACTACGGCGGCATGTACGGCGGCTCGACCACCTCGATCCTGCTCAACACCCCGGGCGAGTCCGCGTCGGTGATGACCGCCATCGAGGGCAACAAGATGGCGAAGAAGGGTCGCGCGGCGCAGGCGCTGGCGACCGCCGCGATCGGGTCGTTCATCGCCGGCACGATCGGCACGCTCCTGGTCGCCTTCTTCACTCCGAGCATCGCCACGTGGGCGGTGGAGATCGGGGCCCCGACCTACTTCGCGATCATGCTGCTCGCGATGGTGCTGGTCAGCAGCGTGCTCGGCGCGTCCAGGCTGCGCGGCTTCATCGGACTGGCCATCGGTCTCACGATCGGGCTGGTCGGTCTCGACGCCTCCACCGCGCAGGCCCGCCTCACCGGTGGCTGGCTCGAGCTCGCCGACGGCGTCGACATCGTGGTCGTCGCGGTCGGCGTCTTCGCGATCGGCGAGGCGCTGTGGACCGCCGCACACCTGCGCCGCAAGCCCATCGACGTGATCCCGGTCGGTCGCCCGTTCATGGGCCGCTCCGACTGGGCGAGGTCGTGGGGTCCGTGGCTGCGCGGCACCGCGCTCGGCTTCCCGTTCGGCGCGCTGCCCGCCGGTGGCGCGGAGACCCCGACGTTCCTGTCGTACATCACCGAGCGCAAGCTGGCCGGACGCCGGGGGAACGCCAGCGAGTTCGGCGAGGGCGCCATCGAGGGCGTGGCCGGACCGGAGGCCGCCAACAACGCGAGCGCCGCGGGCATGTTCGTGCCGCTGCTCGCCCTCGGGCTGCCCGTCACCGCGACGGCGTCGATCCTGCTCGCGGCGATGCAGAAGTACGGCATCGTTCCCGGGCCGACCCTGATGACCGACCAGCCCGACCTGATCTGGACGCTGCTCGCCAGCCTCCTGATCGGCAACACGCTGCTGCTGGTGATCAACCTGCCGCTCGCGCCGGTCTGGGCCAAGCTCCTGCAGATCCCGCGGCCGCAGCTCTACGCCGGCATCCTGTTCTTCGCCTGCCTGGGTGCCTACAGCGTCAGCCAGAGCTCCTTCGACCTCGCGCTGCTGCTGGTCTTCGGCGGGCTCGGGTTCGCGATCCGCAGGTTCGGCATCCCGGTGCTGCCGCTGATCCTCGGCGTGATCCTCGGGCCGCTGATGGAGGTCAAGATGCGCGAGGCGCTCGACCTGTCGGGCGGTGCCGTGAGCGGGCTGTTCAACGAGCCGCTGGCGATCTTCGTGTACGTCCTCGTCGTGCTCGCCGTCGTCGTACCCCTGCTCCTCGCCCGCCTCCGTCCCCCCGCGCTGCTCGAGCACCACGACCAGGAGGTCTCCTGATGGCGATCGTGATCGGCTTCATCCCCGACCAGTACGGCGAGGCCGCCCTCGCCCACGGCCTCGACGAGGCGGCCCGCCGCAACACCGGCGTGGTGGTGGTCAACACCACCAAGGGCGACGCGCTGGTCGACCGGCGCTACCTCGGCGCCGAGGGCAAGGTGACCCTCGAGCAACGACTCGCGGAGAGCGGGGTCGAGCACGACGTACGCCAGACGATGGGCAGCGACGTCGCCGACGAGATCCTGGCGGTCGCCAGGGACGTGGGAGCCGACGCCATCGTGATCGGCATCCGGCACCGCAGCGCGGTCGGCAAGCTGATCATGGGCAGCGTCGCGCAGCGCGTCATCATCGACGCCACCTGTCCGGTCATCGCGGTCAAGCCCGGCTGAGTCGCCTCCGAGGCGGACAGCGCCGCGCGGAGCGGGTCGAGTCCGAGGGAGCCGCGGCCTCGCAACAGTGGAGCCCAGCAACGCTAGGTCCGTCGCTCCGCTCCACTGTCGATGGTGCAGAGCGCGCCGCAGGGCCGCGTGCGGCCGGTCCACCCACGGTGGCGCAGCACGGTCGCGACCAGGTCGGCGAGCCGACACGGCTCGAGCACCTGCGCCCAGCCGGGACGCAGCGTGAGGTGGTCGTCGACCGCAGCGTCGAGGTCACGTCGAAGGTCTGCCCATCGGTCGACGGAGTCGCGGTGGCCGAACGCTCCGTCGAGCTCGACGAGGGTCCGCTGGGCGCCGTAGCGGATGTCGCGGTGCACGGTGCCGCTGGCCGTGTCCTGCCGCAGCTGCGCTCGCCCTCGGGCAGGCCGTGCGCCCGTTCGACGTCGCGAAGGTAGCGCTGCTCGAGGACCGATCGAGTCCCTGCTGCCACGTCGGCAAGGACCTCTGCCAGCAGCGCCCGACGCGGGAGCCGCGGGAGCTGCGCGATCACCGCGAGCAGGCGGGACGGCGTGGTGAGGCCTTGGTGGACCGCGTCGGACAGCAGCGCGATCGCGTCGCCCTCACCACGGCCGGCGGCCGTCTTCAGCAGGGCGTACTCGAACGTGGCCCGTGGCGGTCGGCGGTTCGCCTGCACCCAGGTGAGCGGTCGCGCGCGCAGTCGCGTGAGCGCGGCCGAGATGGCGCAAGCACCGCGGCCCACTGGCGTTGGCTCCGAGTGGGGCGGCCGGGTGGTCGACGTAGACCTGGGTGGATCAGGACGAGTCGCCGCGGCTGAGCAGCCGGCGTACGTCGTTGCGCGTCGCGCCGAGGTCGACCAGTGCGCCGTGACACCACGCCGTCCTGCTCGCAGCGCGTGTGAGGCACGTGTCGAGGTCGCGGCACGCTTGGGCATGCACCGAGGATCACCCGCGGACCAGCGGTGCCGCCACCCTCGCGCGATCTGTGGATGGGCTCGCCGACAGTGGAGCCCAGCGTCGCTAGGTCCGTCTCCTGGCTCCACTGTCGCGACCGACGCTCAGCGCGGCAGGCCGCTGGCGCGCCAGGCGCCGTCACCGTGGCGGTGGGTGTGGCGGACGCTGCGCGCCGGGTTGCTCCACGCCGGGCGCGGTCTCTTCGGCGGGTCGCCAGCGGCCGAGCCGAGGGCGGAGAAGACGGCCACGAGTGCCGCGACCTCTTCCGGGGTGGCGTCGGCGTTGATGACGCGGAGGATCGGCGCCGACTGCTGCTCGTGCTCGGGAGGGCTGGTCATCAGAGGGGGATGTTCCCGTGCTTCTTGGGCGGGAGGGTCGCCCGCTTGGACCGCAGCAGGCGCAGCGAGCGGATGATCTCGATCCGCGTCTCGTGGGGCGCGATGACGGCGTCGACGTAGCCCCGCTCGGCGGCGATGTAGGGGTTGGCGAGCGTGGTCTCGTACTCGTCGATCAGCTCGGCCCGCCTGGCCTCGACGTCGCCACCGTCGTCCTCGACGGTCTTGAGGGTCTTGCGGTGGACGATGTTGGCGGCGCCCTGGGCGCCCATGACCGCGATCTGGGCGGTGGGCCAGGCGACGTTGATGTCGGCGCCGAGGTGCTTGGAGCCCATCACGTCGTACGCGCCGCCGTAGGCCTTGCGGGTGATGACGGTGATCAGCGGCACGGTGGCCTCGGCGTAGGCGTAGATGAGCTTGGCGCCGCGCCGGATGATGCCCTGCCACTCCTGGTCGGTGCCCGGCAGGAAGCCCGGCACGTCGACGAAGGTGAGGACGGGGATGTTGAAGGCGTCGCAGAAGCGGACGAACCGGGCGGCCTTCTCGGAGGCGTCGATGTCGAGGCAGCCGGCGAACTGCATGGGCTGGTTGGCCACGATGCCGACCGAGCGACCCTCGACGCGACCGAAGCCGACGAGGATGTTGGGGGCGAAGAGCTCCTGGACCTCGAGGAACTCCTCGTCGTCCAGCGACCGCGGTGATCACGTCGTGCATGTCGTACGGCTGGTTGGCGCCGTCGGGGATGAGGGTGTCGAGCGCGCGGTCGCCGTCGGTGACGTCCATGTCCGGCGCCTCGGCGTCGTACTCCGGCGCCGGATCGAGGTTGTTCTGCGGGAGGAACGACAGCATCGACTTCAGGTACTCGATGGCGTCCTCCTCGTCGGAGGCCAGGTAGTGGGCGTTGCCCGACTTGGTGTTGTGGGTGCGCGCGCCGCCGAGGTCCTCCATCGTGACGTCCTCGCCGGTGACGGTCTTGATCACGTCGGGACCGGTGATGAACATCGCCGAGGTCTGGTCGACCATGATCGTGAAGTCGGTGACCGCGGGGGAGTAGACGTGCCCGCCGGCGCAGTTGCCCATGATCAGGCTGATCTGCGGGATGACGCCGGAGGCGTGGACGTTGCGGCGGAAGATCTCGCCGTAGAGGCCCAGCGAGACGACGCCCTCCTGGATGCGGGCGCCGGCTCCCTCGTTGATGCCGATGATCGGGCAGCCGGTGCGCATCGCCAGGTCCATGACCTTGGTGATCTTCTCGCCGTAGACCTCGCCGAGCGAGCCGCCGAAGACGGTGAAGTCCTGGCTGAAGACGCAGACCATGCGGCCGTTGACCTCGCCGTAGCCGGTCACCACGCCGTCGCCGTACGGGCGGGTCTTCTCCAGCCCGAACGCAGTGGAGCGGTGGCGGGCGAGCTCGTCGAGCTCGACGAAGGTGCCCTCGTCGAAGAGCATCTCGATGCGCTCGCGGGCGGTCTTGCGGCCCTTCGCGTGCTGCTTCTCCACGGCCTTCGCCGACCCGGCGTGCACGGCCTCGTCGAGGCGTCGCTCGAGGTCGGCGAGCTTGCCGGCGGTCGTGTGCAGGTCGATCTGGTCGGGGACGTCGGTCCCCTCACCGGGCTGTGCGCTCACGCGAGGGCCTCCTGGATCCGGCTGGTCGGTGTCTCTGGGGTGCAACGTGCGGTCCATCCGGCAATCTAGTGCCATGACCGATCTCCCTCCATCGCGACCTCCGTCACGCGCCCCCCTCGACCGCGACCGGCTGGTCGCGCCCCTCGGTTGGCGGATCGAGGTGGAGGAGGCGACGGCGTCGACCAACGCGGCGCTCGCCGCCCGCGCCCGCGACGGCGAGGAGCCCGGCCTGGTGCTGGTCACCGAGCACCAGACCGCGGGCCGCGGCCGGCTCGACCGGGTGTGGGAGACGCCGCCGCGCTCGTCGCTGACCTTCTCGGTGCTGCTGCGCCCGGACCTGCCGGTGTCGTCCTGGTCGTGGTTGCCGCTCCTCGCCGGGTACGCCGTCCAGGCCGCGCTCGCCGACCGGCTGCCCGACATCGCGCTGAAGTGGCCCAACGACGTGCTCGTCGACGGCGGCGAGCTGGGCGCGGGTCGCAAGGTCGCCGGCATCCTGGTCGAGCGGATCGAGTCCGACGCCGGACCGATGGCCGTCGTCGGGGTCGGCATCAACGTCGACCAGACCCTCGACGAGCTCCCGATCGCCCTCGCCACGTCGGTCGCACTGGAGACCGGCGAGCCCGTGGAGCGCACGGGCCTGCTCAGCCAGGTGCTCGGCTCGCTCCACGGCCTGCAGGGCCTCGCTCGACGACACCGAGGCGCTGCGCCGGGCGTACGCCGACGTGTGCGTGACGCTCGGGCGGACCGTGGACGTCCACCTGCCGGCGGGCGACGTACGCCGTGGCGAGGCGCTGGACATCGACGCGTCCGGGGCACTGGTCGTCGGGACCGACGACGGCACCCTCACCGTCGCGGCCGGCGATGTCGTGCACGTGCGCCCCGCCTAGTGACATGATCTGCGGGTGGCCTTTCCGAGCAAGCTCCTCAACGAGGGCGAACACGTCGTCGTCTCCACGCGGACGCACGTCAAGGCACTGATCCTCCCCGGGCTGGTGGTGCTCGTGGCGCTCGCGCTGGCGATCTTCCTCGACCGGATCGTCGACAGCTCGGTGGCGTCCCTCGTGGTGTGGGTGCTCTTCCTCGCCGTGGTGCTCTGGTTCGTCGTCGGTCCGTTCCTCCGCTGGCTGACCACGACGTACACGTTCACCAACCGCCGCTTCATCAAGCGCTCCGGCTTCATCGCCAAGGAGGGCCGCACGATCCCGCTCAACCGGATCAGCGGCGTCGACTTCGAGATCGGCGTGATCGACCGGATCTTCGGCTGCGGCACCCTCGTCGTCTCCGACGCGAGCACCGACGGCAGCGTCCTGCTCCACGACATCCCCGACGTGGAGAAGGTCCAGCTCCAGGTCTCCGACGAGCTCCATCGCCTCTCCGGCGGTGACCGCCGCGACGATGGCGCCTGACCGCACCCCGAGGCAGGGCAAGCCCCGCAAGGCCGCCGCCAAGAAAGGCAAGGGCAAGGCCCGGCCGCCGGGCGAGCGGCTCGATGCCGCGATCCTGCGCAGCAGGCCGGAGTTCAACGCGCTCGAGGTGGCCGCCGAGACGGGGGTGACCATCGAGGAGACCCGCCGGCTCTGGCGCGCGCTCGGCTTCCCCGAGTTCGTCGGCGACAAGGCCTACACCGCCGCGGACATCGACGCGGTGGCGACCCTCATGAGCTTCGTCGACTCCGGCGCCGTGGACTTCGACACGGCCGTCAACCTCACCCGCGGCGTCGGCCAGACCATGGCGCGGCTCGCCGACTGGGAGGTCTCCGCGCTGGTCAGCCGGGTCGAGGAGATGGAGGCCGGCGAGGAGGCCACCGGCTCGCGGATCGGCTCCGCGCTGCGGTTGATCGACGAGGTCAACCCGCCCTTCGAGCGGCTCCTCGTCTACGCCTGGCGTCGCCACCTCGCCGCGGCGGTCGGCCGCATCGAGGCGATGGGCGCGAAGGACGAGGACCTCCACACCATCGACGTCACCGTCGGTTTCGCCGACCTGGTGGCCTTCACCGCCCTGTCCAACACGCTCGACCGCGACGAGATCGGCGACCTCGTCGAGGTCTTCGAGAGCCGGTGCCAGGACGTGGTCGCGCGCTACGGCGGCCGGATCATCAAGAGCCTCGGCGACTCGGTGCTCTTCGTGACGGCCGGCGCCGAGGACGGCATCGCCGTGGCCGAGGGGATCATCAACGTCATCGGTCGTGACAGCAAGATGCCCGACGTACGCCTCGGGCTGGCGAGCGGACCGGTGGTCCAGCGGCTCGGCGACATCTTCGGCCCGCCGGTCAACCTGGCCGCCCGGCTCACCGCCGTGGCGCGCCGCAACCGGCTGATCGTCGACCAGAACACCGCCGACCTCCTGCCCGCCACGGAGTGGGAGAACCGGCGGCTCCCCGCCCGTCCGGTGCGCGGTTTCGGGCTCGTGGAGCCCGTCGCCGTACGCCGCCGCTGACCCGTCGGCGGGCTGCTGCGGCGCCCGCAGCTGGACCAGACCACTGGGCCGCAATTCACCCATATGGGTCACCGACGGGGCGCGAGATCCTTAGGTTCAGCGCGTGTTGGCTGTACAAGACGTGCGACTGGACCCGAGCACACGACAGGTGTGGCGGGGCGAACGTGAGATCAGGCTGTCCCGCAAGGAGTTCCAGCTCCTGCAGGCGCTGATGGCGCGCCCCGGGGACATCGTCACGCGCGGCGAGCTGATGGCGGACGTGTGGCAGACGTCGTTCTACACCAACTCCAAGACCATCGACGTCCACCTCGGCTGGCTGCGCCGCAAGCTCGACGACGACCCGCGCAACCCGACCCTCATCACCACGCACCGCGGTCGCGGGCTGCGCTTCGAGACGGCCACCGCGGTCGCCAGCTGACGCGGTCGATAGGCTCCGGTCGTGTCCTCGACCGGTTCGCACCGCGCTCCCACGCTCGCCGTGATCGGGGGCGGCCAGCTCGCCCGGATGATGGCGCAGCCGGCGATCGCGCTGGGCCTCCCGCTCCGCCTGCTGGCCGAGGCCGAGGGCGTCTCGGCCGCCCAGGTCATCCCCGACCAGGTCGTCGGCGACTACACCGACCTCGCCACGCTGCGCCGGGTCACCGAGGGCTCGGCGGTCGTGACGTTCGACCACGAGCACGTGCCGACCGCGCACCTGCACGCGCTGGAGGCCGACGGCGTGGCCGTACGTCCCGGCCCGGACGCGCTCGTCCACGCCCAGGACAAGGCCGTGATGCGCCGCCGGCTCGCGGAGCTCGACGTGCCGTGCCCGCGCAACGCCGTCGTCACCACGACCGACGAGGTGGCGGCCTTCGGCCTGCCCTGCGTCCTCAAGACGACCCGTGGCGGCTACGACGGCAAGGGCGTGTGGGTCGTCCGCGCCCTCGACGAGGCGCAGCAGGCCTTCGACGCCGCGACCGCTGCCGGCGTGGAGGTGCTGGCCGAGGAGCTCGTCGACTTCCGGCGTGAGCTGTCCGCCCTCGTCGCGCGCTCGCCCAGCGGCCAGGCCGCGGCGTACCCGGTCGTCGCCTCGACGCAGCTCGACGGCGTCTGCCACGAGGTGATCGCCCCCGCGCCCGACCTCTCGCCCGCACTCGCCGGCCAGGCGCAGGAGATCGCCCTGCGCGTCGCCGGTGCGCTCGACGTCACGGGCATCCTCGCCGTCGAGCTCTTCGAGACGACCGACGGCCGGATCCTGGTCAACGAGCTGGCGATGCGTCCCCACAACACCGGCCACTGGACCCAGGACGGAGCCGTGACGTCCCAGTTCGAGAATCACCTGCGCGCCGTCATGGACCTCCCGCTCGGTTCGCCGGCCCCGCGGGCTCGCTGGACCGTGATGGTGAACATCCTCGGTGGCCCCACCGACACCGGCCGGCTCTACGACGGCCTGCCGCACGCGATGGCCCGCGACCCCCGGCTGCGGGTGCACTTCTACGGCAAGGACCTGCGGCCGGGCCGCAAGGTCGGGCACGTCAACGCCTACGGCGACGACCTCGACGACTGCCTCGAGCGCGCCCGGCACGCCGCCGCGTGGTTCCGCGGCGACCTCGGCAATGAGAGCGAATAGGAAGGCACCGAGATGAGCGAGGGCAACGAGAGCGCCGACGTGAAGGTCGGCATCGTGATGGGCTCGGACTCCGACTGGCCCGTCATGCAGGCCGCCGGCGAGGTGCTGACCGAGCTCGGGGTCGGTTGGGAGGCCGACGTGGTCTCCGCGCACCGGATGCCCACCGAGATGATCGAGTGGGGCCGCGCGGCGCACACCCGCGGGCTGTCGGTGGTCATCGCCGGCGCCGGGGGAGCGGCCCACCTGCCCGGCATGCTGGCCGCGGTCACCCCGCTGCCGGTGATCGGCGTGCCGGTGCCGCTGAAGTACCTCGACGGCATGGACTCCCTGCTGTCCATCGTCCAGATGCCCGGCGGGATCCCGGTGGCCACCGTCGCGATCGGCAACGCCAAGAACGCCGGCATCCTCGCCGCGCGGATCCTGGGGACCAGCGATCCCGAGCTCCAGCAGCGCCTCGTCGACTATGCCGCCGAGCTCGCCGAGACCGCGCACGCGAAGGGTGAGGTCGTACGCCAGGCGGCCGCCGGCTCGAACCGGCGCCTCGGCTTCTAGCCCGGTCCTAGTCGGGTCGGCCCCGGACCCGGCCGCGCAGCGCCTTGGTCTGCGCGCGCTCCTTCTTCGCGCGCAACCGTCGCTCCTTCGACCCGCGGGTCGGCCGGGTGGCGCGCCGCGGCGGCGGCGGTGGCGCCAGGGCCTCGCGCAGCATCTCGGCCAGCCGCTCGCGCGCGGCGACGCGGTTGCGGTGCTGCGAACGGTGCTCGGAGGCCGCGACGGACACCCGCCCGTCGGGCCAGCGCTTCAGGGCGCGGGCACGCTGGGTGGCGGTGAGGACCGCCGACGCCGCCACGTCGAGCTCGAGCTCGACGCGCGAGTCGGTGGTGTTGACGGACTGGCCGCCCGGTCCGGGCGACTTGGAGAACCGCTCGACCAGCTCGGCTGCGGGCACGACCAGGCCGTCGGGCAGGCCCGGTCCGGCCGGGACGTGGAGGTCGCGCATCACCCCATCCAACCCCCACAAGTGGGGTTGACGTGACGTGGCGCGAGCCGAGAGCGTCTGCGACATGGCGGAACAGAGGGTCGGGGTCGTCGGCGGGGGGATCCTCGGCGTCGCGATCGCGCGCGAGGTCGTACGCCGCCGTCCCGGCACCCACGTGGTGGTGCTGGAGAAGGAGGACCGCCTCGCCGCGCACCAGACCGGCCGCAACTCGGGGGTCGTGCACGCCGGCATCTACTACCGCCCGGGCAGCCTCAAGGCCGAGCTCTGCACCCGCGGGCGCGGGTTGCTCCAGGACTTCTGCGCCGAGCACGCGATCCCGTACGTCGCGTGCGGCAAGCTCGTGGTCGCCGTCGACGCGGCCGAGACGGGCCGCTTCGACGCGCTCGAGGTGACCGCGACGGCCAACCGGGTGCCGGGGCTGCGCCGCCTCGGGCCTGCGGAGATCCGCGAGGTGGAGCCGTACGCCGTCGGGCTGGCGGCGCTGCACTCGCCGGCCACCGCCATCACCGACTACGTCGCCATCACCCGGGCGCTGGCCGACGAGGTGCGCGCAGCGGGCGGGGAGGTCCGGCTCGGTGCCCGCGTCGTCGACATCCGGCGGCAGGGCGACGGGGTCGTCGTGCGGATCGCCGGCGACCCGGCCCCGCTGCGGCTCGACCACGTCGTGGTGGCGGCCGGCCTGCAGGCCGACCGGGTCGCCGCTCTCGTCGGCGGCGCGAGGGAGCCGGCGATCCTGCCGTTCCGCGGTGAGTACCTCGCCGTCACCGACGCCAAGCAGGACCTCGTCCGGGGCATGGTCTACCCGGTGCCGGACCCGCGCTACCCCTTCCTCGGCGTCCACTTCACCCGCCGGGTCACCGGCGAGCTCGAGGTCGGACCCAACGCGGTGCTCGCGACGCGGCGCGAGGGCTACCGGCGCCGCGACGTCTCGCTCACCGACCTGCGCGACGTGCTGGCGTGGCCGGGCTCGTGGCGGATGGCGCGCGCCCACTGGCGTACGGGCATCGACGAGGTCGTCGGCTCGGCCTCCCGCCGCGCGTTCATGCGGTCCGCGTCGCGCTACGTCCCCGACATCGGCGTCGCCGACGTGGCGCGGGCCGGCAGCGGGGTGCGCGCGCAGGCGGTGGACCGCGACGGCAGCCTCGTCGACGACTTCCGCATCACCCACGACGACGCGGTCACCTGCGTGCGCAATGCGCCGTCACCCGGCGCCACCTCGAGCCTGGCCATCGCCGCGCACGTCGTCGACCAGGTCTGGCCACACCACTAGGTTGGGCGCCATGACGACACGCTGGGGCATCGCCGCGACCGGAGGGATGGCCGCGGCCTTCGCCGAGGACCTGGCCCAGGTGCCCGACGCCGAGATCGCCTTCGTCGGCAGCCGGTCCGCCGCGTCGGCCACCGAGTTCGGGGGCCGCTTCGGCGGGGCACCGGGCGGCACGTACGGCGACCTGCTCGCCGCCGGTCGCGACGGCGAGGTGGACGTCATCTACGTCGCCACGCCGCACCCGCAGCACCACGACCTCGCCCTCGCGGCCATCGAGGGCGGCACGCCCCTGCTGGTCGAGAAGGCCTTCACCGCCACGCTCGCCGGAGCGCAGGAGGTGGTCGACGCGGCCCGCGCGGCGCAGGTCTTCTGCATGGAGGCGATGTGGACCCGCTTCCAGCCTGCGGTGGCCCACGCCCGCGACCTCGTCGCCGCCGGCGCGATCGGTGACGTCGTGCTCGTGCAGGCCGACTTCTGCGCGCAGCGCGACTTCGACCCGCAGAGCCGGCTCTTCGACCTCGCGCTCGGCGGCGGGTCCGTCCTGGACCTCGGCGTGTACCCGGTCTCGTTCGCCCAGCACTTCCTCGGCCGGCCCGACGCGGTGACCGCCACCGGGACGACGTACGCCAACGGCGCGGACGCCTCGGCCGCGATCCACCTCGCGTACGCGGACGGGCGGGCCGCCTCGCTCACCTGCTCGCTCACCGCCGCGTCGCCCGTGCGCGCCCTCGTCGTGGGCACGGGCGGGTCGATCGAGCTGGAGCCGCCGTTCCACCACCCCAGCCGGATCGTCGTACGCCGCAACGGTGCGGAGGACGAGGTGGTCGAGCGGCTGCCGACCGGGCGCGGCTACGCCCACCAGGCCGAGGAGGTGCAGCGCTGCCTCGCAGCCGGGCTGACCGAGAGCCCGGTGATGCCGCTGTCCGACACCCTCGACGTGCAGTGGGTGCTGGAGGAGACGCTCGACCAGCTCGGCATCACGATGGCCGAGGCGCGGGTCGAGATCTAGCGGACCGCGCTTGCGCCACTCGATGGCCGGGGCAGGTGTCCATCACCATCGGCACCCCCGCCTCGGTCGTGCGCGCGAACGCGTCCGCGTCGATCGACGCCGAGCTGGAACCACACGCCACCGGCGCCGATGGCGACGGCCTGGTCGGCGAACTCGCCCGCCGCGTCCGAGCGGCGGAAGACGTCGACGACGTCCACGGGGAAGGGGATGTCGGCCAGGGTGGCGTACCCCTGCTCGCCCAGCACCTCGGGCGCACCCGGCTCGGCGAACCTCGGGTGCACCGGGACGATCCGCTTGCCGCGCTGCTGCAGCAGCGCCGCGATCGAGTACGCCGTCCGCGACGGGTCGCCCGACAGGCCGACCACGGCCCAGGTCTTCGCCTCGTCGAGCATCCGGTCGACGGTGGCGGTGTCCTGCCAGGACTGCTCGGTGGAGTGCGGGGAAGTGGCCATGCCCACACCGTAGACGGCTGCTCAACAATGCTTGGACGTCCTAGAATCTCGGCATGAGCGACTTCCCGTTGTACGCCCTCTCCGAGGAGCACCAGGCCATCCGCGAGGCCGTCCGCGCCGTGTGCGACGCCAAGATCGCGCCGTTCGCGGCCGAGGTCGACGAGGAGGCCCGCTACCCCCGTGAGGCGGCCGCCGCGCTCCTCGCGTCGGACTTCCACGCCCCGCACGTGCCCGAGGAGTACGGCGGCGCCGGTGCCGACGCGCTCGCCACCGTGCTGGTGATCGAGGAGGTCGCGCGGGCATGCGTCTCGTCGTCGCTGATCCCGGCGGTCAACAAGCTCGGCTCGCTGCCGGTGCAGATCGCCGGCTCCGAGGAGCTCAAGCAGACCTACCTGACCAAGCTCGCCGCCGGCGAGGGCGGCTTCTCCTACTGCCTCTCCGAGCCCGACGCCGGCTCCGACGCCGGCGGCATGAAGACGCGCGCGGTCCGCGACGGCGACGAGTGGGTGATCGACGGCGTGAAGCGGTGGATCACCAATGCCGGCGAGTCCGAGTTCTACACCGTCATGGCGGTCACCGACACGGAGAAGAAGACCCGCGGCGGCGTCTCCGCCTTCGTCGTGGAGAAGTCCGACGAGGGTGTCTCCTTCGGTGCCCCCGAGAAGAAGCTCGGCATCAAGGGCAGCCCGACCCGCGAGGTCTACTTCGACAAGGTCCGCATCCCCGCCAGCCGGATGATCGGCGAGGAGGGCACCGGCTTCTCGACCGCGATGCAGACCCTGGACCACACCCGCGTCACCATCGCCGCGCAGGCCGTCGGCGTCGCGCAGGGGGCGCTCGACTACGCCCTCGGTTACGCCAAGGAGCGTCAGCAGTTCGGCAAGTCGATCTCCGAGTTCCAGGGGCTGCAGTTCCTGCTCGCCGACATGGGCATGAAGGTCGAGGCCGCCCGCCAGATGACGTACGCCGCCGCCGGCCGCTCGGAGCGCGGCGACGACGACCTCACGTTCTTCGGCGCCGCGGCGAAGTGCTTCGCCTCCGACGTCGCGATGGAGGTCACCGTCAACGCCGTTCAGGTGCTCGGCGGCTACGGCTACACCCGCGACTACCCGGTCGAGCGGATGATGCGCGACGCGAAGATCACCCAGATCTACGAGGGGACCAACCAGGTCCAGCGGATCGTGATGGCACGGCAGCTCCTTGCCGGGGTTCAGTCAGAGCTCTGACCCGCGGGTTCCCGGCGACGAAGTCCTCGGCCACACTGGTGTGGTGGATGTCGACGTCGAGGTGCAGGCAGTGTTGCTCTTCCCCCGCACGGTGGTGGCTGCCTACGCGGGCGACCCGAGCAACGCGCCCGAGTGGTACGCCAACATCGACTCGGTGCGGTGGCAGACGGCGCCCCCGGTCGCACCGGGGTCGCGGATGGACTTCGAGGCGAGGTTCCTCGGGCGCCGCCTCTCCTACACCTACGAGGTGGTCGAGCTGGTGCCGGGTGAGCGGCTGGTGATGCGCACCAGTGACGGTCCGTTCCCGATGGAGACGACCTACACGTGGAGTGACGCACACGAGGGTACGACGATGGGTCTGCGCAACCGAGGAACCCCGAGCGGGTTCTCGAAGGTCGCCGCACCGGTGATGCGGAGGGCGATGAAGGCCGCGATGACCAAGGACCTGGTTCGGCTCGCCGACCGCCTCGAGCAGCAGGAGACCACATGACCGACGCACCGTTCAGCTCCGACCACCCGATCAGCCCCGACGGACCGAGACGCCCGACGCTGCTGGTCTTCGACGTGAACGAGACATTGTCGGACATGGCGCCGATGGCGGGCCGGTTCGAGGACGTCGGTGCACCCGGGCACCTGGCGAAGCTGTGGTTCGCCGAGCTGCTGCGCGATGGGTTCGCGTTGACGGCGTCCGGGGAGATCGAGTCGTTCGCCGACCCTGGGTGCGGAGGCGCTACGGGTCCGGTTGGCCGGGCAGTCGCTCGACCGTCCGCTCGACGATGCGGTCAAGCACGTCATGCAGGGGTTCTCCGAGCTGTCGGTGCACCCCGACGTCGTCGAGGGTGTCCGGGCGTTGAGCGAGCTCGGGCATCCGACTGGTGACCCTGAGCAACGGGTCCGCCACGGTCGCCGACACCCTGCTGCAGGGAGCGGGGGTGCGTGACCGGTTCGAACGGTTGCTCACCGTGGAGGACGCCGGGGTCTGGAAGCCCGCCGCGCGTGCGTACGCCTATGCCCTGTCGGAGTGTGGTGTGGAGCCGGAGGACGCGATGCTCGTCGCGGTGCACCCGTGGGACATCGACGGCGCGAGCCGTGCCGGACTGGCCACGGGGTGGATCGACAGGGCGGGTGGCCACTACCCGTCGTACTTCGCTGCGCCGGACGTCGAGGCAGCGTCGCTGGTCGAGCTCGCCGACGCACTGAGGTGAGGTCGGGGTAGGACGTCGTTCGTCAGGGTGCGGGCACGAGGCGTGTCTCGGGCTGGAAGGCGGCCCAGGCGAACCAGAACGTGTCGAGGTGCTCCACGGCCGTCAGCTGGTCACCGGCCAGCGGCCCGCTGAGGGCGCGGCCGAAGAGGTTCCACACCGATCCCGTCTGCCGGTCGCGGAACCTCCCGTCGCCGACCCGCGTGAAGTCCAGCGACGTGCCGCCGGCCTCGGCGGCGAAGGCGGCGACCGACCCGATCTCTGCTCCGTCCGGGATCTCCCGGGTGTCGAGGGCCGAGACCTGGCCGGGCACGTGCCAGAGCACGACACGGTCGGGACCCACGTCCACGTGCTGCACACCCCGGTCCGCGAGCAGCTCCCGGGACATGGCGAGCGCGTCCTTCCCCTCGCCGACGCCGACCACGCGAGCCTTCACGGGCAGGCGGGTGTCCGGGTCGGCAGGGAGCGCGAAGAGCGGCTCGGAGCCCGGGTCGTCGTAGCCGACGTAGGGGTTGGTGAGGTACTCGCGGTCGTGTCCTGTCGTCCTGCTGAGGACCCGCCCGTCCGGGTGCTCCTCGCGGAACTGCCGCCAGCCGACCGCTCCGACGGGAATGCTCTCGAGCTGTGTCCCCGTGAGTGCGCCGACGGACGCCCGGCCGGTCAGCTGGGGCCACAGGGACTCGGTCAGCCGGTCGTACATCACCAGGTTGTCGGCGTACAGCTTGCCGGAGACCTTGAACGTGGTCGTCTCGCCCGCCACGGTGCGCTCGAAGGCGACGCCGGAGTTGCAGAGCGGGCAGTAGGTCACCGCCACCGGGACTCCGGCGAGACGGTCGTTGACGATCTCGTGCCACGTCATGATCCGGATCGGGTACGCCTTGGTCTTGCCGTCGATCGTCAGCGAGAGCACGGGCTCGTCGTCGTCGAGCCAGTTGACCTCGGAGACGGGCTGGAAGAGCGGGTAGTCGATGGACGGGATGCCGTCCGGCGGCGGCCCCCCGGGGAGGAGGTCGTCGAGGTCGATCAACGGGTCGGGGAAGTCGGGGTGTGCCGGGTCGTCGAGCGCGGACGGAGGCTTCTCTTCGGCGTCGGTGGTGCCCTCGTCGTCGACCTCCGCGGTCGAGGTCCGGTCCTCGTCACGGTCGGCCGGCTCGCTCGCGGTGGTTGCGCAGGCGCCCAGGACGAACGTCAGTGCTCCTGCGGCCGCCAGCCGCGGCAGGCGCTCGAGCATCAGCTCGCCAGGTCCTCGACGAGGGCGGCCAGCTCGGCGTCGTCGAGGTAGCCCGACGCCTGCTCCGTCCCCGCCGCGTCGAGGACGAGGTAGGTGCTCTGGGCGGTCACGCCCAGCTGACGCCACACGGCGCCGTCGGGGTCGGAGAGCAGTGTGACGCCGGGGGACACCTCGGCGGCGAAACCCTCGATCGCCTCCTGCTCGTCCAGCGACCCGACACCGACGACGTTGACGTCGGCGCCGTAGGTCTCGGCGAGCTCGCCGACGCCGGAGATCTGGGCATGACAGGTGGGACACCACGGGGCCCAGAACCAGAAGACGGTCGGCTTGCCGGCGAGCGTGGTGCCGTCGAAGGCCTCACCGTCGACGGTGCGTGAGGTGAAGTCGAGCACCGCCGGCGAGGCTGTCGTCGCGACGTCGCCGGCGGAGGGCTCGTCGGCTGTCGCGGTCCCACCGTCCGCGCCGCACCCGGAGGCCGCCAGCACGAGGCCGGCGATCAGCCCGGCCAGGCGTCGGGTCGGTGCGAAGGCACCGTTCCACACTCGATCCATGCTGACCTCACTGCTGAGTTCTCTGGTGTCTGGTGAACACGAAACCCGGTGAGGTCCCGCACTCCTTCCCGGTCGGTGCGAGAACGTTGCGTGACGTCCTCCACACCTGGCTGTGGAATGGCGCCCCGTCGTGGCCGGGTTGCCTCAGGGTCAGCCGATCCCGATCTCCCGGAGGAGACATGCCCCGCATTCCCGTCCACACCACGGACAGCGCACCCGAGGCCAGCCGCGACGCTCTCAAGCAGCTCGAGGCGAAGTACGGCAAGGTGCTCAACATCCACGGCGGGATGGCGCACTCACCCGCTGTCCTGCACTCGTACGTCGCCCTGCAGGACGTGATCCGCGAACACGCCCTGCTCGACGCCCGGGTCCGCGAGGCGATCGCGCTCGCGGTGGGCAACCAGGACGAGTGCACCTACTGCCAGTCCGCGCACACCGGCGGCGGCAAGGCGGCGGGCCTCAGCGAGGACGAGATGATCGCCATCCGCCGCGGCGAGGCAGACTTCGATCCTGCCCTCGACGCGCTGCTGAACCTGGCCCGTGAGTACACCGCGAACGTCGGCAGCACCAGCGATGCCGCGTGGCAGGCCGCTCGCGACGCGGGGTGGAGCGAGGAGCAGCTGACCGAGCTCGCGGCCCACGTGACGCTGAACCTGCTGACGAACTACTTCAACCACCACGTCCACACCGAGCTCGACGTGCCCCAGGCGCCCAAGATCTGAGGAGCGGACCACGCGTGCGAGGGCCGGCGTTCGTTCGGGCGCCCGCCCTCGCACGGTCCCTGATCGCTCGGTGCTCGGGACGGCCGTGCAAGGCTCACCTGATGCGTCCTCTCTGCCTGTGCCCCGTGACGACGGCGACGGTCCGTCTCGCGTCTGGAACACATCCGGGTCGTCGACGGGTTCCCGTGGCATGAACGAGGCGAGCGTCCCTGACGATGCCGCTCGCCGGCGCGCCTTCGCGGAGGTCGTCGAGCCGGAGATCGAGGTGATGCTCCGGGTGGCACGCAGCATCACCGGTAGCGGTGCCGATGCGGAGGACCTCGTGCAGGAGTCACTCGTGCGCGCCTTCCGGGCCATCGACCGCTTCGACGGGCGTTACCCGCGGGCGTGGTTGCTCACGATCGTGCGCAACACCAACGCCAACATGCACCGACGCAGGCGCCCCATCGCGGTCGACGACTGGGAGCTGATCCATGCTTCCCGCCCCGCCTTCGGGTCGGCGAGGTCCCCAGCAGCCGAGGAGGTGTACGTCGTGCAGGAGCTCGATGGTGCCCTGCACGCCGCGGTCGCAGGGCTGGACCCGAAGTTCCGCTCCGCGCTCGTGCTCGTCGACGTCCACGACCTGTCGTACGCGGAAGCGGCCGCCGTCCTGGACGTCCCCGTCGGCACCGTCATGTCCCGGCTGAGCCGCGCACGCGAACGCGTCCGCAAGACACTCGGCCCCACCTTCACCACCACCCGAGGGGAGCAGTCATGAGTGGAGCGCTCCGGCAGATGGTCACCTGCCACTGGACCGCACGCCGCATCCAGCGCTATCTGGACGCGGACCCGGCAGCACCTCTGACACCGGGCGAGGTCACCCGGCTCGAGGAGCACCTGGCCACCTGCGAGAGGTGCAGCGAGGTCATGCGACAGCACCGGCTGCTGCACCGCGCCCTGTCCCTGTGGTCGGGCCGCCGCCCCGTCGACCCGGCCTCGGTCGACCGGATGCGCACCGTCCTCGACGACCTGATCGACGGGCGTCAGCGGTGAGCACGACGGAGCGCTGGGACCTGCTGGTCCTCGGCGGTGGCACCGCCGGGATCGTCGCGGCCAAGACGGCAGCGCGCCTCGGCTCTCGGGTGCTCCTGGTGGAGCGAGACCGGACCGGCGGCGACTGCCTGTGGACCGGGTGCGTGCCGTCCAAGGCGCTGCTGGCCGCGGCGGAGGCTGCCGCAGGCGCCCGTCGCGCGGGACGGTTCGGGGTCACCGTCGACGAGGTGCGGGTGGACTTCGCGCGGGTGATGGAGCACGTGCACGCAGCGATCCGCCAGATCGCGCCCGTCGACTCGATCGAGGCTCTCGAAGCGGCTGGAGTGACCGTGCGCACCGGCGAGGGCAGGTTCGTGGGGGACGGCATGCTCGAGGTCGACGGCGAGACCGTCCGGTTCACGCAGGCAATGGTCGCGACGGGCGCGGCGCCGGCAGTGCCGCCCATCCCGGGCCTCGCAGACCTCGACCACCTCACCAGCGACACCGTGTGGGACCTCACCGAGGCTCCACGGCGGGTGGCGGTCCTCGGCGGTGGCAGCATCGGCTGCGAGCTCGGGCAGGGGTTGTCCCGACTCGGTGTCGAGGTCACCCTCGTCGAGGGAGCACCGCGAGTGCTCCCTCGCGAGGACCCCGCAGCTGCCGCAGTCGTGCACCGCGCACTGGAGTCCGACGGAGTCACGATCCGGACCGGCCAGTCGGTGACGTCGGTGGTCGCATCGGACTCACAGTCCGGATGGCTCGTCCTCGACGACGGGGAGAAGGTGGCGTTCGACCGGTTGCTGGTCGCCGTGGGACGACGCCCCCGGACCACGGGTCTCGGTCTCGACACGGTCGGCGTCGAGGTGGACGAGCGCGGATTCGTGGTCGTCGATGATCGCCTGCGGACCACCAACCCGCGCATCTGGGCGGCCGGCGACCTGACGGGCCACCCCCAGTTCACGCACGTCGCCGGCGTCCACGGCAGCCTCGCTGCCAGCAACGCGGTCCTGGGCGTGCGGCGCTCGGTGGAGACCTCCGCGGTCCCGCGGGTCACCTACACCCATCCCGAGGTCGCCGCCGTCGGTGTCGACACCGGACGTGAACGCGACGGGATCCGCATCCTCACCCTGGACCACCGCCACGTCGACCGAGCCGTGACCGAGGACCTCACCGACGGCCTGACCCGTCTGGCGATCGACGGCAAGGGCCGGATCCTCGGAGCCACTGTCGTCGGTCCGCGGGCGGGGGAGACCCTCGGAGAGCTCGCGATCGCCGTCCGCCGAGGTCTGCGCACGCGCGACCTTGCCGGCATCACCCACGCCTACCCGACGTGGAACGACGGACCTTGGAACGCCGCGATCGCCGATGTGCGCGAGCAGCTCGACCGTCCCGCCACACGGCGCGCCCTGCGCACGCTGGCGCGGACCCGGAGCTGGTGGCTCGAGCGTCGTGCCGGCTGAGCAGCGCCTCTTGCTGGTGGGTGCGGGTCATGCACACCTCCACCTCGTCCGGAACGCCGCCCGCCTCGCACGAGCCGGCTACCGCATCACCCTCGTCGCGCCCGAGTGGTTCGACTACAGCGGGGCGGCGTCCGGGGTCGCGGCCGGTGGCCGCGACCCGGCGGAGGGCCGCATCGACGTCGCGGCGCTCGCCGGCCGCCACCGGGTCGACCACCGGCGGGGACTCGTCACCGCTGTCGACCCGGTGGCGCGGAGGGCCACCACCGACGACGGAGCTCTGGTCGAGTGGGACCTGGTGTCCTTCAACATCGGCAGCGTCGCCGACGTACCACCCGCCACGACCAGGGTCGGCGCGGTCGTCGGGGTCAAGCCGCTCAGTGACCTCACCACGTTGCGCGGACGCCTGGCACGCCCGCCCGTGGGGCGCGGGCACCACGTCACCGTGGTCGGCGCTGGCGCGAGCGGGATCGAGCTCGCGGCGCACCTTGCGTCCCGCCCCGACACCGACCGGGTCCATCTGCTCGAGCGCGGACCTCATGTCGGCGGATCTCTTCCCCGGCGTGCGGCACGCCGCCTCGTCGAGCTGCTCGACGTCAGGGGCGTACAGATCCTGACGGAGGCCGACGTCGTACGCATCGAGGAGGATGCCGTCGTGCTGCGCGACGGGATCCGTCTCCCGCACGACACGGTTGTCGTTGCCACCGGACTCGGCCCGCCAGCACTTGCCCTGCGGTCGCCCTTGGGCGGTCCACGTGGCTTCCCGGTGCGGGCGACGCTCCAGCACCGCGACCACGACGACGTCTTCGCCGCCGGCGACTGCGCCGACTTCCTTCCGATGGCTCTGCCACGCATCGGCGTCCACGGTGTCCGGCAGGGGCCGGTGCTGCTCGCGGCACTCGAGGCGCGTGCGAGCGGCGCCCCCGCCCCGGTCTACCGACCGCAGAAGCACGCGTTGTCGATCCTCGACCTGGGGGGCGGTACTGCGCTCGCGGTGCGGGGTCGGTGGTGGTGGCTGGGCCGCCCGAGCCTGGCCCTCAAGCGTCGCATCGACGCACGCTGGCTCGCGATGTACGAGAGCTGAGCAGGCGTCAGCGACGCGTCGGCATGGGGAGCAGGGTGAGGAGCTGCTTGTTCTCCGCGGGGTCGAACACCGAGTGCTGGACGCACGCGGGGACCAGCTCGCCGGTGTCGGGATGGGCCATCGTGTACACGCAGGCCTGCAACCGCTCCTGGGTCGCCCGCATCTCGTCGTCGGTCGCGGTTCCCCCGGCCTGCATGGTCCGCCAGGCGGGGATCACGCTCGAGGCATCCATGAAGGCGTGCACGACGATGCTCAGGCCGGTGACCTCGCCGCGCGTCCCGGCTCTCGCGAGCGTCGTCACGCCTCCGGCGCGGCGTACGAACCGTCCACTCCACTGCAGTGCCATGGCCGCCAGGCGGCGCTCGCGAGCGGCGACCCGGAGCAGCTTCGCGATCGTGACCCACGGTCGGTCGCCGCTGAGCGAGATCCCCGGGACACGGGTGAACACCGCGTCGCGGAAGGCGAGATCAGCCGCGACAGCGGGATCGAGCAGCGGAACCCATGCGTCGCCCACGACGACTCCGAAGGCCGAGCGGTTGCACCGCGAGTCACCGAACTGCAGGGCCTGCCATGCCATCGGCTGCCCCATTCCCGTCTCGATCTGCTCCCAGACCTCGTCGATGCCGACGCTCTGCTCGTCGGCGCCCCAGCGCCGGGGATCACCCACCCGGGCTGCCGGCTGGAACGACATCATCGAGTATCCCATGCGGCGCACGGCGGCCACGACGTCGGCGACCTGATCGCGGTTCGCGCGGGTCACCGTCATGTTGTGGGCCAGGAAGTACCGCAGGCCGGTCTGCCGTCTCACTCGCTCGAACATCGCCACGAACGCGGCACGATGCACGTCCAGCTCGTGTTCGGCTCGGGGCCGCGGAATCCCGCGGCGCCCGCGCATGAGCGAGTCGAAGTGCCCCGCGAAGGACACCCGCGGCAGTCGGAGCCCGCCATCGGCCCGCGTGACGAGCTGGCGGAGGTAGTCCTCGTCGAAGTCTCCGTGAGACATCGACATGGGCTCTCGACCTGCCGCCCGCATCGCCAGCAGCGATGCAGCGTGGTCGTCGGGAGAGAGCAGCGAGACCTCACCGCCGATGAGCTGGGCGTGGGCACGGGGGCCGCGCCGCTCCCGCAGGAGCGCCATCTGGCGCCGAACCTGGTCGAGCGTGTGGGTGCCGTCCGTGCGGACCTTGTTGGCGTCTGCGGAGTGGTAGCAGGGCGAACAGGTCAGGTTGCACCTCGGGAAGACGGCGTTCGTGCCCTCGCAGCCCACGCCGAGGCGGCCCAACGTCTGTGCAGGGGTCCTGGCGGTCGTCGGGAGCTCCGACCAACGGCGGCGCACCGCCGCAAGGGTCTCCGGGTGCACGGGCTGGGTCAGCTCGAGGAGCGTGCGCCAGCGGGTCCTCAGTGTGGTGACGCGGACCTTGGTGGTCGGCCCCGCGAGGTGACGTGTCACGACTCGGAGGCGGGTGCTGGACGGGTGCTCGTGGCCAGTAGCCGCTCGCCCAGGGTGCCGCTGACGAGGGTGAGCACCAGCAGGCCACCGACGCCGACGACGATGCCGAGCGGGTCCGCCCCCGAGGCGCCGACGGCGGCGTACGCGAGGGCACCGGGCACGATGCCCACGGCCGTGCCCAGGACGTAGTCGCGCGGGCGCACGCCGAGCAGTCCGGAGGCGTAGTTGATCGGGGTGAAGGGAAACAGCGGCAGGAGCCTGACCGCGAGCACGGCGACCAACCCGTGACGAGCCAGCACCCGGTCGGCCTGCTGGAGCCGCCCGCGGAGCATCCGGTCGACCGCCGGCCGCCCGAGCCGCCGGCCGAGGAGGAAGCCGACGTGCGGCGCCGAGCAGGGCGCCGCACCAGGCCAGCAGGGCGCCCCACCACAAGCCGAAGAGCGCGCCTCCGAGAATCGTCAGCAGGGAGGCGGGCGCGGGGACGAGCACGATCACGGCGTACCCCGACCACGAACACCGCGACACTGGCCCACCCGGCCGACTCCACCAGCGCCTGCAGCCGTTCCGGCCCGCTCCAGCCGCTGAGATGCAGGGCGACGGAGCCCACTGTGAAGGCGAGGACCAGTGCCACCAGGCGTAGGCGAGCCGACCTGGGAGGACGCAACCGCGCCGTCGGCCGCCTCATCCATCAGCGTCGTCCGTCATGTGGTCGCGAGCTGGCGGAGTCCTCATGTCACAGGGAACCCTCTGGGCGAGCCCGTGGCTTCCCGCCGCGCAGCGTCAGGTAGCCCGTGATGATCCGGTGGCCGGCACTGACGCCCACCACGCCCGCCCATACGGACGCGATCAGCGGGGCGTACGCGGGCACGAGCAGCCACAGCGAGTGCACGAGGATCGTCTCGGCCCCCTCGGCGATCCCGCCGAGGAAGCTCAGCGACCGGCCGTCGTCGATGCGGTGACCGGTGCGTTCGGCGATCGAGGAGAACGCCAGGAACGCGGTGCCGTTGACGTAGTAGGCCAGGAGCACGGCGAGGAAGGGGAGCCAGTCCGCGAGGGAGGCCGAGGTCCCCACCGCGCCGACGGCGACTCCCACGACCGTCGCTCCGTAGACGACGAAGTCGGCGGTGATGTCGAGGAACCCCCCGGCTGGGGAGCCCTGCCCGGTGCCACGCCGTCGTGCCAGCGGCCCGTCCAGGCCGTCCAGTGCCCGGGAGAGCAGCCACGCGAGAAGTGCCCAGCCCCACACCTGGCCGGCCGCGAGGCCGGCGCTGGCCAGACCGACCAGGAGACCGAGCCACCGTCAGCCGGTCGGGGGTCACCCACGAGCGGTCGATCCGTTCGGCGACCGCGGCCAGCGGCTCGTCGAGACGACGGCGGAGGACGGCGTCGAACATCAGTGCTCCTCCCCATCGTGGTGGCGCGAGGCCATGGCGTCGCCATCATGACCCAGCAGCCGTCGACCGAGGAGGCCGCCGAGCGCGACCAACGCGACGAGCACCGCGACCCCGGCGAAGATCCCCCACGGGTCGGCGCCCCACGCACCCAGGGCGGCGTAGGCCAGGCTGCCCGGAATCATCCCGAGGGCCGACCCGGCCACGTAGTGGCGCCACCGCACCCCGGTCAGTCCGGCCGCGTAGTTGAGGACGGTGAACGGGAGCACCGGTGTGAGCCGCGCCGCCACGACCGCACCGAACCCGTGGTGGGCCAGCAGCTGATCGGCTCGCTCGAGGCGACCGCGTGTCAGCCGGTCGACGGCATCACGTCCGAGAACCCGACCCAGCCCGAATGCGGTGGCGGCGCCAGCGAGCGCGGCGATCCATGACAGGAGCGCGCCGAGCCACAGCCCGAACAGCACGCCACCCAGCGCGGTGAGGAGCGCCTTGGGTGCCGGCAGCAGGCACAGCACGGCGTAGCCGGCGACGAAGACGGCGGCACCCCAGGGCCCTGCCGCGTCCACCTGCTCGCGGAGCAGTCGGACGTCGTCCCATCCGCGCAGCTGCTCGACGACGAACACCGCGAGCAGCACTGCCACCAACGCGCCGAGTCGTGCCCACGCGTGGGCCCGGCTCGTCATCCGCGTCGGCTCCACACGGAGGGAAGTCTGCACGACCTCCACCGTGTTCCCGATATGACAAGGTCCGCCTGACCAGCTCGTCGCCTGAGGAGACACCATCACCGTGAGTGCCCGCCATCTGACCCTGGCAGCGACCGCGCTGGGCTCGGCCCTGCTCGTCAGTGCCTGCTCGGCGCCGGCCGCCGAGAGCCCCGTCGCAGCAGCGGATCGACCGTGGGACGAGGTGCTGGCCGAGGCGGAGGGCCAGACGGTGGACCTGTGGATGTACGGCGGCGACGACCGAGGCAACGCCTACGTCGACGACGTCCTGGCCCCGGCGGCTGCCGATCTCGGCGTCACGGTGCGCCGGGTCCCGGTGGCCGACACCAAGGACGCGATGCGACGCCTGCTCGCCGAGCGGGCTGCTGGCGAGGACGACGGTTCGGTGGACCTGGTCTGGGTCAACGGCGACAACTTCGCCACCGGTCAGGAGGCGGGTGCCTGGCTGTGCGGCTGGTCCGACGACCTGCCGAACATGCAGTACGTCGGCGACGAGGACCCGTTGGTCCGGGAGGACTTCGGGGTGCCCGTCGAGGGGTGCGAGGCGCCGTGGCACAAGGCGCAGTTCACCTTCGCCTACGACTCCGCGCGGGTCTCGGACCCGCCCACCACCGTCGCCGGGCTGATCGACTGGGCCGAGGCCCACCCCGGCCGCTTCACCTATCCCGCGCCGCCGGACTTCACCGGGTCCGTCTTCGTCCGCCAGGCCCTGTACGCGCTGTCCGGAGGCGCGGACGCAGTCCCGGCGGCCTTCGACGAGGGGGCGTACGACGAGCTGTCGCCCGCACTGTGGGAGCGACTGAGCGATCTCGCGCCGACGCTGTGGCGCGAAGGCCGCACGTACCCCCGGGACCAGGTGGCGCTGGACCGGCTGTTCGCCGACGGGCAGGTGGACTTCACCATGACCTATGGGCCCGCCACGTCTGACCGAGCTGGTCGAGGACGGCACCTTTCCGTCGACCACCCGCGTGCTGGGCGTCACGGACGGCACGATCGGCAACGCCAGCTTCCTCGCGATCCCGGCCGGCTCGCCGGACCAGGCGGGCGCGATGGTGGTCGCCGACCTCGCACTGTCGCCCGAGCAGCAGGCGGCGAAGGCCGACCCCGCCGTGTGGGGCCAGTTCACGGTTCTCGACACCGGCAGGCTCGACGCCGACGCGGCGCGCGCGTTCGACCGACTTCCGGACTCGCCGGTGGTTCCGCCGTACGACGAGCTGTCCCGCAACGCCCAGCCCGAGCTGTCCTCGGCCTGGGTGACGCCGCTCGACGACGGCTGGCGACGCGAGGTCCTCGGGCGCCCATGACGAGTCTGCGGGTGACCGGTGCCGCGCCGGGGATCGTGGCCATCACCGTGGTTGCGGGCACCGGCATGGCTGCGGTGGTGGCCACCTCGGTCGGCCTGATGCCGTTGTACGGCGAGCCCACCCCGAGTCTCGACGGGTGGCGGGCCGCAGCGCCCGACCTGGTCGCGGGGATCGGGGAGTCGTTGCTCATCGCGGTCCCGGCGACGCTGGTGGCGGCCGTGGTCGGGTTCCTCCTGTCGACGCTGATGCTCGGCGGCGGACGCGCCGCCGCGTCCGTACGGTTCGCCTGCCTCGCGGTCCTGGCCGTCCCGCACCTCGTGGGCGCTACCTCGGTGTCGCTGCTGCTGGGTGACGGGGGAGTGGGGGCCCGACTCGCCGCGCGGGTGGGCGGCGACGGCTGGCCGGCACTCGTCGGTGGGTCGTGGCCGGTCGCGACCGTCCTCGAGCTGGCGTGGAAGGAGTCGGCGTTCGTCGCCCTCGTCGTCCTGGCCGCGGTCGCGCCCGGCCACCGGCTGCGCATGCAGGTGGCGGCGGGCCTGGGAGCCCGCCCCGTGCAGCGGGTCCTGCGGGTCCTGGTGCCCACGGCGGCGCCCGCAGTCGGCGCGGCCTCGCTGGTCACCCTTGTCTACGCCATCGGGTCCTACGAGGTGGCCTGGTTGCTGGGACGTGCGGTCCCCGAACCCCTGCCGGTGCTGGCCTTCCGGCTCTTCGGCTCCATCGAGCTGGCGGACCGCCCGGCCGCCGCAGCAGCTGCCGTGACCGGCTCCGTCCTCGCCCTGTGCGTCGCGGTGCCCGCCCTCGCGGCGCTCCCGCGACTGCGATCGCTGTCAACGGGGGCGCTCTCGTGACGAAGGCGACCCGGATCGGGGTCGTCACACTGGGTCTGGTGTGGCTCGTCGTGCCGCTCGCCCCGGTGCTGGTGTGGGCAGGAGCGGATCGGTGGAGCTTCCCTGACCTGCTTCCCCGCGGCTGGGGTGTCTCGGGATGGCGTGAGGCAGCCTCCGCAGGTCTGCCGCTCGCGCTGCTGCGTTCGCTCGCCCTCGGCCTCGCGGTCGCTGCCGTGGCCACCCCCTTGGGCGTGATGACCGGGCGGGTGCTCGGCTGGCGACTCACCAGACGGCCTCGACTGGTGATCGCCCTGCTGCTGGTCCCGCTCGTCCTGCCTCCCTTCGCGGTGGCCATGGGACTCGACGTGGTCCTGATCCGGGTCGGGCTGCCGGAGCTGGTCTCGGTGGTGCTGCTCCTGGCCGTGGTGGCGATCCCCTACACGGCGTACACGAGCGCGACCGGGTTCGCGCGGACGTCTCCGGAGCTGGAAGCCCAGGCACGAGCGCTGGGTGCGACACCCCGGCAGGCCAGGCTGCGGGTGGTGCTGCCGGCGGTTCGCGGCAGCATCCTCGTCGCCGCGCTGCTGGCCTTTCTCGTCGGGTGGAGCGACTACGTCGTCACGCTGCTCGTGGGCGGTGGGCAGCTGGTGACCGCCCCGGTCCTGCTCGGAGCCGCCGCCTCGGGCTCGGGCAACGACTCGGCGGTGGCCGCCATGGCCATGGCGACCCTCCTGCCCCCAGTGGTGCTGGTGACACTCGCAGGCGCCCTCAGGATCCGCGGCAGTGGCCGCGGCTCGGCCACTGATCGCGTTCCCGAGACCATGCCCGAGCGGGAGAGGATGCGTTGATGAGCACGCTGGAGATCCGGGACGTGTGGCACCGCTATCCCGACGCGGAGAGCCCTGCTCTGAGGAGTGCGTCCCTCACGGTGGCGGACGGGGAGATGGTCTCTGTCGTCGGGCCCTCGGGCTCGGGGAAGAGCACCCTGCTCCGCGTGGCTGCGGGGTTGCAGCGCGCCACCTCGGGCCAGGTGCTGGTGGACGGCCGCGACGTCGTCGACCAACCCACCGAGCGGCGTGACCTCACTGTGATGTTCCAGCAGCCGCTGCTGTTCGAGCACCTCGACGTCGCTGGCAACGTGGGTTTTGCCCCTCGGTTGGCGGGTGCCCGGCGCCGCGAGGCCCGACGGTGTGCACAGCGCTACCTCCGACTGGTCCACCTGGAGGGATTCGACTCCCGCGACGTGTCCTCGCTCTCCGGCGGCCAGCAGCAGCGGGTGGCACTGGCGCGAGCACTGGCCGCCGAACGAGGCGCGTTGCTCCTCGACGAACCGTTCAGCTCCCTGGACCGTGAGCTGCGGGCCTCGATGCACGACCTCCTCATCGAGGTGCGTGCCGCGCTCGCCCCCACGATCCTCATGGTCACCCACGACCTCGACGAAGCGGCACTGGCCGAGTCGACCGTCGTGCTCATCGAGGGGAGCGTCCACCAACGCGCGCCGATGGCCGAGATCTACCAGCGGCCGGCGAGCGTTGCTGTCGCCCGACTGCTCGGCGGCTTCGCCGAGATCGCGGGCACGATCCGTGACGGGGTCCACCACTCCTCGTGGGGTCGCGTGCCGGTGGCCGCGGGCGCGACGGGGGACGGGCCTGCCGTGCTCCTGGTCCGCCGCGAGTCGCTGCGGGTCGAGCGCAGCGATGGCGGCATCACCGCCCCAGGCCTCGGAGCCCGCGTCGTACGGAGCCGCCCCACCGGCACCCGGGTCATCGTCTCCCTCGTGGGTGACGACGATTCACCGCTGGAGGTCGAGCTCCCGATCGGCGAGCACGTCCGCCCGGGCAGCCGGGTCCAGGTCATGCCGCCCGACGGCCGACGGCCGCAGTGGGCTGTGCGCCACCAGGCAACCTTCGGGACCGCCGAGGGCCTGCCTCCGGGTTTCTCCGGGAGCCCGCACGAGTCGCGGCTGCCGATGGAGGAGACCACCTCATGACGTCAGTCCGGGACGACCCTGGGTCCTCAGAGCTCGTGCGGTCCCACGACACCCCACGTCATGCGTTGTCCTCGACGGGGCCGACCTCGGGTCAGCGACCGAAGAGCCTCGCGAGGAAGCCCCCGCCACCGCTCGCCTGCTTCTCCGCGGCGGTGTGCTGACCGTCGCACCAGTCCTGGGCGGGGACGCCGGCCTTGACCTGGGCGACGTGCTGGCCGCAGCCGGCCCAGGTCGTCCTGCCACAGGTCTTGCAGGTCTTGGCGTGGCACATGGTGGAGCTCCTTCTGTTCTGGTGCGGATGATGTCAGACGAGGGACGGCACGGCCTGGACGGCCGTGTAGACGGCGACCGCGAGCACGAGGGCGGTGAAGGCGGCCGAGAGCCGGGTGGTGTCGGTGCGGGCCGCGAGGCGGGCTCCGGCGACAGACCCGGCGATCGCGGTGACGGTGAGGACGGCGACGAGCCACCAGTCGGGTGCGATGCCGGTGCCGGCGCGGGTGGCGAGGGCGGCGGCGCTGGTGATGGTGATGGCGACCAGTGAGGTGCCGGCGGCGTAGCCCATGGGGAGCGCGAGGGCGAGGGTGAGGGCGGGGACGACGAGGAACCCGCCGCCGACACCGAGGAACCCGGTGAGCAGGCCGACCGCGGTCGCGGTGATGAGCACCTTCAGGGCGCGGGGGCACTGGCACATGAAGGTGGGGCTGAACGTGATGATGGGGTCGTCGAGGCGGGGCCGGTCGGCGTGAGCGCCCGAGGAAGTGCCGCGTCGGCTGTGTAGCTGGCGGACGGTCATCAGGCCGGCCACGAGGAGCATGAGGCCCGCGAACGCGGCCAGGAGCACCGGTTCGGGGACGGCCGCGGACGCACGCGCCCCGACGACGGCGCCGCCGATGGCGACGACACCGAACGCGACGCCGCGTGCGAGGAGCACGTTCCCGGCCCGGTAGGCGGTCACGGCGCCCGCCAGGGAGGTGACACCCACGACGACCAGCGACCCGGTGGTGGCCTGTGTCGCGGTCTGTCCCAGCGCGAGGAGCACAGGGACGGCGAGGATGGACCCACCGCCGCCGAGCGCACCGAGGCTGAGCCCGATGAGCGCACCGGCGACGACGGCGCCCAGGAGCGCGAACGTCACGCTTCGGGTCCCACGAGGTGGAGGCCCACCTTCTCGGCGTTGTCGAAGCTGTCGTCGACGGCGACGAGCTTCATGCCAGCGGCGGAGAGGAACGACGCGGCGACCGAGGCGCGGTAGCCACCGGCGCAGTGGACCCACACCTCGCCGGCCGGGACGTCGTCGAGACGCTGCGGCAGCTCGTGGATGGGGACGTTGACGGCGCCGGCGATGCGGGCCTTGTCGTGCTCGTCGGCGCGGCGGACGTCGAGGATGACGATCTCGCGGTGGTGCCGGACCTGGGCGAGGTCTTCGAACGTGGCGGTCGGGAACGAGCTCAGCTCCCGGTCGGACCAGTCCTTCGGGTCGCCGGTCGCGTGGGCTGCCGGGCGGTCGATGCCGATGCGCACCAGCTCGCGCTGCGCTTCGGCGACGTCCTCGGCACTCTCGCCGAGCAGGGTGACCGGGGTGCCCCAGGTGATGAGCCAGCCGAGGTAGGTGGCGAAGCCGCCGTCGATGCCGAAGTTCAGCGTGCCCGGCGCGTGTCCGGCCGCGAACGCGGTGCGCGTGCGCAGGTCCACCACCCACTCGCCGTCCTCGATCCGGTGCCGCAGCTCGGCCGCGTCCGCGACGGACGGCGGGGAGAGGTCAGGGGCGGTCGGGTCCCTCGGCGTTGCGGGCCGGAGCCATGTGGGCGTAGTACGCGGGGTAGGCGCCGAGACCGTCCAGCAGCTCCTCGACGTAGGTCTCCTCGTCCTGGGTCAGGACCGGGTTCGACTCCTTCTCGCGCCCGATGGTCGACTCGGTCGCGTCCGACTGGGTGGCCGAGCAGAACGAGCCGAAACCGTGCGTCGGGAAGACCTCCGCCTCGTCAGGGAGCAGGCCGGGCGAGCTCGGTGCGCCGAGGCGTGCTGGTGGCGCACCAGCTCGTGGGTGTGCTCCTCACCGAGCAGATCCGGGCGACCGGTGGCGCCGTAGAGCAAGGATCCGCCGGAGAAGACGCCGACCTGGGCGTCGCCGTCGACGAGGACGTAGGAGAGGTGGGTGAACGTGTGGCCGGGGGTCGCCAGCGCGGTGACGCGCATCCGTCCACCCACCTCGACGACCTGTCCGTCCGCCACGGGGGTGCGGACGAAGGACACGTCGTCCTCGCCGTTGACGAGGTACTGGGCACCGGTGCGCTGCGCGAGGGCGAGGCCGCCGGTGACGTAGTCGTTGTGGATGTGGGTCTCGAAGACATGCGTGAGGCGTACGCCGTGCTCGTCGAGGAGGGTGAGGATCCGGTCGATGTCGCGTTGCGGGTCCACCACCAGCGCGATCTCGCCGTCGTGCACGAGGTAGCTGCGGTCTCCCAGGGTGGGGGTCTCGATGGGGATGATGGTCAGCTCGGGTCCGTCGACCAGGTCGCGGATCACAGGCCGACTCCGACGGCACGGCCGGACGAGACCCAGGCCTGGGTTCCGCCGGTCACGGAGCAGGCGTCGAAACCGCTGGCGCGCAGCAGGTCCGTCATGGCGCTCGAGCGATTCCCGCTGGCGCACACGACGTAGACGGGCGAGGTCGAGTCGAGCTCGCCCATGCGCGCGGCGAGCTGTCCCATCGGGATGAGCACGGCGCCGGGGACGTGGACCTGGGCGTACTCGCCTCGCTCGCGGACGTCCACCACCTGGGCGCCACCCTCCAGGGCGGCGGCAAGCTGGTCGACATCGACTTCCGGGGTGCGGGTGCTCATGCGAACTCTCCTCCTCGATGGACATGAATACCCGGTGGGGTATTCAACGGCAACGATACACACCCCCGGGGGTATCTGCCAAGCTGACTTCCACGAGACAGGATGCGATCGACCTATACCGTGGGGGGTATCGTTCGTACGATCCCCGCCACGCTGCACGAGAGGAATGGCCACCCATGAGCTACACGCTCAGCACCACCGTCGAGATGCCCTACGACGAGACCGTAGCCGCCACCCGGACGGCGCTGGCCGACCAGGGCTTCGGCATCCTCACCGAGATCGACCTCGCCGTCACCATGAAGGCCAAGCTCGACGTCGACCTACCGCCCCAGGTCATCCTCGGCGCGTGCCGTCCGCAGCTGGCGTACGAGGCGATCGGGGTCGACCCGTCGATCGCCGCGGTCCTCCCGTGCAACGTGGTCGTCCGGTCGACGGGGGCCACCACCACGGTCGTGGAGGCCTTCAACCCCGACGCGATGATGGGTCTCGCCAGCACGGATGCCCTCGACTCGGTCGCCGCCGACGCCAAGCAGCGCCTCACCGCGGCCCTCGCCGCGCTGACCCCCCACACCCAGGAGACGTGATGGAGCTCGACCCGACCCAGATGAAGCCGGTCATCAACCGCATCAAGCGCGCGCAGGGCCAGCTGGCCGGCGTGCTCAGGCTGCTGGAGGAGGGTCGCGAGTGCGAGGACGTGGTGACCCAGCTCGCCGCGGTGTCGAAGGCCCTCGACCGGGCCGGGTTCGCGATCGTCGCGAGCGGCCTGCAGCAGTGCCTCGTCGAGGGGGAGGGCGACATCGACAGCCTCGACGTGAAGAAGATGGAGAAGCTCTTCCTCTCGCTCGCCTGAATCCCTTCTGGAGGCGGCTAGCCTCGCTGCGTGCCCACGCTGACCCCGGACCTGCATCGTCCATCTCCGGGCGCTCCTCGACCGGACGGAGGAGCGGTCAGCCGACCAGCGGTGGGGGTCGGCCCTCGCCGCCGTGCTCGTGACCAGCCTCGCCGCGTGCACCACCAGCGGCGACGACCAGGTCGCGGCCGGCCACTCCCACGTGGGCGGGGCGATGGTGTCGATGGCGGTCGGGGACGGGACGACGTCGTCCGAGGTGGGCTACTCCCTCGACGGCCTCCAGGTGCGCGAGCAGCCCGACGGGATCGGTGAGGTGCGGTTCCGCATCGACGACTTCGAGGGCGAGCCGGTCACCGACTACGTCGAGGAGCTCACCAAGGAGCTCCACCTCTACGTCGTCAACGACGACCTCACCGTCTTCCGCCACCTGCACCCGACCCGCGCGGACGACGGCACCTGGTCCGCACCCTTCGACGTGCCCGACGCCGGTGGCTACCGCGTCATCACCGAGTTCGTGGCGCGTGACGAGGGCGGCAACGGTGACCACGTCGTGCTGGGCCGGCCGCTCGCCCTCCCGCCCGGCGAGCCGGGCGACACCGTGGCGGGCGACGACGTCGTCAGCGTCAGCGTCGCCCAGGCGCCGACCACGGGTTCCAACGGCCTGCTGCGCCTCGTCGTGCGCGACGCCCGGGGCGACCCGGTCAACCTCGGCACCTACCTCGGCTCCTACGGCCACGTCACCGGCTTCCACACCTCGACAGGTTCGATGGTGCACCTGCACCCGCTCGACGCCCCCGACCTCACCGAGGACGGGTCCGCGCTGACGTTCCACGCCGACATCGCCGAGGCCGGCGACTACCGCCTCTTCGCGCAGGTCAGGGTCGACGGCTTCCTGCACACGGTGCCGGTGGAGCTCACCGTGGCACCGTCACCCTGACGGTGGTCACCGGGTTCTCGAAGCGGCTCAGCCGGATGCTGACCTGCACCTCCCACTCACCCGCGCGCGGCACCACGACCTCGCCGCGATAGGTGCCGGCGCCGACCGGCTGCATCGTCACCTCGCCGATGTCGAGGCCCGGGGTGCCCATCGAGACGACGGGGTGGGCGGGTGGGTCGTAGGGCTCGCCCGCCGCGTCCTGCACCTGCACGAGCAGGGTGTTGCTGCCCGTACGTCGTGGGTCCAGTGCCGCCAGCACCCTGAGGTCGCCGGCGGTCGCGGCGCCGACTCCGGTCGACCCCGATGCGACGGTGACCGGAGCGGGCCGAGGCGACTGGTTGACGAGGAAGCCGGTGACGCCGAGGAGGGCCACGAGGAGGACGGCCTCGACCCGCACGGTCCGGGTCACCGCGCTCGCCGCACGCTCCCGGTCGCCGAACCCGGAGGCCGCGCGCACGACCGGCAGGGTGCGCCACCTGTTCCAGCCGCCGATCGCCGCGACCACGAGGGCGATCGCGATCTTCACGAGCAGCAACCGGCCGTACGCCGTCTCGACGAAGCCCGCCCACGACCCGAGGATGCGCCAGGCCAGGAAGGCGCCGGCGGCCGCCACGACGACGAGCGCGAAGCCCGCGACCGTCGAGAACCGGGACAGGGTCTGCGCCGCCAGCACCTCGCGCCCGGACAGGGCCCGCAGCGACACCACCAGCCCGACCAGCCCGCCCAGCCAGATGGCGCCCGCCGTCACGTGGAAGACGTCCCACATGACGAGGACCGGTGCCGGCGCGAAGGCGCGGGTGTGGCCGACGAGCGAGGGACCGAGGAGCGCGACGAGCGCGCCGCCGGTGAGCACCCTGGCGGCCGTCTGCCCGGGAGGCGACGTCGAGGCGGCGCGCGACCACCGCCCCGAGCCCGACGACCACCAGCGCGGCGCTCACCAGCTCGTTCACGACCTGGCCGGCGTCGAAGGCCGACACGACGTCGGCCAGCTCGAGGCCCTGGCCGTAGACCGCGGCCACCGGCACCTGCAGGACCGCGCCGAGGGCGCCCGCCGCGGCGGCGTACGCCAGCAGGCGCCGCAGGCGTCCTCGCACCTCGCCGCCCTCCCACGAGCGCGGCAGGACGTGGGCGAGGAAGAGGGCGAGACCGGCGGCGAGGAGCAGCCCGACGAGCGAGACGACGGTGACCAGGTCGCGCACCACCTCGACGACCGTCGAGGACGTCTCGGACTCCGGCGGTGCGGACACCGTGGCGCTCGGCGCGCCGACCGAGAAGGTCAGCGCGCCCGAGATGGGGTGGCCGTCGCTCGACAGGACGTTCCACGAGACGACGTAGGTGCCGTCGGCCAGCTCGGCGGCGCCGGTCAGGGCGACGGTGACCTCCACGCCGCTGGACCCGGCGGTCGCGTCGACCGGGTCGCCCTCGGCGTCGTAGACCGCGACCTCCTGCGAGGTCAGTCGCACCGGCTCGTTGAAGGTGAGGGTGATCGAGGCGGGAGCGGCCTCGAGGACGGCCCCCTCCTCCGGGTCGGTGCTCACCAGCTCGGCGTGCGCGGCGGCAGGCGACGCCGCGGCGAGTGCCAGTCCGAGCAGGACAGCGAGGACGAGTGCGGGCGCGACCAGTGCGGCAGTCGCCAGGCTGAGTGCCCGACGCCACCGCACCGGCCGCGCCGGCGAGGTCACGAGGTGGAGCGCGTCCGGGCCAGGGCGAGACCGCCGGCCGCGAGGCCGAGCAGGCCGGCGACGAGCCCGGCCCAGCCGAGGGCGGAGGAGCCGTCGTCGTCCGACTCGTCGCTGACCGCGTCGGTGTCGGCCGACGCGGCTCGGCCGACGCCTCCTCGGCCGCCTCCTCGCCGTGGTGGCCCTCACCGGTGGCGGGCAGGATCGTGAAGGACGGTGCCGGGTTCTCCAGCTCGTCCTCGTCCTGGCCGTCGGCCGGCACCTGGGTCCAGGCCGTCTCGCCCTCCTCGCACGTCTGGATCGTCGGGAAGCTCAGCACCTCGCCCTCGGCGTCGGGCACCTGGAAGGACAGCTCGAAGGTGTCCCGCTGCCCGTCGGGCAGCGGGGTCCGGGCGGTGTAGACGATCGAGGACGTGCGCTCGGTGACCTCGTTGCCGTGGGCGTCGGTCACCGGGTCGTCGAGCTGCTCGATGGTGGCCTCCACGTCGTAGAGGGGGTTGCGGGTCGGCGTCACCGAGAGCACCGACTCGGGGACCTGGATCTCGATCGAGGTCGTGGGCGACCCCTCGCAGCCGTGCCCGACGCTGAACGTCGCGACGGTGAAGGCTCCGGCGGCCGCTGTGGACGGCGTGGTCGTCACGTGTGCGCCGGCCGGCGAGGCGATCGCGAGGGCGAGGGCCGCGGTGGCGGCCGGGAGCGCGCCGAGGCGCGCGATGGTGCGGATGGACATGGGTTCTCCTGGGGTCTGTGGCCGTACGGGATCCGGGGTCGCGTGTGCCCCCTGGCCCGGACGGACTCAGGAGGGCAGGACCGCCAGGGGTGGCCCGCGGCCCGGTGGGACCAGCAGGTGCACGAGCGAGGACCCGAGGCGTACGTCGACGGGGCGCGGTCGCGGCCCGGCCGCGACCGGAGGCGCGGGGCGCAGCAGGAGCGAGACGACGTACGACGCCGCCCGCCGGCCGGCCCACCACAGGACGGCGGTGAGCACGGTGACGAAGAGGTGGGCGGCGACCATCTGCCACGACCAGCCGGGGTCCCTGTCGGGGGCCGTACCAGCGTGGTGGCTGTGCTCGGCGACGAGCCCGAAGGACTCGTGCAGTCCGAGCTGGGCGGCCGCGACCACCGGCAGCAGCGCCCACACGGGCACCTCGCGGAGGAAGAGCAGCAGCCCGCCGGCCAGCACGACGGCTGCGACGAGCGCGAGGCCCGGGCCCGTCGGCACGGTGCCGCCCGCCCAGGTGTGCGCGGAGGTGGCGCCGAGGAGGACGACCGCGGTCGCGGCGAGGGCGCGCGCGAGGGCGTACGGCGCACGTACGCGCACGACCCGGGCCCCCTCGCTCACGGACACATGGTCGCAGAGGGTCCGGGTGTGCGCGGGTCCGGGCTAGACCCCGTGCGACCGCCCGCGGCGTCGGTAGTCGCCATGGGCCTGGTGGTGACCCGGCCCGCCGGAGGGCGCGCACCCCATGCCGCGGCGCGAGCCGATGAACATCAGCGGGAAGATCAGCAGCCAGAACGGGGCCTGGGTGAGGATGCTCAGCACGACGAGCACCGCGATCACCGGGAGCAGCGGGAAGCGTCGGCGACGGTCGCCCCGCGGTGCCGAGCGGGCCGACGGCGACGGGTAGGTCACCTGAGGTCGTGGCAGGTCGCTGAAGATGACCGCCAGGTCGGCGCGGGTGCGCGCGGTCCAGATGGCGTCGAGCCGCTCGTCGTACTCCTCGTGGTCGAGGCGACCGTCGGCGTAGTGACCGGCGAGGTCGGACATGGCGCGCTCACGGTCGCTGTCGGCGATCCGCGTCCGCGGGTCCGACGGGCTCATCGCTCGCCGTCCCGTCCGTCCGCCAGGATGCCGTAGAGCCGGCGCCTGGTGTCGACGAGCGCCTCGAGGGCGGCCTTCTTCTGCTGCTCCGAGCCCTGGGTGGCGAGCTGCCACACGGCGCTGACGACCTGGCCGATCTCGCTCTTGATGTCGGCCTGTCCCGACGGCTGGTCGCTCGCGACCGTCTCGTCCTTGGCGCGGGCGAAGGGCGCCCAGACCGAGGCGAGCTCGTCGCCGTTGCCCTCGGCCCACGCGACGCCGGAGTCGGTGAGCCGGATCGTGCGGCGGCCGCGCTCGTCGTCGGACTCGACGAGGCCCTCGTCCTGCAGCTGCTGGATCGTCGGGTAGACCGAGCCGGGGGAGGGGCGCCACTCGCCGTTGCTGAGCTCGGCGATCTCCTGGATCACCTGGTAGCCGTTGATCGGCTCCTCGGCGGTGCGGGCACGGTGGAGCACGTCGATGATCGCCGTCCGGACGTCGCCGCGGCGCACCTTCGGGCCTCGCTGCGGCGGGGCCTGGGGCCCGGTGGCGAGGTTGAAGAGCTCGCCCAGCCAGGGCGGCGGTCCGCCCGCTCGGCGGCCGGGTCGGCGCGCGTCCGATCCGTCGTTCTGGGGCCAGTCCGCCCCGGGCCAGTGGTGTCCCATGTCGTGCTCCCTCGGGTGTTCGGTGGTCAACGCTCGTGAACTATCGCTGGTCTATCGCGATATATCGTGAGCGTACGCCGACGAAGAAGACCGTTCAAGGGGCGCCGCGATCGGTCTAGCGCGCCCGGCCGGTCGGGGTGCAGGCCCGCTGGGGCACGGTGCTGTCGTTGATGATCGCCTTGAACAGCGCGGGCGCCCGCTCGGGGTCGGCGATGATCCGGTTGGGGTCGCTCGGCGCCGGGAGGTTGGGCATGGTGCAGGTCTGGCTGTCGCCGGTCATGGCGAGGGCGAAGCGCCCGAGGTCGAGCGGGTTCATCCCCTCGTCCACGCGGATCGCGCCCGACGCGGCGGCGTTGATGTTCCAGTAGCGCAGCGGGTTGACGAACGTCCACGGACTGAGCGCCTCGTCGCCGACAGCGCTGATGACCTCACGCTGGCGCGCCACCCGGTCGAGGTCGCTCAGCGCGGTGACGTAGCGCGACCGGGAGTAGCCCAGCGCAGTGAGGCCGTCGACCTGCTGGCAGCCCTTCTTGATGTCGAGGCGCGCCCGCGGGTCGACCATGTCCTGCTTCGGGCAGATCTCGACCCCACCGAAGGCGTCGACGGTGTTGATCACGCTGCCGAAGCCGAGCTCGACGTAGTGGTCGATGTGGATGCCGGTCAGCGCCTCCACCCTTCGGACGAGCAGGGACGGCCCGCCGCTGGCGAAGGCCGCGTTGATCATCTGGGTGCTGCCGTCGGGGACGTCGACCAGGGTGTCGCGAGGGATCGACATCATCGTCCGACCACCCGAGCCGGTGTGCAGCACGATGATCGTGTCGGTGTTGGAGCCGCCGCGTTCGGGAGTGTCGAGCACCTCGCGCTGCGGCGTCCGTGAGGTCGTCGGCCTTGTCGGACCCGACGATGAGGTAGTTGGTCCCGGGCTGGTCGGCGGGCCTGTTGCCGCCGGGCTCGGTGTCGACCTTGTCGATCGCGGTCCAGTGGTAGAGCGGGACGGCGACGAGGTAGACCACGACGAGCAGGAGCAGCAGCGGGATGAGGCCGAGGCGGAGGCGGGGCCTCCAGCGGCGCTTCTTCGGCCGGGGCGCCGGCGGCGGCATCGCGACCGAGCTGCGTTGGTCGCCCGGCGGCTGACCGCCGGATCCGCGCGCCTCGCGACGGGCCGCGGGCATGACCCGGGTCTCGTCGGGCCGGTCCGCCGCCTGACCTCGCGCCGGCTGGCCCTGGGTGGGCACCTGCTGGGTGGCGTCGCCCGGCGGGGCCTGGGACGAGCCTCCGTAGAGCCAGTCGTACTCGGGCGTTCCCTTCTCGGGCATCCCGGAGCCCTGCGGACGATCAGCCATGGGAGAGGACGCTACCGTGCGGGTCGTGACCGAACCCCGTCCCACGTCGTACAGCCGGGTGAGCCTCGGCATCATCGCCTCGGCGACCGAGGCCAACCTCCTGGGCAACGTCCACGGCGGCGACATCATGAAGCTGGCCGACTCCACGGCGGGTGCGGTCGCCTACCGGCACAGCGGGGGGCCGGCGGTGACGGCGGCGATGGACGAGATGACGTTCCTGGAGCCCGTGCACGTCGGCGACATCATCACGACCTACGCCCAGGTCAACTGGGCCGGCACGTCGTCGATGGAGATCGGCGTCCGGGTCGAGGCGCAGCCGTGGGGCAACGCCGCCGACGCGCCCCTGCACGTGGCGAGCGCCTACTTCGTGTTCGTCGCGATCGACGAGGACGGCCGCTCGCGCCGCGTGCCGCCGCTGCAGCCCGAGACGCCCAGCGACGTACGCCGCCAGCGCGAGGCCGAGATCCGCCGCGCGCACCGGCTGGCGCGCAAGACCGAGATCGACGAGGGCCGGGAAGGGTGAGCGAGGTGACCACCCAGGGGTGGGGTCCGGACGGGTTCGTGGCCTGACCTGGCGGCCACGGCGCGTCGCGGACCGGTGGGACGGGTGTGACTGGTGATACTGGTCGGGCTGACTTCCCCCAGCTGAAAGGCCCCCGATGCCGCCCGCCACGCCCTCCGGGTCGCACCAGATGCGGTTCACCACGCTCGACCGCGCGCAACGCGTGCGGTTCCGTCGCGCGGTGACCCTGATGCTGATGACCTTCGTGCTCCCGGGCTCCGCCCAGCTCGTGTCGGGCAACCGCCGCGTCGGCCGGATCGCGATGCGGACCTGGCTCGCGCTCGTCGTGGTGACCGTCGTGGCGCTCGTGTCGTCGTACGTCTGGCACGGGGTCGCCTTCTGGGCCGGCACCAACACGACGCTGCTGCAGGTGCTGCGCCTCGGGCTGATGGCGCTCGCGGTCGGCTGGGCCTACCTCTTCGTCGACGCCTGGCGCCTCGGTCAGCCGCTCACGCTCCAGCGCCAGCACCGGCTGGCGATCGTCGGCGTCAACGGCTTCCTCTGCTTCAGCGTCGCCGGCGCGCTGCTCTTCGGTGCCCACGTCGTCGGCGTGCAGCGCGACTTCATGATCTCGATGTTCGGCAACGGCGCGGCGACCGACGCCAGCCACGGCCGCTACAACGTGCTGCTCATGGGCGGCGACTCCGGCGCGGGCCGCTGGGGGTTGCGTCCCGACTCGATGACCGTCGCGAGCATCGACGCCGAGACCGGCAAGGCCGTGCTCATCTCGCTGCCCCGCAACATGCAGAACTTCCCGTTCGCCGAGGGCTCGGTCATGGCCGAGCAGTTCCCCGACGGCTTCGACGTCGAGGGGATGTACCTCAACGGGCTCTCCACCTGGGCGCTCGACCACGCCGCCCTCTTCAAGGGCTCGAAGAACCCGGGCGTCGACGCCACCGTCATGGGCGTCGAGGGCATCACCGGCCTCGACATCAACTACTGGGCGATGGTCAACCTCGAGGGCTTCAAGGACCTGGTCGACGCGGTCGGCGGCGTCGAGCTCAACGTCCGCCAGCCGATCCCGGTGGGCCTGCCCCACGAGAAGACCTTCCACTACATCGACCCCGGCAAGCGCACGCTCGACGGGCACGACACGCTCTGGTTCGCCCGGGCGCGCGAGGGCTCCGACGACTACTCGCGCATGGCGCGGCAGAAGTGCGTGATGAGCGCGATGCTCCAGCAGGTCAGCCCCCAGGTGGCGCTGCGCAACTTCGAGCAGATCGCCGGCGCGAGCTCGGCGATGGTCTCCACCGACATCCCGCGCGGCGAGGTCGACCGGTTCGCCGAGCTGGCGCTCAAGGCGAGGAGCCAGAAGATCGCGACCCTGTCGCTGGTCCCGCCGATGATCAACACCGCCAACCCCGACATCGCCCTGGTGCAGGAGAAGGTCGCCGCGGCGATCGCCCGGGCGGAGGGCCGGAAGCCGGTGACGCAGGAGACGGCCGAGGCCGCTCCCGCCGAGGAGTCGCCGGCCGCCGAGGCGCCTGCTGCCCAGGAGACCCCCGCTCCGGCGCAGACCCCGGCCGCGACGCCGACTGCTCCGGAAGCGGTCACCGGAGGCTCGGTGGGCTCGCTGGCCCAGGGCTACGCCGCCAACCAGTCGGAGGACCTCGGCGCGGTGTGCTGATCGCGGAGACGCCGGCGCGCGCCCCGGCCCCTAGGGTGTACGCCGTGACGACCACCGGACCCCTGCCGCGCATCGTCGCGGTCGTGGTCACCTTCAACCGCCTCGGCCTGCTCCAGAAGCTCGTCGACCGGCTCGGCGAGATCGACGGGCTCGGCGAGGTGCTCGTGGTCGACAACGCCTCGTCCGACGGCACGGGGGAGTGGCTCGACGCGCGCGGCCACACCGGTGAGATCCCGCTGCGCTCGCGCACGCTGAGCACCAACCGCGGCGGCGCCGGCGGCTTCCACGACGGTCTGGCCTGGGCGATCGACCGTGAGGCGGACCTGGTCTGGCTGATGGACGACGACGGGCTGCCCGACCACGACTGCCTCGCCCACCTGCTCGAGGAGGCCGACAACCTCGACTTCTGGGGACCGCTGGTCGTCGACGAGGCCGATCCCGGCCGGCTGGTCTTCCCGATCCGCCTGCCCGGCAGCACCCGCGTGGTGCACGCCGTCGACGACGTACGCCGTGCGGCGAAGCGCGACCGGATCGACGGGATCGTCATCCCCTTCAACGGCGTCCTCGTGACCAAGGAGCTGGTCGACCGGATCGGGCTGCCGCGCGAGGAGTTCTTCATCTGGGGCGACGACCACGAGTACCGGCTGCGCGCCGAGGAGGCGGGCGCCCGCGTCGCCACCGTCGTCACCGCGACCGTGCGCCACCCGAGCGTCGGCAACCTCGGCACCCCGATGATGTTCGGCCGGACGACGTACAACGACTCGCCCAGCGACCTCAAGCACTACTGCATGGCGCGCAACAACCTGGTCAACCTCCGCGACTACCGCGGCCCGCTCCACGCCGCCGCGTTCGTGGTGAAGACCGCCTGGTTCTACGCGTTCACGCGGCCGAGCCTGTCGCGGCTGCGGCTCAGCCTGCGGGCCATGCGTGCCGGCATCGCGGGCGACTTCGAGGGCCACCGGAGGTTCTTGTCGTGACCCCCCGCGAGACGGTCGCGGTCGTGGTCGTGACCCACAACCGCGCCGACCTGCTCGTCGGCATGCTCGACGGGCTGGCCGCCCAGACCCACGCTCCCGACGCGGTCATCGTCGTCGACAACGGCAGCACCGACCACACGAGCGAGGTGCTCACCCAGACGGCTGGCGCGCACCGACCTCCCGCTCGAGGTGGTCACCCAGGACAACCTCGGCGGCGCCGGCGGCTTCCACCGCGGGGTGCGGGCGGCGTACGACCAGGGGTTCGACCGGATCTGGCTGATGGACGACGACGTCGTGCCCGCCCCCGGCTGCCTGGCCGCGCTGATGGCCGTCGACGAGGACTGCCTGATCGCCGTGCGCGAGGACCTGTCCGGCGCCATGGTGGAGAAGGCGGCCGTCGAGTTCGACCTGCGCAACCCGCTCGCCATCCGCCCGAAGCGCTCGACGGTCGACTCGACGTACGCCGACCGCGCGTCGATGCCGCCGCTGGTCGAGGTCGAGAACGTCGCCTTCGAGGGCTTCATGGTGCGCAGCAGCGTGGTCGCCGAGATCGGCTTCCCCGATCCGGCGTTCTTCATCTTCTACGACGACGTCGACTTCGCCGTGCGCGCCCGCGAGTCCGGCCGCCACGTCTGGGCGGTCCGCGACGCCGTCCTCGTGCGCCAGCTCGACTTCAACCAGCAGCACGACCTGTCCGGCTGGAAGGGCTTCTACATGTACCGCAACCTCTTCGTGGTGCACCTGCGCCACGGGGAGAACGTCCTCGTCCGGCTCAAGCCGTGGCTGATCACGCTGGCCGTGGTGCTGCTCAGCCCGGTGCGCGGCGGCCGGGCGGAGGCGCGCAACGTGATCCGCGCCATGGCCTCGGCGCGGGGCATGCGCCGCGTGTCCGATCCGGCCCGCCCCCCTCGCTAGACTCGACCGCGCCTCTCACCCACAGGAGTTCCTCCCTTGTCTCAGGCTTCGTCCCCGGGCACCACGCTCGACACCGAGCAGCTGCCCGACCTCGTCATCGTCGGTGCCGGCCTGTTCGGTCTCACCATCGCCGAGCGCTGCGCCGAGGAGCTGGGTCTCCGCGTGCTCATCCTCGAGCGCCGCCACCACCTCGGCGGCAACGCGTACAGCGAGCGCAACCCCGAGACGAACGTCGAGGTGCACAAGTACGGCGCCCACCTGTTCCACACCTCCAACGAGCGCGTGTGGGAGTACGCCAACCGGTTCACGTCGTTCACCGACTACCGGCACAAGGTGTTCGGCAAGTACCAGGGACAGGTCTACTCCCTGCCGCTCAACCTCGCCCTGATCAACCAGTTCTTCGGCAAGTCCCACACGCCTGACGAGGCCCGGGCGCTCATCGCCGAGCAGTCGAGCGAGGTCGCGACCGAGGACGCCTCCAACCTGGAGGAGAAGGCGATCAGCCTGATCGGGCGCCCGCTCTACGAGGCGTTCATCAAGGGCTACACCGCCAAGCAGTGGCAGACCGACCCCACCGAGCTGAGCGCGGACATCATCACCCGACTCCCGGTGCGCTTCACGTTCCAGAACGGGTGGTTCAGCGACACCTACGAGGGCCTGCCCACCGACGGCTACACCGCGTGGCTGACCAAGATGGCCGACCACCCCAACATCGAGGTCCGCCTCGAGACCGACTTCTTCGCGGTCGCGGACGAGTTCAAGGGCAAGGTCCCCATCGTCTACACCGGTCCGGTCGACGAGTACTTCGGCAGCTCCGAGGGTCGGCTGTCGTGGCGGACCGTCGACCTCGAGGAGAGCGTCGTCGACACCGACGACTTCCAGGGCACCGGCGTCGTGAACTACAACGACCAGGACGTCCCCTACACCCGCATCATCGAGTTCAAGCACTTCCACCCCGAGCGGGAGAAGACCCACCTGCCGGGCAAGAGCGTCATCGTGCACGAGTACAGCCGCTTCGCGGAGGAGGGCGACGAGCCCTACTACCCGGTGAACACCGCCGACGACCGCGCGAAGCTGCTCAAGTACCGCGAGCTGGCCAAGGCCGAGCCGATGGTCCTCTTCGGCGGCCGGCTCGGCACCTACAAGTACCTCGACATGCACATGGCCATCGGTGCCGCCCTGTCGATGTACGACAACAAGCTCAAGCCCCACTTCACCGAGGGCGCCGAGCTGACCAGCGGAGGCATCGACGCATGAGCACCACCACCCGACTGCTCCAGCGGCAGATCCTGCCCATCGACCGCGACACCGACGTCTTCCCGCTCTACGTCGACCTCGAGGAGCCCAAGCTCGACACCGACCGGGATCGCGGTCGGCGGCGACAAGGCGGCCAAGGACCTCAACAACGCCGCGATCCGCCAGTCGACCTCGACCGGGCGCAAGCTGCACCCCGACCAGATCCGCTCGCGCACCGCGCTGCGGCTCGAGCCGTCGCAGCTGCTGTCCTTCGGCACCTACTTCAACGCCTTCCCGGCGTCCTACTGGCGCCGTCACACCGTCGTGACCGAGGTCGAGCTCACCGTCGTCGGTGACCGGCACCGGGTCGACGGTGACGGTCTACAAGTCGATGGCGCGCGGGCACGCGCAGCGCGTGGACGCCGCGACCGTCGAGGGGGACAGCGGCGCCGTTCACCTTCTCGCTGCCCGCTCAAGCCGTTCGTCGACGGCGGGTGGTACTGGTACGACGTCGTCGCCGGCGACCACGGAGCGACGGTCGAGGGCGCCGAGTGGACCGCGCAGGTCCCGGCCGACCGCGCCGAGCACGGCACCGTCGACGTCTGCATCACCACGATGCTCCCCGACATGAGCGCCCAGCTGCTGGGCCAGCTCGGTGACGCCGAGGAGCTCCAGCCCTACCTCGACACGGTCTTCGTGATGGACCAGGGCAAGGACAAGGTCACCGACAGCACCTACTTCCCGGCCGCGCGAGAGCGGGCTCGGCGACAAGCTGCGGGTGCTCGTGCAGGGCAACCTCGGCGGCTCGGGCGGCTACGCCCGCGGCCAGCTCGAGAGCGTGCGCAAGGGCACCGCGACGTACGCGATGATGATGGACGACGACGTCGTCTGCGAGCCCGAGGGCATCATCCGGGCGGTCACCTTCGGTGACCTCGCCAAGCGGCCGACCATCGTCGGCGGCCACATGTTCAACCTCTACAGCCGCGTCCGAGCTGCACTCGTTCGGCGAGATCGTCCAGCCGTGGCGCTTCTGGTGGCAGACCCGCCTCGACGGCTACAGCCAGTGGGACTTCGGTGCGCGCAACCTGCGCTCCTCGCGCTGGCTGCACAAGCGTGCCGACGTCGACTTCAACGGCTGGTTCATGTGCCTGATCCCGCGCGTCGTGCTCGAGGAGATCGGGCTCTCGCTGCCGGTCTTCATCAAGTGGGACGACTCCGAGTTCGGCCTGCGCGCCAAGGAGGCCGGCTACCCGACGGTGTCGTTCCCCGGCGCCGCGGTCTGGCACGTGCCGTGGACCGACAAGAACGACGGCGTCGACTGGCAGTCCTACTTCCACCACCGCAACCGGATCATCGCCGCGCTGCTGCACTCGCCGTACGAGCGCGGCGGCCGGATGGTCCGCGAGAGCCTCAACCACCAGGTCAAGCACCTCGCCTCGCTGCAGTACTCCACCGCGGAGCTGCGGCACCTGGCGATGGAGGACGTCCTGCGCGGACCGCACGCGCTGCACGGTGAGCTCGCCACCAAGCTGGCGGAGATCAACGCCTTCCGCAGGCAGTTCTCCGACGCGCAGCTCCACGTCGACCGCGACGACCTGCCGCCGGTGCGCCGCAAGAAGCCGCCGAAGAAGGGCAAGTCCGACATCGAGATCCCGGGGCGGCTCGCACGCTGATCGCCGCCGGCCTCGCCCCGCTGCGCCAGCTCCGGCCGGTGCGCGAGATGGCCGACGAGTACCCCGAGACCGAGCTCACCGCGATGGACGCCAAGTGGTGGAACCTCGTGAAGTACGACTCCGCTCGTGGTCTCGATGAACGACGGCGCCTCGGTCGCGCTCTACAAGCGCGACCCGGCGCACTACCGCGACCTGCTCAAGCGCACCGTCGAGATCCACCGCCGCTTCCACCGCGAGTGGCCCGAGCTCGCCCGTCAGTACCGCGAGGCCCTCGGCGACATCACCTCGCCGGAGGCCTGGGACAAGACGTTCGCCCCGTGGACCGAGGGATCCGACGGCCACGATGAGTGAGCGGCTCGTGAGCTCGACGCCCGCCGAGCCCGCCCGGCGTACGGTCAGCGAGCTCGACGCGCTGCCCCTGGCGCCGCCGGCGGCGACGGGCCTGAGCGAGGTCGTACGCCGGCGCTACCTGCTCGGCATGCTGGTGCGCAACACGATCAAGTCGCGCTACCAGGGCACCGTGCTCGGGTGGGTCTGGAGCTACCTGCAGCCGGCCATCCGGTTCTGCATGTTCTACTTCCTCTTCCAGGTGATGATCGGCCGCGGCTCCAGCATGGAGAACTTCGCGATCCACCTGTTCGCCGGGATGGTGATCGTCCACTTCTTCACCGAGACCTTCAACGGCGGCACGCAGTCGCTGGTGCAGAACCGCTCGCTCATCACCAAGCTGCCGGTGCCGCGAGAGATGTTCCCGGTCGCGCGGATGCTCGTGGCCGGCTGGCACACGATCCCGATGCTCATCATCCTGCTGGTGCCCTGCCTGCTGCTCGGCTGGCAGCCCGACCTCGTCGGCATGGCGGCCGCCCTGCTCGGGTTCAGCCTGACCGCGGCCCTCGGCCTGGCGCTCGGGCTGCTCTTCAGCGTCGGCAACGTCTTCATGCGGGACGTCGGCAAGATCGCCCAGACGCTCACCCAGTTCGTCACCTTCAGCGTCCCGATGATGTATCCCTTCACCCTGGTGGACCAGCGGTTCGGTAGCGAGGTCGCGAGCTACTACCTCTTCAACCCGATGGCCGAGGCGGTGCTGCTCATCCAGCGCGGCTTCTGGATCGGCACCACGAGCGACCCGGACGCCACGGCTGCCGAGCACATGCCCGACCACCTCTTCACCCGCGGGCTGATCATGCTCGCGGTGTCGCTCGTCCTGCTGGTGCTCGCGCAGCGGATCTTCGCGCGCCTCGAGGCCAAGGTCCCGGAGCGCCTCTGATGACGACGATGATCAAGGTGGACAACGCCACCAAGGCCTTCACCCTGTCCTACCAGCGCTCGCTCAAGCAGACGGTCCTGGCCAAGGCGCGCGGCCGCAAGACCCACGACACGTTCAACGCCGTCGACGACGTCACCTTCTCCGTCCACGAGGGCGAGGCGGTCGGCCTGATGGGCCTCAACGGCTCGGGCAAGTCGACGCTGCTCAAGCTCATCAGCGGCGTGATGCGCCCCGACTCCGGCTCCGTGCTCACGCGCGGCCGGATCGCCGGGCTCATCGCCACCGGCACCGGGTTCGACAACAACCTCAGCGGGCGCGAGAACCTCTACCTCAACGCCGCGATCCTCGGCATGTCGCGGGCCGAGACCGATCGCAAGTTCGACGAGATCGTCGACTTCGCCGACCTCGGCAAGTTCCTCGACACCGACGTCGCCTACTACAGCTCCGGCATGAAGGCGCGTCTCGGCTTCTCGGTGGCGGTCAACGTCGACGCCGACATCTTCATCGCCGACGAGGCGCTGGCGGTGGGGGACCGGCCCTTCAAGCGGAAGTGCAAGAAGCGGATGGACCAGATCGTCGCCTCCGGCGTGACGATGTTCTACGTCTCGCACGCCCCCGGCTCGGTGCGCAACCTCTGCAACCGCGTGCTCGTCATGGAGAACGGCCGCCTCGGCTTCGACGGCGACGTCGAGGAGGGCATCCACTACCTCCACTACGACGACAACGGCGACGACAGCGGCGACGACGACGAGCTCGGCACGGACATCTGAGCCGCGCCAGCGAGCGAGCCGGTGGTGCGGTGACGCCACGTGCCGGACCTTGGCGTGTGCCACGCAGCCGGTGGCGGCGGCGTGCGTGACGGCAGTGCGTGTGCCGCGCACCGGTCCGAGAATCCGCCTCACGCACCGCATCCGTGGACATCCTGGGACGTCACCGATCAGCAAGAATTACACCCATGTAACGGCGTGTCGAGTGGAAATTACACGCTTGTAGTTACTCAGAAACCCTTCCGTGACTGGTGTGACTGGTGTGAAACTCCTGCCTTGTGTGACCTTCCCCCACACAGGAGTAGATCTTTCATGCGACCTCTTCAGGCCCGTCTCGTCACCCTCTGCCAGCAGGTGCTGGCCCTGGGTGTCGTGCTCGTCGTCCTCACGCCCGCCTCCGGTGTGGTCTCGCTCGACATCGTCGGCACCCACCCCGGCCAGCAGCCCGCCGGCCTGGCCGGCGGCCAGGCGCTGCCGGCCGAGCTGATGTCGGCCACCGTGCCGACGAAGCCGGTGACCCCGGAGGTGACCGAGGTGCCGTTGACCGGCGCCGCCGGTGGCTTCTCCGGGCTCCGCGGCCGCACCGTCGCCGGTGGCGCCACCGACGCCCGCGTCACCAGCACGCCGCAGTCCGTCGCGGGGTTCGCGGCGGTCGGTGTCACGTGGCAGCACGGCGAGGATCTCGACGAGGACCAGATCACCGTGCAGGTGCGCACCCGCACCGGCGACGACTGGAGCGCGTGGGAGGACCTGGAGTACCACGACGAGCACGGGCCCGACGCCGGCAGCCAGGAGGCTGCCGACGCCCGTCCGGGCACGGAGCCGATGTTCGTCGGCGAGGTCGACGACGTGCAGGTGAAGACCCTCACCGACGGGGTCGCGCTGCCCGACGACCTGTCGCTCGCCCTGGTCGATCCGGGCTCGGCGAAGTCCAGCGAGGTCGAGAAGGCCGCGGACGTGCCCGACGACGCCTCGACGGCGTACGACGAGGAGTACGCCGAGCAGGGCGCCAAGACCGGGTCGGGCATCACCCTCCAGTCGGCGCGCACGAGCATGAGGCAGACGGCCGCGCAGCCCACGATCTTCTCGCGCGCCCAGTGGGGCGCCGACGAGAGCATCCGCGACAAGAGCGCCCTGCGCTACGGCACGATCAGCGGCGGCTTCGTGCACCACACCGTCAACGCCAACGACTACACCGAGGCCCAGGTGCCGGCGCTCCTGCGCAGCATCTACGCCTACCACGTGAAGTCGCGGGGCTGGAGCGACATCGGCTACAACTTCCTCGTCGACCGGTTCGGCCGGATCTGGGAGGGCCGCTTCGGCGGCGTCGACAAGGCGGTCGTGGGCGCCCACACGCTGAACTACAACGACTACTCGTTCGCGATGTCGGCGATCGGCAACTTCGACACGACCCAGCCGCCCGACGCGATGCTGCGGGCGTACGGCCAGCTGTTCGCGTGGAAGCTGTCGCTGCACGGGGTCAACCCCGCGTCGACCTCGCAGAAGATCGGCCGCGGCACCTTCCAGGCCATCAACGGGCACCGCGACGCCGGCTCGACCGCGTGCCCGGGCAAGTACCTCTACGCCCAGCTCCCGCTGATCCGGACGTACGCCGCGCAGGCGGCGCCCGTGACCCCGGTGGTCGTCCCGATCGCGGTGTCGGAGCCGAACCCGCAGAACAACCTCGACGCCTCGCCCTACCCCGACCTCGTCGTGCGCAACGCCGCTGACGGGCGCGGACTGGTCCTGCCGACCGGCGGCCTCACCGCCTTCCAGAAGCGCACGGTCGTCGGCAAGACGGGCTGGAACAAGCGCGCCGAGGTCGTCGTCTCGCCCGACCTCACCGGTGACGGCGTCGCCGACCTGGTGACCGCGGACACGTCCGGCGAGGTGCGCATCCGCGCAGGCAAGGGCAACGGCACGTTCGGCAAGACGGCCAAGAAGCTGTCGCTGCGCGGGTACTCGCTCATCACTGCCGTCGGGGACATCAACGGCGACGGCCGCAACGACCTGGTCGCCCGCTTCAAGGGTCGGCTCACCACCCTCGTCGCGACGGGCCGTGGCGGCTTCGACCGCAAGGCCACCCGCAAGGGCTACGGCAACTACCGGCAGCTCATCGGTCCCGGCGACGTCAACGGGGACGGCCGCGCCGACCTGCTGGTGCGCACCAAGAAGCGGCTCCTGCTCCAGACCGGCTACGGCACCGGCCGGTTCGCGTCGGCGCGGAGGCTGGCGGGCTCGTGGAGCGGCTACAACCGCTACGTCGCGGGGGACTTCAACGGGGACGGGCGCTCCGACCTCGTCGCACGCACCTTCGACGGCAACATGATGCTGCTCCCCGGTCGCGGCGACGGGTCGTACGGCGCCGCGCTGGGCCCGGCCACGAACCTCAAGTCGATGCGCTGGATCACCGGCGCGCAGCTGGTCGGCGGCCAGGGTGCGGACCTGGTCGGCGTGGCCGGCCAGCAGCTCGTCGTCGTCGCCAACCGCGACACCTTCGAGCTCGGCGCACCGATCGAGACCGGGGTCTCGTTCGCCGGCATGGACACCCTGCTCAACGCAGGTGACGTCAACCGCGACGGCTTCGGCGACGTCCTGGCCCGCAGCACCGCCGGCGAGCTCTGGCTCTACGCGGGCAACGGCACCGGCGCCCTCGCCCCCGGCAGGCTGCTGGGCACCGGCTGGGGCGGCATCACCGGCCTCGACGCGGTCGGCGACGTCACCGGGGACGGCGTACCCGACCTGCTCGGCACGCCGGCCGGCGGTGTGCTCTCGATCTGGGTCGGCAGTGCCGGTTCGTTCAACGCCGCCGTCCCGGTGAAGGGATCGGTCCCGTCACCTGCCGGGCTGCCCTCGGACCTGTCCGGCTTCGACTGGGTGTTGGAGGTGCAGGCCATGAAGCTCAAGGGCCACGCCGACTACATCGTCCGCGACCGCACCAGCGGCGTCGCGTACGTCTTCGGCGGCCGCAAGTCGGGCGTGTCGGCACCGCGCCTGCTGGGCGAGGGACTGGGGGCCTTCGACCTGGCGGGTTGAGAGAGGAGCGCGGTCAGGCTCGGGCAGTCGCTCGTTCGGCGTCGTAGACGCCGTCGAGACGGTCCGGGTCGGGATTGCGGACAAGGACCAGCGAGCCGCCTCGTCCGAGGGGCTCGGTGAAGGTGGCCATTCCTGGTGGGGAAGCCGGGTCGGCCACCGACAGAAGACGGCCGCCGTCGGTGAGATGACTCCCGGCGGCGGCCGTCAGTTCTGCCGCGGAGGGGAACAGCTGACGCTGGGTGAGGGTGTCGGTCGCGAGGTCGTCGGCGGTCGGCGGGTCCCAGGCCGCCCAGCCGTCGGGCTGCGACCAGATCTCGACCCCCACGTCGAGGACGTCCGCGGGGAGCGGCTCGGCGAAGCGCACCCCGAGCGGGCGCAGGCTGCAGGCCAGCACCGGGGTCGCCGCGGCACGGGGCGCCCACGCGTCGAGAGCTTCCGGGCCGCACACCACGGCGTCGGGGTCGTCGGCCGTGGTCACCCGCAGGCCGACGTTCCACGCGGCGCCCAGGAAGACCGGCGACAGCCAGTGCGGCGGCAGGTCGAGGCGCAGTGACATCCCACGCTCGAGGTCGGCCACGTCGGTGAGCAGCCCCGACGCCTTCGCCACCCAGTTGGCGTACGTCGTCACCGAGAGCTCCACGCGCTCGTCGGTGGCGTGGTCGTAGAACGTCAGCAGCGGTCGGCCGGGGTCGCGCCGCAGCTGCGCTGCGAGCACCTCGGCGAAGGTCGGCACGGGTCGGCGAGCCGCCTCAGACGGCGTTCGGCTCCGGGGAGTCCATGTAGGGGTAGTCCTCCATGAACGTCTCCAGGGCAGCGCCGCTGACGTCGGAGCAGTACTGCCAGACGCCGACCTGCTTGCTCGGGTCGGTCTCGCCGGCGACCGCCGACGGACCAGTGGGTGAGGGCGACGTGCTGGCCCTTCGGGAAGGCCTTGCCGTCCTCGGAGGTCCACGGCACGGCCTTGAACTTGTCGCGCAGGTTGGTGGTGCCCTGGAGCTTGGAGGCGATGCCGCGCAGCACGTCCATCTTGGCGTCGCTGTCGGCGATGGTCTTGTCGTACCAGAGGATCGTGAAGCCGTGCTCGAGGTTGTGCACCAGCTCGCCCAGCTCCGGGCGGTCGGAGGTCGTGTAGAGCTTGCGGTCCATGCCGTCCCACATGTTCCAGTGCTGGCCGAAGGCCGGCGGGGCGTCCGGGTAGCTCATCGGCGTGCCGACCTCGACGTGGTCCTGGTTGCCCTCGGCGGCCTGGGTGGTGACCTCCTGGCACGCCGACGCCTTGGCGCCGATCTCGCCGAGCGAGTCCGAGGCGAAGGACCGCAGGTCGTACCAGTCCTTGACCGGCTTGAAGGCCGCGGCGCCGACGATGAGGACGGCCACCAGGACGCACACCCCCACGATGGCCAAGCCGCGTCGGTTCTCCGACTTCGACTGCTGGGAGCGGATGGAGTCGATGACCGCCTGTCGGTCGGTCTTTGCCTGCTTGGCCACGGTGCTCTGTGTCTCTCGGTCGACTGCTGGGGAAACGCTGATGGGACTGCGGTGGCAGAGTCTACGTAGTCACGGGTGACACGCGGCACACGACGTCGGTTCTGCTGCCCGAGGGGCCCTCGTCCCACGCGTCGACCCGCCACCCGTGCGCGAAGCAGACCGCGGCCACGGCCGTACGGTCGGTCGCGTCGGGCAGGGCGGCGAGAGCGGCGTCGAGCTCGCCCGGGTCGGCCGGTGCCCCGAACGGCGCCCGGTCCTCGACGGCCCCCGCCAGCGCGCGTACGACGGCTTCGCGGGCGCCCCAGCCGAACAGGTCGCCGCCCTCGGGGCGTACGAGAGCGGTGGCGCCGGGCCCGTCCTGCCCGGGCGGGAGCACGAGGTCGGCACGCCCGCGGACGACGGCGAACGGGCGCCCGGACAGCTTGCCCTGCACCAGCTCGGCCGCACCGGCGAGCTCGTCGGCCACGGCCGGGAGGGTCACGGCGAGAGGGTTGCCGTGCGGGTCGGTGCGCCCGGCGAAGTCCTCGGCCACGACGAGCCCGGCGGCGCCGACGGCGATGTCGGTCTGCCCCTCGCGCCACGCCCGGCCCGCGGTGTCGGTGACGACCACGCCGACGTTGACCCCGGCCCGCTCGTGGATCGCGCGCCGCAGCGCCCGGGCAGAGGCGTCGGGGTCGAGGGGGAGCAGCACGATCGAGCCGACGGCGACGTTGGACGCGTCGACCCCGGCCGCGGCCATGGTCAGGCCCAGCCGGTGGCGCACGATGCGGGTCGCGCCGCGGCGGGCGACGAGGCGTACGGACTCCTCGTCGATCGCACCGTCGCGATCACCGCTGCGGGTCCGGCCCTCCGCCTTGCTGACGACCTTGCTCGTCACCGAGACGACGTCGCCGTCGGCCAGGTCGGCGCCGGCGCCGAGGGCGGCCAGGACCAGCCCGGCGAGGTCGTCGCCGGCCCCGACCTCGGGGACCCCGTCGGGCGCCCACACCTCGATCCTCATGCGGTGACCAGGGCCACCGCGGCCGCAGCCATCGCGGCAGTCGCGTCGGGGTCGCTCATCATCAGCGGCACGGCCCGGGCCGGGACGCCTGCCTCCTCGAGCCGGGAGAGCTGGTCGGCATCGCGGGTGTCGACGAGCCAGCCGTCGAGCACCCCGCCGGAGGACCGGGAGCCGTAGTGGTCGCCGACGGCAGCGGCGGAGACCTCGACGCCGATGCTCGCCAGCATCTGCGCCGCCATCCCGTGCACGTGGGACCCGCCGACGATGGGGGAGACGCCGACGACCGGCGCCGCGGTCGCGCGGACGGCGTCCCGGATGCCGGGAACCCCGAGGATGGTGCCGACCGAGACCACCGGGTTGGACGGCGGCAGGACCACGAGGTCGGTGGCGGTGATCGCCTCGAGCACGCCCGGCGCGGGGGTGGCCGCGTCCTGGCCGACCACCAGCACGGTCTCGGCCGGCACCGCGGCGCGCAGCCGCACCCAGTACTCCTGGAAGTGGATCACCGAGCGCCCGCTCGGGCTGTCGGGGTCGGCGATCGCGATGTGTGTCTCCACCCGGTCGTCGCTCATCGGCAGCAGGGTGACCCCCGGACGCCAGCGCCGGCACAGCGCCTCGGTCACCTGCGAGAGGGTGAAGCCGGCCTCGAGCATCTGCGTGCGCACGAGGTGGGTGGCGATGTCGCGGTCACCCAGGCCGAACCACGTGGGCTCGACGCCGTACGCCTCCAGCTCGGTCTTCGCGCTCCACGTCTCGTCGCGTCGCCCCCACCCGCGGTCGACGTCGATGCCGTCGCCCAGGGTGTACATCACGGTGTCGAGGTCGGGGCAGACCTTGAGGCCGTGGATCCACCAGTCGTCGGCGGTGTTGGCGATGACCGTGACCTCGGTGTCGGCGCTGCCGCCCGGCACCGCGCCGGTGCGCAGGCCGTGGAGCAGGCCCTGGACGAACCGTGCCCCGCCGACCCCACCGGAGAGAACGGTGATACGGCTGAGCGTGACTGCGGATGATGGCATAGGAACAGCCTGCCGGAAGGGAAATGGCCATATCAGATCCGGGCTTGACTTGCGGGGTACGACAGGCATGTAATTCCCACAGTGTCGTTAGTTCTTGCAATGGGTCGAAAGGGCTACAACCATGAGAGCTGAACTGTTCCTCCTCGAGCCCGAGGGCGAGGAGCTGGGGTGGCAGGACCGCGCCCTGTGCGCGCAGACGGACCCCGAGGCGTTCTTCCCGGAGAAGGGTGGATCGACCCGGGAGGCCAAGAAGGTGTGCCTCACGTGTGAGGTCCGCGACGACTGCCTCGAGTCGGCGCTGATGAACGACGAGCGCTTCGGCATCTGGGGCGGCCTGTCCGAGCGGGAGCGTCGCAAGCTCAAGAAGCGCGCGGTCTGACGCCGCTGCGCCGCCTCTGCCACGTGCAAATGCGCGGTTTTTGGCGGCGTGGAGCGCCTCGCTAAGGTGCTCCGGTGACCGTCACTGCGCTTCTCGTCAGTCATGACGGAGCGCGGTGGCTGCCGGCAGTTCTCACTGGTCTGACCGGGCAGACCCACCCGGTCGACCGTGTCGTCGCCGTCGACACGACGAGCCGCGACGACAGCGTCGCCCTCGTGCGCGACGCCCTCCGCTCGTCCCGTCCCGACGGGCTCGTCGTCGAGGTCGTGCCCGGCTCGACGAGCTATCCCGCGGCCGTGCGCCGCGGGCTCGAGCTCGCCCCCGCCGCGGCCCCCGACGAGTGGGTGTGGCTGCTGCACGACGACAGCAACCCGGAGCCGACCGCGCTCGCCGAGCTGCTCGCGGCCGCCGAGGCCCGTCCCGGCGCCGCGATCCTCGGTCCCAAGCTGCGCGAGTGGCCCTCGCTGCGCCGCCTCCTCGAGGTCGGCCTCACCATCACCGGCACCGGTCGTCGGGAGACCGGGCTCGAGCGCGGTGAGTACGACCAGGGCCAGCACGACGAGGTGCGCGAGGTGCTCGCGGTCAACACCGCCGGCATGCTCGTCCGCCGTCAGGTGCTCGAGTCGCTCGGCGGCCTCGACGAGGACCTGCCGATCTTCGGCAACGACATCGACTTCGGCTGGCGCGCCGCGCTCGCCGGCCACCGGACGTACGTCGTCCCGCAGGCCGTCGTCTTCCACGCCGAGGCCGCGCACCGGGGCGTCCGGCGGACCCCGCTGACCGGGCGCCACACGCACTACCAGGAGCGGCGGGCCGCCCTGCTCACCTCGCTGGCCAACGTGTCGGGTCGCAGCTTCGCCTGGCACTTCGTCCGACTCTTCCTCGGCTCGCTCCTGCGGGTGCTCGGGTTCTTCGCCGTGCGGTCGGTCGGGGAGGCCTTCGACGAGCTCGCCGCCGTGCTCTCCGTGCACGGCCGTCCCGGCCAGGTGCTGGCCGCTCGCCGCGAGCGCGCGCGCCGACGCGAGGGCGAGCCCGTCGACGTACGCCACCTGCTGGCGCCGGCGTGGTTGCCCTACCGGCACGGCCTCGACTTCGTCACCGACCTGGCCTCCGCCCTGACCGGCCAGGCCGCCGACGTCGCCGAGCGGCGCCGGGTCGCCCGAACCCAGGGAGCGGCTCCCACGGACGCGCACGAGCAGCGGCGCGGGTCGTCGTCGTCGGCTGAGGACGACGAGGAGGCCTACCTCACCGACAGCGGGCTCGTGGCGCGCTTCTTCACCAATCCCGTCGCGGTCGTCCTCGTGCTGTTCGGGATCCTCGCCCTCCTGGCCGCACGCGAGGCGTTCGGCTCGATCGTGGGCGGCGCGCTCTCACCGGTGCCGTCGGCGGTCGGCGACTGGTGGTCGCTGCACACCGCCACGTCGCTGCCCCTGGGCACCGGCACCGACGTGCCCGCCCCGGCCTACGTCCTGCCGTTCGCCGTCGCCGCCTGGGTGCTGCTCGGCCACACCGGCGCCGTCGTCTCCGCCCTCATGCTGCTGGCGGTGCCGTTCGCGGCGTGGGGTGCGTGGCGACTGCTCAAGGTGGTCGGCCACCTCGTCGACCCGCTCGGGCTGCCCCGCTGGCTGGTCGTGTGGGGTGCGCTCACGTACGCCCTCGTCCCCGTGACGTCGGGGGCGTGGGCGGAGGGGCGCTTCGGCACCGTCGCGGTCGCGGCCCTGCTGCCGTGGGCGGCGCACGCCGCGCTCGGCTTCGTCGACCCCGACCGCGACCGGCGCTGGCGGGCCGCCTGGCGCACCGCCCTGCTGCTCGCGCTCGGCGCGGCGTTCGTGCCCGGGCTCTGGCTCTTCGCGCTGCTCGCCACCGCGGTCGTGCTCGGTGGCGCCGCCTTCATCTCGCCGCGGCTGCTGCGCGAGCGCGACAGCTGGGGCCCGCCGGTCGTCGCCGTGGCCGCCACCCCGGTGCTGCTGGCGCCGTGGCTGGTGCCGCTGCTCACCACCGGTTCGGCGTCGGGACTGCTGCTCGAGGCGGGGCGGCTCACCGTCGACGAGGTCACCTTCGGCGGCCTGCTGACCGGTCGGCTCAACGACCTCGGTGCGCCGGTGTGGCTCGGTGCGGTGCTCGGCGCGCTCGCCCTCGCCGCGCTCGTCCCACGACGTACGCGCGTGCCCGTCGTGATCTGCTGGATCGTCGCGCTGGCCGCGGCCGTCGTCTCCGGCGTGCTCTCCCACCTCACCCTCGACCTGCCCTCGGTCACCACCCGGCCGAGCCTGGGGCTCTTCGTGGTGATCCTCCAGGGCACGTCGATCGTGGCCGCGGTGCTCGGTGCGGATGCCTACCTCCGGCGCCTCGACGAGCACCACCCCTGGTGGCAGCGCGGCCTGGCGACCGCCCTGGCCGTCGCGGCTGCCGTCGTGCCGCTCGGCGGGCTGGGCTGGTGGCTGACCACTCCCGGCAACACCCTGGAGCGCGACGCCGGGAGCGGCGTCCCCGTCTACATGGAGCAGAGCTCCCTCCTCGGCCAGGAGCACGGCGTGCTGGTCGTGGGCGGGTCGATCGAGGACGGCATCACCTACCGCATCCGCCGCGACGACGGCACGACGGTGGGCGAGGACGAGGTGCTCACCCTCGCCGACGAGGACACCGCGCTCACCGACGACGTCCGCACCCTGGTGTCGTCGCCGACCCCGGCCGTGGTGGCCGAGCTGGGTGCCCGTGGTGTGGAGTACGTCGTCCTCACCGCGCCCGCCGACGGCCGCGTCTCGTCGCTGCTGGACGCCACGGCCGGCCTCGACCAGGCCAGCGCGGAGGACCGGAGCACCCGGGCCTGGCGGGTCGACCGGCCGCTGGACCCCTCGGCCCTCGAGGGCTCCCGCTCGTGGTGGCGCACGGGTCTGCTCGTGCTGCAGGGGCTGGCGATCCTCGCGGCGCTCGTGCTCGCCGCCCCGACCGTGCGCCAGCGCAGGCAGGAGCAGGTCGATGGCTGACCAGGCACCCCGGACACCCTCCGGCGGCCGCCGCCGGGTGGCCGAGGCGGCACGCCGGCGTCCGTCTCCGCTGACCCTCATCGCCGTCGCGGTCCCGCTGCTCACCGTGGCGGCGCTCGCGATCGTCCGCCCGGCGGAGACGCCGCCGACGTCCTTCGCCCCCACGAGCGCACCGCTCGACCGCGCCACGGCGGTCTGCCCCGAGCGGCTGCCGGGCGCCGACGACCTCCGGCTCGGCAGCACCGGGCTCGGGTCGGGCGAGCTGGCGCTCCGGGTCGGACGCACGGACGGCACGACCACGCTGGTCGCCGGCACCGGCACCGTCACCGAGCGCGAGTCCGTGGTCGTCCACGGCAGCGCGGACCTCGCCGACCGGCCTCGTCGCCACCAGGTCGGGCGCCGGGTCGGCCGTGAGCTGCGACCGGCCCGTCCCGGAGCGGTGGTTCACCGGTGTGGGGGCCTCGGCCGAGCACTCCTCGATCCTCACGCTGGTCAACCCCGACAAGGGTCCGGCGGTCGCTGACGTCACCGTGTGGGACGGCAGCGGCCTGGTCGACGTCCCCGCCCTGCGCGGCATCCGGGTGCCCGGCAGCGGGACGACCGCGTTCGACCTGTCCGACGTCGCTCCCAGCCGCGACGCCCTCGCCCTGCACGTCCAGGTGTCGCGCGGCCGGCTGGCGTCCAGCGTGGTCGACGTCGTCGACCCCGTGGGCCGCGACCGGCCCGTGCGCGAGTGGCTTCCGGCTCAGGCCGCCCCCGCCGAGACGTCGTACGTCGCCGGGCTGGGCTCCGGCCGCGCCGACCGGACCCTGACGCTGGCCAACCCCGGCGACAGCGAGGTCCGGGTCGCACTGGAGCTGGTGAGCGAGGAGAGCGAGTTCGCGCCGGCGGGGCTGGAGGAGATCACCCTCGCGCCGGCCTCGGTGCGCGAGGTCGACCTCAGCGGCGTGCTGCGCGGCCGGAAGGCCGAGGGCGTCCAGGCACTGCGGGTCGAGGCCACCGGGCCGGTGACCGCCACCGTACGGACGCGGATCTCCGACGACCTCGCCGTCGCCGTGGCCGGCCCCAACATCGCCGACGAGGCGGCCGTGGCACTGCCGGCCGGGGCCAAGCGCCTCGTCGTGGTCGGCGCGACGGCGCCCGGAGTGCTGACGCTGCAGGCCTGGGACGAGGACGGCGAGCCGGTGGTGCGCGAGCGCCGCGTCGAGATCGACCCGGCCACCGCCGCCCGGATCCGGCTCCCCGACGACGCGGTGCTCGCGCTCGTGACGCTCGACCGCACCGCGGCCGTGGTGTCCCTCGAGGTCAGCGACCGCGGCCTGTCCACGCTGCCGCTCGCGCAGCTGGAGACCAGCAGCCAGGTGGCCGACGTCCGTCCCGCCCAGCGCTGACCGCGGTCAGTCCTGGTCGCCGTACCTCTCGTCGACCTGTCCCGGCGTGAGGTTCAACAGCTCCGCCAGCTGCTCGACGACCACGGTGTGCACCATCGCCTCCAGCTCGTCGCGGTTGGTGGCGCGGTGCTCGACGGGTCGGCGGAAGATCACCAGCCGGGTCGGGTCCTGGCCCTTGCCGCGCACCAGCGACGACAGCGGCACGGTCTCGTCGCCCCAGTCGTCGGGGAGCATCGGCGCGTCCTCGACGGCGTACTCGACGAGGCCGAGGTGACGCTGCCACCGCTCGTCGAGGGGCGTGACCACGTCGAGCACGAGCTGGTCGAACTTCTGCCGCGCCGTCCGCAGCGCCGGGGTGCCGGGGTCGGCCGGGAGGATGCCGGGTCCGCGCATGCCGCGGCCCCGCCGGTCGCGCGCCCGGTCGCCTCACCTCGTCCACCACGTTCCTCCACGCCGCGAGCCTAAGCGCCGTCCATGCATGCGGCGGGTAGCGTCACCGCCGTGAGCCTGAGTCGTCGTTGTTCGCGGACGGCGTGTGGCCGTCCTGCGGTCAACACGCTGACGTACGTCTACGCCGACCAGACCGCGGTCCTCGGGCCGCTGGCGACGTACGCCGAGCCGCACGCCTACGACCTGTGCGAGCTCCACAGCGAGCGGCTCTCCGCGCCGCGCGGCTGGGAGGTGCTCCGGCTGGCTCCGGACCCGCGGGCCCTGGGCCCGACCACCGACGACCTGCTCGCGCTCGCCGACGCGGTCCGCGAGGCCGGCCGGCCCGCCCCGGCGCCGGTGCCGCTGCACGCGACGGACGACCCGAGCCGCGGCGCCAAGCGCGGGCACCTGCGGGTCCTCTCGTCGACCGACTGATCCGACCCCCCTAGGATCGGCGTCGTGAACATCGACCCCCAGCTGCTGAGCATCATCGTCTGCCCGGCCTGCCACGGCGAGCTCGTGCCCGACGTCGTCGACGGCGCCGACGAGCTCGTCTGCCAGGGGTGCGGCAACGCCTATCCCGTCCGCGACGACATCCCGGTGCTGCTGGTCGACGAGGCCCGCAAGCCGGCCTGAGCCCTGCTGAGAAGAGGCCAGCTCGTGGCGACGTGGTTCGACGAGGCCCGGCTCGATGACGCCGGGGTGCTGGAGACGGTGGACCTGCGCCTGCGGACGCTCGCCGAGAGCGGCGCGCGGGTGCGACGCGAGGCCCACGAGGCCGCTGCCGCGACCGCCGAGCTGATCGCGCAGGGCCGCGACGGGGAGCGGCCACGTGCGGTGATCGCCGCCGGCCCGGACTCGCGCCTGCTGCGCGCCGTCCTCGAGCCGTGGTGCCCGGTGCCGTTCGTCGCCTGGCCCAACCCGGGGCTGCCCGGCTGGGCCGGCTCGCTCGACCTCGTCGTGATGCTGGCGCCGGAGGGCAACGACCACGGGTCCGCGTCCGCGGTCGCCGAGGCCGTACGCCGTGGCTGCCAGGTCGTCGTCGCCTGCCCCGAGCGGTCGCTGGTCGGCGAGCACGCCGCCGGACGCCACGTCACGGTGCTGCCGACGGCGACGGGCGACCAGCTCGCGACGGCCGTGGTGATGCTCGACTACCTCGCCCACGTCCACCTCGGCCCGCGCGCCGACGCCGAGTCGGTGGCCGAGTCGCTCGACGAGGTGGCCACCGACTGCTCGCCGCACCGCGACCTCGCGGTCAACCCCGCCAAGATGCTGGCGATCGCGATGGCCGACACCAACCCGCTCGTGTGGGGAGGCTCGGTGCTCGCGGCGCGCGCCGCCCGCCGGCTGGCGGAGTCGCTGCGACGTACGAGCGGACGCTCGGCCATCGCCGGTGACGCCGAGCACCTGCTGCCGGTCATCGAGGCGACCAAGCCCCACGACGTGTTCGCCGATCCGTTCGCGGAGGAGCCGGCCGACCTGCGGCCGCTGCTGCTGATCCTCGACGACCGCTCCGACGACCCCGTCGTCCGTGAGCAGGCCGGCGAGCTGCGCGCCGCGGCGGCGCGGCACGGCGTACGCGTCGAGACGCTGGACACCGACGCCGACGCGGAGGTCGCGCGCTACGCGTCGCTGCTGCTGGCCGGCACCTATGCCGCGGAGTACCTCCGGGTGGGGCTGGTCGAGGACTAGCTGTCCTGACCAGGGGCGCTCCGGGTGCCCTCGGGAGCCGGCTGGTCGACATCGGCCCACACCTCCACGAGCTCACTGATCAGTCCGTCGCGGACGGCGGCGAAGCTGGCGACGGCGAACCGCAGCTCCTCGCCCGCGTCACCCTCGCCGATCACCGTCGCCCGGAGCACGCCCCGGTCGCCGTCCGCGACGAGGTCCTCGACCAGCATCCGCTGGAAGCCGGGGTAGTCGGCGTTGAACCGCACCCAGGCGTCCTTGCCGAACACCTCGCCCGTGTGCACGAGCCGGCAGGTGAAGTCGGCGTGCAGGAGCTCGGGCAGACCCTGCCAGTCGTGCGCGTCGATCACGGCGGCGAGGCGGGTCAGCAGGGCGGCGGCGTCCATGAGGTCAGTGTGGGCCGAGGCACCGACAACCTCACGTCTCGAGGCAGAACTCGTTGCCCTCGGGGTCCGTCATCACGATCAGGTCCTCGCCCTCCTGCACCACCCGGGCGCCCAGGGCGACCAGCCGGTCGCGCTCCTCGTCGAGGGGACCCATCGCCCGGAGGTCGAAGTGCTGGCGGTTCTTGGCGACCTTGTCCTCGGGCACCCGCTGGAACCAGAGGTTCGGTCCGCCCCAGCCCGCGGGCTCGACCCACGCCCGCTCCGGCGTGCTGTCCTCGTCGACGTCCGACCCGAGCGCAGCCGCCCAGAAGGCGGCCAGCGCGAGCGGGTCGTGGCAGTCGAAGGTCACGGACTTCACGAAGGAGGGCACCCGTTCACGGTAGTCCGCGTGGGTCGGGTCCTACGGTGAGGTGGTGATGGACGTGCTGCTGGCTCCGATCGTGCGAGAGCTGATCTATCCCCGGCGGGGCACGCGGCTCCCGGTCGACGACGCCATGCACGAGCTCGACGTCGGTGGGACGGTCCTGCGCGGCTGGGTGGTCAACCCCGGCCGTGACCGGGTGTTGGTCTACTTCGGCGGCAACGGCGAGCGGCTCGACCCGTGGCGCGACGTCGTGGCACACCACTTCCCGGACCACACCACCTACCTGATGGCCTACCGCGGATACGGAGCCAGCGACGGAGAGCCGAGTCAGCAGACCCTGAGCGCCGACGCGGTTGCGCTGGTCGACCATGTGACCGAACGCCACAGCAGGGCACCGGTGGACGTCCTCGGCAGGAGCCTGGGCAGCGGAGTCGCCACGTACGTCGCCACCCAGCGGACCGTGGACCACGTCGTCCTGGTCACGCCCTTCGACAGCCTGGCGGCGACGGCCTCGGACCTGTTCCCGGGGCTGCCGGTCGGGCGGCTGATCGAGGACCACTGGGACTCAGCTGCGATCGCGGCCCACGTCAGCGCGCCCGTCCTCGTGGTCCGTGCCGGGCGTGACGTGGTCGTCCGGCCGCCGCGGACGGACGCGCTGGTCGCGGCCCTGCTGGACCCGGTCGTCGTCTCGTTCCCCGACGCCGACCACAACACCATCTCCGACGACCCCGGCTACTGGACCTCGATCGCGGCATTCCTCGACGACGCAGTGCCAGACGGCCACAGGGCGTGATCGGACCGGCGCGGCGGGAACATGCCTGTGGCCTCGCCGGTCACCGTGCGGCGTGGTGCGGCGCGGGCTGACAGGCGCTGCTCCCCGCTCGTGCGGATGACGAGGTAGATGTCCTTCACCGGGCCGGGCAGGTGGGCCGTGATGTCGGCCGGCGTGATCCCGCCGGTCGTGTCGCGCGTCGCCCGCGCGCACGGCACCCCGGATGCCGGCGACGATGTCCGCGCGACCGACGTAGATGCTCACGTGGTCGATGGCGCGAACCTCGCACCAGCCCAGGAGGTCCTCGATGTGGTCGGCGCCCCTCCGGTGCCCCTCGCTCGGGTTCACGAACCCGGCGAGGCGTGCCCAGCGACGGTTGCCGTCCATGACGACGCCGACGTGGCGCGGCGTCGCTGTCTTCCTGCCAGAGTCCACGGTCGTCACGCCGTCATCCTGTCCGAGGTCCGTGCGTGCCACCAGGCGATGCTCGGACACCTCATCGACCCCGCCGAATCGTGCTGCGGCGGGGTGTGGGGCGGGGTCAATGGTCGGTCGGGTGGTTCGGGTTCGTCGATGCGGGTGGTGCCGGTGCGGTCGCGTCGGTAGCGGTGCCCGTGAGGGCAGGTCCACTCGAAGACCCCGGGCGCGACCATGCGGTAGTGCCAGGCGGTGAAGGTCTTGAGCCGGTGGTGGTAGCGACAGAGGGCGGCGAGGTTCGAGGTGGTGGTCGGTCCGGGTTGTGGTCGGCCCTCGGCTGCGGCGTCGTGGTCGTACTCGGTGATGTGGTCGACGTCGCAGCGCCGGGCGGGTCGGGTGCACCACGGGAACACGCAGGTGCGGTCGCGGAGAACGATCTGTTCGCGGATCCGGTCGGGGATCTCGTACGCCGGGGTCGAGAGCTCGGCGGTGAGGTCGATGACGGGCTTGATGGTGACCACCGTGCGGGAGTCGCCGCACCAGCTCTTGATCTGGTCGAGCAGGACCAGCCGCTGGCCTTGCTCCATCCGGCCGGTGGGACCGAAGACCGTCTGCTCGCCGACGGTCGAGGCGTCGAAGTGGGCGTGGACGACGACCTCGCGGGCGGCCGGCAGACCGTCCTCTCCATGGCCAGCGCCGTGACCTTGGCTGAACAGGTCGAGCGCGGTCTGGGTGCGGGCGAGGTCGCCGAGGGCCTTGGCGCGGCGTACGTCGAGGGACTCGGTCGACCCGAGCGCCTTCTGCAGTCGCGGCGCCGTGGGCGAGGGCCTGGTCGAGGTCGAGGGCGTCGGCGATGTCCAGGTCGGCCTCGACGTGCAGGGTGCCGGCGTAGTGGACGTCGTCCGGTTGACGGTGACGTGGCGGGGGTCGACGGAGAGGTAGCCGTCCTCCGGATCGGCGGCCGGGTCCGCGGCAGCGAGGTCGTAGCGCTTGATGGTCTCGGCGACGAGCCGGTCGAGCTGCGCGGTGCCGATCCGACCGGCGACGGCAGCGACCTGCGAGTCGATCCAACGCAGCCGCCTCGACGGTCAGCGCCGGGGCGAGGTGTGGATGGTGGTCTCGGCGACGATCCGGGCCCGCCAGGACGGCACGGCACCGGCGTGGACCTGGGCCCAGAGGCGGGGGAGGCGGTGGCGCAGCTCGAGGGCGTGGCCGATGAGCTTCTTCGCCGCCGTGGTCGAGATGCCGAGGACGGCGCCGAGCTCGGCGATGCAGAACTCCGCGACGAGCGGGCAACCGGGACCGGCGATGGGTTCCTCGTGCTCGCAGCCGGGGACGGTGAACGCGGCAGCGGTGTGGATGGACTCGGGTGGGTGGAGGTCGGCCCAGCGGGCGGCGACCTCGAGGAGCTCCGCGGCTGCCTGGTCCTCGGCGGCCTTGCGGTCACGAGCCAGCGCGAGCAGGTCGGAGGCCGAGAGGTCGTCTCCGACCCTCTCTCCCGACCTGCTCCAGCGTCTCGATCATGTGTTTGAGTATAGGTGATCGGACCGACAGTCGACCATCGATCCACAGTCAACAATCCGGCAAGGATCCCGACGGCTCCTACCCTGACTCCGTGCCCAATGGCCGACGCAGGGGTCGCGCGCCCGGCTGTGCGTCTACGCGGCCAACCCTCGCGGACGCGCGTTCTGGGCGAAGCTCGGCTGGACGGACACGGGCGAGCGGAGCCGTGGGCCGATGCCGCCGCACGCCGAGCAGCTCATCCTGGAGAGGCCGCTCCAGCCGCGATGAGCCCCAGCACCTCGGCGGTCGGACGTACGTCGCCGTAGGAGCGGTGCACGACGTGGAGGGTCGCGTTGTGGTCCCGGTCGCGCATGGTTGCGCACGCGTGAAGCCCGGCACCACCCACGCCACGGTGCCGCCGGCGACGCGGAGGGAGGCCGCCAGCTCGTTGACCCGGGGCAGGATCCCGCGGACGTTGTCATCGGGCGAGGCTACTGTCGGCGCATGGCCGCAGGGACCGACTCGCCGGGCTACGAGACCAGGCTGCTCACCCCCGACACCTGGGACGACTTCGCCGCCCTCGTCGAGGCGAACAACGGGGTGTGGGGCGGCTGCTGGTGCATCGGCTTCCATCCCGAGGGCCTCAGCGGGAACGCGGAGGACCACCGCCTCGCCAAGCGAGCCCATACCGACCGCGGGAGCGTCCACCAGGTGCTGGTCTACGACGGTGACCGGGCCGTGGGCTGGTGCCAGTTCGGCAGCCCGGCCGAGCTCCCGAACATCAAGAACCCGAAGGCCTACGAGAAGGACCTCGACGTCCTGCCGACCTGGCGGATCGGGTGCATCTTCACCGGCAGCAAGCACCGGGAGAAGGGCGTGGCGCGGGCGGCGGTGACCGCGGTGCTCGAGGAGATCCGGCGGGCCGGCGGCGGGGTCGTCGAGGCCTATCCCGAGCAGGTCGAGGACCGCAAGCCGCAGCGCGGGGCCTACCTCCACACCGGGCCCGAGACGCTCTACGAGGAGCTCGGCTTCGTCCGCGACCGCCAGATCGCGAAGTGGCGCTGGGTGATGCGGCTCGACGTGCGTCGATAGGCTGCAGCCCCGACCCACTGAACCGAAGGATCACCCCATGGCCGGCGGACTGTTCGCCCTCCTCGACGACGTCGCCGCACTCGCCCGGATCGCGGCCGCCAGCGTCGACGACGTCGGTGCCGCGGCGGCGCGTGCCAGTGCCAAGGCCGCCGGCGTGGTCGTGGACGACACCGCGGTGACCCCGCAGTACCTCGCCGGGTCCGCCGCTGCGCGCGAGCTGCCGATCATCAAGAAGATCGCCATCGGCTCGCTGCGCAACAAGCTGCTCTTCATCCTCCCGGCGGCCGTGCTGCTCGGCCAGTTCCTGCCGTCGCTGCTGCCGGTGATCCTCATCTTCGGTGGCGCGTTCCTCGCCTACGAGGGCGCGCACAAGGTCCACGAGCGGCTCACCGGTCACACGACCGAGGCGGAGGAGGAGATCTCGCCGAGCGGGCGAGCTGCCCCCGAGCACGAGGCCCGCACGATCTCGCAGGCCATCCGCACCGACTTCATCCTCAGCGCCGAGATCATGGTGATCGCGCTGAAGGAGGTCGTCAGCTCCGACGTCGACGCGAGCATCTGGATGCGGGCGATCGTGCTGGCGGTGGTGGCCGTGCTGATCACCGTCCTCGTCTACGGCGTCGTCGCGCTGATCGTGAAGATGGACGACGTCGGCCTCCACCTGGCCACGAAGCCGTCGAAGGGCTCGCAGCGCATCGGGCTCGCCCTGGTGGCGGCGATGCCGAAGCTGCTGGCGGCCATCTCCCTCATCGGCACGCTCGCCATGCTCTGGGTCGGCGGCCACATCTTCCTGGTCAGCCTCTACGAGATCGGCGGCCACGACGGCCTCCTCGAGGGCACCACCCTCGGCGACGTGCTCCACGCGCCGTACGACCTCGTGCACCACTGGGAGGTCGACGTGCACGACGCGATCGGCGGGGTCCTCGGCGCCGTCGCCGGATGGCTGCTGAACACGCTCCTGTCCGCGATCGTCGGGCTGGTGGTCGGCGGGATCATCCTGGCCGCGCTGAGGGCCCTCGGCATCGGGGGCGGGCACGGGTCGGAGCACGGGTCCGAGCACGCAGCGGAGCACGGAACGGACGGCGGCGACCACCCCGAGAAGGCCACCGCCGACGATTCTCCGAATCGCTGAGGGCCGTCCTACGCTCTTCTGGTCCGCGCGGGAGATCCCACGACGCACAGATGTGCGGCGCAGACGGCCTCTTCCACACCAGGAGACACTGATGGACTTCAAGGTCGCTGACCTCACCCTCGCCGCCTACGGCCGCAAGGAGATCGAGCTCGCCGAGCACGAGATGCCGGGCCTGATGGCCATGCGCGAGCGCTACGGCAAGGACAAGCCCCTCGCGGGCGCCCGGATCGCCGGTTCGCTGCACATGACCATCCAGACCGCCGTGCTGATCGAGACCCTCGCGGCTCTCGGCGCGGACATCCGCTGGGCCACGTGCAACATCTTCTCGACGCAGGACCACGCCGCCGCGGCGGTCGTCGTGGGCCGTGACGGCACCCCCGAGGACCCCCAGGGCGTCCCGGTCTTCGCCTGGAAGGGCGAGAGCCTGGCCGAGTACTGGGACGAGGCCGAGAAGGTCTTCGACTTCGCCGGAGAGAACGGCGAGCCGGGCGGCCCCAACATGCTGCTCGACGACGGCGGCGACATCACCATGCTGCTGCACCTCGGCGTGGAGTACGAGAAGGCCGGCGCCGTGCCGTCGCAGGACTCCACCGACAACGAGGAGTTCAAGGAGGTGCTGCGCGTCCTCGCCCGCTCGCTGGAGAACGACCCGCAGCGCTGGACCAACCGCGCCCCGATGATCAAGGGCGTCTCCGAGGAGACCACCACCGGCGTGCTCCGCCTGTACGACCGCTTCCGCGAGGGCACGCTGCTGTTCCCGGCGATCAACGTCAACGACTCGGTCACCAAGTCGAAGTTCGACAACAAGTACGGCTGCCGCCACTCGCTCATCGACGGCATCAACCGCGCCACCGACGTGATGATCGGCGGCAAGGTCGCGGTCGTCTGCGGCTACGGCGACGTGGGCAAGGGCTCGGCCGAGTCGCTCCGCGGACAGGGCGCGCGCGTCATCGTCACCGAGATCGACCCGATCTGCGCCCTGCAGGCCGCGATGGACGGCTACGAGGTCAAGCGCCTCGAGTCGGTCGTCGAGACCGCCGACATCTTCATCACCACGACCGGCAACTTCGACATCATCACCGTCGAGCACTTCCACAAGATGAAGCACCAGGCGATCGTCGGCAACATCGGCCACTTCGACAACGAGATCAACATGGCCGGCCTGGCCAAGATCCCGGGCATCGTCAAGGACGAGATCAAGCCGCAGGTCCACCAGTGGATCTTCCCGTCCGAGGACGAGAAGCCCGGCAAGAAGATCATCGTGCTGTCCGAGGGTCGTCTGCTCAACCTCGGCAACGCGACCGGCCACCCGTCGTTCGTCATGTCGAACTCCTTCACCAACCAGGTGCTGGCGCAGGTCGAGCTGTTCACCAAGGCCGACGACTACGAGCTCGGCGTGCACGTCCTGCCGAAGCACCTCGACGAGGAGGTCGCCCGCCTGCACCTCGACGCCCTCGGCGTCGAGCTGACGGAGCTCACCAAGGAGCAGGCCGCCTACCTCGGTGTCGACGTCAACGGCCCGTACAAGTCCGACCTCTACCGCTACTGAGTCACCGCGGGTTCACCGTGGTCGTGCGGTCCAGTCCCTAGACTGGACCGCATGACAGACCTTGCCGAACCGGCGCGTGGCAGCGTGCTCGTCGTCGACGACGACGCCTCCCTGGCGGAGATGCTCTCCATCGTCCTCCGCCAGGAGGGGTTCGACAGCCGGATCGTGGGCCGTGGCGACATCGCGCTCGACGCGTTCCGCGACTACAAGCCCGACCTGGTGCTCCTCGACCTGATGCTTCCCGGCAAGGACGGCATCGACGTCTGCAAGGAGATCCGCGCCGAGTCCGGCGTGCCGATCGTGATGCTCACCGCGAAGGGCGACACCGTCGACGTGGTCGTCGGGCTCGAGTCCGGCGCCGACGACTACATCATCAAGCCGTTCAAGCCCAAGGAGCTCGTGGCTCGGGTGCGGGCGCGCGTGCGCCGCAACGACGTCTCCAACGACGAGGGGCTGACCATCGGTGACGTGACCATCGACGTCGCCGGGCACTCGGTGACGCGCGAGGGATCCGCGATCAACCTGACGCCGCTCGAGTTCGACCTGCTCGTCTGCCTGGCCCGCAAGCCGTGGCAGGTCTTCACGCGTGAGGTGCTGCTGGAGCAGGTCTGGGGCTACCGCCACAGCGCCGACACGCGCCGCCTCCTTGGCGGAGATGCTCTCCATCGTCCTCCGCCAGGAGGGGTTCGACAGCCGGATCGTGGGTCGTGGCGACATCGCGCTCGACGCGTTCCGCGACTACAAGCCCGACCTGGTGCTCCTCGACCTGATGCTTCCCGGCAAGGACGGCATCGACGTCTGCAAGGAGATCCGCGCCGAGTCCGGTGTGCCGATCGTGATGCTCACCGCGAAGGGCGACACCGTCGACGTGGTCGTCGGGCTCGAGTCCGGCGCCGACGACTACATCATCAAGCCGTTCAAGCCCAAGGAGCTCGTGGCTCGGGTGCGGGCCCGCGTACGCCGCAACGACGTCTCCAACGACGAGGGGCTGACCATCGGTGACGTGACCATCGACGTCGCCGGGCACTCGGTGACGCGCGAGGGATCCGCGATCAACCTGACGCCGCTCGAGTTCGACCTGCTCGTCTGCCTGGCCCGCAAGCCGTGGCAGGTCTTCACGCGCGAGGTGCTGCTGGAGCAGGTCTGGGGCTACCGCCACAGCGCCGACACGCGTCTGGTCAACGTCCACGTGCAGCGCCTGCGCTCCAAGGTGGAGCACGACCCGGAGAACCCCGAGGTCGTGGTGACCGTGCGGGGCGTGGGCTACAAGGCCGGCAAGTCGTAGGCAGCACGGGTGAGTCACCGATGAGTCACAGGTGAGCGGGCTCGACCGGCTCCCGCCGATCCTCCGGCACGGGCCTGCCTTCTGGCGCCGCTCGGTGCAGGCGCGCGTCGTGCTCAGCACGATGCTCCTCTCGGCGCTGGTGGTCGGCGTGGTCGGGGCCTTCCTCATCCAGCAGACCCGCGACGGCCTGCTCAGGAACCGGGTCGACGCGGTGGTGCAGGAGGCCGAGGGCGAGACGGAGACCGCACGCAAGCAGCTGGCGGCCGCCTCCGGTGTCGAGGTCAACCAGTCCGAGCAGCAGCAGGAGCTGGTCGAGCCGATCATCGCCCGCGGCTCGACCCGCGGCTTCGCCGTCGTCCTGTCGCCGCCGATCAGGGAGGGCGTCCGGCTGGCCGACGGAGGCGCGAAGTTCACCGAGGGGCTCGACCTCGCCAGCGTGCCGGAGAAGCTCCAGGCCCGCTTCGACTCCGTCTCGGCGACGGCCTGGACCTACACCGACATCCGGACCAGCGAGGTGGTGTCGGGGCTGCCGGAAGGCCCCGGCGTCGTCGTCGGCAGCCAGGTCCGGCTGCCCGCCGACAACAACACCTACACGCTCTACTACCTCTACCCCCTCGACGAGCAGCAGCGCACGCTGGCGCTCGTCTCGCGCGCGATGCTGGTCGCCGGCGTCCCCCTGCTGCTCCTCGTCGCCGGCCTGACCTGGCTGGTCACGCGCCAGGTCGTGACGCCCATCCGGGTGGCGCGTCGGGTCGCCGAGCGACTCGCCGCGGGCCAGCTCCAGGAACGGATGCGCGTGCGTGGCGAGGACGACCTGGCCCGGCTCGCGACGTCGTTCAACCAGATGGCCTCCAACCTGCAGAAGCAGATCCGCCAGCTCGAGGAGCTCAGCCGCCTGCAGCGCCGCTTCGTCTCCGACGTGTCCCACGAGCTGCGTACGCCGATCACGACGGTGCGGATGGCCAGCGACGTCATCCACGACGCGAGGCCGTTCCTCGACCCGGTCACCGGACGGGCCGCCGAGCTGCTGCAGAAGGAGCTCGACCGCTTCGAGACCCTGCTCGCCGACCTGCTCGAGATCAGTCGCTTCGACGCAGGCGCCGCGGTGCTCGAGGCAGAGGACGTCAACCTGGTCGACGTCGCGCGCAGGGTGGTCGACATGACGTCGGCCCTCGCGGCCCAGCGCGACACCCGCGTCGTGGTGCACGACCCCGGGATGCCCTGCGTCGCCGAGGCCGACGTCCGCCGCGTCGAGCGCATCGTGCGCAACCTGGTCACCAACGCCATCGACCACGCCGAGTCGCGCGACGTCGAGATCTTCATCGGCGCCGACCGGCAGTCGGCCGCGATCGCGGTCCGTGACCACGGCATCGGGCTCGGGCCGGGGGAGTCGGCCATGGTGTTCAACCGCTTCTGGCGCGCCGACCCCGCACGCGCCCGTACGAGTGGCGGCACCGGGCTCGGGCTCTCGATCTCGCTGGAGGACACCCACCTCCACGGCGGCTGGCTGCAGGCCTGGGGGCGCCCCGGGGAGGGTGCGCAGTTCCGGCTGACCCTGCCGCGCCACCTGTCCACCCAGCTGCGCCACTCGCCCCTGCCGTTGGTGCCGGACGACGCCCGGGAGACCGTGTGAAGGCCCGGCTGACGCGTGCCCTGACGGCTGCAGCGACCTGTGCGCTCCTCGCCGGCTGCGTGCAGATGCCGACCGACGGGCCGGTGCGCGAGCCGCAGGTCTCCGTGCCGACCGACGACGTCCCCGGCATCTCGTTCAACCCGAGTCCCCCGCGGGCGGGTGAGTCGCCGGTGGACATCGTGGAGAACTTCCTCGAGGCGATGAAGGCCACCCCGATCAGTCTGACGGTCGCGCGCCTCTTCCTCTCCGAGGAGGCGGCGGCCGCGTGGACGCCGGAGGAGCAGATCATCACCTACGGCGAGCCAGGCGTGGCGTCGGGCGAGGCGTCGGTCACGACCCGCCTGAAGGACGTCAACGTCTACGACGAGCGCGGTGCCTGGCAACGCACCCTGGCCGGCCGCGACCTCGAGGTCGGCCTGGTGCAGGAGGACGGGGAGTGGCGCATCGACCGGGTGCCGGACGCCCTGATCGTGCCCGACACCTGGTTCGACGACTGGTACCAGCGCGCCTCGCTCTACTACTTCGACCCCACCTCCGAGGTGCTGGTGGCCCAGCCGGTCTTCGCACCCAGGGGCGACCAGTTCGCCTCGTCGCTGGTGCGCGGGCTCGTGACCCAGCCGCCGGAGGCGCTGCAGGACGTCGTCACCACCTACTTCAAGCCCGGGACGCGCGACGGGTTGTCGGTGCCCATCGCCAATGGGATCGCCGCGGTGTCGCTCTCGGGCGACCCGGCCACCGTCGACGTCGAGACGGGCGAGCGGATGCTCGCGCAGCTGGTGTGGACGCTGCGGCAGGACCAACGGGTCCGGGCCGTGCAGCTCAGCGTGGGCGACCGGGTGCTCGACACCCCCGATGCGTCGTCGCCGGGCAACCTCGACGCCGGGAGCAGCTACGACCCCGACGGGGCCCGCGCGGTCCCCGAGCTCTTCGCGCTCGACGAGGGCCGCGTGGTCACCGGCACCGTCGGGAGCGTTCGAGGACACGCTCGGCCCCCTCGGCGACCAGGCCTACGGGTTGCGCTCCATCGCCGCCAGCGTCTCCGCCTCGCACGTCGCCGGCGTCACGTCCGACGGCACCGAGCTCGTGCTCGCCCCGGCCGAGGCCCCCGACGGCGAGGTCACGGTCGCCGTCACCGACGCCGTCGACCTGGCCGTCCCCGACTGGGACCACCGCGACCGCGTGTGGGTGCTCGACCGCACCGGCGGCAGTGCGCGCGTCATCGTCGTCGTCGACGGCGTGGCGACCCCGGTGACGGTCCCCGGCGTGACCGGCCGCACGGTCACCAGGCTGCTCGTCTCGCGCGACGGCACCCGGCTGGTCGCGGTGGTCCGTGGTCGCACGACGGACCGCGTGGTCGCGACCCGCATCCGGCACGACGTCGCCGGTGGGATCCTCGGGTTCACGCCGATCCGCGCGCTGCCACTGCCCCAGGAGGGCAGCCCGCGCATCCGTGACATCGGCTGGCGCACACCGACGACCATCTCCGTGCTCAGCGACGCCCCCAACGGCTACTCGCAGGTGCGCACGTTCTCGGTCGACGGGGCGCCGGGCGAGGTCGTCACCCCCGGACTGACGTTCCTGCGCGGCCGCATCCGGAGCCTCGTCTCCGCCCCCGTGGACGGGAGCGACGTCTTCGCGATCGGCAAGGGCTTCGTGGTCAACCTGACCAACCCCGACCGCGTCGTGCCGGCGCTGCCCGAGGGGCTCAGCTCGCTCGCCTACGTCGGCTGATCCACAGGCGGGACACGCCCGCTTGTCGTCGTACGGTCCCGGCTGGTGGCATGGTCGGGTGCTCGACGAGGCCCTCGACCTGTTCCTCGGCAGCCGTTGCGTCGGGTGCGACGCTCCCGGTCGGATGCTGTGCGCCCCGTGCCGCTCGGGCCTGTCGACGCGGGCCTCCGTCGCGTGGCCGTCGCCCGTGCCCGACGGGCTGGTCACGCCCTGGGCCACCGAGGCGTACGACGGCGCGGTGCGGGCGCTCGTGGTGGGCCACAAGGACCGCGGTCAGTGGGGGCACCGCCGCGTGCTGGGCGAGCTGCTGGCCCCTGCCGTGATCGCCGCGACCGCCGGCCTCGACCCGGACGTGCCGGTGCTCCTGGTGCCGGTGCCGTCGCGGCCGGGCGCGGGCCGCCAGCGCGGCTACGAGGCGACCACCGCGCTGGTCCGCAGCGCCGCGGCCTGCGTACGCCGCGAGCGCTCGGTCGGGGTCGCTCCGCTGGTCGTCTCGCGCGGGGCCGCCGACCAGGCCGGCCTCGATGCGGCCGGGCGGGCCGCCAACGTGCGCCGCTCGATGCATTGTCCGTCGGCCGCGCTGGCGCGGGTCGCGCGTCGCTGGCCCAGGGCGTACGTCGTGGTGTGCGACGACGTGATGACGACGGGGGCGACCGCGCGCGAGGCGCAGCGGGCGCTGGAGGCGGTCGGGTTGCCACCCGTCGCGATCGCCGCCGTGGCCGCCACGCGGCGCCGGGGAGGCGGACGCGGGTCGAGGAGTGGCCTGCCTGTTGGCCTCGGACCGCCGAGGGGCTAGCGTCTTGTCATGGAGTCCGTCCGGGTCCGTGGTTGCGTCACGCAGAGGACTTCTGTGTGGCAAGCCGATGCCAGTCGCAGGCGAAACGGTCCACGTAAGTCCCTCGCGGGACGATCACGGTGCGGCTTAGAAGTAAGTCCTGCCTCGTCGTCGACACCAGATGTGTCGGCTGCCGGGAGAAGGCCAGTAGTGGCGGAGAAGCTGCGAACGTCTCAGCAGGCGATTGTGGGGTCGAAGACCAGGTCGGCCGGGCGGACTCCATCCCACCTGCCCCGGCGCGGTGCGCCCGGGACCATGGAAGGGTGCGGACTGTTTGCTAGCTGAGGAGGTTCACATGGAGGTTGTGGTCACGGGACGGCACTGCGAGGTGTCCGATCGGTTCCGCGAACATGTCTCGGAGAAGCTCACCCGTCTGGAGAAGCATGACCACCGCATCATGCGGGTCCAGGTGGAGGTGGAGCTCGAGAAGAACCCTCGCCAGCACGACCGCGCGACCAAGGTCGAGCTCACGGCGTTCTCCAAGGGCCCGGTCATCCGGGCCGAGGCGGCCGCCGAGGACAAGATGGGCGCGCTCGACCTGGCGCTCGACAAGATGCAGGCGCAGATGCGCCGTGCCGCCGACCGCCGTCGGGTCCACAAGGGACGCAACGACCACGTGTCGGTCGGCGAGGCCCTCGCCGGCATGGCCGAGGTGGAGGACACGGCCGACGACGAGGCCGGTGTCGTCGAGCACAAGGTCGGACCGATCACGGTCACCGGCGACGGTCCCCTGGTCGTCCGCGAGAAGTCGCACACGGCCGCGCCGATGACGCTCGACCAGGCGCTCTACGAGATGGAGCTGGTCGGCCACGACTTCTACCTCTACGTCGACAAGGAGAGCGAGCGCCCTGCCGTGGTCTACCGCAGGCGCGGCTACGACTACGGCGTGATCTCCCTCGACGTCGACGGGCACCGCGCCCACTGACCTCCGGAGCCCGGTCGCGCGCGCATGACATGATGCGCGCGTGACCGAGGCAACAGGCTCCCCAGCAGGCGTCGAACCCGTCCGTGTCCTGGTCGTCGACGACCAGGAGCTGTTCCGCCGTGGGCTGATCATGCTCCTCAGCGGGGACACCGACATCGAGGTCGTCGGCGAGGCCTCCGACGGCATCACCGCCACCGAGCTGGCCGTCACGACCGCGCCCGACGTGATCCTCCTGGACGTCCGGATGCCGCGCCGCACCGGTGTCGAGGCCTGCCGGGGCATCAAGGAGGCCGTGCCGTCGGCCAAGATCATCATGCTCACCGTCTCCGACGAGGAGGCCGACCTCTACGAGTCGGTGAAGAACGGCGCCTCGGGCTACCTGCTGAAGGACTCCTCGATCGAGGAGGTCGCCCAGGCGATCCGGGTCGTCAACGAGGGCCAGTCGCTCATCAGCCCGTCGATGGCGGTCAAGCTGATCGACGAGTTCAAGCAGATGTCGAAGCCCGAGCGCGAGCAGGGCCCGGCCCTGCGGCTGACCGAGCGCGAGCTCGAGGTGCTGCGGCTGGTGGCCAAGGGCCTCAACAACCGCGAGGTCGCCAAGGAGCTCTTCATCTCCGAGAACACGGTGAAGAACCACGTCCGCAACATCCTCGAGAAGCTCCAGCTCCACTCCCGCATGGAGGCCGTCATGTACGCCATGCGCGAGAAGCTGCTCGACCTGCCCTGACCCCGTGGACCGGCTGACCAACCTCCAGGCCCGCCGCATCGCGCTGGAGGCCCAGGGTTTCTGCGACCGCCCCCACGCCACGCCGGCGCTCCGTACGCTCGAGCGCACGGTCGCCCGCACCGGGGTGCTCCAGGTCGACTCGGTCAACGTCCTCCAGCGCGCGCACTACATGCCGCTCTACTCCCGGATGGGTCCCTACGACGTCGACCTGCTGCGCCGGGCGTCGAGCACGACGGGCCGTCGACCGCGCCACCTCGTGGAGTACTGGGCCCACGTCCAGGCGCTGATGCCGGTCGAGCTGTGGCCGCTGATGCGCCACCGGATGGAGCACTACCGCTCCGAGCGCGGCAAGTGGGGGTTCACGGCCGACGCCGACATCGAGCCGCGCGTGCTCGACGCGGTCCGCGACCGCGGACCGGTGACGGCGCGCGACCTCGAGGAGGAGTTCAGCACCGGCCCGCGCACCAAGCAGCACTGGGGCTGGAACTGGTCGGAGGCACGCAAGGTCCTCGACTACCTGTTCCTCGTCGGCGACGTGGCGATCGCCGGACGCACCAGCCAGTTCGAGGTGCTCTACGACCTGCCCGAGCGGGTGCTGCCGGCCGCCGTGCTCGACGCGCCGACGCCGACGCCGCAGGAGGCGGTCACCGGGCTCGTCCGGCTGGCCGCGCGGTCGTACGGCGTGGCGAGCGGGCCGGACCTCGCCGACTACTACCGGCTGCGCCTCCAGCCGGCGCCCGGCAAGCCGAGCGCCAAGGTCGCGATCGAGGAGCTCGTCGAGTCAGGAGAGCTGACCCCGGTCGCCGTGCAGGGCTGGAAGCGACAGGGCTACCTGCACCGTGACGCCCGGCTCCCGCGCAGGGTCTCCGCCCGCACGCTGCTCAGCCCGTTCGACCCGGTGGTGTGGGAGCGGGCGCGCGCCGAGGCGCTCTTCGACTTCTACTACCGCATCGAGATCTACGTCCCGGCCGAGAAGCGCCTCCACGGCTACTACGTCCTGCCGTTCCTCCTCGGTGACCGGCTGGTCGGGCGGGTCGACCTCAAGGCCGACCGGGCCGCCCGCGTGCTGCTCGTGCCCGGCGCCTTCGCCGAGGTGGGCGCGCCCGAGGAGACGGCCGAGGAGCTGGCGGCCGAGCTGCGCCGGCTCGCCGGCTGGCTGGACCTGGACGACGTGGCGGTGGGCCGTCACGGTGACCTGTCCGACGCGCTGCGGGCCGCGTTGGAGCGGTAGGTAGAGTTACCACTCGTGCCTGCCATCATCGACAAGCTGCTCCGCATCGGCGAGGGCAAGATCCTGCGAGAGCTCGAAGCCGTCGTGAAGGCGGTCAACGCCATCGAGGACGACTTCGTCAAGATGAGCGACGACGAGCTCCGCGCCATGACCCCTGAGTTCAAGGAGCGCCTCGCCAACGGCGAGACCCTCGACGACATCATGCCGGAGGCCTTCGCGGTCGTCCGCGAGGCGAGCCACCGCGTCCTGGGCATGCGCCCGTTCGACGTGCAGATCATGGGCGCCGCCGCCCTCCACCTCGGCAACATCGCCGAGATGAAGACCGGTGAGGGCAAGACCCTGGTCGCCGTGCTCCCGTCCTACCTCAACGGGCTCGCCGGCAAGGGCGTCCACATCGTCACGGTCAACGACTACCTCGCCAGGTTCCAGTCCGAGCAGATGGGCCGCGTGCACCACTTCCTCGGCCTGACCACCGGCGTGATCCTGCCGTCGATGCGGCCCGCGGAGCGCCGTGAGGCCTACGCCTGCGACATCACGTACGGCACCAACAACGAGCTCGGCTTCGACTACCTGCGCGACAACATGGCCGACTCGGTCGAGGAGTGCGTGCAGCGCGGGCACAACTTCGCGATCGTCGACGAGGTCGACTCGATCCTCATCGACGAGGCGCGGACCCCGCTCATCATCAGCGGCCCGACCCAGGACGAGGTGAAGTGGTACGCCGAGTTCTCCAAGATCACGCGCACCCTCGTCAAGGACGTCGACTACGAGGTCGACGAGAAGAAGCGCACCATCTCGGTGCTCGAGCCCGGCATCACCAAGGTCGAGGACCACCTCGGCATCGACAACCTCTACGACTCGGTCAACACCCCGCTCATCTCGTTCCTCAACAACTCCATCAAGGCCAAGGAGCTGTTCCGCAACGACAAGGAGTACGTCGTCATGGAGGGCGAGGTGCTCATCGTCGACGAGCACACCGGCCGCATCCTGGCCGGTCGCCGCTACAACGACGGCCTGCACCAGGCCATCGAGGCGAAGGAGGGCGTGACCGTCCGCGAGGAGTACCAGACCCTCGCCACCATCACCCTCCAGAACTACTTCCGCCTCTACGACAAGCTCTCCGGCATGACCGGTACGGCCATGACCGAGGCCTCGGAGTTCGACAAGATCTACGGCCTCGGCGTGGTGCCGATCCCGACGAACCGCCCGATGCAGCGCGTCGACAACGTCGACCTCGTCTACCGCACCGAGGAGGCGAAGTACGAGGCCGTCGCCGACGACATCCGCGAGCGCCACGAGAAGGGCCAGCCGATCCTCATCGGCACCGTGTCGGTCGAGAAGTCGGAGTACCTCTCCAACCTCCTGCGCAAGCGCGGGATCCCGCACACCGTCCTCAACGCCAAGCAGCACGCCGACGAGGCCAAGGTCGTCGCGCTCGCCGGGCACCGGGGCTCGGTCACCGTCGCCACCAACATGGCCGGTCGAGGCACCGACATCATGCTCGGCGGATCGGTCGACTTCCTCGCCGACCAGGAGCTGCGCAAGCAGGGCCTCGACCCGGTCGAGGCACCCGAGGACTACGACGCCGCCTGGCCGCCCATGGTCGAGCGCATCAAGGCCCAGGTCGCGGCCGAGCACGACGAGGTCCGCGACCTCGGCGGCCTCTACGTCGTCGGCACCGAGCGCCACGAGTCGCGCCGCATCGACAACCAGCTGCGCGGTCGCTCCGGCCGCCAGGGCGACCCGGGCGAGTCCCGGTTCTACCTGTCGCTGCAGGACGAGATGATGCGGCTCTTCAAGTCGGAGTGGGTCGACCGGATCCTCACCGTCCTCAAGGTGCCCGACGACGTGCCGATCGACGCCAAGCGCGTGAGCAGCGCCATCGCCGGCGCCCAGGCCAACATCGAGTCGCAGAACTTCGAGTCGCGCAAGAACGTCCTCAAGTACGACGACGTGATGAGCCGCCAGCGTGAGGTCATCTACGCCGAGCGTCGCCGCGTCCTCGAGGGGGCCGACCTCGGCGAGCAGATCCGTGGCTTCATCGACGACGTCATCACCGCCTACGTCCGCGGGGCGACCGAGGGCTACGCCGAGGACTGGGACCTCGACGCCCTCTTCGCGGCCCTCGGCCAGCTCTACCCGATCGGACTGACCAAGGACGGCGTCATCAAGGACGCCGGCGGCCTCGAGAACATCAGCCGCGAGAAGCTCATCGAGGACCTCCAGAAGGACGTGCAGGAGGCCTACGACCGCCGCGAGGACGAGATGGGCGAGGAGGTGCAGCGCGAGCTCGAGCGCCGCGTCGTCCTCTCCGTGCTCGACCGCAAGTGGCGCGAGCACCTCTACGAGATGGACTACCTCCGCGAGGGCATCTCGCTGCGCGCGTACGCCCAGCGCGACCCGCTGGTGGAGTACCAGCGCGAGGGCTTCGACATGTTCGCCGTGATGATGGACGGCATCAAGGAGGAGTCGGTCGGCTTCCTCTTCAACCTCCAGGTCGAGGTCGACGAGGACGACGCCGAGGGTGCGGACGCGGTCGAGGTGGCCGCAGCACCGCAGGCCCCACAGGTCTCCGCGGCGACCCCGCAGATCGACTTCGCCCAGGCGCAGGCGCACGCTCCGCAGATCCGGGCCAAGGGCCTGGAGAAGCCGAACCGCCCGAAGAACCTGTCCTACAGCGCCCCGTCGGAGGACGGCGACGCCGAGGTGCACGCTGCCGCGGCGGACGAGGACGACGAGTTCGCGGGTGTCGGTCGCAACTCGCTCTGCCCGTGCGGCTCCGGCCAGAAGTTCAAGCGCTGCCACGGCGCCCCCGGTGGGGCCTCGGGCTACACGACGCGCGCCGGCGGCTGAACACCCAGCTGAGCCCGGTCAGCCCCAGCTGATCGCCACGCACTGCCAGCGGTCGCGCACGACCTCGAAGCGTGCCGCGACCGCGCGTGAGCGGCGGCCGTAGCGCACGTGTGCGCTGGCCTCGACCGCGTCGCTGCGGATCAGCGCGGTGCGTACGCCGACGACCACCGGCCGGGCGGGGTGGGGCCCTCGCGCGGTGGGCGCCTCGCCGGCGACCGCGGCGACTGCGCGAGCCCGCCCGGCGAGGTCGTCGTACACGTCCGGGACGGTGTGCCGCAGCACCTGGGTCAGCGGCCGGTCGCCGGCGACGATCTCGACCACCGCCTGCAGGTAGCGCCCGACGAAGGCGTCGACGTGCCGGCGCTCGGGCGCCGCGACCGCCACGAGGTCGAACGTGCGGGTGCTGCGCAGCCGCGGGCGCGGCGGAGCGGTGCGGGGGGTCAGGTCGAGGGCGAGCGAGCCCTGGACGCTCGCCAGCGGTGTCGGTGCGCGGAGGGGGATCACCCGTGCCCGGGTGCGCTCGTGGTGGCTCATCGTCGGTCTCCGTCCTGCTGGGTGCGGTGGGTGCGTCGGGCAGGCGCAGCGCCTGCCCCGGGAGGATCAGGTCGGGGTCGTCGCCGACGACCTCGCGGTTGGCCAGCCAGATCGCCCGCCAGCGCTCCTCGAGCGACCCCGGGCCCGGGTGGGCGAGGGCGATCGAGGAGAGCGAGTCGCCGGGGCGTACGACGTAGGTGCGGGCGGGTGCCGTTGACGTCGTACGGGGCGCAGCGCGGTGGTGCACGAGGGCCGCGACGGCACGCTCGGGGAGGGAGAGCCCGGCGAGCAGCTCGCGACCGTCCCCGTTGCCGGCGGCCACGGCCGGGGCGCTCGTGCCGGCGGCGATCGCGACGCCGCAGGCGATGAGCACCAGGCGCCGGGTCGTCCCGCTGGTCGGGACCCGTCCGCGGAGCAGGTCGACCACGGTCGCCGTGGTCACGACCCACAGCCAGGCGAGCGCGAGCGCCAGTGCGGTGGTGCAGGCGGCGACGACGAGGTCGACGACGGCATCGGCCCCTGCCCCGGTCCGTGCAGCACTCCACGCCGCAGGAACCGAGCCGCAGGCGGTCGCGGTGCCGCCGGTCACCGCCAGCCAGACGACAACCGGCCGGAGGAAGTGGATGGAGTTCCGAGACACGGCGCGAACCTTCCGTTTGCGTGCGTTTGCCTCATTTAACGACTGTCTGTGGGGGTCGTCAATGGCTTGGTGTGCACCTGTGGAAAGGCCGACGGCGGGCGTGACCGGTCCGCTGCCGGTGGGTGGCGGCATACGACGGGGCCCGCCTCGTGGGTGGCGGCATACGACACCGGATCGGGCCTGGCGGATGTCGTATGCCGCCACCCAAGGCTCGGCGGATGTCGTATGCCGCCACCCAGACGGCGTCGGCGCACATGTCGTCGACCGGACGCGACTCAGCTGACGGCGATCCCGGCATAGGCTCGCGGCATGTCCTGGGAGCACGAGCTGTTCGCGCTGTTCGACGACCTGGAGGGCCAGGCGGCCGCCGCCTGGGAGGCCGACCGCGAGGCGGAGCTCGCCGACCGGGCGCGGGCGGAGTACGGCTCGGTGACCCTGGCGAGCCGGCTGATGGCCTCGCGCGGGCGACAGGTGGCACTCGACCTGCCCCACGTCGGGCGCGTCGAGGGCAGCCTCGACCGGGTCGGCGACGGCTGGTGCCTGCTCAGCGGAGCGGGTCAGGACTGGATCGTGCCGCTGCCCGCAGTGGCGGCCGTGCACGGGGCCAGCGGTCGCTCGGTCCCCGAGGTGGCGTGGTCACCCGTCGACCGGCTCAGCCTGCGTGCGGCGCTCCGCCGGCTGGCCGACACCGACGCCCGCTGCCTGCTCCACCTCGCCGACGGCACCCGCCACGAGGCGTACGTCCACCGGGTCGGCGCCGACTTCCTCGAGGCCCGCGGCGCGCGGTCGGAACGGTTGCTGGTGGCGTACGCCGGACTCGTCGCGGTGCAGAGCCGCGACGACTGAGCCGGTGGGTCAGGTCGCCTCGACGTCGTACGGCGGGACCTGGCCCGGCGGCAGCCGGTCCGCCTCGAACTTCTCGGCCTGGTCGCGATCGACCTCGGCCATCGCCTCGGTGAGGTGCTTGCGCACGATGGCGCGGGGGTCGAGGTCGCGCAGCTGGAGGTCGGAGTACTCCGGGCCGAGCTCGTTGCGGAGCTCGTCGCGGGCACTGTGCGCCATGCCCCTGACCCGGTGGAGCAGCTGGGCGGCCTGGCGGGCGAGGTCGGGCAGCCGATCGGGGCCCAGCACGATGACCGCGACGAGGGCGATCACGGCGAGCTCGAGGAGGCCGACGTCGAACATGGGTCAGAACCTACTGGTCAGAGCCGGTGGGAGGGGGTGAGTCCCAGCTGCATGCCGGCGAGTCCGCGTCCGCGGCCGGACAGGGTCTGGGCGACGCGGGTCAGCTCGCGGGCCGCCAGAGCGGTGGGATCGGCCTCGACGATCGGCTTGCCGACGTCACCGCCCTCGCGCAGCGAGATGTCGAGCGGGATCTCCGCCATGACCGGCACGTCGTAGCCGAAGCGGTCCGACAGGGTCTTCGCGACCCGGGCTCCGCCGCCGCTGCCGAACACCTCGAGGCGGTGGTCGTCCTCGGCGGGGCAGTGCGGGCAGGGGAGGTAGCTCATGTTCTCGACGACGCCGATGACGCGCTGGTGCATCATCGAGGCCATCGTGCCGGCGCGCTCGGCCACCTCGGCGGCAGCCTCCTGCGGCGTGGTGACGACGATGACCTCCGCGCTCGGCAGGTGCTGGCCGAGCGAGATGGCGACGTCGCCGGTGCCGGGCGGCAGGTCGAGGAGCAGGGCGTCGAGGTCGCCCCAGTAGACGTCGGCGAGCATCTGGACCAGCGCCCGGTCGAGCATCGGGCCGCGCCAGGCGACGACCTGGTCGCGGCGCGGCTTGAGCATGCCGATCGAGATCACCGAGACGCCGCTCGCGGTCGGCACCGGCATGATCAGGTCGTCGACCTGGGTCGGGCGGGAGTCGGCGATGCCCAGCATCGCCGGGACCGAGTGGCCGTAGATGTCGGCGTCGACGATGCCGACCTTGAGGCCCTCCCTGGCGAGGGCCAGGGCGAGGTTGACGGTGACGGACGACTTGCCCACGCCGCCCTTGCCGCTGGCGATGGCGTAGACCTTCGTGAGCGAGCCGGGCTGGGCGAACGGGATCTCGCGCTCGGCGCGGCCGTTGCTGAGGATCTCCTTGAGGCCGGCGCGCTGCTCGGCGGTCATCACGCCGAGCGTGAGGTCGACCGAGGCGACACCCGGGACGCCCGTGACGGCCGCGGTCACGTCGCGGTTGATCGTGTCCTTGAGCGGGCAGCCGGACACCGTGAGCAGCACGTGGACGGCGACGGAACCGTCGTCGGCCACCTCGACCGAGTCCACCATCCCCAGCTCGGTGATCGGCCGCTTGATCTCCGGGTCGTTGACGGTCGCCAGTGCGTCCATCACCTGCTGCTGCGTGGGGGTGCTCATGATCGAGAAGTCTACGAGCCGCCCCCCGGGCCGGCCTCGTCGGCCGCGGCCTCGGGCTGGGTGAGCTCCTCGATGTCCTGGAGCAGCCCGCGCAGCTCCGAGCGCAGGAAGTCGCGGGTGGCGACCTCGCCGACCGACATCCGCAGCGATGCGACCTCCCGGGCCAGGAACTCCATGTCGGCGTGGGCGCGGGCGTTGGCCTGCCGGTCCTGCTCGGCGATCACCTTGTCGCGCTGCTCCTGGCGGTTCTGCGCGAGCAGGATCAGCGGGGCGGCGTACGACGCCTGCAGGCTCAGCATCAGCGTCAGGAAGATGAACGGGAACTCGTCGAAGCGCAGGTCGGCGGGCGCGAGCGTGTTCCACGCGAACCAGGCGATGACGAACATCGTCATCCAGAGCAGGAACTTCGCCGTGCCCATGTAGCGGGCGAACGACTCGGCGAACACGCCGAACGCGTCCGTGTCGACGTGGGGGCGGCGGACGATGCGGCGGGTCTCGCGCGGGGTGTCGAGGCGCGGGCGACGGCTCTCGCTCATCCGGCCCTCCCGGCGCTCGGACCGCCGTTGATCCGGCCGGGCCGCGGCGCGCGGTCGCGCCAGCCCTCGGGGAGCATGTGGTCGAGCAGGTCGTCGACGGTGACGGCGCCGAGCAGCCGGCCGTCGTCGTCGACGACGGGGGCTGCCACCAGGTTGTACGTCGCCAGGTGGGCGGCGACCTGGTCCATCGAGGCGTCGGGCCGGAGCGGGTCCATCGAGTTGTCGAGCGCGGCGGCCACCAGGGTCGAGGGCGGCTCGCGCAGCAGCCGCTGGATGTGCGCCGCACCGAGCAGCTTGCCGGTCGGGGTCTCGAGCGGCTGGCGGCAGACGTAGACCAGGGCGGCCAGCGCCGGGGTGAGCTCGGGGTTGCGCACGTGGGCGAGCGCGTCGGCGATCGTGGCGTCGGGGGAGAGGATGACCGGCTCGGGCGTCATCATCGCGCCGGCCGTGTTGTCGGCGTACGACATGAGGCGCCGGACGTCCTCGGCCTCGTCGGGCTCCATCAGGCCCAGCAGCGTGGCCGCGGTCTCGGGGTTGAGGTCGGCGATGAGGTCGGCCGCGTCGTCGGCCGACATCTCCTCGAGGATGTCGGCGGCGCGCTCGGAGTCGAGGTGCTCGAGGATCTCGACCTGGTCCTCCTCGGGCAGCTCCTCGAGCACGTCGGCGAGCCGCTCGTCGTCGAGGGCGGCCACGACGGCCGTACGCCGCTCCCGCGGGAGGTCGTGGATCATGTTGGCGGCGTCGGCCGGGCGCATGTCGTTGAGCGCGGCGATGAGGTGCGTGGCGCCCTGGGTGGCCTCCTGCCTGGTCAGGCCGGTGACGTCGCGCCACTCCACGACGTGGGTCTGGCCGCGACGGCGAAAACCCTTGCTCGGCTCCTGGACCGCGACGCGCGACAGCACCCAGTCGCGGTTGCGCGCCTGCTCCATGCCGACGTCGTAGACCGTGCCGGTGACGCCGCCCTCCTTGGCCGAGTCCTTGATGGTGACCGTGCGGTCGAGCATCTGGCCCATCACGAGGGTCTCGGTGGAGCGCTGCTCGAAGCGGCGCATGTTGAGCAGGCCCGTGGTGTGCACCTGGCCGCTGTCGATGTTGGTGATGCGGGTCATCGGCACGAAGATCCGGCGGCGCCCGAAGACCTCGGCGACCATGCCGAGCACCCGCGGCTGGCTCGTCTCGGTGCGGAGCGCGACGACCAGGTCGCGCACCTTGGCCACCTGGTCGCCCTGGGGGTCGAAGATCGGCAGCCCGACGAGCCGGGCCACGAAGACGCGGGTCGGGGTGGTGCTCACGGCCGCAACGTTAGCGTGCGCGGGACCCGGCGGACGGTGGGCGCGCAGCCGCGTGATCACCGAAGGACGAGGGCAGGGTTGGTGTACCCTCAGGACGCAGGAGTCACTCCTGTCACATCGATCGGGGTCTCGGGGGCGCCAGCCGACGGGCCCGCGGTCGGTTCTCGATGACGCCCCCTTCCCGTTGACACTTCCCCGACGACTGTGAGGCCGCAGCCATGTCCGCCACTCCCGCCACGACCTGGAGCTCGCGCGTGATCATCCGCGTGGGCGCCGTCTCCGCTGCGCTCGCGGTGGCCGCGACGCTCGCCTCGACCGCCGGTCCCTCGCCCGTGGTTCCGGTGACCGAGGCCGCGACCGCCGCCTGCGACCACGTCGGCCACCACGTCGGAGTCCTCGACGGTGAGGTCGGCCGCGACGACCGCGCTGCAGACGACACCGGCGACGTTCTTCCGCCCGGGCACCTTCAACGTGCTGGGCGCCGACCACACCGCACCCGGCGGCAACCGCAAGGGCTGGGACTCCGGCGTCGTGCGGATCGAGCGGGTCGTCCAGATCATCACCGAGAACTCGGTCGACGTGGTGGGCTTCCAGGAGTTCCAGCCGCCGCAGGCCGTGCGCTTCCAGGAGCTCACCGGGACCTCGTGGCAGACCTATCCCGGCGTGAACAACCCCGCCGGCCCCTCGGTCAACTCCATCGGCTGGCGCACCGACGTGTGGACGCTGCTCGAGGCCCGCACGCTCCCGATCCCCTACTTCGACGGCGTGCCCAGCCGGATGCCGGCCGTCCTGCTGCAGAACATCGAGACGGGTCGCCGGGTGTGGTTCTTCAACACGCACAACCCCGCCGACGTACGCGGTCCGGCGCAGCAGTGGCGCGACGCCGGCTTCGCGATGGAGGCGGCACTGGCCAACGAGCTGCGCGTCAGCCACCCCGACGCCCCCTTCATCTCGTTCGGCGACAAGAACGACCGCGACCGCTTCTACTGCTCGGTCGCCCCCGCGGCGGACATGTGGTCGGCCAGCGGCGGCTACGTCGACGGCGCGACCTGCTCGCCCCCGGGCGGCGGCGCGATCGACTGGATCATGGGCACCAAGAACGTGTTCTTCAACGGCTACACCCGGCTCTGGAACGACTTCGTCGCCCAGACCAGTGACCACCCTCTCTACTACGCCAACGCTGTGGTGCCGGCCTCGCGGCCGGCCGGCGTCGACCACGTCGTCGTCGTCGCGGTGCCCGGCCTGACCTCGACGGTCGTGCGCAAGATGGGCACGGAGCTGGGCGAGCTCGACCGGATGGCGGTCGGCGGCGCCTCGACGCGCAACGCCCGGACGGCGACCGAGTCCACCTCGCCCGATGCCGGTCTGGTCTCGATCCTCACCGGTCGCCGGGTCTTCCCCAAGGCCGGCGGTCACGGGGTGGGCTCGAAGCCGAAGCTGCCGTCGACCGTCCACGAGTCCGCGGGGCAGTACGTCTCCAGCATCTTCGACCTCGCGCACAACACCTCGCGCCGCACGTCCTTCGTGTCCAGCCGCCCCCAGACCAAGCTGGTGCGCGGGAGCTGGAACAGGCGCTCGGGTGGCAAGGACCCCTACGGCAAGGACGACGGCACCGCGAAGTTCGACCAGGTCGCCATGGCGCGCGACGACGCGGCCGCCATCGCCTGGTGGCGCGAGAAGATGGCCACCAGCCCGGCGGCGCTCAGCGTGATCGAGCTGTCCGGCGCGGCGCAGGCCGGTGCCGCCGACGGCTGGACCGGTGATGCGTACCAGAAGGCAGTGCGCAAGCTGTCCCGCCGCGTGGCCGCGATCCGCCGGGGCATCTCCCGGCAGGCCGAGATGAAGGGCACCACGCTTCTCGTCGTCACCGGCACCAGTGGGGCCCAGAAGACCAAGGGCTCCTCGCGCACGTGGGTCGAGAGCTACCGCGTGCCGATGTGGGTGACCGGCCCCGGCGTGCCCGCCGGCACCGACCTCTACAGCCTCAACCCCTCCCTGCTCTACCCGGGCAAGGACCAGGTCTCCTACTCCGGCACGCAGCCGCTGCGCGTCGGCGACCTCGCCAACCTGATCACCCGCACGCTCGGGCTGCCGCCGGTGCCCGGGTCCACGCAGGACGTCGACCAGCGCTTCCAGGTCTTCGACCCGCTCACCGTGCCCGGCGCCTAGGTCTCCCGGCCGGTGTGCCGAAGGTTGGTACGCCGCGCCACGCTCCGGATAGGCTTGCGGCTCACTTCTCGCAGAAGGTGGCCGTGAATCACAGGAAGCTTCCCCAGGGCATCCGCGACCTCCGGGTGTCGCGGGTGGGGCTGCTCGCCTCCATGGTGGTCGTGGTGCTGGTCGCCGGGGTGACCTGGGCGTCGACCTGGGCGGTGTCCGACGACGGAGGAGACCCGCCCGCGGCCACGCAGGAGGCGCAGACGCAGCCGACCGCCGGTCCCGGTGACACCGGCGGTGGGGCCGGCGGGGGCAAGGACGGCGGCGGCAAGGACGGCGGCGGTGACGACGGCTCCGGCGGCAAGGCCGAGACGCCCGGCTCGGCCGCGCTCGAGCGGTCCGTACGCCGCTTCCGCGCGGCGCAGCGCCGGCTGGCCCAGCGGGTGTCCAAGCAGCTCGAGCGCCGCAGCGCGCCCGTGGAGTTCCGCGTCGCCACCTTCAACGTGCTCGGTGACTCCCACACCGGCCCGGGCGGCAACAAGCCGGCCTTCTACCCGGACGGCTCCGCCCGGATGAACATGGCCATCTCGGTCCTCCGCAACAACTCGATCGACGTCGTGGGCTTCCAGGAGTTCGAGGCGTCCCAGCACGCCATGTTCACGGCGAGGGCGGGGGAGTACGCCGTCTACCCGGGCCTGTCGCTGGGCGACAAGTCGGTGCGCTTCAACATCGCGTGGCGCACGGGCGCCTTCACCCTGGTCGAGGCGCACTCGATCTCGATCCCGTACGCCGGCGGCAGCCGCATCGAGATGCCCGTCGTGCTGCTGGAGTCGACGACGACCGAGCGCCGGGCGTGGTTCGCCAACTTCCACAACCCCGCCGACACCCCCAGCCTGGGCAACAACGCCCGGTGGCGTGCCGAGGCGGCCGGCATCGAGATCGCGCACCTCACCGCCCTCCACGAGCAGGACGGCGACCCGGTGATCGTCACCGGCGACTTCAACGAGCGGGCCGAGATCTTCTGCCGCTTCACGGCCGGGGGGATCTTCTCGGCGGCGGCCGGCGGCAGCACCGGTGGCAGCTGCGCGCCGCCCCCGAGCATGCAGGTCGACTGGATCTTCGGGTCCACCGGCGTGGCCTTCGACGGCTATGCCGTGACCGACACCGGTCGGGCCTCCGACCACGCCATGGTGCACGCCACGGCCACGCTGGCCGCAGTCGAGTGAGCAGGACGCCGCTCGATATAGTGCGCGCCGTGAAGGCCCTGTCCCAGCTGCGACGCACCGGCGCGCTGGACGTCCGTCACGTGGGGGTCGACGGGCTCCTGATCGGCGGCCACCGCGAGCGACTGGTCGACGTGGCCTTCGACGGCAGGCGGATCTGGTCGTTCTGGGTCAAGCGCGACGGCGAGCAGCAGGACGACGGCGTCCTGGTGAGGTGGCCCAAGCCGCTGCGCCCGTTCCTCGACGGCTTCGCCGACCTCACGATGACCGACCCGGTCTCGGGGACCGTCCTCTTCGCCGAGACGGTGCAGTTCGGCGACGGGGCGACCCGCATCGACGTGGTGAACCCGTCCGGTCGCCCGCTCAGCATCGACAAGTCCCTCAAGCTGGTCGAGACCTTCGACACCCGCGAGGCCGCCCACGTCGAGCCGCTGCTCGACGCCATCGAGGAGGTCCTGGGGGCGCTCCGCACGACCGGTCTCGACGCCTTCCTCGCCTACGGCACGGCCCTGGGCGCGATCCGCGACGGCGGCCTGATCGGCCACGACAGCGACGCCGACCTGGGCTACGTCAGCACGCACGACCACCCCGTCGACGTGATCCGGGAGTCCTTCCGGATCCAGCGCGCACTGACCGACATGGGCTACCGGGTCACCCGCTACTCCGCGATCGCGCTCAAGGTCCACGTCGAGGAGAGCGACGGGCTCGACCGGGGCCTCGACGTGTTCGGCGGCTTCATGCGCGACGGCAAGCTCTACCTGATGGGCGAGATCGCCGTCCCGTTCAAGCGGTCCTGGATCTTCCCGCTGGGCACCGCGTCGCTCGAGGGTCGCGAGTTCCCGGTCCCCGCCGACACCGACCGCTTCCTCACCGCGACCTACGGTCCCCGCTGGCGCACGCCCGACCCGGCCTACAAGTTCACCACCCCCGCCAGCACGATCGAGCTGTTCAACGGCTGGTTCCGCGGGATGCGCACCGGCCGCGCCGGGTGGCACGGCTACCACAAGCGCACCATCGACCAGGCCGTGTCGGTCTCCACGGTCGCGCGCGACGCGGCCGAGCGCCACCCCGACCTGGCGACGTACGTCGACATCGGCTGCGGTCGCGGTGCCGACGTGGCGTGGTTCGCCGACCGCGGCACCGCCGCGGTGGGCCTGGACTTCCAGCCGTACGCCTACGAGCCCGAGGCCGAGCGGCGTACGGACGACCCGAACGTCACCTTCCAGCTCTTCAACCTCCTCGAGCTGCGCCACGTCCTGGCGGTGTCGGCGTGGGTGGCGAGGATGCCGGGCCCGCGCGCGGTGGGCTGCGTCCATGTCGTCGAGCGGCTCGGGCACCGGGGCCGGCTCAACATGCTGCGCGCCGCGCGGATGATGGTGGCCGGCACGTCGGGGACGCTGCACCTGCAGTTCGTCAGCGAGAAGGGTCGCGACAGCTACGCCCGGCGCACCGGCGCCCGCAAGGCGCTGGCGCCCGAGGTCGTCCTGGCCGAGGTCGCCGAGTCGGGCGGCCGCGTGGTGGAGCTGGTCCGCGAGCACGTCTCGCAGGCCACGGACAGCTCGCAGGTGTGCCGCATGACCATCGACTGGAACGGCTGAGGGAGACAACATGTTCGGACGACGCACCACGCTCGGCGCCGCGGCGGAGGCGACCTGGCCGCTCGCGTGGCAGCGCTGGAGGAGGCCGTGCAGGACAACCGCGCCCTCAACGTGCGGCTGGCCGAGCTCACCGACGTGGTGACCGAGCTCCTGCTCCCCGTCGCCGCCCGCGACGAGCAGAAGCTGGAGGAGCTCCTCGAGAAGTACCGCGGGGACTTCTCTTGAGCCCACGCCGGGTGCTGCTGCACATCGGCCTGCCGAAGACCGGGACGACCTACCTGCAGCAGGTGGTGTGGGGCAACCGCGACCGGCTGGAGTCCGACGGCGTCCTCGTGCCCGGTTTCGGGCACCGCGAGCACCTCTGGGCGGCCCTCGACCTGCAGGAACGACCGCGGCTGGCCAAGCGCCACAAGAAGGCCCCGGGCTCGTGGGACCGGCTGGTGGCGCAGGCGTCGAAGCAGCTCGAAGGACGTGCTGCTGACCCACGAGTTCTTCTGCGGCGCCACGGCGGAGCAGGCCGGGCGCGCGATCGCGGCCTTCCCCGACTCCGAGGTGCACCTGGTGGTCACCGCCCGCGACGCCGCGAGCGTGGTGTCGGCCGGCTGGCAGGAGTCGGTCAAGAACGGCGGCACCGTCGACCTCGCCGGGGTGCTCGACGGCCGGCCGGCGGGCGGCCCCGAGTTCAGCATGCGCACGTGGGACCTGGCGGGCGTCCTCGAGCGCTGGAGCGCCGACCTGCCGAGCGACCGGGTCCACGTGCTGGTGATGCCGGGCAGCGGCCAGCCGCACGACCTCCACTGGCGGCACTTCGCCCAGGTGCTCGGCGTCGACCCGAACGGCTACGAGCTCCCCACGGACGCGGTCAACCCGGCCCTGGGGATCGTGCAGATCGAGCTGCTGCGGCAGGTCAACGCCCACCTGCCGTCGTACTCGGCCCACGACCGTGGCGTCTGGATCCGCGGCTACCTCGCCGAGGGCCTGCTGGCCGCCCAGCCGCGAGAGCGCGGCGGCCTGCCGGCGGAGCACCTGGCGCGGTTCGCCGAGCTCGACCGGGCCGCGACCGAGCTGATCACGCAGCGGGGGTTCCACGTGCTGGGCGAGCTGTCCGGACTGGCGCCGCCGGCCACGACCGCCGGCGGGCGTGAGCCCGGCACCGTCAGCGACCGGGAGCTGCTCGAATCGGCCGCCCGACTCGTCGCTGATATCGTGGCGGACGTCCGTGCGAGCACAGGTGACGTGCCGCCACGCTTCCGGGGGAATCTGTGAACTCGGGTGCCTCAGCCCCGTAGGAGTTGTTGACGTGCGTTCCAAGCTTTCCGCCATCCTCGCGACCTGCGGCCTCGGCGCCGCCCTGCTCGTCCCGGCCCTCGGCACCTCGGTGGCCGACGCCGCCCCGTCGACCGGTGCCGCCACCGTCGTCCACCGCGCACGCTGGCGCTCAAGCCCGGCAAGCCCAACAAGAAGTGGAAGGTCCCCCTCGGGGCCAAGTTCAACAACCCGATGGTGGAGAAGGACCGCTACGTCATCGAGCGCCACATCCTGCGGGCGATCCGCAACACGCCGCGAGGCGAGAAGATCATCATCTCGGCCTACTCCCTCGACCGGCAGGTCTTCGCCGACGAGCTGATCCGCGCCCACAAGCGCGGCGTCAAGGTGCAGGTGCTGCTCAACGACCACCTGGTCCCCAACGCCCAGGTCCGGATCCAGCGCGTGCTCGGCCACAACACCAAGAAGTCGAGCTTCCTCAAGCGCTGCCGGTCGGGCTGCCGCGCGGACGAGAACGAGTACAACAACCTGCACTCGAAGTTCTACCTGTTCAGCCGCACCGGCCGGAACCGCGACGTGATCATGCTCGGCTCGCACAACATGACGCTGAACGCCGTGCGCTGGCAGTGGAACGACCTCTGGACCGCCGTCGGCAAGACGACGCTCTACGACCAGTACGAGGCCCTCTTCAACGACATGCGCCCCGACTGGGACAAGCGCCGCGCGACCTACGGCTTCTGCGAGACCGGCCTGGTCTGCCCGGCCGGCGACATGCAGAAGTACTACACCATCGTCTTCCCGAAGCACACGACGAAGGACAGCGACGTCGTCCTCGACATCCTCAACAACGTCCAGTGCCTCTACACCGACGCGACCGGCGTGCAGCGGCGCACCAAGCTGCGCCTGTCGATGCACACGATGCGCGGCAACCGCGGCAACTACATCGCCGACAAGCTGCGCGAGCTCTACGCCGCGGGCTGTGACCTACGGGTCAACTACGGCCTGATGGGCTACTACACGAAGGTCCATCTCGGTGCGCCCACCGAGCGCGGCCGCGTGCCGCTGCGCTCGACCGGGTTCAACCTGGCCGACGACGTGCCGACGGGCGACCCGGAGATCGACGACATGCCCGAGAGCATCGAGCGCTACACCCACCAGAAGTACTTCGTGCTCCAGGGCTCGTACAAGGGCGTGATCGACAGCTACATCGTGTGGACCGGGTCGACCAACTGGTCGAGCCTGGGCACCCCGCAGGACGAGATCCTCTTCTCGATGCACGGTCGGGGCAACGTCCGCGACTACCTCGCGAACTTCGACCTGATGTGGCAGGAGCCCTACAGCCGCAACGCCTACACCACGACGTACTCGGAGTGGAAGATGGTCAACGGCCGCAGGATCGGCTTCGCGCCGAGGACCACGGTCGAGCCCGACGGCCTGAAGCCCGGCGCCACCTGGGAGAACGACTGACCCGAGGGGTCAGCCCTCCTGCTCGCGGCGTCCTCCGCGGGGAGCAGCGACTTGGCGAGCTCCTCGACCGTGTCCTGGTCGGTGCCCTGGAGGACGACCGTGCTGCCCTTGAGCTCGTGGGTGAGCACGGTGGCGCCCTCGTGGTCCCACGCCGACCAGGTGCCGATGCCCCAGGCCGAGAGGTCCACGTCGCCCGACGTGGCCAGGGCCTCCTGGGAGCCCAGCGTCGCGTCGGTGTCGCCCGGGAACTGGTCGAGCGTCACGTCGCCGCTGGGCGCGGTGAACTCCATGTGCCACCACTGCGGGTCGGCCTGGTAGCCCCCGCCGACGGTCGTCCAGCCGTCCGGGAGCGTGCTGGGGACCATCGTGATGAGCTTGTCGTCGACCGCCCGCAGGGCGGCGTCCTTGTAGCGCTCCTCCACGCCCGGCTCGTCGCCGAAGTCGATCAGGGCGACCGGCTCGGCCGACGGGGTCTCCGACGGCTGCGGGGTCTCCGATGTCGACGCGTCCGCACCGGGGTCCTCGGCGGCCCGGGACGAGTCGTCACCACAGGCGCCGACGAGCAGCACCAGCGAAGCCCCGAGGGCCGGCACGGTCAAGCGATTGGGTCGCATGCACTCGATTCTCTCACGCCCGACCTGATCCGGCTCGATGTGACGACAGTCTCGGAGTCGGCCCCTGCCGAGGTGAACGACTGATAACTAGACTCCAGCCCATGCCCCGCCTCTGCCAGACCGAAGGCCTCTCCGAGGACCAGACCGAGATCCTCAAGGCGGTCCGGCAGTTCGTGGACGAGAAGATCATCCCGGTCGCCAACGAGCTCGAGCACCAGGACGAGTACCCGACCGAGATCGTCGAGGGGCTCAAGGAGCTCGGGATCTTCGGGCTGATGATCCCGGAGGAGTACGACGGGCTCGGCGAGTCGCTGCTGACGTACGCGCTGTGCGTCGAGGAGATCGCCCGCGGCTGGATGAGCGTCTCCGGCGTGATCAACACCCACTTCATCGTGGCCTACATGCTGATGCAGCACGGCACCGACGAGCAGAAGCAGAAGTACCTGCCGCGGATGGCGACCGGCGAGGTCCGCGGCGCGTTCTCGATGTCCGAGCCGGGGCTCGGCTCCGACGTGGCGGCGATCTCGACCAAGGCGGTCAAGGGCGACGATGGGCGACGTACGTCGATCAACGGCCAGAAGATGTGGCTGACCAACGGCGGCTCGTCGACGCTGATCGCGGTGCTGGTGAAGACCGACGAGGGCGCGGAGACGCCCTACAAGAACATGACGACGTTCCTGGTGGAGAAGGAGCCGGGCTTCGGCGAGACCGCTCCCGGCCTGACCATCCCCGGGAAGATCGACAAGATGGGCTACAAGGGCGTCGACACGACCGAGGCCATCTTCGAGAACCACCGCATCGGCGCCGACCAGGTCCTGGGCGGTGAGCCCGGCAAGGGCTTCTACCAGATGATGGACGGCGTCGAGGTCGGCCGCGTCAACGTCGCCGCCCGCGCGTGCGGCATCGCCAACCGGGCCTTCGAGCTCGGCATCGCCTACGCCCAGCAGCGCGAGACCTTCGGCAAGCCGATCGCCGAGCACCAGGCGGTGCTGTTCCGCCTCGCCGAGATGGCCACCAAGGTCGAGACCGCCCACACGATGATGGTGAAGGCCGCGCGGCTCAAGGACTCCGGCCAGCGGATGGACGTCGAGGCCGGGATGGCCAAGATGCTCGCCAGCGAGTACTGCAACGAGGTCGTCGAGGCGTCGTTCCGCATCCACGGCGGCTACGGCTACTCCAAGGAGTACGAGATCGAGCGCCTCTACCGCGAGTCGGCGTTCATGCTCATCGGCGAGGGCACCTCCGACATCCAGAAGATGATCATCGGCCGCAGCCTCCTCAAGGACTACAAGCTGCGCTGAGGATCAGGCCGGCGAGGCCTCGGCCGCGGCGTCGGCCGCCGCGAGCGCCTCGCAGGCCGCCTCGACGACGTCGGGGGAGAGGACGTGCTCGATGGCGAGCGCGGACGCACCGAGCACGGCGGCCTCGCCGCCGGCGCGCGAGGTCACGATGCGCAGGTGCTCGGTGGCCAGGGGCAGCGAGCGCTGGTAGACCGACTCGCGGATGCCCGCGAGCAGGTGCTCGCCCGCCCCGGCGAGCTGCCCGCCGATCACGACGACGGACGGGTTGACCAGGTTGGTCATGGTCGCCACGACCTCACCGATGTCTCGACCCGCCTGGCGTACGACCGCCATGGCGACGAGGCTGCCGGCGCGCACGAGGTCGACCACGTCGCCACCCGTACGGGCGTCCTCGCCCTGGTCGCGGCAGGCCGCCGCCAGTGCCGGGCCCGCGGCGACGGCTTCGAGGCAGCCGGTGTTGCCGCACCGGCACAGCACGTCGTCGGCCCGACGTACGCGGACGTGCCCGAGGTCCCCCGCGGTGCCGCGGGCGCCGCGCTGCAGCACTCCGCCGGAGACGATGCCGGCACCGATGCCGGTGGCGACCTTGATCAGGACGAGGTCGTCGACGTCGCGCAGGTAGGCGCGGCGCTCACCGAGGGCCATGATGTTGACGTCGTTGTCGACGAGCACCGGCACGGCGTAGGCCTGGTGGAGGTGGCCGGGCACGTCGTAGCGGTCCCAGCCCGGCATGATCGGCGGGTTGATCGGAAGCCCGGTGGAGTGCTCCACGGGTCCGGGCAGCCCGATGCCGATCGCCGCGAGGTCGGCGATCTGGCGACCGCTGTCCGCGACCAGGTCCCGCACGGTCTCCACGACCCAGCCCAGCACCTGCTGGGGACCGGCGGCCACCTCGATCCGGGCGTCGGTCTCGCCCAGGATCTTGCCGTCGAGGTCGGTCAGGGCGGCGCGCGCGTGGGTCGCGCCGATGTCCACCCCGACCACCAGCTTGGCGCCGGGATTGAGCGCGAAGAGTGTCGGTGGCCGACCGCCGGTGGAGCGGGCGCCGCCGTAGGGCGCGACCAGTCCGAGCCGCATGAGGGTGTCGATCCGGGTGGTGACCGTCGACCGGGCGAGGCCGGTCGCATCCGCGAGCTGGGCCCGTGTCCAGGGCCTTCCGTCACGAAGCAGTTCGAAGAGCTCACCGGTGCGCACCGGTGGAGTCAAGCACATTCGCCCACTTTCCACACTAGGTGAATGACTTTGTTCAGATGCTCGACAAAAGTGCGTGACGCATGCCACAGTTCCCCCGTGATGTCCCAGCCGACCACGGCCCCGCTCCTCGAGATGCGCGGCATCGTGAAGCGTTTCCCCGGCGTGCTCGCGCTCGGCGGCGTCGATCTCGACGTCCGTCCGGGCGAGGTCCACTGCCTGCTGGGGCAGAACGGCGCCGGCAAGTCGACCCTGATCAAGGTGCTCTCCGCCAGCTACCAGCCCGACGAGGGCGAGATCCTGTGGGAGGGCAAGCCCGTCGCGCTGCCCACGCCGCAGTCCGCGATGAGGCTCGGCATCTCGACCATCTACCAGGAGCTCGACCTGGTGCCGGGGCTCTCCGTCGCGGAGAACATCTTCCTGGGCCACGAGCTGTCCTCGGCCGGGATGAGCCAGCGCAGCCGGACGAACCGCGCGGCCGCCGACCTGCTCGCCCGCCTCGGTCACACCGAGCTGTCTCCGACGCGCGAGGTCGGGCGCCTCGCGCCGGCTGCGCAGCAGATCGTCAGCATGGCCCGGGCGCTCTCGCAGGACACCCGCCTGCTCATCCTCGACGAGCCGTCGGCCGCCCTCGACCAGGGCGAGGTCGACAACCTCTTCCGCGTCATCCGCGACCTCACCGCCGAGGGCGTGGCCGTGGTCTACATCTCCCACCGCCTGGAGGAGATCCGCCAGATCGGCGACCGCATCACGGTGCTCAAGGACGGCAGCACCGTCGCCTCCGGCCTCGCGGTGGCCGACACCCCCACCGCCGACCTCATCAAGCTGATGACCGGCCGCTCGATCGAGTACGTCTTCCCGCCCCGCAGCGACACGGCGACCGCCTCGGGCGAGCCGATCCTCGAGGTCACCGGCCTCGAGCTGCCGGGAGTCTTCTCCGGCGTCGACCTCACGGTCCATGCGGGGGAGATCGTCGGGCTGGCGGGCCTCGTCGGCGCCGGCCGGTCCGAGATCCTCGAGACGGTCTACGGCGCCCGCCGCCCGTCCGCCGGCACCGTACGGGTCAACGGGCGCGAGCTGCGCCGCGGCTCGGTCCCGGCGGCGGTCAAGGCCGGTCTCGGGCTCGCCCCCGAGGAGCGCAAGAGCCAGGGCCTGCTGCTCGACCAGGCGATCTACCGCAACATCACGATCTCCACCCTGGGTCGCTTCGCGCGCCTGGGCTTCCTCGACAGCGGCGACGAGCGTCGCCGCGCCACCGAGGTCACGCAGTCCCTCGACGTACGCCCGGCCGGGGTCGACCGCCTCGTCCGACTCCTCTCGGGAGGCAACCAGCAGAAGGTCGTCCTGGCGCGGTGGCTGCTCCGCGAGTGCCGCGTGCTCCTGCTCGACGAGCCCACCCGCGGCGTCGACGTCGGCGCCCGGGCCGAGATCTACGCCGTCGTCCGAACGCTGGCCGACTCCGGCGTCGCCGTCGTGGTCGTGTCGAGCGAGGTGGAGGAGGTGCTCGGGCTGGCGGACCGGGTGCTGGTGGTCCGCGAGGGCCGCGTCGTCCACGAGGGACCCGCAACGGAGATCGACGAGTCCCGCGTCCTCGATCTCGTCATGGAAGGAAGCGCCGCATGAGCGACCACCGAACGACCCCCGAGGCACGGACCAGGGACCCGACCTGACCACCGTCGAGAACACCGTGGCTCCGTCGAGCGACACCGTCCGGGTGGAGCACGCCGCCGCGGAGTCCGAGGGGACGTCGCGAGGCGCCGGCCTGATGAGCGGACCCGTTCGGCCGCAACCTCGGCCTGGTGCTCGCCCTGCTCGTGATCTGCGTCGTCGGCGTCTCCACCGCGGGCGACCGCTTCGCGAGCGTCGACACCCTGGTGACGATCCTGCGGCTCGCCTCCATCGTCGGCGTGGTCAGCATCGGCATGACGTTCGTGATCATCGGCGGTGGCATCGACCTGTCCGTGGGCGCCATCGTGGCGCTCTCCTCGGTGTGGGCGACCACCTTCGCCACCCAGACGATGGCCGAGGACACCCACTGGATCGTCATGGTGTTCGTCGCCCTCGCGGTCGGCGGGGCCTGCGGGCTCGTCAACGGCGTGCTGATCGCGTACGGCAACATCGTCCCCTTCATCATGACCCTCGCGATGCTGGCGGCCGCACGCGGACTGGCCGAGATCATCTCCGAGCGACGTACGCAGATCGTGAACGTCGACGGGTTCAAGGACTTCTGGACAGCCGACGTCCTCGGCGTCCCGCTGATCGTGGTCATCTTCGCCCTGGTCGCGGTCGGAGGTTGGTTGCTGCTCAACCGGACCACCTTCGGGCGTCGCACCCTGGCCGTGGGCGGCAGCCCCGAGGCGGCGCGACTGGCCGGGATCAACGTCAAGCGCCACACGACCATGCTCTACGTCCTCGTCGGGCTCCTGCTGCGGCCTCGCCGCCCTCATGTACCTCGCGCGCACCTCGACCGGCAGCTCCACCCACGGCACGCTGCTCGAGCTCGACGCGATCGCGGCCGTCGTCATCGGCGGGACGCTGCTCACCGGCGGACGCGGCACCATCGTCGGCACCGTGATCGGCGTGCTCATCTTCAGCACCCTCAGCATCGTGTTCGTCCTCAACAACCAGGACAGCTCGACCCAGGCCGTCGCCAAGGGCCTGATCATCGTCGTCGCCGTGCTGCTCCAGCAGCGCCTGGCCCGACGCTCGACCTCGACCTAGGCGTCGGGTCCACCCGCACTCGGAGTCCGCACCATCCGCACCAGCACCAACCCGTGAAGCACAGCACCCACACCAGACACAAGGAGCACATCCCATGCGACGCACCACCACCTCACGGCAGCAGAGCCGCCGCTACCCCGGCCTCGTGGTCGGCGCGGTCGCCGTCCTGGCCCTCACCGCCTGCACCGGAAGCGCCGAGGACGCCGCCAACGACGAGGAGAGCTCCTCGGACGCCGCCCCTGCGGCCGCCGAGGGCGGCAACGACGAGTCCGGCGACACCGTCACCATCGGCTTCTCGGCGCCCGCCGCCGACCACGGCTGGATGGCGGCCATCACCAACAACGTCCGCGACCTGGCCGAGCAGTACCCCGACATCGACCTGCAGGTGGCGGAGGGCACCAACGACGTCAACCTCCAGATCAGCCAGGTCGAGACCTTCATCAACGACGGCGTCGACGCCATCGTCCTGCTGCCCTTCGACGGCGCCGCGATGACCCCCGTCGCCCTCCAGGCCATGGAGGCCGGCATCACGGTCATCAACGTCGACCGTGAGTTCGACGACCCCAACGCCGCCCGGGTCACCGTGCTCGGCGACAACTACGGCATGGGTGTGTCCGCCGGCCAGTACATCTGCGAGCAGGCCGGTGGCAACGAGGACGCCGTCGTCGCCGAGATCGCCGGCATCGACTCGCTGCCGCTGACCCAGGACCGCAGCCAGGGCTTCGAGGACGCGCTGTCCGAGTGCGGCCTCGACGTCGACGCCCGCCAGGCGGCGGAGTTCACCGTCGAGAGTGGCGAGGAGGTCGCGGCCAGCCTGCTGCAGGCCGAGCCGAAGATCGACTACCTGTGGAACCACGACGACGACCAGGGCGTCGGCGTCCTGGCCGCCATCGAGAACGCCGGTCGCGACGAGTTCGTGATGGTCGGCGGCGCCGGTTCCGCCAACGCCATGCGCGAGATCCAGGACGACAGCGGTGTCCTCAAGGCGACGGTCATCTACCCGTCGACCCAGGGCGCCGACGGCGTCAAGCTCGCCCGCCTGATCCTGCAGCAGAAGGCGATGACCGACCTCGTCGAGGTCGAGGTCCCGCGCCTGGTGCAGCTGTACGCGCCGGTCGTCACCGGCGACAACGTCGACCAGTACATCGACTCCGCCTTCGAGTCCTGAGGTCGAGCCCCGTCCGGCGCCTCCACACTGGGGGCGCCGGACGGGGCCATCCCTCGAGCCGGTCGACGACAGAACAGGATCCTTGATGACTTCCGAGCACGACACGCTGTCCGTGGGGATGGTGGGCTACGCCTTCATGGGAGCGGCTCACTCCCAGGCGTGGCGCAACGCCCCGCGCTTCTTCGACCTGCCGCTGCGACCGCGGATGGCGGCCGTCGCGGGTCGCGACCAGCCCAACGTCACCGCGGCAGCCGCCCGGCTGGGGTGGGAGTCGACCGAGACGTCGTACGAGGCGCTCATCGCCCGCGACGACATCGACCTCATCGACGTGTGCACCCCGGGCCACACCCATGCCGAGATCGCCATCGCGGCGCTCGAGGCCGGCAAGCACGTGCTGTGCGAGAAGCCGCTGGCCAACACCGTCGAGGAGGCGGAGGCCATGGTGGCTGCCGCCGAGAAGGCCAAGGCCGACGGCGTCCGCTCGATGGTCGGCTTCACCTACCGGCGCGTGCCGGCGATCGCGCTGGCCCGCCAGCTGGTCGCCGCGGGCCGGATCGGGACGATCCACCACGTCCGCGCGCAGTACCTCCAGGACTGGATCGTCGACCCGGAGGCGCCCCTGTCGTGGCGCCTGGACAAGACGAAGGCCGGGTCCGGGGCGCTGGGCGACATCGGCGCCCACATCGTGGACCTGACCCAGTTCATCACCGGCGACACCATCGCCACGGTCACCGGACGCCTCGAGACGTTCGTCAAGGAGCGCCCGCTCCCCGCCGAGGGCCACACCGGGCTCTCGGGCACCGCTGACGCCACCGCTCGCGGTGAGGTCACCGTCGACGACGCGGCCGCGTTCCTCGCGCACTTCCGGGGAGGCGCGCTGGGGGTCTTCGAGGCGACCCGGTTCGCCAACGGACGCAAGAACGCCATCCGCATCGAGATCAACGGGTCCCGCGGCAGCCTCGCCTTCGACTTCGAGGACATGAACGTCCTGCACTTCTTCGACGGTGACGACGACTCGGCGACGGCCGGGTTCCGCCGCATCCTCGCCACCGAGGCGGAGCACCCCTACGTGGCCGCGTGGTGGCCGCCCGGCCACCTGCTGGGCTACGAGCACGCGTTCACCCACCAGGTCGTCGACCTCGTCACCGACATCGCCAAGGGCGTGGACCCCGCGCCGTCGTTCGCCGACGGCCTGCAGGTCCAGCGGGTCCTGGCGGCCGTCGAGGCCAGCTCGCTCAGCGCCGCCTGGCACGACATCCCTGCATGACACCGGCACCACCACTCCAGCAGAGAAGGGACACCTGATGACTCGCCCTGTCACCTTGTTCACCGGCCAGTGGGCCGACCTGCCGTTCGAGGAGGTCTGCGGCTGGCGTCGGGCTGGGGCTATGACGGTCTGGAGATCGCCTGCTGGGGTGATCACTTCGATCCGTGGGCTGCGGTGGAGGACGACTCGTACGTCCCGGCGAAGCTGGAGGTGCTGAAGAAGCACGACCTGCAGGTGTTCGCGATCAGCAACCACCTCAAGGGTCAGGCGGTGTGCGACGACCCGATCGACGAGCGCCACCGTGGCATCCTCCCCGACCGGATCTGGGGCGACGGTGACGCCGAGGGCGTACGCCAGCGGGCTGCGGAGGAGATGAAGATGACCGCGCGTGCTGCGCGCCGGCTCGGTGTGGACGTGGTGGTCGGGTTCACCGGGTCGTCGATCTGGAAGTACGTCGCGATGTTCCCGCCGGCGACGCAGGACATGGTCGATGCGGGTTACCAGGACTTCGCGGACCGGTGGAACCCGATCCTCGACGTGTTCGACAGCGAGGGCGTGAGGTTCGCGCACGAGGTGCATCCCTCGGAGATCGCCTACGACTACTGGACCACGGTGCGGGCGCTGGAGGCGGTGGATCATCGTGAGGCGTTCGGGTTGAACTGGGATCCGAGCCACTTCGTGTGGCAGGACCTGGACCCGGTGGGGTTCTTGTGGGACTTCAAGGACCGGATCTATCACGTGGACTGCAAGGACGCGAAGAAGCAGGTCGGCAACGGGCGGAACGGTCGGATGGGTTCGCACCTGCCGTGGGCCGATCCGCGTCGCGGCTGGGACTTCGTGTCGACCGGTCACGGTGACGTGCCGTGGGAGCAGTGCTTCCGGATGCTGAACACGATCGGCTACGACGGTCCGATCTCGGTGGAGTGGGAGGACGCCGGGATGGACCGCCTCGTCGGGGCACCCGAGGCCCTCGAGCTCGTGCGGCGGCTGGCCTTCGACGCACCCGACGCCGCCTTCGACGCCGCCTTCAGCACGACGGAGTAGTCCTAGAATCCCGGCGTGAGGGAATTCCGGGCCAGGGACGCCGATCGCGACCGCTTCGTCGAGCTGATCGAGGCGGCGTACGTCGACGGCCAGATCGGTGCGGCCGACCGCGAGCTGCGCGTCGGTCGGGCACTCTCGGCCGAGACGCTCGACGAGCTCGAGACCCTGACCCGCGACCTCCAGCTCCCGCAGGGCTACGTGCCTCCGGCCGCGCCCACCTCGACGCCCCCTGGACCACCGTCCCGGTCGCGCCGGGTGGGCGGTGTGGCGGTGGGGCTGGGGTTCTTCGTGGCACTGGTCGTGGCGGGTGTCACGGGGGTCGTGGCCCTGGCGATGTTCGCGGTGAGTGGCGAGCCCGACTCGGCGACCTCGCAGGGCGTCGAGACGGCACCGGCGCCGATCGAGGAGACCACCGAGGCCGCCGAGGAACCGTCGTTCCGGATGACCGCCCCGCAGGTGCGCGCGTTCGTGCGGGCCTACGAGGAGGAGTTCGGCACGCTCGAGGCCTACGAGGTCACCTTCTTCCCCGGAGCGGGTGGGGGTGCAGGTGCCCGTGCGCGGCTCTCGTCCGCGGATGGAGCGATGGACGTGGACCGGCGAGTGGCGCCAGGACACGAATGCCTCGGCCGTGAGGGGGCCGTACGAGCGCGTCGACCTCGGCGCGGTCGACGTGGGTCGGCTGTTCGACAACATCGGCGTCGCCCGTCGCACGCTCGACGTGGAGCAGGGCCGGTTCACCCACGCCATCCTGATCCGCTTCGGCGACGGGCCGACCGAGCTCAACATCTACGTCGGCAACGACGTTCAGCGAGTCCGGCTACCTCAGCAGCACGCCGGCGGGCGAGATCACGCGGCGCCATCCCTACCCGTCGTGACCCGTCGCCGTACGGCACCATGTCCGCCATGAAGACCAACGCCGGCAACTTCTTCGAGGACTTCACCGTCGGGCAGGTGATCGAGCACGCCACGCCCCGCACGATCACCGAGGGCGACCGGGCGGTCTACGGCGCGATCTACCCCACGCGCTTCGCGGTCGCCTCGTCGGCGGAGTTCGCCGCCTCGGTCGGCCTGGCGCCCCACCCGGTCGAGGAGCTGATCGGCTTCCACGTCGCGTTCGGCAAGACCGTCCCGGACGTGTCGCTCAACGCGGTGGCCAACCTGGGCTACGCCGAGTGCCGCTTCCACGTCCCGGTCGTGCCGGGCGACACCCTGCGCACCCGCTCGGAGGTGATCGGCCTCAAGCAGAACTCCAACGGCCGCACCGGCGTGGTCTGGGTGCGCTCGACGGCGACCAACCAGCGCGGCGAGGTCGCGATCGACTGGGCGCGCTGGGTGATGGTCCACAAGCGCGACGCCGACGCGCCCGCTCCGGAGACCGTCGTACCCACGCTGGCGTCCGCGGTGTCGGCCGAGGACCTGGTCGTCCCCGCCGGCCTCGACTTCGACGCGTACGACGTCGCTGCCGCCGGATCGCCGCACCTGCTCGGCGACTACGAGGTGGGGGAGCGGATCGACCACGTCGACGGCGTCACCCTCACCGACGCCGAGCACATGATGGCGACGCGGCTGTGGCAGAACACCGCCAAGGTGCACTTCAACACCGACGCCCGGCCCGACGGCAGGCGCCTGGTCTACGGCGGCCACGTGATCTCGCTGGCCCGTGCGCTGTCCTTCAACGGCCTGGCGAACGCCCAGCTCGTCGCGGCGATCAACGCCGGTGCGCACGTGGCCCCGGCGTTCGCCGGCGACACGGTCCACGCCTGGTCCGAGGTGCTCGACACCGCGACCCTCGACGCCCCGGGTGTCGGCGCGCTCCGGCTGCGGCTGGTGGCGACGAAGGGCCGCGACGAGTCGATGACCCTGCGCGGCGACGACGGCGCGTACGCCGACGGCGTGCTGCTCGACCTGGACTACTGGGCGCTCATCCCGCGCTGAGCCTCGCCCGGGGGCGGTGTGTGAGGGGGATTCCGGCGCTTCCGAATCCCCCTGGCTCACCGCCCGGTCGCGAGTCGTCGTACGACGCGCGCGAGAGCGGTACGTGAGGATGAATCCGCCACCTCGGAATGCCCCTCACGCACCGCTCTGCGGCAGAGGTCCGGGCCATCAGGTGCGAGGCGATCGCGTCGAGCGCCTCGTCGAGCGACGCCGGGGCGGGGAGATCGAACCGGCCGAGCACGATCGACCGCGGCTGCGAGCAGCTCGTCCTCGCCGACCTGGTCGGGGGTCCGTCCGTCGTCGGCCAGCGAGGGGAGCAGGTCGTCGAGGTCGCCGACGACGTCGTACGAGCCGGAGCGCAGCGCGGCGACGACCGCCGCCGCCGACTCCTCGATCCAGGCGACGTGATGGTCGGGCACGGCGAAGGAGTCCCGCGGGGCGCTGCCGACCAGCTGGCCGGGCACGAACGAGCCCTTCACGTGTCGGGAGTACGCCGCCGAGCGGCGCTCGCGGGGGACGGTGTCGTTGACCCGGCGGAGCAGCTCGGCCTCGACCACGCCGAGCGAGTCGTTGGCCCGCTGCGCGTCGGTGTCGAGGCCGGCGACGTCGAGCCCGAGGACGGACGCCGTGCGCAGCCAGAGCTCGTCGCGGGGTGCCCCCGGTGCGGGTACGACGACGACGTGCACACGCTCCGGGGCGATGTCGGCGGCCCAGCGGTCGAGGATGCCGAGGACGTCCTGGTAGCGCCAGAACTTCTGGTCGCCGTCCTCGCGCCGGACGCTGCCGAGGAACTTGCGGTACGGCATGCGGGCGCCCATCTTGACCCGCTGCTGCCAGGCCGACGGCAGCACGCGGCCGAGGTCGCGCGCGGTCACGACGACGTGCACCTCGTCGGCCGCCGAGCCGAGATCGGCGAGCGCCGCCGTCGCCCCCTCGGCGGGGGTGTCGGCGAAGTGCTCGTTGCTGATCAGCACGTCCCCCGGCCAGGCGCGGGTCTCCTCGACGAGCCGGCCCCAGACCCCGCGGTCGCGCTCACCCAGGTCGTCGACGACCGACGTCATGCCCTTCACCAGGGCGGCCGCGGTGAAGTGGTCGCGGCGCGCACGTCCCGGGAGCAGGAGGCCGCGCGTACGCAGCTCGTCGTGGTGGCGCCACCACAGGTCCTGGAGGTAGGACGTGCCCGACTTCGCGGTCCCGACGTGGAGGAACGCGCGGCGAGCCATGCCCGCGACCCTACTCAGGGCACACTCCTGTCGTGGCCTGGGATCGCGACTTCTTCTACGACAGCTACCCGCGCGTGGAGGAGGCGTTCGCCGCGCGTCTCGACGAGAGCCTGTCGCCGCGGGACCCCTCGATGCTGCTCCAGGTGGTGCGCGAGCTCGACCTCCGTCCCGACAGCCGGGTGGTCGACGTGGGGTGCGGCGAGGGGACCCACGCCTTCCGACTGGCGACGCACTTCGGCTTCCGGGTGCTCGGGATCGACCCCGTGCAGCGCCACCTCGACCTGGCCCGCGAGGCCCGGCGTGGGGAGGTCTCCGACATCGCGTCGCGGGTGTCCTTCGAGCGCGGCACCGCGACGCACGTGCCGGCGCCCGACTCCTCGCTCGACCTGGTCTGGTGCCGCGACGTCATGGTGCACGTCGCCGACCCGGCCGAGGCGTACGTCGAGTTCGCGCGCGTGCTGCGCCCGTCGGCGTACGTCGTCTCCTACTCGATGGTCGCCACCGACCTGCTCGCCCCGGAGGAGGCCGACTGGCTCTTCGACGTGATGGGCGTCGTGCCCACCTCGGCGGACCCGCGCGTGCTCGACGACGCGATCGCCGGGTCCGGCCTCGAGGTCGTCGAGACCATCGACCTGGCGAGCGAGTGGGGGGAGTGGGGCGAGGAGCACGAGGGCCGCGCCGGGCAGGCGCTCCTGCACCTGGCCCGGCTGCTGCGCCAGCCGGAGCGCTACCGCGCCGAGTTCGGCGACGCGGCGTACGACGTGATGCTGGGCGACTGCCGCTGGCACGTCTACCGGATGATGGGCAAGCTCGCCGGGCGCATCGACGTGCTGCAGCGACCGGCTCGTCGTTAACCGCTCGACCGGGCTTGACGCGTTTGGCAGGGTGGCCGGGTAGACCGCCAACCGAGGAGGAAGCCACATGGCTGATCAGGACCCGAACGCAGACCTCAAGGCGAAGATGCGGGAGGCCCTCGATCGCAAGAAGGGTCATCACCACCCCGACGACAGCGCCGACTCCAAGGAGAAGGCCCACGGCTCGGAGGTCAACGACAAGAACGTCGCGAAGCCGATGCACCGCCGCAAGGCCGGTGGCGGCGGCGCCTGATCGTCAGTCCGGCGCGCCGGCGGACAGCTCGTCCGCCGGCGCGAAGGCCCGTGCCAGCCAGAACAGGGCCAGCACCAGCACCAGCGGCACCGCGAAGCCGATGCGCAGCGAGCTCGCGCCGACCGCACCCGTCATCACCGCGCCGAGGAGTGCTCCGGCGTAGTTGAACTGGTTGAAGCGCGCGACCACCGCGTCCACCCGCGCCTGCCGGGTCGCGGGATCCGCGTCGCGCCCCGCGAGCGCGGCCGCGGCGGAGAAGCTCAGCGGAGCCACCACCGCGACCCCGCAGCCGAGCAGCGTGAAGCCGAGCACGGCGACCGGCCACGACGGCGCCGCGACGATGACGGCGAGCGACACCAAGGCGATGCCGGCGCCGACCCGCAGCAGCCGTACGGCGCCGACCTGCTCGGTGAGCCGGTCGCCGACCAGGCGGACGAGCCCGCTCGCCACGAGGTAGGGGAGGGTCGCCAGCGCGACGAGCTCCTCGGGAGCGTCGAAGACGTCGTCGAGGTAGACCGGTCCCCAGGTCGCCGCGGCGGTGTCGACGGTGTAGAAGACGACCAGCGCCAGGCCGACCATCACGATCGCCCGCCACGGCACGTCGGTATCGGTGACCATCGTCGCCTCGCCGTGGTCGCGGGAGAGGTACGGCGCGGCGGCCGCGAGGAGCGGCAGCACCGCGACCAGCGCGATCGCCGACCAGGGCACGTCCGTCGTGGCCAGGGTGAGGACGGCGCCGATGACGCCGCCGAGCGTCCACGCACCGTGGCACGACGGCAGCACGACCCGGCCGAGCCGGTGCTCGAGCGCGACCGCCTGCATGTTGCCGGTCGCGTCGACCAGCCCCAGCCCGACACCGTACGCCGCCAGGCCGAGCACGAAGACGAGGGTCGTCGGCGCGAGGATCACGACAGCGACCGAGACCGCGACGGTCACCAGTCCGGCACGCAGCACGACGGCGCTGTCGAGCCGCGGCGCGAGCCGCTCCGCCAGCAGCGAGCCCGCACCGGCGAGCAGGACCATCATCAGCAGCACGCCGGACAGCTCGAGCTCATCGAGGTCCCAGCGGTCCTGGATGCGCGGCAGCCGGGTCGTGAGGCTGATGAACACCAGGCCCTGCGTGAGGAACGCCGCCGCGATCGCCAGGCGCGCGTGCCGCAGGTCTGCACTCATGGCGAGCATCGTGGCAGGCCCCCCGTCCGCGCGTGGCAGACTCGCGGCATGTCCTCCGGCTCGCACCCCGATGGTCCCGAGCTGTGGGTGGTCCGCCACGGCGAGACCGAGTGGAGCCGCGACGGCCGGCACACCTCGACCACCGACCTCCCGCTGACGTCCGACGGCGAGGAGGCGGCGATCCTGCTGGGGCCGCGGCTCTACGACGTCGAGTTCGACCTCGTGCTGACCAGCCCGCGCCAGCGCGCGCGGCGTACGGCCGAGCTGGCGGGGTTCGCCGACGCCGAGGTCGACGACGACCTCGTCGAGTGGGCGTACGGCGACTACGAGGGCATCACGACCCCCGAGATCCGCGAGACCGTGCCGGGCTGGTCGGTCTGGACCCATCCGACCCCGGGCGGCGAGACCGCCGACGAGGTGAGCGCGCGGCTGGACCGGGTCGTCGAACGCGCGCGCGGCCACGACCGGGTGCTCGTCTTCGCCCACGGCCACTCGCTGCGGGTGCTCACCGCGCGGTGGCTCGAGCAGCCGGCCGACGAGGGTCGCTTCTTCAAGCTGGACACCTCGACCATCTCGGTGCTCGGCTTCGAGCGGGAGCACCCGGCGCTGCTGAAGTGGAACAGCTGACGTGCGGATCGACCTCCACACGCACTCCTCCGCCAGCGACGGCACCGACACACCCGCAGACCTCGTGCGCGCGGCCGCGGCCGCGGGGCTCGACGTCGTCGCGCTGACCGACCACGACGCCATGTCCGGCTGGGACGAGGCGCGGCAGGCCGCCGACGAGGTCGGCATCACGCTCGTGCCGGGGCTGGAGATCAGCACGAAGTTCCGCCACCGCGGCGTGCACCTGCTCGCCTACCTCCCCGACCCGACGTACCCGCCCCTCGTCGCCGTCCTCGACCGCGTCCTGGCCGGCCGCACCTCGCGCACGCCGGCCATCGTCTCGGCGCTCCGCGGCGCCGGCATCGAGATCACCGAGGACGACGTACGCCGCGAGTCCGGCGGCTCTGTCGCCGCGGGGCGGCCGCACGTGGCCGACGCGCTGGTGCGCCTCGGCGTCGTGGGGGACCGGACCTCGGCCTTCCACGAGTGGCTCAACCCCGGCAAGGCGGGCTACGTCGACCGGTACGCCGTGCCGCTCGAGGAGATGATCCCGCTCGTCACCGCGGCCGGCGGTGTCGCCGTGATCGCGCACCCGTGGGGTCGGCGCGGTGGCACGGTGCTCGACGCCGCTGCCATCGCCTCCCTGAAGGCGCTCGGCCTGGCCGGGATCGAGGTCGACCACCAGGACCACCCGCCCGAGGCGCGCACCCGGCTGCGTGCGATCGCCGCGGACCTCGACCTCGTCGTCACGGGCAGCAGCGACCACCACGGGACCGGCAAGGTCGACCACGACCTCGGGGTGAACACGACGGACCCCGAGCAGTACGAGCGGCTCATCTCGCTGGCGGGTCGCCCGCTCGATGGCTGAGGTGCTGCCGGACCGGGTCCTCGTCTACGGCGTCACGGGTAGCGGCAAGAGCACGGCCGCCGTCGCCCTCGGCGAGCGCAGCGGCCTGCCGGTGACCCTCGTCGACGAGCTCACCTGGCTGCCCGGTTGGGTGCCGGTGCACGCCTCAGAGCAGCGCAGGCTCATCGGCGAGATCGTGGCCGGGGAGCGCTGGGTCCTCGACACGGCTTACGGCGCTCACCTCGACCTCGTGCTCCCGCGCGCCGAGCTGGTGGTGGGGCTCGACTATCCACGCTGGCTCTCGTTCGCGCGCCTGGTGCGGCGGACGGTCTCGCAGGTGATCACGAAGGAACCGATGTGCAACGGCAATGTGGAGACCTCGCGCCAGGTGTTCGCGCGCGACTCGATCCTCGTCTGGCACTTCCAGTCCTTCGCCCGCAAGCGAGCGCGGATGCGGGCGTGGGCAGCCTCGCCCGACGGGCCCGAGGTGCTGCTCTTCCGGCGCCCGCGGGAGCTGGAGTCGTGGCTCGCGAGACTCTGACTAGTCTGCTCCGCGTGCTCGACCACGACGAGATCGTCCGCCTCTACGGCCCGTGGCTGGCCCGGACACCGCAGGACGCCGTCGACCTGATGCAGGGCTACGACCGGCCGTGGTGGATCGCCGGCGGCTGGGCGATCGAGGCGTTCACCGGTGTCCCGCGCCCCCACGACGACGTGGACCCGAGCATCCTGCGCTCCGACGCTCACGCGCTCCGCGAGCACCTGTCGGGGCGGCTCGACGTCTGGCAGGCGGACTCGGGCACGCTCCGTCCGCTGGCGCCGGGGGAGGACCTGCTCTCCGACGAGTGCGAGAACCTCTGGCTGCGCCCGAGCGGCGGCGAGCCGTGGGAGTACGACGTCATCCTCATGCATGCGACGCCGACCACCTGGACCTTCAAGCGCGACGCGCGGATCAGCCTGCCGCTCGCGGAGATCCTCTGGGAGCAGGACGGGATCACCTACCTGCGGCCGGAGGTGCAGCTGCTGCACAAGGCTTCGCGGTCTGCGGCCGAAGGACCAGGCTGACTTCGAGGCGTGCGCGCCGCTGCTCGATGCCGGCCGCTCGGTCGTGGCTGCGGGCCTCGCTCGAGCTGGCGCATCCGGGTCACCCGTGGGTGGCGAAACTCGGCTAGACCATCTGTTCGGAAATAGTTCTCCACAGATGTGTTCTGCGCAGGTCGGAGTGTCGGTGGGCTCTGGGATGATGGACGCATGTCCACCTCCACTCTCGCCTCCGACACCCGGGTCACCGACCGGGTGGCGCTGGACCGCGCGGCGGCGGCTCTGGCGTCGCGGCGGCGTGCGGAGGTCGAGGTGCTCGAGGCGGCGCTGGCGTGGGCGCACGCACACGTGGTGTCCCCGGACGCGGATCCGGGTGAGGTCGCGGGGTGGCGTTCGGACACGGTCCGTACGCCCGGGACGGCGGCGGCGTTGTTCGGTGAGCGTCCCCTCCCGATCGCGGGAGTGGGGACGCCGCTGGTGGCGGAGTTCTGCGTGATGGAGCTCGCCGCGGCACTCGACCTGTCGCACGAGGCGACGCTGTCGTTGCTGGGTGACGTGCTCGACCTGGCGCACCGCCTGCCGCGGGTGTGGGGTCTGGTGCGGGGGCTGCGGGTCCCGGTGCACCTGGCCCGGTTGGCCGCGCGTGAGTCCCGCGACCTCGTCCGTGGCTGCGGCCGGTCATGCGGACCGGTTGCTGGCGTGGCAGCCGCGTCGGTTGAACCCGCACCGGATCGGGGTGCTGGTCCACGAGGCCCGGTTGTACGCCGACCCGGACCGTGCGATCGCGGACCACGACGCGGCCCTGGACGACTCGGAAGGTCGAGGTGCGTCTCGACCGGGGCGCGCCGGGCACCGGTGAGGTGTTCATGATCCTCGACGACGGCCGACACCGATCGCGTTCGACCACACCGTGTCGACGATGGCCGCGACCATGCGCTCGCTCGGGCACCAGGGCGAGCTCGGGGTCCGGCGTGCCCACGCCGTCGGGCTGCTCGCCGACCCGCAGGCCGCACTCGACCTCCTCGCCGCGCCGGACGTCGCTGACCCGGACCGGCCAGTCGATCCCGAGCACGATCCCGCGGTCTGTGTGGCCGAGGACCTCGCCCACGAGCCGGCCAACCCGTTCCGCCGACCGTCGGTGACGCCGGTCAGGAGAGTGGTGCGGGTGAGGTGGTGCTGGTCTTCCACGTCACCGACCGCGACCTCCTCGACGACCGGCACGGCGTGGCCCGCTCGCCCGAGCTGGGGCCGGTGCTGGTCGGACGGTTGCGGTCGTGGCTGCTGACGGCGGGGACGGTGACGATCAAGCCCGTCGTGGACCTCGACCCCGACGCGCACCCGCCGGTCGACGTCCACGACCCGCCGGCCCGGATGGCGGCGATGGTGCGCCTGCGTGACGAGACGTGTGTCTACCCGCGCTGCGGGCGACCGTCGGCGGCCTGCGACCTCGACCACATCGAGCCGTACGTCCCGATGGGCGAGGGCGGGCCGCCCGGTCAGACCCGGCCGGCGAACCTCGCACCCCTGTGCCGCCGGCACCACCGCGCGAAGACCTTCGGCGACTTCACCTACCGACGCCTCGCGGACGGGTCCTACGAATGGACCCTCCCCACCGGAACACGGTCACCACCGACCCACCCAGGCAACGACCGAGACCCTGACCGCCCCACAGCCCGACACCCACCGGTGATCGGGCCACAGGCGTGTCCCCTGACCAGTTCGGAGCCCTCCCTCCGTCACCTCAGGAGCGCTGCAAGGTCCGCGACCGTTCGGCCCTCGAGGGTCGGCCAGGTCGTGAAGGCGCCGGCGTGAGGTAGCACCGCATCGTTCGGCACTGCGAGCGTCGCGGCACCCGACGCCATCGCCGACGCCAGCCCGTTGGGTGAGTCCTCGACCGCCACGCACTGCTCGATGCGTACGCCCAGCAGCTCGGCCGCGCGAAGGTACGGCTCCGGCGACGGCTTGGTCCGGGTGACGTCCTCGGACCCGACGACCACGCTGATCGCGCCGTCCGGCGCAGCACTCGCCACCAGGTCGGCCATCTCGTGGCTCGAGGTGGTCGCGATGGCGCACGGGATGCCCTCCGTGCGCAGCTCTGCCAGCAGCTCACGTACGCCCGGCCGCCACGGCACGGTCTCGCGAAGCGAGTCGATGACCGCGCGCTCGAGCGTCGCGACCAGCTCGGCCGAGCCCAGCTCGACTCCCACCGCCTGCATCGCCAGGGCGGTGTCATGCATGTCCGCACCTACCAGCGCCAACCCCTGTTCGGTCGACCACGTTGCGCCGTGCTGCTCGGCCAGGACGAACTGCTGCGCGATCCAGATCGGCTCGCTGTCGATGAGGGTGCCGTCCATGTCCCACAGGACGGCCGCGAGAGTGGCGGTCACGGGCCCTACTTCCGCCCCAGCGACTGCGTGAGCCGCAGCAGCCGGTTGGGGACGGCCTTGGTGAGGGCGGTGATCGCCTTGTACTGGGCGCCGGGGATCGAGTAGGCACGGCCCTTCGCGAAGTCCTCGAGGGACGTCCGGACCAGGAAGTCCACGTCGAGCCAGAGGAAGCCGTCGCCGCGCTTGACCTGCATCCGCTCGTGGAACTCGGTCTTGGTGAAGCCCGGGCACAGCGCCATGACCTGCACGCCGCGGGGGCCGTACTCCATGTGCGCCCACTCGCTGAAGCTGTTCACCCACGCCTTGGCGGCGGAGTAGCTGCCACGCGGCAGGAAGGCGGCCACGCTCGAGACGTTGATGATGCCGCCGTGGCCGCGCTCGGCCATCGGTCCGAGGGCGGCGTGGGTCAGCCGCAGGACAGCGGTGACGAGCACCTCGAGCATCGCGGTCTCCTCGTCGGCCGTGTTGTCGAGGAAGCGCTTCTTCAGCCCGAAGCCGGCGTTGTTGACGAGCAGGTCGATCGGCCGGTCGTGGTCGGCGAGGCGGGCCTCGACGCGGGCGAGGTCGGCACGGTCGGTGAGGTCGGCGACGAGCACCTCGACCTCGACCTGGTGGGCGCGGCGGAGCTCCTCGGCCACCTGCTCGAGCCGGGCTGCGTCGCGGGCGACGAGGACCAGGTCGTCGCCGCGCGCGGCGAGCTGGACGGCGTACTCGTGGCCGATGCCGGCGGTCGCGCCGGTGATGAGGGCAGTCGTCTGGGAGGGAGGCATGGGCCCAGCATTTCAGGACGCCGGTCGGGCGCGCGACCCCGTCCTGCACAATGGGCCACGATGAGCATCCAGACCCCGGCCACCGTCACACTTGCCGTCGCGAACCAGAAGGGCGGCGTGGCGAAGACGACGTCCGTCGCGTCCATCGGAGCTGCCCTGGCCGAGCTCGGCCACCGCGTCCTGCTGGTCGACCTCGACCCGCAGGCCTGCCTGACCTTCTCGCTCGGGATCGACCCCGAGGACCTCGAGGTGTCGGTGCACCACGTGCTCACCCAGGGCGTGGACCCGGCCGAGATCATCATCGCGACCGAGGACGGCGTCGACCTCCTCCCGGCCACGATCGAGCTGGCCCGCGCCGAGGCCGACCTGCTGACCCGCACCGGGCGCGAGCACGTCATCAAGGGTGCCCTCGAGCAGCTCGCCGACGACCTCGCGGACACCGAGGAGGGGCCGTACGACTGGGTGCTGCTCGACTGCCCGCCGTCCCTGGGAGTGCTCACGGTGGCGGCGCTGACGGCCGCCGACGGCGTGCTCGTCCCGCTGCAGTGCGAGACGCTGTCGCACCGCGGGGTCGGCCAGCTGCTCGACACCGTCCACGACGTACGCCGCTTCACGAACCGCGGCCTCGAGGTGTGGGGCGTGCTGCCGACGCTGTACGACGGCCGCACCAACCACGCCCGTACGGTGCTGGAGACGATCAGCGAGACCTACGACCTCGAGGTCGTCGAGCCGCCGATCCCCAAGACGATCAAGTTCGCCGAGGCGCCCGCGGCCGGGCGCTCGATCCTGGCGACGAGCCGCACCAACAAGGGGGCGCAGGCCTACCGCGAGGTCGCGAAGAACCTCGTCGAGCGCGCGGCCCGCCCGAAGGCGAAGAAGAAGCCCGCGAAGAAGGCCACCGCCAGGAAGACGGCGGCCCCCTAGCGTTCAGTCCTTGACGGGGGAGCCGCCGCGGGTGCGGCTGCGGCTGCGGTTGCGACGACGCGGGGCGTCGCCGGCAGCCTTCTCGCGGGTGCCGCCGTCGCGGGAGCCGCTGTCGCGCGAGCCGCCGTCACGCGAGCCGCGCTCGCGGGCCGGGCGCTCCTTCTTCTCCACCGGCGCGGGCGGCACGATGCGGCCCTTGGTGCCCGCCGGGATGCCCTGGTCGTGGAAGAGGTGCTCGGAGGTGGAGTAGGTCTCCTGCGGCTCGGGGAACGGCAGGTCGAGGGTCTTGTTGATCATCTTCCAGCGGTGCAGGTCGGCCCAGTCGACGAAGGTGATCGCGATGCCCGAGGCGCCCGCGCGGCCCGTGCGGCCGATGCGGTGGACGTACGTCTTGTCGTCCTCGGGGCAGGTGTAGTTGATGACGTGGGAGACGCCGCGCACGTCGATGCCGCGGGCGGCGACGTCGGTGGCGACGAGGACGCGGATCTTGTCCTCGCGGAACTTGGCGAGCGCCTTCTCGCGCGCGACCTGCGCCATGTCGCCGTGCAGGGGCGAGGAGCTGAAGCCGCGCTCGGCGAGGTCGTCGGCCACCCGCTGCGCCTGGCGCTTGGTGCGGGTGAAGACGATGATCTTCTCGGCGTCCTCGGCCTGCAGGACGCGTCCGATGATCTCGGGCTTGTCGAGGTCGTGGGCCAGGTAGATGAACTGCGCGGTCGCCGGCACCATCGTGGTGTCGTACGACGACTCGGCGCGGATGTTCATCGGGTGACGCATGTGGGTGCGGGCCAGCGCGACGATCGCGGCCGGCATGGTCGCCGAGAACAGCATCGTCTGGCGGGTCTCGGGGGTCTTCGACAGCAGCGTGATCACGTCGGGCAGGAAGCCGAGGTCGAGCATCTCGTCGGCCTCGTCGAGCACGAGCGCGTGCACGTGCGACAGGTCGAGCGCGCGGCGGTTCGCGAGGTCGATCAGGCGACCGGGGGTGCCGACGACGATGTCGACGCCGGCCTCGAGGGTCTCGAGCTGGGTGTCGTAGCCGACGCCGCCGTAGACGGTGAGGACGCGCAGGCCCAGGTCCTTGCTGGCGAGCGCGAGGTCGCTGGACACCTGGAGCGCGAGCTCACGGGTCGGGGCGACGATCAGCGCCTGCGGCTTGCCCTGCGGCATGTCGGCGTACGCCGGGTCGCTGGGCGCGACGCTGCGCTGCAGCACCGGGATGCCGAACGCGAGGGTCTTGCCGGTGCCCGTACGGGCCTGGCCGATGAGGTCGGTGCCGAGGAGCGCGACCGAGAGGGTCATCTCCTGGATGGCGAAGGGGGTGGTGATGCCGGCGCGGTCGAGCGCGTCGCAGATCTGGGCATGCACGCCCAGCTCACGGAAGGTGGTCGTCACGAGGTTGTCGCTTTCGTCAAGAGGTATGGATGTCCCACGCGTATGCGGTCAGCCACTCGAAAGGTCCTCTTGCAGGCTCTGCCAACCGCGCACATACAGGCGGCCACCGGACGGGTTCGCCGGGGCTCGGTCCTCCCGATGGTATCGCTAGGGTGCGAGCATGACTGAATCGCCCGACGAGGACTACCGCCGCGCTGCCGTCGACCTCCTCGGCGCCATCGCGTACGGCGAGCTGTCGGCGTTCGAGCGACTGGTCGAGGACGCCAAGATGGCGCCCGGGATCGACGACAAGATCGCGATCGGCGCGATGGCGACGGCAGAGTTCGCCCACCTGCAGAAGCTCGTCGGCCGGCTCGAGGAGCTGGGCGCCGATCCGGGCGTGGCGATGCAGGCGTTCCAGGCCAGCTTCGACGCCTTCCACGCCCACACCGCGCCGTCCGACTTCTACGAGGGGCTGATCAAGGCGTACGTCGGCGACGGCCTCGCCGCGGACTTCTACCGCGAGATCGCGGCCTACCTCGACCCCGAGACCCGCGAGGTGATCATCGCCTCGCTGGAGGACACCGGCCAGACGGCGTTCATCGTCGAGCGGGTCCGCGCCGGCATCGCCCGCGACCACCGGCTCGGCGGCCGGCTCGCGCTGTGGGGCCGGCGGCTGATGGGCGAGGCCCTCACCCAGGCCCAGCGCGTCGCCGGCGACCGCGACTCGCTCACGGCCCTGCTGGCCGGGGGAGTGGACCGACCCGGCCTCGACCTCGCGGCGCTCGGGCGGATGTTCGCCCGGCTCACCGAGCTGCACACCGCGCGGATGGCCGAGCTCGGCCTGGAGGCCTGAGCCGGACCCCGGACGACGAGCGAGGCCCCGCATCCGATCGGATGCGGGGCCTCGTCGACGTGTGCTGTGTGGTGCTCAGACGCGCTGCTACGCGTTGCGACCGGTGAGGGTCGAGGCGATCACGACGAGCACGGCCGCGGTCAGGATGGCGACGATGCCCTGGGTCCAGTCGAGCCCACGGCTGCCGTCACCTCCGAAGGCCTGGTAGATGACGCCACCGAGGATCATGCCGCCGATGCCGCAGACGACGGTGAGCCAGAGGGGGATGTTGTCCTTGTCGCCCGGCGCGACGAACTTGCCGAGCAGACCGACGAGCGTGCCGACCACGAGGTAGAAGAGGATGGTCCAGAGCATGTGTGCCCACCTTTCGGTTCACCCCGGCCGATGCCGGGTGATTGATCCCCTCGATCATGCATCGCCACGTGCGGGATGCACGGTATCGGACGCCCGAGGAGTGGGCGTGTCACGGTCGGGCCGGAGCAGCGACTCAGCGGAAGCCGACCGCGCTCGAGGTGGGGGAACCCAGCTCGAGGTAGGCGATCTTCTCGGCGGGCACCATGACGGTGCGCCCCTTGACGTCGGAGAGCCGCAGCACGCCGTTGCCGGCCATCGCCTCGGTCAGCCGCGCCTCGACGTCCTCGGGCGTGCTGTCGGTGTCGACCACCAGCTCTCGCTGTGCGTGCTGCACGCCGATCTTGACCTCCACGTGGTGCTCCTTCTTCAGTTCGGTGTCGGGGGTGTGACTCGAGTGTGTCGGGTCGCTGGTTGTGCGGATCAGGCGTCCGGGTGGTCGTCGGCCCGCGGGTAGCCGCGGATGCCGCGCCACGCCAGGCCGGCGATCAGGGCCGCGGCGTCGTCCTGCGGGATGCTGCCGCGGCCCGCCAGCCAGAACCGCGCGGAGACCTGCGCCATTCCCACCAGGGAGACCGCCAGCAGCTCCGACGGCTCGTCGGGCAGGCCGGTGTCGGTGCGGATCACGTCGGCGATCATCGAGGCGCACTCCACGGTGACCCGGTCGACGCGCTCGCGCACGTCGGGCTCGCTCGTGAGGTCGGACTCGAAGACCAGCCGGAACGCGCCCTCCTCGGACGCCACGTAGCTGTAGAAGACCTGCATCGTCGCCGCGACCCGGTCCCGGTTGTCCGTCGTCGACGCGAGCGCCGCGCGGCAGTTGTCGATGATCAGGTCGCAGGACGTGTCGAGCAGCGCGAGGTAGAGGTCGAGCTTGCCCGGGAAGTGCTGGTAGAGCACGGGCTTGGAGACTCCGGCGCGCTCGGCGATGTCGTCCATCGCGGCGGCGTGGTAGCCCTGCGCGACGAAGACCTCGAGGGCCGACTCGAGCAGCTGTGCCCGCCGCTCGCGCCGGGGCATCCGGCCGCCGCGCGGTCGCGGGTACGCACCGTCGGAGGGGGTGTCGGGGCTGCCTGCGGTCACGTCGTGCTCCTGCTGCTGGAGATACTGCCGAGTAGTGAGGGCCGAGCCTATCGGCCCTCCCGGACGCGGAGAGGGACCCCGGTCTCCCGCGGTCCCTCCCTGCGTGTCGGTGTCGTACGCCGGCGCGCCGGCGTCGCTGATCAGTAGGTCAGCTCGACCACCATGTTGCGGGACGTGCCGTCGACGCTCTTGACCTCGGCCTTGACGCCCTCCCCGGCGACGATCACCGAGTTCTGCGGGTTGTTCGTGGCGTCGTAGTACGTGGTCTTCGTGTCGTCGAAGATCGCCTGCTGCAATCCACCCGGAGCACACGTCTCGAGAACCGTGTAACCGTCGACGTTGTCGGCCGCCACCTGCTTGTGCAGGCAGGTGGGGTCGATGGTGTCGAGACCGAACGTGGCGTCGAAGGGCTCACGCCGGTTCGTCGGGCTGGTGCCGTCGGAGTACGTGAACGAGTTCGGCGTCGCGTCGACCGGGAGGGCGTAGCCCGAGCCCGGGTGCACCGACGTGTTGTTGTCGGCGGTGGTCGGGTCGACCAGCCACACCAGCATGCCGTCCTGGAACGTGAAGAACTCGACCCAGTTGGGGCGCGTGAACGCTTCGGAGAAGTTGTACGGACCCTGGGCGAGCGTGGCGTCGTAGCCGACGTACTGCCGGTTCTCGATGAGGTAGTAGCGGCTCGCGGTGACCGTCTCGGCTCCCTGCGAGCGCTTCCAGCCCTTCGCGACCCACGCCGGCGTCGCCTCGGTCTCGACGTCGTCGGTGAAGGTGGCCTTGTCGGCCTTCACTGTGATGTTGTCGAGGAACGCGCCGGTCTCGTTGTAACCACCGTCGGTGGCGTAGCGGAACCGGAACATGCGAGGCCTTGTTGCCGGCCTTGTACGAGAAGCGCACGCCGCCCCACCTGGTCTTGGCGCCCGTGATCGGCTGGCCGGCCGTGGTCCAGGTCGTGCCACCGTCGAGCGAGTACTGGCCGTACAGGAAGTCGTAGCCCTGCTCGATCTCGTACCACGCGTCGGCGGTGACCGTGACTGCCTTGGCCGCCGGCACCTCGCGGGTCAGCGTGTTGCGCAGCTGGTCTCCGCGACCGGACCACCAGGCCCAGTCACCGCCCGGGATGTCCACCGAGGCCGCAGACGTGGTCGTGGGCTTCAGGTTGACCTTCAGCGCCTGGTAGCCGCTGCCGTTCTTGAGCTGCGACGGCGTCAACGTGTACTGGGTGCCGGCGCTGCCGCCCTTGTCGACCTCGGCGTACTTGAGCCAGCCGAGGAAGAGCTTCTCCTCGGGGCCGAAGATGCCGGGCTGGGTGCCGATGCCCTCGTCCGCACCGCCGTGGCCGAGCCACGAGCCGGACGACATGGTCGTCCAGAACGACGTGCCGTTGTCGCCGCCGTTGGTGTCGTAGAAGTCGGGCAGGCCGAGGTCGTGGCCGTACTCGTGGGCGAAGACGCCCAGTCCGCCGTTCTCGGGCTCGACGGTGTAGTCGCCGATGAAGTAGCTCGAGTCGCCGATCCGGGCGCCGCCGTTGAGGTTCGCCTTGCCGCCGACGGTCGGGCCGTCGGATCCGGCGGTGGTCGGGTTGACGTACCAGCGGTGCGACCAGATGGCGTCGGGGTCGGCGCCGGCCTCCTCGCCCTCGCCGGCGTGGACGGCCTGGAAGTGGTCGATGTAGCCGTCCGCCTCGTTGAAGTTGCCGTCCTCGTCGAAGTCGTAGCGGTCCCACTGGTCGAAGTTCGACAGGTAGGCGTCGAGGTCGGCGCCGGACTTGCCGGACGTCGCCGCCCATGCGTCCACGGTGTCGTTGATGAAGGCCCACGAACCGCCCTGCGTCCTCGACCGCGTTGTCGCCGTACGTCGACGCGTTGCCGGGCACGGTCACCCAGTCCTCGGTGGTCACGTCGACGGTGTAGGCGCCGTTGGACTGAGCGCTGTAGAAGTTCCTCATCGACTCGCCCGCGCCGTTGAAGAGGGTGTCGAAGTACGACTTGCTGTAGTCGTCCTCGTGCGTGGTCGAGTTGTCCTTCGACCGGTCGGGCTTCGGGATCTCGTTGTGCAGCGGACCGGGGGTCAGCCCGAGCTTCCTCGAGCCCTGGGTGCCGAACTCCGAGAGGACCGTCCAGATCCTGTCGGTGCCCGCGACGCCGAGCTGGGCGAACTCGCCCTCGGCGACCTCGACCACCTGCGTGCCGTCGGACAGCGTCCGGGCCTTCGCGGAGCCGTTCTCGACCATGGCGCGGGCCTTCGCCTGGAGGCGCGCCTGCTTCCTGATCTGCGGGGACGTGCGGTTGTCGGGCTTGGTGCGCGCGGCGTCGCGCGCGGCCGGTGCGTCGTTCGAGGGGACGGCCACGGCGGGCGAGAGCGTGGTGGCGCTCAGGGCCAGCGCGGCGGTGCCGGCGAGGAGGCCGGTTGCCAGTTTCTTCACGAGGGCGAACTCCATGTGTGAGAGACGAATTTCCGAGAGTGATCATCGGTGTCCGGAGCACGTACGAGTGGGGTGGCCCGGACCACCAACGAGCCACTCCACCCCAGAGCACGGCCGGATGGCAAGGATTTCCTGTCGATTTTCCTTTCGGCCGCAAGTCGTGCGGGCGGCGGTGGCGCACACGGTCGCGCTGCGCCACCGGGTCCGGATGGCGGGACGTCGTACGACCGGCGCGGCCACCGACGGGAACATGGATGCGGTCCCGTTGGTTGTCACAGGAGCCAGGTCGTCCCACGAAGGAGTCACCCGTGTCGTTCCCCGCGCTCGTCGAGCCGGCTGCCGAGCTCACCACCGACGAGGTGCGCCGCTACAGCCGCCACCTGATCATCCCGGACGTCGGCATGAGCGGGCAGAAGCGGATGAAGAACGCCAAGGTGCTCGTGATCGGCGCCGGCGGACTCGGCTCGCCCGCGCTGCTCTACCTCGCCGCGGCCGGTGTCGGCACGCTCGGCATCGCCGAGTTCGACACCGTCGACGAGTCCAACCTGCAGCGCCAGGTCATCCACGGCGTGAGCGACATCGACAAGCCCAAGGGGCAGTCGGCCAAGGAGTCGATCGCCGAGATCAACCCCTACGTCGAGGTCGTCCTCCACGAGGAGCGCCTCGACAACGACAACGTGATGTCGGTGTTCGAGGGCTACGACCTGATCGTCGACGGCACCGACAACTTCGCCACGCGCTACATGGTCAACGACGCGGCGTACTTCCTGAAGATCCCCTACGTCTGGGGCTCGATCTACCGCTTCGACGGCCAGGCGAGCGTCTTCGCGCCGTCGATGGGCGACGACCTGCCCTGCTACCGCTGCCTCTACCCCGAGCCGCCGCCGCCGGGCATGGTGCCGAGCTGCGCCGAGGGCGGCGTCCTCGGCGTGCTGTGCGCGAGCATCGGGTCGATCCAGGTGAACGAGGCGATCAAGCTGATCACCGGCATCGGCGACCCGATCGCCGGCAAGCTGATGATCTACGACGCCCTCGAGATGGAGTACCGCAAGCTCAAGGTGCGCAAGGACCCCAACTGCGCGCTGTGCGGCGAGAACGCCACCGTGACCGGCCTGATCGACTACGACGCCTTCTGCGGCGCCGTCTCCGACGAGGCCGCCGAGGCCGCCGCGGGCTCGACGATCTCGGTCGTCACGCTCGAGAAGATGCTGGAGGAGCGCGAGGCCGGTGAGCGCGACTTCGTCCTCGTCGACGTCCGCGAGCCCAACGAGGCCGAGATCAACCACATCCCCGGCGCCGTGCTGATCCCGAAGGGCGAGTTCCTCAACGGCAACGCGCTCTCGCAGCTGCCCAGCGACAAGCAGGTCGTCATGCACTGCAAGTCGGGCGTGCGCTCGGCTGAGACCCTCGCGATCGTCAAGGGCGCGGGGTACGCCGACGCGGTGCACGTCGGCGGTGGCGTGGTCGCCTGGGTCAGCCAGATCGACCCGAGCCAGCCGACGTACTAGGAGCAACCTCCCTCGCATGGCGTGACCCCGTGACCTAGGGTCGCGCCATGCGTGCGCTCGGAGACGTCTCGCCCGCCGTGCGCGCAGTCGTCGCGGTGGCCGCGACCAGCCTCTTCATGGTGCTGGTCGCCTGGGCGACGCTGATCGGCCCCGACGAGGTCTTCACGGGTCCCGGCCGGGCGCCCCAGACCGCGACGCCCACGCAGGCCCCGACCTGCGTCCCTGGTGTGGTCACGACCGCCGCCGACGGCACCGTCTCGACGACCGCGCCGTCCGACAACCCCGACGGGCTGCCGATCTGCGAGGCACCGGACACGACGCTCGAGGACGCGCGCGACATGGTCGAGCAGGTCGAGGCCCCGCTGTGGCTGAAGATCCTGGTCGTGACCCTCGAGGTCCTGCTGCTCCTCGCCCTCGTCGCGGGTGCCGCGCTCCTGGCGCGGGCGGTGTACGAGGCGTGGAAGCGGCGTCCGCGTCGCGAGGCCGGCCGCGACGCCCGGGAGTTCGACACCCTCGGTGAGCCGGCCCGACTGGCCGCCGCGATCACCGAGGACGCCGAGGTGCAGGACCGCCTGCTCCTCGACGGCGAGGCGCGCAACGCCATCGTCGCGGCCTGGCAGCGCTTCGAGGTGCAGGGCGCCTCGGCCGGGATGCCGCGCCGGTCGTGGGAGACGTCCTCGGAGTACGCCCTGCGCATCCTCGACGTGGTGGCCGCCGACTCCGGCGCCGTCACCCGCCTCGCCGCGGTCTACCGGGAGGCGCGGTTCTCCGAGCACCCGATCACCGAGGAGCACCGCAGCACCGCCATCGACGCGCTCCGGACGATCCGCCGCAGCATGGGGGTGCGCGCATGAAGGGAGTCCGGCTCGACCCCCAGTGGCGCAGGCGGCTCCTCTCCGGAGCAGCCATCGGGGGCGGCGGGTTCGTCGTCGCCACGTGGCTGGCCTTCGAGCCGCAACCCGTGGCGTACGTCCTGATGGTCGTCATCGTGCTCACCGGCGTGTGGCTGGTCCTCGACACCGTCAACGCGCCCGCGGCGCAGTGGCGGTCCGGGCCGGCGGGCCGGGTGGACCGGGTCGACGAGGCCACCTCGGACCTCCGGATCCTGTCGAGCCACCAGCAGGCGACGACGCCGTCGCCGGCCGTACGCGACCGCCTCGTCGGCCTCGCCCGGGCGCGCGACCCCGACCTCGCTGCGTCCCTCCTGGACGAGCTCGACCCCGAACGACGGCTGACGCCGGCCCAGATCGACCGCATCCTGACCCGAATAGAGGAAGCCCGTGACCGACGCTGACCACCGCACCGATCATCCCGCTGCCGCCGACGTCGCCCGCTTCGCGGAGAGCGTGCTCGACGAGGTCGGCCGCGCCGTCGTCGGCAAGCGGGAGGCGCTGACCCTGGTGCTCGCCGGGATCCTGGCCAAGGGCCACGTGCTGCTGGAGGACTTCCCCGGACTGGGCAAGACCCTCGCGGCCCGCTCCTTCGCCACGGCGCTCGGCCTGGACTTCGCCCGCGCGCAGTTCACCCCCGACCTGCTGCCGGCGGACCTCACCGGGTCCTACGTCTACGACCAGCGCCGCGCCGAGTTCGACTTCCGCCCCGGACCGGTCTTCGCGGGCCTGCTCCTGGCCGACGAGATCAACCGGACGCCCCCGAAGACCCAGGCCGCGCTGCTCGAGGCGATGCAGGAGGGCCAGGTGACCGTGGAGGGGCAGACCCACCGGCTGCCGAGCCCGTTCCACGTGCTCGCCACGGCCAACCCGGTCGAGTACGAGGGCACCTACCCGCTGCCCGAGGCCCAGCTCGACCGCTTCCTGCTGCGGGTCACCTTCGGCTACCCCACGGCGGGCGAGGAGCACGACGTGCTGCGCCGTCGGCTCGACCGGCAGCGCGAGGAGGTCGACCTCGTGCAGGTCACCGACGCGGCCGGGCTGTCCGCCATGCAGGCAGCCGTCGAGCGCGTCGCCGTCGACGACTCGGTCGCGCGCTACTGCGTCGACCTGGTCGCCGCCACCCGCAGCCACACCGACGTGCTCACCGGTGCGTCGCCGCGCGGCAGCCTCGGGCTCGTCCTCACGGCTCGGGCGTGGGCCGCCACCCGCGGGCGCGACTACGTCGTCCCGGAGGACGTGAAGGCCGTCTCCCGGGCGGTGCTGTCCCACCGGATCACCGTGAAGCCGGAGCTCTGGATGACCCAGGCGACCGGGGCGCGGGTCGTCGACTCCGTCCTCACCTCCGTGGAGACGCCACGGACCCTGGAGTCACACCGGTGACCTCGTGGCGGCCGACGCCGTCGCTCGTCCGGGCCAGCCTGCTCGCGCTCGGCGGGCTCGGCGGCGGTGTGGTGGCCGGCCTCGACGTGCTGCTGGTGCTCGCGGCGCCGTTCGTCCTGCTGGCCGCGATGGGCCTGCTCGCCCGCCCGGGACACCTCCCGGACGTCCACGCCCGGCTGGACCACCACCGGCTGCACGAGGGCCAGGGCACGACGTCGCGACTGACGGTCGACGACCTCACCGGCGTCGAGCACGTCACGCGGGTGGCGGCCCCGGCCACGCACGTGGGCACCCGTCCGCTCTACGGCGCCGCGGGCGCGCTGGTCGCGGACGGCCTCCCCACGATCGAGGTGAGCCCGCGCCGCTGGGGTCGCCGGGCGATCGGCAGTGAGCGCGTCGCCCTCACCAGCGGGTGGGCGGGCTGGCGGTGGGTGCCCGTCGACCTGCCCGAGCACGGGCTGTTCGTGCTGCCCCAGAGCCCGCCGTACGACGGCAGCGCGGAGGTGCCCCAACCGACGGGGCTGGTCGGTCGGCACCGGTCGCGCCGGATCGGCAGCGGCACGGAGTTCGAGGGCATCCGGCACTTCGCGAGCGGTGACCGCCTCAAGCGGATCACCTGGCCGGTGTCGCTGCGCACGGGTGAGCTGCACGTGATCACCACGCGCGCGGAGCAGGACGCCGGCGTGTGGCTGGTCGTCGACGGGCTGCGCGACATCGGCGTCTCCGGCGGCATCGACGGCGCGGCCAGCAGCCTCGACCTCACCGTCCGGGCCGCTGCGGCGCTCGCCGAGCACCACATCCGCACCGGTGACCGGGTCGGCCTGCTGGTCGTGGCCGCCGACGGTGCGCGGGTGCGGCTGGGCTCCGGGAAGCGCCACCTCCAGCAGATCCAGGGCACCCTGGCCCGGGTCCGCACCGAGGCCCGCAGCGTCGCGCCCGAGCGGCTCGACCTCGGCGCCAGCGCGGGCAGCGTCGTGCACGTGCTGTCGCCGATGCTCTTCACCCCGCTCGTCACCGCGGCCGCCAGCCTCCAGCGCAGCGGCGCGTCGGTGGTCGTCATCGACACGATGGGCGACGGCGAGCCTGCGGCGGACCCGCTCGCCCTGCCGTCCCTCGCCGCCCGGATGCGGGCGATCGAGCGCGAGGACCGCCTCGAGGCCCTCGCCTCGATGGGTTGCCCGGTGGTCCCCTGGCGGGGCCCGGGGACGCTGGACACGGTGCTGCACCAGCTGGCGCGACGCGCGCGGGCGCCGAGGGCGAGGACGCGATGACCGCCCTCTTCCCGGGCATGTCGCCGACCGTGCTCCTCCTGCGGGCGCTCCTGGTGGTGCTGCCGTGCGCGGCACTGGCACTCGCCCTGCCCGAGGTGCCGCACTGGGCCGCGATCGCGCTCACCGTCGTCTGCGCGGCGGTGTGGGCCACCGATCCCGACCACGTCGCCGGAGCGGTCGCGCTCGTCGTGGTCGCCGGGTGGTGGACCGCGCACGGTGTCGTCGACTGGCACCTGCTGGTGGTGGCGGTGCTGCTGCTCGCCGCGCACGTGGTCGCCACGGTCCTGGCCCACGGCCCGGCGACCCTGGCGGTCGACCCGCACCTGGCCGCCCTGTGGCTGCGCCGCGGGTTGCTCACGCTGCTGCCGATGCCGGTGACGTACGCCGCCGTGCTGGGCCTCGACGCCGACCGGGCGCCCGCGTGGACCTGGCCGGTCGCCGCCGGCCTGGTCGCCGCCCTCCTCGTCGCCACGGCCCGACTGACGCGGGTGGAGGCCGAGTGAGCAGCCGGGCGTCCACGGAGGAGGAGCGCGAGCTCTACGCCGAGCTGGTGCTGCAGTGCGCGGAGTCGGTGCCCCGCGGCCACGTCACGACCTACGGCGCGATCGCCGACGTGGTGGGCCACCGGCTCGGTCGCGGGGGACCCCGCCTGGTGGGCTCGGTCCTGGCGCACCAGGGTGCTGCCGTGCCGTGGTGGCGGGTCGTCCGCGCCGACGGGTCACTCCCGCCGTCGCACGACGAGGAGGCCCGTCAGGCCTACCTCGAGGAGGGGACGCCGCTCCGTCCCGGTGGTGCGGTCGATCTGGGACGTGCGTTCGTCGCCCCGACCCTGCGGGCACAATGAGCCCCATGCTCTACACGGTCGCGCACGGCGTCATCCCTCCCGTGGCCCGCGCCGTGTGGCGACCCAAGGTCGAGGGGCAGCACCACGTGCCGACCTCGGGTCCGGTGATCGTCGCGAGCAACCACCTCTCCTTCTTCGACAGCGTGGTCATCCCCGTCGTGGTGCCGCGCAAGGTCGTCTTCCTCGCCAAGTCCGACTACTTCACCGGCACGGGCGTGAAGGGCACGCTGGTCCGGGCGTGGTTCGAGGGCCTCGGCATGCTGCCGGTCGACCGCGACGACACCCGGGCCGCGATCGCCAGCCTCGACACCGCGCTCGACGTGCTGGGCAAGGGCGACGCGTTCGGCATCTACCCCGAGGGCACCCGCTCGCGCGACGGCCGCCTCTACCGCGGTCGTACGGGCGTCGCGCACCTCGCGCTGACCTCCGGCGCACCCGTCGTGCCGGTCGGGCTCGTCGGCACCGAGGACATCCAGCCCGTCGGCGCCAACCGACCCCGGCTGGGCCGCGTGGACGTGACGGTCCGCTTCGGCGAGCCGATCCGGGTCGCGGGCGAGTACGACGGCGTACCCACCGGCCGCGCCCGCCGCGAGCTCACCGATCGCATCATGGCCGCGATCGCCGGCCTCAGCGGGCAGGAGCTCGCCGGGGTCTACAACGAGCGGCCGTCGGACGCCTGAGCCTCCCGTCCGGGTCCCGCTCGAGCGGTGGTCCAGCCACCTTCGGCCGGCGGTGGTCAGGAATGTGGCTCCATCACCGCTCGGCCGCCTCACCGCGCGGTGTGTGAGGGGGAATCGGGGACCTGCGAATGCTCCTCACTCACCGCCCTCGCGCGTGTCGGCGTACGACGCTCCGGCCGGCGGTGCCTGAGGGGGATTCCGCGGGCGCACAACCCTCCTCACCCACCGTTCAGGCGGGGACGTTCGAGGCCAGCGCGGCCAGCGCCTGCGGGAAGATCTCCGCGGGCGGGGTGACCAGCCCGGCGCCGACCTGGCCGACGCCGGCGACGCGTCCGGCCATGCCGGTGTTGATCTGCGGCAGGATCCCGGTGCGGCAGACCCTGCTCACGTCGATGCCGGTGGGCGTGCCCTGGAACTCCAGGACAGGCACCGTCCAGCGCGGGTTCTCGGCGAGGGTGATCTCGTGCATCCGTCGGGTCGTCGCCAGCGCGTCGGGGACCGATCCGCCGACGAGCCGCACGATGGCCGGCGCGGTCGCCATCGCGAAGCCGCCGATGCCGGCGGTCTCGGTGATCGCGGAGTCGCCGATGTCGGCGTTGGCGTCGTCGGGGCCGTAGTCGCCGAGGAACAGGCCCTCGGCGACCTGGGCGGGACCGGTGAACCACTCGTCGCCGGTGCCGGAGACCTGGATGCCGAAGTCGGTGCCGTTGCGCGCCATCGCGACCACCATGGTCGAGCCGGGCACGTCGCGGCCGGCGTCGAGCGCGAGCTTGCACGCCGGCATCGCGAGGTTGAGGAAGAAGTGGTCGTTGCCGCCGACGAAGCGCAGCGCCTCGGCCACGTCGCCGGCGTCGAAGCCGCTGCCGACCATCGCGGGGGCGAGGTCGCGCAGCAGCATCAGGGTGCCGGCGCGGTTGCGGTTGTGGGCCTCGTCGCCCATCTGCAGCATCTGGGTGAGGACGCCGGTGACGTCGGTCGCCTCGGGGGTGCCGCGCACGGCGGCCTGGAGCAGCGGTCCGAGCACGTCGCCCATCCAGCGCAGGCGGGTGAGCACCTCGGGGCCGTACGCGCCGTAGCGCAGCACCTTGCCGAGGCCCTCGTTGAGCGAGCAGTACGTCCGGGCGCCGGTGGCCCGGTCCTCGAGGACCCACATCCACATGGACGGCGTGACCACGCCGGCCATCGGGCCCACCGCGCTGCGGTGGTGGCACGGCTCCAGGCTGACGCTGCTGCCGGACTCGAAGAGCGCGACGGCGTCCTCGGGGTCGTCGACGAGGCCCTCCAGCGCGGCGCCGCCCATGAGCGCGCCGCGCAGTGGACCGGACGTGCGGGCCCACTCGATCGGCGGTCCGGCGTGGAGGAACTGGCCGGGCTCGAGGCCCAGCACCTCGGACGCCGGTGCGACGTCGACGAGGTGGGCGGTGACGCCGAGCATCGCCTCGACGGCCTTCCGGTTCGCCTCGGGACGGCGCGGGTCGGTGGCGACCGCGGCCAGGTCCGCCTCGGTGCCCGGCATCGGCGGACGCCAGTCGACCCGGTCGACGGACACGGCCTGGCCGGCCACGGCGTCGGCGAACATGCCTGCGCCGACGGTGACGACGGTGGGCTCGCTCACTGGAACGCTCCGATCAGCTCGACGGCCCGGCGCGCGGCCGAGGCGTTGGAGAAGTGGACCTCGGCGCCGACGAGGGACTCGAGCTGCCGGGCCAGGCCCTGCGGGTCGAGGTCCGTGCCGATGACGGTGACGACCACCGGGATCGGCCGGTCCGCACGGGCCGCCGCGATGGCCGGCGCGAGCGTGGCCGCCGGATCGGGGTCGGCGCCGTGGCCGAGCACGAGGTCGAGCAGGATCACGCCGGTCGCCGGGTCGGCGGCGGCCCGGGCCAGCTGCTCGTTGCGCAGCGTCGGGTCGATCATCGGGTGCGCGCGGCCCTGGGTGAGGGCGTCGTCACCGAAGTCGACCATCGTGTGGGTGTCGGCGGACAGGTCGCCGTCCAGCCCGAGGTCGGGGGACAGGGGGATGTTGGACCGGATCGGACCCAGCACCTGCGAGGCGATCAGCATCGCCTCGTCGCAGAGGGTGCCGCCGACGAAGAGCCCGCGGAGCAGGGGGCCGGTCGCAGCACCGCTGTGGCTCGGGTTCAGCACCGGCCACTCGGGTGGTGCGTGCCCCAGGCGGCGGAGAGCCGCGTCGGCCACGGCGGTCAGGTCGCGCTGTCCCGGGCCGAGCAGGCCCGAGCTCGACCGGCGTGGCCAGCGTGTCGACGTACGCCTCGAGGTCGCGTGCCACCTCGGCGGCCGGTGGCTTGGACACCACCACGATCAGGTCGACCTCGGGGTCGGCGTCGAGCCGGCGCAGGGCCTCGCGGGTCGAGATCCCGCCCACTGCGGACGACAGGTCGCGACCGCCGACGCCGAGCGCGTGGCGTACGCCGACACCGTCGAGGGTCGCGCCGGCGAGGTGGAGCAGGCTGAGGAGCTGCTGGCAGCCGGTGCCGGAGGCGGCGACGATGCCGATCCGGCCGGGCCGGACGGCGTTGGCGAAGCCCAGCCCGACGCCGTCGATGACCGCGGTGCCGCAGTCGGGGCCCATCACGAGGGCACCGCGGGAGGCGGCGTAGCGCTTGAGGGCGACCTCCTCGGCCACCGGCACGTTGTCGCTGAAGATCATCACGTCGTGGCCGGCCTCGAGCGCGTCCATCGCCTCGACCGTCGCGCTGGCGCCGGGCACCGAGACGAGCACGAGCGCGTCCGGCGCGGTGTCGCGCAGCGCCGAGGCGGTCGTCCGGGGCGGTGCCAGCGGTCGCGTCGCCGGAGGACGGCCGGGTGGGGACGAGGGCGGCGTCGACCGCCGCGAGGGCGGTCGCCACGTCGGCGTCGTCGTCGAGGCGGAGCGCGACGACCATGTCGTTGGGCGAGGAGTCGGGCACGGCGAAGCCCATGCCCTCGAGCACCTCGAGGTTGAGGCCGGTGGCCATCGCCACCTGCGCGGCGACCACCCCGGGCGCCGCCTGGACGGCCCGGCTCACCTGGAGCAGCGTCACCGAGTCGGCGTACGCGCCGCTGCGGAGCTCGACGTGGTCCTTGGTCTGCGTGCTCATGCTGCCCTCTCTGGGCGGTCGGTGGACTGGTCGGCGGAGACCGAGACCAGCGCGAGCGAGGCACCGGTGAGGAGCCCGGAGCCCGACGTCGCGCCGACGGCCAGCAGCGCCTCACGCGTGTCGTGGGACGGGCCGGCCAGCCAGTCGGCGAGCTGGGGGAGCGCCTCGCCGTGCAGGGCGCAGTCGAGGAGCGTCGCGGACAGCAGGGTGGTGACGCCGAGGCGGCGGCGTACGGCACCGGCGAGCGCGGCGTCGGGCCGGCCGAGGGCGACGCGGGTGGCGAGCCACCCGGCCAGCACGTCGTCGCCGAGCGGGGTCAGGCCGGGGCCGCGCCCGATGAGCCGGTCGAGGTGGGCGGTCGTGAGCCGGCCGTCGACGGGCAGGTCCCACCCGGACGTCAGGGCGATCCCGGGTTCGAACCGGGGTCTCCCATGACGTCCGACGGTCGTTGCGCGGGGGTCGACGACGCGGGCGATCCGGAGCTCCGTGTCACCGATGGTGAGCGCTCCGTCGGCCACCGCGACCGGCTGGCCGGCGAGGACGCCGAGGTCGGGGAGCGTGGACCACAGCGCGCACGGGACCCGGCTCGCCGTTGCGGACACCAGTCCGAGCGCCCAGCCGTCGAGGTCGACGTAGATCGCGGTGGCGCTCGCGTGCAGCACCGGCCTCGGTCCGGGCGCGGCCTCGGCGAGCCGCTGCCGTACGCGGGTCGGTGCGGCGACCGGGATCGGGCGGGGGCTCACTCCCCAGACGCTATCGGCCCGTGCGACACTCGCGAATGTCACATCTTGTTGGAGCAAGGGGCAGAAGTGGGCCAAGACTTGATAAGCGACCCGGACGCGGTCGCCGCGCTGCGCCGTGCCGATGCGCTGCACACCGCGCTCACCCACATCGTGCTCGAGGGCGGCGACCTCGCCGCGATCGCCGAGGCCGTGGGTGTCGCGCTCGGCTGCGGGGTCGTCTTCACCTCGACCGACGGCCGCGAGCGGGCGGCCCACCTCGACGACGCCCAGCGCACGGCGCTCGCGGACGCCGCCCTGCTCGACCCGAGCGGTCGGCTCCGGGTCGAGCGGATCGATCCCGACGGCACCGCCGTGGGCAAGGGCGAGGCGCTCGTACGCCGCGTGGTGGCAGCCGGTGTCGACCTGGCGCGGCTCGTGGCCCTGCGACCCGACGGCACGATCCACTCCTCCGATGCGCAGGCGCTCGAGCGCGCGGCGATCGTGGCCGCGCTGCTGGTGACGCGCCAGGAGGCGATCACGGCGGTGGAGAACAAGTACCGCGGCGACTTCCTGCGCGACGTGTTCCTCGGACGGGCCGGCGAGGAGGCCTACGTCGCCGAGCACGCGCAGGCCTTCGGGTGGCAGCTCGACCGACCCGTGATGGTGGTGGTCGCGGTGCTCGACCCCGACGCGATCGCCGCCCTGGCCCCCGGGCCCGAGGAGCGGCGGGCCTGGCAGGACCGCTTCGCCAACGCCTGGCGCCAGGTGGCCGCCACCGTCGACGAGAGCATCGCGTCGGTCGCCTTCAGCCAGGAGGTCGTCACCCTCGTACCGGTCGCCCCCGACGCGAGCGCCGCGGCCGGCCACGCGACGGTCGACCGCATCACCGAGGCCGTACGCGGTGACCGGGGCGGCGGCCGGATCGCGTTCTCGGCCGGCGTCAGCCGCGTCGCCGGCGACCTCGGCGCGTTGCCCGAGGCCTTCCGGCAGGCGCAGCGCGCCGTCGAGATCGGTCGCCGCGTCCACGGCGGCGGTTCGATCACCCGCTTCGACCAGCTCGGCCTCCACCGGTTGCTGGCCCTGGTGCCGGACCCCGCCGAGCTGACGGCGTTCGCCTCCGACGTCCTCGGCCCGCTCGCCGAGCGCACGCCCGAGGCGGCCGACCTGCGCGAGACGCTGCAGGTGCTGCTCGACACGAACTTCAACGTCGCCGAGGCCGCGCGCGCCCAGTTCTTCCACTACAACACGATGCGCTACCGCGTCGGCAAGCTGCAGCGGCTGCTCGGCCCGGTGGCCACCGACCCGCACCTGCGCCTCGACGTCGCGGTCGCGCTGCGGGCGCTGGAGATCGTCGGCTGACCGGACGTCATCCGGACCGGGCAAGCGGTGGCCCCTTCCGTATGACGTCCCGGGCTGAGGACCCGCCGAAGAACTTGTCATCACCCTCGGCGTTCCTTCGGCAGATCTCGCCAGTGAGGGTGTGTGATGTGGCGCACTAGTTTGTGGCTTCTCGGGTACACCACCCCTGCGAATCTGGAGGCACGACATGTCGATGTTCAAGTGGGAGGTCGTCGATCCCGGCCCCGGTGAGGCGGTCGCTCCGCACCAGCGGCTCGCCTGGGGCAAGACCGTGGGCCTGGGTGCCCAGCACGTGGTCGCCATGTTCGGCGCGACCTTCGTGTTCCCGCTCGTCATGGGGTTGAACGCCAACCTCGCGATCATGATGAGCGGCATCGCCACCATCTGCTTCCTGCTCATCGTCAAGGGGAAGGTGCCGAGCTACCTCGGCACGTCGGCCTCCTTCGTCGGAGCAGCACTCGCGATCTACGCGTCGGAGGGCGGGCCTGCGGACGTCACCGGCGCCATCCTCGTGGCCGGCATCGTGCTGGCGTTGGTCGGCGTGCTCATCCACTTCGCCGGCGCCGACGCCGTCAACAAGGTGCTGCCCCCGGTCGTCACCGGTGCGGTGGTCATGCTGATCGGCTTCAACCTCGCGCCGGTGGCGGCCAACACCTACATGCCGTCCGACCCCTGGGTCGCGATCATCACCATGACGGCCGTCATCCTGATGGCAGTCGGGTTCCGCGGCTTTCTGGGTCGCATCGCGATCTTCCTGGGCCTGATCTTCGGCTACCTCCTCTCGTGGGTCTTCGACCTGCTGTTCGGCCAGACCTCCCGGCCGCTCCCCGGCAACCCCGAGCCCGGTGCGCACGACCGCGTGAACTGGGACAGCATCTCCGCTGCCGACTGGTTCGGCTTCCCGGGCCGGACGGCCGACGGCCTCGTCGGCAACCAGGCGTTCACGGAGGGCTACGCGAGCGTCGGCTGGCACCTGCCGTCGTTCGAGGTCGCCTTCATCCTCCTTGCGCTACCCGCAGTCATCGCCCTCACTGCGGAGAACCTGGGCCACGTCAAGGCCGTCGCCGAGATGACCAAGACCGACCTCGACCCCGTGATGGGGCGTGCGGTCGCCGCCGACGGTATCGCCACCGTGATCACCTCGTCCGTCGGCGGCTCGCCGACCACGACGTACGCCGAGAACATCGGCGTCATGGCCGCCACCCGGGTCTACTCCACCGCGGCCTACTTCGTCGCCGCCGCGGTCGCGATCCTGCTCGGGCTGGTGCCGAAGTTCGGCGCGATCATCAACGCGACCCCGCCCGCCGTGCTCGGCGGCATCACGCTGGTCCTCTACGGGATGATCGGCCTGCTCGGCGCAAAGATCTGGAAGGAGAACGGCGTCGACTTCGGTCGCCCGATCAACCTCGTCCCGGTCTCGGCGGGGATCATCCTGGGCATCGTCCCCGAGAGCAGCCTCCCCTTCACCGACGACTTCTCGCTGAGCGGGATCGCGCTGGGCACCGTCGTCGTCCTGCTCGGCTACCACCTGGCCCGTGCGGTTGCTCCGGCCTCGGAGCGTGACCAGGGGACCATGCTGGCGGTGGGCACGGAGGGCGTGCACGCCGAGGACCACGCCGCTGGGCACACTGGCAAGCACGAGCACAAGCACACCGACCAGTAGAGGAACCCGTGAAGCCAGCACCTTTCGCCTTCCTGCGTCCCGCCACCCTCGAGGAAGCCCTCGCGGCGCTCGCGGGGGAGCCGGGGGCGAAGGTGCTGGCCGGCGGGCAGTCCCTCGTCCCGCTGCTGTCGATGCGGCTCGCCGCGCCGTCGATGCTCGTCGACATCAACGCCCTGCCGGACCTCGGAGACATCACGGTCGATGCCTCCGGGGTGCGCATCGGGGCCCTCGCCCGGCACGCCCACGTGCTCGCGCACGCGGAGGCCGCCGAGTCACAGCCGCTGCTCGCGCTGGCGCTGAGCCACGTCGCCCACCCGACGATCCGCAACCGCGGGACCACTGTGGGCTCGATCGTGCACGCCGACGCCGCGGCCGAGATGCCGATGGTGCTGCGGCTCCTGGAGGGATCCGTGGACGTCGCGTCGGTGCGCGGTCGTCGTACGGTCCCGGCGGCCGAGCTGTTCGCCGGCCCCCTCGAGTCGACCCTCGCGCACGACGAGATCGCCGTCGAGGCGTTCTTCCCGGCCCTGCCCGCGGGCGCCGGGGTGGCATTCGCCGAGATCGCCCGCCGCCACGGCGACTACGCGCTGGTCGGGGTCGCGGCGATGGTGGAGACCGAGGGCGGGGAGGTCGTCCGGGCGCGGGTCGGCTTCGTGTCGGTGAGCGACGTGCCCGTCGTCGTCGACGTGACCGACGCCCTCGACGACCCCGCAGGCAAGGCGCTCGCCGAGCTCGAGCCCGCCGAGGACATCCACGCCACCGCGGCCTACCGTGCCCACCTGGTCAAGGTGCTCACCCCCCGCGTCCTGGCCGACGCCATCCACCACGCGCGCGAGAGGAACACCGCATGAGCAGCGCTTCCGGCGAGCAGCTCCACGACGTCCGGCTGCACGTCAACGGCTCCGTGCACGAGGTGCAGGTGCCCGCGCGGCGGCTGCTCTCCGACGCGCTGCGCCACGACTGCGGCCTCACCGGCACCCACGTCGGTTGCGAGCACGGCGTCTGCGGCGCGTGCACCGTGCTCGTCGACGGCGCGCCCGTGCGCTCGTGCCTGATGTTCGCGGTCTCCGCGGTCGACGCCGAGATCACCACGGTCGAGGGCCTCACCGAGTCCGACGGCACCGCCCAGGGTCGGTTGAGCCCGGTGCAGCAGGGGTTCATGGACTGCCACGGACTCCAGTGCGGCTTCTGCACGCCGGGCTTCCTGACCACGATCACCGCCGGGCTGCGCGAGAACCCCGACCCGACCGAGGACGAGGCGCGGGAGATGATCGCCGGCAACCTCTGCCGCTGCACCGGCTACCAGAACATCGTGAAGTCGGTGCTGCGGGCCTCCCAGATCCAACGTGGGATCGAGCGGGAGCGGGGCGGCGAGAAGTGACCACCAAGCTGTTCGGCACCAAGGTCGCGCGGGTCGAGGACCAGCGCTTCCTGCGCGGTCAGGGCCGCTACGTCGACGACCTGCTCACCGACGACCCGCGGCTGCTGCACGCCGCGGTGCTGCGCTCGCCGCACGCCCACGCGCGGATCACCGACATCGACGTCGCCGACGTGCTCGACGTCGAGGGCGTGCTGGCCGTCTGGACCTACGACGACCTCGCGGACGCGATGGCCGAGCCGCTGCCACTGCTGATCCCGCACCCGACGCTCACCCACGGCCGCACCCAGTACGCCCTGGCGAAGGACGAGGTCAACTACGTCGGCGAGGCCATCGCCTTCGTGGTCGCCGTGGACCGCTACGTCGCCGAGGACGCAGTGGCGCGGATCCGCGTCTCGTACGACTACCTGGAACCGGTCGTCGGCATCGCCGCTGCTCGCGCGGCCGACCGCCTGGTCCACGACGACGTACCCGGCAACGTCGGGGCGCGGATGGAGCAGGAGAACGGCGACGCCCGCGCCGCCATCGCCGACGCCCCGCACACCCTGACGCTCGAGCTCGACGTCGAGCGCTCCGCCTGCACGCCGATGGAGGGCCGCGGCACCGTGGCCCGCTGGGACCCCGACACCTCCCGCCTCACCGTGTGGTCGTCGACCCAGACCTCGACCGGCGTACGCGGCTGTGTGGCCGCCAAGCTCGGCCTCGACCTCGCCAAGGTCGACGTGATCACCCCCGACGTCGGCGGCGGCTTCGGCGTGAAGATCAACCACCCGTGGCCCGAGGAGCTGCTCGTCCCGCTGGCCGCGATGACGCTGGGCCGGCCGGTGAAGTTCACCGAGGACCGCCGCGAGCACTTCATCTCCTCGGCCCACGAGCGCGCGCAGGTGCACCACGTCGAGGTCGGCTTCGACGACGACGGCCGCGTGCTCGGCCTCAACGTCGAGTTCTGGCACGACCACGGCGCGTACACGCCGTACGGGCTGATCGTCCCGATCATCACCTCGACGCAGCTGCTCGGCCCCTACAAGCCCCTCAACTACCGCGTCGTCTTCGAGTCGCTCTACACCAACACCGTCATCGTCACGCCCTACCGCGGCGCGGGCCGGCCGCAGGGCTGCTTCGTGATGGAGCGGACGATGGACGCCATCTCGGCCTACCTCGGCAAGGACCGCACCGAGGTGCGCAGCACCAACTTCATCCAGCCCGACGAGTTCCCCTTCGAGCACGGGCTGGTCTTCCAGGACGGTCGGCCGCTGACCTACGACTCCGGCGACTACCCGGCGTCGCTGGAGAAGCTCAAGGCGCTGGTCGGCTGGGACGAGTTCGAGGAGTTCCGCGCCGAGATGGCCGAGCAGCGGTCGCCGGGTCGGCATCGGCCTCGCGTGCTACGTCGAGGGCACCGGCGTCGGGCCCTACGAGGGCGCGCACGTGCACGTCGAGACGTCCGGCAAGGTCAAGGTCGCGACCGGCCTCACCACCCAGGGCCAGGGCCACCAGACGGCGTTCGCGCAGATCGTCGCCGACACCCTCGGCGTGCGCTTCGAGGACGTCGAGATCACCACCGGCGACACCCGCAAGATGCCCTACGCCGTGGGCACGTTCGCGTCCCGCGCGGCCGTGATGAGCGGCTCGGCGATCCACCTCGCCGCACTGCGCGCCCGGGAGAAGGCGCTGCGGATCGCGGCCGAGGCGCTCGAGGCGTCCGAGGACGACCTCGAGATCGTCGACGGCGTGGTGTCCGTGCGCGGCACCGACGCCTCCATCGACCTCGGCACCGTCGCGGTCCTCTCCAACCCGCTGCGCTACGCCTTCGACGAGGCGTCCAAGGCCGCGACCCAGTTCTCCGTCGGCGATCCCGGCAAGCCGCCGGTGGCCGAGGACGACGAGCCCGGGCTCGAGGGCAAGGACTTCTACTCGCCCGAGCGCTCGACCTTCGCCAACGGCATGCACGCCGTGATCGTGGAGACCGACCCGGACACGGCGGAGATCACGATCCTCAAGTACGCCGTCGTCCACGACTGCGGCCACCTGATCAACCCGATGATCGTCGAGGGCCAGATCCACGGCGGCGTCGCGCAGGGCGTCGGCGGGGCGCTCTACGAGCGGATGGCGTACGACGAGTCGGGGCAGCTGCTCAACGCGTCGTTCATGGACTTCCTCATGCCCTACGTCACCGAGGTGCCGAAGACGATCGACATCGACCACCTCGAGACGCCGTCGCCGCTCAACCCGCTGGGCATCAAGGGCGCCGGCGAGGCCGGGGTGATCCCGTCGGCCGCCGTCTTCGCGGCCGCCATCGAGGACGCCGAGGGCTTTCCCATCACCGCCATGCCGATCTCACCGTCGGAGCTCTTCGCCCTGCGCCTCGAGCACGCCGACGTACCCGCTGAAGCCACCGCTGAGGAGACCCGATGAAGTTCACCGGCGAGAACGTCCTGGCCGCCCCTGTCGAGCAGGCGTGGGACGCGCTGCTCGACCCGGCCGTCCTGGTCCGCACCATCCCGGGCTGCGAGCGGCTCGAGGCGACGGGCGACAACGCGTACGCCATGACCGTCACCGCGGGCGTCGCCTCGATCAAGGGGACGTACGCCGGCTCGTGCGAGCTGCGCGACCTCGTCGAGCACGAGTCGCTCGTCATGAAGCTCGACGGCGCCGGTGCCCCGGGCACGATCGGCGCGACGGTCCATGTCCGCTTCTCGCCCGAGGGCTCGTCGACGCGGGTGTCGTACGACGCCGACGCGGTCGTCGGCGGGATGATCGGCGGCGTCGGTCAGCGGATGCTCACCTCGGTGTCGCGGCGGATGGCGGGGGAGTTCTTCGGCAACGTCGACGCGGCGATCGCGGGCGGTCCGGCCGTCCCCGCCGCGCCGGTCGCCCCGCGGGCGAGGCCCCGGCCGTCGGCCAGGTCTTCACCGCCCCGGCCCCGGCAGCGGCCGCGGGCTCGCGCCAGGAGTTCCTCACCGGCGTGGCCGTCGGCGCGGGCCTGGTGCTGGCCGGTGTGATCGTCGGCGGGATCTTCGGCCGTCGGCGATGAGCGGCCTGACCGTCGACTCGACGGCGCGCGACCAGGCAGCCGCCGTACGGTCCGGGGAGATCTCGGCGGCCGAGCTGCTCGAGCTCCACCTCGACCGCATCGAGGAGCGCAACCCCGAGCTCAACGCGATCGTGTCGCTCGACGCCGAGCGCGCCCGGGTCGCCGCCGCGGTCGCCGACCAGGCCCAGGCCTCGGGCGAGGAGCTCGGCGCGCTGCACGGCCTGCCGTTCGCGGTGAAGGACACCCACGCGCTCGAGGGCTGGCCGACGACCTACGGCTCACCGATCTACTCCGACGCCGTGGCCGACCACGACGACCTGCTCGTCGAGCGGATCCGCGGCGCGGGTGCGGTGTTCGTCGGCAAGACCAACGTGCCGGAGTTCGCGGCCGGGTCGCACACCTTCAACCAGGTCTTCGGCGTGACCCGCAACCCCGTCGACCCGCGTCGGTCGGCGGGCGGGTCCAGCGGTGGAGCGGCGTGCGCGCTGGCCTCCGGCATGGTGCCGCTCGCCGAGGGCTCCGACATGGGCGGCTCGCTGCGCAACCCGGCGTCGTTCTGCGGCGTCGTGGGCATGCGGCCGTCACTGGGCCGGGTGCCCGAGTGGCCGCTCTACAACCAGTGGGAGAGCACGTCGGTCGGCGGGCCGATGGCGCGCAACGTCGGCGACCTCGCCCTGCTCCTCTCCGTCATCGCCGGCCCCGATCCCCGCGCACCCCAGGCGCTCGGCGACCCCGGCGAGTCCTTCGCGCCACCGCTCGCCGCCGCGTCGCTCGCCGGGCTGCGGGTGGCGTGCTCGGTCGATCTCGGCGGCGCGCTCGTGGTCGACCACGAGGTCGCGGACGTCGTACGCGCGACTGCGGCGCGGCTGTCCGACGCGGGCGCGGCGGTGGCCGAGTCCGCGCCGGACCTGTCCCTGGCCGACGACACCTTCCGCACGCTGCGGGCGTGGCACTTCCAGGCCAAGCTCGGGCCCCTGCTGGCCGAGCACCCGACGTCGTTCAAGCCGTCGCTCGAGGCCAACATCCGGGCGGGGGAGTCGCTGACCGGTGCCGACGTGGCCCGCGCGTACGCCCAGCGCACCACGCTCTCCGAGACGATGCGGCTCTTCTTCGGCGACCACGACGTGCTGCTGCTGCCGACCTCGCAGGTGCCGCCGTTCCCGGTCGAGCAGGAGTTCCCGGAGACGATCAACGGCCAGGAGATGCCCGACTACCTGGCCTGGATGCGCTCGGCGTACTTCATCACCGTCACCGGCTGCCCGGCGATCTCGGTCCCGGCCGGTCGCACCTCCGACGGCCTGCCGGTCGGGATCCAGCTGGTCGCCCGCCACGGCGCCGACCGGCGGCTCCTCGAGGTCGCGGCGGCCGTCGAGGCCCTCCTCTCCTCCACATGACCCCTCGGGATAGTCCGCATGCACAAAGCTGGTCGCAGGCCGCTCCGGGCCAGCTATTTGCTGCGGACTACCGGGGGAGGGGTGTGGACGAATCTGTGGACGGCGGTGTGCACAACGACGGTCCGGCTGGGGATGACGGGGCCTTGGTCTGGGGACGACGCGCCGGAACCCGAAGTATGTGGGAAATCCTTGCCGCAAGCCCTTGTGCAGCCTGGCCGCGAGGGCATAGAACTCTCCCTACGCAGCCCGCAAGGGAGGCGGGATGGCTCCGGACGGAGGATCCGCACGACGCCCGACCAGCTTGCTGGGGAGGAGTCGCAGACACCGGGTGATGCGGTGACTGGGATCGGACGGACAGAGCGATCGATCGGAATCATCACCACGACCGATCACCCCGATGACCCGGACGCTTCGGCGGCCTGGACATCACGTGAAGGGCCCTTGGCGCTCATACCGCCGAGGGCCCTTCATCCGTCTCGGCTTCACTGACACGTCTTGCCGAAGGTCCGACAGGTTCGTCGGCAAGCTCTGCCGTGGTCGCCGCGGCGTCGTGATCGGTTGAATCATCCCCATGGCTGAGCAGCGGCGGATCAGGATCGGCATCGACACCGGTGGCACGTTCACCGACGTCGTGGCCTTCGACGAGGACTCGGGCGAGCTGGTCACGACCAAGACGCCGAGCACGCCCGGCAACCCGGCCGACGGGTTCATCGCCGGCATCGAGAAGATCCTGGGCATCGTCGGCGCCGAGGGGCGCGACATCACCGCCGTCTCGCACGGCACCACGGTCGCGACCAACAAGCTGCTCGAGGGCAAGGTCGAGGCGCTCGGGTTCATCACCACCGAGGGCTACGAGTTCATGCTCGAGATCGCCCGCCAGTCGGTGCCGGACGGCTACGGCAACTCCTACTTCTGGGTCAAGCCCGACCGCATCGTGCCCGCGGACCGCGTCCGTACGGTCGGCGGCCGGCTCGACTTCACCGGCGCCGAGATCCGCCCGTTCGACGAGGACGCCGCCGTCGCCGCCGCACGGTGGTTCAAGGCGCAGGGCATCGCCACCATCGGCGTCTGTCTCCTGCACTCGTACGCCAACGACGCCCACGAGCTCCGGATGCGGGAGATCCTGCGGCGCGAGCACCCCGACGCGATCGTGTCGATCTCGAGCGAGGTGCTCCGCGAGTACCGCGAGTACGAGCGCGCGATGACCACGCTCGTCGACGCGGCCGTGAAGCCCAACGTCAGCCGGTACGTCACCAACATCTCCGAGCGGCTGATCGGCTTCACCGGCAACGCGATCCCGTTCTACGTGATGAAGTCCAACGGCGGCGTGCTGTCGGCCGACGAGGTCGTCCACCAGCCCATCACCACCGTCCTGTCCGGACCGGCCGCCGGCGCGCTCGGCGCCGCGCTCATCGCCAAGGTCGCCGGCTTCCCGCGGATCCTCACCTGCGACGGCGGGGGTACGTCGACGGACGTGTCGGTCGTCCTCGACGGCGAGCCGACCCTCACCACCGAGGGCACCGTCGGTGCCTACCCCAGCAAGATCCCGATGATCGACGTCGTCACCGTCGGCGCGGGCGGCGGCTCGATCGCCTGGCTCTCGCCCGAGGGCACCCTCAAGGTCGGGCCCCACTCGGCCGGCGCCGACCCCGGCCCGCTCTGCTACGCCAAGGGCGGCACCCAGCCGACGATCACCGACGCCCACGTCGTCCTCGGCCGGATCCCGCCCCACCTGCTCGGCGGCGAGATCCCGCTCGACGTGGAGGCGGCCCGCACGGGGATCGCCGACCTCGCCGACCAGCTCGGCCTCGACTTCGAGCGCTGCGCCACCGGCATCCTCGAGATCTCCGCGTGGAACCAGGCCAACGCCCTGCGGCAGGTCTCGGTCAAGCGCGGCCTCGACGTCCGCGACTTCATGCTGACCACCTTCGGCGGCTCCGGCTCGCTGCTGGCCTGCCGCCTCGTCGACATCCTCGACCTCGCCGGCGTCGTCGTCCCCCCGAACCCGGGCAACGTCAGCGCCTTCGGCCTGCTGACCGTCGACGTCAAGAACGACTACGTGCAGACGCACGTCGCCAAGGAGTCGGTGCTCGACCACGCGGCGGTGCAGGCGATCCTCGACACCCTCACCGACCGGGCGCGCGAGGCGCTCGACAAGGAGGGCTTCACCGCCGAGCAGCACCAGTTCCAGCGCACCATCGACGTCCGCTACGTCGGGCAGGCCTACGAGGTGCGGGTCCCCGCGCCGACCGCCAAGGACGGGCAGAGCGTCGACGGGACGTACGTCGAGCAGGTGGCCGACACCTTCCACGCCGCGCACCGCCAGCTCTACGGCTACGACTTCCGCGGCGACCCCACCCAGCAGGTCGAGTGGGTGAACCTCCGCGTCACCGGCATCGGGCCGATCACGCGTCCGGAGATCCCGACGCTCGGACGCGGCGGGACCTCGACTCGACGACCGAGCGGCAAGGTCTGCTTCGACGCGGACCAGGGCTACGTCGACACCCCGGTCATCTGGCGCGGCGACCTCGGCGCGGGCGACACCTTCACCGGTCCCGCGATCGTCGAGGAGTTCGGCTCCACCATCCCGGTCCACCCCGGCTTCGAGGTCGTGGTCGACGACTGGGCCAACCTCGTGATCCGAAAGGTGGTCGCGTCATGAGCTGCCGTCGACCCCGCGTACGTCACCGCGAAGCCGGTCAACCCGGCCGGCCTGCCCACGTCGTACGAGCACGGCGGCCGGCTGACGGCCGAGGGCTCCGCCGTCGACCCGATCCTCGTCGAGATCGTCCAGGGCACCCTCGCGAGCGTCGAGATGGAGGTCGAGACCGCCATCGGGCGTACGAGCCGCTCGCCGATGATCCGCGACGCGCACGACTTCCGCGCCGGCATCCACGACCGCCAGCTGCGCAAGCTCACCGGTCGCTCGTACAGCGCACTGGTGCACCCGATCGTGCGCGACTACCCGATCGCGGAGATGGTCGAGGGCGACGTCTTCTTCCACAACGACGTCTACGAGTCGGAGGGCGGCATCGGCCACCTGCCGGACCTCTGCGTCACCGTCCCGGTCTTCCACCGGGGCGAGGTGGTCGCGTTCGTCCAGGCCTTCGGCCACCACGACGACATCGGCGGAGCGGTGCCCGGCTCGATGCCCAGCAACGCGACGACCGTGTACGAGGAGGGGCTGGCCGTCCCGCCGATCAAGCTGTGGGACGCCGGCGTGCCCAACAGGTCGGCGCTGCGCATCATGACGCGCAACTCGCGGATGCCCGACAGCCTCGCGGCCGACCTGGATGCCGAGTGCTCGGCCTGCCTGATGGGTGCGCGCCGGCTCGGTGAGCTCTTCGACCGCTACGGCCGCGAGTCGATCGAGACGGCGTTCGACGCGATCCTCGACACCACCACCGAGACCTACCGCCGCGAGATCCTGTCCAAGATCCCCGACGGCACGTACGTCTGGGAGGACTACGCCGAGCACGACGGCGTCGACGAGCCGCAGCTGCACACCCAGCGGATCACCCTCACCAAGGTGAGCGACGCCCCGGCGGACCCGGAGAACGGCCGCCCCGCCGGGCCTCGGCTGATCATCGACTTCACCGGCACCAGCAAGCAGGCCCGGGGACCGATCAACCACTGCGGCGACTACGTCGGCGGCAACTTCCTCAAGAAGTGGCTCGCGCCGATCCTGCGCAACCTCGCCGACACCCCGGAGCGGATGGCCGAGCTCGACGTCAACGAGGGCATCGTGCCGCTGATCGAGATGCGCTTCCCCGAGAAGGGCACGCTCCTCACGCCGATCCACCCCGGACCGACCAACGCCCGTACGTTCGTGATCCTGCGGCTGCTCGGCGTGCTCGCCGGCGTCGTGGCCAAGGCCGTCGACGGCAAGATGCCGGCCGACCAGGAGACGATCCGCTACACCGGCGTCTACGGCAAGGACCTCGACGGCAACGACTACCTCATGCGCGAGGTGCTCGGCGGCGGCTCCGGCGGGCGCTACTACGCCGACGGCGAGGACACCATCCACGTGGTGCCCGACTCCCGCAACCTGCCGACCGAGTTCACCGAGTCGCGCTTCCCGTTCATCGTCGAGCGCCTCGGCCTGGCGCAGGACTCCGGCGGCGCGGGCGAGTTCCGCGGCGGGCTGGGCTACGAGAAGCAGATCCGGATGCTCAAGGACGCGCACTTCATGTCCATCGCGGACCGCTCGATCCTCGCGTGCTGGGGGGTGCGCGGCGGCAAGGCCGGCATGCCGTTCCAGGTCGTCATCGACCCCGGCGGCCCCGACGAGCGCGAGGTCGACGCCCTCGCCGACGCCGAGGAGATCAAGGCCGGCCAGGTCGTCCGGATCCGGACGACGGGTGGCGGCGGCTGGGGCGACCCGCTGGCCCGCGACCCGCGAAGCGTCGTGCGCGACGTCGTGTGGCGCAAGGTCTCGGCCGAGGCCGCGCTGCGCGACTACGGCGTGGTGCTGACCGGGTCGGCCGACGCGGGGGACCTCGGCTTCGACGAGGCCGCGACGGCCACCGAGCGCTCCGGCCGGGCGGCGTGGAGCCGCGAGGACGACGCGTTCTTCGACCGCGGGCCGGGCTACGCCTCGCTCGCCGACGGTGCGACGCACGCGGACGTCGACCGGATCTAGCATGCGCGTCGCGGTGGTCGGTGGCCACGGCAAGACCGGGCGGGCCGTCTGCCGCTGCGTTGGCCGACCGCGGCGTCGAGGCGGTCCCGCTGGGACGTGCCGACTGGCCGGACCTCGCGTCGGCCGTCGCCGGGTGCGACGCGGCGTACGTCATCGCGCCGAACCTGCACCCCGACGAGCCGGCGTACGTCGCCTCGGTGCTCGCCGCGCTGACGTCGAGCGCGGTCGCGCGAGTCGTCTACCACTCGGTCGCCTCGCCGTACGTCCCCGCGATGCCGCACCACGTCGGCAAGGCCGTCAGCGAGGACCTCGTCCGCCGCGGCGGCCTCGCCTGGACGATCCTCCAGCCGGGTGCGTACCTCCAGAACCTCGACCTGAGCGGTCCGATCGACCTGCCGTACTCGCCCGACGTGCCGTTCGGATTCCTCGACCTCGCGGACCTCGGGCGCGCGGCGGCCGTCGTGCTGACCGACCCCGGCCACGTCGGCGCGACGTACGAGCTCGCCTCCCGTGTCGCGACGGTGCGGGAGCTCGCCGCAGAGGCGGGGGTGGAGGTGCGCCGCGTGGCCGATCCGGGCACCCACCCGTGGCTGTCGGCGATGTTCGCCTACTACGACGACCACGGCCTGCCGGTCGGGCCGCGGGTGCTCGCTGGGCTCTTGGCATGATCGGGCGTGACGACCTCGGAGACGTACGCCGACCTCGGCGAGGCCGCCTGGCGCTGGGTGCTCGACCAGGTCCGGTGGGACGACGAGGGACCGTGGATCCCCGAGTCCGGTGCCGCACGACGGCGGACCGCCGGAGGACCGGGACGGGATGCACAGCGGGGTCGGCGGGCTCGCGCACGTGCTGGCCGAGGTCCGCGAGGCCCGGCCGTGGACCGACGAGGAGCAGCGCGCTGGCGGACGGCATCGCGACGCGGGTCCGAGCAGGGCTGGCGACGACGACGGCGTACTCCTACTTCGACGGACTGGTCAGCGACCTCGGCGTCCTGTCCGCGCTGGAGGCCGACGGGGCGGCGGAGGCGATCGCCCGGCTCGCCGAGCTCGCCACGGACGACGGCTGGGAGCAGCCGTGGATGACGCCACCTCGGTTCGCCCCGCACGCCCGGATCAACGACGTCACCCTCGGCACCGCCGGCAACCTGCTCGGCGCGATCTGGGCCCGACGGCAGGGCGCTCCGGGCGCTGAGGAGCTGGCGCACCGGACTGCGGACATCCTGCTGGCCGAGGCCGAGCCGACCGACGCCGGGACGAACTGGTCCTTCCTGCCGCCGCGCCACACCGTGGAGGTGCGGGCCGAGCGCGGCGACATGCAGATGCCCAACTGGTCGCACGGCCTGGCCGGCATCGCTGCGGCCCTGGCGGTGGCGGGCGCCGAGCTCGACCGGCCCGACCTCGTCGAGGCGGCCCGCAGCGGTGCCGAGCACCTCGTCACGCTCGGCGACACGCAGCGACGGTGGCTTCGTGCTCCCGCACGAGATCCCTCGAGACCCGGACTCGGACGAGGTGACCTACACCTGGTGCCACGGCCCGACCGGCACCTCGCTGCTCTTCACCGCCCTCGAGCACGCAGGCGTCGAAGCCGTCGCGGGGGAGACGCCCGCCCAGTGGCAGCGACGCTGCCTGCACAGCATCCGCACCTCCGGCATCCCCGAGCGGCTGCGCCCCGGCTTCTGGGACAACGACGGCCGCTGCTGCGGCACCGCGGGGGTCGGTGACGTCTTCCTCGACGCCTGGCAGCGGCGCGGCGAGGACGACGACCTCGTCTTCGCGCAGGTGCTCGGCGACGCCCTCGTCGCCCGCGCCGTGGTCGACGACGACCGCGCCTGCTGGCGCTTCACCGAGCACCGCAACGAGGACCCCCTGCTCCCGCCCGGGAGTCGGCTGGATGCAGGGCACCGCCGGCATCGCGGCGTACCTCCTCCGGCTCGCGCGCGTGCTCCGCGACGGACGTACGACGCCCGCCGTGGCGCGCCTCGACACCTGGTGGAACCTGCCGTGACCGCCCGCGCCCTCACCTTCGGATCCGTCGCGGCGGCGCTACGAGCGCTACCGACCGGGATACCCGGACGTCCTGGTCGACGAGGTGCTGGCGTACGCCGGTCGCCCCGTCGCCACCGCACTGGAGATCGGCGCGGGCACGGGCAAGGCGACGCGGGTGTTCGCGGCCCACGGCGTGCAGGTCACCGCCAGCGGAGCCGGACGCAGCGATGCTCGCCGAGCTGCGGCGGCAGGTGCCCGGCGTGGCCACCGTCCAGGCGGCGTTCGAGGACCTGCCGCTGACCACGACGTACGACCTGGTCTACGCCGCGGCCGCGCTGCACTGGACCCGGCCCGAGGGACGGTGGGAGCGCATGGCCGCGCTGCTCGAGCCGGGCGGCGTGGTGGCCTCGTTCGGCTCGCCCCGCGACCTCGCGGACCCGGCGCTGGAGGAGGCCGTACGCGCCGCCCTCGCGCCCTGGCTCGCCGACGACGACGTGCCACCACCCGACGGGACGCCCGAGGACAGCGCCCTGCAGTGGCCGAGCACGGAGATGGCGACCTCGCGGCCTGTTCACCGACGTCACGCAGGTCGTGCTCGAGCAGCGGACGACGGTGTCGGCACGCGACTACGTCGGTCTGCTGTCGACCGTCTCCGCCTACCTCGAGCTCGAGCCCGCCGACCGGGAGGCCGCCCTCGACAGCGTCCTGGCCGTGCTGCCGGCGCAGGTGGACGTCGTCGGGGACATCAGGCTGCACCTCGCGCGCACGTGATGCGGTGATGCCTGGCCGCGGCCTCGGAGCGTCCGCGCCCAGTGGCGGACCTCGCGTGAGGCTGCGAGGCGCGCGCATGCCCTACCGGGCCTGGACACCCGCCAGCCGCAGGATCTCGTCGACGACCTCGGCGAGCGGCCGGGTGGCGTCGATCGAGGTGCCGATGCTGGGAGGTCCTCGCGGGTCGCGTGCACGCGCAGCACCAGCTCGCGCTCGTCGCGGTCGCACCGAACTCGTCCGCAGGCCGCGCGTCGAGACGGGCGAGGAGGGTGGCGCGGTCGACCTCGAGGACGAAGACGCTCGTCGAGGAGGTCGACGAAGGCGGCGTGGTTCCGCGAGCCGCCGCAGAAGAACGTGACGGGATCGGCTCCGGTCCGCCGACGAGCGACCGGACCCGGTCGACGTCCCAGACGTGGTGCTCGTGGTGGAAGCCGGGCAGCGGCTCGCCCGTGACCGGGTCGCCCTGGTAGGCCAGGACGCGGTCGCCGTGCACGACGTGGTGCCCGCGCCGCTCGAGCTCGGTCGCCACCGTCGTCTTCCCGGAGGTCGAGACGCCCTCGACCAGGTAGTTGCGCACGCCCACCCGAGCAGTATCAAACATTGCCAGCGAAACCTCGCGTTGTTGGCTGATGGTGCCGTGGGGCACGCGTGAGCGGCGACACTACGGTTGCGCCATGAGGGTCCTGCTCGCACTCGGCGGCAACGCCATGACGAACGCCGACGGGCGGGCGCGCCCGGAGGACCAGATCGCCGCGGCCCAGGTCGCGATGGCCGCGGTCGCGGACCTCATCGAGCACGACCACGAGGTCGTCATCACCCACGGCAACGGCCCCCAGGTCGGCAACCTCCTGGTGAAGAACGAGCTGGCCGCGGCCGTCGTACCTCCCGTGCCGCTGGACTGGTGCGGCGCACAGACGCAGGCCACCCTCGGCTTCGTGCTGATGGACGCCCTCGACCGCGAGCTCGCCCTGAGGGGCCTCGACCGCCGCAGCGCAGCCGTCGTCACCCGGACGCTCGTCGACGCCGACGACGAGGGCTTCACCACGCCGACCAAGCCGATCGGGCGCCACCTGCCCGAGGCCGAGGCCAAGCTCCTGATGGGCCACGGCGAGACCTGGGAGGACCGCGGCGAGAAGGGCTGGCGCCGCGTCGTCGCCTCGCCCGAGCCGCTGGAGATCCTCGACGCGCCTGCCGTGCTCGCGCTGATCGAGGCCGGGTTCGTCGTCGTCGCCAACGGTGGTGGCGGCATCCCGCACGTACGCCGTCCCGACGGCTCGCTCGCCGGTGTCGAGGCCGTCATCGACAAGGACCTCGGCGCCGCCCTGCTGGCCGGGACCACCGCCGCCGACGTGCTCGTCATCGCCACCGACGTGCCGAACGCCGTCATCCGCTGGGGCGAGCCCGACGCCGAGCCGCTCGGTCGCCTCACCGTCGAGGAGCTGCGCGGCCACGCCGCCGACGGCCACTTCGCGTCCGGCTCGATGGGCCCGAAGGTCGACGCCGTCTGCCGCTTCGTCGAGTCCACCGGACGCACCGGCGTCATCACCAGCCTCGACCAGATCACCGCAGCCGTCGCCGGCGATGCCGGCACCGTCGTACGCCCCTCCTGAAAGGAACCCCATGCCCAGCGCCATCGAAGTCCGCAAGGTCCCCATCCACTCGGTCGCCGACGCCTCGGAGCTGACGAAGCTCATCGACGACGGCACCATCGCGGCCGACCGCGTCTTCGCCATCATCGGCAAGACCGAGGGCAACGGCGGCGTCAACGACTACACGCGGATCATCGCGGACCGGGCGTTCCGCGAGGCGCTCGTCGCCAAGGGTGCCGACCCCGAGCAGGTCAAGGGCGTGCCGATCGTGTGGTCGGGCGGCACCGACGGCGTGATCAGCCCCCACGCGACGATCTTCGCCACCACCGACGTCCCCGAGGACGACCCGTCGCGCGAGGAGATGCGCCTCACCGCCGGCTTCGCGATGAGCGAGCCGCTGCTGCCGGAGGAGATCGGCTACGTCGCGATGATCGAGAAGGTCGCCGCCGGCGTGAAGGTGGCGATGGAGCGCGCGGGCATCACCGACCCCGCCGACGTGCACTACGTGCAGACCAAGACCCCGCTGCTGACCATCCACACGATCCGCGACGCCAAGTCGCGCGGCAAGTCCGTGTGGACCGAGCACACCCACGAGTCGATGGACCTCTCCAACGGCACGACGGGCCTCGGCATCGCCGTCGCCCTCGGCGAGATCGACATGCCCACCGACGCCGACGTGATGCACAACCGCGAGCTCTTCTCCTCGGTGGCGTCGTGCTCCTCGGGCGTCGAGCTCGACGTGGCGCAGATCGTCGTCGTCGGCAACGCCAAGGGCGTGGGCGGTCGCTACGCCATCGGCCACTCCGTCATGAAGGACGCGCTGGACGCCGACGGCATCTGGGACGCCATCCGCTCGGCCGGCCTCGACCTGCCCGAGCGGCCGCGCACCAGCGACCTCGACGGCAAGCTCGTCAACGTCTTCCTCAAGTGCGAGGCCAGCCAGGACGGCATGGTCCGCGGCCGCCGCAACGCGATGCTCGACGACTCCGACGTGCACTGGCACCGCCAGATCAAGGCGTGCGTCGGCGGCGTCACCGCGGCCGTGACCGGCGACCCCGCCGTCTTCGTGTCGGTCTCCGCGGCCCACCAGGGCCCCGAGGGTGGCGGCCCGGTCGCCGCGATCGTCGACCTGTCCTGATCCGATCCGGGACGTCATACGGACAGCGCAAGCGGTTGCCCTGTCCGTATGACGTTGCGGCGATGCGGCAGCACCTCTGTCGGTCCCGCGTGATGGGGTGTGGCTCGTGAGCACGACGACGCGCTACCGGCTGGTGGCTCCCGACCGCGAGGTCGTGGTGCCCGAGCTCGACGAGCACCAGCAGCGCGTCGTCGACCACGAGGGCGGCCCGCTCCTCGTGCTCGCCGGACCCGGCACCGGCAAGACGACGACCCTCGTCGAGGCGATCGTCGACCGGATCGAGCAGCGCGGTGCCTCGCCCGACTCGGTCCTCGCGCTCACCTTCTCCCGCAAGGCCGCCGAGCAGCTGCGCGACCGGGTGACCGCGCGGGTCGCGCGCACGACGGCCGCCTCCTCGTGCTCGACCTTCCACTCGTTCGCGTACGCCCTGGTCCGGAAGTACGCACCCGCCGAGCTCTACGAGGGCGCGATCCGGCTCCTCTCGGCTCCCGAGGCCGACGTCGTGCTGCGTGAGCTGCTGCGCGACAACCCGGAGTCCGTGGTCTGGCCCGAGGCGCTGCGCCGCGCGGTCGGGACCCGCGGGTTCGTCCGCGAGGTGCAGGCGGTGCTGGCCCGGGCCCGGGAGAAGGGCCTCGACCCGGCCGGCCTCCGCGGCCTCGGCATCGAGCACGACCTGCCCGAGCTGATCGCGGCAGGGCTGTTCCTCGAGCAGTACCTCACCGTCCTCGACAACCTCGGCGCCACCGACTACTCCGACCTGATCCGCCGGGCCGTGATCGAGGCCGAGGCCCACCGCGACGAGCTGCGCGCGCGGTGGGGCCACGTCTTCGTGGACGAGTACCAGGACACCGATCCCGGGCAGGTCGCCCTGCTCCGCGCGCTCGCCGGCGACGGCCGCAACCTCACCGTCGTGGGCGACCCGCACCAGTCGATCTACGGCTTCCGCGGGGCCGACGTGCGCGGCATCCTCGACTTCCCGGCGAGCTTCCCCACCAGCAGCGGCGCCCCGGCGCCGGTCGTGGTGCTCCGCCGGACCCGACGGTTCGGTCCCCGGATCCTGCTCGGCGCCGGCCGGGTCGCGAGCCGGCTCAGCCTGACCGGCAGCATCACCGCCGAGGCGCGCGAGGCCTTCCTCTCGCCGGAGGCCGTGCCCGGACCCCACGGCGACGGACGTGTCGAGGTGCTGACCTACGACACCGAGCGCGCCGAGGCCGAGCGGCTGGCCGACCTGCTCCGTCGCGCCCACCTCGAGGACGGCATCGCCTGGGAGCGGATGGCCGTCCTGGTGCGGTCGGGACGCACCAGCATCCCGCCGCTGCGCCGCGCGCTGGCCGCGGCCGGCGTACCCGTCGAGGTCGCGTCCGACGACCTCCCGCTGGTGCGCGACCCCGCCGTCCTGCCGCTGCTCGACGGACTCCGTGCGGTGGTCAACCTCGACAACGACGACCCCGACTCGCCCGACTTCCTGGACCCCGGCCGGGTCGAGTCGCTGCTCCTCTCGCCGCTGGGCGGGCTCGACGCGTCGGACCTGCGCGCGCTCGTACGCCGCCTCCGCACCCGCGAGAAGGAGCTCGCCGACCCCGACGCCCGCCGCACGTCGCGCGAGCTGCTGCGCCTGGCCGTGGTGGAGGAGGGGTTCCTCGACGGCATCGACGGTCCCGACGTCGAGCGGGCCGCCGCGCTGGCGACACTCCTGCGCGCCGGCGCCGAGATGCTGGCCGACCGGGCCGGCGTCGAGGACGTGCTGTGGCACCTGTGGTCGACGACGACGTGGCCGCAGCGGCTGCGCCGCCAGGTCGACCAGGGCGGGGCGAGCGCGCGCCGCGCCCACCGTGACCTCGACGCGATCGTCGCCCTCTTCGAGCTGGCCGCCCGAGCGGTCGACCAGCGCGACCACGTCGGCGTGGGCGCGTTCTTCGCCAGCCTCGTCGCCCAGCAGCTGCCTGCCGACACCCTCGCCGAGCGCGGCGTCCGCGGCTCGGCCGTCCGGCTGCTCACCGCCCACCGCTCCAAGGGCCTCGAGTGGGACCTCGTCGTCGTGGCCCACGTGCAGCAGGAAGGGTGGCCCGACCTCCGGCGCCGCGCGACGCTGCTCGGGGCCGACCGGATCGGCGTCGACGCGTCCGGCCACCCCGACCTCGTGCCCCCGGTGACCTCGCGCGCACTCCTCATGGAGGAACGCCGGCTCTTCTACGTCGCCTGCACCCGGGCCCGGCGCCGCCTGATCGTCAGTGCGGTCCGGTCGCCGGACGACGACGGCGAGCAGCCCTCGCGCTTCCTCGAGGAGCTCGGCGTCACCATCGACCACCAGGACGGCCGCCCGCCGCGGCCCCTGTCGCTGGGCGGTCTGGTGGCCGAGCTGCGTCGCCACGCGGCCGACCCCGCCGTCAGCCCGGCGCTGCGCGAGGCGGCCGCCCGCCGGCTCGCCGCGCTCGCCGCCGAGGACGTCGACGGTCGCCAGCTGGTGCCCGCCGCCGACCCGGCGACGTGGTGGGGCACCCGGAGCGCCACCCGCTCCGTCGAGCCGATCCGCGACGCCGACCGGCCGGTGCCGGTCTCGGCCAGCATGCTCGAGTCCATCCTCACGTGCCCCGCCCAGTGGTTCTTCGAGCGGGAGGCCGGCGGCGTCTCGGCGGTCCACCAGTCGGCCAACCTCGGCCAGGTCCTCCACGCCCTCGCCGAGCGCGTCGCCGACGGCGAGCTGCCGGCCGAGGTCGACCCCCTGATGGCCGAGGTCGAGGCCATCTGGGAGCGCCTCGCCTTCCGTACGCCGTGGTCGCGCCAGCGCGAGCTCGCCCGGATCCGCAAGGCCGTCGGACGCTTCGTCCAGTGGCACCTCGACAACCCGCGCGAGCTGCTGGGCGCCGAGCAGCGCTTCCAGAGCGTCGTCGACGTCGACGGCCGACCGGTGATGCTCACCGGCTTCGCCGACCGGCTCGAGATCGACGACGCCGGCCGCGTCGTCGTCGTCGACTTCAAGAGCGCGCGCACCCCGCCGACCGGTCCGGCGGTCGCGGCCAACCTCCAGCTCGCGCTCTACCAGTACGCCGTCGACGCGGGCGCGCTCGACGAGGCGGCCGGGCGGCCGGTGGCGTCCGGCGGCGCCGAGCTGGTGCAGCTCGGGATCGACGACGACTCCGCCGTCCCGAAGATCCAGGCGACAGCCGGCCCACGACGACGCCGGTCCCGAGCGAGCCGTCCTCCGCGAGGGTCTCGCCCGGGCAGCCGACCTCGTCCGCGCCGAGACCTTCCCCGCCGTCGCCGGCCCGCACTGCCGCGACTGCCCGTTCGTCGCCATCTGCCCCGCCAAGGGCGCCGGGAGCGTGACCGTCCAGTGACCGAGCACGCCGTCCGGTTGGACACCCCCGCCGACCTCCAGGCGCTCATGGGCGGCTTCGCCCCCAGCGACGAGCAGTGGGCCGCGATCACCGCACCGCTGCGCCCGACCGTCGTGGTCGCCGGCGCCGGCAGCGGGAAGACCACCCTGATGGCGCAGCGCGTCGTCTGGCTGGTCGCGACCGGCAAGGTCCGCCCCGAGGAGGTGCTCGGCCTGACCTTCACCACGAAGGCCGCCGCCGAGCTGCGCCACCGCGTGACGGCTGCGCTGGGCGCGGCCGGGTTGCTCGACCGGTCGGTGGTGGTGGAGGGCGAGGACGTCCTCGAGCCCACGGTCGCGACGTACCACGCGTACGCCGCCACCCTGCTGACCGACCACGGCCTGCGCATCGGCCACGAGCCCGACACCCGCGTCGTCTCCGACGCCTCCCGCTACCAGCTCGGCGCGCGCGTCATCGAGCGCTTCACCGGCCACATCGAGCTGCTCACCGACCACCCCGCGACCGCGATCCAGAACCTCCTCGCCCTCGACGGCGCGATGAGCGAGCACCTCGTGGGCGAGGACGACGTACGTCGCGTGGACGAGGAGGCGCGTCGCGGGTTCGAGCGCGCGATCACCGAGGAGCAGGCCGGCAAGGGGCGCAAGACCTACCTCGAGGGACCGGCGAAGGCGATCAACGCGATCGACCGGCGGGCCGAGCTGCTCCAGCTGGTCCACGGCTACCGCGCCCTCAAGGCCGACCTGGGGCTGATGGACTTCGGCGACCAGATCGCCCTCGCGGCGCGGCTGGTCGACGACCAGCCGGAGGTGGGCGAGCTCGAGCGGTCGCGCTTCAAGGTCGTCCTGCTGGACGAGTACCAGGACACCTCGGTCGCGCAGGCCACGATGCTCGCCCGGCTGTTCTCCGGCCCCGACCCCGACCGCGGGCTCGGCCACCCCGTGATGGCCGTGGGCGACCCCAACCAGGCGATCTACGGCTGGCGTGGTGCGTCGGTCTCCAACATCCTCAACTTCGCCGACACCTTCCCGGCCGCCGACGGCGAGCCCGGACGCCTCCCGCTCACCGTCAACCGGCGCTCCGACCGACGGATCCTCGACGTGGCCAACCGGCTCGCCGAACCGCTGCTGGCCGCGTACGGCGACAAGGTCGCCCGGCTCCGGGCCTCCGAGATCGCGGGCGAGGGCCGCGTCGAGACCCACGTGTTCGAGCGTGCCGCGGGTGAGCTCGCCTGGCTCGCCGCGGAGGTCCAGGCCGTCCACGCGGCGGGCACCGACTGGTCCGGAGTCGGGGTGCTGAGCCGCGACAACGCCCAGGCCGCGGAGGTCTACGACGCGCTCACTGCGGCCGGGATCCCGGTCGAGATCGTCGGGCTCTCCGGCCTGATCCGCCTGCCCGAGGTGGCCGAGGTCGTCGCCACGCTGACCCTGCTCCACGACGTCACGGCCAACGCGTCGATGCTGACGCTGCTCACCGGTCCGCGCTGGGCGATCGGCCCGCGCGACCTGCGGCTGCTCGCGATCCGGGCGGCCGAGGTCGCCGGCGTACGCGGTCGACGTGAGGCCGCCTCCGTGGCCGACCAGCTGCTGCAGATCGCCGACGGCATCGACTCCTCCGAGCTCCCCGCCCTGAGCGACGCCGTGGAGGCGCCCGGCGAGGCGGCGTACTCACCGGAGGCGCTCGACCGGTTCGGCCTGCTGGCCTCCGAGCTGCGACGCCTGCGCAGCCACGTCGGCGACCCGCTGCTCGACGTCGTCCGCCGGATCATCGACACCACCGGCGTCGACGTGGAGCTGGCCTCGGCGACCGCTCCGGCCGCCGCCGCGAGGCGCGACAACCTCGACCTCTTCGTCAAGGCCGTGGCCGAGTTCCAGTCCGTCGACGGCGACGTCACGCTTCCGGCGCTGCTGGCCTACCTGACGGCGGAGGACGACCAGGGCAACGGCCTCGACATCGCCACGCCCACGGCCGCCGACTCCGTCAAGCTGCTCACCGTCCACCGCGCCAAGGGCCTGGAGTGGTCCTCGGTCTTCTGCGTCGGCGTGGGGGAGTCGCGGTTCCCGAGCGGCCGCTCGCGCACCCTCTGGACGTCGTCGCCCGCCGTCCTGCCGGCCCCGCTCCGCGGCGACCGCGCCGACCAGCCCCAGCTCGCCGGGCACGACAAGGCCGCCCTGGACGCCTACCGCGCGGCGACCAAGGCCCACGACGCGGAGGAGGAGCTGCGGCTCGGCTACGTCGCCTACACCCGAGCCGCCCACCACCTGGCGGTGACGTCGTACGTCTGGGGCCAGCGGGCGACGCCGTTCGGGCCGTCGGCCTACCAGGTGGTCGTGCGCGAGCAGCTCGAGGAGTGGGGGGAGACCGTCGAGCGCTGGCTGGAGAAGCCACCGCCGAAGTCGCCCAACCCCAACGACGACGTCGACCCGTCGCGACCCTGGCCGGTGCCCGGTCCGGGCGAGGAGGCGCGTCGCCGGCTCGCCGCCGCCGAGCTGGTGCGCAGCGTCGACCCGACCGCACCCGACGAGGACCTCGACATGGTCGAGGCCGCGATGGTCGCGGACTGGGACGACGACCTCGGGCAGCTGCTCGCCGAGGCGCGCGCCGAGCGCGCGACGTCCGTCGACCTGGAGCTGCCCGGCAGCCTGTCGGCCACGTCCGTCGCGCGGCTGCGCGACGACCCCGACGCGTTCGCCCGCGAGCTGGCCCGCCCGATGCCCCGACCGCCGGCGCCCGCGGCGCGCTTCGGCACGGCGTTCCACGCGTGGGTCGAGCACCGGTTCGGCCAGCAGGCCCTCATCGAGCCCGACGAGCTGCCCGGCCGCGCCGACGCCGGCATCGACGACGAGGCCGACCTCGGCGAGGTGGTCAAGCGGTTCGAGGACGGGCCGTTCGGCGACCGCGCCCCCCACGCCGTCGAGGCGCCGTTCGCCCTCGTCCTCGGCGGTCAGGTGGTGCGCGGGCGCATCGACGCGGTGTACGCCGAGCCCGAGTCCACGGGGGGCGGGTTCCTCGTCGTCGACTGGAAGACCAGCCGCCACGAGACCTCCGACCCGCTCCAGCTCGCCCTCTACCGCCTCGCCTGGTCCGAGCTCACCGGCACTCCGCTCGACCGCGTGCGCGCAGCGTTCCACTACGTGAGGTCCGGCCGCACCGTCGAGCCGCCCGACCTCCCCGACCGCGCTGGCCTCGAGGACCTGTTCGCCCTCTGACCTCCCGCCAGTCGTCGTCCAGCCGTCCGATCCGTGAATGGGTGGCGGCATACGACAGTGCGGCTGGCGTGGGTGGCGGCATACGACAGTGCGGCTGGCGTGGGTGGCGGCGTACGACAGTGCGGCTGGCGTGGGTGGCGGCGTACACCGCTCTGCGATCGCTCGAGTCGATGCGCAGCGGCGATGTGAGGCGGACTCCGGATGTCGTATGCCGCCAGTGAAGCGGCTCCGGATGTCGTATGCCGCCAGTGAAGCGGCTCCGGATGTCGTATGCCGCCAGTGAAGCGGCTCCGGATGTCGTATGCCGCCACGGAGCGGCAGGCATGGTCAGGCCAGGGCGGCCGTGAGCGCGATCTCGACCATCTCGCCGAAGGTCTGCTCGCGCTCCTGCGAGGTGGTCTCCTCGCCGGTGACGATGTGGTCGGAGACGGTGCAGATGGCGAGCGCCTTGCGGCGGTACTTGGCGGCGAGCGTGTAGAGCCCGCTGGCCTCCATCTCCACGCCCAGCACGCCGTACTTCACCATCTCGCCGAGCAGCTCGGGGCGGGCTGCGTAGAACGAGTCGCTCGAGAAGATCAGCCCGACGTGGAACGGCGAGCCGCCCTCGCGCGCCTCGGCGGCCTCGACCGCTCCGCGCAGCAGGCCGAAGTCGGCGACCGGGGCGTAGTCGAGGCCGTGGAAGGCGATGCGGTTCATCGAGGAGTCCGTGCAGGCACCGGAGGCGATGATGACGTCGCGGATCGCGACGTCGTCGGTCACGGCGCCGCACGAGCCCACGCGCACGATCGACTGCACGTCGTAGTCCCGGAACAGCTCGTTGACGTAGATCGCCATCGAGGGCTGGCCCATGCCCGAGCCCTGCACGGACACCGGCTGGCCGCGCCACGTGCCGGTGAAGCCGTACATCCCGCGGACCTCGCTGTAGCAGCGGGCGTCGTCCAGGAAGGTCTCCGCGATCCATCTCGCCCGCAGCGGGTCGCCGGGCAGCAGGACGGTGGGTGCGATGTCGCCGGGCTGGGCGCCGATGTGCGTGCTCACGAAGCAGCACGCTACCGACTAGCGTGGGAAAACGTGACCTCTGTACGCCCCCTCCCGCACGCCGCGCTCTCCGCCCACGCCCACAACCGGATCGGCCTGCGCCGCACCGACGATGCGTGGCTCGACGAGCGGATGTCCGAACCGACGACGCGGGTGCTGGTGGTCGCCGGCAACCGCCTGCGGCTCGTGGACGGCTCGGTCGAGTGGGTCACCCCGGACCTGGCCCCCGACGGCACCCGCGTCCTGCTCGGCGAGCGCGACGGCGTGGTGCACCTCGCGGTGATCGTCACGCCGGACGAGGCACCCGGCGATCCCGAGGAGTGGGTGCCGCTGCGGGCCGTGCTGGCGGCGCTGGCCGAGCACGACCCCGACCAGGCCCCGCTGCTCATGCACGCCATCGGCCTGGCCGAGTGGCACCACGCGACCCGCTTCTGCCCCCGCTGCGGCGGGACACTGCTCAGCCGGGCGGCCGGGCACGAGCTGCGGTGCACGCAGTGCGACCGCGCCCAGTTCCCGCGCACCGACCCGGCCGTGATCATGGCGATCACGCACGGGGACGGCGACGACGAGGCGATCCTGCTCGGCCGCAACCGCGCGTGGCCGCCGGGACGCTGGTCCACGCTCGCCGGGTTCTGCGAGCCGGGGGAGACGCTCGAGGACGCCGTACGCCGCGAGGTCGACGAGGAGGTCGGCGTACGGGTGGGCGAGGTGGCCTACTTCGGCAGCCAGCCGTGGCCGCTGCCGGCGAGCCTGATGCTCGGCTTCACCGGTCGTGCCCTCAGCACCGAGATCGACGTGGACGGGGCGGAGATCGAGGAGGCGCGGTGGTGGACCCGCACCGAGCTCGAGGCCGCGGCGCAGTCGGGCGAGCTCGTGGTGCCGCGTGGCATCTCGATCTCGTCGTCGCTCATCGAGAGCTGGTTCGGCCGTCCGCTCGAGGGTCCGGGCTGGGACTGACCCTCAGGTCAGTCGCACTGGTCGCAGATGCCCGTGGCCGGCATCGCGATGAAGCAGTGGGGGCACAGCTTGTCGACGATCCGGTCACTCGCGGCGACGCGGGGGCGGCTCGTCGTGGTGGCGCGCGTCGTGGTGGCGCGAGGCGTGCGGGGCGTCGTCGACCGCGTGCCGGGCACGCGCTCGGCGACGGGAGGGGAGTCGTCGCGGATGTCGAACCCGAGGCGGACGAGCGCCTTGCTCGCCGCGGCCGAACCACCCGGGATGTCGGCGGCCGTCAGCGTGCGGCCGGTGGCCAGGCCGTGGGCGATCCCGGCGATCGCGGCGGCGTCGTACTCCCGGCCGTGGTGCAGCAGGACGTGGGTGGAGACGCCTCCGCGCACGAGCATGTAGTTGCCCCCGCCCGCCGCGTCCCAGGTCTCGATGGCGGTGAGGACGTGGGGACGGTCGATCGAGTTCAGCAGGGACACGACAGCAGGCTAACCCCGACGGTCCGACACGTCTCCGGTCAGCCTCATGAAAGCGTCGCCAGCCGCTCCTTCACCTGGGCCACCGACGGGTTCGTCAGCGTGCTGCCGTCGGTGAACAGCAGGGTCGGCACGGTCTGGTTGCCGCCGTTGGCCTGCTCCACGGTGAACGCCGCATCCGGCTGCTGCTCGATGTCGACGATGTCGAAGGTGATGCCCTCGCGGTCGAGCTGGCTCTTCAGGCGGTGGCAGTAGCCGCACCAGGGCGTGGTGAACATCGTGAACTGGTTCTCGGACATGTCCGGCCCAACGATCCGGCGCGCGCGGACATTCCCCGGCAGGGCTGTGGAGAGCGGTCGGTCGGCTGTCGGCCCCGGCGCATAGGGTTGGCGAGTTCGTCCACCCACCCGCCAGGAGCCGACGTTGCTCGAAGCGCTCGACCCCGAGCAGCGACAGGTCGCCGAGGCGCTGCGTGGCCCCGTGCGGGTGCTGGCCGGCGCCGGGACGGGCAAGACCCGCGCCGTCACCCACCGGATCGCCCACGGCGTCGCCACCGGCGTCTACGCGCCCACCGAGGTGCTGGCGCTGTCCTTCACCACCCGCGCGGCCGGTGAGATGCGCGAGCGGCTCCGGGCGCTCGGGGCGCCCGGCGTGCAGGCCCGCACCTTCCACTCCGCCGCCCTGCGCCAGCTGAGGTTCTTCTGGCCCCGGGTGCACCAGCGCGAGCTGCCGGAGCTGACCCAGTCCAAGCTCGGGATGCTGGCCCTCGCGGCCCGGCGCCAGCGGCTGGCGACCGACCAGGCCACCCTGCGCGACCTCGCGAGCGAGATCGAGTGGGCCAAGGTCAGCAACGTCTCGCCCGACACGTACGCCGCCCTCGCCCGGTCGCGCGCCAGGTCCGTCTCCGGGCTCGATCCCGAGGTGGTCGCGCGCGCCTTCGCGGCGTACGAGGAGGTCAAGCGCGACCAGGGCCGGATGGACATGGAGGACGTGCTGCTCTTCGGCGCCGGCCTGCTGGCCGACAACGAGGCCGTGGCCGCCCAGGTGCGCCGCCAGTACAAGTGGTTCGTCGTCGACGAGTTCCAGGACGTCTCGCCGCTCCAGCACGCGCTCCTCGACCTGTGGCTCGGTGGTCGCGAGGAGCTCTGCGTGGTCGGTGACCCGGCCCAGACGATCTACTCCTTCGCGGGCGCCGACGCGCGCTACCTGCGCGAGTTCTCCCAGCGCTTCCCCTCGGCCACCAGCGTCGAGCTGGTCCGCAACTACCGCTCGACCCCCGAGGTCGTCGCGGGGGCCAACCAGCTCCTGGCCGGCACCGAGAGCCAGGGCGTCGCGCTGGTGGCGCAGCGCCCGGCCGGCGCGGGCATCACCTATCGCGAGGCGACCGACGAGGTGGCCGAGGCCGATGCCGTCGCGGACCGCGTGGCCGCGCTGCGCGCCCAGGGCACGCCGGCGAGCCGGATGGCGGTGCTGCTGCGCATCAACGCGCAGTCCGAGCGGTTCGAGGAGGCGCTCGCGGCGCGCGGCCTGCCCTACGTCGTACGCGGTGCCGCGCGGTTCTTCGACCGCGGCGAGGTGCGCCAGGCGATCACCCTCGTCCGGGGCGCCGCGCGCAGCGGTGAGGGGTCGGGTCCCGTGCCCGATGCGGTCGTCGCGGTGTTCTCGCAGATGGGCCACTCCACCCAGCCGCCCGAGGGCAGGGGAGAGGTCCGCAACCGCTGGGAGTCGCTCCAGGCGCTGGTCGACCTCGCCTCCGACTTCGCCCGCGAGCGCCCCGACGCGTCGCTCGGCGACTTCGTCGACGACCTCGACCGCCGCGCGGGCGAGCAGCACGCCCCGGTCGCCGACGCGGTCACCATCGCGACCATCCACTCCGCCAAGGGTCTCGAGTGGGACGCCGTGTTCGTCGCCGGCATGCACGAGAAGATGATGCCGATCTCGCAGGCGCAGACCCCCGCGGCCATCGAGGAGGAGCGACGCCTGCTCTACGTCGCCATGACCCGCGCCCGCGACGAGCTGACCGTGTCGTGGGCGAGCGCCCGCGAGCCGGGCGGGCGGGGCAACCGCGGCCCCTCGCCGTTCCTGGCGCCGCTGCTCGACGGAGCGCCGGGTGTCTCGGCGCAGCGCCGCGAGCGCAGCAAGCGCAACCGGGCCGCGATGCGGTGCCGCGAGTGCGGGAGCCCCCTGGCCAACGCCAAGCAGAAGAAGATCGGCCGCTGCGCCGACTGCCCCGCGTCCTACGACGAGGCGCTCTTCGAGCGGCTGCGGGAGTGGCGCCTGGCCCGCGCCTCGCAGGACAGCGTCCCGGCCTTCGTGATCTTCACCGACGCGACCCTGCAGCTGATCGCCGAGCACGCGCCCGCCGACGAGACGGGGCTCCGCGCCATCAGCGGGGTCGGCCCGAGCAAGCTCACCAAGTACGGCGACGAGGTGCTCGCGCTGGTCGCCGAGGCCTCGGCCTGAGGGCCTCCGATCGTCCGTAAGGATGATTCGCCGACAATTTTCGGTAATACCCACAAAATCGTTTGCCCCTGACGCGGGGCAGGGTCTAGCGTTCCCTTCACCAACCCACGCGCATGGGATCCCTGACAAGGATCCGCGCCCGACGCCCCGAAGGAGGTGGCCAGCATGGAGAACTACACGAAGACGATGACGGCTTGGACGCCGTCCTTCGGCATGTCCACCCTCGGCCGCCCCTGCGCGCACGACCGCGCCTTCGGCGCCGGCGTGGTGGCTGTCCAGGGCGACGCCGCCGCCATCGTTCGCATCACGGGCGATTTCCCGGGTTCTCCTGCCTGGAGTCCGTCGACATAGGTGACACACCTACATCGGCAGCCTCCAGGCCGCGGAACCCGACACCGGGATCCGCGGCCTTTCTGTTTGTCCAGCACACCCGCGATCAGGTCAACGAGGAGGAGGTGAATACACATGACCATCAGCGTTCTCGACCGCAACCGAGCTGCCGACGCCGCGACCTCGCTGGAGCCCCAGGCTCCGCTGGGCGCCCTGCACGACGCAGCTGCCGGAGTGGATGAGGAGTTGCTGCCCTGCCGCGTCTTCGACGCAGAGCTGTGGTTTGCCGAGTCCCCTGCGGACGTGGAGCACGCCAAGGCCCTCTGCATCGCATGCCCGGTCCGGGCACTCTGCCTCGACGGAGCCCTCGAGCGGCGTGAGCCGTGGGGCGTCTGGGGAGGCGAGCTCTTCCTCCAGGGCGTGGTGATCCCGCGCAAGCGGCCGCGAGGCCGGCCCCGCAAGTCCGAGCAGGTCGCAGCTGCGGCCGAGCAGAAGCAGAAGGACGGGGCCGCCGCGTAGGCGCCACCGCGTACTCACTCCCACTCAGGAAACACAAGGAACACACCTCCATGAAGACCTACCGAAACGGAAGCAACGACATGAATCTCATGCATGAAGAACTCGCACGCGCGCAAATGTCCGCGCGCCTGGGAGAGGCGCACGAAATGCGACGCGGCCACCACCTGGCGATGGCCCGTCGGATGAGCCGCAAGGCCGAGCTGGCCGCGCAGCAGGCGCGTCTCGCCCTCGCTCGCGCGATCTGAGACGGGCTCTCGCCCTGATCGCGGGTGAGCACAGACCACGAGCCGGTACGTCGTCACCGTGACGACGTACCGGCTCGTGGGTCATTTCGGGAGTAGCGTCGGCCGCGTGAGCGAGGACGAGACGGTCACCTGCCACCTCTGCGGCACCCGGGCCGCGGGGGCGGACGCCCTGACGTGGACCACGGCGGTCGAGAACGGCAGGCGCCGCGCCTTCTGCGACACCTGCTCGCGCGCGCACCTGCGCGCGATGGAGGGCAAGCTCGACAGCGCGTGGTGGTGAGGGCCCGCCCTCACGCCGTGTCGAACCAGGCGCACCCGCAGTAGGGGTGGCGCTCCCACCGTCGTGGGGTGGGGACCGGGTCGTGGTCGAAGCGCCACGAGGTGAGCCAGGCGTGCGGCGCGGCGCCGGCGGCCCAGGCCGTCAGGTCCCGTGCCGCGGCGCCCGCGGCGAGGGCGAGCAACGGCCGCGGGACCAGGTCCGGCAGGTGGTCCGGCCGGTCGTCGAGCACGTACGCCGCCACGCAGCGCGCGCACGGACCGATGCCGGGCGCGGCCCACGGACCCACCTCGACCGCCCAGGGCGTGACGCCGACGAGCAGGTGGGGGAGCGAGGCGACGCTCCAGTCGTCGACCGTCCTCGAGACCGCTCGACCGGGGGCGAGGCTGATGCCCACCGGGGCCGAGCCCTCGACGGTGATCCCGGCGACCGCGAGCGCTGCCAGCGCTTGCACGCGCCACGCGTCGGGACAGTCGAGCTGGGCGCGCAGCGGGGCGGCGTACGGGCTGCGGGGGAGCGGGTGGGGCACGGGTCCGACGCTGCCACGCGAGGCGGTGGCCGGGAGCGTCCTCCACAGGTCAAACGGTGCCGAGCGGACATACAGCAGCGGCGCCACCCGGGTGGGTGGCGCCGCTGCTGTCTGATCAAGGGGTGATGCTCACGCCTTGCCGAGGATGCGGTTCAGGTTGGTACCGCAGACCGGGCAGACGCCCTTGGCCATCTTGGTGCCCTTGTCGTTGACGCGGATCTCGCCCTCCGCCTCACGCTTCTCCTTGCACTTGACGCAGTAGAATTCACCGCTCCAGGTCTCCGCCATGACGGCCTCCTTGCTTGTTGTTCTTGGTCGTCGCGACGGGGTTGTCTAAGGGGAAGCCCGCCGGGGATCCCGGGCGTCTGCCCGAGCTCCGTCGACGACCCTACGCCACGCGTGGCTCACGCTCACGCACCCCACGCGCTGAGCGTGAAACCGGGTGATCGGGCGGTCGGCCCGATCAGTACCCTCGACCCATGCCCGAGACCCCCCGCGACCTCACCCACCTGCGCCTCGAGCGCCCCTCCGAGGGGGTCGCGCTGCTGACCCTCGACAACCCCGACATGCGCAACGCGATGAGCGACGAGATGACCGCGTCGTGGATCGCCGCGATCGACGAGCTCGCCTCCGACGCCTCGCTGCGCGCCGTGGTCGTGACCGGGGCCGGCAGCGCCTTCTGCTCGGGCGGCAACACGTCGTGGATCGCCAGCGAGCCCGACGCGAGCGTCGACCAGCTCCGCCGGCGGATGCTGCCCTTCTACCGCGCCTGGCTCTCGGTCCGGCGCCTCGAGGTGCCCACCATCGCGGCGGTCAACGGGGCCGCCATCGGCGCCGGGCTCTGCCTCGCGCTCGCCTGCGACATCCGCTACGCCGCGAGCGGGGCGAAGCTCGGCCTGCCCTTCAACAAGCTCGGCATGCACGCGGGCATGGCCGGCACGTGGCTGCTGCCCAACGTCGTCGGGCCGGCGCACGCCCGCGACCTGCTGCTCACCGGCCGCGTCGTCGAGGCCGACGAGGCGCTGCGCCTCGGCCTGGTGTCGCGGGTGCTCGAGGGCGACGGGTTCCTCGACGAGGTGCTGGCCACGGCCGCCGGCATCGCCGCCACCGCGCCCGATCGCGAGCCGGCTCACCAAGATCGCGCTCGCCGACGGCGGGCACGCCGACTTCGAGTCCGCGCTGCAGTGGGAGGCGCTCGCCCAGCCGATGACGCTGGCGACCGCCGACCTCCAGGAGGGGATCGCCGCGGCTCGCGAGAAGCGGCCGCCGCGGTTCGAGGGCCGCTGACGCTGGAGATAGAAGGGCCCCGCAGCCTTCGACGCCTGCCTTCCCCTGCTGACGTCGAGGAGCCGTGGGGCCCTTCTGCGCGCCACCGTACGAGCCGTGCTACCCGGCGGTCAACGGGCCGAGCTGCGTGCCTGTGGACAGCCCTGTGGATGCCCTGTGCACGCGTCGGTCGCACCGGTGGAGCAGGGGCCCGGCGGTGGGGAGAGACCTGTGGGCGACACGCCCGGCGCGGCGTCGTACTGTGCGGGTGACCAGCACGTACGCCGATCGCGCGGCTGTGGAGGAGAGAAAGTTGAGCGAAGTTTCGTCGTCCGGCGAGGCCCGGGGACCGGTCGCCACGCTGCGGCGGATCGCCTTCCTCATGGAGCGCCAGCGCGAGGAGAGCCGCCGGATCGAGGCCTTCCGCAACGCCGCCCGCACGATCCTGCCGCTGCCCGACGACGAGGTACGCAGCCGCGCCGCCGCGGGCACGCTCACCGAGCTGCCCGGGATCGGCCCGAGCACGGCCGCGGTGATCACCGACGCCTGCAACGGCGTGGTGCCCGAGCGCCTGGTCGGGCTCGAGAAGACGGCCGGTCCGCTCGCCACGGGTGGTGAGGAGCTCCGCTCGCGGCTGCGGGGCGACCTGCACTCCCACTCCGACTGGTCCGACGGCGGCTCGCCGCTGGAGGAGATGGCGATGACCGCGATGGAGCTGGGCCACGACTACCTCGTCCTGACCGACCACAGCCCGCGGCTGCGGGTGGCCAACGGGCTCAGCGCCGAGCGGCTCGCCCGGCAGCTCGGTGTCGTCGACGCGGTGAACGAGCACCTGGGCGGCACCTTCACGCTGCTCAAGGGCATCGAGGTCGACATCCTCGACGACGGCTCGCTCGACCAGACGCCGGAGATGCTGGGGCGGCTCGACGTCCGGGTGGCGTCGGTGCACTCCAAGCTCAAGATGGACGCGGCGGCGATGACGCGCCGGATGGTCGGCGCGGTGCGCAACCCGCACACCAACGTGCTCGGTCACTGCACGGGTCGCCTGGTCACCGGCAACCGCGGTGTCCGTCCGCAGAGCCAGTTCGACGCCAAGGCCGTCTTCACCGCGTGCGCGGAGGAGGGGGTCGCGGTCGAGATCAACTCGCGACCCGAGCGGCGCGACCCGCCGACGAAGCTGCTGGAGCTGGCGCGCGACCTCGGGTGCCTGTTCTCCATCGACTCCGACGCGCACGCGCCCGGCCAGCTCGACATGCTCGACTACGGCGCGGCGCGGGCCACCGAGGCGGGCATCGACCCGGACCGGATCGTCACGACGTGGGAGCGCGACCGGCTCCTGGAGTGGGCCGGCGCACGGCTCTGACCAGCGCGTCCGTCTCGCGGTGTGGGTGGTGAGGGTTAGGTTCGGCGCATGAGCTCGCCGACCCGGAGCCCCGACGTGGAGGTACGCCGATCGCGCCGCCGCCGGCGCACGGTCTCGGCCTACCGTGACGGCGAGCGGATCGTCGTGCTCATCCCGGCGACGATGAGCAAGCGCGACGAGGCCACCTGGGTCGCCGACATGGTCGCCCGGATCGAGCGGCAGGAGCGGCGCAAGGTGCGCTCCGACGACGACCTCGTGGCCCGCGCCGCCACGCTCAACGACACCTACCTCGGCGGGCTGGCGGTGCCGGCCTCGGTGCGCTGGGTGACCAACCAGAACGCGCGCTGGGGCTCGTGCACGCCGGGCGACCGTACGATCCGGCTCAGCGACCGGCTGCAGCAGATGCCGGCCTGGGTGGTCGACTACGTGCTGGTGCACGAGCTCGCCCACCTGCTCGAGGCCGGCCACACGCCGGAGTTCTGGGCCTGGGTCGACCGCTACCCGCGGGCCGAGAAGGCCAAGGGCTACCTCGAGGGGTATTCGACCGCCGCGCGGCTCGAGCCGCCACCGGGCGTCGAGGACTGAGCAAGCAGTTCACCCCAAGGCGACGCTCACAGTACTGGACAGTCTCAAGGTCTGTCGATGCCAGGGGCACCTCGTCCGATCATTAACGATCCAGCGCTTACATTGTGGCAGACCGACTGAGCTGCTGGGCGCTCAGGGGCTGACGAACGTGGGGATACATCTCGTGACTGGAATCAAGCCGGACCGTCGGCAGGTCGTGCGCGCTGGTCTGTGGACCGTGCCCGTGGTGGCCGTGGCGACGAGCCGCGCCTGCCTTCGCGGCCTCGGGCGCGGATGTATCGAACTCACGTCGGTCAACGCCAGTCACCAGTGGCGGGCAACGTCATACCGTCACGGCTCGATCACTCGTCCTCGAACATGCGGCAGGCGGCGACTACGACGGCGATGAGGGTGATCGTCACCGCGGACGGCCTTCAGTGTCGACCAGACACCCCACACGGGTTGGAACACCACCGCCTCCACGTGTTGACGGCCACGTCGGTTACCTTCACCCGAGACACGCAGTCATGCGCGGAACCTCAACGGTGCCGCTGCACGTACTCTGAAGTCGTCTACGTTCAGCGATCGTGCACGGTGACAACGGCTCGGTTGACGTCAGCGTCCAGTCATGCCGGGCACAGGCGGAGTCGGCAGGACGTACACGTTCTCGAAGCTTTGAGACCTACGCTGAGGGGCCGACTAGCGAGTCAGCCGCGCGACCGCGTCACCGATCAGCCGCCGCATGTCCGGGTAGATCTCCGGAAGCGCGTCGACGGGCCACCAGCGCACGTCGAGCGACTCCTCGCTGACAGCGTGGCGTGAGTCGCGCGCCGCCGTGGCGACGAACCGTACGTCGAGGTGGTGCACCGTCATGCCCGGCGCGCAGAACTCCACGGCGTGCTCGTCGAGGTCGAGGGGCACCGGGTCGAAGTCGAGGTCGGTGAGCCCGGACTCCTCGTGCGCCTCACGCAGCGCGACCCCGGCCAGGGTGGTGTCACCGGGCTCGCAGTGACCGCCGAAGGCCAGCCAGACGCCCGCCTTCCTGTGGTGGTTGAGCAGCACCGCGTCGGCCTCCGGCGTCAGCACGATCGTGCCGGCGGTGAGGTGGTCGGGCAGGCAGGCGCGGGTCATCGCGTCCGGGTGCGCGTCGAGGTGTGCCACGAAACGGTCGCGGAGCTGCGCGTCGCGGGCGCACGGCGGCGCCCACCCGGCCAGCACGGCCCGGGCGTCGGAGTGCAGTGTCACGAGGCGGGAGGCCCGTCGCCGCCGTCGAGGAGGTCACGCAGCCCGGCGTCGAACTCGTCGTCGGACAGCTCGCCGGGAGCGACCGAGTCCTCGCGGAACCCGAGCGGGTCGTCGAGGTCGGCGCCCGTCGGCAGCAGGTGGGCCGACATCCAGACGCCGTCGCGGGCCTCGGCGCCCTGGCGGGTGCGGAGCGAGCCCCACAGCACCGACGCGTCCCGCAGCCGGCGCGGTCGCAGCTCGAGGCCGACGAGGGTCGCGAAGGTCTGCTCGGCCGGACCGCCGGCGGCACGCCGACGGCGTACGGTCTCCTGGATCTTGGCGGCCGCGGGCATCCGCTCGGCCGTGGCCTGGCTGACCACCTCGTCGACCCAGCCCTCCACGAGCGCGAGGGTCACCTCGAGCTTCTCGAGCGCCGCCTTCTGCGCGGCCGAGGGCTCGGGGTCGAACAGCCCGCCGGCCATCGCGTCCTGGATCGCCGAGGGGTTGGAGACGTCGATGTCGCGCAGCTTGGCCTCCATGCCGGAGGTGTCGAAGTCCATCCCGGCGCCGTACTCGGACACCGCGCTGATGAGGTGGTCGCGCAGCCACGGGACGCCCGCGAAGAGCCGCTGGTGCGCGGCCTCGCGCAACGCGAGGTAGAGCAGCACGTCGTCGGGCGTGACGTCGGGCAGCTCGGCGGCGAAGGCCGCCACGTTGGTGGGCAGCAGGGCCGCCTTGCCGGTCGGGCCGAGCGGGAGCCCGATGTCGGAGGCGCTCAGCACGTCGCCGGCGAGGGCGCCGAGGCCGCTGCCGACCTGGTTGGCCACCATCGCGCCGCTGGCCTTGCCGAGCATCGCGATGAGCGGACCGGCGAGCTGGCGCATCTCCTCCGGCATCGCCTGGCTGAGCGCGTTGGTGGCGGAGCCGGCGATGGGCTCGACGAGCACCTTCCAGACGTCGATGGTCTCCACGATCCACTCCGCGCGCGACCAGGCCGCGGTGGTGGCGACGCCCGACGGGAACTCGGTGGTGGTGTCGAGCCAGTGGTCGGCGAGGCGTACGGCGTCGGCGACCGCGCTCGACTGCGCGGCGCTGACGGTCGGGTCCGGCTCCTGCGCAGCGGTGCGGCGGGCGAGGTCGGTGACGGTCTCCCAGTTGATGGGCCCGTCGTGCGGGGCGAAGAAGGACTGCATCTGCGCCATCAGCGCACCGAGGTCGGGCATGCCGCCGCCCGCGCCGCCGAGGCCGCCCATCTGGGCGAAGATCTGCTCGAAGGGCGTGCCCTTGAACGGGTTGTCGTCGTCGGGGCCCTGACCGGACGATCCGGGGCCTCCCGGGGTGTCACTCATGGCGTCAACCGTACCCACTGCGCCCAGCCGCGTCCCGCCCAGCAGCCCTAGACTCCGAGCGTGACTGATCCCGTGCGACTCGTCGCCATCCGTGACACCCCGCTCGACGTGACCGAGGTGGTCGACTCGCTGGGCGACCCGGGAGCCGGGGGGCTCACCCTCTTCATCGGGCAGGTGCGCGACCACGACAGCGACAAGGGCGTCACCGCGCTCGACTACTCCGCCCACCCGTCGGCGCTCGGGCGGCTCGAGGACGTCTGCCGTCGCGTGGCCGCCGAGCACGACGTACGCGGCGTGGCGGCCGTGCACCGGGTCGGTCAGCTCCGCATCGGCGACCTCGCCGTCGTCGTGGCCACCACCGCGGCGCACCGGGGCGACGCGTTCGCCGCGTCGCGCGCGCTCATCGACACCCTCAAGGCCGAGGTGCCGATCTGGAAGCACCAGGTCTTCGACGACGCGACCGAGGAGTGGGTCGGCACGCCGTGACGCCTGCCCGGGCCGGGCGCGCCGGCGCCCTACTCTCGAGGCGTGGAGATCCTGCTCTGGCTCGTGCCCGCCGCCGTCGTCACGGTGGTGGCCATGGTCTGGGTGTCGTGGATGGAGCGCGACGGCCGCGGCGAGATCGACCGCGACGTCGCCGTCGAGCGGCTCGGCAAGGCTCTCGCCAAGGAGCTGCCGGCCGGCACCCGGCGTACGGCCGCGCCTGCGCGGGACCGCAGCACCGGCATCGCCGTGCGACCCAGCCATGGCCAGAGTGCGGGGTAGTTGCGCGCGTTTGAGAGAGTTGCGCCCATGAGTGAGCGGACCAGGGCGGGGCTGCTCGCACTGAGCCTGCTGGCCGTGCTGTGGGGGGCCGCCGTGTTCGTGCCGCTGCCCTACGTCACCTACCGCCCCGGGCCGACCGTCGACATCCTCGCCGAGGCCGACGGCGAGGAGACGGTGCAGGTCACCGGGCACAAGGCCTACTACGACGACGGCGAGCTGCGGATGACGACGGTCTTCGTCAGCTCACCGGAGGAGAGGGTGGGCCTGACGGAGCTGCTCAGGGCCTACTTCGACCCGGACAAGGCGGTCTGGCCCCGATCGGCGGTGTACGCCCCGGACGAGACCGACGAGTCCAGCGACCGGGAGTCCGCAGGCGCGATGGTGTCGTCACAGGACACCGCCGTCGCCGCCGCGCTGACCGAGCTCGGCGAGAAGATCACGCCGATCGTCGACATCGTCGACATCACTCCGGGCATGCCCGCCGACGGCACGCTCGAGGTGCGTGACGTCCTGATCAGCATCGGTGGCACCACCATCACCAGCACCCAGGACGTCATCGACGCCATCGACGGGTCGCCGAGGGGCGAGCCGGTCGCGTTCGTCGTACGCCGTGGCAAGAAGCAGGTGACCGTGCAGGTCACCCCCCGCACGGTCGACGGCGACTACCGCGTCGGCTTCTCGCCCGGGGTGGGGTTCGACTTCCCGTTCCGGGTGAGCGTCGACATCCCGGACAGGATCGGCGGGCCGAGCGCCGGACTGATGATCTCCCTGGCGGTCTTCGACACGCTCACGCCCGGCTCGCTGACCGACGGCGCCGACATCGCCGGTACCGGCACGATCACGCCGTCGGGCAAGGTCGGGCCGATCGGCGGGGTCCAGCAGAAGATCGCCGCCGCCCGCGACGCCGGGGCCGAGCTGTTCTTCGTGCCCGCCGACAACTGCGACGGCATCGGGGGAGTGGACACCGGGGACATGCGCCTGGCCAGGGCCACCACCATGCACCGTGCCGTCGAGACCCTCGCCGACTGGGTCGCCGACCACGACGCCCCACTTCCGAGCTGCAAGGACACCGCCTCATGACGACCGACCCGTCCGACATCCGGCCCGACATGCTCGGCGCCGACGCGCTGCCGGAGGACCCGGCGCTGGCCGCTGCCGTGCTGGAGATCGAGGCCCACGTCGCCCAGGACGGCTGGGACCAGCCCGCCCGGCTGTACGCCCTCGTCGACACCGCGACGCTCGTCGCCCAGGAGCCGGCCCTGGCCGCGGCGATGGCCATCGACGGACCCGCGGACGACGGCTCCTTCACCTCGATCGAGCAGGAGGGCCTCCCGCCGGGACAGGCGCTGGAGGAGGCCCTGCACTCGATCGCGTGGCCCGAGCCGGTGCTGGGATGCGCCGCCGTGATCGAGCGCCTCGTGCTGCCTCCCGACGTCGACGACGACATCCCCGACGACCCGACCGCCGCCGAGCTGTTCGCCCGCGAGCACCCCGACCGCCAGGAGGTACGGATGGTGGCCGGCGTGACCCGCGCCGGGGCGTCGTACTGTGCTCTGAGACTGCGCGCGCACGACGACGAGCAGTCGGTCGTCAACGGCACCGAGCTGGTGCCCGGGCTCCTCGACCTCCTCCACGCGACCTTGCACGACGTCCACGAGACCTCCCACGAGAACCCTGAGCAGGCACCTGCATGAGCAATCCGTTCGACAGCCCACGGTCCGGCGGTCCCCAGGGCCCCTCCGGCCCCACGCCCCCGCGCCCCACGCCGCCCCCCTCGCGGCGACCGGGAGCGCTGGTCATCACCGGGATCGTCCTGGTCGTCGCCTTCATGTTGCTCAGCGGCTTCGCGTCGTTCTGGACCGAGCGCCTGTGGTTCGGTTCGGTCGGCTACCGCGAGGTCTTCACCACCCTGCTGCTGACGCGCATCGGACTGTTCTTCGTCTTCGCCGGCCTGATGGCCGCGACCGTCGCAGTCACGATGGCGATGGCCTACCGGTTCCGCCCGGTGCTGTGGCCGGGCATGCCCGGCATGCCTGACGACGGGATGGACCGCTACCGCGAGCTGCTGTCGCCGCGGATGAACTGGGTGATCGGCGGGGCCGCCATCGTCATGGGCCTCTTCGCCGGTGCCTCCGCGACCGGCCAGTGGCGCAGCTACTCGATGTGGCGGCACGCCCAGGACTTCGGCACGACGGACCCCTACTTCGACAAGGACGTGGGCTTCTACGTCTTCCAGCTGCCGTTCTGGCACTACCTCGTCGACTACGTCATGGCGCTGGCGGTCGTCGGCCTGATCGCCACGATCGTCATCAACTACCTCTTCGGCGGCATCCGGCTGTCCGCGAGGCCGGGCGACCGGCTCACCAGCGCGGCGCAGATCCAGGTGTCGGCCCTGCTGGCCATGTTCGTGCTGGCCAAGGCCGTCGACTACTGGCTCGACCGCTTCGACCTCGTCACCAACTCGGGCTCGATCTTCACGGGCATGGGCTACACCGACGAGAAGGCCGTGCTCCCGGCCAAGGAGATCCTCGCCGGGATCGCCGTGGTCTGCGCGGTGCTGTTCCTGGCCAACATCTGGCGTCGCACCTGGTTGCTGCCGTCGGTCGGCGTGGCGCTCTTCGCGCTGTCGGCGATCATCCTCGGCCTCATCCTGCCCTCCGTCGTGCAGGCGATCCGGGTCAACCCCAACGTGCCGGACCGCGAGGGTCCCTACATCAAGGCCAACATCGACGCGACGCGCGCCGCGTACCAGCTCGACCAGGTCGACCTGCGCAACACGAGCGGCACCGGGGCCGCGGACGACGGTCGCCTGCAGGCGCCCGACGGGATCACCTCGAGCATCCCCCTCGTCGACCCGCAGATCGTCACCGAGATCTTCGAGCAGCAGCAGCAGGTCCGGGCCTACTACTCGGTGCCCAACGTGCTCGACGTCGACCGCTACGAGATCGACGGCACGGACCGCGCCGTGGTGCTCGGCGTGCGCGAGCTGGACCAGAGCGGACTCGCCGAGGGCGACCAGAACTGGTCCAACCTCCACACCGCCTACACGCACGGCAACGGTGTCATCGCCGCATTCGCCAACCAGCGTCCCGAGGACGACTCGACCCAGCAGAGCGGGATCCAGTGGGCCGAGGGTGCTGAGGCCGACGAGGACACGCTGAGCAGGGTGGCCGGCCCGGACGGCTACGAGACGCGGGTCTACTTCGGGGAGCAGAGCCCCAGCTACAGCATCGTCGGCCTGCGCCCGGGCGGTTCGCCGGTGGAGTTCGACCTGCCGCAGGGCGACCGGAGCGAGGAGGACGTCGCGACGACGTACAGCGGCGAGGCGGGGGTGCCGCTCGGCGGCCTCGTCAACCAGCTGCTCTACGCGGTGCGCTTCAGCGAGCCCAACCTGCTGCTGTCGAGCCGGGTGCACGAGAACTCCAAGATCCTCTACAACCGCAACCCGCGCCAGATGGTCGAGAAGGTCGCCCCGTGGCTCACGGTCGACTCCGACCCGTACCCCGCCGTGGTCGACGGCCGGATCCAGTGGATCCTCGACGGCTACACCGTCACCGACAAGTACCCGCTCTCGCAGCGCGAGTCGCTCGAGGAGATGACCGACGACTCGCTCCAGGAGAACACCGGGTTCGAGACCCTGCCGACCGACGAGATCAACTACCTGCGCAACTCGGTCAAGGCGACGGTCGACGCCTACGACGGGACCGTGTCGCTCTACGAGTGGGACGAGGAGGACCCGATCCTCCAGGTGTGGGAGGAGGTCTTCCCCGACGTGGTCCAGCCCAAGGACGCGATCCCGGACGCGCTGATGGAGCACCTGCGCTATCCCGAGGACCTCTTCAAGGCCCAGCGCTACCAGTTCCAGCGCTACCACGAGACGTCCGCGTCGGCGTGGTTCGAGGGATCGAGCCGGTGGGAGGTGCCCAGCGACCCGCAGCTGACCAGCCGCCGGCAGCCGCCGTACCGCCTCTTCACCGACACCGGGACGGGCGACACGTGGTCTCTCACGTCGGTCTACGTGCCGCGCGACAAGGAGAACAACCTCGCGGCCTACATGGCGGTCAACAGCGACGCGACGAGCGACGACTACGGGAAGATCTCCGTGCTCGAGCTGCCCAACGAGCCGACCGGCGGACCGCTCCAGATCGCCAACACGTTCGCCACGAACGAGGACGTCAGCCAGGCGCTGCTGCCCTACACGACCGGTGATGCGGACCGGGTTCCGGGCAACCTGCTGACCCTGCCGGTGGGCGACACCTTCATGTACGTCCAGCCCGTCTACACCCGGCGCGACGGCGAGTCGAACTTCCCGATCCTGCGCTTCGTCCTGGTGTCCTACAACGGCAGCGTGGGCATCGGTACGACGCTGAGTGCGGCCATCGAGAACTCGTTGCAGGGCGACGGATCCACTGAGGAGCCGACCGAGGAGCCGACCGAGGAGCCCACGGAGGAGCCGACCGAGGAGCCGACCGAGGAGCCGACGACCACTCCGGGTGAGAACCCCGGCGGCGAGACCGACGTCAGCGAGCTGCTCCGTCAGGCCGAGGCGAAGTTCGCCGAGGCCGACGCGGCGCAGGCCGCCGGCGACACGGTCAGGTGGGCCAGGCTGATGGAGCAGGGTCGCGACCTGGTCGACCAGGCGGTGCGCCAGCTCGGCCAGGAGTGACCGCGCCTGCCGCGCTGGGACCACCCCGATTTGGGTGCCGACGAGGCGGGCGGTAATGTTCTGTTCACCGACGCGGGGTGGAGCAGCTCGGTAGCTCGCTGGGCTCATAACCCAGAGGTCGCAGGTTCAAATCCTGCCCCCGCTACAAAGTTTCAGGCTCGGAGATCACTGATCTCCGAGCCTGAAAGCATTTGAGATTTGATCCGACTGCCACAAACCAGCCATAAACCCCGTCTCGAGACGTCTCCGAGGCGCATCAGCGGTCATCGGCACGGGATGTCTCGGAGCCGCGCGGGAGGGTCTGGGACCTCGGGCGCACCTCGCGGTCATGGAGACCACCCACAGCACGCTGAGCGGCCTGGAGCCGCTGCTGAGCATCGAGGAGCTCGCCGAGTATCTCGACGTGCCCGTCACGACGATCCGCGACTGGCGCACCGACGGCAAGGGGCCGTGCGCGATCAAGGTCGGCGGTCGCGTCCGCTTCGCCACCTCCGACGTCCTGGCCTGGCTGCTCAGGCAGCGCGAGGCCGAGCCGGGGCATGGGCCCAGCGGTGGGTGAGCGATCGTGGCTAGACCTCGCACCCAGATCGGCACCTTCGGCGAGATCCACGTCGAGAAGTCCCGCGATGGTCGAGTGCCGTGCGCTGACCCGCTTCCGTGACTACGACGGTCAGCTGCGCCGCGTGCAAGCGACAGCGGACACTCCGAAGGCCGCCGAGCGGAAGCTGAAGGAGATGCTCGCCGAGCGAACCGAGCAGACCGTCGGGCAGGGCGAGCTCACCTCGGCCAGCTCTTTCGGGCACCTGGTCGACGTGTGGCTGGCAGACCTCGACCTCGAGGACGCGCTCGCTCCCAGCACCCGAGCCCTCTACGAGCGCAACATGCGGCAGCTCGTCCTACCGGCCTTCGAGCACTACGCGCTGCGCGAGGTCAGCGTCCGCAAGGTCGACCAGTTCATCAAGACGCTCGCCAAGACCAAGAGCTACAGCATGGCGAAGCAGGCCCGCACGGTCCTGAGCCTCGCCTTCGGGCTAGCCGTCCGCTACGACGCGATGCGCGAGAACCCGGTCCGCGACACGGCTCGACTCCGCAAGCCACCCGCTCGGGCAATGTCGCTGACCATCGAGCAGGTCGAGGAGATCCGTCAGGCGGTCCGCGGTTGGCGCCGCGGGTCCGGCCTGCCCGGCCCGCCGCCGGACGGACAGCTCGAGCAGATCATCGAGGTCATGCTCGGCACGTCGGCCCGCATCGGCGAGGTGCTCGCCATCCGCAAGTGCGACGTGGACGTGACGAGGTCTCCGGCGACGGTTCGGCTCTGCGGGACGATCGTGTCGCCTACGGGAAAGCCCACGCATCGACAGCCGCACCCGAAGACGATGAAGTCGACCAGGACCGTCTCCGTGCCGTCGTTCGCTGCCAAGGTGCTTGCGCGCGCGGCTGGTCAGACATCGCCTCAGAAGCGCCCGATCACCTGATCTTCTACAGCCGCAACGGCACGCCGCTGACGACCAACAACATCCGGCGCCGCCTGCGTGCGGTGCTGGACGAGGCCGGTATCGAAGGCGTGACTCCCCACTCGTTCCGACGCACCGTCGCGACCGTCCTCGATCGGGCCGGGGGAGCGGACCTGGCGGCCGAGATGCTCGGCCACACCTCGTCCAAGATCACCAAGGAGCACTACATCGAACCGGACGAGGCGGTGAACCCCGTGACGGCTGAGATCCTCGAGTTGCTCGCACCACGCCCGTCCGAGGACGAGCGATGACTTATGACGGGTCTTGACGCCCAATGGCGGCGCAGTGCAGTGCCTTCAGGTCACGTTCATGCGCTTCGAAGGGACACAAGCAACGACGTCGGTATGGACGTGACGGATGACGCCACAATCCGACGGGCGTTGGGATTCCACGTCGCGTCCATCGCGGCCCACGGTCCTGCTGATTCAGCATCACCGGTTTGACCTGCGTTCTTGTCGTTCGAGGGCTCCACCAGTTCGAGGCGGCGACAGACCCGGTGCCGAGCCCAAGACGTCTTCATGTCCCCACTGTGAACCAGGAAGGCACCATTTTGCGCCCGCCCTAGGTTCGCCCGTCCCAGGACGGGCGGGGGAGCGCGCGGCGTCGTTCGACCGAAGGGGCGCCCGTCCTAACGTGCCGATGTCCACCCAATAGATGCCGGGATCCTTGACAGGCCCGATGTCGGCGCGCCAGCACAGGCTCGACCTGCGAACCGGTGATCGTGCAGTCGACTTCTTTCGCGCCGAACACGGGGCACTCAAACGCTGACTGGCCTACGCACAGCATGGTTAGCCGCGCAGTCCCGAGGACCGGTCCTGCGACCTCGAGCTGGCGGTCGGCCGGGCGAGGTCGGCGCGAGCAGCCGTCCTGAACTGCCTTGAGGCGGACACGATGTATCTTGACCGGCTCGGCGGTCGGACGTCTCGTCGGACGGTGTCCGCGAGTTCGCCTGTATACGGGGTGACCGCGCGTCGCGAAACGCGACCATCGTCTGATCCGTGACCGCAACGACCCGCATGCACGCTGCATTGCACTGCACTGCACCCTCAGCCCTCTTCAGGCACCTTGCGTCTTGAATCTCCACGCATCTTGTAGGTGTCCAAGGCCCTCCCGCCCGTCCTAACCCCATTCCGACATACACCTCTTGCAGAACGAGGTGGGCTCAGTGAATCGGCCTTCGGGCAACAGCGCCCGACCAGGGTCCCTGGAGCTGCACGCGTACCTTCACTCCAGGAGGGTTGGCCCGGCCGCTGCTTCCCCCGATCCGTGTTTCGTATTACGATTTTGGTCATGGTCAGTGACGAGCAGATCCAGCATTGGGCGGACGAGGCCGAAACTGGCTACGACGTCGACGAGATGAAGCGCCGCGGACGCGGGCGGCCCGGTCGTGGCTCCGAGCCCATGCAGGTGGTGGCAGTACGCCTCACGGCCGAGGAGCTCGCTGCGGTTGACGCAGTTGCCGAGCGAGAGCACATCACGAGATCCGAAGCGATCCGCAGGGCGCTGGCCGGCTCTGCGGCGTGAAGGTCCACGACAGCGCACTCAGACACGGAGTACTCCCCGAGGACGCAGTCCAGGCAGCCGACTGGCCGCTCTGGGTCGAACCGATCGATGACGAGAACTGGCCGCACCGCGAGTTACGACTCGGCTTCGACACTCAAGCCCGACTGCTCGAGACCATCGTCCTCATCTTCGAGAGCGGCGACGAGATGGTCATCCACGCCATGCCGGCCCGCAAGCAGTACTGGGACCTCCTGCCCTGAACCGGTCGGCCCATGCCCCCGCAAGGGTCTGGTCACGCCGAACGTGCCAGTCGAGACGTCGATTCGATGCACTGTCACAAACTAGTCATTTACAGTCCGTCTCCATCCGAGCTGGGGCGTTACACTCCGAGGTCAAGCGCGAGCTCTTCCCGCGTAAACCCGAGGAGATCCGCGATCATCCGAGTCGTTCCGTAGCGCTCGATCTGTTCCAGAGGTCGCAGGTTCAAATCCTGCCCCCGCTACAAAGAAAGTCCAGGTCAGCCACAGGTTGACCTGGACTTTTTCTTTGGGGAGGTCATGCGATCCCATCGTTTACCCATCACATTGACAGGTGTGCAGCGCCGCCCAGCCGGGAGGCAGCGCCGTTGGTTCCGGTCGCTTCGGGCTCGCTCGGCACTGCTGGCACACCTGCTGGGCACGAGTACGCCGAAGCTGGGGCTCGAGCCCTTCATCGGGGTCGAGGAGCTCGCTGAGTACCTCGGCGTCCCCGTGCAGACGATCTACGACTGGCGGCTGTCCGGCCGGGCGCCGCGGGCCTCCGAGTTCGGCAAGCACCTGCGATTCGCAGAGGAGGCCTCTCATGAGTAGGCCACGCACCCCGATCGGCGGCTACGGCGAGTCGCCTTCATCCAGCGGCCGAGGCAAGATCGAGGCGCGCAGCTGCCCGCGACTGGGACGGTCAGACGCGGCTGGTCCAGCCGAGGTGGGCGGGTGCCTTCCCGGGACAGACGGGCGTCAGGCGGACGGGTGCTCGAGCGAGGCCGGGTGGTCGGTGTCGCCGAGCCGCTGTCGGGCGACGAACCTGAACCGGTCGCCGCGGAAGACCGAACGCGTCCACTCGACGGGTCGACCGCTCGCATCCCAGGCAGTGCGCTGGACCAGCAGCAGGGGGAGCCCCACCTCGACGCCGAGCAGGTTCGCGGTGACGGGGTCTGCCTGGGTGGTCTCCACGATGTCCTCCACGGCATCGAGGTCGATGCCGTAGGCCTCGGCCAGGGTCCGGTAGAGCGAGCCGCGCGCGTCCAGCTCCTCGGCCAGGTGAGGGAGCGGTCCGGGCAGGTGGGCGGTCTCGAGGGCGATGGGCTCTTCGGCCTGGGTTCGTAGGCGCGCCACGCGGTGCACGGGCGTTCCCGGGCGGAGGCGGAGGTGGCGGGCCAGGTCCGCTTCGGCCTCCACGACGTCCACGGCGAGGACCGTGCTGCCGGGGCGCCAGCCTTCCTCGGACAGGTCCTGGGAGAAGGACGTCAGCGGCCGGACCTGCATCAGCTTGGGCTGGGCGACGAAGGTGCCGCTGCCCTGGGTCCGCTCCAGACGGCCGTCGACGACCAGCTCCGCGATGGCCTGGCGCACCGTCGTACGGGACGTGTCGAGCAGCTCGGCCAGGTCGCGCTCCGGGGCCAGGGCGGCGCCTGCGCGGCAGGTCGGCGATGAGCCGCAGGATCTCCTCCTTGACGAGGTAGTACTTCGGGACCTTCACGAATCCCTCCACGGATCGATGCTCGTCGGGGTTGACGGACAGATTGGTCTATGCCAATCTTTGAATTGGTCTACACCAATCTACCGCATCCGGAGGCCTCGATGACAACCGCCACTCCCGTCCACGCCGAGTCGAAGCGAGGCGGCCTGCGGATCCCGGGATTCGGCCAGCTCCAGCGCCTCGGCAAGAGCCTGATGCTCCCCATCGCGCTGCTGCCTGCGGCAGGAATCCTGCTCCGGCTCGGGCAGGAGGACCTGCTCGGCCAGTACAACCCGCCGGTCATCGGCCCCTTCTTCGACGCGATGAGCGCTGCCGGCGGCGCGATCTTCGCCAACCTGCCGCTGCTGTTCGCGGTCGGTGTGGCCATCGGCTTCGCTCGCAAGGCGGACGGATCGACGGCCCTCTCGGCCGTGGCGGGCTACCTCGTCGTCGCGGAGGTCTTCAAGGCCATGTCGCCGATCGTGCTCGCCGGCGAGACCACCCCGGCCGGTGAGCAGGCGATGATCAACTACAGCGTCTTCGCCGGCATCATCATCGGCGTCGTGACGGCGTGGCTGTTCGACCGCTACCACACGATCCAGCTGCCGCCCTACCTCGGTTTCTTCGGCGGCCGACGGTTCGTGCCCATCGTGGTCTCGCTGGCGTCGCTCTTCATCGGGTTCGGCCTCAGCTACCTCTACCCCCTCTTCGACATGGGGCTGACCGGCATCGCCGAGTTCATCGGCGGATCGGGTGCGATCGGCGCGTTCGTCTACGGCTTCGTCAACCGGATGCTGATCCCGCTCGGCCTGCACCACATCGTCAACACCTACATCTGGTTCCTCTACGGCGAGTTCACCACCAACGGCGCCACCTACACCGGTGAGCTCACCCGATTCGCCAACGGTGACCCCGAGGCCGGCCGACTGACCTCCGGCTTCTACCCGATCCTGATGTTCGGCCTGCCCGGCGCGGCCCTGGCGATGATCCACGCCGCCCGTGCGACACCAGAAGAAGCTCGCCGTCGGCATCCTCTCCGCCGCCGGGCTGACCGCCTTCCTGACCGGCGTGACCGAGCCGCTCGAGTTCGCCTTCATGTTCGTCGCCTTCCCCCTCTACGTGATCCACGCGGTGCTGACCGGGCTGTCCCTGGCGCTCGCCTACACCTTCGACATCCACCTCGGCTTCTCGTTCTCGGCCGGTCTGATCGACCTCCTCCTCTACGGCACGGCCCCGGCTGCGAAGAACATTCCGCTGCTGGTCGTGATGGGCCTGGTCTTCTTCGTCCTCTACTACGTGCTGTTCCGCTTCGCGATCACCCGCTGGAACCTGCTCACCCCGGGTCGCGACCCCGAGGCGGACGACGCTGGCGGCGCGACGGGTGGCGACGACCACGTCGCCGACGCGGCGAGGAGCGACTACGCGTGCCCAGCGGTTGATCGCCGCCTTCGGTGGCGCGGACAACCTCAAGGCCGTCGATGCCTGCATCACCCGGCTTCGGATCGAGGTGGCCGACAAGGCCGCGGTGGATGCCGCGGCGCTGCGGGCGCTGGGCGCCGCGGGGGTGATCGAGGTCGGCAACAACGTGCAGGCGGTCTTCGGCACCCAGGCGGACGAGCTCAAGGACGAGATCCGAGCCGCCCTCGCGCAGGGGCCGGCACCGGCCGCTGCCACCGCACCGGTGGAGCCGTCCGCACCCGCGGCGGCGACCCAGGCCACAGGCCGCCTGACCGTGCTGTCGCCGCTGTCGGGCACCCTGCTGCCACTGGGCGAGGTCCCGGACGCGACGTTCGCGAAGGGGATCGTCGGACACGGGCTGGCCATCGACCCGCCGCGCGAGGTCGTCGACGTCGTGGCTCCGGTGACAGGCAGGATCCTCAAGCTGTGGCCGCACGCCTTCGCCCTCCAGACCGCGGACGGGACCGGCGTCCTCGTGCACCTCGGCATCGACACGGTGCAGCTCGAGGGCGAAGGATTCAGCGCCTACGCCGCCCAGGGTGACGAGGTCCAGATCGGTCAGCCGATCCTGCGCTACGACGTGCCGGCCGTCGAGGCCGCCGGACGCAATCCCGTCGTGCCGGTGATCGTCCTGGACCGCAAGGCCGACACGGTCGCGCTGCGAGACCTGGCGGCCGGCGCCGACGTGAAGAGCCTCGAGCTGCTCCTCACCGTCGCTCCCAAGCCGAGCCCGACGACGAGGTCGTAGCCGACATGGAGGTCGTCATCCTCGACGAGCCGGCCCGGCTGGCCCACGTCGCCGCCGACGCCATCGCCGCGTTGCTCGCAGGCACGCCGGACGCCACCCTCGGTCTGGCGACCGGGTCGTCGCCGCTGGCGGTGTACGACGAGCTGGCCGCCCGGTGCTCGCGCGGGGAGGTCAGCTTCGCGAGAGCTCGGGCGTTCACCCTCGACGAGTACGTCGGGCTGCCCGCCGACCACCCGGAGCGCTACCGGACGGTCATCGACCGCGACGTCGTCTCGCGGGTGGACTTCGCCCCGGGTGCGGTCGCCGGACCCGACGGCCTGGCCGGCGACATCCCCGCAGCGTGCGCGGCGTACGAGCGTGTCGATCGCCGATTCCGGGGGAGTGGACCTCCAGATCCTGGGGATCGGATCGGACGGGCACATCGCCTTCAACGAGCCGGGGTCGTCGTTCGCCTCGCGCACGCGGATCAAGACGCTGACCCGACAGACGCGCGCCGACAACGCCCGCTTCTTCGGCGGCGACGTCGACGCGGTGCCGACGCACTGCCTCACCCAGGGGCTCGGCACGATCATGGAGGCCCGCCACGTCGTCCTCCTGGCCACCGGCCAGGGGAAGGCGGAGGCGGTCCACCAGCTGGTCGAGGGTGCGGTGAGCGCGCTGTGGCCGGCCACGATCCTGCAGCACCATCCCCACGTCACGGTGTTGCTGGACCCGTCGGCCGGCAGTCGCCTCCAGCTCGCCGGCTACTACCGGGAGACCTACGCGGGCAAGCCCACCTGGCAGGGGATCTGACGATGATCCTGACGGCCGGGACCGTCCTGACGGGTGAGCGCACGCTGGGCGCAGGTTGGGTGGAGATCGAGTCCGACCGGATCGTGGGGATTGGTCCCGATGCCGCCCCCCGGCCGGCCGACCTCGACCTCGGCGACGTGGTCGTGGCTCCAGGCTTCGTCGACATGCACGTGCACGGCGGCGGCGGCGGGGCGTTCTTCGAGGCGACCGACGAGTCCGTGGGCGCGACGGTGGCACTGCACCGCCGTCACGGCACCACCTCGATGATGGCCTCACTGGTCTCGGACCAGCCCGAGGCGCTTCGCCGACAGGTGGGTTTCCTCGCCGACCACGTCGCGGACGGCGCCCTCCTGGGCATCCACCTCGAGGGACCATGGTTGGCCGAGCGGCGGTGCGGTGCTCACGAGCCGACCGCACTGCGCGACCCCGACCCGGCCGAGATCGAGGCGCTGCTCAGGGCCGGGCGGGGCGCGGTGCGCATGGTCACGCTCGCCCCGGAGCTGCCGGGAGCCCTCGAGGCAATCCGGCGCATCGTCGACGCGGGAGCGGTGGCGGCGATCGGGCACACCGACGCCACCTACGAACAGGCGCGGGCCGCCATCGACGCCGGAGCCACGGTCGCCACCCACCTGTTCAACGCGATGCGTCCGGTCCACCACCGTGAGCCCGGGCCCGTCGTGGCGGCGCTGGAGGACCCCCGGGTCACCGTCGAGCTCATCCACGACGGCGTACACCTGCACCCGGCCCTGCACCGCCTCGTGACCGCCGACGTCGGTGTGGACCGGGTCGCGCTCGTCACCGATGCCATGGCAGCGGCAGGGATGTCGGACGGCGCCTACCGACTGGGGTCGCTGGCCGTCGACGTCACCGACGGCGTCGCGCGCGTCGCGGGCACCGACACGATCGCCGGGAGCACCGCGACCACGGCCGCAGATGGCGCAGACTGGCAGTCGCGCACGGCGCAGACGACCGTGAGGAGGCCCTGCTGACGGTGATCCGGCAGATGTGCCTCAACCCCCTGCGTGCGCTGGGGCTGCCCGCTCCCGGCCTGGCGCCGGGGGCCCCGGCCGATCTCGTCGTACTGACTCCCGACCTCGAGGTCCGGGCCGTGATGCGGCGCGGCGCCTGGGTAGTCTCACCGACATGACCAGGCCGCTGCGCGTGGGCGTCGTCGGGCTCGGTGACATCGCCCGGAAGGCCTACCTCCCGGTGCTGGCCGCGCGGGACGACGTCGAGCTCTCGCTGATGACCCGGGACCCCGGCCGACTCGCCGACGTCGCCCGCCAGTACGGCGGCGCGCGGTGCACCACCGATGTCGAGGACCTCCTGGACGGCACCCTCGACGCCGCGTTCGTGCACGCCTCGACGGCCGCCCACGTCGACCTCGTCGACCGGCTGCTCCGCGCCGGCGTACCTGTGCTGGTGGACAAGCCGCTGGCGCCGGACCTCGGGTCGGCCACCCGACTGGTCGAGCTGGCCGAGGAGCGAGGGCTGTCGCTGGCCGTCGGCTTCAACCGTCGTTTCTGCCCGGCCCACGTGGCGCTGTCGCGCGAGCCTGCGTCGGTCGTGCTGGTGCAGAAGCACCGCTCCGGCCTGCCGGGGGAGCCGCGCCAGTTCGTCCTCGACGACTTCATCCACGTGGTGGACACCGTGCGGTTCCTCCTGCCGGCGGGGGAGGAGGACGTGTCGGTCTGGTGCGTCACCCAGGACGGCCTCCTCGCCACGGTGACGATCGCCCTCAGGGTCGGGTCGAGCACCGGCCTCGGCGTGATGCACCGCGTCGGCGGGGTCGCCGAGGAGGTCGTGGAGGTCATGGGCCCCGGCTACCAGCACCGCGTGGTGGACCTCGCCGAGGAATGGCACTCGGACGCGTCGGGCGGTCTGCGGCTGCTGCGTCGGGACTCGTGGACCGACGTGCCGACGGTCCGCGGCTTCACCGCGATGGTCGACGCCTTCCTGGCCTCGGTGAGGAGCGGTGACGTGCTCTCCGCCCGCGACGCGTTGCGCACCCACGAGATCTGCGAGCAGGTCGTCGAGGCCGCAGAGGCCGAGCT
>CAVYGL010000036.1:0-91008 GCA_963767995.1 uncultured Actinomycetota bacterium
CGTACGGCGTCGACGTCGCACGCGCCCGCGCCGGCCACGAGGGTGTCGCGCTCGTGCTGCTCGGGGGTGTCGCCCGGGCCCAGCGCGGCCGCGATGCCGCCCTGCGCCCACTGCGTGGAGCCGGCGGCCAGGACGTCCTTGGTGACCACCAGCAGGTGGAGCGAGGGGTCGGCGGCGTGGATGCGGAGCGCGGCCGTCAGCCCGGCGATGCCGGAGCCCACGACCACGACGTCGGCGCGGGTGGTCCAGCCGGGCGCCGGGGCGCGCAGGCGGCCGGGGACCGGCCGGTGTGGAGTCATCCGTGGAGGCTAGCGAGTGCGGTCATCGGGCGAGGAGGTCGCCGCGCGTGAGTGACTTCTCGCCGAAGGTCTCGGCGGGGTCGTAGCCGGTCGCCATGATCTTGTTGTCGGAGTCGACGAAGACGACGTGCGGCTGGTGCTCCTTGGCCTCCGCGGTCTCCATCTGGCCGTAGCCGATGAGGATGACGGTGTCGCCGGGGTGCACCAGTCGGGCCGCGGCGCCGTTGATGCCGATCACGCCCGAGCCGCGCTCGCCGGCGATCGTGTACGTCTCGAGGCGGGCGCCGTTGGTGACGTCGACGATGTGGACGAGCTCGCCGGCCAGCAGGTCGGCGGCGTCGAGCAGGTCCTCGTCGACGGTCACCGAGCCGACGTAGTGGAGGTCGGCCTGGGTGACCGTGGCCCGGTGGATCTTGGACTTCATCATGGTGCGCAACATCAGTCTCAGCTGTTCCCTTCCGAGGTGGTCGGGGCCGCGGGTGCGGTCCCCGCCGTCACGAGGTCTGGTGTGAGCCGGTCGAACACGATCGGCAGGTTGTCGATCAGGCGCGTCGTCCCCACGCGCGCGGCCACCAGGATCCGGCCCTCGCCGGTCTCCGGCGCCTCGCCGAGGTCGGTCGAGGTGAGGGCGAGGTAGTCGAGCTCGAGGCCCGGCTCGTCCTTGAGGACCGCCATCGCGGCCCACCGCGCGGCCGGCACGCCGTACGCCGCGCGGTCCTGCGCGGCCCGCAGCGCCCGGCTCAGCGCGAGGGCCGTACGCCGCTGGTCGGCGTCGAGGTAGCGGTTGCGGCTCGACAGGGCGAGGCCGTCGGGCTCGCGTACGGTCTCCCCGCCGACGATCTCGATGCCCAGGCAGAGGTCTCGGACCATCCGCCGGATCAGGGTGAGCTGCTGGTAGTCCTTCTGCCCGAAGACGGCGACGTCGGGGCGGACCAGGCCGAAGAGCTTGGCGACGACCGTCAGCACGCCGTCGAAGTGTCCGGGGCGCGACTCCCCGTCGAGGATCGTGGCGAGGGCGCCCGGTGCGACGGTCACGCCGTCGTTGACGGAGTCATGGCTGAAGCCGCCCGGATACATCTCCTCGACGGCCGGGGCGAAGACCACGTCGACCCCCTCGGCGGCACAGACCTCGAGGTCGGCGTCGAGGGTGCGGGGGTAGCGGTCGAGGTCCTCGGTCGGGGCGAACTGCATCGGGTTGACGAAGATGCTGACCACGACAGGACCGGCGGTGGCCCCTCGGGCCGTACGCATCAGGCTGGCGTGGCCCGCGTGGAGCGCACCCATGGTCGGCACGAACGCGATGCGCTCCCCCGACCGGCGGGCGTCGGCGAGCAGGTCGGCGAGCTCCTCGCGGGTGTGCGCGAGGACCGGGCTCGAGGTCATCGGACTCGGTGGTCCACCGGGGCCGCGACCTCGGCGGCGTCGAGCACGCGCAGCATCTTCGCCGCGCGGATCGGCAGGAGCCGGCCGTCGGTGACGGCGCGGTCGAGGGTGGCGCGCGCCATGGCGACGTACGACGGCAACGTCTGGGGCGCGGTGGTGACGAGGTCGGCGAGGTGGGCCCGCACCGTCTCGACGTCGCCGCGGACGATCGGGCCGGTGAGCGCCGCGTCGCCGTGGTCGAGCGCGTTGTCGAGCGCGGCGGTGAGCAGCGGGCGCAGCGTCGCGGCGGGGTCGTCCGCCCCGGCCGCGGACAGGATCTCCATCGCCTCGGTGACGAGGGTGACCAGGTGGTTGGCGCCGTGGGCCAGACCCGCGTGGTAGAGCGTGCGGTGGTCCTCGGGGACCCACATCGGGCGCCCGCCGAGGTCGGCGACGAGGCTCTCGGTCAGCTCGCGGTCGGCGTCGGCGGCGGTGACCCCGAAGACGCAGCCGGAGAGGCGGGACAGGTCGAGCTCGGTGCCGGTGAACGTCATCGCCGGGTGCATCGCGATGGTGCGGGCGCCCACGGCCCGGGCAGGCGCGAGCACGGCGAGGCCGTGGCGACCGCTCGTGTGCACGACGACCTGACCCTCACGGATCGCGCCACTCGCGCTCAGCATCGTGACGACGTTGGACAGCATGTCGTCGGGCACCGTCAGCAGCAGGAGGTCGCAGCCCCGGGCGACGTCGGTGGGCTTGGCGCCCTCGACCCCGGGCAGGAGCTCGGCCATGCGGCGACGCGACGCGTCGGACTCGCCGGCGGCGGCGACGACCTCGTGGCCCGCGGCGCGGAGCGCGGCGGCCAGGACGGCGCCGACGCGGCCTGCGCCCACGACACCGATGGTGTGCTTCGTCATGTCGACCTCTTCGTTTCAGTCCCTCGCGGGTACCGATCTACTGCGATCAACATCGAGCCTACGCCCGCGGATTCCGTCGCGGAACCACCTGCGAGGTGACGCAGGCCACTCCTCCACGAGTGGGTTGACAACCTGACTAGTCGGTGTGACTATCTAGTCATGGGAACAACTAGCACCGGGCCGGTCACCTGGCCGACGGAGTGGCTGCGCGGCGCTCTCAGCGTCTGCGCGCTGCACGTCGTCGCCGCCGGCCCGACCTACGGCTACGCCATCGCCAGGGCGCTGACCGACGCTGGGCTGGGGGCCGTCAAGGGCGGCACGCTCTATCCCCTGCTCGCCCGGCTCGAGGAGGCCGGCCTGGTCACGGTCGAGTGGCGGGCCGGAGACGGAGGCCCGGGCCGCAAGTTCTACGCCCTCACCGACGCGGGCCGGGCCGAGCACGACCGCCAGATCGCCGACTGGCAGAGCTTCACCGAAGTCACCAGCTCGTTCATCAGCAGCCCCGCACTCGTGGCCACCTCCCGAAAGGACCTCTCATGAAGATCGACACCCACACTCCCCACGTCGAGCCCGACTGGGCCGAGGCGTTCCTCCTCGAGCTGCGCCTGCGCGGGGTCGCCGGCCGCCAGATCGGGGCTGCGCTCGCCGAGGTCGAGGCGCACTGCGCCGAGAGCGGCGAGTCCGCCCGTGAGGCCTTCGGCGACCCCACGTCGTACGCCGTCGAGCTGGCGCCAGGACGCCACTGCCGAGCCGTTCGACTGGAAGCGGGAGCTCGTCTCGTCCGTCCTCGGACTGGGCGGCATGCTGATCACGCTCGCGGCAGTCGCCGCGTGGCAGCGCGGCACGGGCGTCGAGCTGACCACGGGAGTCGTGGGCATCCTCGTGATCGTGCTGATCGGCACGATCGCTCATCGTCCGCCACGCGGAGAGCCTGCTGCGCACGGTGGTCAAGCGCTGGTGGGTCGCGGTCGTCGGCGCGCTGGCGCCGATGGTGGTCTTCGTCGCAGTCCTCCTGCTCGGGCGCCAGACACTCGTCACCGTGCCCGTCGTGCCGGCCCTCGCGATCGGCCTGCTGCTCCTCGCCGCCAACACGGTCGCGGCGGTGCGCGACTTCGACGGCCGGCGATCCGGTGATCGGCCCCGAGGGCGCCGGCGGTGCCGGGACGCTGGGCGAGGACGCGGTGTCGCGCGGCCTGGAGCGGGTCGGACCGTGGCTGTTCCCGATCCTCACCGGCGTGATGGCCGTGCCGCTGCTGCTGCTCTGAGTCAGGCGCGGAGATGCAGCTGCGCGTGGTCGGGGTCGTCGACCACGAAGGGGCGCGGCGCCCGGGGCAGCCAGGTGTGGGTGACGTGGTCGACGACGTGCTCGCCCTCGGGCGCGACGATCTCGACGACACCCTCGGGGACCTCGCCGTCGTGGAGCGCGTTCCACACCAGCCACTCGCGCCGCTTGCGGCGGTTGCGGATCGAGGTGGCGAACGCCTCCGGGTTGGTCCAGTGGGCGAACTCGTCGCCGTCGAGCCACTTGAGCTCGACGCAGAGGCCCTGCGGCAGCGCGAACTGCTCGATCCGGTCGGGCGTCGTACGGATCTCCCACTCCGGCGCCTTGGTGTAGACGTAGTCGGGGCTCATCGGGAAGCCCCACTCCTCGATGTTGCGCAGGCCGAGGTCGAGGAAGGCCTTGCGGTCCGACTCGATGTAGAGCCCGTGGCGCGGGAACCGGATGACGGCCTCGGCCATCCCGACCTGCCACGACAGGTCGGCCATCGACACCTCGCCCTCGGTGGTGAGGACCATGTCGCCGTCCCACTTCCACGAGTAGCGGGTGCGCACGTGGGAGAAGCACCAGTTGTAGAAGTACGCGAGCGAGTGGACCGACCGCTCGTTGACGGAGAGGTGCTCGCCGCCGGCGCGCGCGACCTGGAAGGGGTACTCCTTCAGGGTGAACCGGTCGGCGAGTCCGTGCTCGGCGGCGACGCGGAGCGCCTCCTCGCCGGTGCCGTCGTCCGACCCGTTGTCGACCATCAGCACGTGGTCGCAGGCCCGCAGCAGCGGCGGCAGCACGAAGCGGAGCCCGGGCGCCTCGTTCTTGACCCGCAGCACCGCCGTGGCGCCGCGGCGCAGGCCGCCCGGCTGGTTCCAGGGCCAGACGATGTCGAAGTCCTCGTGGCCCTCGAGGTTGGTGAGGCCGTGCCCCGAGCCGATCGGGACGGTCACTGCTCGCCCGGCTCGCGGGAGCGGCCCAGCGCCTTGCGCATCCCGCGCCGCACCGACGGCGGGATCGCGGCGCGTACGTCGTGGGGCACGCGGTCGGCCAGCGAGCGGGGCTCGTCGCTCGCACCCTCGGCCAGCGCCCGACGCCTCGCCTGGAGTCGCGCGTGCTCGGCGGTCGAGCGACTGATCGCCTCGGCCTCCTCGTAGAGCTCGACGTACGCCTCGCGCAGCTGGTCGAACGTCGCGTGCGCCTCGGCGGTGTCGCCGCCCTCGTCGGCGAGCTTGTTGAGCTCCTCCCACGTCTGGGCGGTGAGGTCGTGCAGCCGCTTCGGCAGGGCGAGGTCGTCGAGGGTCGAGGTGACCCGGCGCAGGTGCGGGTCGATGAAGCGGTGGACCTCGCGGATCTGGTCGCTGCGGGTGTGGATGATCGTCTGGAGGTCGAGGGCGTGGCCGAGCGCCGTCGTCGTCCTCACCCAGTCGGTGAGCAGGTCCTCGTAGCGCACGAACACGCGGCCACCGTCGCCCTCGGCGGGACGCGTGGCGCGCTCGGTGTGGAGCAGCATGTTGACCCAGCTGGCAGCGAGGTGGGACGAGCCGAGCTTGTTGGCGTAGTACTTCTGCTTGGAGCCGACGACCTCCGCCGGGGGGCGCAACATCGTGGCGAAGACCGGCGTGGCGCCGGTGCGGATCGCGGCGACCCGCCACAGGCCGAGGAACCAGCTGAGCCGCGGGTCCTTGATGACGAGCTCGGGGTGCTGGTCGAAGTGCGGCTCGAGCCACTCGCTGACCCGGATCCGGGCGGGCTCGCGGCTGCAGATGCGCCCGGTGTCGAACCAGGCGTTCGGGCCGGGAGTCGCTGACCTGCACGAGCGCCTCGGACAGCCACTCGTCGTGGACGTCGACGACCCACTGCGGCTCGCTGAAGCCGCGCGGGTTGGAGTCGTCGGGCGGCACCTCGGGCAGCGGGACGTGCATGCCGAGCCGGGAGACGATGCCGGCCAGCGTGCTCGTGCCGCTGCGGCCGGCGCCGGCGACGAAGAGGACCTTCCGCGGCACACCGTCGGGGTTCATCTCGTCGATCGCTCTGGCCTGCTCAGTCACGGCGGGCAGCCTACCGGCGGCTCGGACCGGGTCCGGACACGACTAGGGTCATCGGCCATGCGCTCTTCTCGCGCGCTCCCCTGCTCGGCGTGGTGATCCCCGCGTGGGGCGTCGAGGACTACCTCGACGACTGCATCCGCTCCCTGCTCGCCCAGACGCACCGCCGCTGGGAGGCGGTCATCGTCGACGACGGCTCGACGGACCGCACCGGCGAGATCGCCGACGAGTGGGCGCACCGCGACTCGCGCATCACGGTCGTGCACTCCGTCAACGGCGGCCTCGGCGCGGCCCGCAACCTCGGCACCGTGCAGGTGCGCGGCGACTACCTCGCCTTCCTCGACTCCGACGACGTGCTCCCCCCGACGGCGTACGCCGACCTGGTGGGCGCCCTCCAGGACTCGGGCTCCGACTTCGCCACCGGGTCGATCGTGCGCTGGGAGGGCGACGACCTGGTCGAGCCGCCGTGGATGCACCGGCTCCACCGGCCCCTCCGCGGCGCGCGGGTCGAGGACCGGCCCGAGATCCTCGGCGACGTGTTCGCGTGGAACAAGGTGTTCCGCCGGTCCTTCTGGGACTCGGCAGGGCTGACCTGGCCCGAGGGCGTGCGCTACGAGGACCAGCCGACGACCACCCGCGCGTTCCTCGCCGGCCGGTTCGACGTGCTGGCGGAGACGACGTACCACTGGCGGATCCGCGAGGGTTCGATCACCCAGACCCGCGCCTCGTCGGTGCAGGACCTCGCCGACCGGTGGGAGACCAAGCGCCAGTCACTGGCGTCGGTGCAGCGCGCACGGCTCGGCGGAGGTCGAGGAGGTCTTCGTCGACCGGGTCCTGGCGGGCGACCTCTGGCGCTACTTCCTCCTGGTGCCGGGCGCGACCGAGGAGTGGTGGCGGCTGCTGCGCGCCGGCGTGCTCGAGCTGTGGGGCCAGCGGTCGCTGGTGCACAGCGGGCTGCCGCCGGTCCACCGGCTGGCCGGCTGGCTCGTCGAGGAGGACCGACGCGCGGAGGTCACCGCACTGATGGAGTGGGTCGCCACGCTCGACGGACCTGCTCCGCGCGTGCAGGACGTCGCGACGGGCGCGTGGCGGCTGTCGGTCCCGCCCGCAGTGCTCGACGAGACGACCGTGGCCCCGGAGGCCTTGGCGCTCCGGGACCACGAGGTCTGATCGATCAGGTCAGAGGAGACCCTCGGACTCGAGGAACTCCTTGGCCACGTCCTCCGGCTTCGCCCGGTCGACGGCCATCTGGCCGTTGAGCTCGGTGAGCCCCTCGGTCGTCAGCGCCGCCATGAGCGGGTTGAGGATGTCGGCCACGTCCGGGTTGGCCTCGAGGAACTCGGCCGAGATCGCCGGCACGAGGTTCTGCGCCGGCTGGATCGCCTTGTCGTCCTCGAGGACGACCAGGCCCTGGGACTCGAGGGTGCCGTCGGTGGTCGAGGTCTCGCCGAGCTGGGACTCACCGTCGATGACCGACTGGTAGGTCTGGTCGGAGGCGTAGCCGAGCTCGAGCACCTTGGTCACGTCGATGCCGTACTCGTCGGAGAGGCCGCCCTCGCAGTCGAGGCGACCCTCGCAGTCGGGGGCCGCGGCCAGGACGACGCTCTTGCCCTCGAGGTCGGACAGCGTGGTGACGCCCTCGGCCTCGGAGTACTCCTGGGTGACGAAGAAGGCGTTGGTGTCGGTGGCCGGGGAGACGTCGAGCAGCTCGATGCCGGCGGCCTCGAGGAGGTCGGCGCCGTCGTCGGCGAGCTGCTGGCCGTCACCGGCCTCGAACGGCTCGGCGGAGTCGCCGTTCTCCTGCGAGTTGAGGAAGTTGACGATGCCGCCGACGTACTCGGGGACGATGTCGACGTCGCCCGGGAAGGTCGGCATGTAGGCGTCGCGGGAGTCGACGAGCTTGGTCTCGACGGTGTAGCCGGCGTCCTCGAGGAGCTGCTCGTACATCGAGGCGACGAGGGTCGCCTCCGGGAAGTTCTGGCCGGCGATCGTGACCGAACCCTTGTCGGCGCTGCCCGACGAGCCGGTGTCGTCGGAGGCGTTGTCGTCGGCGAGGTCGTCACCGGCGCAGCCGGTGAGGGCGAGGGCGCTGGCGGCGAGGACCGCGGCCAGGGAGCGAGCGAGGTGCATGGTGTTCCTTCTGTGTCCCGCAGCGTGGGCTGCGCGTGTCCGGATGTGCGTCGTCAGCCGACGGATTCGGCGGGCGACTCAACGGTAGCCCCGGTCACCGACAACGCGTCCGTGCGACCACCTGAAGGGGTGCCGCGACGCATGGGGTCGACCGCCCGCTGGACCAGCGCGGCGAGCAGCTCGAGGACGAGCGCCACGGCCGCCACGACCAGCGCGCCGGCGATGCCCTTGCCGTAGTTGGAGCGGAAGAAGCCGTCGGTGATGATCTGCCCGAGGCCCGGCCCGGCGACGAGCGCGGCGATCGTCGCGGTGGCCCACACCTGCACCAGCGCGAGGCGGAGGCCCGACACCACGAGCGGCAGGCCGAGCGGCAGCTCGACCCGCCAGAAGCGCTGCGGCCCGGTCATGCCCATGCCCCGGGCGGCCTCCCGGACGTCGGGCGCGACCTCGCGCATGGCGACGTACGAGTTCGTGATGATCGGCGGCAGGGCGAAGAGCGTCAGCGCGATCAGCGTGGCCAGCCCGGCTCGGCCGTACGGGCCGAGCACGGCGGTGCCCGGCCACGGCGCGACGACCAGCAGCGCCAGCAGCGCGAAGGTCGGGATGGCGCGGCCCACGTTGGAGATGTTGATCGCCAGGAAGCCGCCGCGGCCGAGGTGGCCCAGCCACAGGGCGATCGGCAGGCCGACGAGCATGGCCATCAGCAGCGCCGTGACGGTGAGCAGCAGCTGCTGGCCCATGAGGGCGGCGATGCCGTCGCTGCCCGACCAGTTGGCGCCGTCGGAGAGGTAGGCCCACATGTCCGCGAAGACCCTCATGCGCCGTACTCCCCTCGTCCAGGGCGTCAGCATCCGTTGCGCCACCACCAGCAGGGCATCGAGGACGAACGCCAGCACGACGCACAGCAGCGAAGCGGTGAACAGCTCCGCGCGGAAGTTGGTGAGCACGCCGTCCTTGATGAGGTTGCCCAGCCCGCCGTACGCGACGAGCGACCCGACCGTCGTGAGCGCGACCGTCGAGACGGTGGCGACCCGGAGGCCGGCCATCACGACGGGGAGCGCCAGCGGCAGCTCGACCTTGAGCAGCAGCTGGCCGCGGCCGTAGCCGAGGCCCGTCGCCGACTCGCGTACGTCGGCCGGCACGGACCGCAGGCCCTCGAGCAGGCTGCGCACGAGGATCGTCAGCGCGTAGAGCGCCAGGCCGATCACGACGGTCGTCGCCGTCAGTCCGGTGAACGGCACGAGGAGCGGGAACAGCGCCAGCGACGGCACCGTGTAGATCCCGGTGGTGATGCCGAGGATGGCCGACTCGAGGCGCGGCAGCCGCCGTGCGAGCAGCGCGAGCGGGAACGCGATGAGCAGCCCGAGCACGACGGACACCACCGTGATGCCGATGTGCTGGATCGTCGCCTCGACGATCTCCTGCTGGCGATCGGTGACGTAGTCCATGCAGACCCAGTCGTTGACGAGGCGGCTGTAGCAGCTCGGCTCGTCGGCGGCTCCCAGTAAGGTCACCGCATGGACGCTACACGGAGCGGCGACGCGATGATCCGGCTCGAGGGCGTGGGCAAGACCTACCCCGACGGCACGGTCGCGGTCCACGAGCTGGACCTCGAGGTCGCCCGCGGCGAGATGGTCTGCCTCGTCGGACCGTCCGGCTGCGGCAAGTCCACGACGCTCAAGATGATCAACCGGCTGATCGAGCCCACCACGGGCCGGATCTGGCTCGACGGCCAGGACGTCACCGACGCCGACCCCGTCGAGCTGCGCCGCGGCATCGGCTACGTCATCCAGCAGATCGGCCTCTTCCCCCACCAGCGCATCGAGCAGAACGTGATGACCGTCCCGCTGCTCTACGGCGAGTCGAAGGCGACCGCCCGGGAGCGGGCCCACGAGCTGCTCGACACCGTCGGCCTCGACCCGAAGCAGTACGCCCGTCGCTACCCGCACGAGCTCTCCGGTGGTCAGCGCCAGCGCGTCGGCGTGGCCCGTGCGCTGGCCGCGAACCCGCCCGTGCTGCTGATGGACGAGCCCTTCGGTGCCGTCGACCCGGTCGTCCGCGGCCGGCTGCAGGACGAGTTCCGCCGGCTCCAGGCCGAGCTCGGCAAGACCGTCGTCCTGGTCACCCACGACATCGACGAGGCGATCCGGATGGGCGACCGCGTGGCCGTCTTCGCGGGCGGCGGGGTGCTCTCGCAGTACGCCACCCCGTCCGAGCTGCTCGCCCACCCGGCCGACGAGCAGGTCGCCGACTTCGTCGGTGCGGGCGGGCTCCGCACGCTGACCGTCACCCGGCTCCGCGAGGAGCACCTCGAGCCGCTCGACGGCATCGCCACCGGCGACCTGGGTTCGGCGATCGACATCGACTCCTCGCTGGAGCAGGCGCTCGCCGCGATGCTGCGCGACGACAAGCCGATGATCGGCGTACGCCGCGGCCCGACGTTCGTCGGCGTGCTCACCCCGGCCGGGGTGCACCGGGCGCTGCGCGAGTCGCTGCGCTGACCTGCTGGGCCCTAGGTGACCGGCACGTCTCGGTGCCAGGACTCGGTGACGTACTTCGTGCCCCACCCCATCGAGGTGTAGAGCCCGTCGGCGCCGGTCGGTGAGTCGGCGTCGACCTCGAGGCCGACGCGGTCGCGCTGCCGTGAGGCGGCGTCGGCGATGATCGTCCGGAGCAGCCCGGTGGCCACCCCGCGACCGCGGGCGGACTCGAGGACGCCGAGGTAGGAGACGTACGAACCGTCGGTGCCGGTGTCGGACTCGCTCACCGTGCCCACCAGGGCGCCGGCGGGTTCGGGCTCGTCCCCGTCGGTGATCTCCGCGAGCCACCAGTGGTCCCAGCGGTGGCCGGGGTCCTCGCGCAGGCGGTGGATGAACTCGTGGAAGGTCTCCTCGGCCGAGTTGAAGTGGTCGGTGAACGCACCCTCGAGCACCTCGTGGACGGCGCGCAGGTCGGCCTCGTCGGGCAGGCCGTCACCCTGTCGCTCCACGAGCCGGAAGACCACGCCGTTGCGCTCCCACCGCGCGGGGTCGGGCACCAGCTCGGACTCCGCGGACTCGACCGACCGGCTCATCTGCCACCAGGTGCGTACGCGGTCGAAGCCGGCGTCGGCGAGCCAGCCGTGCTGACGCTCGTCGTCGGCGAAGGCGCCCGTGTCGATCTGCTGCGCCGGCAGTCCGCGGGCCGCACCCACGGCCCTCGCCTGCGCGTCGGCCCACTCGAAGAGCACGTCGCTGCACCGGTCGGCCAGCCGCTCGTCGATCTCGCGGTCGACGACGTGGACGAACAGCATCCGGCCCTCGGCGCGGTCGTGGACGCTCCCCCACGCCTGGATGCGGCCGTCGGGATCGCGTACGACGAGGTTCTCCCGCGTGCTGAGGCCGCGGTCCGAGATCTCGACGAGGACCTCCTCCTCACCGGAGCCGGCCCAGCCGCGACCGGCGCGCTCGTGGGCGCGCAGGAGCTCGGTCAGCCGCTCGACCGTCGCCCGGTCGGTGCCGTCGGGGACGTCGGCCACCCACCCCTCCGGCAGGCCGGGGTCCTCGGGCAGGACGTCGTCGGGGTCGCTCGCGAACCGGTTGTCGTCGGGGATCACGAGGGACCATCCTTCCGCACGCGGCTTCGCGTCGCGCGCGGGCGGTGCGTGAGGCGGATTTCTCGCCATCAGAATCCGCCTGGCTCACCGCTGCCGGGCGTGTCGACGTACGCCGCACCCGTGGGCGGTGTGTGAGGCGGGTTCCGGCGGTCCGGAATCCTCCTCACACACCGCCCAGGCGGGAGCGGATGTACGTCAGGCGCTGCGGTGGTCGCGACGGGCGGCGGCGGCGCGGAGCGCCTCCACCTCGGCGCGGAGGGCGTCGATCTCGGCCTCGAGCTCGGCGACGGCCACGATGGCCTCGGCGGCGCGGTGGTCGGCCTGGTCGCGACCGAGCTCGGCCGTGGTGCGGCCCCGCTCGGCGGCGTCGGCCCGGCGGGCCTCCTGGGCGCGCTTGACGGTCTGCTCCGCGGCGTTCTTCTGGGCCGTGGAGAGCGCGCGCTCGAGGACGTCGATGGCTTCCTCGCGCTCGTCGATCTTGCGGCGCATGTCGGCGGCGAAGGCGGCCGACTCGGCCGTACGACGCTCGGTGATCGCGCGGTACTCCTGGGCCTGGACGGCGCGGTCCTGCGCAGCCTCGACCCGGGCCAGCATCAGCTCGGAGTGGGTGATGCGCGTCGCGGCGGCACCGGCGAGGACGGCCAGCACGGCGGAGACGGCGGTGAGGACGGCGGAGGAGGAGGCGAGGGCGCCGAGCACGACCGCAGCAGCGACCGCGAGCAGGGCGATGGCGACGACCAGGCGCGTGCTGCGCTGACGTCGGCGAGCGGGCGTACGGGACGCCTGTGACTGCTGGGGCTGCTGGGAAGGCATGGGGTCAGACTAGGGCCGCGGCCGACCGCCGTCGGCGCGACACGCACGCTCGAGGGCGAGCGAGGCGAGCAGCACGCCCAGCCCGCCGAGGGCCGCGACGGCCGACCGGAGGATCCACCGGTCGGCGAGCTGCGAGCCGTCACCGAGCCAGCTGACGGCGTACCCGACGTAGCCGGCGGTGACCAGCGCGCCCCCGAGCGCGCACGCGCGGGCCAGCACGAGCCGGTTCATCGCCTGGTGCGGCTCGAAGCGCTCGCCGCGCACGTGCACGGTCTGCCAGGTGTGCCACGCCAGGAAGCCCATGATCACCGCGACCAGGACCAGGGACAGGGCCTGGGTCCACGACACGAGCGGCGGGCGGCCGGCGACGCGGCTCACCACGGGGTGGATCGCCCACCCGCCGAGCAGCCCGACGACGGCACAGGCCGTGAGGGCGCGGGCGGAGGTGGGATGGAGCGTGCCGCGCGGCTCCGGAGGCTCCTCCGGACCGGTCTCGCTCACTCGGTGGCGCCGCGGAGCAGGGTGGTCATTCGACCTCGAGCGCGATGTCCTCGCGCTTGCGCACTCCCGTGGAGTCCGTCGCGCCGAGCAGGTCGGCGATCGGGCCACGGTCGGGGAAGACCGCGTCGGGCTCGAGGTCGTGCCACGGCTGGAGGACGAAGGCGCGCTCGTGGGCGCGCGGGTGGGGCAGGCGGAGGAAGTCCTCGTTGGAGCGCCGGTCGCCCACCACGATGAGGTCGACGTCGAGGGTGCGGGGCGCGTTGCGGACCTCGCTGCGCTCGCGCTCGAAGGCGTCCTCGACGGCCAGCGCACGCTCCATGAGGCGGGCGGCGGGGAGCGTGGTGTCGGCCAGGAGCACGGCGTTGAGGTAGGGGCCGGAGCCCTCGGGCGAGTCGACCGGGTCGGTCTCGTAGACCGGCGAGACGCCGGTGACGAAGAAGTCCGGGGTGTCGGCGAGGGCGTCGACCGCCCCCTGCAGGGACGCCAGGCGCTCACCGAGGTTGGAGCCGAGGGCGACGACCACCCGACGGATCGGGTGCATCTCGCCGGTGAGGGAGTCGGTGTCCACGATGTTGGGGTTGGGGGTCTCAGTCATGAGCGTTGCCTCGCGTTCTGGTGATCGTCAGCGCGACGTCCGAGTACGTCGCGTCGATGGGTGCATCAGGTTTGTGGAGCGTGACTCGCGCCCATTCAACACGACTCTCCAACAGGCACACATCGGCGATGCGCTGGACCACGGTTTCTATCAGGTCGACCGGATCGCGCTCGACCGCGGCCTTCACGTCGAGCGCCAGCGTGCCGTAGTTCACGGTCTCCGCCAGGTCGTCCGACGCGGCGGCAGCACGGATGTCGAGGCCGAGCACCAGGTCGACGACGAAGGTCTGGCCGTCGCGCTTCTCGAAGTCGAAGACGCCGTGGTGGGCCCAGCACTCGATGCCGGTCACTGCGAGCTCGTCGGTCATCGATCCTCTCCTTCTGCGGGGGACATCGCCGCGACGACGGCGAGCGCGTCGCGGGTGGCGCGTACGTCGTGCACGCGGAGGTAGTCGACACCGCGGACGGCCAGCAGCGCGACGAGTGCGGCGTGGGCGTGCTCGCGCTCGTCGACCGGCCGGGGAGTGCCGTCGGAGGCGAGCAGGGTGCCGAGGAACGACTTGCGGCTCGCGCCGACCAGGAGGGCACAGCCCAGCCCGTCCAGCACGTCGAGCGGCGGCCAGCAGCTCCCAGTTGTGGTGCGGTCGCTTGGCGAAGCCCAGCCCGGGGTCGAGGACGATCCGCTCGCGCGGGACGCCGGCCGCCTCGACCGCGTCGAGCCGCTCGCCCAGCTCGCGGCGTACGGACGCCAGCACGCCGTCGGGCTCGTAGTCGGCGAAGTCGCGCATCCGGTCGGCGTGGGCCCGCCAGTGCATCGCCACGTAGGTCGCGTCCGAGCCGGCGACCACGTCGAGGATCCGCGGGTCGGCGAGGCCGCCGGAGACGTCGTTGACGATCCGGGCGCCGGCCTCGAGCGCCGCCTCGGCGACCTCGGCCCGCATGGTGTCGACGGAGACCAGCGCGCCGGCGCCGGCGAGCTCGCGGATCACCGGGACCACGCGGTCGAGCTCCTCGGCGACCAGCGGGCGCGTGGCGCCGGGGCGGGTGGACTCGCCGCCGATGTCGACGAGGTCGGCGCCCTGCGCGAGCAGGAGCCGACCGTGGCGGACCGCGGACTCGGTCGTGTCGTGCTGACCGCCGTCGGAGAAGGAGTCGGGGGTGACGTTGACGATCCCCATCACCCGGGGCGTACGGGGCGAGGTGCCCTCGCTCACCTGGTGCCCGAGTGGATCAGCGCCATCGCCTCGGCGCGGGTGGCCTGGTTCTTGAGGAACGAGCCGCGCACCGCCGACGTGATGGTGCGGGCACCGGCCTTCTTCACCCCGCGCATCGTCATGCAGAGGTGCTCGGCCTCGATCACCACGATGACGCCGCGCGCCTCGAGGATCTCCATCAGCGAGTCGGCGACCTGGGTGGTCAGCCGCTCCTGCACCTGCGGGCGCTTGGCGTAGACGTCGACGAGCCGGGCGAGCTTGGACAGCCCGGTGATCTTGCCGGTCGCGGCGGGGATGTAGCCCACGTGGGCGACACCGGTGAACGGCACGAGGTGGTGCTCGCACATCGACCACAGCTCGATGTCGCGCACCAGCACCATCTCGTCGTGGCCGAGGTCGAAGGTGGTGGTGAGCACGTCGCGCGCGGTCTGCCGGATGCCCTGGGTCAGCTCGGCGTACGCCCGGGCGACGCGCGCCGGGGTGTCGCGCAGGCCCTCGCGATCGGGGTCCTCGCCCATCGCGGCGAGCAGCTCGCGGATCGCCGCCTCGGCGCGGGGGTGGTCGAAGTCGGGTACGTCCTCGGGTGCCCGCTCCGGCACCGTGACCGGGTCGATCACGGGGCGTCCGGGACGGGCGGGGTCGGGGTGTCGGGTCGGACGCCGGGGCCGCCGTGCACGTCACCGCCGGCACCCGGCGGCGTGAGGATCGCGCCGCCGCTGCGGGTGTCCTCCTCCTGGGCGACCGCTCCTGCGTGGACGCGGTCCCGGATCTCCTGCGGGATGTCGACCGGCGGGATCGTCGAGGGGACCCGCTCGGGCGAGCCGGTCCACGACGGGCGCGCCGAGCTCATCCGCAGCGCCTCGAAGATCGACGCGATCTCGGCCTTGTCGAGCGTCTCCTTGTCGAGGAGCGCCAGGACCAGCGTGTCGAGCACGTCGCGGTTGCGCTCGAGGATCTCGAAGGCCTCCTGGTGCGCGTGGCCCAGCAGCGCCTTGATCTCGCCGTCGACCGCGGCAGCGGTCTCCTCGGAGTAGTTGCGCGTGTGGCCCATGTCGCGGCCCAGGAAGGGCTCGGAGTTGCTCTCGCCGAGCTTGACCGCACCGAGGCGCTCGGTCATGCCGTACTGCGTGACCATCGCCCGGGCGAGGCCGGTCGCCTTCTCGATGTCGTTGCCGGCACCCGAGGTGACGTCGTGGAAGATCAGCGCCTCCGCGGCCATCCCGCCGAGCATGTAGGCGAGGTTGTCGAGCATCTCGCTGCGCGTCTGGGAGTACTTGTCGCGGTCGGGCAGCACCATCGTGTAGCCGAGCGCCCGGCCGCGCGGCAGGATCGTCACCTTGTGCACGGGGTCGGTGCCGGGCAGCGCCGCGGCGACCAGGGCGTGGCCGCCCTCGTGGTAGGCCGTGATCAGCTTCTCGCGCTCGCTCATCAGGCGCGTACGACGCTGCGGGCCGGCGATGACGCGGTCGATCGCCTCGTCGAGGGCGGCGTCGGTGATCAGCTTCTGGTTGCCGCGCGCGGTCAGCAGCGCGGCCTCGTTGAGCACGTTGGCCAGGTCGGCGCCGGTGAAGCCGGGCGTACGACGGGCGATGCTCAGCAGGTCGATGTCCTGGGCGATCGGCTTGCCGCGGGAGTGGACCTTGAGGATCTGGTGGCGGCCGTTGAGGTCGGGTGCGTCGACACCGATCTGGCGGTCGAAGCGGCCCGGGCGCAGCAGCGCGGGGTCGAGCACGTCGGGACGGTTGGTGGCCGCGATGAGGATGACCCCGCCGCGGACGTCGAAGCCGTCCATCTCCACGAGCAGCTGGTTGAGGGTCTGCTCGCGCTCGTCGTGGCCGCCGCCCATGCCGGCGCCGCGGTGGCGACCGACGGCGTCGATCTCGTCGATGAAGACGATGGCCGGCGGGTTCTCCTTGGCCTGCTCGAACAGGTCGCGCACGCGGGAGGCACCGACGCCGACGAACATCTCGACGAAGTCGGACCCGGAGATCGAGTAGAACGGGACGCCGGCCTCACCGGCGACGGCACGGGCCAGCAGGGTCTTGCCGGTGCCGGGCGGGCCGTAGAGCAGGACGCCCTTGGGGATCTTGGCGCCGACGGCCTGGAACTTGGCCGGGTCGGTGAGGAACTCCTTGATCTCGCCGAGCTCCTCGATCGCCTCCTCGCAGCCGGCGACGTCGCTGAACGTGGTCTTCGGCATGTCCTTGGTGATCAGCTTGGCCTTGGACTTGGCGAACTGCATGACGCCACGGCCGCCACCGCCCTGGGCCTGGTTCATCAGGAAGATGAACAGCAGGATGATCAGCGCGAAGGGCAGCAGGGTCGCGAGCAGCGAGCCGATGAAGCTCGGTGACGGGGTCTCCGACTTGTAGGACTCGATGGTGCCCGCGTCGACCTGCTCCTGGACGGAGGCCACCAGGGTCTCCTCCTGCCCGGCGACGTACGACGCGACGACCTTGTTGCCGTCGTCGCGGACCCCGGAGTCGAGCTCGGCACGCGCCTCGAAGTCGACGCCGTCGATCTCGATCTTCTTGACGCCGCCGTCGGCGATGTACTTCGACAGGGTCGAGGTCTCGACCTCGTCGTAGCCGTCACTGGGCGCGAGGAACTGGATCGCCAGGAGCACCGCGAAGGCGGAGAGGACGATCCACAGCCAGGGACCCTTGAATATGCGCTTCACAGGCAACTTTCACCGGTTCGGAGTTGGTGGGGCGACGCTACAGGCCGCTCGGGCGCCCATTCTCTCAGGAGGGGTGAAGCGGTGCGACCGGATCAGGAGTAGACGTGGGGCGCGAGGGTGCCGATGTCGCGCAGGTTGCGGTACCTCTCGCGGTAGTCGAGGCCGTAGCCGACGACGAACTCGTTGGGGATGTCCCACCCGACGTACTTCGGCTCGACCGGCATCGACAGCGCCTCGGGCTTGCGCAGCAGGGTGGCGATCTCGACGCTGGCCGGGCTGCGGCTCGACAGGTTGTTGACCAGCCAGCTGAGCGTCAGGCCGGTGTCGATGATCTCGTCGACGATGAGCACGTCGCGCCCGCTGATGTCGGTGTCGAGGTCCTTGAGGATCCGCACCACACCGCTCGACTTGGTGCCCGAGCCGTAGGAGCTGACCGCCATCCAGTCCATCTCCAGGTGGACCGGCATCGCCCGCGCCAGGTCGGCCATCACCATCACCGCGCCACGCAGGACGCCGACGACGAGGAGGTCGCGACCCTCGTAGTCCTCGGTGATCTGGAGGGCCATCTCGCCCAGTCGCTGCTGGATCTGCGCCTCGGTGAAGAGGATGTTGACCAGGTCGTGCTCCACGTGGGACGTGTCCATGGGCTGCAGCCTAGGGGCAGGTCCGGGGGCACTGTGCAGGCAGTTGGCGAACGGGTGAGCACTCCTGAGCGTGAGGGTCGGTGGCGAGGGCCGCGAACTGCCTTCATGGTGCTGCGGGCTCGAGCACCAGGAGGCCGTCGCGGCGCAGCGCGCGCAGGTGGCCGGGGAGGTCGACCCAGCGCTGGCCGCGCCAGGCGACGAGCAGCTGGTCGACCTCGAGCACGTGGTGGCGGGTGAGCTCGGAGGCGGGTACGCCGGCCGCCAGGGCCGCGCGGTGGAGGGCGCGGTGGCGCAGCGCAGGCGGCTGGGCGGCGAGGGCCTCCACGTCGAGGCCGCCCGGCCGGCGGGCGGCCTCGAGCGCGCCCGCGGCGAGGTCGTCGAGCAGGGCGGTGTCGTCGCGGAGCTGGTCGGCGGTGCGGGCCAGCGCCTGCGCGACCCCGGGGCCGAGCTCGTCCTCGAGCACCGGGAGCACCCGGCGCCGCACCCGGACGCGGGTGAAGGCGGCGTCGTCGTTGTGCGGGTCGTCCCAGGGCTCGAGCCCCTCGACCCGGCAGGCGGTCACGGTGTCGTCACGGCGTACGCCGAGCAGCGGGCGCGCGAAGACCCCGAAGACCGGTCGCATCCCCTGCAGCGAGCGTCCACCCGAGCCGCGGGCGAGGCCGAGCAGCACGGTCTCGGCCTGGTCGTCGAGGGTGTGGCCGAGCAGCACCGTACGGACGCCGAGCCGGCCGGCGACCTCCTCCAGGACGGCGTACCTCGCCTCCCGGGCAGCGGCCTCCGGGCCGAGCCGGGACAGGCCGTCGACCTGGACGCGCGCGGTCACCGTCTCGTCGACGCCCATCGCGGCGAGCTGCTGGACGACCCGGTCGGCCTGCGTGGCCGAGCCGGGCTGCAGGCCGTGGTCGACGGTCACCCCGACGACGCGCAGGCCGAGCTTGTGCCCCTCGAAGACCGCGGCGGAGGCCAGGGCGAGCGAGTCGGCGCCGCCGCTGCAGGCGACCGCCACCACGTCCCCCGCCTCGAGGCGACCGAGCGCCGAGCGGACCGGCACCCGGACCGCGGCGAGCGCGGGGTGGAGCGTCACAGGACGCGGGTGATCCAGGCGTCGGGGTCGGCGATCTCGGCCTTCGACGGCAGCGCCTCGGGGCCGCTCCAGACGGCGTTGAACTCGGTCATGCCGACCTTGTCGACGACGTGGCGCACGAAGACCGCGCCGTCGCGGTACTGCGCCATCTTGGCGTCGAGGCCGAGGAGCCGGCGCAGCAGCTTGTCGAGGGTGCCGACGCCCTGGCGGCGCTGGTTGAACTTCTTGCGGATCTGCTCGACCGACGGGATGACCGTCGGCCCGACGCCGTCCATCACGACGTCGGCGTGGCCCTCGAGCAGCGACATCACGCCGGTCACCCGGTCGAGGATCTCCTTCTGCTCGGGCGAGGAGACGAGGTCGAGCACGCTGCCGTTGCCGCTGCGGATCGCCTCCGCGCCTCGGCGCAGTCCCTCGACGAGCGCGCTGGGCTCGATCGTCCCGGCCACGGCGTTCATCTGGGCGAGCAGGTGCTCGCCGAGCCACGGGTTGGCGGTGAACTGCACGCGGTGGGTCTCCTCGTGGAGGCACACCCACAGCCGGAAGTCGGTGGGGTCGGCGCCGATCTCGCGCTCCGCGTGGACGATGTTGGGCGCCACGAGCAGCAGCCGTCCGCGCGGGGAGTAGAAGGGGTCGAACTGGCCCAGCACCTTCGTGCCGAGGAAGCCGAGCATCAGCCCGACCTCGGCACCGGTGACGCGGGAGCCGATGGCGCCGGCGATCGCGCCGGGCTCGCCCTTCTTCTCGGTGAGCTTGTCGACGATCGGCGCGAGGATCTTGGCGAAGCCGTCGGCGTTGGCCTGGATCCAGCCGCCGCGGTCGACCACGAGCACCGGCGCGGTGCCGGCCTCGGTCCTCAGGCCGGTGAACTCCTGGACCAGCGGGGTGGAGCGGTCGGCTCCCTCGCGCAGCTCGTCGACGACGGCCAGCGCCTCCGCGGCGGACACCTCCGGCCCGGGTCCCGCCAGCTTGGAACCCACGGTCACGGCGAAGTCCCAGTCGACCATGTTCATCCCTCGACCCTAGCCGGGGGCCCGTGAGCAGCGGCAGGCCGCGAGGGCGGCGGCGGCACGGTCGAGCGCCTCCTGGGCGTCCACCTTCTTCACGGGCGGCGACCTGTCGGCGCCGAACACGAACGCCATCGGCTCGCCGTCGCGGCCGACGGCGATCCCGGCGAGGGCGTGCACCCCGGTGAGGGTGCCGGTCTTGGCACGCACCAGCCCGCGCGCGACGGCCGGACCCTCGGCGAAGCGGTAGGTCAGCGAGCCGGTGAACCCGGCGACCGGCAGGCCCGTGACCAGGTTGCGCAGCGCCGCGCCGTCCGGTCCGGCCGCGTGCTGGATCAGGGCCAGGAGCGTGGTCGTGGCGACCCGGTTGCGGCGCGACAGGCCGGAGCCGTCGTACACCTCGTCGCCGGAGACGTCGATGCCGAGCCCGCCCAGGGTGTCGAGCACCGCGGCCGCGCCGGCCTCGAAGGAGCCCGTCCCGGAGACGGCGAGGCCGACCTGGTGGGCGACGACCTCGGAGCCCTCGTTGTCGCTGACGTCGAGGATGCGCTCGGCGATCTCCGACAGGGGCGCGCTCTCGACGCTGGCCAGCTCCTCGGCACCGGGGCGTACGACGACCCGCTGCGGGTCGCCGACCACCCGCAGGCCGGCGGCGCGCAGGCCCGCGGCGAAGGCCTGCGCAGCGGCCAGGGACGGGTCGTCCGACCGGGACAGCCGGTCGGGCTCGATCCCGCTGTCGACCATGAGCGCGGTGATCGGGCTGACGATGTCGTCGGGGACGTAGTCGCGGCGCCAGGCGGGGTTGTCGGTCGGGCCGGTGAAGAGGCTGTCGTCGAAGCGGACCCGTACGCGTCCCCGGCCCCCGAGCGCCTCCGCCGCGGTGAGCGCCAGCGTGGTCACGTCGGCGCGGGCGGGGTACGTCGACTCGGCCTCCGCGAGGGCGACCGGCTGGCTGGCGAGGAGCGGGTCTCCCCCGCCGACCAGCACCACCTCGCGCGGTCCGTCGCCGCGTACGACCGTCGTGGTGAAGGTCTGGTCGGGGCCGAGCGTGGCCAGGGCGGCCCCGAGGGTGAGCAGCTTGGTGGTCGAGGCGGGCAGGTAGCGCCCGTCGCCGGTCGTCCACACGGGCGATCCGGGCGTCAGCGAGCTCACCGCGCCGACCACGTGCCGGCCGAGGTCGGGGTCGGTCAGGTCGGGGGTGACCGCGGCGGCCACCCTGCCGGGCGCTATCTCGGCCGTCCCGACGACGGGTTCGTCGTCGGCCACCGCGACGTCCCACGCCGGCAGGTCGAGCCCGGCCGGGGGCAGCACGGCCTCGGGCTCGGTCACCGGATCGGCGGCGAGCCAGGGGAGGTAGCGCTGGCCCCACTCGAAGCGGTGGGCGCCGACCCCCGCGGCGAGGAGGGCGAGCACGAGCACCACCGGCAGCCAGTGGGTCACGAGGTGGCGTACCTCACGTCCCCGACGTTTCGACCCTGTCGCTTCGCGCATCGGGGCCATTGTGCGCGACACTGCCCCCACGACAACGCGTCGGGTTCTGCCCGGATGCGGCAGAGTGTTCTGAGACGGCCCGACGGCGTGCCGGAGAAGGTGGAGGAAGACGTGCTCGAGTTCGACGTGCTGGTGGAGATCCCCAAGGGTGAGCGCAACAAGTACGAGGTCGACCACGAGAGCGGTCGCCTCCGCCTGGACCGCATGCTCTTCACCTCGACGGCCTACCCGGCGGACTACGGCTTCATCGAGAACACGCTCGGCCAGGACGGCGACCCGCTCGACGCGCTCGTGATCCTCCAGGCGCCGACCTTCCCGGGCTGCCTCATCGCCTGCCGCGCGATCGGCATGTTCCGGATGACCGACGAGGCCGGCGGCGACGACAAGGTGCTGTGCGTGCCTGCCCACGACCCGCGCCTCGAGCACCTCCGCGACATCAACCACGTCTCGAAGTACGACCGGCTCGAGATCCAGCACTTCTTCGAGGTCTACAAGGACCTCGAGCCCGGCAAGTCCGTCGAGGGCGCCGACTGGGTCGGCCGCGTCGAGGCCGAGGCCGAGGTCCACGCCTCCTTCGAGCGGTTCAAGACCGAGGGCCACGGCAACGACCTCGACAACATCGCCGACGAGGACCTCGGCGAGGACGCCTGAGGGCCGCCGGCTGTAGTCAGGCGGCGCTGGTCCTCGCGCCGAGCGCCGGCGCGGCCGGCTCCAGCGCCTCGGCCAGGATGTCGGTCACCCGGCCAACCGGGCGTACGTCGAGCTCGGCCAGCAGCTCGGCAGGTACGTCGTCGAGGTCGGGGCGGTTGCGCTCGGGGACGAACACCGTGGTCAGCCCGGCGCGCTGCGCGGCCAGCAGCTTCTGCTTGAGCCCGCCGATCGGCAGCACGCGTCCGGCGAGCGACACCTCGCCGGTCATGCCGACGTCCGAGCGCACGGGCCGTCCGGTGAGCAGGGACACGAGGGCCGTCACCATCGTCACGCCCGGCGGACGGGCCGTCCTTCGGGATCGAGCCGGCCGGGAAGTGCACGTGGATCGACTGCTCGAACGCTGTCGGCGCGATCCCGAGGTCCGCGGCGTGCGCTCGCACCCACGACAGCGCGATCGAGGCCGACTCCTTCATCACGTCGCCGAGCTGGCCCTCGCCCCGCTCAGGTCAGGCGGCGCTGGGCCTCGGCCAGGTCGGTCATCCGGCCCACCGGGCGTACGTCGAGCTTCGCCAGCCGCCGCGGCAGGTACGTCGTCGAGGTCAGGGCTGCGTCGAGCTCGAGGTAGTGGTCGCGGAACGTGTGGTTCTGCGCTGGGTCGAGCACCTCGAGCAGGGCCGCCGCAGGATCCCCGCGGTAGTCGGCGCCGACCTTGTCGACCTCGTCGAGCAGGACCACCGGGTTCATCGAGCCGGCCTCCTTGATCGCGCGGACGATGCGGCCGGGGAGCGCACCGACGTACGTCCGGCGGTGCCCGCGGATCTCTGCCTCGTCGCGGACGCCGCCGAGGGCGACGCGGACGAACGTACGGCCCAGGGTCCGGGCGACGGACTCGCCCAGCGAGGTCTTCCCGACGCCGGGAGGGCCCGCGAGCAGGACCACGGCGCCGGAGCCGCGGCCGCCCACGACCTCCAGGCCGCGCTCGGCACGCCTGGCGCGCACCGCGAGGTACTCGGTGATCCGGTCCTTCACCTCGTCGAGGCCGTGGTGGTCAGCGTCCAGCACGACCCGGGCTGCGGCGACGTCGGTGATGTCCTCCGTGCGCACGGCCCACGGCAGGTCGAGGACGGTGTCGAGCCAGGTGCGGAGGTACCCCGCCTCCGGGTTCTGCTCACTCGAACGCTCGAGCTTGTCGACCTCGCGCAACGCGGCCTCCCGGACCGCCTCGGGCAGGTCGGCGGCCTCCACGCGGGCGCGGTAGTCGTCGGAGCCGTCCGGTTCACCCTCACCCAGCTCCTTGCGGATGGCTGCGAGCTGCTGGCGCAGCAGGAACTCCCGCTGGTTCTTCTCCAGCCCCTCGCGCACGTCCTGGCTGATCTTGTCGTTGACCTCGTCCTCGGCGTCGTACGCCCGCGTCCACTCGACGAGCAGCCGCAGCCGCGCGCCGACGTCGGGGGTCTCGAGCACCTGTCGCTTCTGGTCGTCGGTGAGGTACGGCGCGTAGCCGGACATGTCGGCCAGCGCGTCCGGGTCGTCCACCTGGCGCACGGTCTCGATCACCTGCCACGCCTCGCGGCGCTCCAGGATCGAGACGACGAGCGCCCGGTAGTCCTCGGCGAGGGCGCGCAGCTCGTCGGTGTCGGGCGTCCCGGGGACGGTCTCGGCCTCCACCCACAGGGCGGCGCCGGGCCCGGTCACGCCGGCGCCGATCGCGACCCGGCGCTCGGCGCGGAGCACGGCGGCCGGCCGGCCACCGGCGAACCGGCCGACCTTGTCGACCACCGCGACGACGCCGTGGGTGGCGTAGCGGTCCTCGAGCCGCGGGGCGACGAGCACCCGCGTCGGCTCGCCGTCGGGCTGCGAGTCGTGGGCGAGGCGAGCGGCGTCGATGGCCGCGCGGGCCTGGTCGTCGAGCTCGATGGGCACCACCATGCCGGGCAGCACGACGGTGTCGTGGAGGAACACCACGGGGAGAGAGAGGTTCTGCGTCATGCCTTCTTCAACGCCGGGCATCCGGAGAGGGATTCCGGTTCCGGGTTCGCCCAGCGCGAACGTGTCACCTCGCCAGCGGCACCTCGTCGCCGACCCGGCCGAGCTTGTCGGGGTTGCGCACGAGGAACAGCCGGGTGACCACGCCGTCCTCGACGAGCATGGTGCCGACGCCGTCGCGCTGACCGGCGATGACGAACTGGATCGCCGGCGACCCGTTGAGCCACACCGGCTGCAGCTCCAGCGCCTCGGGGGCGACCGCGGTGAGGAAGCGGAAGACCTTGTCGCGCCCGAAGATCGGGTTGAGCGCGGCCTGCACCTTGCCGCCTCCGTCGGTCATCAGCACGACGTCCGGGGCCAGCACGTCCATCAGTGCCTGCAGGTCGCCGGTCTCGGTGGCCGCCCGGAACCGCTCGATCACCGCGTCGCGATCCGCCGCGGTGACCGAGGCACGCGGCCGGCGCTCGGCGACGTGCGTACGCGCGCGGCTGGCGATCTGGCGGACGGCGGGCTCGGACTTCTCGACGGCCTGCGCGATCTCGCCGTACGGCACGTCGAAGACCTCGCGCAGCACGAAGACCGCCCGCTCGGTGGGCGGCAGCGTCTCCAGGACGAGCAGCATCGCGGTCGAGACACTGTCGGCGAGCGCGACGTCGTCGGCCACGTCGGCGGCCGTCAGCAGCGGCTCGGGCAGCCACGTGCCGACGTAGTCCTCGCGGCGGCGCGCGTTGCCGCGCAGCTTGTTGAGGGCGAGCCGCGTCGTGATCCGGACGAGGTAGGCACGCGGGTCGACCACCTCACCCCGGTCGCCGTCGGCCCAGCGCAGCCACACCTCCTGGACCACGTCCTCCGCGTCGGCGGCGGAGCCGAGCATCTCGTAGGCGACCGTGAAGAGGAGGCTGCGGTGGGCCACCCACGGGTCGCCCGTCACGTCACCGGTCACGGCTCGAGGCTACGACCGACGACGTCGCGAGCGGCAGCTCGCACACGTCGCTGTAGCCCTGGCTCGCCAGGCCCATCGCCGAGTTGAAGCGCGAGCGCTCGTTCTCCACGCGACCATCATGGTCAGCTCGACGACCGCGGCGTGGCCGAGCTGCTCGTCGAGGCTCGCCACCATCTCGTCGGTGACGGTCGGCGGCGTCGCGGTCATCGCCTCGGCGTACGCCATCACGTCGCGCTCGAGGTCGGTGAAGACGTCCGACTCGCGCCAGCGCGGCACCTCGCGGACCTTGGCCTCGTCGAGGCCCTTGGTGTGCGCCATGAAGTAGCCGAAGTCCAGGCACCACGAGCAGCCGATGGCACCCGCGCTCGCCATCTCGGCGTACGTCTTGAGGTGCGGGTCGAGCGCCTTCCACTTCGCGACCTTCTGCTCGAAGCCGAAGACCGCCCTGGCGACGGGCAGGTTGTGCCAGAGGACGTAGGCGTTGTCGGGGACCTCGCCCCACATCCGCCGCGCGATGCGGGTCATGAGGGCTCCGTAGACGCCGTCGAGGCGGGCCTTCGGGATCCTGAACTGGCTGGGCATGTCTGTCTCCTGTCGAGGTCTGGTGGACCGTGCGACATGGAGACACCGGCCGACCCGGTCGTGTGACACTCGCCGTCATGGGGGTGCGGCAGCTGGGTGCGGGGCGGGTCAGAGACCGGAGAGGAACGCCTCGACGGCGCGGGCGACCTCGAGGTGGATCTCGGCGGTGCGGACCGCGTCGTCCGTGCCCATGCTGTGGTCGGCGTCGGGGACCTCGAGCACGTCGCAGCCGGCGTCGGCCAGCTCGCGGGCGACGGCCGGGTCCCAGAGCTCGTCGGCCAGGCCGCCGACGAGGAGCTGACGGCCGGCGTTGGCGGCGATGGCCTCGGCCACCGGTGCCTCGACGAGGAGCGGGGTGAACCAGATCGCGTCGAGCCCGCGCTCGGCGGCGTACGACGCGGCGAGGGTGCCGAGCGACTTGGCGACGACCAGCACGTGATCGGCGTCCTCCGCAGCGTGCGCGGCCTGCACGTGGCGGCGTACCCACGGCTCGGGCTCGTCGTCCTGGGTGCGGGTCGTCGAGTCCCACCAGATCTGCTGGACGGTGAAGTCGTGCTGGAGCAGGGCCCGGCGGGCGAACTCCAGGAGCGGTGCGCTCGGGGAGTACGCCCGACCGGGCGCGACCAGCGCGACGCCGCGGCTCGCGCCCGACGGCTCCCAGCGGGTCGGCAGTCCTCCGAAGGTCATCGTGTCCCCTCCTTCGTGGCGCGGAAGTAGCCCAGCGCGCCGTGGATCCGCAGGTCCACTGTGTCGCACCCGGCGGCCTGCAACCACCGGCGCGCCTCGCCGGAGGTGCACATCGGGCCGAGGATCCCGGCCCGCGCACCGGCCCGGCGCAGCGGCTCGAAGCGCGCGCCGGTGTCGGTGAGGATCGAGCTGCCCGTGATCGCGCCGCCGGGCGCCAGGACCCGCACCATCTCGCGGATCGCCTGGCGCGGGTCGGGGAAGCAGTGCAGGCCCGTGAAGGACACGACGAGGTCGAAGGCGCCGTCGTCGAAGGGAAGGGCGCCGACGTCGACCGCGGTCGTCGTCACCTGGTCGGCCACCCCGAGCCGAGCCGCGGAGTCGAGCGCCCGCTCGAGCATGGTGGGCGAGATGTCGGCGGCGACGACGCGTACGCCCTGCCCGGGCCGCAGCCCGCGGAGTGCGACACCCGATCCGGTGGGGATGTCGAGGACGCGCGATCCGGCGGGCAGGGTGCCGAGCTCGGCCGCGGCCTCGTCGATCAGGCGCAGGTCGCTGCCGGTGCCGGCGCGCCACGCCGGGCGTCCGACGTGCGGGTGCTCGACGAGCCAGGGGTAGACGTAGGACCACAGCGGGTCCTCGCTCCAGCCACCCAGCCCGGGGAAGCCTCATGCCGGTCCGGTGTCGGTCCAGGTCAGCAGCTCGGGGCTGCGCAGCATCTCCTCCGGCACCCCGAAGGCGTCGACGAGGTCGACGGCCAGCGGCCGGATCTTGCGGCACAGCGAGCCGACCTCGCGGCTGATCGCCTTGGAGCGGGCGCTCGAGAGCCGGCCGTGCTCCATGAACCATGCGCGGTCGGCCTCGATCGTGCTGAGCGCGTGGAGGTCGCAGAGCAGGTTGACGGTGACCTTGAGGTCGCCGTCGGGCAGCTCGGCGGCCTTGGCGACGAACGCCTCGAGCACCAGCCGTTCGGCGTGCGCGCGGGCCGCGGCGATGACGTGGTCCTGCACGCGGGAGAAGACCGCGCCCGGGTTGGCGCCCTGGTCGATGCCGCGCTTGAGCCGCCGCGCGACGCCGCCGATCATGTGCTCCTCGCGGAAGCGCAGCATCGCGAGCTGGTAGTTGGGGTCGAGGATCCCGGCCTCCTGGTCCCACGTGTCGCCACCGGGCAGCAGGTCACGCACCGACTGCACGAGCTTGTGCACCGAGGTGCGCTCGACGACGGTCTCGACCGCGAGGCCGGCCACGAAGCGGGCCATGCCGAGCTGGTCCATGTCCTCGAACTCACCGGCGTAGTCGGTGAGCAGGCCCTTGGCGACCAGCTGCAGCAGGACGTGGTTGTCGCCCTCGAACGTGGTGAAGACGTCGGTGTCGGCCTTCAGGGCGGTGAACCGGTTCTCGCTGATGTAGCCCGCACCGCCGCAGGCCTCGCGGCACTCCTGGATGGTGTGCGTCGCGTGCCAGGTGCCGAGCGCCTTCGTGGCCGCGGCGCGCGACTCGAGCATCCGGCGGGCGTGCTCGTCGCCGCCCTCCTCGGTCGGACCGGGGCCGGAGAAGACGTCGTGGAGCTGACCGGCGACGACCTCCTGCGCGAAGTGGAGGGCGTACGTCCGCGCGACGAGCGGCAGCAGCCGGCGCTGGTGCATGCCGTAGTCGAGGAGCACCTGCTCCTCGTCGGGCGAGGTCGCCTCGAACTGGCGGCGGCGCACGGCGTAGCGGGTGGCGATGGTGAGCGCGACCTTCGCGGCGTTGATCCCGGCGCCGCCGACGCAGACGCGCCCCTGCACGAGGGTGCCGAGCATGGTGAAGAAGCGCTTGTTGGGGTTGTCGATCGGCGAGAGGTAGCGGCCCTCGGGGGTGACCTCGGCGAACTGGTTGAGCAGCGCGGTGCGCGGCACCCGCACCCCGTCGAACCAGATGCGCCCGTTGTCGACGCCGTTGAGGCCCATCTTGGGTCCGCAGTCCTCGATGCGTACGCCGTCGACGACCTGCCCGCCGGAGCGGATCGGGACGACGAAGGCGTGCACGCCGTGCCGCTCGCCGTCGACCTCGAGCTGGGCGAACACCGCGGCGAGCTCGGCGTGGGCGGCAGCGTTGCCGATGTAGTCCTTGCGGCTCGCGTCGTCGGGAGTCGTGATGACGAACTCCTCGGTCGCGGTGTCGTACGTCGCGACGGTGCCGAGGGCCTGCACGTTGGAGCCGTGGCCGCTCTCGGTCATCGCGAAGCAGCCCATCGTGCGACCGCTCACGAGGTCGGCGAGGTGGGCGTCGTGGTGGGTCTTCGTGCCGAGCTGGAGGATCGCGCCGCCGAACAGGCCGAACTGCACGCCGACCTTGACCAGCACCGACAGGTCGCCCATGGCGAGGGTCTCGAACGCGGCGATCGAGGCGCCGATGTCGCCGCCGCCGCCGTACTCCTCGGGGAAGCCCATGCCGGTCTGGCCGGTCCCGGCCATCATCACCACGACGTCCTTGACCCGCTCGCGGAAGTCGGCCGTCGTCATCTGCTCCTCGTCGACGAGGACCTGCGCGTGCTCGGCGAGGTTGGCGCGCACCAGGTCGCGCACCTCGGCGTAGTGGCCGTCGAGGAGCGTACGGAGGGCGGCGACGTCGACCTCGGGCTGCCGGTAGCCCTTGTCGGCGGCGTGCACCGCGTCCGGCTCCCCTCGTACGCCGGCGGGCTCGGGCAGAGGCGTGGGCATCTCGTGCGCGACGGGCGGGACCTGCTCGGTGGCCTTCTCGGCTGACATGGCTCACAAAGTAGTCCGGAAGGTAGGTTCGCCGCGATGAACGTGTCAGATGCCACCCCTCCGGGCGACCTGGGGGCGATGGCCTACAACTACGCGATCGTGGGCGTGCAGAAGGGCGGCACGTCGACGCTGGCGGTGACGCTGAACCAGCACCGGCTCGTGTGCCAGCCGCCGGACAAGGAGCGCCACTACTTCGACGACGAGACCGTCGACTGGTCGGCCCCGGACTACGGCCGCGACTACACCGCGCCGCGCCGCGCGCCGATCCACCGGCTCGTCGGGGACGCGTCGCCGACCTACCTCTACTGGCCGCACGCGCTCGAGCGGATGCACGCCTTCGACACGGGCATGCCGCTGGTCGCGGTCTTCCGCGACCCGCTCGAGCGGCTCTTCTCGCACTGGGTGATGCTCCGCTCGCGCAACCTGGCCTGGCCGGACTGGCCGGACTTCCTCACGGAGTGGCCGCACACCTCGCTGCCCGACGAGGTGCCCGACGACGTACGCACGATGCGGTGGCGGCACATGACCGGCATCGCCCGCGGGTTCTACGGCGAGCAGCTGCAGCGCGGCTTCGAGCTGTTCGGCCGCCAGCAGTGGCTGCTGCTCGAGCTGCGCGAGATGCTCGGCGACTTCGAGGCCACCGTCCACCGCACCACCGACTTCCTCGAGCTGCCGCGCTTCGAGCGCGTGCCGCCGCTGAAGAACTGGCACGCCGGCGCCGAGCTGGTGCCGGGCACCGCACCGACGGCGGACGACGTCGCCCGGCTGGCGGAGACGTACGCCAAGGACCTCGCCCTCTTCGAGGAGCTCTCCGACATCGACACCTCGGCCTGGCCGACCCGGCTCGTGCTGGACGGCGCGCTCGACCCCGGCGAGCTCGCCGCCCGTTTCGCCCGCAAGGTGAGGTGACGCGCGCCCCTACCCACGAGAGGGGCGCGCGTCCACCTCAGGGCCGCGCGAAGAAGTTCGGTGTGCGCCAGTAGTACATGGACTCCTGGCCGACGTTGCGGCCCGTGCGCGGCGCGTGGATGATCTGGCCGTCGCCGATGTAGAGCGCGACGTGGTAGATCGAGGTGGGGTTGCTCGACGAGCCCCAGAAGACCAGGTCGCCGGGGGCCAGCTGGCTCGCGCTGATGCGGGTGGACTGGGTGTACTGCGCCACCGAGTAGTGCGGGATCGTCGTGCCGCCCTGCGCCCAGGCCGCGGCGGTCAGGCCGGAGCAGTCCCACGAGTCGGGGCCGGCGGCGCCGTACTCGTAGGGCTTGCCGATCTGGGAGGACGCGAACGCGATCGCGGCCGACGCACCGCCGCTCGGTGCCGGCGGCGGGGTGGTCGGGTCGTCGTGGGGGTGACCGTGGGGGTGACCGTCGGGGTGGCGGTCGGCGTCGCGTCGGGGTGGGGGTCGCCGTCGGCGTCGGGGTCGCCGTGGGCGTCGGGGTCGCCGTGGGCGTCGGGGTCGCCGCGGGCGTCGGCGTCGGGGTCGGCCTGCTGGTGGGGGTCGGCCTGCTGGTCGGCGCGGGGGTCGGCGTCGGGGTCTGCTGGGCCTGCTGCTCGGCGAGGGCCTCTGCCGCGGCCAGCGCCTCGGCCTCCGCCTCGCGGCGGCCTCCGCCTCTGCGGCGGCCTCCGCCTCTGCGGCGGCCTCTGCCTCGGCCTGCGCGGCAGCAGCGGCGGCCTCGGCCGCGGCCTCCTCGAGCGCGCTCTGCCGCTTCTCCGCCAGCCGGACGCTGATGCCCTCCAGGTCGGCCAGCTCGGCGATCAGCTCGGCCTTCGTCGACGAGATCGCCTCGGCCTGCGAGCCCGCCTCGGCCTGGGCGGCTGCTGCTGCGTCACGGGCCTGCTCGGCCTCGAGCTCGGCGGCGGTCGCCCGCTCGGCGGCCTGCTCGGCGGTGATGGCGGTGACGTCGGCGACCGCGGAGGCGGCCGTGAAGGCGTCGTACTGCTGGTCGAGCACCTGGGAGGTGTTGCTCACCGTGATGCTGCGGTCGATGAGCGACTGGATGCCGTCGGCCTCGACCACGGCGGAGAGCCCCTGGATCTGCGAGGACTCCTCGTAGGACCGGACGACCGTCGACGCGTAGAGCTCGCGCTGCTCCGCCACGTCGTCGCGGGCCCCGTCGGCCGCGGCCTGCGCGTCCGTCGCCTCCTGCCGCGCCTCGTCGGCGCGCCACCGGGCGCCGTTCCACGCCTCCGCCGCCTGGGCGGCCCGGTCGCCGGCACCGTCGAGCGCGAGGTTGGCCCGGATCAGGTCGGCCTGCACCGCGGCCACGTCACGGCCCTTGTCGGCAGCGTCCCGCTTCGCGGCGGAGACGTCGGCCTCGGTGGGCACCGGGTCGTCGTCGGCGAAGGCGGCCCCATGCCCGCCCAGCGCCAGACCGGCCACGACGACCACGGCCATCGCCCAGGCGACGTCGTACGACGCGGCGCTGCTGCGTGGCGGAGCGGTGGAGCGACGGGCACGGGGGTTCCCCTCAGGGTCTCGAGCGCCCGTGCGACTTCCCCTTCGCACGGGCAACGCGAGCCACGTTAGAGAACTTTCGTCACACTGGGAACACTTTCCCCAACTTTTTCACCTGACACCGGCGTGTCGGCTTGCAAACTACATCGCTGTAGTTTTCGGCACCGATCTCCGGGTGGGCGAACTCCTGCACATCTCGGCCGTTGCAACAGCACAGGAGTGCGGGAGTCACCGCTTCAGCGGGGACTGCCTGTGCGAGTCGCGCTCAGTCGGCGTCGACAGGCACCTGGGCGGTCGTCGAGGTCGGGTGGGACGCCAACCCGCGCCGGTCGAACTTCTGCCCGCTCGCGAGCCCGCCGAGCCAGAAGGAGAAGAGGGCGATGACGATGCCGGCGAGGTCGTCGGCGATGTAGTGCCAGCCGAAGTAGAGGGTGGCGACGACGGTGATCGCGAAGTTGGCCCAGAAGACGATGTGGAGGATCCGGTTGCGGAGCGTGTACTGCACCATCAGCGCCACCAGCAGCGTGATCGCGACGTGCAGCGACGCGAAGCCGGCCACCGACTGCACCGAGCCCTCGAGGCCGCGGCGCAGCACGCCGTCGCGGCCGTACGACAGCGCCTCCATCAGGGCGGTCGAGCCGGTGGGGGCGAGGTCGGCGTAGAGGTAGCTGTACTGGAAGCCCGGACCGAGGGTCGGCAGCGCGTAGTAGGACGCGGTGCCGAGCGTCCACGCCAGGCACTGGGACGTGGCGAACCAGTAGCCGAAGGTGATGTTGCGCGACCACACCAGCCAGGCCGCGAGCGCGAGCGGCACCAGCGGCAGGAACCACAGGTAGATCGTCGACAGGAAGTGCGCCGAGATCCCCGTGCCGAGGATGGTGTGCAGGATCGTCGCGGGCTCGTGGCCGAACATCAGCGCCCGGTCGACGAGGTGCAGCTCCCGGTCGTACTTGTCCTCGCCCATGATGAAGGGGAGGAACGACTTGAGGTTCCGGTAGCAGACGTAGGTGATGTAGAAGGACACCAGCCCGAGCACGGTGAGGGTGATCCGGTCGCGGTCCCAGTGGGAGCGGATGCGCTCCTTGGCGATCGCCGGCATCAGCGCCGGCTTCATCTGCGAGCCCCACAGCGTGCGGGGCAGCAGGTCGAGCAGGAAGGCGCCGAGCACGATCAGCGGCAGCCGTACGACGGCCGGGCCCAGGAACCCCTCGGGGTCGACCAGCGGCCGGTCGAGCGCGAAGGACGCCGCCAGCGCGAGCGCGCCCATGGTGGCGGCGACTCCCACGAGGAGGGCATAGGCCGGTCGATACACGCGGGTCAGTCTAGGGAGCGGTCAAGGCGCCGACCCGATCGGCGCGATCGGCAGAGCCGCGAGACGTGTCACATCGACGCGGAGCGTCACCTCGTCGCCGGGCGACACGCGACTGCCCAGCGGCGCGACCGCGTCGAGAGCGCCGATGCCGTCGACCTCCACGACGAGTCGCACCTGCTCGGGAGTCACCCGCGCCGACGCGACGCGCGCCGCGAGGGTGCCCGCCGCGTCGAGCACCAGCGCGGACCGGCGGAGCGCGACGGCGTACGCCGCGGGCAGCCCCGCCGACGGACAGCACCCGGATCGCCGCGTCGTCCCGCACGACCCGGGCATAGCCGAGGAACAGGGCGGTCGCCTCGTCGACCGGCTCGCGCCAGACCTCGTCGATCGCGCCCGACTGCACGACCCGGCCGTCCCGCATCACCGCGAGGCGGTCCGCGAGGGCGAAGGCCTCCTCGTGGTCGTGCGTGACCAGGAGGGCGGTGGTGCCGGCAGCGCGGAGGATCGCGCGCAGGTCGCCCGCCAGCCGCTCGCGCAGGGTCGTGTCGAGGGCCGAGAGCGGCTCGTCGAGCAGGATCAGCCGCGGCTCGACCGCGAGGGCCCGGGCGAGCGCGACCCGCTGCCGCTCGCCGCCGGACAGGGTGCCCGGCAGGCGCTCGTCGTAGCCCGCGAGCCCGACCAGCTCGAGCAGCTCGCCGACCCGGGCGGCCATCCGGGAGGCGGGCGTACGCCGCAACCGGAGGGCGTACGCCACGTTGCGGGCCACCGTGAGGTGGGCGAAGAGCTGACCGTCCTGGAACATCAGCGCGAAGCCGCGGCGGTGGGTCGGCGTGCCCGCGAGGTCGGTGCCGTCCCACGCGATCGACCCCGACGCGACCGGCTCCAGGCCGGCGACGGCCCGGAGGAGGGTGGACTTGCCGCATCCGGAGGGTCCGAGGACCGCGAGCACCTGGCCGGTGGCGAGGTCGAGCGACACGTCGTCGACGGCGGTGGTGTCGCCGTAGCGCACCGTGACGTCGGAGAGCTGCAACATGTCAGAACGCTCCCACGCCGGGGACGCGCAGCCGCTCGACGGCGAGCATCACGACGGCCGTCGTGGCGGCGAGGACGACGGAGGCCGCGAGGGCCATGCCGAAGTTCATGGCGCCGGGGTTCCCGATCAGCCGGAAGATCACGACCGGCAGCGTCGGGTTGTCGTCGCGCGCGAGGAAGGAGGTGGCGCCGAACTCGCCCAGCGACGCCGCGAACGCGAAGCCACCGGCGGCGAGCATCGGCTTCCAGGCCACCGGCAGGTCGACCGTCAGCAGGGTGCGCCACGGTGACGCGCCCAGCGACGCGGCCGCCTGCCGCTGCCGGTCGTCGATGCCACCGAGCACCGGGGTCAGCGTCCGCACGACCAGCGGGAGCGCGACGAGGGCCTGCGCCATCGGCACGAGGAGCGGCGAGTCGCGGAGGTCCACCGGCGGCTGGTCGAGGGTGATCAGGAAGCCGAAGCCCAGCGTCACCGCACTGACCCCGAGCGGCAGCATGAAGAAGCCGTCGAGCGTCGAGCGCACCCGGCGCTCGGCGACCGAGTGCGAGCGGCGGGTCACGATCGCCGCGACGACGACGCCGACGAGCAGGGCCATCCAGGTCGCGTCGACGGCCGTGCGCAGGCTGGTCGCGAGGGCCGAGGTGACCGGCACGAGCAGCGCCTGGTTGTCGCCGGTCCCCGACAGCGCGCGGTAGTTGGCCAGCCCCCATCCGCCGTCGACGCGCAGCGAGCCGGCGACCAGCGTCAGGATCGGCACGAGCATCGCGGCCAGCACGAGCAGGGTCGCGACGACCACGGGCGCGTCGCCGCGGCGTACGGGCCGGGCGGGCGTGACCGTCCGGTGGGCGGTCGGGTCCGGCACGGCCCGCAGTCGCGCCGCGAGCGCCAGCAGGCCGACCACCACGACGATCTGCAGCACCGAGAGCGCGGCCGCCGCCTGCAGGTCGAAGACGGTCGTGGTCAGCAGGTAGATCTCGGTCTCGACCGTCGCGTGCCGGACGCCGCCGAGGGTGAGCACGATGCCGAACGCCGTCGCGCAGAAGAGGAAGACGATGCTCGCCGCGCCCACGATCGCCGGCCGCAGGGCGGGCAGCGTCACCGTGCGCAGCACCTGCCACGGCGATGCCCCGAGCGCGGCCGCGGCCTGTCCGGGTCGCGGGTCGAGCGCCTCCCACGCGACGCCGACGGTGCGCACGACGACGGCGACGTTGAAGAAGACCAGCCCGCAGACGATGGCGAACGGCGTGCCGTCGAGGCCGAGCGAGCCGAGCGGGCCGCCCTCCCCCAGCAGCTGGCGGAAGGCGACGCCGACGACCACGGTCGGCAGGACGAACGGCACCAGCAGCGCCGCGCGCACAGCAGCGCGGCCGGGCAGGGCGAGCCGGTGGAGGGCGTACGCCGCCGGCAGGCCGAGGACGACGGCGAGGGTGGTCGCGACGCCCGAGGTCCACACGGTGAACCAGGCGACCCGGTGCACGCGCGGGCGGGCCAGCACCTCCAGCACGGCACCCGGGGCGAAGCGGCCGTCGGCGACGAATCCCTCCGCGACCATGCCGGTCACGGGCAGCACGAAGAGCAGGCCCAGCACCAGCACCGGCCCGGCGGCCAGCAGCAGGAGCCCGGCGACCCGGCGGGTCATCGCGACACGACGTCGGTCCACTCGGTCAGCCACTGCTCGCGGTTCGCGGCGATCTCCTCCGGGGAGACCTCGTAGGGGTCCGTGGGCTGCGGGGCGAACTCGGCCCAGTCGTCGGGCACGGTCGCGCCGGGCATCACCGGGAAGACGTACATCGACTCCGGGAGCGCGCTCTGCACCTCGTCGGTGAGCATCCAGTCGATGACCGCCTGCGCGCCGTCGGGGTTGTCGGCGCCCGCGAGCACGCCGGCGTACTCCACCTGGCGGAAGCACGTGTCGAGCAGCGCCGCCGTCGTGGTCCGGCCGTCCGTGACGGTGAACGCGGGTGAGGAGTCGTAGGACACCACGATCGGGCGGGTGCCGTTCTCGGACCCGGCGGTGAAGTCGCCGTAGTAGGCGTCCTCCCAGCCGTCGACGACCTTGGCGCCGTTGGCGAGCAGGTCGGTCCAGTAGGCCGGCCAGTCGTCGCCGTGCTCGGCGACCGTCGCGAGGAAGAAGGCCATGCCCGGGCTGCTCGTCGAGGCGCCCGGCGTCACCAGCAGGTCGGCGTACGCCGGGTCGGTGAGGTCGTCGAGCGTCTGCGGGGGCTCGATCCCCTCGGCGTCGAACCAGGCCGTGTCGACGTTGACGCACACGCTCGCCGAGTCGATCGGCACGAGCCGGTCACCGCCCTCAGCGAGGGCGTACTCCTCGGGCGGGGTGACCGACGGCGTCACGGCCGCGAACGCGCCCTCGTCGAGCGGGCGCGAGGCGAAGGTGTTGTCGATGCCGAAGGCGGCGTCGGCGATCGGGTTGTCGGCGGTCAGGCTGAGCTTGGTGGCGAGCGTGCCCGCGTCACCGGCGGCGCGGACCTCGAGGGTGTAGCCGCTCTCCTCCTCGAACCGCCGGATCAGCTTCTTCGGCAGGGTGAAGGACTCGTGCGTGGCGAGGACGACGGTGCCGCCGGTCGCGCCGCCGGCCCCGTCGGCTCCGTCGGACGCGGAGGTCGTCGGCTCCGACGGGTCGCCGCCGGTGAGGCTGCAGCCGGCGAGGGCGAGGGCGGCCACCGCCGTCGTGAGGGCAGCGCGGACGGATGACTGGTGCATGGTGACTCCCTATCGCCGGTGCTAACCGGATCAGGTTCGTAGGGTCTGCGGCTGGTCCGCACTCTCAGCACGCCTGCGCGTGCTCCCCTGTCTTGTGCCGCCAGCGTACTGCGACCGGGTCGCGGCCCCTACGCTGCCCGCATGCCCAGCCTGCGTCACGAAGTCCTCGCCCGGGTGATCCCGCGGCTCCGCAGGGCCGGCGACCTCGACACCGAGCCGGCCGAGCGGGCCCGGGTCGAGACCGGGCACCGCTCCCGGTCGCGGACCCTCCCGACGCGCGCGACGCCCCGCTTCGCCCGGAGCTGGGACGTCGCCGTCACCGACATCGGCTTCCCGTCCTACGTGCTGACGCCGCGCCACCGGCACGTCCACCGCACGCTCTACTACGTCCACGGCGGCGCCTTCATGGCGCCGATCGACGCGGTCCACGTGCGGTACGCCACCCGGCTCGCCGACGCCATCGGGGCGCGGATCGTGATGCCCGACTACCCCCTGGCGCCCGAGCACACCTGGGCCGACTCCCACGACGCTCTCGTCGCGGACGCCGCCCACTGGTCCGGCGAGCCCGGCGGGGTCGTGCTGGCGGGCGACTCCGCGGGCGGGGGTCTCGCGCTCGCGATGGCGCTGTCCGTGCGCGACCGCGGCCTGGAGCCGGCGACCCACCTCGTGCTGCACGCCCCCTGGGTCGACCTCACCACCTCGACCCCGGAGACGCGCGCGGTGGACGCGATCGACCCGTGGCTCTTCTACAGCAAGCTCGAGGCGTACGCGCTGTGGTGGGCGGGCTCGGACGACGACCTCGGCCGCCCCGAGGTCTCGCCGGCCCTGGCCGACCTGTCCGGCCTGCCGAAGGCGCTCATGCTCCACGGCACCCGCGACCTGCTGCACCCCGGCTGCCGGCTGCTGGCGCGACGTGCGGCCGAGGCCGGCTGGGACCTGACCTCGATCGAGGAGCCCGACCTGATCCACGTCTACGGCCTGCTCCCGTTCATCCCGGAGGCACGTCGGGCCTTCGCCCAGGTCGTGGACTTCCTGCGATGACGGTCCGCGTGCTGACCACCGACTTCGACGGCCTCGCCCCGCGGACGGCGTACGACGTCTGGCGGCTGCGGCAGCGGGTCTTCGTGGTCGAGCAGGACTGCCCGTACCCCGACCTGGACGGGCGTGACCTGGAGCCGGCGACGCGCCATGTGGTGCTGCTCGAGGACGACGTCGTCCTCGGCACGCTGCGGGTGCTCGACGACGGTGCGTGGGCTCGCATCGGCCGGGTCGTCGTCGACCCTGCGGCGCGTGGTCGCGGGTTGGCCGCGCGACTGATGGACGAGGCGATGGGCGTGTGCGGCGAGCGCGAGGTGCGGCTCGACGCGCAGACCGGGCTGACCGGGTTCTACGAGGGCTACGGCTTCGAGGTGACGGGTCCGGAGTTCGACGAGGACGGGGTCATGCACGTGCCGATGCGTCGTCGGGCACGACCATGAGCACGGGGCCGAGCACCTCCTCGCGCACCAGGCGCGACTTCGTGGTCAGCCCGCCGATGACGGTGGGCGCGAGCCACCACCCGGCGCGGTCGAGGGCCTGACCGCCGAGGACCGCCTCACCGCCCTCCGCGCGAGCGAGGGCGAGGTAGCGCAGGACCCGGTCGCGACCCACCCGCGAGCGGATCGGGCCGCAGAGCGTGCTCTCGTCGGCCGGGTCGCCGACCGTCACCTGCTCCATCGCGGCGACCGCGATGGCGAGAGCCTCGGCGTAGCGGTGCTCGGGCACGACCACCGAGGACGGGAGCCGGCAGCCCTGGCCGGCGTTCGCGGCGAGCGAGGCGGCGGCCGCCGACACGAGCGGGCCGAGGTCGTCGTCGTCGGTGAGCTGGAGCGGGACCGGGCCCCCGACGTCGACGCGGACCACCTTGCCGGCGCGGCCGGCCGCGACGAGCACCCGCTCGCCCGTCACCGACGAGCCCGTGAAGGACACCTCGTCGACGCGGGGATCGAGGGCGAGGGCGATCGCGGCGTCGACGTCGCGCGTGGTGACGACGTTGAGCACCCCGCGCGGCAGGATGTCGAGGGCGATCCGGCCGAGCTCGAGGGCGGCGCTGGCCGCCTCCGGAGCCGGCTTGAGGACGACGGTGCCGCCGGCGACGAGCATCCGGCCGACCTCGGCCAACGCCACGGCGAACGGCGAGGTCGCGGGCGTCAGGACCACCGCGACGCCGGCCTCCTGGTCCGGGTGCAGCACCCGGAGCTGCGCGATCGGGGCGTCGACGTGCTCGGCGCGGAGCGACACCGGGACGCCGGTCTCGGTCGCGGCGAGCAGGGCCAGGTCGTCGGACCGGTCGACCAGGGCAGCCTGCAGGCGCCGGATCGTGTCGGCGCGCAGGGCGGTGTCGGTGCTCCACGTGGTCTCGCCGAAGGCGCGACGGGCAGCCGCCACCGCGGCGTGCACGTCGACGAGCCCGGCGTCCGGCACCTGCCACAGCACCTCGCCGTCGGCGGGGTTGACGGCCGGGAAGGTCCGTTCCTCGGCGGTCGCCTGCTCCACGCCGTCGACGGGGAGCACTGCCGCGGACCGGGCGTGCTTGCTCATGGGAGAACTTGACCACGTCAGGGGCCCCGCGCCCATCACCCCCACGGCATAGCCTTCGTGTCATGCGCGACGACCTGGGCCACGACGTCCCGCTGGCCGGCCCGGCAACGCGTGTCGTCTCGCTCGTGCCGTCCCTGACCGAGGCACTGGCGGCCTCCGCGCCGGACCTGCTGGTGGGCGCGACCGACTGGTGCACCCACCCTGCCGACCTCGCCGTCGGGCGGGTGCGCGGCACCAAGAACCCCGACCTGGCGGCGATCCGCGCCCTCTCCCCCGACCTCGTCGTGGCCAACCAGGAGGAGAACCGCGAGCTCGACGTACGCCGGCTCCGCGAGTCCGGCGTCGCGGTGTGGGTGACCCGGATCGAGACGGTCGAGGAGGCGCTCGACTCGATGTCGCGCCTCTTCGCCACGGCGTTGGGACTGTCCGACCCGCCGTGGTTGACCGAGGCGCGCGCCCTCTGGTCGACGCCGGCCCCCGTACGTCTCTCGGTGGCCGTCCCGATCTGGCGCGACCCGTGGATGGTGGTCGGCTCGCCCACCTACACCGACGACCTCCTCTCCCGGGCAGGGCTGGCCAACGTGCTCGCCGGGCGCGACGGCCGCTACCCGACGGTCACGACCGCGGAGATCGACGACGCCGGCGCGGACGTCGTGCTCCTGCCGGACGAGCCGTACGTCTTCACCGCCGAGGACGGGCCCGAGGCACTCACGACGCCGACGCGGCTGGTGTCGGGCCGGCTGCTCACCTGGTACGGCCCGGCGATGGTCGAGGCGCACGCCGTGCTCACCTGTCGTGACCTAACCTCCAGCCATGACCCGCGACCCGATCGGCGAGGCCCACCGCCAGTGGGTGGCCCACGGCTGGCCCGACGCCGCCGACGGGATGGCGATGGTGACGTCGGTGGTGCGGGCGCAGCAGCTGCTGATGGAGCGGATCGACGCCGTTCTCCGGCCGCGCGGGCTGACCTTCGCGCGCTACGAGGTGCTGCGGCTGCTGTCCTTCGCCCGCGAGGCCGCGATGCCGATGTCGCGGCTCGGGTCGCTGCTGCAGGTGCACCCGACGAGCGTCACCAGCGCCGTCGACCGGCTCGTGGCCCAGGGCTACGTCGAGCGCGTGCGCGACGACGCCGACCGACGCGTCGTACGCGCCGTGCTCACCGACGCCGGCCGGGTGGCGGTCGACGAGGCCACGACGGCGCTCAACGGCAAGGTCTTCGAGACCCCCGGCCTCCCCGAGGGCGACGTACGCGAGCTGACCGACCGGCTGACCGCTCTCCGGACCGGGCTCGGCGACTCCGCCTGACCTCCGCGGCGGATACTCGCGGGTAATACTTGGAAGTCCTACTATCTACCCATGAGCGACCTGCACACCCCCGTGAACCCGATCCGCCTCGTGACCGCCTCGGCGCTCTTCGACGGCCACGACGCGTCGATCAACATCATGCGGCGGATCTTCATGAGCCAGGGCTGCGAGGTCGTCCACCTCGGGCACAACCGGTCCGTGCAGGAGGTCGTCACCGCCGCGCTCGAGGAGGACGCGCAGGGGGTCGCCGTGTCGTCCTACCAGGGCGGGCACGTGGAGTACTTCGAGTACCTCGTCGAGTCGCTGCGCGCCCAGGGCGCCGGCCACGTGAAGGTCGTCGGCGGTGGCGGCGGCGTGATCGTGCCGTCGGAGATCACCCGGCTGCGCGAGTCCGGCGTCACCATCTTCTCCCCCGAGGACGGCCAGAAGATGGGCCTCGTCGGGATGATCAACTCCGTCGTCGCCGACTGCGACGTCGACCTGTGGGACGCACCAGCCGGTGGACATCGAACAGATCATGTCGAGCGACCGGTTCGCCGTCGCCCGCGCCATCACCGGCGCCGAGGGCGGACGCCTCGACGAGGCGATGCTCACCGAGGTCCGAGCGGCAGCGTCGCGCCGCGTCGTGCCCGTGCTCGGCATCACCGGCACCGGCGGCTCGGGCAAGTCGTCGCTCACCGACGAGGTCGTACGCCGCTTCCGCACCGACCAGCAGGACAAGCTGCGGATCGCCGTCATCGCCGTCGACCCGACCCGGCGCAAGGGCGGCGGCGCGCTGCTCGGCGACCGGATCCGCGCCAACTCGCTCGACGGCGACCGGGTGTTCTTCCGCTCGCTCGCCACCCGCGGCGCCCACGAGGTGCCCGAGCACCTCGGCGACGTGATCGACGTGATGAAGGCCGCCGGCCACGACCTGGTGATCGTCGAGACGCCCGGCATCGGCCAGGGCGACGCCGGCATCGTGCCGCTCGTCGACCACTCCCTCTACGTGATGACGCCGGAGTTCGGCGCCGCGTCGCAGCTGGAGAAGATCGACATGCTCGACTTCGCCGACACGGTCGCGATCAACAAGTTCGAGCGCCGCGGCGCCAAGGACGCGCTGCGCGACGTCGGCCGCCAGCTGGTCCGCAACCGCAACGCCTTCGGCAAGCAGCCGCACGAGATGCCGGTCTTCGGCACCAGTGCCGCGACCTTCAACGACGACGGCGTCACCGCGCTCTACCAGCACCTGCGCGCCGAGCTCGCCGACGCCGGGCTCCAGGTCCACGAGGGGACGCTGCCGCACGTCGACGTACGCCACTCCTCCGGCATCCGGCAGGTCGTCCCCGCCGACCGCGTGCGCTACCTCTCCGAGATCACCGAGACCGTCCGCGGCTACCACGGGCGTACGTCCGAGCTGGCCGAGGCGGCGCGCAACCTGCAGCGCGTGCAGTACGTCGCCGACCAGCTCGGTGACGGCGATGCGGGCGGCGTCCCCGCGCTGCTCGAGGCCGCACGGAAGGCCGTCCCCCACGAGGTCGCCGACCAGATCGCCGGCTGGCCCACGGTCGTCGAGTCGTACTCCGGCGACGAGCAGGTCGTCGTCGTCCGTGACAAGGAGATCCACACCCAGCTCACGAGGGAGTCGCTCAGCGGCAACAAGATCCCGCGCGTCGCGCTGCCCCGCTTCGCCGACCACGGCGAGCTCGTGACGTTCTGGCGCAACGAGAACCTCCCGGGCTACTACCCCTTCACCGCCGGCGTCTTCCCGTTCAAGCGCGACAACGAGGACCCGGCCCGGATGTTCGCCGGCGAGGGCGACCCGGCGCGCACCAACCGCCGCTTCAAGATCCTCAGCCACGGCAACGACGCGACCCGCCTGTCGACGGCCTTCGACTCCGTGACGCTCTACGGCCGCGACCCCGACCCGCGCCCCGACGTCTACGGCAAGGTCGGCACGTCCGGCGTCTCGGTCGCGACGCTCGACGACATGTCGGAGCTCTTCGACGGCTTCGACCTCGTCGCGCCGACCACGTCGGTGTCGCTGACCATCAACGGCCCGGCCCCGACCGTGCTGGCGTTCTTCCTCAACACCGCGATCGACCAGCAGGTCGAGGCCTTCACCGAGCGCGAGGGCCGCGAGCCGTCAGCCGAGGAGCGCGCGCAGCTCGCGGCGTACGCACTGGCCAACGTCCGCGGCACCGTGCAGGCCGACATCCTCAAGGAGGACCAGGGCCAGAACACCGCGCTCTTCTCCACCGAGTTCTGCCTGCGGATGATGGCCGACATCCAGGAGTGGTTCATCGAGCAGCAGGTGCGCAACTTCTACTCGGTGTCGATCTCCGGCTACCACATCGCCGAGGCCGGGGCGAACCCCATCAGCCAGCTCGCCTTCACCCTCGCCAACGGCTTCACCTACGTCGAGGCCTACCTCGCGCGCGGCATGGACATCGACGACTTCGCGCCCAACCTGTCGTTCTTCTTCTCCAACGGCATGGACCCGGAGTACAGCGTGCTCGGCCGCGTCGCGCGCCGCATCTGGGCGGTGACGATGAAGGAGAAGTACGGCGCCTCGGAGCGCTCGCAGAAGCTGAAGTACCACGTCCAGACGAGCGGCCGGTCGCTGCACGCGCAGGAGATGGACTTCAACGACATCCGCACCACGCTGCAGGCCCTCATCGCGATCTACGACAACGCCAACAGCCTCCACACCAACGCGTACGACGAAGCGGTGACGACCCCGACGGAGGAGTCCGTACGCCGTGCGCTGGCGATCCAGCTGATCATCAACCGCGAGTGGGGCCTGGCGATGAACGAGAACCCGCTCCAGGGCTCGTTCATCATCGACGACCTCACGGACCTGGTGGAGGCGGCCGTGCTCGCCGAGTTCGACTCGATCAACGAGCGCGGCGGTGTGCTCGGTGCGATGGAGACCGGCTACCAGCGCGGGCGGATCCAGGACGAGTCGATGCTCTACGAGCACCGCAAGCACGACGGCTCGCTGCCGATCATCGGCGTCAACACGTTCGTCAAGGAGACGCCGCCGACGCGATGCGCAGCCGCACGAGATCGAGCTGGCCCGCGCGACCGAGGCCGAGAAGGAGTCGCAGCTCTCGCGCGTACGCGCCTTCCAGGCCGCCCACGGCGCCGAGGCCCAGGAGGCGCTCGCCCGGCTCAAGGACGCCGCGATCGCCGGCGACAACGTCTTCGCCGTGCTGATGGACGCGGCGCGGGTCTGCTCGCTCCAGCAGGTCACCGAGGCGTTCTTCGAGGTCGGCGGTCAGTACCGGCGCAACGTCTGAGGGGATAGGTGGACGCTCTCTGACGCCGGCAGGTCGAAGCGGAAGACCGACCCGGTCCCCGGCTCGGCGGCCACGCACTCGATCGTGCCGCCGTGCCGCTGCACGATCGTCTGGCAGATCGACAGGCCCATGCCGGTGCCTCGGAAGTGCGCTCGCACGGCACCGCTGCGGTGGAAGCGCTGGAAGATCAGGGACCGCTCGTCCTCCTCGACGCCGACACCGTTGTCCTCGACCTCGACCACCACGCGGGCCCCCTGCCGGCGTGCGTCCACCCGGACCGGGGCGGGCATGCCCGGCCTGCGGTACTTCACGGCGTTGCCGACCAGGTTGCCGAACAGCTGTCGGACGGCCACAGGGTCGGCGTGCACCGCGGGCAGGTCGTCGCGCACCTCCAGCACGTCCTCCGGCCCGAGGAGCTGGGCGGCCTGGGTGAGCACCCCGTCGTCACCGACGAGCGGCACGTCCTGGGCGACCAGCACGCCCGACTCGGCCAGGGCGTGCGCGAGGAGGTCGCCGATCAGGTCCGCCATCTGGTCCGCAGCCCGCTCGGCGCGGCGCAGCGGCATCACCGCCTCTGAATCGGGCTCGAGGTCCTCGACCGCGAGGGAGAGCCAGGAGCGGATGGCGGACAGGGGCCCGCGCAGGTCGTGGGCGGCCGTCGAGGCGAAGCCGACCAGCGGGCGGAGGCCGGATCGGTGCTCGGTGACCTCGCGGAGCACCAGCAGCACGCCCGTGCTGCTCTGGTCGACGCCCCTGCCCGACAGCGACGTCCGCGAGACGGCGAGCACGATCTCCTCGCCGCTCGGCAACGGGATGACCACGTCGCCGACGCCCAGCTCGGCCTGGCCGCACCCGTGTTCTGGGGGACGGGGTCGAGCAGCAGCCCCACCAGGTCGGCGAGCGCATCGGCGTCCCTGGAGCCCCGGCTCACGCGGTGGGCGAGCCGACGACTGGCGCCGTTGCTGCGCTCGACAGCACCGCTCGGGTCGAGGACGACCAGGCCCTCGTCCATGCTCTCGGTCATCTCCGCGAGAAGCTCGGCCTGCTCTGCCGCCTCAGCGCGGGCTCGCGTGGCACTCGAGTACAGGTCGTCGATCCGGTCGCCCAGCGCGCCCACTGCGAGCCCCGTGAGCAGCACCGTGACCATGAAGAGCTGTGAGACCAGCACCTCGGCCACGGGATCGTCGAGCCGGGCGATGGGTCCGTGCCCGGTGAGCTCAGGCCGACGGCGATCGACCCGAGGCCAGGCAGTGCACCGCTGCGGGGAGGGTCCGGAAGCGGGCTGCCGACCACACCGGCAGCGCGATGACGATGAAGATCAGCGGGTAGGGCTGGAGGAAGAGCCCGACGGTCACGACCAGGGAGACCAGCCACAGCAGGACGAGCTCCGTGCGGCTGCCGCTGTGGGTACGGGCGGGGATGCGCTGCGTACGCCACTCCCACGCCAGGTGACCGACGCCGCCGACGGTCAGCGAGGCCGGTCACGTGCCGCGCGAACCAGGCCAGGACAGTCAGCGGGGTGACGTCTGCGCCGTCCAGCCACAGGCCGACCGGACCGATGAGGCCGCCGACCGCGCATCCGATGCATGCGGCGAGGCCCGTGGCCATCAGGCTGCGGGGCGAGCGGATGCTCGCTGTCCCTCCCGCGCCCAGCAGCGTGGGGCACCACCGGCGTACGAGCAGGCCCACCAGCCCCGTCTGGACGGTGACCGACAGCGATCCGAAGAACGCCACCACGGGCGACACACCGGTCGCGAGGACCACGAGACCGTGGACGACCATCAGCGGCACCAGGACCCGCCAGGCGCGGCGAGGCGACTCCGCGAGCAGCCACAGGATGGCCACCCCCGCCGCGGGCCAGACCAGGCTGACGGTCATCCCCTCGAGGGCGGTGGCGCGTCCGAGAAGGGTGAGCACGGCATATGCCAGCGCAAAGACCGCCCCGATCATGGGCCGACCCTAACGGTCCGGGCCGCGTCCTCGGATGCCTCACCGGGCCGGACCGAGGTCACGATCTGCTCTCGCGCCGGCATGCGGACGAGACGTGCGGAGCAGTTCGGGGCCACAATCGTCCTCATGCCCATCCGCAGCCTCGTCGCCGACGACGAGCCCGACATCCGCGAGTTCATCGGACACGTGCTCGAACGGGCCGGGCACCACGTCACGATCGTGGGCGACGGCGCTGACGCACTCGCACGTGCGGTCGAGCAGGACTTCGACCTGGTGGTGCTCGACCACCACATGCCCCGGATGACCGGGCTCGCGGTCGTGGACGAGCTGAGCCGCACCAGTCCGACCACGAAGGTCCTGCTCATGTCCGGCGACATGGACGTCGGGCGCGAGCACCCGAACTTCCTCCCCAAACCCTTCAACCGGAGCGAATTCCTGGCTGCCGTGACGACCCTGCTCGGACCGCCAGGGTGACCGAGACGACCGTCAGAGGTTGATCGTGATGTCCGCGTCCTTGCGGAGGTCCTCGACGAGGGTCTTGGCGACCTTGCTGGTCTGCTCGGTCTTCGCCTGCTCCTCGATCTGGTCGCGGACCTGCGGCGAACGGCGGGATCTTCTGGCCCTGCTGGCCGGCCGCCTGCTTCTTGGCCTGGTCGTAGATCGCGCGGAGCTCCTTCTCGGTCGGCCCCTCGCCGCCGTCCTCGTCGGCGACGAGCAGCTCGACGAGCACCTGCGTCTCGACCTGCGAGCGCGGCCTGGTCCTCGCTCATGCCGTTCTTCTCCACCGCGGCGAGCAGCTCGTCGGCGGAGGCCATCTGGTTCTGCTCGGCGAGGTCGGCGAGCTCGGCGTCGACGTCCTCGTCGCTGACCTCGATGCCGCGCGACTCGGCCTCCTGGGCCAGGAGCTCGGTGGACACGAGGTCGTCGGCGGTCTGCTGCTGCAGCGCCTTCTCGTCGGGTGCCTCGCCGCTCGTCTGCGCCTGCGCGGCGGCCTGCTGGAAGGCCGCCTGGTAGAGCGGGACGAACTCCTCCTTGGTGACCTCCTCGCCGTTGACCTCGGCGACGACGTCCGGGATCCCCGAGACGTCGGGGCCGCCCCGGGCGGAGGGCTCGGCGCTGGCGCTCGAGGACTCGCTCGCGGAGGCGTCCTCGTCCCGAGGAGGCCGAGTCGCTCCCGCCGCCGCAGGCGGACAGGACGAGCATGCTGGCGGCGGCGACGAGGCCGAGGACAGTACGGGTGCGCATCAGGTGGTTCATCGCCATCGACGGTACGCACCCAACCTGAGCGCCCGTCTCAGGGTTCTCAGGTCGACCCGCACGGGCTACTTCCGCAGCGACGCCGGCACCTGGTGCCGGGACACGCTGCGCGTGCCGGGTGAGCACGTCTTCCGCTGAGTCCTCACAGTGAGTCGGGCACGATCAGCGCGTCCGGGTCCTGCCGGACCGGCAGCTGCGCGAGCGCCGTACGCACGAGGGTGAGGCGCGCGGCCACCGCCACCTTCTGCCGCAGCCGACCGACGCCGCTCTCGCCGAGCGTCGCCTCGACCGCGGCAGCGATCTGCGCGTCGGTGAAGGTCGGCCGGGTCCCGGCCGGGACCTCGACGTCGGGCAGGGCCAGCAGGACGGGGAGCACCTGGCTGCCGACGGCCTCGAGCAGGTGGTAGCGCTCGATCTTGCTCATCGCCTCCCAGGCGTCGTCCTTGGCCTTGCGGCGCACCTTCGCGCCGGCCACGACCTTGGCGGCCGAGGTGACGGCGACGGTGAGCTCGTGCTCGGTGAAACGCATGCGGACCAGCATGCCTGACCACGGGCATCATGGCGGCATGCGACTGCCCGACCTCACCCCCGCCGACCTCAACGACGCGCAGCGGGCGTTGTACGACGACATCGTCGGCGGACCCCGTGGCCGGGGGCCGCAGCACTTCGCGCTCGTCACACGGGGACGGCGCGCTGACCGGACCGTTCGGCGTGATGGTCCACGAGCCCGGCCTCGGCGCACCGCTGCAGGAGCTCGGCAGCGCGATCCGCTACTCCACCGGGCTCTCCGCGCGGCTGCGCGAGATCGCGATCCTCGCCGTGGCCACCGCGACCGGCAGCGCCTTCGAGCAGTACGCCCACGAGCGCGTCGGGCGCGCGGTCGGCCTGACCGACGACGAGCTCGCCGCCCTCGCCGCCGGCACCTTCGCCCCGACCGACGCGGTCGAGGAGTCGGCGTACGCGCTGTGCCGGCGCCTGCTCGCCGACCGCTCCCGCCTCACCGCCGAGGAGTACGCCGACCTCGTCGCGGTGCTCGGCACCACGACGATCACCGAGCTGGTCGTCCTCGTCGGCTACTACCGCACCCTCGCCCAGCTGCTCGACGTCTTCGACGTGGGGACGCCTGCCTGACACAAGGTCAGTAGTGCGCGGTCATCACGTGCTTGATGCGCGTGTAGTCGTCGAAGCCGTAGCCCGACAGGTCCTTGCCGTAGCCGGAGTGACCGAAGCCGCCGTGCGGCATCTCGGAGACGAACGGGATGTGGGTGTTGACCCACACGCACCCGAAGTCGAGCTCGCGGGTCAGCCGGTCGGCGGTGCCGTGGTCGCGGGTCCAGACGCTGGCGGCCAGGCCGTACGGCACACCGTTGGCCAGCGAGACCGCCTCCGCCTCCTCGGTGAACGACTGCACCGTCAGCACCGGCCCGAAGACCTCGTCCTGCACGATCCGGTCGTCCTGGCGTACGCCCGTCACGACGGTCGGCGCGAAGAAGTAGCCCGCGTCGCCGTGGCGCTTGCCGCCCGTGCGGACGACCGCGTGGTCGGGCAGGTCGGCGAGGAACGCCTCGACCTTGGCGAAGTGGGCGGCGTTGTTGAGCGGGCCGTAGTCGGCCTCGGCGTCCGACGGCGGGCCGGGACGCGTGCCCTCGGCCTCGCTGACGAGCAGCGCGACGAGCTCGTCGTGGATGCTCTCGTGCACGATGACGCGGGTCGCGGCCGTGCAGTCCTGGCCGGAGTTGAAGTAGGCCGCGGCCGCGATGAGCTCCGCCGCGCGGGGCAGGTCGGCGTCGGGCATCACCACGACGGGCGCCTTGCCGCCGAGCTCGAGGTGCGCGCGCTTGAGGTTCTTCGCGGCCGACGACGCGACCTCGATGCCGGCCCGCACCGAGCCGGTGATGGCGACGAGGCCCGGCGTCGGGTGCTCGACGAGGAGCCGACCGGTGCTGGCGTCGCCGTTGACCACGTTGAGGACGCCCGGCGGCAGGATCGCGCCGGCGATCTCGGCGAGCAGCACGGTCGAGCGCGGGGTGGTGTCGCTCGGCTTGAGGACGATCGTGTTGCCGGCGGCGAGGGCGGGGGCGATCTTCCAGATCGCCATCGCGAAGGGGTAGTTCCACGGCGTCACCTGGCCGACGACGCCGATCGGCTCGCGGCGGATGCTGGACGTGTGCCCCTCGAGGTACTCGCCTGACGACTTGCCCTCGAGCAGCCGGGCCGCACCGGCGAAGAAGCGCAGCTGGTCGACGCCCTGGTCGACCTCCTCGCTCGCGATGTAGCGCACCGGCTGGCCGGTGTCGCGCGCCTGCACCTCGCTGATCTCGTCGCGTCGCTCGGCGACCGCGGTGGCCAGGTCGAGCAGGTACGCCTGGCGGCGGCCCGGCGTGAGCCGCTTCCACGACTCCGAGGCGCGCGCCGCGGCGGCGTACGCCCGGTCCACCTCGTCGGGCGTCGAGACCGGCGAGCGCCCGTCCACCTCGCCGGTGACCGGGTCGACCAGGTCGATGAAGTCGGTCGCCGCGGACTCGACGAGCTCGCCGTCGATGAAGTTGTGGATGGTCAGGTCATGAGGGGTGGTCATCAGGACTCCTGGTCAGGCGACGTAGATCTTGCGGAGGGTCTCGTGGACGACCCAGGTCGTGTGCTCGCCCGCCCGCAGGCGTACGACGCTGCCGGGACCGAGGTCGACCCGCTCGCCGTCCTCGAAGGTGACGGTGGCCGACCCGGACAGCACGACGAACACCTCGTCGACCTCGACGTCGGTGGCCGTGCCGGGACTCATCTCCCACACGCCGACCTCGACGCCGGCCACGGCGGCCAGGGCGCGCGAGCCCGCCTCGGGGGCGCCGTCGAGGACGGTGCCGGGGTCGAGGGGCGACGTCGGCACGGCGGCGGCGACGTCGAGCACACGGAACATCTCGCCATCGTCCCCCGCCGCGGACGCGGACGTCGGCCGACGATCTGTCGTCACTTCGCCTCTCGACCGGACGTTGTGCCGGACAGCTCGGCCGCCAGGAGGGCCACGTGGAGCGACACGCGTACGTCGGGGTCGTCGAGGTCGGCGTCGAGGATCGCCTCGATCCGGGCCAGCCGGTCGTAGAACGCGGCGCGCGACAGGTGCAGGCTGGCGGCGGCCTCGGTCTTGCTCGCCGGGTGCAGCACCAGGGCCCGCAGCGCGGCGAGCAGGTCGGTGCGGGCGCCGTCGGCGCGGTCGTGCTGCCGCAGCGCAGCGAGCTCGCGGTCGACGAAGAGCCGCAGCCGGTCGTCCTCGCCGAGCAGGGCGAGCAGGCCGCGCAGGTGCAGGTCGGCGAGCCGGTGCACGTCGGGGTCCTGCTCGCGGCGCACCTGCGGGGCCGCGTCGGCGACCTGGCCGGCCTCGGTGACCGTGCGCGCGATGCCGGCGCGGTCGGGCACCACCCGTCCGGCGGCGAGCACGACGTCGTGGTGCGCCAGGACGCGACCGGCGAGGCGGTCGACGAGGTCGTCGGCGTCAGCGGTGGGAGCGGCCGAGACCAGCACCCGCAGGTCGCGCTCGACCTCGCAGACCAGCGCCGGCAGCCGCAGGCCGTGCGCCGCCCGGACGACCGTGGCGGCCACCTCGTCGAGGTCGGCCGGCGCGGAGGAGCCGATCCGCGGCCGGACCACCAGCCCCGCGAAGGCACGCCGCCGCACCGGGAAGCCGGCCAGCTCGCAGCGCCCGAGCACCTCGTCGGAGTCGGGTGCGTCGGTGAGCCCGGACAGCAGCTCGAGGTGCGTACGCCGCATGAGCGTGCCGCGGTCGCGGTCGTGGAGCCGGTGGAGGGCCAGCGCGGCGGCGGCCCGCTCGGCGACGGCGACGAGCCGCTGCGACGGCGGCGTGGGCGAGCCGATCACGAGCCGGCCCCACACCTGGTCGGCGGTGCCGAGCCGGGTGACCAGCCAGCCGTTGCCGGCGTCCCAGCCGGTGCGGCCGGCGACCTCCACCCGGCGCGAGCGCGCGGGCCAGCCGTCGAGGAAGCCGCCCGCCTCGTCGGGCCCGGCGAAGTAGTCGAGCGGGCGGTGCTGGGCGTTCTCCACGACGACCGGACCGGCTGCCATCCGCTGCACGGCCTGGAGGATCTCGACCGGGCCGGCGCCGCTGTTGCTGAGCTCGGTGAAGGTCTCGTGCACGCGCTGCGCCTCGCGGAGCTCGCTGAGCTGCCGGTCGACCACACGCTCGCCGATCTCCTGGGCCAGCGCGGCGAACCGCGTCTCCTGGCCGAGCACCACCAGCGGCAGCCCGTGCCGCTCGCACGCCTCGACCAGCGCGGCGGGCAGCGTCACGTCCCACCTGCGGCCGAGCTCGACCACGATGCCGACCGCACCGACGTCGACGAGCCCGTCGGCGAACGCGGCCAGGCCGGCGGCGTCGTCGTCGGCGGGCAGGCCGGTGCCCATCGTCAGCAGCAGGTCGCCCGGCGCGGAGCAGCGAGCCCGCGTCGAGGCGCTCGGTGGCGTGCACCCAGCGGATCGGCCGGTCGAGACCGGCGGCGCCCGCGACCACCTCCGGCACGGCGCGGCGGAAGGTGGGCAGGCCCAGTGCCTCCTGGAGCGTCACACCCGGCGTCACCTCGGCCACGAGAGCGCAGCCTACGCGCGAACGGGGCGACGGATTGTCCGAACCCGGCGCGCGAATCCTACGATCCGACACCCGCCGACGCGGCCCCGCCGATCGAGGATGGCGCCATGAGCGACATCACCGAGATCGTCCACTGGGCCGACGGCGCCCCGCTGCCCGGCACCCCGTCCGGCTGGGCCGACGTCACCAACCCCGCCACCGGCCAGGTCACCGGCCGCCTCGCGCTCGCCAGCGAGGCCGACGCGGCCCACGTGATCGACGCGGCGGCCCGCGCCGCCCGCGGCTGGGGCACCACGTCGCTCGCGCGGCGTACGCAGGTGATGTTCGCCTTCCGCGAGCTGCTCAACAGCCGCAAGGACGAGCTCGCCGCGCTCATCACCGCCGAGCACGGCAAGGTGCACTCCGACGCGATCGGCGAGATCTCCCGCGGCCTCGAGGTCGTCGAGTTCGCGTGCGGCATCTCCCACCTGCTCAAGGGCGGCCACAGCGAGGAGGCGTCGACCGGCGTCGACGTGCACTCCAAGCGGGTGCCGCTCGGCGTGGTCGGCATCATCAGCCCCTTCAACTTCCCCGCGATGGTGCCGATGTGGTTCTTCCCCATCGCCATCGCGGCCGGCAACACCGTGGTGCTCAAGCCCAGCGAGAAGGACCCGAGCGCGGCCAACTGGCTCGCCGCGCTGTGGCAGGAGGCCGGGCTGCCCGACGGCGTCTTCAACGTCCTGCACGGCGACAAGACCGCCGTCGACGCGCTGCTCACCAGCCCCGACGTGCAGGCGATCAGCTTCGTCGGCTCGACCCCGATCGCGGAGTACGTCTACGAGACCGCGAGCCGCCACGGCAAGCGCGTCCAGGCGCTCGGCGGCGCGAAGAACCACATGGTCGTGCTGCCCGACGCCGACCTCGACCTCGCCGCCGACTCGGCCGTCAACGCCGGCTACGGCAGCGCCGGCGAGCGGTGCATGGCGATCAGCGTGCTCGTCGCGGTCGACCCCATCGGCGACGAGCTCGTCGCCCGGATCGCCGACCGGACCCGCACGCTGCTGATCGGCGACGGCGGCCGGTCCGCGACCGGTGAGGGCAAGGAAGCCGACATGGGCCCGCTCGTCACGAAGGCCCACCGCGACAAGGTCAGCTCGTACATCGACTCCGGCGAGGCGGCCGGCGCGAAGGTCGTCGTCGACGGCCGCGACGTCGCCGCCCGCGGAGGGGAGGAGGGCTTCTGGCTCGGCCCGACCCTCTTCGACGACGTCACCCCGGAGATGGACATCTACCGCGAGGAGATCTTCGGCCCGGTCCTGTCGGTCGTACGCGCGAAGTCGTACGAGGAGGCGGTGGCCCTGGTCAACGCCAACGAGTACGGCAACGGCACCGCGGTCTTCACCAACGACGGCGGCGCCGCCCGCCGCTTCGAGGCCGACGTGACCGTCGGGATGATCGGCGTCAACGTGCCCGTCCCGGTGCCGGTCGCCTACTACTCCTTCGGCGGCTGGAAGCGCTCGCTCTTCGGCGACACCCACGCCCACGGCACCGAGGGCGTCCACTTCTTCACCCGCGGCAAGGTCGTCACCACCCGGTGGATCGACCCCGCCAACCGCCCCGAGGGCGGCCTCGAGCTGGGATTCCCGCGCAATGACTGAGCTGATGAACAAGAGCGACCTGAGCACGACGTACGACGCCGCGCGGGCGTACGAGCTCGACCGCGCGCACGTCTTCCACTCCTGGTCGGCGCAGGCCGAGATCACGCCGATGGTCGTCACCCGCGCCGAGGGCAGCCACGTCTGGGACGCGCACGACACGCGCTACCTCGACTTCAGCTCGCAGCTGGTCTTCACCAACCTCGGCCACCAGCACCCCCGCATCGTGGCCGCGATCCAGGAGCAGGCCGCCCACCTGTGCACGATCGCGCCGGCCGTCGCCAACGGCGCCCGCTCGGAGGCCGCGCGCCTCATCGCGAGCCACACGCCCGGCGACCTCGACCACGTCTTCTTCACCAACGGCGGCGCCGACGCCAACGAGCACGCCGTACGCATGGCGCGGCTGCACACCGGCCGCCACAAGGTGCTGACGACCTACCGCAGCTATCACGGCGGCACCCACCTCGCGGTGAACATGACCGGCGACCCGCGCCGGTGGGCCAGCGACCACGGCTCGACCGGGACGGTCCACTTCTTCGGCCCGTTCCTCTACCGCAGCGCGTTCCACGCCACCACCGAGGCCGAGGAGTGCGAGCGCGCGCTCGAGCACCTCGAGCAGGTCGTCGCCCTCGAGGGCCCGTCGACCGTCGCCGCGATCGTGCTCGAGGCGATCCCCGGCACCGCCGGGATCATGGTGCCGCCGCCGGGCTACCTCGCCGGCGTGCGGGAGATCTGCGACCGCCACGGCATCGTGCTCATCGCCGACGAGGTGATGTCGGGCTTCGGCCGCGCCGGCCGGTGGTTCGCGGTGGAGCACGCGTCGGAAGGGGCTGGCATCACGCCCGACCTGATCACCTTCGCCAAGGGCGTCAACTCCGGCTACGTCCCGCTCGGCGGCGTCGCGATCAGCGACGAGATCTACGCGACCTTCGCGCACCGCACGTACCCCGGCGGCCTCACCTACTCCGGCCACCCGCTGGCGTGCGCGGCCGCCGTCGCCACCATCCGCACGATGGAGGACGAGGACGTCGTGGGCCGGGCGGCCAGGCTCGGCGAGGACGTCCTCGGCCCCGGCCTGCGGGCGCTCGCCGAGAAGCACGACCGGATCGGCGAGGTGCGCGGCACCGGTGCCTTCTGGGCCGTCGAGCTCGTCAGCGACCGCACCACGCGTGAGCCGCTCGCGCCGTACGGCGGGTCCAGCCCGGCGATGGCCGGCCTGGTGAAGGCCTGCCAGGAGCGCGGCATGCTGCCGTTCGCCAACTACAACCGGATCCACGTGGTGCCGCCGCTGACCACCAGCGACGACGAGGCCCGCGAGGGACTGGCGATCCTGGACGCCGCGCTCGACGCGACCGCCTGAGCTCACGTGCCGGCCCACCGCACCGCGTACGAGCGCCACGCCCCCGATCCCCGGGTGGTGCAGCGCTCGCTCGCGGCCACCGAGCAGTCGGTCTTCTGGCTCGAGGACGATGCGGCGACGTACGCCGGGCTCACCGCGTCCACGCGCACGGACCTGACGATCGTCGGCGGCGGCTACCTCGGCCTCTGGACGGCCGTGCACGCGAAGCGTCGCGACCCCGGACGCCGGGTCGTGCTGCTCGAGGCGCACACGATCGGCTGGGCGGCATCGGGTCGCAACGGCGGCTTCTGCGAGGCCTCGCTCACCCACGGTGAGGCCAACGGGCGCGCCCGCTGGCCCGAGGAGCACGACGTGCTGGCGCGGCTCGGCCACGACAACCTCGCCGGCTTCGAGGCCGACGTGCGCGACCTCGGCCTGGACTGCGAGTGGGAGCGCACCGGCACGCTCTCGGTGGCGGTCGAGGAGCACCAGGTCGCGTGGCTGCGCGAGGAGCCCGGTTTTCTCGACACGGTGCAGGTGCGCGCCGAGATCGACAGCCCGCTCTTCCTCGCCGGCGTCGATCGAGGCCGACGAGACCGCCCTCGTGCACCCGGCGAAGCTGGCCCGCGAGCTCGCGCGCGTCGCCACGGACCTCGGCGTCGAGATCCACGAGCACTCGGCCGTCACCGCGCTGCGGCGTACGTCGGCCGGCTCGGTCGAGGTGCAGACCGACCGGGCCGTGGTCACGTCCGACCACGTCGTCCTCGCCACCAACGTGTTCCCCTCGCTGCTGCGGCGCAACCGGCTGATGACGGTGCCGGTCTACGACTACGTCCTGGTCACCGAGCCGCTGACCGCCGACCAGCTGGCCTCGATCGGCTGGGCCGGACGGCAGGGCCTCGGCGACCTCGCCAACCAGTTCCACTACTCCCGACGCACGGCCGACGACCGCATCCTGTGGGGCGGCTACGACGCCATCTATCCAGCGGGTGGCCGGCTGGCCGCGCGCCACGAGGACCGGCCCGAGAGCCACGCCCGCCTCGCGTCACACTTCCTCGCGACCTTCCCGCAGCTGGAGGACGTGCGGTTCAGCCACCGCTGGGCCGGCGCGATCGACACCTGCACCCAGTTCACCGCGTTCTACGGGCTCACCCACGACGACCGGGTGGCCCACGCGTCCGGGTTCACCGGCCTGGGCGTCGGCGCCACCCGCTTCGCCGGCGAGGTCCTGCTCGACCTGCTGGCCGGAGAACCGACCGAGCGCACGTCGCTGCGGATGGTGCGCGAGCGACCGCTGCCGTTCCCGCCGGAGCCGTTGGCGTCCGCCGGGATCAACCTCACCCGCTGGTCGCTCGACCGGGCCGACCACCGCCGCGGTCGCCGCAACCCGTTCCTGCGGGCGCTCGACGCGGCCGGGCTCGGCTTCGACTCCTAGCCGAACGCGCTGTAACGCCGGGTTAGTGGCTGTACCCACCCCCGAGCAAGGGGTGGGTACAGCAGTAACCCGGCGTTCAGCGGGAGCTCGGCGATCAGGCGGCCGGGTTGTGTCCGGTCAGGTCGGCCCGGAGGTCGGCGAGGATGCGGGTGAGCACGCGGGACACCTGTGCCTGCGTGAGCCCGATCTCCTCGGCGATCTCCTGCTGCGTGCGCTCCTCGACGAAGCGGAGGTGGAGGATCCGGCGGTCCCGCTCGGAGAGCTTGCGCACGGACGGGCTCGAGCACGATCCGGGCCTCGGCCGCCACGACAGCGCGGTCGTCGAAGCCGAGCAGGTCCCCGAGGGACGCCGAGCCGTCGCCGACCGGTCCGTCGAGGGAGGTCGGGGTGAAGCAGCCGTCGGCGGTGAGGGCCTCCACGACGTCCTCGAGGCCGACGCCCAGGTGCACCGCCACCTCGGTGGGACGCGGGGAGTGCCCGAGCCGAGCCTCCAGCTCGTCCTGCGCACGGGAGATGCGGGACTGGAGGTCCTGCACCCGGCGCGGCGGACGCACCATCCAGCCCGAGTCGCGGAAGTGGCGCCGCAGCTCGCCGCGGATGGTCGGGACGGCGTACGACAAGAAGTCGTGACCGGCACCCGGGTCGAAGCGCTGGGCGGCCTTGGTCAGGCCGAGCAGGGCGACCTGCTCGAGGTCGTCGAGCTCGATGCCGCGGTTGCGGTAGCGACCGGCCATCGACCGGGCGACGCCGGCGTTGGTCTCGATCAGCGTCACCGTGAGGCCACGCGAGTCCGACGACTGGGGCTGCACCAGCCTCAGGTCGGCGACGATGCCGTCGGTGCGGCGGGAGCGGGCCGTTCCCTCGAGGGAGGACGACGGTGCGCGAGGTGCGGATGTGGCAGGGGCTGCAGAAACGAGCGAGACGGGAACCATGGTGGGTTCCTTCCGGCGGAAGTTCGCTCACCGTGGTCTCCAGCAAGTGTGTCGACTACTCCTCCGGTCCAGACCAGCGCGACAGCCGAAAAACGAAATCGGGCGCTCAAATCTCCGCGCGGTGCAAAGTTTGTCCAGGGTTCTCCTCGAAGACCTCCGGTAGTACGTGGCGAACCGGCCCGGGTTGAAGAAGCCGTGGGCGGCGGCCGCGTCGCCCACCGAGGCCGACGTGCCGTCGCGCAGCGAGCGCCGGGCGAGGTCGAGACGGACCCTGCGGAGGTAGTCCTGCGGGGTGCAGCCCAGGTGGTTGCGGAACGCGTACTGCAGGGTTCGCGGGGTGACGCCGCACTCGCGCGCGAGGTCGCCCGGGGTCAGGTCCTCGGACGCGTGCGCCTCGATGATGCGGGCGGCTCGCCGGACGGTCGACGGCGAGTCGTCCACAGCGTCGTGGTCGACCCCGGGCAGCGTGGCGCGTACGACGACGTTGTTGGGGAACGTGTGCAGCAGGGTGTGTCCGAGCAGGCACGCGGCCGCCTCCGACTGCTCCGTGGTCGCGTCGGCGGGCAGCATCGAGCTGATCTCGTCGACGGTCGCCCGCCAGCGCGCACCCGCCGCTGGCGAGTGCGGGACGTAGGAGGTGAAGATGAGGCGCTCACCGAAGTCCGGATCGGTCTCCTCGATCGCCGCCAGGAGACCGGCGGCAGGCAGCGAGGTGGTGCGGAGCTCGGGGAAGTCGCCGACGCCGGAGAACGCCATGTCCCACCCGGCCACGAGCACCGAGTCGCCGTCGCGCACCCGGTCGGCCATGCCGTCCCGGACGTACTCGATGGCGCCGTGCAGGACGTCCACCACCACGAGGGTCGGCATCGGGTCGGAGTCGAAGGAGTACGACGCGTCGATCCGGATGTAGTCGAAGACCACGGCGCCGTGGTCGGCCCGGTGGTGCTCGACCCCGCCGAGGGCTCCGGTCAGGCGGAGGTTGGTGCCGTAGACCGTGTCGAGCCAGAACCGGGCGTCGTCGCCCGATCCCTCGAAGCTGAAGACGTCGGGCGAACCCCTGCGAGCACGGTCCTGCGGCACGTCCACCCTCCCGGAGACGAAGCCAGTGGCCCGCTTCTCGAGCCACCACAGATCCTAGTCGCCCTCGCAGGTACTCACCCCTAGGGATGGAAGTGCGCAGTCGCTAACATGGGGCTCGTTCGAACCGATCGCTCCGCCCTGTGTCCGCGGACTCTCGTCATTGAAAGGTGACGCGCATGTCTGGCAAGCACACTCCTTCCGGCGAGCCTCCGCGGCCGCTGCAGGCGACCGAGGCACCCGACGCCCTGCGGGACGAGGTGGCCCACCTCCACGAGGCGATGAAGTCGCAGCGTGACATCGGCATGGCCATCGGGCTCCTGTCCGCGAAGTACGGCTGCAGCACCGAGCAGGCCTGGCGCACGATGCTCCGCATCTCGCAGGACAGCAACACCAAGGTGCGCACGGTGGCACACGTCCTGGTCGTGGTGCACGACGGCACCTCCGACCCCCGAGGACTACGAGGTCCTGAAGCGGTTCGAGGCCCAGCTCCCCTCGACCGGCTGGCCGGAGGGCCCGTCCGCATAGGATCACCGCCATGAGCATCGACGCCGCCGATCTCGCGGTCAGCCTGCGCAGGCTCGCCACGTCCGAGCAGGGTCACGACAGCGTCGTGGGTGCCCTCGAGCAGGTGCTCGACGCCTGCGTGGCCCTCTTCGGCGTGGACGGCGCCGGCATCCTCGTCGCCGACGAGCAGGACCTCCTGCGCTACGTCGCGGCCAGCGACGGTCCAGGGCGAGTCCTCGAGCACGACGGAGGCCGACGCAGGCGAGGGGCCGTGCACGTCGGCGTTCGTGAGCGGGGTCCGTCGTCACCTCGAGCGACGTCACCGCCGAGGCCGAGCGTTGGCCGGTGCTGTCGCGCGCGATGGCCGACCTGCCGGTGCGCGCGGTGCTCGGCACTCCGGTGCGGATCGGTGGCGTGCCGGTCGGCACGCTCGACGTCTACCGCGAGCGGGCCCACGACTGGGACGACAGCGAGGTGGCCGCACTCACGCAGTACGCCGAGGTGATCGCCGCGACCCTCGCCGCCGCGGTCCAGGCACACACGGCAGGCGAGCTGGCCCGACAGCTGCAGTACGCCCTCGACTACCGCGTCGTCATCGAGCGCGCCGTCGGCTACCTGATGGCCAAGGAGTCGCTCGACCCGGTCGCCGCGTTCAACGCGCTCCGCACTGCCGCTCGGAGTCGGCGCACGAAGATCGGCGAGGTCGCCGAGCACGTCCTCGAGCACGGCGACCTGCCGGTGTGACCGCGCATGGTGTCGACCCTCCGGGGTACGACCAAGGCATGCAGGAGAGCAGCCGGTGAGCACGACCAGCCGTCCCGTGTCCGCGACGCCGGAGCAGGTCTGGTCGGTGCTGACCGACGGCTGGCTCTATCCCCTCTTCGTCGTGGGTGCGGCGCGGATGCGCGCCGTCGACGACGGCTGGCCGGCGGTCGGGACGAGGCTGCACCACAGCTTCGGCACCTGGCCGCTGCTCATCGACGACACCACCGAGGTGCTCGAGGTGGACGAGGGCCGGCGCCTGCTGCTCGTGGCCCGTGGCTGGCCGGCCGGCCAGGCCCACGTCGAGATCACGCTCGAGCCCCGCGGCACCGACACGGTCGTGACGATCGTCGAGCAGGCCACCGCCGGTCCCGGTGCCCTGATCCCCAAGGCCGTCCAGGACCCGCAGCTCCACGTGCGGAACATCGAGACCCTGCGCCGACTCGCCCTCCTGGTGGAGGGTCGGACCCGGTGACGTCGGGGCGCCGCCACGACGCGATCGTGGTCGGGGCGGGTCCCAACGGACTGGTCGCCGCCAACCTCCTGGCCGACGCCGGCTGGGACGTGCTGGTGCTCGAGGCGCAGCCCACGCCGGGAGGTGCCGTACGCAGTGACCGCGAGGTGCACCCTGACTTCGTGCACGACACGTTCAGTGCGTTCTACCCGCTCGCCGTGGCCTCGCGGGCGATGACCTCGCTGCGGCTCGAGGGCCACGGCCTGGTCTGGGAGCACGCCCCTGCCGTGCTCGGGCACCCGTTCGGCGACGGCCAGTGGGCGCTGCTGCACCGCGACCGGGACCTCACCGCCTCCGGGCTGGACGCCCTCCACGCGGGCGACGGCGAGGCATGGCTCGACCTGTGCCGCACCTGGGACCGCATCGGGTCTCCCCTGATCGATGCCCTCACCTCGCCGTTCCCCCCACTGCGGGCCGGGTCCCGGCTGCTGCCCGGGCTGGCGCGCTCCGGCGGCCTCGACACCGTCCGGATGATGGCCACCCCCGTCGCCTCGCTGGGTCGCGAGCTCTTCGGCGGACCCGCCGCCCGGCTGCTGCTCGCCGGCAATGCCGGTCACGCCGACTTCCCCCTGTCGTCGCCCGGGTCCGGCGTCTTCGGCGTGCTGATGACGATGCTCGGACAGACGGTCGGCTTCCCGGTGCCGCGGGGCGGTGCGCAGGCCCTGACCGACGCGCTCGTCGCGCGCTTCACCAGCCTCGGCGGCCGCCTCGAGACCGGCACGCCGGTCACCCGCATCGACGTACGCAGCGGTGCGGTCACGGGCATCACGACCCGGGACGGCGAGCAGTACGACGCCCCGGTGGTCGTCGCAGACGTCGTGGCACCGCACCTCTTCGGGAGGCTCGTGCGCGAGGAGGACCTGCCGGCCCGGGTGGTGCGGGGGATGCGTGACTTCGAGCTCGACCCCGGCACGGTCAAGGTCGACTGGGCGCTGACCGGACCGGTCCCCTGGTCCGGCGCCCCCACCGCCGCGCCCGGGACGGTGCACGTCGCGGACTCCGTGGACGAGATGACGCAGACGCTCGCCCAGGTCGCGTCGGGCGTGGTGCCCGACCGTCCCTTCCTGCTGACCGGCCAGATGACGACCAGTGACGCCTCGCGCTCGCCGGCCGGCACCGAGTCGTTCTGGGCCTACACCCACGTGCCGCAGCCGGGCGCCACGCGGAGCGACGCAGGCGGCGAGATCAGCGGGCGCTGGGACCACGACGACCTCGAGCGGTTCGCCGACCGGGTGCAGGCACGCCTCGAGTCACGCGCTCCCGGCTTCGGGGACCTCGTCGGAGCCCGCCGGGTCCTCGGACCCCACGAGCTCGAGGCCCGGAACGCGAACCTCATCGGTGGCGCCGTCAACGGCGGCACGTCGCAGCTCCACCAGGAGCTGGTCTTCCGTCCGGTGCCGGCGATGCGCGGTCGCGCGGCCACCGGGATCGCGGGCCTCTACCTCGGCTCGGCGTCGGCGCACCCGGGTGGCGGCGTCCACGGCGCGGCCGGTGCCAACGCCGCCCGTGACGCCCTGTGGCACCACCGCACCCGCGCGCTGCGGCGGCGACGTACGCCCTAGCGGCGCGGGATGACCTTGTGCGTGCCGTCGCACCATGGCAGCCGGCTCGACTTGTCGCAGCGGCACAGGGCGACGACCGGTCGCTCGACCCGGTGCACCGTGCCCTCGGCGTCCCGGACGGACGACGCGCCGCGGACGAGCATCGGCCCGTGCGGGTAGATCACCACGTCCGGGTGGTCGAAGTCCTGCTGGAATTCTGAGGCACTCACGCCGCGTCCACTCCCCACACGTCGAAGAGTTCCCGGGCGACCCGGGTCTCGAGGTCGAGGCAGGTGAACGCGCCGAACATGATCTGGTCCACCTGGTCGGGCTCGTCCTGGGCCAGCGTGCCGCAGATGTCGTGGGCGGCGACCTGCTCGTGGATCGCGTCGGCCTCGACGTGCTCGTCGTAGTAGGCGACCATCGCGCCGTCCAGGCCGAGCCGGGTGAGTCCCTGCGCGATCTTGCGGGCCGGCAGCGAGCTGGTCATCTCGAAGGCCGCGAGGTGGCCCATCGCAGCCCCCCGCAGGCGCCGGTGCTGGCCGAACATCGTCAGTGCGTTGTTGAGCTCGAGCGTGGCCGGCAGCGCGTCGTCGACGTACGCGCCGTACTCCGAGCGCAGGCCGACGGACTCCATCCCGCGAGCGAAGAGGTGGGCGTGCAGCCGGTTGGGATCGCCGGTGCCGTACTCGTCGAACTGCAGGGCGACCAGCGCGGCCTTGGCGCGCACCGGCAGGCGCGGCACGACCCACGTGGTCGGGTCGGCCTCCTTGAGCTGGTAGACCGAGCGCTGGCGCAGCATCTCGAGGACCTGGTCGACGTCGGCACCGCGTCGGACGTACGCGGCCAGCGACGGCCCGTCGTCGGAGGCGACCATCGCCTCGAGCGCGGCCGCGACGTCAGCAGGCGCGAGGCCGGCGCTGCCGTGGCCGGCGTGGACCCACCGCTGGCGCAACCGGGCCTCGAAGCGGGACTCCAGGTCGTGGCGCAGGGTGAGGACCTGCGGGTCCCACTCGGCGCGGTCGGACGCGTCCTCGAATCCGCGGTAGGACAGCTCGTGCAGCGTCCACAGGGCGATCGCCTCGTCCTCGAGGGAGTCGGCCTCGCAGGCAGCTCCGCGGGGAGCGGACGTGCCGGCCTCCGCGAGGAGCGCGACCGTCCACTCGCTCAGCGGGCCGCGGGGCTTGGGCATCCTCAAGGCGTGAACACCACCTTGACCATGCCGTCCTCCTTGTCCCGGAACTTCCGGTAGGCCTCGGGAGCGTCGTCCAGCGGGAGGTGGTGCGTGGCGAACGTGTCGACGCCGAGGACGTCGTCGTCCTGGTCGAGCAGGGCAAGGATCTCGTCGCTCCACCGGTGGACGTTGGCCTGGCCCATCCGCAGCTGGATCTGCTTGTCGAAGAGCTCGAACATCGGGAGCGGGTCGGTCGGTGCACCGTAGACGCCGGAGATGCTGATCGTGCCGCCGCGACGCACCGCGTCGATCGCGCTCAGGAGCGCAGCCAGCCGGTCGGCGCCGATGTTGAGCATCACCTTCTCCTGGACCTTCCGCGGGAGCAGGCCGAGTGCCTTCTGGGCGGTCTCGGCGACCGGCGAGCCGTGCGCCTCCATGCCGACCGCGTCGATGACCGCGTCCGCGCCGCGGCCGTCGGTGAGCTCGCGCACGCGGTCACCGATGCCGTCGAGCTCGCTGTGGTCGATGGTCTCGGCGCCGCGGCCGTGGACCCGCGCCAGACGCTCGCGCACCGAGTCGACGGTGATGACGCGGAGCCCGCGGTGCAGCCCGATGCGGGTGGCCATGTCGCCGATGGGGCCGGCACCGACCACGAGGAGGGTGCCGCCCTCCTCCACGTCGGCGTACTCGACGGCCTGCCACGCAGTGGGCAGGACGTCGGAGAGGAAGAGGAACCGGTCGTCCGGCGGGCCGTGCGGGACCTTGATGGGCAGGGCGTCGCCGAAGGGCACGCGCAGCATCTCGGCCTGGCCGCCCGGCACCTGGCCGTAGAGCTTGCTGTAGCCGAACAGGCTCGCGCCGGTGCCGGTGTCGCGGTTCTGCGTCGTCTCGCACTGGCTGAACAGCTTGCGGTCGCACATCCAGCACGACCCGCAGCTGATGTTGAAGGGCACGACGACGCGGTCGCCGACCTGCAGCGTCTCGACGGCGGAGCCGACCTCGCGCACGATGCCCATCGGCTCGTGGCCGACGACGTCACCCGCCGTCATGAACGGCGACAGCGGGTCGTAGAGGTGCAGGTCCGAGCCGCACAACCCGCTCGACGTGATGTCCACGACGATGTCGGTCGGCTCCTGCACGACCGCGTCGGGAACGTCGATGACCTGCATGTCCTGCTTGCCCTGCCACGTGACTGCCTTCATGGACTGGCAGTGCCCACTGGGCGGGAGTCCCATGCGCACCGGACGCACGATCCCGCCCGTTGTGGGGTGGTGTTCCGGACGGGACCGCCTGTGAGGCTCGAGGCGTGACCGAGGACGATCGCGCCGACCAGCCCGCACCCGAGCACCGCCGCCCCGACGGGCGTGAGCGACGCGACCGTCGAGGCCCTCGGCAAGCTGTCGGCCGCGCTCGACCACGTCGAGGACGCGCGCGGGCACCTCTTCGCCTTCCACCGGCTCATGGGCAGCGCCGAGAGCACGATGGAGGAGGCGTACGACCACCTGCGCGCGGCCGGGCACGGTGACCTGGCGGACGCGCTCGACCGGGACGTGCTCGGCGCCAACCCGCTGCCGGGGATGTGGTCGTTCCAGATGGTCGAGCTGTTCGACGACGGCTTCTACGCGCGCGCCAAGGAGCTCCACCAGCGTGCCCTCGACCAGCTGGTCGAGGGACAGCGCCACGTCTTCGAGGCCGAGATGAAGGAGCTGCGCAGGACCCGGGGTCGCGACGGCCACGAGGCCCGACCGGCCGCCGTCGAGGGCGACCCCGAGTACGACTAACGCGCGGTCAGGCGGAGCGGTCACCCGTACGCCGGCAGGTCGTACGCCGGCCGTGCGCGCCAGGCGCGGTGCGGGGGCCTCGGAGCCGGTGGGCATCAGGAGCCCGTGCTGGATCGCCCACAGGACGGCCTGCGAGCGCGAGGTGACCTCGATCTTGGAGTAGGCGCCGCGGATGTAGGACTTCACCGAGTTGATGCTGAGGTTGGTCTGCTCGGCGATGTCGCGGTTGGACAGGCCCGACGCGATCATCGAGAGCACCTCGGTCTCACGGTGGGTCAGCGCCCAGGTGTCGGTGGCGGGCTTGGTCGGCTCGCCCCGGCCGGTCCAGGCGTCGACGACGACGCGACCGTCAGCGGCCTGCAGGAGGTTCCAGATGAGTCGGCGGGTGGGCAGCCACTTGCTGACGAATCCCGCCGCACCGCGCGACATCTCGGTCGACACGGCCTCGGGGCTGCAGTCCCAGCCGTAGGCGACCATGCGGGTCGGGAAGCGCTGCGGGACGCCGCGCGTGCCGGCCGTACGCCGGTGGGCCGACGGGTCGTACAGGGTGAGGTCGGACAGGGGGGCCGAACCGCCGGTGCGGTAGGCCACCACCGAGATGACGGCCGAGTGCGGCTCGAACATCGAGCGGATGCCGTGCACCACGAGCTCGCTCTCGTCCATGAGGGCGACCTTGATGTGACGGGGGGTGGTGTTGCTCTGTCGTTCCATGACCTGACGTACCCCGATGGGCGTGGCACATACGCCGGTCGCTGACGTGCGCCGACGATCGGTCCGCTTCAGGCGAGCAGCACCCGGGCGACGGCAGCGACCTGGGCCTCGGTGATCCCGGCCTCCTCGGCCGCCTGCTCGAGCAACCCGCACGCCTCGTCGGTGGTGACGCCCTGCCGGGCGGCCAGGAGGCCGATGGCAACGTCCACGAGGCGTTGCTCGCGCAGGCGGGCGGGCGCGGCCTGGGCACGCCTCAGGGTGTCGAACCCGAGGTCGGCGTTGGTCACGGCACCCGCCTGCCACGCACCCAGCGCCGCGACCAGGCCGTCGATCCGGTCGTGGAAGGCGTGTGCCGTCGAGGCGTAGAGGTCGATGTTGAGGACCGCGCGCCCCGCCTCCACCACGGGCAGGCAGACCGTGCTGGCGATGCCGGCGAACGCGCGCTCGCGCGCCATCTCGGCCCAGCCGCCCTCGTCGAGCGCGTGATTGCCCTCCTGGACACGCGCACCGGCGCTCACCCAGGCCGGTGCGGCCGTCGGGTCGCTGGCCGTGCCCGCGTCGACGAGCGTGAAGGTGAGGTCGTCGTCGAGCATGGTGACGCTCAGCGCGACGCACTCCGGGACGGTGCGCACGGCCCAGCCCTCGATCACCCGGAGCAGACCCTCCACGTCGTCCACGGACGGCGTGACGTACTCGTCCAGGGCTTCCTTGCTCTGGGGCAGCAGCTCCATGGAGTTCCCCCCTCGACGTCGATGAGCGCGAACTTCGATGCTCCTCCCCGCGCACACCCGCCACCACACCCGCCCGGGCGTGCGCGCATGAGGCCCGCCCGTCGGGGTACGACCCCTGGATGACCCCCGACTCGACGCATCCCACGGTCGTCCTCGACCTCGACGGCACCCTGGTGGACTCGGTCTACCAGCACGTGGCCGCCTGGCAGGCGGCCTTCCACGACGTCGGGCTCCACGTGAGCGGCGTACGCATCCACGAGGCCATCGGCATGGGCGGTGACCGCCTGGTCGCCGAGGTCGCCGGCGCGTCCGCGGAGACCGGCGTGGGTGAGGAGGTCCGCAAGCTGCACGACTCCTACTTCCGGTCCGGGTTGCGCACGATCTCCCCGCTCGACGGCGCGCCCGAGCTCGTGGAGGCGCTCGCCCAGCGCGGGCACCGGGTGGTCCTCGCCAGCTCGTCCGAGTCCGACCTCGTCGACGCCCTGCTCGACATCGTCGACGTCGGGCACCACCTCCACGCCGTCGTCACCGGCTCCGACGACGCGGCGAGCAAGCCCGCACCCGACCTGGTCCGTCTTGCCGTCGAGCGGGCCGGCGGCGGACGCGCGGTCGTGGTCGGCGATGCCGTCTGGGACGTGGAGTCGGCGACAGCGGCCGGCGTGCCGACGATCGGCCTCCGCAGCGGCGGGGTCAGCGCCGATCGGCTCCGGTCAGCCGGAGCGGTGGCCGTCCACGACGGCCCGCGCGACCTGCTCGACCACCTCGACGAGGGCCCGCTCGGTCTCGGCTGAACGCCTCGCCCGGGTGCACGACGGCCGGGGAGTCCCTCGCACGGCGTACGGGAGGGTGTCCCCGGCCCTCGTGAGCTGGCCGTCGAGGTCGCGGCGAGGCGACCTCGACGTGACCTGCTCGTACCCGACGATCTAGTCCGTATGCAGCGTCAGGGGACTTTTCCTGCCCTCGCGGGGTACGGGACAGTGACAGACCGCGACCCCCGAAGGAGACGCCATCACCCTGACGACACAGCACCCGACACCCAGGCCGACCCGCAGACCCACCTCGACGAGGACCCCACGTCAACCGCCCGGACACCGCGGACGACCCCGCCCACGACACCGGCAAGGACGAGGGCTGGGAGTCCGAGGGCGGCGCGAACCCGGAGGGTCCGGCCACCGACTCCTGATCGGTCGGGTCAGCGCCTGCCGCGCACGCGACGGCGAGCCAGGGTGGCGATGTTGCGGAACGTCCCCAGCAGGGCGCTGCCCTGGTCGCCGCGCAGCCGGTTGCCGTCCTGCCGCGACTCGAGCACGTTGCCGGGTCCGCGCACCACGGGAGTCACCTGGTCCTGCGCCGCGACCGCGAAGAGCGGGCCGACGAGCCGGTCGTAGGCCCACGGCACCGTCCTGAACCCGAGGCGGATGACCTGGTTGGCGATGCCGACCTGGCCTCCGCGCCACGCGTGGTCGGCCGCCGCCAGCACGCGGTTCGCGATCCGCTCGGGCGAGGCCACCGGGAAGGGCGGTCGGCCGACCGAGTCGCCGTACGTCGCTGCCTGCAGGTAGATCGGCGTGTCCACGCCGCCCGGCGCGACGTAGCCGATGCGGATGCCGGGACGGTCGCGGTTGTCGACGCGCAGCTGGCGCACCAGCCCGCGCAGGCCCCACTTGCTCACGACGTACGCCGCCATGTCCGGCACCGCGGCGTGCCCGATCACCGAGCCGACCAGCACCACGCTGCCCGCGTCCTGGTCGCGGAGCACGGGGAGCACGTGGCGGGCCAGGTTGACGGGGCCCAGCACGTTGGTCGTGATCACGCCGTCGAACACGTCGGCCGGGACCTCGGCGAGCGAGCCGTAGGCCACCACGCCGGCGCAGCTGACCACCACGTCCAGCCGTCCGTGGCGCGCCACGGCGACCGACACGGCAGCGGCCACCGCGGCGTCGTCGCCGATGTCGGCCGGCGTGACGAGGGTCGAGGCCGCGCCGAGACGGTCACACTGCTCGGCGACCCGCTCCAGCGCACCGCGCCCGCGAGCGAGCAGCACGACGTGGTCGCCCCGGGCCGCCGCGGCCAGGCAGACCGCCTCGCCGATGCCGCTCGAGGCCCCCGTCACGAGGACGACGCGGCTGTCTCCGGAGACCGTACGTGCGGTGTGTGCCATGCCGCCCCGTACCCATCGGCGGCGGCTTCACCCCGGGTCAGTGGGCCAGGTCGTCGCGGGTGCGGGTCGTCAGCAGCCGCGCCGCGACGAACCCGCCGATCGCGCCGAAGAGGTGGCCCTGCCACGACACGCCCGGCTGGCCCGGCAGGACGCCGAGCAGCGCACCGCTGTAGAGCAGGAACACCACGACGCCGATGAGGATCTCGGTCGTACGGCGGTTGAGGAAGCCGCGCACGACGAGGTAGACGATCCACCCGAAGATCAGCACCGACGCGCCGGCGTGGTTGCTCGAGGGCTGCGCGAAGACCCACACGCCGAGGCCGCCGACGACCCAGATGATCGCGGTGGCGAGCAGGCCGCGGGCGATGCCGGTGGCGAGGGTCAGGAAGCCCAGCACCGCGACCGGCACGGTGTTGCTGATCAGGTGGTCGAAGCCGAAGTGCAGCAGTGGTGCGACCGCGATGCCGACCAGTCCCTCCTCGGAGCGGGGCTGGACGCCGTACGCGTCGAGCGCGTGGCCGGACGCGGTGTCGAGGATCTCGAGCCCCCACAGCACGGCGACGAAGACGCCGACGAGCACGGCCGACTGCTGCCAGGCGTCGTGTCGCTGCGCGGTCTGCATGCCCTCCATGGTGACAAGGGGTGACAAGGCGCGGCCGTCGTCGCGGGTCACTCCTGCCGGCGCGCGGCGACCTCGGCGGGGAATCCCCCGGTGGAGACGGTGCCCCAGCGGGTCGGGGTGATCCGCAGCAGCGACTTGCCCTGCTCGACCATCGCGGCGCGGTACTCGTCCCAGTCGGAGTGCTCGCCGGCGATGGTGCGGAAGTACTCGACGAACGCGTCGAGCGCCTCGTCGCCGTCGGTGGCGTCGAGGACCTCGCACTCCCCGTCGACCTGCACCCACGCGTCGTCCCACTCGTCCGAGAGCACGACGACCGAGACCTCCGGCCGCTTGCGCGCGTTCTTCGTCTTGGCGCGCTGGGGGTAGGTCGCGATGACGATGCGGCCGCTGTCGTCCACTCCTCCGCTGACCGGCGAGGCCTGCGGGGTTCCGTCGCTGCGTCGGGTCAGGAGGACCATCCGGTGCCGTGGGCGTACGAAGTCCAGCAGCTCGTCGAGGCCGACGTCGGTGTTGGTCGCGATGGTGGGTGCCATGCACCCGAGGCTAACCCGCACCCGCGGCCACCCCTCGGGGCGATCTCCCGTCCCGGCGGACGTGCCTACGGTCGAGGCATGACAACTGTGAGCCGTACGTTCGACGTCCACCCCCAGCCCTCCGTGGTGATCGACTACCTCAAGGACTTCAGCCACGCGGAGGAGTGGGACCCCGGCACCGAGTCGTGCACCCGCACCGACTCCGGCCCCGTCCAGGTCGGGTCCACCTGGCACAACACGTCCAAGATCGCCGGCGTGAGCACCGAGCTCGACTACACGCTCGAGCAGCTCACCGACGACACGATCGTGCTCGTCGGCCGCAACGACACCGCGACCTCGACGGACACGATCACTGTCGTCCCGAGCCCCGACAGCGACGGCAGCCGGGTGACGTACGAGGCCGTGATCGAGCTGTCCGGTGCGGCCAAGATCGCCGACCCGGTCATGAAGATCGTCTTCGAGAAGATCGGCAGCGACACCGAGGACGACATGACCACCGTGCTCAACCGTCTGGCCGGCTGAGCCGGGGGCGAACCTGCCGTGCCCGTCGCGCGGTCCAGAGGGCTTCAGGCGAGCACCATACTGAGCCCGTGCGAGCAGCGGTGCGGAGACAGTACGGCGGGCCCGAGGTCGTCGAGATCGTCGACGTGACCGACCCGGTGGCGAGCACCGGCGAGCTCCTCGTCCGGGTCCACGCCACGACGGTGAACCGCACCGACACCGCCTACCGGTCGGGGCACCCGTGGGTGAACAAGGCGGTCTGCGGGTGGCCACGACCTCGCGTCGAGGTGCTCGGATCGGAGTACGCCGGCGTGGTGGCCGCGATCGGCGAGGGCGTGACGGCGTACGCGGTGGGAGACCGGGTGTTCGGCTTCGTCGAGGGTCGGGCCGGGCGCGCATGCCGAGCTCGTCGTCGTGCCCGCCGACGGCCTGGTGGCCCGGGTGCCGGAGGGATGGAGCCTCGCGCACGCGGCGCCCGGAATGGAGGGCGCGCACTACGCGCACGCGTGCCTCAGGGTGACCGGTGTCGGCAGTGGCGATCGCGTCCTGGTGCACGGGGCGACCGGCGGGATCGGCTCCGCACTCGTGCAGCTGCTCCACGCCGAGGGCGTCGAGGTCACCGCGGTCTGCGACCGCCTCCCCTCCGACCGACCCGCCCTGCTGACCGAGCTGGGCGCCACCCACGCGCTCGTCCTGGCGGACGGCGACACGCTGGCCTCGCTCCCCGGTGACTACGACGTCGTCGTCGACGCGACCGGCCACCTCTCCTTCCGTGCAGCCACCCGGCTGCTGCGCCCGCGTGGCAGCTATGTGTCCTCCGAGCTCGGCACCGTTAAGCAGAACCTCCTGCTCGCGGCGCTCGGGCCGGTGACCCGCGCCGCGCGGCGTCGCCACGCGCGGTTCCCGTTCCCGCACGCCGACGCCGCGCTGGCGACGCACCTGCGCGACCTCATGGACACCGGTGCCTACCGTCCCGTCATCGACCGCACCTTCGACTTCGCCGACCTCCGCGACGCCTACGCGTACGTCGACACCGGCCGCAAGGTCGGCAACGTCGTGGTCACGATGCCGGTCGTGCCGTCGAGCTGACGTCGCCCAGGGCCGCCGCCAGGCAGTCGACGAAGAGGTCGGCGTGCGAGGTGTCCCACACCAGCGGCGGGCGCACCTTCAGCACGTTGCCGCCCGGGCCGGTGAGGCCGGCGAGCGCGCCCCGCCGGACGAGCGCCTCCAGGAGACGCCGCGCGGTCGGCCGGTCGACCACGTCGATCCCGGCCACGAGTCCCATGCCGCGTACGTCGCCCAGCACGTCCGTCGTACGCGCGAGGTCGCGCAGCCGGTCGAGGAGGTGGGCCCCGGTGACGAGGGCGCGCTCCGGGAGGCGTCGGTCCTCGAGCACGTCGAGCACCGCGTTGCCGGCGGCCGCGGCCGCGGGGGTGGCGGCGAAGGTCGAGAAGTAGTCGTAGCGCTCGGCGAACCGGTCCACGAGCTCGCGCCGGGTGACGACCGCTCCGACCGGGTAGCCCGCGCCCATCGGCTTGCCGAGGGTGACGAGGTCGGGCACCACCCCGGACTGGGCGAAGCGCCAGAGCCCCGGCCCGGTGCGGCCGTAGCCGATCTGCACCTCGTCGGCGAGGTAGAGCGCACCCTCCGCGTGGGCGCCGGCGAGCAGTCCCTGGAAGTACGTCGCGGGCGCGTCGTGCACGCCCTCGCTGGTGAAGCCCGAGTCGGCCAGCAGCAGCGCGGGGCGGTGGCCGCGGTCGGCGAGCGCGCGAGCGGCGGCGCGGACCTGGTCGGTCGTGCTCTCGATGCCGAGGTCTCCGGGGTCGACGGGCGCGCGGAAGGTGCCGACGGCGTCGGGCCGGTGGCCCGGCGGCCACTCGTTGGAGCTGAGGTCGGCCATCCACCGCGTCGTGCCGTGGTAGGAGTGCTCGACGACCAGCGCCCCCGTGCCGCCGGTCGCCTCGGTGGCCAGCCGCCACGCCAGCTCGTTGGCCTCGGTGCCCGACGTCGTGAAGAGGACCGTGTCGAGCCCCGGCGGCATCGTCGCCACCAGCCGCTCGGCCAGCTCGACGACCTCGGGGTGGAGGTAGCGCGAGTGGGTGTTGAGCCGCCCGAGCTGGCGCCCGACCCGCTGGACGACGGTCGGGTCGGCGTGCCCGACGACGGCGACGTTGTTGTAGGCGTCGAGGTAGCGACGGCCGTCCGCCGCGACGAGCCACGTCCCCTCGCCGCTGACGATCTGCAGGGGCTGGTCGTAGAACAGTGGCGCGACCGTGCCGCCCATCGCGTCCGCGCGACGGCGGAGGAGAGCCTCGGTGTCGCCGGCCGTCGCCGTGGCCGTGCCCGCGAGGCGGTGCAGTCGTCCAGCCAGCTCGGCCGGCGACAGCTGCAGCAGCTCGCTCGTCGTACGGGCGTTGGCGTCGTCGTACTGCGTGATGTACGCCGTGTTGTCCGGGTGGGTGACCGCGCGTCGACGCGAGATGATCGTGCTCAGCGCCAGCCGCGACAGCACCAGCTCGCCGAGCACCTCGACCTCGTCGTGGGTCAGCGGCCGCAGCCGCTGGTAGCCCCGCAGCGTCGCCCCCGCCAGCTCCCACGGCGACGAGACCTGGGTGTCGCTGGTGTTGCGCAGCACCGACGTGAGCGCGACCGCGAGGTCCGCGACGTCGGCCGTGTGGTGCATGTCGCCGAAGTCGATGACCCCGGTGACCCGGCCGTCGGTCGCGAGCAGGTTGGTCAGGGTGACGTCGCCGTGGTGGATGCCGCTGGGCAGCGCGGCCAGGGCCGGCAGGACCGCGGTCACGCGGCGTACGACCTCGCGGAGCGGGTCGTCCGCAGCGAGGTCCGCGGCCGCCGCGACGGCGGGGAGGGCGCGTACCTCCCAGTCGAGCGCGCGGCTGCCGCCGGCCGGGTGGAAGAAGCCGCGCAGGGCACGGGCCGTGCGGGCGGTGGCGGCGCCCACCTGCTCGGCGAGGTCCTCGGTGACGACGTGCCCCTCGAGCGCGGTGCCGGGCACGACCGTGATGAGCCGGGCCAGGCACGCGCGGCCCTCGTCGTCGACGATCGTGACGACGTCCGAGCCGTCGGTCGCGGGCACCACCTGCGGGATCGGTAGGTCCGGGTCGACGGCCGCCACGTGCCGCATGCCCGGCGACCTCCATGTCGACCAGCGCCGGGTCCTCCGCCGGGTTCGCGACCTTGAGGACGTGGTCGCCGACGAGGTAGTTGAGGTCGCGCTCGCTCGACAGCGCCCGGACCTCGCCGGTCACGCCCCAGTGGGTCTCGACCAGCTCGGGCACCCGCTCGGCGGCGAGCCGCGGCGGCGGGACCTCGAGGACCTCGTACGACATGGCCGCACCCTAGTGCGGTCGCCTGGCTCACTCCGCGTCGAAGGCCGGGTCGTGCGTGCCGACCTTGCGCGAGGCGGCGAGGTGTCCTCCGAGGTAGCCGCCGACCGTGGCGACGGCCGCGCCGGCGAGCGAGCGGCGTACGCCGGCAGCGTGCTCGCCTCGGCGGCGCGCCAGCCACGACGACGCGAAGGTCGCCGCCGCCGCGCCGACGGTCACCGCGTGCACGACCCCGACCCGCTTGTCGCGGTCGGCGGCGCTCGCCCACTCGGCCCACCCGCTCCAGGCCGTCGGGCCGACCGCCAGCAGGCTCACGCCGAGGAGCCGCTGCGCCGCGGCCTGCGAGTCCCGGCCACCGATGAGGTCGAGGATCGTCGCGGAGCCCCAGGTGCCGAGGACGACATCGGTGAGGACCGGGTGGAGGGCGTGCCCCAGCCAGTCGCCACGGAGGATCTCGCCGCGCCGGCCGGTGGCGAAGGCAGTGTCGACCAGCGGTTCGACGATGCGCACGACGGCGTCGAGCGCGGTCGCGTCCTCGAGGGTTCGGGTCCAGTGCACCAGCCGTGGCGTGTCCATGTCCCCACCCTCACCCCGGGTCGGGCGCAGGGGTCAATGCAGGAGAGGAACGCCGCGGTTGGCGGACGGCAAGTGACCGGCAAGCGAGTGCCGTCAAGGTCCGGACATCAGACCCGACCCACTTCCTTGGAGCTCACGATGAACCGCTCGACCCGCACCTCCGCCCGTACGTCCCTCCGTCCCGGCCTCGTCCGGCTGGCGGTGTCGGCCACCGCCGGCGCCGTCCTGCTGACCGGATCGCTGCTCGCAGGTGGCGCCGCCATCGCGCACGACGAGCAGACGACCACCGGCGGAGCCGCCACCCACTCCCGCGACGGCGCGGGTCGGCAGCTCGCGGCACTGAAGAGGTCGCTCGCGCCCTTCCAGGACGTCCGCGCTGCCGAGGCAGCCGGCTTCATCCCGGTCTCCGGCTGCGAGGTCTCCGACGAGGGCGGGATGGGCGTGCACTACCTGCACCCCGGCCGCGCCGCCCAGGCCCCGGACGCCACCCAGCCGTCGATCCTGCTCTACGAGCCGACTGCCGACGGCTCGATGCGCCTGCTGGGCGCGGAGTGGTTCCAGGCGGACGCCGACCAGGACGTCCACACCGACGTGGACCGGCCGACCCTCTTCGGCAAGGCCTTCGACGGCCCGATGCCGGGCCACAACCCGATGATGCCCGTCCACTACGACCTGCACGTCTGGCTCTACGACAGCAACCCCGCGGGCGTCTTCGCGCCGTGGAACCCGTCCGTCGACTGCTGAGCCGACCCCCACACATCTGTTCGTCACCACCACCCCACATCCGAAAGGCACCGCCATGACCGACCTCGACACCTCTCCTTCCATGACCGCTCCTCCACCCGCGCCCGGCGACCACAGCTCCGCCCTGCACGAGCTGGCGGCCCTCCTGCCCGGCCGCGTGCTCCTGCCGGGGAGCCCCGGGTGGGACCGGGCCCGCCTGCGGCTGGGCGCTCAGCGTCGACCAGCACCCGGCCGCCGTGGTCACCGTCCAGGACTGCGAAGACGTGGTCACCGCGGTCAGGTGGTCGGCCCAGCACGGGTTCAGCGTCTCGGCCCAGCCGGTCGGCCACGGCGCGACGACCGCCCTCAGCGGCACCGTCCTGCTGCGCACCGCTGCGCTCCAGGAGGTCACCATCGACGTCGAGCGTCGCGTGGCCCACGTCGGCGCCGGGGTCAAGTGGGGCACGTTGCTGGCCGCACTGGAACCCACCGGGCTGATGGCGCTCGCCGGGAGCAGCCCGGACCCGAGCGTCGTCGGGTTCACCCTCGGCGGAGGGCTCAGCTGGTTCAGCCGTGCCCTCGGGCTGACTGCGCACAGCGTGGTGGCGTACGAGATCGTCGATGCCCGCGGAGAACGTCGACGGGTCTCGCCGGCGAGCGACCCGGACCTGTTCTGGGCGATGTGCGGTGGCGGTGGGGACTTCGGGGTCGTCCTCGCCGTCGAGATCATGCTCGACCACGTGGGTCCGATCGTCGGCGGCCGGATGATGTGGCCGCTGGAGATGGCACGGCCCGTGCTGCGGGCGTTCCGCCAGATCACGGCGGACGCCCCGGACGAGCTCACCCTGTGGGCCCAGCTGTTCCGGTTCCCGCCGATGCCCGAGCTCCCCGAGCTCATCCGGGGCCGCGCGTTCGTGGCGGTGGACATGACCTTCCTCGGCTCCGAGACCGAGGCCGACCGGCTGCTCGGCCGGCTGCGGCAGCTGCCCGCCCAGGTCATCGACACGGTCGGCATCGTCCCGCTGTCCGAGCTCGGAGGGATCGCCGCCGAGCCGGTCGACCCGATGCCGACCCAGGAGTACTCCGAGCTGCTCCACGGCCTCGACGACGCCACCCTGGACCGGCTCGTCGACGCCGCCGGCGCCGACGCGGACGTCCCGCTGACGGTGGTGCAGGTCCGCCACCTCGGCGGCGCCCTCACCCGGGCGACGGCCGAGGACGGGCCCAACGGGGCGATCGCCGAGCAGTACTCGGTCTTCTGCCTCGGCGTCCCGGTGGCGCCGGGCCTGCCCGAGGCGATCGAGGCAGCGTTCGGCGAGGTGCGTACGGCCCTGGGCGCGCAGCGCAGCGGTCGGACGCTCTTCAACTTCCTGGGTGCCGAGTCCGACCTCGGCTCGACGTTCACCGCGGCCGCGCGCACCCGGCTGCAAGGAGGTCAAGGCGACGGTCGACCCGACCGGCGTCATCCGGAGCAACAGACCCGTCTGACCTCTCGCGGCCGCTGGGGGCGGCGCGAGCGTCGACCGGTCTGTACCGGGGGTGGCTGCCACGCGTCGTTCGACGGGTGGCAGCCATGCCGGCGCTCCTGTGTCGAAAAGACGCTTCCTCGCCGGGGGCGCGCGACCCTAGTCTCTCGATCTGTGCACCTCGAACGGAGCCTCGCGTGACACCGGGAGCAGGGGCGGCACCTGCGCCCGAGACACTCGTCCGCGTGCTGGGCCCCGTCTCGGCGACGGTCGACGGCAGGCCGTGTGGCATCTCGTCCCCGTTGCAGCGCGGGCTGCTCGGCCTCCTGGCGGCGGACGCCGGGCGGGTCGTGTCCGTCGACCGGCTGCTCACCGAGCTGTGGGGCGACGACACGACGGAGTCGGCGTTGTCGTCGCTGCAGGTGTGCGTGTCCCGCCTGCGACGCGCGCTCGGTGACACCTCCACCGGCGACACGGCCGTGATGCCGCTGGTGCGGGTCAGGCGGCGCGCGCCCGGCTATGTGCTCGAGCTCCCGGAGGGCGCACTGGACGCCTGGCGCCTGACGCGGCTGGCCGACGCCGCCCGCGCCCGGGTGACCAGCGACCCGATGGCCGCCCTCGAGCTGCTCGACGAGGGCCTGGCCCTCGTCACGGGTGAGCCCCTGGGCGACGTGGTCGATGCGCTCGGCCCGGTGGCAGGTGCCGAGGCACAGCGGCTCGCCGACCTCGTGCTGCGCGCCGAGGAGGCCCGGGTCGAGGCGCTGCTCGGCGTCGGTCGCGCGGCCGACGCGGCCACGGCCGCTGAGCACCTCCTGGCCGACCACCCGCTGCGCGAGAGCCTGCACGCGCTGCGCCTCCTGGCGCTCTACCGCAGTGGCCGCCAGACCGATGCGCTCGCCGCCTACCAGACCCTGCGGGACCAGCTCTCCGACGAGGTGGGGGTCGATCCCGGCCCGGCGCTCCGTCGCCTGCACGCGCAGCTCCTGCAGCAGGACCCGGGCCTGGACTGGTCACCGCCGCGGACCTCGATCGTCGTCGACGGCGACCGGTCCGCGGTAGGCGCGGTGGAAGGAACTGGACGGGCAGCGGAACACCCGCTCCTGGGCCGGGAGGCGGAGCTCGACGCCGTCGAGCGGGCCGTACACCGGAGCGCGGGCGGCCACGGTGCGGTCTGGGTGGTGTCGGGCGAGGCGGGGATCGGCAAGACCCGGCTCGCGCAGGAGCTGGCCGCGCGGGCCGGGGAGTCCGGCGCGACGGTGGCCGTCGGACAGTCGAACGAGACCACCGACAGCTCGCCGTACTGGCCGTGGGCGCAGGTCCTCCGCAGCCTCCCGGACGTCCCGGGCGACGGCCCCGCCGGAGTCGTGATGGGTACGGCCGACGGCGCCAACCTCACGCAGGCAGCGCTGCACGACGCGATGGCTGACCTGCTTGCCGACCAGGCTCGCGCCACAGGGAGCCTGCTCGTCGTGCTGGAGGACCTGCACTGGGCGGACGAGGCGAGCCTCGCGCTCCTGTCGACGGTGGCCGAACGGGCCCACGACGCCCCGCTGGTGCTGTTGTGCACCTACCGCGTGGAGGACGCCGAGCCCGCGGGCGCGTTCGGGGCGATGCTGGCCAGGCTCGCCCGGACGCCCGCGACCGAGCGGCTGCGGCTCACCGGCCTGACCGACCAGACGTCACGCGACCTGCTCGCCGTACGCCTCGGCTGGGAGCCGGACGAGACACTGGCCGCGCGTGCCGCCGCTCGCACCGGCGGCAACCCGTTCTTCCTCCAGGAGCTGGCACGGCTGGTCCGCGACTCCGCCGACCCGGGTCTCGCGTGGGACGACATCCCCGCGACGGTCCACGACGTCCTGACCCACCGGCTGAGCAGGCTGCCCGTCGAGGCTCGACGACTGCTCGACGTGGCCGCCGTGGTCGGGCGGGACTGCGACCTCGGCCTGCTCGAAGCCGTGTCCGGTCTGTCGCCCGACGACGTCGACAGCGGACTGGCGGCCGCCGTGGCTTCCGGCCTCGCCGCCGAGGTCGGCTCGCGCGTGCCCGTCCTCCACTTCCAGCACGCGCTGGTCCGGGAGGCGCTGTACGCCCAGCTGGGTGCCCGCGCGCGGATGCGCCTCCACGCGGCCGTCGGCGAGGCGATGTCGGTGCGTCCGGGGGTGGACGTCGACGACGTCGCCCACCAGCTCATGGAGGGCGGCGACCTCGTCGAGCCCGGACTCGTCATCTCCACCGCCACCGAGGCGGTGGACCGGGCGATGACCCAGCTGGCGTTCGACCACGCCGAGGAGCTCATGGACCGAGCCCTCGGCCTGGTGGAGGGGCTTCCCGCGGGGCCCGGGCGCGACGGTCTCGAGCTGGCCCTGCAGACACGACGCGGCACCGTCGCGATGACCCGTCTCGGACTCGGCGCGCCCCCCGCAGGTGCCGCCCTCGAGCGTGCCCTCGAGCTCGCGCTGCGGCTGGAGCCCGGACCCGACGTCTTCGCCGCGGTCTACCGGCGCTACCTGTGGCTCCTCATGGCCGGCGACTTCGCCGCCGTCCAGCGGCACGCCGACGTCATCCTGTCCCACGCGGCGTCGGCCACGACCCCCGAGAGCGCCGACCGCTTCGCCCTGCTGGGGCGCCTCGCCCGCGGCTCGGTGCTGTGGTGCCTGGGCGAGGCCGAGCCTGCGGTCGAGGAGCTCGACCAGGCCCTGCAGCTCGCGGAGGGGGCCGGCGTCGGCGTGCTGGTCATGGCCTTCGGGGACCCGGCCGTGCGGATCCGGATGTTCCTCTGCCACGCCCTCGCCGAGGCGGGTCGCCGCGAGGACGCCATCGCCGTGGCGGACGAGATGGTCCGCCAGGCCCACCTCTCGGGGCCTGCCGACGAGAGCGACGCCCTCGCCACGCGCGGGATGATGTACGCCGCGTTCGGCGAGTCCCGCAAGGCCCACGCCGACGGCATCGAGGGGCGGCGACTGGGCCGGCTCGCGGGTGCCGACCTGCTGGAGTTCTTCGCCGCACTCAACGAGAGCTGGGGCGACGCGACGGGTGGCGGTCCAGCAGCGACCGGCGCGGTCGAGATGGCACGCGAGGCGGCGGAGGGCTATCGCGCCACCGGGACCCGGATGCACGACCCGATCATCTACGCGATGCTCGCCGAGGCCGAGGCCGCTACGGGCCATCCGGACCGGGCGGCCGCGGCTGCAGCCATCGGTCTGGACGCACTCGCTCGCACCGGCAGCAGGCTGTGGCGTACGCGGCTCGAGCGGACTGCGAACGGCGCACGTCCCGAAGGCACAGCCCCCGAGAAATGATGATCGCCCGGCCCCCTCGAGGGGAGCCGGGCGATCGGTGGTCGGCAGGCAGCGCCGATCACGCGAGGGGCCTCCATCCGGCGGCAAGTGCCAGCCGGTAGCGGTCCCTGCTCGGGATGTCGCTCGGCGCCTCGACGATCCCGTCGCGGCGCAGGACGTGGGGACGGATCCGGCGGGTGGTGCGGTGGTGCGTCATGGCTGGTGCTCCTGTGCTCGGTGCGGCTGCGCCCCGTTCGGGGCACGACACCAGAGGACACCCACCCGCTTGCGTGCCGCTTGCACCCGACTTGCGAACGGCCGGGGAGGCACCCCCAAGGGTCCTCCCCGGCCGTTGCGGCGCGCCGCCCGAGGGATCAGTGACGAGGCGCGTCGTTCGAGCCCACGCCACCGAGGGCGTCGTACGTGCCGGTGGTCGTGGTCGACGTCGCGGTGCGGTCGGTCCCCGAGCCCACCGAGGACGCGGCCTCGTCGGGCCTGGTCCATGGCGCTCGGCGCGGACGCAGCCTGCTGCTTGATCCGCGGGGCCTCCTCCTCGGCCTTGGCGAGGTAGCCCTCCCAGCGGTGCTGCATCGGCTTGATGAGGCCGCCGCCGACGCCGACGACGATCACGCCGCCGACCGTGGCGAGGATCGCGATGAGCACCGGGGTGGTCACCGTCGTGGCCACGCCGACCTGGTTGAGAGCGGCGACGACGCCGAGGAACAGGATGAAGATCGACGCCAGGTTGGCGAGCACCTTGCCGTACGACAGGCCGCCGAGCGAGCCCTCGATGAGGACCTTGACCGCAGCGGCGATCGCCGAGGCGACCACCAGGATGATGATCGCGACGATCAGGCTGGGCAGGAAGAAGATCACCTGCGAGAGCAGCTCGCTGATCGGGTTGGGGCCGAAGACCCCGAACGCCAGCTGCAGCACGAACAGCATGAGCGTGTAGTAGAGGAGCTTCGCGATGATGTCGCTCGCGTCCATCTTCGAGTTGGCCAGCGCCTTCTTGACGCCTCCGCGCTCGACGGCCCGGTCGAAGCCGACCTTCTCGAGCAGGGCGCTGAGGGCCTTGGCGATCGCCTTCGCGACGATCAGGCCGACGACCAGGATGATCAGGAACAGGATGAGCTTGGGCACGAACTCGGCGATCAGGCTGATGCCGTCCCGCAGGCCGTTCTCGAGTGAGTCTTGCATCTACGTCTCCTTGGACTGGGTACACCGCGACGCGGGACGGCGCCTCTCGGAGGAGAGCGCGCCCGAGCGCCGTCGGACCGGGTCTCCCAGTGGTCGTCGACAGCGCACCGCATGTAGGTGGTTTACGTTGTAAACAGAACCACTGACGAGGGGCCTCCACGACAAGCAGCGACCACCCCAAGGGGTCGCCGGTCAGCACCCGATGGCTCAGGCGTCGTCGGTCTCGCGCGCGGAGCAGCGCCATGCGGTTGAGCAGCTCCTCGAGCGCTTCCTCGAACTCGACCGCCGCGTTGTCCGTCGAGAGCGCCGGCCGGAGCCGCCTGACCAGCGGGTACGCGGCCAGGCCGCTCGGGCTCGGGGTCCTCCTCGAGCACGTCGAGCGGACCCACGTCGGCGCCGTGCGTGGAGACCTCGAGCAGCAGGTGGCCGAGCAGGAAGCTCGAGAACGCGCGATAGCTCGCCACGGCACCGGCATCGGTGAAGCCCTCGGACTCCAGGCCGGCAAGGAACGCCTCGACCCAGCTCAGGCTGCGCAGCGGCGGCCGCAGCCACGGCGCCTCCGGCGGCCGCGACGCGACGAGCGGGAAGGCCTTGGGGTGCGCGAGCGCCACCCGGCGTACGCCGTGCGCGAGGCGCTGGACGAAGTCCTGCCAGCCGTCGCGCGGGGCGTCGATCACCTCGTCGTCGGCGCGCATGCCGTCCACGAGCACCTCGACCACGCCGTCGAGCAGCTCCTCCTTGCCCTGGACGTAGCGGTAGAGGGCCATCGCCTCGACGCCGAGCTGCTCGCCCAGGCGACGCATCGTCAGTCCCGGCAGGCCGTTGTCGTCGATGAACGCGACCGCGGCGTCGAGGATCCGCCCACGGTCGAGGGGCCGGGTACGCGACGGGGGCGTCTTGCCGTCGACGAGCGCCGCGTCGGCGTCGACGTAGTCGTGGTCGGACATGGCACCCCCTCTCCGGCCCAGCCTAGACGCGAAGCCACGGTGCCTGCCCTGTCACCCCGAAGCGCGGAGGATCAGCCTGGAGGGCCCCTGGCGATGAGCGCCAGGCCCCCCACATCGCCCGCGGCACACCGCCGAACCATGTCTCGCAGCTCGGCGCCGTCACCTCCGGATGTCGCGAGACCACGAGGCAGACCTGCTGGTCCCGGCCCAGGTCGACGAGCTCACCGGCTACCGCTACTACGCCGCTGACCAGATCCCCACCGTCCACCGCATCCTCGGTGCGGCCGACCGCAGCACCCGTGCGGAGCTGCGTCACCGAGCACCTCCACCACCTGGAGTCCGAGCTCGACCAGACCCGGGCAGACGTACGGTCGCTGCGCCGACTGCTGGCGCCTGAGCCCGCGCCCGTGGACGTCGAGGTACGGCCCGTCAACGCGGGCACGTGCTGGTGCATCGTCCCTCTTCGGACCCGCCGCACCGGGACGGGTGCACGGGGTCGACCTGCCGGCCGTGGACTGGCCGTCGCGACGCACGTCGGCGACCACGCCGACATCGACGTCACCTACGGCGAGGTCGGCGCCTGGGCCGTCGCCAACGCCCCTCAGCGTCGCCGCGCCGGTCCGGGAGACGTACCTCGTGGGACCTCGTGACACCGACGACCACACGCAGTGGCGCACCGAGATCGGCTGGCCGACCCGGCGCGGAGCTGACCCGTCCGGACGCAGAAGACTCCCCCGGGGTCTCGGGTCCCCGGGGGAGTCGGAGCCGCCTGTCAGAATCGAACTGACGACCTAGTCATTACGAGTGACTCGCTCTACCGACTGAGCTAAGGCGGCGTGGCCTGCGAGCAGTGCTCGATGAGCCGCGGGCAACTATACGGAGCGCGCCCGGTGGGACTGAAATCCGGGGGTGGGCGACACCGGCTGGTTTCGGGAGCGACCCGGTCCCCCGACCCGCAGGAGTCCACGATGCCCACTCGCTCCGCCCGCACCGCCTGGAACGGCGGCCTCCAGGACGGATCCGGCCAGGTCGAGCTCACGAGCTCGGGCGCCGGCACCTTCGACGTCTCGTTCCCCAAGCGCGCAGCCGACGACGCCGACGGCACCACCAGCCCCGAGGAGCTGGTCGCGGCCGCGCACTCGGTCTGCTACGCCATGTCGCTGTCCAACCTCGCGACCGAGGCCGGCGGCACCGTGCAGTCGCTCGACGTCTCGGCCGACGTGACGCTCGGCCCCGACAAGGAGGCCGGCGGCTTCAAGCTGACCGGCATCACGCTCACCGACCGCGGCGAGGTCGACGGCCTCGACGACGCCGCCTTCAAGGAGGCGGCCGACAAGGCCAAGGCCGGCTGCCCGATCAGCAAGGCGCTCACCGGCGTCGAGATCACCCTCGACGCGGCCCTGGAGAGCTGAGCCCAGATCCGCTCGGAGGCGTCTGCCTGTTGGTGGCGGCACATGACATCAGATCGTCAGGTCGAGTGTCTGCCGCCACCTCGGACGCGCCGCGATCAGGGTGGCGGCACATCACATCAGATCGTCAGGTCTGAGTGTCGTCTGCCGCCACCCTGGACGCGCCGCGATCAGGGTGCGGCACAGATCGAGGGTGCACGCCGCGATCAGGCGCTGCGATCAGGGTGGCGGCCACGACATCAGGCCGCCGTTCAGGGCCGCCACTTGGACGCGGGACGAGCCGACGAACAGCCCCCTCAGCAGGTCGTGCCGTCGTCGGGGACTGCCCCGTCCAGGAGGTAGTCCTCGACGATGGCGTCGATGCAGGCGTTGCCGGAGTTGTACGCCGTGTGACCGTCGCCGTCGCGCTCGACCAGCACGCCCGACTCGAGCTGCGCCGACAGGGCCTCGGCCCACTTGAACGGCGTCGCCGGGTCGCGTGTGGTGCCGAGGACCAGGATCGGCGCGGCACCCGCGCCGCGGATGTCGAGCGGCTCCTCGCTGGAGGTCACCTCGACCCCTCGGCAGCCGGTCATCCCCCAGGCGAAGATCCGCCCGAAGGTGGGCGACGCCTCCTCGAAGGCCGGGAACAGCGACGGCACCTCGGCGAACGGCACCGACGTCGGGTCGTCGAGGCAGTTGATGGCGTAGTTCGCCTCGACCGAGTTGTCGGCGTACGACCCGTCGACGTTGCGGGAGGCGTACGCGTCGGCGAGCTGCATCAGCGCCGAGCCCTTGCCCTCCAGCGCGGAGGCGAGCGCGGTGCTCAGCAGGAACCAGTAGTCGCGGTTGTAGAGCGGGGTGATGACGCCGTAGAACGCGTTGCCCACCTGCAGCTCGCGGTCGCCCGCCGGCAGCGGCTGCTCCTCGATCTCCTCGAGCAGGCCGGCGATCGTGGCCAGGCCCTCGTCGACGGTGTCGCCGAGGAAGCAGTTGTCGGTCGAGTCGAGGCAGTTCTGCACGTAGGCGCGCAGGGCGGTCTCGAAGCCGGTGGCCTGCTCGAGCGACGTGGTCAGCGTGTCGAGGGAGACGTCGACGGCACCGTCGAGCACGAACCGGCCCGACCCGCTCGGGGAACAGCTCGGCGTACGTCGCCCCGAGCTCGGTGCCGTACGACGCCCCGAGGTAGGTCAGGGTCTCCTCGCCGAGCGCCGAGCGCAGGACGTCCATGTCGCGGGCCGCCTCGATCGTCGTGACATGGCCCAGGACCGGGCCGGAGCCCGCGACGCAGCGAGCGCCCAGGGAGAGCACGGACGCCCGGTAGTCCGCCTGCTCGGCCGCCGTGTCGGGAGTCGGGTCGCCGGCCAGGTACTCGTCGAGCTCGCTGTCGCTCAGGCAGTCGACCGGCGCCGAGTCGCCCGTCCCTCGCGGGTCGAAGCCGACGATGTCGAAGCCCTGCAGCAGCGGCTCGCGGAACACCCGGCCGGCCGCAGCGGCGTACGACGTCCCGGGGGCACCGGGACCGCCGGGGTTCACCACCATCGAGCCGACGCGCGAACCGGTGGCCGGCACCCGCAGCAGCGCCAGGTCGATGGTCTCGCCACGCGGGGTCGGCGTAGTCGACCGGGACGGTGAGGGTGCCGCAGTCGTGGTCTGCGTTGCCGTCGCACGGAGCCCAGTCGATGCGCTGGGCGTAGAGGTCGGTGAGCGCGTCCTCCGGGGCCTGCGTGACCGACGAGGGGGGCGGCGTGGTCGGTGACGGCGTGGGCCGGGCGCGGGGCTCGTCGGGCGTGACGCCCTGGATGGCGAGCCCGACAGCGACGAAGGCGGTCAGGGCGAGGGCGAGGACGGCGAGCAGCGCGACGACCTTCTTCACGGACGACCTCCGGGCAGTCGCAGCGCGACCGTCATCGACTCGAGCGCCAGCTGTGGCGGCACGTTGAACTCCAGCATCTGCTCGCGGGCGGTGAAGATCGCGTCGATCATCCGCAGCAGCTCGTCGGGCGTCGCCGCGCGGGCGAGGGTGGCCACGTCGCCGCGGAGCTCCTCGTTGACCAGCATCCCGGGCGCGCCGACGCTGAGCGCGATGGCGTCGCGGTAGACCGAGACGAGGTCCATCAGCGCACGGTCGATCACGTCGAGCACGCGACGCTTGGCCTTCTGCTTCTGCAGCTTCTCCAGGCCGCCGAGGGCCGCGCGGTAGGAGCGGCTGGCGAGGTCCTTGCGCTCGCTGCCGAAGATCGCCTGCAGCTCCTGGAGCTCGCGCCGCTCCGCGTCGGCGGTGATCGCCTCGGTCTCCTCCTTGGCGAGCTCGGCGAGGTTGGTGGCGGCAGTCATGCACGAGCCGAGCGACGTCAGCCGCGCCGGGATGCTGACCACCTCGCGGCGACGCGACCGGGTCTCCTCGTCGAGCGCGAGCGCGCGCGCCCGGCCGATGTGGCCCTGGCTGGCGCGGGCGGCGAAGCTGGCGACCGTCTCGGAGATCCCGTCGTGGCTCGCGAGGAACCGCGCCACGTCCTGCGTGCCGGGTGTGGCCAGGGTCAGCGTGCGGCAGCGCGACCGGATGGTGGGGAGCACGTCGCGGACGGTCGGCGCGCACAGCAGCCACAGCGTCTTCGGCGTGGGCTCCTCGATCGCCTTGAGCAGCGCGTTGCCGGTGCGCGGGTTCTCCGGGGTGCCGAGGCGGTCGGCGTCCTCGATGACGACGATCTGCCAGCGGCCGATCGAGGGGAACTTCGCCGCCGACTGCACCAGGCCGCGCATGTCGTCGACGTAGAGCACCGACGTCTCGGACTTCACCCACGTGATGTCGGGGTGGGAGCCGGCCATGCCGAGCCGGCACGCCTCGCACGCGCCGCAGCCCGTACGCCGCTCGCACTGCAGGGCGGCCGCGAACGCCCGCGCCACGTTGGAGCGACCCGAGCCCGGCGGCCCGGTGATCAGCCAGGCGTGGGTCATCCCGTGCCCTGCGGCGGCCTCCTGCAGCAGCTCGATCGTCGGGCGCTGGCCGACGAGGTCGTCCCACACGGTCCTGGTCGCCGTGGTCATCGGTCCTCCAGCAGGGGTGCGATGCGCGCCTGGATGGCGGCGGCGATCTCGTCGATCGGCGCGCGGGCGTCGAGGACGACGTAGTGGTCGGGGTCGGCGGCCGCGAGGTCGAGGAAGCCCTGCCGCACCCGCTGGTGGAACTCGAGCGACTGGCCCTCGATCCGGTCGCGTTCGTCGAACCGGCCGAGCCCCGCCTCCGGCGCGAGGTCCAGCACGACGGTGAGGTGCGGGCGCAGGTCGCCGGTGGCCCAGCGGGCGACCGCCTCCACCTCGGCGACGTCGAGCGTGCGGCCGGCGCCCTGGTAGGCCAGCGTCGAGTCGACGTAGCGGTCGGTGATCACCACCTCGCCCCGCGCGAGTGCGGGCAGCACGACGTGGTCGACGTGCTCGGCCTTGTCGGCGGCGTACAGCAGCGCCTCGGTGCGGTCCGACAGCTCGCCGGTGGCCGGGTCGAGGACGATGCGCCGCAGCTCCTTGCCGACCCCGGTGTCACCCGGCTCGAAGGTCAGCAGCACGGTCTGGCCACGCTCGACCAGCCAGTCGCGCAGGAGGCGGGACTGGGTCGACTTGCCGGCCCCCTCGCCCCCCTCGAAGCAGACGAAGAGCCCGTGCTCTGAGAAGACTCCGGCGCTCACGCGCACACCCTACGGGCGGGGTGGGACACCTCTGCGGGCGAACGGACCGGACGCGCTCCGAACAGGACGGCGTACGCGGGTGCACGGCCGCCGCAGTCCTGTTCGGTCCGTTCGCTGGTCAGGGTCAGCCGGCGTTGCTCGCGCCGTAGCCCCCGAGGAGGAACAGTCCGATGAGGAACGCCCAGCCGCCGGTCAGGCGCCGCTCACGATCCTTCGGAGGGAGGGCGGCGAGGGGCCCACCGAGCAGGGCGTAGGCCATGGCACCGAACAGCGGGATCGCGAGCACGACCCAGAACCACGCCCAGCGAGTGGCCCGCCACGGCTGTGGACCGCCCAGCAGGAGGAAGAGGGTGGCCAGGAACGTCACACCGATGAGCGCGCCCGGCCAACCGCGCACGGTCCAGCCACTCGTCTCCCAGTAGCTCCCGGACCGATGCTCGTCACGGTTGATCGAGACGTCGGACCGGAGGTCTTCGAGGGTGGCAACCGGATCACCCACCACGACCGGCAGGTTGCCGGAGTTGGACGCGCGCTCGGCCATCCGGCCGGAGGAGGCGACGATGATCTCGGTGTAGCGGTGGAGGAAGCGCGAGTCCCAGCTGAGCCGGACCGTCGCAGATCCACCCTGCACACCACCGGCTGGCAGGCCGGTGATCCGGACCTCGCTGACCGAACCGTCGGCCAGGCCGCCGTGCAGCGCCCCGAGGTCGGAGCGCCGTTCGCCGGCGAGCACGACCACGAGGAGGGCGACCAGCCAGACAACGACGACAACCCGACCCGTCAGCCGCCAGCGGCGGACGCGCCACTCGTCGTACGCCGTCGGCAAGGGCGCCGTCCCCACTGCCATCTCGCACCCCCTTGCGAACAGGGTAGGTCCTCAGGACTTCTTGGCAGCAGCCTTCTTCGCGGTCTTCTTCGCAGCAGTCTTCTTGGCGGCGGTCTTCTTCGCGGCGGACTTCTTGGCCGGAGCCTTCTTCGCGCCCTTCTTCGCCGCCTTCTTGGCCGGACCGCGCTCGCGGCGCTCGGCGAGCAGCTCGGCGGCCCGCTCGAGGGTGATCGCGTCGACGGTGTCGTCCTTGCGCAGGGTCGCGTTGTACTCGCCGTCGGTGACGTACTCGCCGAAGCGACCCGCCTTCACCACGACCGGCTGCCCGGAGACGGGGTCGTTGCCGAGCTCCTTGAGCGGCGGGGTGGCCGCACCGCGGCCGCGCTGCTTGGGCTGGGCGTAGATCGCCTTGGCCTGGTCGAGCGTGATGTCGAAGATCTGGTCCTCGGTGGTGAGCGAGCGCGAGTCGGTGCCCTTCTTGAGGTAGGGCCCGTAGCGACCGTTCTGCGCGGTGATCTCGGTGCCGTCCTCGTCGGTGCCGACGACGCGCGGCAGGTCGAGCAGCTTGACGGCCTCCTCGATGGAGACGGTGTCGAGCGTCATCGACTTGAAGAGCGAGCCGGTGCGCGGCTTGGCGCTCTTGGGCGCGTCCTCGGGCAGCACCTCGGTGACGTACGGGCCGAAGCGACCGTTCTTCGCGACGACCTGCAGGCCGGTGTCGGGGTGGTTGCCGACGACCTGCTCCTCGCCGGCGGGGTTGGCCAGCAGCTCCTTCGCCAGGGCGACGGTGAGCTCGTCGGGCGGGAGGTCGTCGGGGACGTTGGCCCGCACCGGGGCACCAGCCTGTCCATCGGGGCCGTCCTCGGCCGGCGGACCCTCGACGTACGGTCCGTAGCGACCGACGCGGAGGTTGATCTGGTCCTCCGGCGTGCCGATCGGGAAGGTCGCCATCTCCTTGGCGTCGATGTCGCCGAGCTCGGTGACGAGCGTCTTGAGGCCGACCACGTCGCCGGCGCCGTAGTAGAACTCGCCGAGCTCGGTGGCGCGGTCCTTGCGACCACCGGCGATCTCGTCGAGGACGTCCTCCATCGAGGCGGTGAACTCGTAGGACACCTGCCGCGGGAAGTGCTCCTCCAGCAGCCGGATGACCGAGAAGGCCAGCCATGCCGGCACGAGGGCGGTGCCCTTCTTGTAGACGTAGCCGCGGTTGAGGATGGTGCCGATGATCGAGGCGTACGTCGACGGGCGGCCGATCAGCCGGTCCTCGAGCTCCTTGATCAGGGTCGCCTCGGTGTAGCGCGCGGGCGGCTTCGTCTCGTGGCCCTCGGGAGTCAGCGTCGCGGCGGACACCGCAGCACCCTGGCTCAGGTCGGGCAGCCGGGTCTCGGCGTCGTCCTTGCGCTTCGACGCGTCGTCGATGTCCTCGACGTAGGCCTTGAGGAAGCCGTGGAACGTGATCGTGCGACCGCTCGAGCTGAAGACCGCGTCGCGACCGTCCGCGGCGGCACCGCCGATGCGGATCGTCACCGAGTTGCCGACGGCGTCCTTCATCTGGGAGGCGACGGTGCGCATCCAGATCAGCTCGTAGAGCCGGAACTGCTCGCCCGAGAGCCCGGTCTGGGCGGGCGTACGGAACGACTCGCCGGCCGGGCGGATCGCCTCGTGCGCCTCCTGGGCGTTCTTGACCTTCGAGGCGTAGGACCGCGGCGAGTCGGGCAGGTACTCCGCGCCGTAGAGCTCGCGCACCTGGTCGCGGGCCGCACCGACCGCGCCGCCCGAGAGCGTCGTGGAGTCGGTGCGCATGTAGGTGATGAAGCCGTTCTCGTAGAGCCGCTGCGCGACCGACATCGTCACGCTCGCGCTCATGCCGAGCTTGCGGCTGGCCTCCTGCTGCAGCGTGGTGGTGCGGAAGGGGGCGTACGGCGAGCGGCGGTAGGGCTTGGACTCGACCGAGCGGACGTCGTACGTCGTGTCGGCGAGGCCGGTCGCCAGCGACTCGGCGTCGGCGCGCGAGAGGTGGACGCGCTCGCCCTTGCCCTTCGGGACGCCGGTGTTGTCGAAGTCGGAGCCGCGGGCGACGCGGACGCCGTCGACGCTGTAGAGCTTGGCGGGGAACATCCGCGGGTCGTGGCCGCTGCCGGCGTCGAAGGTGGCGTCGATGTCCCAGTAGGACGCGACGCGGAACTTCATCCGCTCGCGCTCCTTGTCGACGACCAGGCGGGTCGCGACGGACTGCACCCGGCCGGCGGAGAGGCCGGACATGACCTTCTTCCACAGCACCGGCGAGACCTCGTAGCCGTAGAGGCGGTCGAGGATGCGACGCGCCTCCTGGGCCTCGACGAGGTCGTCGTTGATCTCGCGGGGGTTCTCGACCGCGGCGAGGATGGCGGCCTTGGTGATCTCGTGGAAGACCATCCGGTGGACCGGCAGGCCCTTCGGCGGCTTGAGCTCGTCGAGGAGGTGCCAGGCGATCGCCTCGCCCTCGCGGTCCTCATCGGTGGCGAGGTAGAGGGCGTCGGCGTCCTTGACCAGCTTCTTCAGCTTGGCGATGTGGCTCTTCTTGTCGCGCGGCACGACGTAGTAGGGCTCGAAGCCGTTGTCGACGTCGACCGCGAGGCGGCCCCACGGCTTGTCCTTGATCTTGGCCGGGGTGTCCGCGGCGTTGTTGGGCAGGTCGCGGATGTGACCGATCGAGGACTCGACGACGTAGTCCGAGCCCAGGTAGCCGCCGATGGTGCGGGCCTTGGCCGGTGACTCGACGATGACGAGCTTTGCCACTTCAGATTGCTCCCTCAGGTTCCTGCTGCTGACCGTGCTCAGCGCGGCAACGGTAGCGCCACATCCGGACTTCGCCACCCCGGGCGGCGATCGGCGCCTCGCGTGGACTACGTCCACCGCCGTGCCGGGTCCGGTCTGGACCGGGCGTGTCGGACGCCGTCCCTGGCCACTTTCGCACCTCGGGGCTGTGGATGACGTGCCCCGGGTCGCCGCCTGTGGAGAGGCCCGGCGCGGTGTCGGAGGTGGTCCCGATCGTCGAGGACACCCATCCCGACCGAGCTCCTGGAGGACCCGATGTTCGAACCCCGCTACTACGACGACACGCTCTGGCGCGAGCCGCGCGAACGGCTGGGCGAGGGCGGCCGGCTCAGCCACCTCGTCTTCGTCGACGGCCGGCTGGTCGACGCCTGGAGCGAGCAGGTGGAGACCAGCGCGTACGCCGACGTGGCGCGCCGCCACGACGAGGACGCCCGGCCGCGCGTGGTGCAGAGCCCGCCGCCCCCGCCCCGGCACGTCCAGGCGCTCCACTGGCTCGACTGCGTCGCCGGGAGCCGCGAGGAGCTGCTGGCGATGACGGCCTCGCCGGTCGCGCTCCCCCGCCTGCGCGACCACCTCGACCCCGTCGCCGACGAGGCGTGGCTGGTCGCCGACGAGCTGCTCACCGACCTGCGCGAGGCGCTGCTGCCCGCCGACCTCGCCGCACCGCTGCGCGAGTGCCTCCTGCTGGTGCGCGAGCGGCTGCCCGAGCTCGCCGAGCGGATGACGCCGACGCGGCTGGCGGCCGGTGTCGCCTGGGTCGTCGGCAAGGCCAACGCCGCGATCGGCCCGGAGGGTCCGGTCACCCAGGTGCGCGATCGCCGACCACCTGGGCACGACGTCGCTCAACGCCTGCGGCACCCAGGTGCTCGGACACGTACGCCGACTCGGCTGGGTGAGTGCGCGGCCGTGGGCGTCGAACGCGCCGGCACTCACGGCCGTCGGGCGGGTGGAGCTGCTGTCCGCGAGCGTGCGTCGCGACCTCGTCGACCTCCGCGACCGCTCGCTCGCGGAGGAGCGCGCCGTTCTACCGTCGGAGGTAGAATCGTGAGCGTGGCCACGATGAACATCAAGGATC
>CAVYGL010000037.1:0-76379 GCA_963767995.1 uncultured Actinomycetota bacterium
TGATGGTTCAATCCTGTGGCGGATCGGGAGGCGCTGCGGGCGTTTTGAGCCAAATGGCTCACAAGGGCTAGTGGGTGCAGCCATTCGGTGCGAGGGCACGCACTGATGGAAGGCGGCGGGGCGATTCCGTTGCCCCGACAGGGCTGCGGTAGTGTTCCCCTCGCTCCGCAGGCCCCGTGCCGGGGAGCATTCGGGCTGTGGCGCAGCTTGGTAGCGCACTTGACTGGGGGTCAAGGGGTCGCAGGTTCAAATCCTGTCAGCCCGACCGTGTGATGTCTCAGGACATTGGCGACAACGGACCTACGGAAACGTAGGTCCGTTCGTCATTTCTGGGTGCTGTGTCTGGGCTGGTAGTCGCGTGTGGGGTTGAGGATCAGTTCGCGGAAGATTTCGCCGGTGGTGGCGTTGATGATGGTGAAGCGACCCAGGTTCTCTACGGCTCCTGCATGGGTTGCGGCTCTCGGTCGAGGGCCGTGTAGCGGGCTTGCTCGAACTCCACGGGAGACATCATCCCAAGGGTGCCGTGCAGGCGTCCGTTGTTGTACCAGGCGAGCCAGCCGGCGGTGGCGTACTCGACGTCGCCGATGGTCCGGTAGGGCCCGGAGTGGAAGACCGCGGTGCGGATGCACACGGTCTGTAGAGCCCGATACGCACTCCATCAGCGCGTTGTCATAGGCGTCGGCCACTGTCCCGATCGAGGGCCGGATGTCTTCGTCGGTGAGGTGGGCCGTGAGCGTGATGGACGTGTATTGCGAGCCGGCGTCGCCGTGGACGCCTCCACGGTTGTCTGCCTGCCTTCGTCAGCACCAGTCGAAGTGCCTCGCACTCGCCTTTCCACTGGCGCGGTGAGCATTCTGCCGGTCAGTTCACCTCACGCAGGGCGCTGAAGAAGTCCATGTAGATCCGATGAGCACGGAGCGCGGCGTCATCGGCTAGTTCAGCGGAACGGCTCAGGATGAGCTCCAGGCTGACTGCATGATCAGCCAGTCTCTGTCGTCGATCGCGTTGGTCGAGGAAGCCCGTGATGAGGCCGTGGGTCATCTCGGGGTGGAATTGCACTCCCAGGTGATTGCCCACTCTGAACGCCTGGACGCAGCTGTCGCTTGTGGCGAGCACGGTCGCCTGGGGGGGTGGCAAGACTTGATCACCGTGCCAGGAGAACCAGGTGCCGCTGTACGGGTCGGCGCCGGTGAACTCGCACCATCCCAGTTCTGGCTCTCCCATGGGGTGAACGCGCCCGCCCAGAACCTCAGCGAGCAATTGTGCGCCGAAGCAGATCCCGAGTACCGGCGTCCCCATCGCAGCGCACTCTGTGATGAAGCGTCTTTCGTCCTCGATCCACGGCGTCGGGTCGTACACGGCGGCAGGGTGGCCAGGCACGATCAGGGCGCGGAACGAGCTCGGCGCCGGCAGCTCGTCGGCTACGGCAACCAGCTCTGTCCGGTACTTGTTGTCGTTCAGCCACGAGTGGAGGTTGCCCACTTCGGCTTCTCCTGGGTGCTGAAGGATCAGGACCGTATCGGCAGCCTCAGAATGGTCCAGCCGATGCGTTTCGTGCGCATCCGGATCGGTGGGATGGGGTCGGGCGTGGGATTGCGCAGTGTCGGGCATGAGATCCCTTGTTGTTGGCGGGGCCGAGCTGGGGGAGGGTGTGGGCTATGCGCCCGGGCGCCGGGGTGCGATGTTGCGGATGTGACGTGCGAGAGCGTTGCGCAACTCGTCCGCGTCGCGGGCGCGGAGGAAGTCGAGGAGTTGCCGGTGCTCCTCGATCAACCCCAGCATGTGGGTGATCTCGGTCGGCTCCCCGATCCGCGCCAAGGTCACGAACGCCCCGAGCTGGGCCAGCAGCTGAGACAGCGTCGCCATACGCGCCGTTCCGGCGAGCGCAAGATGGAACTGTTCGTCCAAGCGAAGAAACTCTTGGCTTTCACCAGCCTCGGCACACCGGACCTGCTTGATGATGAGCAACTCGAGTCCGTCGAGGTCATCTGGGGTGTGCTCCTCGCAAGCCGACGCTGCGGCGATGCCTTCGAGGGCGACTCGCAGCAGCGTGATCTCGTTGCGGTGACGCTCCGAGACGTCGGCGACCAACAGCTGTCGTCGCCCCCCGCGCTTGAGGAGGCCTTCACTGTGAAGGGCACGAAGTGCCTCGCGTACTGGAGTCCGCGAGATGCCGTGCGCCTCTGCCAGGCCAATCTCGTTCATCGGCGATCCGGGGCCGAAACGGCCGGTCAGGATTTCCTCGCGTAGTGCCTCATAGACCGCACTGGCCTTGGTTGACCGATCGATCCCAGGTGACGTCATTCCCAACTCCAGGTCTGGTGAGCGGTCAGATCAGCCTCGGTTCCTCGCCGGCGGCGACAAGTCCGTCGGCGGGGACTGAACCTACTTGGCGAAGATCTGCGATTCGTCTGCAAAAGCCTTGAACTCCATGGCGTTGCCCGCCGGGTCGAGGAAGAACATGGTCCACTGCTCTCCGGGCTCACCCTCGAAGCGGAGGTAGGGCTCGATCACGAAATCGGCTCCGGCGTCCTTCATCTTCGCCGCCAAGGCATGGAAGTCCTCGTGGCTCAGCACCAGACCGAAGTGAGGAACGGGGACCTGGTGTCCGTCGACGGAATTGTGCCCGGCGGCACGCGTGGGCTCCGGGCCGGCAACGTGGGTGACTACCTGATGTCCGTAGAAGTCCCAGTCGATCCACTTGTCAGCCGATCGCCCCTCACTCAGGCCGAGCACGCCTCCATAGAAGGCGCGCGCTCGGTCGATGTCGTTCACGGGGATGGCGAGGTGGAAGCAAGGGCGAGACATGGGTACTCCTTCGCTAATGTGTACAAGACGTCAATATGTATACATAAAGGAGCGATCGTGTGTCAAGCGTCCTGTGCGCAGGTCCCGAGCGCTTGGCTATGGGAGTCAGAACTGCTCCGTGGCATGATCGTGGCATGAGTCGCACACGTTTGAGCACGACCGTGGACGCCGAACTCCTCGAGAGCGCCCGCAAGGCCTCCAAGAAGCCAGACTCCGCGCTTGTGGACGAAGCATTGGCGGCCTTGCTGGACCGCCATCGCTCGGCCGAGGTCGACGCCAGTTATGCGGCGTACGACGAGCATCCGCTCGACGAGCCAGACGAGTGGGGAGACCTGGCCTCGTTCCGGCGGGCGGTTGCGGCCTCGTGACGGAACTCCCGGCGCGCGGAGAAGTGTGGTGGTGCGAGATGGAGGATATCGGCCGTCGACCCGTCGTCGTGCTGTCTCGTGACGCCGTCATCCCGCGGCATCGCCGAGCCCTCGTCGCCCCCTGCACGACCACCATCCGAGACCTCGCGAGCGAAGTTGTCCTCGAACCCGGCGACGACCCGGTGCCGCTTCGCTGCGCTGTCAACCTCGACTCGATCGAAAGCGTCTCGATCGCGATCCTCGTTGAGCGCCTGGGGCGGGTGGCCGAGGCTCGGGTACGCGAGATCTGCGCTGCCCTCGCGGTCGCGGTCGACTGTTCAGGCTGAGCTTCGGGACACGGACAGCGAGTGCGGGCAGACTCGACCCGATGCCAGAAGACGGGACACTGACGATCGGCCACGATCCAGTTCGGCCCCGCTAGGCTCCGAAGCGATCAGCAAATTCCTCCGCGTCATCCTGAGAAAGTCCGCGACAGCGCAGACCGCACGGTTGCTGGTGGACGAGGCAGCCGCGACCGGCAGCATTGCCCTTTCGCAGACGAGCCTCGCTGCAATGCTCGGTACTCGACGTCCCAGCGTGACCAAGGTGCTGGGCGGCCGGCCCTACTCGGGAGAGACTGCGAACTCCTTCATCTTCGCGATCGCGAAGCCCCAGCCCTGCTCCAGCGTCGGCCTCGGCGGAAGGGCGATCTCGTCGGGATTGGTCAGCACGTCGAGCAGTACCGGGCCGGGGTGGGCCATCGCCTCGGCGACCGCACCGTCGACGTCGTGAGGGTCGGTCACCCGGATCCCTCGGATCCCGATGGCTTCGGCGACCTTGGCGAAGTCGGGGTTGTGGAGCACGGTGCCGAACTCGGGCAGCCCGACCTGCTCCATCTCGAGCTTCACCATGCCGAGGCGGCCGTTGTCGTAGACCACGATCTTGATCGGCAGGTCCTCGGAGACGGCGGTGATCAGGTCGCCCATCAACATCGAGAGACCACCGTCGCCACAGAAGGCAATGACCTGCCGGTCGCGATCCAGCGCCTGGGCGCCCAGGGCCATCGGCATCGCGTTGGCCATCGAGCCCAGGTTGTAGGACCCGAGGAGCCGCCGACCGCCGCTCATCCGCACGAAACGACTCAGCCAGACCGTCGACATCCCGGTGTCACTCGTGAAGATCGCATCGGCGTCCGCGTGCCGCTCGATCGCGCCCGCGAGCAGCTCGGGTCGGATCCGGTCGTCGCGGTTGTCCACCTTGCGTCTCAGCAGCCCGACCATCTTGTGGTCGTAGTCGGGGTCGGTGAAGTGCGCCTGGCCGCGGCCCCACAGCTCGTAGGACTTGCGGGCGTGGTCGAGGTGACCTCGATCGAGCTTCTCCTGCAGCAACGGCAGCAGCGCACCGAGGCCGAGGCGAGCATCGCCCACCACCGCGTGGTCGACCGGCGTACGCCGCCCGACGTGAGCACCGCGGACGTCGAGCTGCACCACGGTCTTGCCGGTCGGCAGGAACTCCGGGTAGGGGAAGTCGGTGCCGATGAGCACCAACACGTCGCACGAGGCGAAGGCGAGAGCCGTCGCCGGGTTCCCGATCAGTCCTGACTGGCCGATCTCAAAAGGATTGTCGTCGTCGAAGCCCTCCTTCGCCTTGAGCGTGAGCACCATCGGGGCCGCGAGCCGTTCGGCGGCCTGGAGCACCTCCGCCCTGGCGTGGCGGGCACCGAGACCGACGAGGAGGGTCACCGAATCAGCAGCGTTGATGGCATCGGCGGCAGCCCGCACTACGCCCGGATCGGGCGCCAACACCGGCTGGGCCGTCACGAACCGTGGGACCGGGGTGTGCTTCGGCAGGCCAAGTCCACCGACGTCCCCGGGAAGAGTCAGCACGGCGACCCCACGCTCGGACAGGGCAGCATTGACGGCCTGCTCGATGACGCCGGGCAGCTGGTCCACACTGGTCACGGTCTGGCAGAAGACCGACACGTCTGCGAAGAGCACATCGTTGTCGACCTCCTGGAAGAAGTCCGAGCCCATCTCCTCACGCGGCACCTGCCCGCAGATCGCCAGCACCGGCGTGTGGGACTTCTTGGCGTCGTAGAGGCCGTTGAGGAGGTGGATCGCTCCGGGGCCGACAGTCCCCGCACAGACGGCGAGATCATCGGTCAGCTGCGACTGCGCGGAGGCGGCGAAAGCAGCGGCTTCTTCGTGGCGCACCCCGACCCATTCGATGCGATCCTCACGGCGGATCGCATCAGTGACCGGGTTGAGGGCGTCTCCCACGACACCCCACACCTGACGGACACCATGTTCGGCCAGCGACTCGATGAGCAGTTCGGCAACAGTGGTCATCCCCCCACAGTGCCATCTTCGTGGCCACCCGAGACCACCTGCTGGGTTGGCGCCCCAGGCCGGAACGTGTCCGGACCACACCAGGGTCAGGAGCGGTACTCGGGGTTCTCGTAGCCGAACCGCTCCCCGTCGTCCCACGCAGGGCGGACGTTGCCGACGGCGGGAATGCCGCCTGCCTCCTTGAGCGCCCTCGCCATGTGCATCAGGTTCCAGGTCATGAAGGTGGTGTTGCGGTTGGTGAAGTCGTTCTCGGGACCACCGCTTCCTTCGTCGAGGTACGACGGCCCGGGGCCCGCCTCGCCGATCCAGCCGGCGTCGGCCTGGGGCGGGATGGTGTAGCCGACGTGGCCGAGGCTGTAGAGGATGTTCATCGCGCAGTGCTTGATGCCGTCCTCGTTGCCGGTGATCAGGCAGCCGGCGACCCGGCCGTAGAAGAGCGACTGGCCCTCGTCGTTGAGCATGCCCGAGAGCGCGTAGAGCCGCTCGATGATGATCTTGGTGACGCTGGAGTTGTCGCCGAGCCAGATCGGGCCACCGATCACGAGGATGTCGCTGTCCAGGATCCCGGGGTAGAGGTCGGGCCAGACATCATTCTCCCAGCCTTGCTCCTTCATGTCGGGGTAGACCCCGATCGCGATGTCGTGGTCGATCGGCCGGATGACGTTCACGTCCACGCCGTGCTTGCGCATCAGGTTCGCGCTCGCGTCGACGAGACCCTGGGTGTGGCTCATCGCAGGGCTCTTCTTCAGCGTGCAGTTGAGGAAGGTCGCCTTGAGACCGGTGAAGTCAGTGTCGGAGGAGGTCATACCTCCAGCCTTGCGGGCGGAACCGAAGGGCGCAACCGCTCTGCTGGTCGCTCCCGTTGGAGCCACGGCAGCTCCGTGCCAGCTGCGACCCTGTCCGGTGCCTGGAGATGGGCGAGGACGCCGATCATGTCCGACACCCCGCGGTTGACGAAGACGACGTCCTGCAGGCCCGGGTCGGTGCAGATTCGAACGATGTAGTCGGCGTTGTACCTGACACCTGCGAGGGCCAGGCGGACGTCCCGGGCGCCAGGGACCTTCGGTCCTCCACGAGGTGTCTTCTGCCTCTCCCGGTGCCGCAGCCCCGCCGTGCACGCTCGTGGACATGACGACGGGTCGCATGTGACACACTCAGAAATCGGATCGCCCCAGGCCCCGGTGACCCCCCCGGCGCGAGGCGGATGGCATGGCCGAAGGCCGCACCTCAGAGGTCCGTGCACGGCCGGGCCTGATGCTGGCGCTCGCCACGATCGGCTTCGCGGTGAACTTCTGGGCGTGGGCGCTCATCAGCCCGCTCGGACCGATGTTCCGGGATTCAGGTGCGCTCGGTGCCCTCAGCGAGTCTCGACGTCTCGCCGACCCATGGCACGGACCGACACCGCTTGACCTGAACGTCCCACCGCACGCGACACGAGGAGACCCACATGCAGAAGCAGTCACTGATCGCGCTCGTACGACATCACTTGGCCACCGCCGCGACGGCATCGAGCGGCCGGAGTGCCCACACCGTCTACGGAGGGCACGAACATTCCCTGCGCCAGACCCTGATCGCACTCCGCGCAGGCTCGAAGCTGGACGAGCACGAGAGCCCGGGTGAGGCCACCCTGCAGGTCCTCCACGGCCGGGTGACGTTGCGCGCCGGTGAGAACGAGTGGAACGGGTCGCCCGGCGACCTCCTCACCATCCCCGACGCCCGGCACGCACTCGACGCGGTGGAGGACTCGGCGGTACTGCTCACCGTGGCGAAACGCATGTGAACAACCTCATGCAGGTCATGATGAAGATCCCGCTCGATGGCGGGCTTTGGCGGGGCCTCCGCGGAGCGACCAACTCCCATAACGGCTTGCGGTGGTCGGCGACGCTTCAGCTGCGAGTTCCGGCGAGCTCGCGGTCGGTCGTTCGCGCCTCGATGCCGAGGACGTGGTCGAGCGAGAGGCGGCCGGGACCGATGAACAGCAACGCGACCAAGCCTGCAAGCAGCGCGATGTCCAGCTCCGCGCCCGGCATCGGAGCACCGGAGGGCGCGATGATCCCGAGGTCGGCCTTGACCAGAACGATCGCCCCGATCATCGTGGCGATCAGCGGGAGGGTGGCGAGCCGTGTCGCAAGTCCTGCCAGCAGCATGAGACCACCGACGAGCTCGGCGATCGTCACCAGCCAGGCCACGAACTCCGGGGCGCCCACTCCGAGTCCGGTGAGCATGCCGCCGAATCCTTCGGCGGGCCCACCGGTGAGCTTGCTGTAGCCGTGGTCGACGAAGACCACCCCGAGGCCCAGGCGCAGAGCGAGGGGGGCGAGGAAGTGAAGTGAGGCAAGGAATGGAAAGCTGAGCATGCGCATCGTGGGCTCCTGTGTTCGTGGCTGGTACTTGGAGACCCGGTGGGACTCGTGGACCATTCCCCGGCCCTCTGGTGGATGTCGGGAGGGCGTGCCACAGCGATGCACTGATCGGTGGAGGCTTCGGCTTCGGCTCTGTCGGTCGCCGGCCGGGCGGCGCACGTGTGCTAGTCGGACTCGAGCGTTCCGACTCGGACCTGGACGTGCCCGCCGCGGAAGCTCCAGGACTCGACGTCGCGTGCTGTTCGCTCGAGCAGGGTCCATGGACGGGCGGTGATGTCGGCACCGCCCAGCCAACAGGCCAGCCGAGCAGCCGGATCGAGAACGCGGGCCCATCCGTGGGGCGGCTCCATGTCGACGATGGCGACGCGACCACCGGGGCGGACCAAAGCGATGGCCTGGCGCCATGCAGCTTCGCGGTCGGTCATCAGCGACAGCGAGTAGGTGAAGATCACCGCGTCGAAAGGTGCATCCCCGCCATGAAGTCCGCCGTCGATCCGGTCGAGACGCTCGGCGTCTGCCTCCACCAGGGCAACGTTTCCCGGTGGCAGATGGATCGTCTTGCGTCTGGCCACCTCGAGCATCTCGTGACTGCGGTCCACACCGACCACCTCCCCGTGCGGCCCGACGACGTCGAGCAGGAGTGGGAAGTTGAGCCCGGTGCCGCAGCCGACATCCAGCACCCGCGACCCCTCCTGCAAGTGCAGGGCAGAGATGGCGCACTCGCGACCCACGCGATAGATCGGCTCGCCCGAGATCGCGTCGTACCACGCCGCAGAGCGGCTGTAGCGCTTCATGGGACCCTTGCCTTTCGGAGAGGCGACATCGCCGGTGCCGAGCACTGAGCCTGAGCCACCCATGCAACGACAGCCCTGGCTAGTCGGCAGGTGGTTGGTAGCTGTCGAAGGCGGCCCGCATCCGCAGGTCCCGGGAGGGATCGCTCGTGGCGCAACATGACGTCAGCCGGACGCGCCCCGACAAGGCGCCGATGACGAGCCCGACGAGCGGCAGCGCGATCAGGGTGGCGATGGCGATCTCCATGAGACTCCATTCAGCAGTGAGCGGATCGAGTGCAAGCATCGGGGGTCATGCTCGGTAGTTCAGGGCAATCATCATGCCCGCTTCGGCCGGTACGTGCAGACGACCGGAGTCGCGCTCTCGCGCCGCGCATGCTCGGACCAGGCGCGTGGCCAGTCCTTGCCGTCCCGTGGATCGGATGCCCCCTGCTGCCGACGCGAGGATCAGGATGGCGGGTCGGTCAGCGGCTCGGGCAGGGGCCCGAAGTCCTGGTTGCACGTCCAGCCTGCGCAGTCGACGAGCTCGGCTGCGCCGCAGCTCCAGGGCGGACTGCACCGCGGCGTAGGCCGGGTCGTCGATCCGGTTGACCTGCTCGTCGGGGTCGAGGAGCCGGTCGTAGAGGAAGCCGTCGGTGCCGTCGGTGCCGTAGAGGTAGCGGTCGGTGCGTACGCCGCGGTGCGACCAGCCGTCGCCGAGGGTGCGGCCGGTCTGGATCAGGGTGGTGTCGCGGAAGGGCTGCGCCTCGCCGCGCAGCGTCGGCAGGAGCGACGTGCCGTCGACCTGCCACCGCGGGGAGGTGTCGGTCAGCGCCGCGAACGTGACCGGGAGGTCGACCAGCGTGACCGGCAGGTCGGACGTGGAGCCGGGCGCGATGCCGGGGCCGCGCACCAGCAGCGGGACCTGCAGCGCCTCGTCGGTCAGCACGTCCTTGCCGACGAAGCGGTGCTCGCCCAGCGAGTAGCCGTTGTCGGAGGAGAAGACGATGTAGGTCTCGTCGAGCACGCCCTGCTCGTCGAGCGTCTCGATGAGCGAGCCGACCGCGCGGTCGACGGCCTGGAGCGACTGCAGCCGGGCGGTGTTCTCCGCGGCGACCTCGTCGCGGGACACGGGGGAGAGGCGGCGCAGGTAGGCCGGCTGGTCACTGACGTCGGCCTCGTCGAAGGCCGGGTCGTCGAAGGCAGAGGGCCGCTCGTCGAGGAACAGGTCCTCGTCCTGCGGAGCGGCGGGCGGAAGACCACGCCCACCCTCCGGCGTGATCCGGTAGTGCGGCGCGAGGTGCCAGGCGTACAGGACGAACGGGTCGCCCGACGCGGCGAAGTCGCGCACCGCACGGTTGGTGTGGTCCTCGATGACCGACGTGATGTAGCTGTCGGTGTAGCGGCGCGGCTCACCGTCGCCGGTCATGGAGAAGTCGACGTAGTCGTAGACGCCGCGGGTCAGCGCGTCCCACCTCGACCAGCCCGCGGGGCGCTCGTCGCGGGGGCCGTAGCCGTTGAGGAACTTGCCGACGAACCCGGTGAGGTAGCCCGCGTCGCGGAACCACGAGCTCGCCTCCTGGGTGGGGTCGAGGGCCTCGAAGCCGCCGTGGACACCGCGGTTGTGCTGCACGCCGTTGTTCTGGGCGTACTGGCCCGTCGCGAGCTGGGCGCGTGCGGGGCAGCACAGCGGGTGGGGGGAGATGGCGTCGGTGAACTCCATGCCCTGGTCGGCCAGGAGGCGGCGCGTGATCGGCATGTGGTCGAGGTCGTCGTCGCGCATGTCGTCGGTGAGGACGAAGACGAGGTTGGGGCGGTCGTCAGCGGCGTCGGCGGACCCGGTGGGGTCCTGCGTCGTCTGCACCATGCGCACCGAGCCGGGTGCGCTGCCCGCTGCCTGGGAGCCGCCGTTGGCGGTGACCGTCGCGAGGGTGGCGACGAGGACGACCAGGAGAGCGGCCGTGATCGACTGGGCCCACGCTCGCATCTAGGTGTATTTCCCTCGCCCCTGACCAGGAGGGTCCGGATGACGCGCCCCCGATGTGGGGCCAGACTAGGTGTCCGAGGGCCGCCTTCCCAAAGCGACACGACGAGTGGGACCGAAGCCGTCACCGACCGGTACTCTGTGGCTTCGCCGCCGCCCAGACAAAGGAACCTCCCGCAGCGCCATGGACGGAAGTCAAAGTCCCCGCACGACCGCACTGATCGCCTGGTGCGCGTCGTGACCCCCCTCCTCCTGCTGCTCGTCTCGCTGGCCCTCGTGGCCGCGTGCGGCCTCTTCGTCGCCGCCGAGTTCTCGCTCGTCACCGTCGACCGCCCGAGCGTCGAGCGCGCCGCCGACGAGGGCGACGAGGGCGCCCGCGGCGTCCAGCTGGCCCTCCGCTCGCTCTCCACGCAGCTCTCCGGTGCGCAGGTCGGCATCACCGTGACCAACCTGGCCATCGGCTTCCTCGCCGAGCCGGCGATCTCCGACCTCATCGACGGCCCCCTGGGCGCGGCCGGTGTGCCGGACGGCGTCGTGGTCCCGCTGTCGCTCGCCATCGGGCTGTCGCTGGGCACGGTGGTGACGATGATCTTCGGCGAGATGGTGCCCAAGAACATCGCCATCGCCCGTCCCCTCGAGACCGCCCGCGCGACCCAGGGCTTCATGCGCGGCTTCACGGCTCTCTCCCGGGGCCCGATCCGGGCGCTCAACGGCTCGGCCAACGCGATCGTGCGACGCCTGGGCATCGAGCCGCAGGAGGAGCTGCGCTCGGCCCGCAGCTCGCAGGAGCTGGCCTCGCTGGTGCAGCGTTCGGCCGACCAGGGCACGCTCGACGCCGACACCGCCGAGCTCGTGGAGCGCTCGGTGGAGTTCGGCACCCGCACCACCGGCGAGATCATGACGCCACGGGTGCGCACCACCACGGTGGAGGACGGCGACCGGGTGTCGTCGGTCATCGACCTCGCCCGCCAGACCGGCCACTCGCGCTTCCCGGTGCTCGACGCGGAGGACACCGTCGTCGGCACCGTGCACGTCAAGCACGCGGTCGCCGTGCCGGTCCACGAGCGCGCCACGACCCGCATCAGGCACGTCATGGTGCGACCGGTCGTCGTGCCCGACAGCCTGCGCCTCGACCCGTTGCTCGCGCTGCTGCGCCAGGACGGCTTCCAGATGGCGATCGTGCTCGACGAGTACGGCGGTCACGCCGGGATCGTGACGCTCGAGGACGTGGTCGAGGAGATCGTCGGCGACATCTCCGACGAGCACGACCGCCTCGGCGCGCGCATCCGGCAGCGCCGCGACGGCAGCTGGACGCTCTCGGGCCTGCTGCGACCCGACGAGGTCGAGGACGTCACCGACGTCGAGCTGCCCGAGCACGAGGACTACGACACGGTCGCCGGCCTGGTGATGCGCGAGCTGGGCAAGATCCCCGAGCCCGGCGACCGCGTGGAGGTCCCGGTGCCCGACCGTACGGACCCCCACGAGCCGCGCGAACGGCTGGTGACCCTGACCGTCGAGCGGATGGACGGCCTGCGCATCGACCGCCTCGACCTGCGGATCGTGGCCAGCGACGAGGTCACCGCCCGCCAGGAGGCCGACGATGAACGGTGACCTCTTCGGCGTCCTGCTGGCCGTCGTGCTCCTCGCGCTCAACGCGTTCTTCGTGGGCGCCGAGTTCGCCCTGCTCGCGGCCCGCCGCAGCCAGATCGAGCCCCGCGCCCAGCAGGGCTCGCGAGCCGCGCGCACCACGCTGCGGGCGATGGAGAACATCTCGGTCGTCATGGCCGGCGCCCAGCTCGGCATCACCGTCTGCTCGCTGGGCCTCGGTGCCATCGGCGAGCCCGCCGTGGCCCACCTGCTCGAGCCGCTCTTCCACGCCGCCCGCCTCCCGGACAACCTGCTCCACCCGGTCTCCTTCGTCGTGGCGATGTCGATCGTGGTCTACCTCCACGTCGTCCTCGGCGAGATGGTCCCCAAGAACATCGCCCTCGCCGGTGCCGACCGCGCCGCGATGGTGCTGAGCCCGCCGATGATGGTGATCGTCACCGTGCTGCGCCCGGTGATCGCCGGCATGAACATGGTCGCCAACGGTGTCCTGCGCCTGCTGCGCATCGAGCCCAAGGACGAGGTCCACTCGAGCTTCACGCGCGAGGAGGTGGCGGCGCTCGTCGAGCAGTCGCGCGGTGAGGGGCTCATCGAGGCGGAGGAGTACGACCGGCTGGCGGGCGCGCTCGGCTTCACGGAGAAGTCCGTCGAGTCCATCCTGATGACGCCCGACACCCTCGCGACCGTCGCACCCGGCTCGACCGTGGCCGACGTCGAGGCGGTGTGTGCGGCGACGGGCTTCAGCCGGTTCCCGGTGGCGGCCGCCGACGGCGCGCTCCTCGGCTACCTCCACATCAAGGACGCCCTCGAGTCCGACGACCACAAGCGCTCGCGGGTCATCGAGGAGAAGTGGATCCGGCCGTTCGCCACGGTGCACCCCGACGACCTGCTCCACGACGCGCTCGAGAGCCTGCAGGTCAAGGGCGCCCACATGGCCCGGGTCGTACGCCGTGACGGCGAGGTGGTCGGGCTCGTCACGCTGGAGGACGTCCTCGAGGAGCTCGTCGGCGAGATCCGCGACGCGGCCCACCACGACGTGCCGAGCGTCGACGCACGTTGATCCCCCCTGTGCTGGATAGGGTCTGAGGCGTGTCCGAGGAAGCGTCCCGCGTCTGGACCGTGCCCAACATCATCAGTGTGGTGCGGCTTGCCGGCGTACCCCTCTTCCTGTGGCTCGTCCTCGGTCCGGAGGCGGACGCGATCGCCCTGGTCGTGCTCATGGTGGCCGGCTTCACCGACTACCTCGACGGCTGGCTCGCACGCCGTCTCGACCAGTTCTCCAAGCTCGGCGAGATCCTCGACCCGGTGGCCGACCGCCTCTACATCCTCGCGGTCGTGATCGGCCTCTACCTGCGCGACATCATCCCGTGGTGGGTGGCCCTCGCGCTGCCGTTGCGCGACCTGCTGCTGTGGGGGCTGGTGCCGATCCTGCGCACCCGCGGCTTCTCCGCGCTCCCGGTCCACTTCCTCGGCAAGGCCGCCACCTTCAACCTCCTCTACGCGTTCCCGCTGCTGCTCCTCGGGGAGGGCGACGGCATCGTCGCGACCCTCGCCCGCACGTTCGGCTGGGCCTTCGCGTGGTGGGGGATCGGCCTCTACTGGTGGGCCGGGGTCCTGTACGCCTGGCAGGTGCGCACGCTCCTGCGCGACACCCCGCGGCGTACGTCGCCGGCGACCGACCATGGCTGACACCCGGGAGCGGCCACCGTCCGGGCAGACGCTGCCCGAGCACGTCACGACCCCGTTGCTGACGCTCATCACGGCGCGGTCGATGGACGAGGACTACGCCCACGTCGCCCAGAAGCGGGCGGCCGCGGGGGAGAGCACGGCGCCGGGGACCCGACCGCACTGGGTGAGCCTCGCGGCCGTCGTGGTGCTCGGGGTGATGGCCGCGGTCGTCGCCGCGCAGACCGACCGCGAGGCGGGTGTCGACGAGCTGAGCCGCGCAGCACTGATCGAGCGGATCGAGGCGCAGAGCGGACAGCTGGCCGACCTCCAGGGCGACGTGGGCGAGCTGTCCCGGGCCAACCAGGACGTGGCGAGCAACAGCACGGCGGTCCAGGGGCAGCTCGAAGACCTCTCGACCCGCGTGCGCCGGGCCGAGCTCAACACCGGCTTCGCGCCCGTGCACGGACCGGGCGTCCGGTTCACCGTGGACAACCGACCCGGCATCGACGTCGACACCGAGATCCGGGACGAGGACCTCGCCACGCTCGTCGACGGCCTCTGGGCGGCCGGTGCCGAGGCGATCGCCATCAACGACCAGCGGCTCAACGTGCTCGGAGGCATCCGCAACACCGGCCGGGCGGTCCACGTCAACGGCCGGCCCGTCCTCGCGCCGTACGTCGTGTCCGCGATCGGCGACCCCCGGACCCTGGAGGCGCGGCTGCTCCAGACCAGCGAGGGGCAGACGTGGTTCGGCCTCGTCAACGGCCTGGACTTCGTCTTCTCCTCGGAGAATGTCGACGACATCCGCCTGCCGGCTGCCCCCGAGCGGCCCCTGCGTGATGTGATCGAGCTGAACGCCGATCCCGCCGGCGTGAACGAAGGGGAGGGAAGCGCGCCGTGATCGCTGCGCTCGGTCTGCTGATCGGCATCATCGCCGGACTGCTCTTCGCCCCCGACGTGCCGCTGGCCCTGCAGAACTACCTGCCGATCGCCGTGGTGGCCGCCCTCGACGCGGTCTTCGGTGGGCTCCGCGCCTACCTCGACGGCATCTTCGACGACAAGGTGTTCGTCGTCTCGTTCGTCAGCAACGTCGTCATCGCTGCGGCCATCGTCTACCTCGGCGACCAGCTCGGCGTCGGTGCCCAGCTGACCACCGGTGTCGTGGTCGTCCTCGGCATCCGGATCTTCTCCAACGTCGCAGCCATCCGCAGGCACGTGTTCCATGCCTGACCCGTTGTCCCCACCCGGACCCCCGTCCACGCACCGCGAGGCCGACGACGGGCCGGCCGAGGGGCGGCTGCGACGTAGCCGTCACGCAGCCCTCGCGTCGGCAGGCGGTGGTGGCGGTGCTGCTGGCCGTGCTCGGGTTCGCGTTCGTCGTCCAGGTGCGTGACACCGCGGCCAACGACACCTATGAGGGCCTGCGCGAGAGCGAGCTGATCCAGGTGCTCGACGGCCTCACCGGCACCGCCGAGCGCGCCAGGCGCGAGGTCGACCGGCTCGACGCCCGCCGCGACGAGCTTCTCGACGAGAGCACGCGCCGCGCCGCGGCGCTCGACGAGGCGGAGCAGCGGGTCCGGACCCTCAACATCGTGGCCGGCCTGGTGCCCGTCTCCGGTCAGGGCCTGCGGGTGACGATCACCGAGTCCACCAGCCGGGTCAGCGTCGGAGCCCTGCTGGACACCGTGCAGGAGCTGCGTACGGCGGGTGCCGAGGCGATGGAGTTCGGCGACGAGGTCAGGCTGGGCGCCGACAGCTCGTTCGAGGACGCCGTCGGCGGGATCGAGCTCGACGGACGGCTCCTCGAGTCGCCCTACGTCCTCGACGTGATCGGCGACCCGCACCTGCTGCGCACGGCGCTCACCTTCTCCAGCGGGCCGGTCGAGACGTTCGCACTCGACGGCGCGACGGTGGAGATCGAGGAGGTCGAGACCGTCGAGGTGACCAGCGTGCGCGACCCGTCACGACCTGAGTATGCGGAGCTCGGCACGGGCCAGTAGCCTGCCGGACAGTCCCACCCCACCCCAGCTCGACTGCAGGAGGAGCCCGATCGTGTATCCCGAGAACCTGAAGTACACCAGCGAGCACGAGTGGGTCCGCAGCCCCGGCGACGCGGAGGGCTCGGTCCGCGTCGGGATCACCGACTTCGCCCAGGACGCCCTCGGCGACATCGTGTACGTCTCGCTGCCGCAGGTCGGCGACACCGTCACCGCGGGTGACACGTGCGGCGAGCTCGAGTCGACCAAGTCCGTCAGCGACATCTACGCGCCGGTGACCGGCGAGGTGGTCGCGACCAACGGTGCGCTCGACTCGACCCCCGAGCTGGTCAACAGCGACCCGTACGAGGCCGGCTGGCTCTTCGAGGTCAGCGTGTCCGACCAGGCCCAGGTCGAGGGGCTCATGGATGCTTCTGCCTACCAGGCAAGCATCGCGGGCTGATTCGTCGCCGCGTCCGCTTGCGCGGCTGATAGGTTCGGACCAACCGTCAACCTCAACTCTCGGCTGAGGGTTGAGCGTCGATCCGTCGAGGAGTTTCCATGCCGTTCTGCACCTCTTGTGGCAAGCAGAACCCTGACGATGCCCGCTTCTGTGCCCAGTGCGGCACCAGGCTGCTCGCCGGGGACGACACCGGCGCCAACCCGCCGGCGAGCGCTCCGTCGGGGGCCAGCCAGGTCGAGTCCACGGCCACGATCACGTTCGGGGTGCCCGACCAGCGCGAGTCCTCCGACCGCCAGCTGAGCCCGGTCGACGCCGCCGCCGTCGACGCGCTCCCGGAGGGCCACGCCCTCCTGGTCGTGCAGCGTGGCCCGAGCGCGGGCAGTCGTTTCCTCCTCGACACCGACGTCGTCGGCGCCGGCCGCCACCCCGACAGCGAGATCTTCCTCGACGACGTGACGGTGTCGCGCCGGCACGCGGAGTTCCGGCGTACGGGCCAGGGCTTCACCGTCAGCGACGTGGGCAGCCTCAACGGCACGTACGTCAACCGCGACCGGATCGACTCCGTCACGCTCAACGACGGCGACGAGGTCCAGATCGGCAAGTACCGCCTGGTGTTCTTCTCCTCCCACCCGGCCAGCTGATCCGTGAGTGCCTCGACGCCCGCAGGCGCGAGTCGCGGCGCCCGCTTCAACATCGGGCAGGTCCTCGACCAGCTCCGTGGCGACTTCCCGGGTGTCACGATCCCCAAGATCCGGTTCCTCGAGGACCAGGGGCTGGTCAAGCCCGAGCGCACCGCAGCGGGCTATCGCAAGTTCTCCGGCGACGACGTCGCGCGGCTGCGCTACATCCTGCTGATGCAGCGCGACCACTACCTGCCGCTCAAGGTCATCGGTGACCACCTCGACGCGATCGACCGCGGGCTCGAGCCGCCGGCGATCGACTCGGTCGTGCCGACCGTCCCGCAGGTCGCCCTCAGCTCCGACGGGCTGCCCAGCCCGGAGTCGTTCCGCCGCACGAGCGACCTGCGGCTCTCGCGCCGCGAGCTGCTCAAGGTCGCCGACATCTCCGAGGAGCTGCTCGCGCAGCTCGAGCAGTTCGGCCTGGTGAGTGCGCGCACGGGCACCGGTCACTTCGACAGCGACGCGCTGGTCGTGGCCCAGACGGCGCGCGAGCTCGCCGACTTCGGGTTCGAGCCCCGCCACCTGCGCGCGTTCAAGACCTCCGCCGACCGTGAGGTCGGCCTGGTGCAGCAGGTCGTCGCACCCCTGGCCCGTGGGCGCGACGCCGCGGCGCGCGGGCGCGCCGAGGACGCCACCTCGGAGATCGCCGCGCTGTCCGTGCGACTGCACGCCACGCTCGTGAAGGTCGGTCTCGACCGAGGCTGATCGTGCGACTGACGCACTCCCGGTCCCATCAGGCCATCTGAGTAGGGTGGGGCCATGCGCGAAATGGACGTCGTCGGAGTCCGCGTCGAGATGCCCTCCAACCAGCCGATCGTGCTGTTGCGAGAGGTGACGGGGGAGCGCTACCTGCCGATCTGGATCGGTGCGGTGGAGGCGACGGCCATCGCCTTCGCACAGCAGGGCGTCACCCCGCCGCGGCCACTGACGCACGACCTCATGCGCGACGTGCTCGAGGCCACGGGCCAGCAGCTCGAGGAGGTGCGGATCATCGACATGCAGGACAACGTCTTCTTCGCCCAGCTCGTCTTCGCCGGTGGCGCCGAGGTCGGCGCCCGTCCGTCCGACTCGATCGCCCTCGCGCTGCGCACCGGCACCCGGATCGTGTGCGCCGAGGCGGTGCTGGACGAGGCCGGCCTCGCGGTGCCCGCCGAGCAGGAGGACGAGGTCGAGCGGTTCCGCGAGTTCCTCGACCACGTCTCACCCGACGACTTCGAGTCTCCCTAGTCCCTCCCGCAACACTCACTCTCAACCTGAGGTTGAGGGTTGCGACACGCCGCTCCGTGGATGGACAACCCGAACTCTCGGGCTTACCTTGAGATGTCTTCGTTGTAACTCCACCGCTGTGGTTGTCGGTTCGACCGGCACCGTGCGGATCCTTCCCCCAGGAGTTGCTGCTCAGCGGAGGAACCGACCTGGAGGGTTTGGCTGTGGGTAGCAACGAGAACGAACAGGGCGCCGACGCCGCTGCGGCCAAGGCCGCGGCCGAGGCTGCCGGTCTCGCCGAGGAGCAGGGACTGCTCTTCGCCGACGACGTCTCGCCCCTTCCGAGCGACACCGGCTACCGCGGCCCGACCGCGTGCAACGCCGCCGGCATCACCTACCGCCAGCTCGACTACTGGGCCCGCACCGGCCTCGTCGAGCCGAGCGTGCGCGGCGCCGCCGGTTCCGGTTCGCAGCGGCTCTACTCCTTCCGCGACATCTTGATCCTCAAGGTCGTCAAGCGGCTGCTCGACGCGGGCATCTCGCTCCAGCAGATCCGCACCGCGACCGCCCACCTGCGCGAGCGCGGCACCGACGACCTGACCCGCGTGACCCTCATGAGTGACGGTGCCTCGGTCTACGAGTGCACCAGCAACGACGAGGTCATCGACCTGCTCCAGGGCGGTCAGGGCGTCTTCGGCATCGCCATCGGCGGTGTCTGGCGCGAGATCGAGGGCACCCTCGCCGAGCTGCCCAGCGAGCGTACGGCCGCCGAGGAGCCTGCCGGCACCGTCGCCGGCGACGAGCTCGCCGCCCGCCGCGCCGCCCGCCAGACGGGCTGAGCACGACCCGATCCTCGCGACAACCCTCCGACGAAGCCGCCCCTCACCGGGCGGCTTCGTCCATTTCTGTTGCGTATCGCTAAACTAGGCATGCCGACATCCCGTGCGGGAGAGTCGTTGCGGCCGGTCCGAGGGGCAGGTCGCAGTGCGCCGAAGGGGCAATTCCTCCCGGAACCTCTCAGGCACCCGGACCGCACGGGCTGGCACTCTGGAGGCCACCGGGCCGACAGATGGGAGGTCATCCGAGTGACCTCAAGGAGTGCCCGTGCCGGACGCCATCTCGAACGAGACCTCGACCGCCCTCGGTGAGTTCGTCGCCCGCCACATCGGGCCCGACGACGCCGACATCGCCCGGATGCTCGAGGCGATCGGCCACGAGTCGCTCGAGGGCCTGATGGCCGCAGCCGTTCCCGGCGGGATCCGCACCGCAGCGGCCCTCGACCTCCCCGACCCGCTCGACGAGGAGGCCACCGCGCGGGCGCTGCGCACCCTCGCCTCCCAGAACCGGCCGGCCGAGGCGATGATCGGGCTGGGCTACCACGCGACCATCACGCCGGCAGTGATCCGTCGCAACGTGCTCGAGGACCCGTCCTGGTACACGGCCTACACCCCCTACCAGCCCGAGATCTCCCAGGGCCGGCTCGAGGCCCTGCTCAACTTCCAGACGGTCGTCTCCGACCTCACCGGTCTGCCGACCGCCAACGCCTCCCTCCTCGACGAGGCCACGGCAGCGGCGGAGGCGATGACGCTCGTACGCCGTGCGCAGCGCAACGCAGCCGGGCCGTTCGTCGTCGACGCCGACGCCCTCCCGCAGACCATCGACGTGGTCCGGACCCGGGCCGAGGGCATGGGCATCGACGTCGTGGTCGCCGACCTGACCGACGGACTGCCCGAGGGCGAGCTCTGCGGCGTCCTCGTCCAGTACCCCGGCGCCTCGGGAGCCGTACGCGACCCGCGAGCGGTGATCGACGCCGCCCACGAGCGCGGTGCGCTGGCCGTCGTCTCCGCCGACATCCTGGCCCTGGCCCTCCTCGAGGCGCCCGGCACCTTCGGGGCCGACGTCGTCGTCGGCTCGTCCCAGCGCTTCGGCGTACCCCTCTTCTACGGCGGTCCGCACGCCGGCTTCATGTCGGTCTCCAGCGGTCTCGAGCGGCACCTGCCCGGCCGACTGGTCGGCGTCTCGGTCGACGCCGAGGGGCGCCGGGCGTACCGCCTGGCCCTGCAGACCCGCGAGCAGCACATCCGCCGCGACAAGGCGACCTCCAACATCTGCACCGCCCAGGTGCTGCTGGCCGTGGTGGCGTCGATGTACGCCGTCTACCACGGTCCCGTCGGGCTGCGCCGGATCGCGCAGCGCACCCACGACCACGCGAGCCGCATCGCGGCCGCGCTGCGGGCCGGGGGAGTGGACGTGGTCAACGACACGTGGTTCGACACGCTGACCGTGTCGGTCCCCGGTCGCGCCGCCGAGGTCGTGGCGGCCGCCCGCACGGTCGGCCTCCACCTGCGGTTGATCGACGAGGACCACGCCGGGTTGTCGACCTCCGAGCGCACCAGCCCGGCCACGGTCGGCGCGGTGCTCCGCGCGTTCGGCGTGCCGTCCGGCACCGACGACGTGCCGTCCGGGCTGCCCGAGGAGCTGCGGCGCACCACGGAGTACCTGACCCACGAGGTCTTCAACTCCCACCACAGCGAGACGCAGATGCTGCGCTACCTGCACAAGCTGTCGTCGCGCGACTACGCACTGGACCGCGGGATGATCCCGCTGGGCTCCTGCACGATGAAGCTGAACGCCACGACCGAGATGGAGCCGGTGAGCCTGCCGGGCTTCGCCGACCTGCACCCGTTCGCCCCCGCCCAGGACGCCACCGGCTACCGCGAGCTCGTCGACGACGTGGAGCGGTGGCTGGCCGAGGTGACCGGGTACGACCGCGTCTCGGTGCAGCCCAACGCCGGCTCCCAGGGTGAGCTCGCCGGACTGCTGGCGATCCGCGGCTACCACCGTGCCAATGGCGACACCGGGCGAGACGTGTGCCTGATCCCGTCGTCGGCCCACGGCACCAACGCCGCCTCCGCGGTGATGGCCGGCATGAAGGTGGTGGTCGTGAAGGCCTCCGACGACGGCTCGGTCGACCTCGACGACCTGCGCGCCAAGTGCGACCAGCACGCCGAGACGCTCGCGGCGATCATGGTCACCTACCCCTCGACCCACGGGGCCTACGAGGGCTCGATCACCGACCTCTGCAAGATCGTCCACGACCACGGCGGCCAGGTGTACGTCGACGGCGCCAACCTCAACGCCCTGCTCGGGTTCGCCCGGCCGGGCGAGTTCGGCGGCGACGTCTCGCACCTCAACCTGCACAAGACGTTCTGCATCCCGCACGGCGGCGGTGGCCCCGGCGTCGGCCCGGTCGCCGTCCGCGCCCACCTCGCGCCGTACCTGCCCTCCCACGCCTCGCACCCGGAGTCCGAGAAGCGCCGGGGCATCGGAGCGATCAGCGCGGCCCCGTACGGCTCGGCGGGCATCCTGCCGATCACCTGGGCCTACATCCGGATGATGGGCGGACCCGGCCTGACCCGCGCGACCGCGGTCGCCGTGCTGTCGGCCAACTACATCGCACACCGACTCGGGGAGCACTTCCCGGTGCTCTACCGCGGTCACGGCGACCTCGTCGCCCACGAGTGCATCCTCGACCTGCGGGGGATCAGCAAGGCGAGCGGTGTCAGCGTCGACGACGTCGCCAAGCGGCTCGTGGACTACGGCTTCCACGCCCCGACGATGTCGTTCCCGGTCGCCGGGACGCTGATGGTGGAGCCCACCGAGTCCGAGGACCTCGCGGAGATCGACCGCTTCTGCGACGCGATGATCGCCATCCGCGGCGAGATCGCCCGGGTCGAGGCGGGGGAGTGGACGCCTGAGGACTCGCCGCTGAGGCACGCGCCGCACACGGCTCGCGCCCTCGTCGGCGACTGGGACCGCACCTACACCCGCGAGCTCGCGGTCTTCCCGCAGGGCATCGACCCCGACAAGTACTGGCCGCCGGTGGCGCGCATCGACCAGGCGTACGGCGACCGCAACCTCGTCTGCGCCTGCCCGCCGCCGGAGGCGTTCGCCGAGAACTGACCGGGACTAGGGTCTGGTTCGTGACCGAGCGGAGCGAGGGAGCCATCCAGCACAGGGTGACACGTGCCTCATGCGCGCACGGAGCGAAGCGAGTACGTGCATGAGTCTCCAGCGTCAGCGACTGCTGGACGTGGCGCAGGCCGAGGGCCGGCTGACGTCCGTGGTCGGCGCCGTCTTCGACCGCTACGGCGCGGTGTGGGCCGGCGGTGCCGGTGACGCGCCGGGTCTCGACGGCCAGTACCGCATCGGGTCCATCACCAAGACGATGACCGCCGTCCTGGTGATGCAGGCCCGCGACGCCGGGCTGCTCGAGCTCGACGACCCGCTGTCGATCCACCTCGGCGAGGTCGGCTACGGCGAGGTCACGGTGCGCGACGCGCTCGGGCACGCCTCGGGGATGCAGAGCGAGCCGCGCGGTCCGTGGTGGGAACGCACCCGGGGTCGTGACTTCACCGCCCTCGCCAGCGCCAACGACGGCTCCGGCCGGGTGGCGGGAGCAGGGGAGTGGTTCCACTACTCGAACCTCGGCTACGGCCTCCTGGGTGAGGTCGTCGCCCGCAGGTTCGGCGCGCCGTGGCGCGAGCTCGTCAACGACCGGCTCCTCCGACCCCTCGCGATGCGGTCCACGTCCTACCTCCCGAGGCCGGGGGCCCAGGCCGGCTGGAGCGTCGACCACTTCACCGGGATCCGGGTCCACGAGCCGCTCACCGAGACCGGCGCGATGGCGCCGGCCGGCCAGCTCTGGTCGACCCTCGCCGACCTGGTGACGTGGGGCCAGGTGCTCGGGGGCGCACATCCCGACCTGCTGACGCACGGCGGCGCTGGAGGAGATGGGCCGCGCGGTGCTGCCCGGCTACGGACTGGGCCTGATGCTGGGCGTGCACCCGGGCGGTCGGCTCGTGGGGCACGACGGCTCGATGCCGGGCTTCATGGCGTCGTTGCAGGTGGATCCCGACAGCGGCATCGGTGCGGTGGTGCTGACCAACGCCACGACCGGCATCTCCCCGCAGGAGCTGGCGATCTCCCTGATCGAGGGCGATCCGGACGCCTCGGAGGACAGACCTGCACCCTGGCGGCCGACAGCGGTCCTGCCCGAGGACGTGACCGGCGTGCCGGGCGTGTGGTTCTGGGGCAACACGGCCTATGACGTGCGCTGGCACAACGACGGCCTCGAGATGCGGCTGATGGCTCGCGGCGGGCTGCTGAAGGAGCGCTTCGCGCTCGCCGACGGCGTGCTGCGCGGCGTGCTGGGCTACCACCGCGGCGAGCGCCTGGAGGTCGTACGCCGTCCGGGTGGGTCGATCAGCCACCTCGAGTGCGCGACCTTCGTCTACACGCGCACGCCCTACGACCCCTACGTCGACATCCCGGGCGGCCACCCGACCCGGCTCGCCTGACCAGAGAGCCTGCCGCGACGGGTCGCCGAGCGCTACTGTTGCGGCCGTCGGGGGCGGCTGCACCCGCGTGGATCCTTCCGGAGGGAATCGGCAATGGGACTCTTCCAGGCTGTGAGCGGCGCCATCGGCGGCACGCTGGCCGACCAGTGGCTCGACTTCTACACGGTGCCCGACGGGCTGCCCGCCACGGCCGCGGTCTTCCCGGCGGTGCGCAGGGACGAGAACCAGGGGCGCGGCGCCAACGCCGGCGCGTCCGACGGCGTCATCACCGACGGCTCGAAGATCGTCGTGCCCGAGGGCTACGGCCTGGTGCTGATCGAGGACGGCGCCTTCACCGGCTTCGCGGCCCAGCCCGGCGGCTACATCTGGGACTCCGAGGAGTCGGCCTCGCAGTCGGTCTTCTCCGGCGGCGGCCTGGTGGACTCGCTGATCAAGCAGAGCTGGGAGCGCTTCAAGTTCGGCGGTCGCCCCGGCTCGCAGCAGACCGCGATCTTCGTCGCGCTCAAGGAGCTGCCCAACAACAAGTTCGGCACCCAGTCGGAGATCTACTGGGACGACGCGTTCCTCAACACGCAGGTCGGCGCGATCACGCGCGGCACGTACACGCTCAAGATCACCGACCCGCTGACCTTCATCCGCAACTTCGTCTCCGCGAGCGTCATCAGTGGCAAGGGCGTCTTCGACTTCACCGACATCGACAACCCCGCGGGCGAGCAGCTCTTCAACGAGGTCGTCGGATCGCTCGCACCGGCCTTCTCGATGTACACCAACGACCCCGCCAAGGGGAACCGGATCGCGCGGCTCCAGCAGGACTCCGTCGGCTTCGCGCAGTCGCTGTCCGCCGCGGTGGAGGAGAACTACCAGTGGCGCACCGACCGCGGTCTGGAGATCGTGAAGACCGCGATCATCTCGATCGAGTACGACGCCACCACCCGTGAGCTGCTCAAGAACGTCCAGCGCGCCGACGCCCTGTCGGGCTCGCGCGGCAACTCGAACCTCCAGGCGTCGGTCGCCGCGGGCATCGAGTCGGCCGGCGAGAACGCCGGACCGGGCGGGCTGATCGGGATGGGCATGGCCACCGGCGGCATGGGCCTCGGCGGGCTGCAGCAGCCGACCCAGCAGGCCGCTCCGGCCGCCCCGGCTGCGCCCGCCGCTCCTGCGGCTCCGGCCGAGCCGGCCGCACCCGCCGCCGCCGACGACCCGGTCGCGGTGCTCAAGCGCGCGAAGGAGATGCTCGACGCCGGCCTCATCACGCAGGAGGACTACGACGCCGCGAAGGCCAAGGCACTGGGTCTCTGATGGCTCAGGACTCACCGGGCGACGGGCCGCCGCCGCGCGACCCGGACGCCCCCGTCTTCGACGGTCCGCCGCTCTCGCTCGAGGAGGAGCTGGCGGCCGCCCGCGCCGAGCCGGAGCCCGGCCCCAGCATCGACACCGTCAACGAGTCGCTCGCCGACGGGGTCAACCGCTGCCCGAAGTGCGGGTCGACGGACGTACGCCAGCGGGCGTCGACCGGGATGCTGGTCTGCCTGTTCTGCCGCCACGAGTGGCAGGAGTCGCGGGTCGAGGAGGAGTTCGGCCTCGGTGTCGGCATCGACGAGCTGCAGGGCGTCGTCATCGCCGGTGGCGCGGAGGAGATCTCGTCCGACGACGACGTGATCACCATGACCTGCGGCGGGTGCGGAGCCGACGTCGTGGTCGACACGGCGCACGCGATGAATGCGCGCTGCCACTGGTGCCGGCACACCCTCAACGTCAACCAGCAGACGCCCAACGGTGCCGTGCCCGACGCGGTGCTGCCCTTCCGCCTGACGCATGCCGAGGCGGTGGAGAAGATCCGCGAGTTCGCCTCCAAGCGGCGACTCTTCGCGCACCCCCGGTTCAAGAAGGAGTTCATCCCGGAGAACGTCCTCGGCGTCTACCTGCCCTACCTCGTGATCGACGCGCGCGCGGAGGCGGCGTACGCCGGTGTGGGCGAGGTGCAGACGCGGCGCTGGACCGAGAAGAGCGGCGACAGCTCGACGACCTACTACGCCGCCGATGTCTACCGCCTCGACCGCTCGGTCGCCTTCACCGTCGACGACCTGACGGTCGAGGGCGCCGCGGACCGCGCCCAGATGGGCGGCTCCACCACCAACAACATCGTGAACACCGTGCTGCCGTTCGACACCAAGAACGCCGTCAAGTGGAACTCCAGCTATCTCGTCGGCTTCACGAGCGAGAAGCGTGACCTCGACGTGGGCGACCTCCAGCCGGTGCTGGAGGACCAGCTGCTCTCGATCGGCCGGTCGCAGGTGGAGGGCTCGCTGGCGCAGTTCGACCGGGGGGTGCGTTGGGAGGCGGAGAAGGTGGACGTCGGCGGCTCACGCTGGGTGTCCATGTACCTGCCGGTGTGGCTGTACTCCTACTACCAGGAGAACACCAAGATGCTGCACTACATCGCGGTCAACGCGCGCACGGGCGAGACGATGGGCAGCGTCCCGGTCTCGCAGTGGCGGCTGCTCGCCGCAGCGCTGACGGTCGGCACGTTCCTCGAGGGGATCGCGGGCTGGATCCTGGTGGTGTCCGCATGATCGCCGAGATCACCCACGTCGTGGTGATGGCAGGCGACGGCGTGCCCGCCTGGATCCTCGCCGCCGGTCCGGCGGGTGGCGCCGCGACCTACTGGGCGCTCTACCGCTACTACCGCAACACCGACAAGTCGCACGCGTACGAGCGCGACACCCTCATCGCGGCGCAAGCCCGTCCAGGGCAACCAGGAGAAGGTCGACCACATCTCCAAGACGCGGGACTCCGACATCGACGGCGACAACTCGAGCAACCACCGCGCGCGGGTCCAGCGGCTCGGCTGACCCCCGCGCCGCGACTCACCCGCCTTGCCCTCCGCCTGACGCCCGGGGAGCGGTGAGTGAGGCGGATTCTGCGGGTCCGAAATCCGCCTCACGCACCTCCCATTCGCGCGTCGTACGTCGACACGCCCGCCGGGGTGCGTGAAGAGGACTCCGACGCTCCCCATTCCCCCTCACACACCGCCCCGGGCTGTCTGAGGGCCGCGACTCACACGCCCTGCGACACGCTCGACATGTTGAAGTCGGGGATCCGCAGCGCAGGGGTCGCGGTCCGGGAGAAGTAGTCGTCGCCCCACTCGCGGCTGAAGCTCGGCACCGGGGTGGTGGCTGCGCTGAACCGGTCGAGGAGATCGATCGGGCTCTCGTTCCACCGGAAGTTGTTGGCCGCACCGACGATCTCGCCGTCCTCGACGACGTACACGCCGTCGCGGGTGAGGCCCGTCAGCAGCATCGTCTGCGGATCGACCTCGCGGATGTACCAGAGGCAGGTCAGCAGCAGCCCGCGCTGGGTGCCGGCGATCATGTCGTCGATCGTGCCGGCACCGTCGCCGACCTCGAGGACGAGGTTGTCGATCATCGGCGTGACCGGCTGACCGGTCATGCCGGCCGAGTGGCGGGTCTGCAGCAACCCGGTGAGGAGGCCGTCCTGGATCCAGTCGGTGCGCTCGAGCGCGAGGCCGTTGTCGAAGACCGAGTCGGTGTTGTCGGAGGCACCGGAGATCACGAACGGCGCGCACTCGAGACCGGCGTACGCGGGGTCGGAGAACAGGCTGACGCCAGGTGCCGCGACCTTGTCGCCGATGCGGGTGCCGCCGCCGCGGCGGCTGTAGACCGACTCGCCCTCGTGGGCGACGCGCGCGCCGGCGCCCCAGTAGGCGTCGATCATCAGGTCGGCCACGGACGAGGGCGGCAGGATCGTGTCGTAGCGCCCGGCCGGGAGGTCGATCCGGCGCTCGGCCCAGCCCAGTCGCTGCTTCACCGTCGCAGCCATGGCTGCCGCGTCGACGTCGCGGAAGTCGCGGGTGGCGCCGCCGGTCCAGGCGCTGCGGGTGAGGGACGTGTCCTTGCCGGTGCAGGCGTAGTGCCCGGTCGGCTGGACGTGCCGCAGGCGCAGGCCGCGGCTCGAGCCGAGATAGGTCGTGGCGACCTCGTGGTTGACGAAGCCGTAGAGCAACCGGGCCTCCGCCGTGGCCTGGACGAAGGCCTCGCCCAGCGCCGGCGCGAACGCGTCGTACACGCCGATGTCGGTCGTCTCCGGCTCGGTGTCCCAGTCGGACGAGGTCACGTCGCCGATCAGCTCGCCCGCGTCCTCGGCGGGGGAGCCGGCACGGGCCGCGGCGTCGGCAGCCCGGACGAGCGCGGTCACCTGCTCGGGCGTGGCCGCGCTGCCGGACACCGAGCCGGTGGCGGTGCCGCCGTCGACCGCGGCGAAGCTGACCACGGTCACCGAGACCTCGGTCATCACGCCGTTGGTGGTCAACGTGTTGTTGGCCCAGCGCAGGTTCGCGCTGGTGATGTCGCGGACGATCGCGATGCAGTCGTCGGCCGTGGAGGTCGCGAGCGCGTGCTCGACGAGCTGCTGGGCCGTGGTTGTGCCGCGCAGGGAGATGGTCATCGGTGGCCCGCCTCGTCGATGGTGTTGAGGATGTTGACGCCGCGGAACAGCGACGTGGGGCAGCCGTGGCTGACCGCGGCGACCTGGCCTGGTTGGGCCTTGCCGCAGTTGAACGCGCCGCCGAGCACCCAGGTGTCCGGTCCGCCGACGGCCTCCATGGAGCCCCAGAAGTCGGTGGTGGTCGCCTGGTAGGCGACGTCGCGGAGCATGCCGTCGAGCTTGCCGTCGGTGATCTTGTAGAACCGCTGGCCGGTGAACTGGAAGTTGAACCGCTGCATGTCGATCGACCACGACTTGTCGCCGACGACGTAGATCCCACGCTCGACGCGGGAGATGAGGTCGTCGGTGGAGAGGTCGTCGGTGCCGGGCATGAGCGAGACGTTGGCCATCCGCTGGATCGGGATGTGGCCGGACGAGTCGGCGTACGCGCAGCCGTTGGAGCGGCCCTGCCCAGCATCAAGCCCGGCGAGCTCGGGCTTGAGATGTGCCATGGCGCGGTCGAGCTGGTAGCCCACCAGGACGCCGTCGCGGACGATGTCCCAGCGCTGGGTCTGCACGCCCTCGTCGTCGTAGCCGACGGTGGCCAGGCCGTGCTCCTGGGTGCGGTCGCCCTGGACGTTCATCACCGGTGAGCCGTACTGCAGGGTGCCGAGCTTGTCGTAGGTGGCGAACGAGGTGCCGGCGTAGTTGGCCTCGTAGCCCAGCGCCCGGTCGAGCTCGGTCGCGTGGCCGATCGACTCGTGGATGGTGAGCCAGAGGTTGGACGGGTCGACGACGAGGTCGTACGTGCCCGCCTCCACGCTCGGCGCGACCAGCTTCTCGGCGAGCAGCTCGGGCACGGCGGCGAGCTCGGCGTCCCAGTCCCAGTGCGCCCCGGTGAGGTACTCCCAGCCACGACCCGCGGGCGGTGCGATCGAGGCCATCGAGTCGAAGATGCCGGTCTTCTCGTCCTCGCCGGTGGCCTCGAAGCCGGGCTGCAGGCGGACGCGCTGCTGGGTGGTGCGGGTGCCGGCGAGGTCGGCGTAGTACTTGTTCTCCTGCACCTGCTGCAGGAAGGCGGTCGCGTGCGCGACGGCATCGCCGGTGCGCAGCCGCTCGGTCCAGTCGACCAGCAGGTCCGCCTTCTCGCGGGTCGGGACCTCCAGCGGGTTGATGTCGTAGCCCGAGACCCAGGTGACGTCGTCGTGCACCGGCTCGGGCGCGAGCTCGACGGGCGTCGTCGTCATGGCCGCGGCCACCTTCGCCACGGCGACCGCGGTCTCCGCGACCCGGCGCGCCTCGTCGTCGGTCAGCACGACCCCGGAGGCGAACCCCCAGGCGCCGCCGTGGACGACGCGTACGGCGAAACCGAGGTCCTCGGCGTCGCTCGCGGTCTGCAGGACGCCGTCGCGGGCGCCCAGGTACTGGTAGCGGATCCGCTCGAGGCGGAAGTCCGCGTGGCTGGCCCCCAGCTCCTGGGCGCGGGCCAGGGCCACGTCGCCGAGGCGACGGTGGGGCAGGTCGCTGAAGGTCGGGTCGAGCCCGAGAGCACTCATGGATCCGAACCTATCCGGAGGCCGTACGCCGCCCATGACCGGCTTCCCCGAGGCCGGGGCGCGCGGCGTCTGCGGTCAGCCGAGGCTGAGCGACGTACGACTGCCGTTGCGACCGCGGTGCACCCGGAGCTGGGTGGGGATCCGGGTCTGCAGCTCGGGGACGTGGCTGACCACTCCCACGACCCGGCCGCCGTCGCGCAGCGTGTCGAGGGTGTCCATCACGTCCTCGAGGGTCTCGGAGTCGAGCGAGCCGAAGCCCTCGTCGACGAAGAGGGTGTCGAGGTCGGTGCCGCCGGCCTCGTCGGTGATCACGTCGGCGAGGCCGAGCGCCAGCGCGAGGGACACCACGAACGTCTCGCCGCCCGACAGGGTCGCGGGGTCACGGCTGTCGCCGGTCCAGTCGTCGCGGACCAGCAGGCTGAGGCCGCCGCGCGTGTCGCCGGCACCACGTTCGCCGCTGTGGACGAGGGAGTAGCGCTGGCCGCTCATCGTGGCCAGGCGCAGGTTGGCCGCGTCGACGACCTGGCCGAGCCGGTGGGCGAGGACGTAGGCCGAGAGGCGCATCTGGAGCCGGTTGTCGGCGTGCTTGCCCTCGACGAGTGCGGCCAGGTCGGCGGCGAGGTCGTAGTCGGCGCGGACGGGCGCCCACGCGGTGAGGGCGGCGTCGACCTCGTCGGCCAGCCCGCGCAGGCGACGGCCGCGGTCGCGGAGCCGCATGTCGGTCTCCCGAGCGAGCGCGGCGTCCTCCTTGGCGCGGTGGTGGTGCTGGGCGAGGGCCTCGAGGTCCGGCGGGTCGGCGGCCGCCGACAGGACCAGCGCCTCGTCGGCGAGCAGGTCGGCGACCCGGGCGGCCTCGCGCTGGTGGCGCTCGATCTGCTGCTGCAGCGCGGTCAGGTCGTCGTCGGACAGCCAGGCGGCCGCGGCCCAGGCGGAGGAGTCGAACCCGGCCGATGCGGCGATGGCGTCGGCGGCCTCCTGGGTGCTGGCGGCAGTGGCGCGGGCGCGAGTGAGCTCGGCGGTCTGGGCCAGGCAGTCGCGGGCGAGCTGCTCGGCCTGCTGGTGACGGGTCGTCAGGGTGTCGAGGTCGACTCCCTCGGCGCCGACCGCACCGATCTGGTCGCGCAGTCCCTGGACCTTCGAGTCGAGGACGGCGATCTCGGTGTCGAGCCGCCCGGTCGTCGCGGTCAGCCCGTCGAGCTCGAGGGACAGCTCCGCGTGCTCCGCGGTCAGCGCCTCGACGCGTGTCGCCCACGCGTCGACCGTGGAGGCCTCGCTGCGAGCCCGCTCGAGGTTGCCGAGGGCGTCCTCCTCGTCGACCAGGAGCTGCTCGACCGAGTCACCGGACTCGGCGAGCGCAGCGGCGCGCTGGGTCTCCAGGCCGCGCACCTTCTGGGCGTGGGCCTCCACCACGACCTCGAGGTCGTCGACCTCGCGCCTCGCCTCCCGCTCGGTGCTCTCGTCGGGGGCTCCGGGAGCGGGGGAGGCGGGGGAGGGGTGGTCGAGCGAGCCGCACACCGGGCAGTCGGCTCCGACGGCGAGCTTGCCCGCGATCTCGGCTGCCATCCCGTCGAGTCGCTGCTCGCGGATCTCGACCAGGGTCTCGCGGGCGAGGAGCCGCGACTGCGTGGCGACGGCGAGGTCCTGCTCGGCGACCTTGAGCTGGGTCGTCAGCGACTCCGCGGTCCGGGCCGCCCGGGTCCGCGAGCGGAGCACCTCGAGGTCGGCGGTGAGCGCCTCGGCGAGCGACTGGGACTCGCGGGCCGCCTGGAGGCGCGGCTCGAGGGCCGCGAGCACCTGGGGGATCTCCTCGGACCGTGCCTGGACGCGCACGAGCTCGGTGCCGGCCTCGTCACGCGAGCGGGTCAGCCGCCCGAGCTGTCGCTCGAGGTCGGTGGCCTGCCGCTCGAAGGGGCGCACCCGGGCGATCTCGGTCAGGGTGCTGGTCGCCGTGCGCTGGTGCTCGGCGATCTCCTGGTCGTCGAGCGAGGTCACGCCGAGCATCGCCGCGAGCGCCTCTCGGGCCGCACTGCTCTGCTGGTCGAGCTCGCGCACCTCCGCCCGCGCGCTGACCGCGAGCTCGTGGAGGGGGCGTACGCCTGCCGCGCGCTGCGCCTGCGCGACCTTGTGCACGCGGTCGTCGTGCTGGGGGGTGGCCGCCTCGAGCGTGCGCCTGGCGCGACGTGCGGCGGCGAAGGTGGCGCGGCGTCCGGCCAGCTCGATGCCGGCCGCGGACGCCTCGGAGGCGGCCACCTCGGCCATGGAGGCGGCATCCACCCGGAGGGTCTGCTCGACCGAGGCCGTCACGGCCGACGTGGTCAGCTCGCCGATCCATCCACGCAGGCCCTCGGGGTCGGCGGCCCAGTCCTCGGGGGCGGAGTCGCCGGCCACCTCGCTGACCCGGCTGACCAGGTCGGCGACGGCTCCCTGGTGGTCCAGGGACGTACGCCGGAGCTGCACACGTCGATCGCGCAGCCAGCCCTCGATGCTGTCGAAGCGACCGGTCTGGAAGACCTGCTGGAGCAGCGCCTGCCGCTCGTCGGAGCGGGCCCGGAGGAACGCCTGGAACCTGCCCTGCGGAAGCATGGCGACCTGGCAGAACTGGGTCAGCGTCATCCCGACCAGCCGGGTCACGAGGTGACCGGTCTCGTCGAGCCGCGTGCTGAGCGGCTGCCACTCGTCGGCACCGTCCTCACCCGCGCGGCGCTCGGAGATCACCACCCGGGCCTGCTCGGTCGTGGTGCCCGCACCGCGCTTCTTGGCGCGGGTCCAGGCGGGTGAGCGGTCGATGCGGAACCGGCGGCCCGACAAGGTGGCCTCGAGGACGACGCGCGGCACGACGTCGGTGCCGGCGTGGTCCGAGCGCAGTCGCTTGGCGACCGCGCGGTCGCCGGGGACGTCGCCGTAGAGCGCGAAGCAGACGGCGTCGAGGACACTCGACTTGCCGGCACCGGTCGGCCCGCTCAGGAGGAACAGGCCCGCGTCGGAGAGCGCGTCGAAGTCGACGGTCGTGGACTCGGCGAAGGGGCCGAACGCCGTGATCTCGAGCTGGTGGAGCCTCATCCGGCCCCACCCACGTCGTCGGAGCCTGCCGAGGCGCCGACGAGCACGTCCTGGTCCGGGTCGTGGCAGCAGCCGTCGACTGCCTCCTGGAGGAGTGCGGTCTCGACCTTGTTGGCCTTGGTGCCGCGCACGTGGCGCACGAAGTCGAGGGCGATCGCGTGGTCACTGGTGCCGGACGCGGGCCGGGCGGGAGCCTTCGGATCGGCCGTCGAGGTGGGGAACTGAAGCACCAGGGTGTGGGGGAACCGGCGGCGCAGCTGCTCCATCGCCCGGGCCGGCCGGGGCACGTCGGACAGCGTGACCTGCACCCAGTCGCCCTCGCGGTCGGCGAGGGACGGGTCCTTGAGCAGGTCGCTGAGCTTGCCGGAGATCCGCGACAGCCGGCGGGGGACCGGGGCGTCGATCCAGCTGGCGCTGGCCAACCCCTTGGCGCTGAGCTCGACCAGCCATGAGCCCTTGACCTGCTCGGCCTCCGAGAACGAGTAGGCCAGCGGCGATCCGGAGTAGCGCAGGCCGGGGGCCAGGACGTGGGACCCGTGCAGGTGGCCGAGCGCGGTGTAGTCGATGCCGTCGAAGACGCTGGTCGCGACGCGCGAGACCCCGCCGACGCTGATGTCGCGCTCGGACTCCGACGGCTCGGCACCGGCGACGAACGCGTGCGCGAGCACGACGGAACGGGTCCTGGTGCGCGCGGCGAGGTCGGCGCGGACGCGGGTCATCGCCTGGGTGAGGGCGGCCTCGTGGCTGCGGTGGCCGAGCTCCCAGGGCTCCAGCAGCGCCGACGGGTCGAGGTAGGGGATGGCGTGGATCGCGACGTCGCCGTGCCGGTCCTTGAGCACGACCGGCGTGCCGACCGAGGAGGCGTCCGTACGGACGTGGACCCCCGCGAAGTCCATCAGCCGCGAGCCGAACCCGAGCCGCTGGGCGCTGTCGTGGTTGCCGCTGCTGACCACGACCTTGGCGCGCGAGGCGGCCAGCCGGGCGAAGGTCTCGTCGGCGAGCGCCACGGCGTCGACGTGGGGGAGCGCCCGGTCGTAGACGTCGCCGGAGACGACGACGACGTCGACCTTCTCCGACTCCACGACCGCGAGCAGGTGGTCGATGAACGCACCCTGGTGGCCCAGGAGGTCTTCGCGGTGGAAGGACCTCCCCAGGTGCCAGTCGGAGGTGTGGAGGATGCGCACGAGGTGACCGTAGAACGCGGCACCGACAGTCGTGGGCCACCACGCCGCCGGCGCAGATCAAGCCTCAGCAGTAGTTCACCGTACGACCGGGCGAGGTGAAGCCCCAGAGCTCGATCCCGGCCTCCGCCGCCAGCCTCGCCGCGAGGCTGGTGGGCGCCCCGACCGCGACGATGGACCCGATGCCGCTGGCCGCGGCCTTCTGCACCAGCTCGAAGCCGACCCGACCGCTGAGGACCAGGCACGCGGCCGCCGGAGAGGCGCCGCCGAGCACGCGCGCGCCCACCACCTTGTCCACGGCGTTGTGGCGCCCGACGTCCTCCCGGACGACGAGCATCGTGCCGTCGGCGTCGGCCAGGGCGGCCGCGTGGACGCCGCCGGTCCGCGCGAACAGCACCTGCCGCTCCCGCAGCGCGTCCGGCAGTCGGCGTACGACGTCCGCAGCCGGGGCGCGCGCCGGACCACGGTCGCGCCGCCACTGTCTGCAGGGCCTCCGCCACGCTGTCCTTGCCGCAGACACCGCAGGCCGACGAACCCGCCGAGGCGGCGACGTGGCGGTGGGGCAGGTCCGCCGCGCCGTCCCCGGTGAGCGTGACCGTGACGACGTTGAACTCCTGCTCGGGGTCGAGGTCGTCGTCGGTGCAGTAGGCGACCTGGCCCAGCGTGTCGCTCGTGGCGAGCCCTTCGTTGACCAGCCAGCCGGCGGCCAGCTCGAAGTCGTGGCCGGGAGTGCGCATCGTCACCCACGCGCGGCGCGGCTCGAGGCGTCCGACGCGGACGCGGATCTCGAGCGGCTCCTCGGTCACCAGCCGGTCCTCGCGGGCTATCTCGGCGGTCCCGGCGTGCTCGACGACCCGCGTCCTCACCGAGGGTCCGGGCCGCCTGGTGCGCTCGCTCGTCACGCCACGACCCTAGTCCGCCGGTGGTCGAGATCACGTCGTCCTCGATGCGTGGTCGGCGTACCCGCGTCCCTAGAATGTAAGAGTCGCAAAGCGAGCGGCTACCTATTACATCGACCACCTCACACTGAGCGCCCGCGGGCCTCGGAAGGACAGATCTCCATGACCACGCAGCTCCACCTCGCCAACAGCCTCGTCCACGCACGGGCGTACTCGGCCGAGGACCGCGCGCTCCTGCGCAACGTGGAGATCGCCCGCAGCGAGGAGCGCCGCGCCCGCCGCGCCGCCCGCCGCTCCGCGCGCTGACGCCGACCGAGCTGCGTCCGACCCCCACTCGGACGCGCTGCGGCGCTGCCGCAGCACCCGACACCCTGCCAGGGCACGCTCTGGCAGGGTGTTCTGCATGACGCGACGACCTGCGCAGTGTCGAGCTCACCCGCATCGGACCGGCCCGCTTCAAGGCCACCAACGTCCGTGGCGGAGAGACCTTCTTCGGGACCGGGGGAGAGGACCCCGACTTCACGCCGGTGGAGCTGCTGCTCGCGGCCATCGCCGGCTGCGGTGCCCTCGACGTCGAGGCGATCACCCACAAGCGGACGACCAGCACCACGTTCGAGGTGCACGCCGAGGGCACCAAGGTCCGCGACGAGCACGGCAACCACCTCACGGGCCTGCGGGTGTCGTTCGACATCGCGTTCCCCGAGGGGCCGGACGGCGACGCCGCCCGCGACCGGGTGCAGGGCGCGATCGAGATGTCCCGCGACCGGCTGTGCACGGTCTCGCGGACCGTCCAGCTCGGCGAGGACGTCGCCTACGACGTCAGCCGACCGTGACCTTCTCGATGGTGACGTCCTCGTTGGGGGCGCCACCGCCGGCCGGGTTGGCGCCGTCGTTGCCCACCGCAGCGATCGCGTCGATCGTCTCGAGGCCGGCCTCGTCGATCGTGCCGAAGACGGTGTAGCTCGGCGGGAACTGCGAGTCGCGGAAGACGAGGAAGAACTGCGAGCCGTTGGTGTCGGGCCCGGCGTTGGCCATCGCCAGCGTCCCGGCCGGGTAGGTCTCGTCGCCGCTCAGCTCGTCGGCGAAGGAGTAGCCCGCGCCGCCGGCACCGGTGCCGGTCGGGTCGCCGCACTGGAGGATGCCGAATCCGTCCAGGTCGCCGATGCGCGGGCACGGGGTGTCGTCGTAGAAGCCCTGCTCGGCGAGCGAGACGAACGAGTTCACGGTGCACGGCGCCGAGGCGGCGTCGAGGGAGAGGCCGATGTCGCCGAAGTTGGTGGTGATGGTCGCGGTGACCGTGCCTCCTGCGGGCGCGTCGGCCGCGGGGGGCTCGACCTCGCGCGCCGGCTCCTGGCCGTCCTCGGGGTACTCGCAGGTGGCGGTCTCGCCGCCCGCTCCGGCGTCGGGCTCCTCGGCGGTCGACTCCGACGGTGACGCGCTCGAGGTGTCCTCGGCCGTTTCCGCCCCGTCGCTCTCGTTGCCGCAACCGGCGAGGGTGAGCACGGACAGGCAGGCCGCTACCGCGGCGAGTCGCTTCAGCATGCCGTCGATCGTAACCAGCGGTTCGTCACATCTCCTCGTGGGTGTCCGGGTCGCCGCCGAACAGCCGGCCGTCGTCCTCGCCCAGGCCGGTGACGGCCGCCATCTCCTCGTCGGTGAGCTCGAAGCCGAACACGTCGAGGTTCTGCGCCTGGCGCTGCGGGTCGGCGGACTTCGGGATCGGCAGCGAGCCGAGCTGGACGTGCCAGCGCAGGATGACCTGTCCGGGGGAGACGCCGTGCGCCTCGGCGGCCGCGGTGACCGCCGACTCGTCCAGCGGCGCGCGTCGCTTGCCCATCGGGCTCCACGCCTCGGTGCGTACGCCGAGCCGCTCGTGCACCTCGCGCATCCTGGCCTGCGGGAAGCGCGGGTGCAGCTCGACCTGGTTGACCGCCGGGGTGACGCCGGTGTCGTCGATGATGCGGGCCAGGTGCTCCTCGGTGAAGTTGGAGACGCCGATCGAGCGGACCAGCCCGTCCTTCTGCAGCTGCACGAGCGCGCGCCACGCCTCGACGTACTGTCCCCGGCGACGGGTTGGGCCAGTGGATGAGGTGCAGGTCGGTGCGCTCCAGGCCGAGGCGCTCGAGCGAGCCGCGGACCGACGCGATCGCGTCGTCGTACGCGTGGTGGCGGCCGGGGATCTTGCTCGCGACGACCACCTCGTCGCGCGGCAGCCCGGAGCGGCGGAGCGCCTCGCCGACCTCGACCTCGTTCTCGTAGTTCACGGCCGTGTCGAGCATCCGGTAGCCGGCCTCCAGGGCCGCGACCATCGCCGCCGTCCCGTCCTCGCCGCGGAGCGGATAGGTGCCGAAGCCGATCGCCGGGAGGCTGGCTCCGTCGTTGAGGACGTACGTCGGGATCGAGGTGTCTGCCATGGCTCCAACGTAGGCCGCGCGGCCAGCTGACACTCAGTGCGGCCCGTGTGGTCCGGCGGACGGACCACGCAAGCCGCACTGTCCGACGTCCCCACTGGTGTCGGTGGAGCAGGACGCGGGGAGTGGCCAGACCGGTTGAACCTGCGTTGTCTGACATAATGTCAGTTATCGGCGATATCTGTACGCTCGGCAGCCCCTTCTCGGACCGCCTGTCACGGTGTCACCGCTCCGGACAGGAGCACCACCGCGTGCGGGTCGACCTCATGAGCCGCGTGGCGGTGCCACAGCGTCCTGAGGAGTACCTCTGCCGGGGCGACGACGTCGACGGGATCCCCGTCGCCGATCACGATGCTCTCGTCCAGGTCCGAGGCCGTCAGCCGGACGGCGGTCTCCAGAGGCGCTGTACGCCCCAGCCGTACCTGTCGCGGGTACAGGATGTCGACGACCTCCCTCACGCCGTCCCAGGCGAGCTCCGGTTCGATCGGCTGCGCCGCGCCCAGCGGCGTGCTCGGCGTCCCAGAGGTGCACGGTCACCTCGTGGACCTGGCGCCGACGCCAGAAGCCGACGGTCCTGTCGTCGCGATCCAGGGTCCAGGCCGGCGCATCGGCCGGTCGAGCCGTGAGGACGTCGATGAGTGCCGAGGCGTGCAGGAGGTACCAGGCGGACAGTCCAGCGGCGTCCTCGGCCGGAGCCGGCTCGGGCGCGAGGCTCGGGTCGCCCTCGACGACCGCGTGAGCGGCCCACTGGTGCACGCCGCCGAGGTGGTCGACCAGGTCGCGCAGCGTCCATCCCGGGCAGGACGTGACCTTGCGGGTCGGGTCGCCGTGCTCGACGACCTCGGCGAACCGCTCGACCTGCGTACGCAGCAGGTCGAGCCAGTTGCGGTCGGGTGCCGGGATCACGCGAACTTGCCGTACTTCTTGTGCATGGCCTGCTTGCTGACGCCCAGCATGGTGCCGATCTCCGCCCAGCTGTAACCGTGGATCCGGGCCCGGCGTACGGCCACCGCCTCGGCCGCGGCCAGCTCGTGCTTGGCGCGCGCGATCCTCATCAGCTCCGTCAGGGGGCTCTCCTCCCCTGGCTCCTCGGCGTCCACGGCAGTTCTCATGACGTCAATCATGATTGACGACCAGGGGATCTGTCAACTCACGTTGACGGTCTGTTCCTTCGTCAGGTGGAGGAGCCACTGCGTGCCACCGGTGTGGATCAAGGCGAACCGACGAGCGTCCGCGCGACCGTGCAGCGTGAACACCAGGCGTCGCTCGTCCCGGTCGTGCTCCTGCCACGTGCCGGTGTCGGCGATGGACTTGTGCTCGTCCTCGAAGTCGATGTGGTCGAGCTCGTGGTCGTCGACGGCGATGGCCAGCCGGTCGTGTGCCGGGTCGTCGGGCAGGCCCTTCGGCACCGCCCAGCTGCGCAGGACGCCGTCCTCCTCGAGCCGCAGGTCGAAGTGCGGGCTCGGCTTCCGGTGGTCGTGCAGGACGAAGCGCAGCTGGGCTGGCATCAGAGCGGTCGACTCCACAGCTGGAGCTGCTGCGCGATGTCAGCAACCTCGGAGCGCAGTGCCATCGGCGACCGAGATCACGAAGTCGTACGCGTCGTCGTCCGGTGCGTCGACGAGAACCCCGTTGATGTAGCAGAACACGGTGGTCGCGAGCCATGCCGAACCGCTTGTTGCCGTCGACCAGGCAGTGGTTCTCGGCAAGTGAGTGCAGCAGGGCTGCGGCTTGCCGTGGAGCGACGGGTAGGCGTCACGACCCATGACGGACGTCTGGGGCCGAGCCAGTGCCGACTCCAGAAGTCCGTAGTCCGCGACGGCCGGCACTCCTCCCACTGCTCGTTCCGCGATGGCTAGAGCCAGCTCGAGGTCGAGGAAGTAGGTCACTGACCGAGTCGATCCAGGACATCCCGGTAGCGCGGTGTCAGGACGTCGAGTGCTTCTTCGACCTGTCGCGTCACCGCACGACGATCGATGTACTCCCTCACTGCGGCACGTGCGACGTCCTGCATGGAGCGGTCTTCCGTCTCCGCCTGCGACTCCGTAGCGCGTCTGCTTCCTCGTCGGAGAGTCGAAGGGTCATGGCCATGTACCGATGATACCACTCTGGTATCGCTCAGACGGGGCTCGCACGGTACGGAACGGACGTCGAGGCGAGCCCGGCGGCCACCAGCGCGAACACCACCGCCGCGACCACCAGCATCGGCCGGATGCCGACCGCGTCGGCGAGCATGCCGGCGATCGGCGCGACGACGACGATCACTGCGCGGTTGATGGAGCGCAGCGTGGTGTTGGTGCGGGCCTGCAGCTCGTCCGGCGTGACGAGCTGGCGATAGCTCATCTCGTGGGAGTTGCTCATGCCCATCGCCAGCCCGTAGAGGCCCTGGCCGAGCATCAGCAGCGCGATCGTGGCCGCACGTGACGTCGGCTCTCCCGCCAGCACCATCGCGACGACGCCGCACGTGATGATCGAGTGGCACAGGATGATCGTGCGACCGGTGCCGAGCCGCCTGCCGACGCCCGTCGTGATCGTCGTCCCGACGACCGCCCCGACTCCCCCGACGGCCCCGACGAGGCCGAACTGGAAGGCCGTCAGGTCGAGGGTGAGGAAGGCGTACGGCGCCAGCACGACGCCGACGATCGCGTTGCCGACGAACCAGCCGTGCGTGGCGATCGCCAGGGTCCGCAGCCCGGACCGGCCGTACGCCCACCGCACGCCCTCGACGATGTCGGCCAGCAGCCCGCGGACGGTCACTCCGGTGCGCGTCGGCGGCTCGTCGACGTCGATCCGGCGGAGGGTGATCGCCGAGTACAGGTAGGTCAGCGAGTCCACCAGCACCGCGAGCGGCGCACCGATGGTGCTGACGAGCAGGCCGCCGAGCGCCGGCCCGGCCATCGAGCCGACGGCATCCGCTCCGTCGACCCGGGCGTGCGCGGGCTGCAGCTGGGCCGGCTCGACGAGGCGCGGCAGGAACGACATCGTCGCGGCCATGTTGACCACGGCGGCGCTGCCGTAGGCGAAGACGATCACCAGCAGCGCGCCGAGCGACAGCGCGTCGAGCCACCACAGCAGCGGCACGAGGAGCAGCAGCACGGCCTGGACCAGATCGGTGCCGATCATCAGTGGCAGCCGGCGTCGGCCGTCCACGATCGCGCCCACGACCAGGCCGAAGACGAGGTAGGGCAACCACCGCGACGCGTTCAGCCAGCCGACGTCCGAGGCCGTCCCGTCCAGGGTGAGGACCACCAGGGCCTGCAGCGCGAAGAGGGTGACGTACGTCCCCAGGGTCGAGACCGCGTCGGCCCGCCAGTAGTGGGAGAACGATCGCGAGATGAAGACCCCGCTGTCGCTCACCCGCCACAGATCTCCCATCGCGGACGCGCGTTCGGCCTGCCGTTCGACCCTCGTGTCAGGACGCCTCCAGCCGGATGTCCGGCGGGCGGCGTGCTGCTGCCCGACGCGCTGCGCTGGATCTGGCGCTGAGCCTCAGCCGAGCCGCCGGACCTGGTAGGTCCCGACGGTCGTGGCGACGACCTCGCCGTCCGCAGCGGTGAGCGTCGCCTCCAGCACGAACTCCCCCTTGCCCGTCGCCAACGCGTCCTGGCGCACGCGGGCGACCTCGTCGTCGGGCAGCGACGCCTCGGCGCGTACGACCCCCATCGCGGGCCGCCGGAACCGGATCGTCGACTCCTTGACGAGCGGCACGAAGCCCGCGAGCTCGCCGTCGAAGTCGAAGGTCGCGAAGGCGAGGACGCCGCCGAGCATCTCGGCCACGCTGTAGAGCGAGCCGGCGTAGGTCACGCCGAAGTGGTTGACGTTGGGCTCCGGCGGCAGCTCTGCGACCGCACGACCGGGTGCGACCTCGACGACGCGGATGCCCATGGCCTCCAGGATCGGCACGGACCCGACTCCTGCCTCCACTCTCAACGTATAGGCCATCAGGGGGCTTGCCGCAAGGCCCCCGTGGTCCTTCACACTGCACGGCGTGATGCAGGAGAACACCGAGCACGACACCGCTCCCTTCGCCCTTCCCGACACCCTCGCCGCCAAGAACGACCCGGCACTCATCGACCAGGACCGCGCCCACTTCGCGGCCGTCGCCACCAGCCTCGAGCACGCGATCGCCGAGCTCGAGGCGAGCCTCGCCGAGACCCGGAAGGGCACCGCCCGGTACGGCACGGCGGCCCTGGAGCGCGACCAGGAGGTGCACCGCCTGACCGCCCGGCTGCGTGCGCTGCGCCGCTTCGACCTCGACCTCTGCCTGGGTCGGATCGTCCACGAGGACGGCCAGGGACGAGTCGCAGAGCCGACGTACGTCGGCCGCTTCGGGCTCGCCGACCCCGACGGCCGGCGGCTGCTCGTCGACTGGCGCTCACCCGCCGCCGAGCCGTTCTTCGCCGCCACCCACGCCCAGCCGCACGGCCTCGTGAGCCGTCGCCGCTACCGCTGGACCGGCGGCCGCATCGTCGACTACTGGGACGAGGCGTTCACCGAGGAGGGCCTGCGCCACACCGCCGCCCTCGACGACCAGTCCGCGTTCATCGCCACCCTCGGCGGCAGCCGTACGCCGCGGATGCGCGACGTGCTCGGCACCATCCAGGCCGACCAGGACGCCATCGTCCGCGCGGGCTCCCGCGGTGCGCTCGTCGTCGACGGCGGCCCCGGCACGGGCAAGACGGTCGTCGCGCTGCACCGCACGGCGTACCTCCTCTACGCAGACCCGCGGCTCGGGCACCGACGCGGCGGCGTGCTCTTCGTGGGGCCGCACCAGCCCTACCTCGCCTACGTCGGCGACGTGCTGCCCAGCCTGGGCGAGGAGGGCGTGCAGACCTGCACGGTCCGCGACCTGGTGCCGGAGTCCCCCGTCGCCGTCCCCGAGACCGACGACCGCGTCGCCGCGCTCAAGGCCGACGCCCGGATGGTCGCCGCGATCGAGCCCGCCGTCGCGCTCTACGAGGAACCGCCGACCGCGTCGCTGCTCGTCGAGACGCCGTGGGCCGACGTCCGGATCACCGCCGCGGAGTGGGCCGAGGCCTTCGACGCGGCCGACCCCGGCACGCCGCACAACCTCGCCCGCGACGACGTGTGGGAGGAGGTGCTGACGATCCTCGCGGACAAGCTCGAGACGGACGAGCTGTCGACCGACGACTTCCGGACGGTCCTGGGCAGGCACGCCGGCCTGCGGGACACCTTCGACCGCGCCTGGCCGCTCCTCGAGCACACCGACCTGGTCGGGGACCTGTGGACCGTCCCCGCCTACCTGCGCCGCTGCGCGCCGTGGCTCGAGCCCGACGAGGTGCAGGCGCTGCGACGCGCCGACCCCGAGGCGTGGACGTACGCCGACCTCCCGCTGCTCGACGCCGCCCGGCTGCGGCTCGGCGACCCCGAGGCGTCGCGGCGTCGGCGGCGTACGCAGGCCGCCGAGGCCCGCGAGCGCGCCCGGATGGGCGAGGTGGTCGACGACCTGCGCACCACCGCACGCGAGTCGGGCGCCGACGAGCTCGGTGACGGGCTCGTGTCGATGCTCGTCCACGACGACCTGCGGACGGCGCTGGTCGACGACGGTGCGCTGCCGACGGCCGATCCCGACCTGCTCGCCGGACCCTTCGCGCACGTCGTGGTCGACGAGGCCCAGGAGCTCACCGACGCCGAGTGGCAGATGCTGCTGCGGCGCTGTCCGTCGCGCAGCCTCACCATCGTGGGCGACCGCGCGCAGGCCCGGCACGGGTTCGCCGAGTCCTGGACCGACCGGCTCGAGCGCGTCGGGTTGCCCGGTGCGACCGTCGCTCCCCTGACGGTCAACTACCGCACGCCGGCCGAGGTGATGGCCGAGGCCGAGCCGCTCATCCGGGCCGTGCTGCCGGAGGCCAACGTGCCGACCTCGATCCGCGAGAGCGGGATCCCGGTGCTCCACTCCCCCGCCACCGAGCGCGACGCGATCATCGAGGCGCTGGCTGGCCGGGCACGCCGACGGGACCGCGGTCGTCATCGGCGACCCGACGTACGCCGCGGCGCCGCGCGTGCGCTCGCTCACGCCCGAGCTGGCCAAGGGCCTCGAGTTCGACCTGGTCGTCCTCGTCGACCCGGACCGCTGGGGTGACGGCGTCACCGCTGCCGTGGACCGCTACGTCGCGATGACCCGCGCGACCCAGCGGCTGGTCGTGCTGACGTCATGAGGACGCCGGGGCGTCCTCGTCGGCGCTGGAGACCATGAACTCCCAGACCAGCCCGTGGGCGATCAGCACGAGCAGGATCAGCAGGATCGCCTCGGCCTGGATCGGCTTGATCTGCAGGGGCGTCACGATCTCGGGGACGGCACCGATCACCGCGACCAGGGCATAGACCACGACCACGATCCACCGGTGGCGCATCAGCGGGCCCTGGATGCCGGGTCGGGCCCGCGAGCGCTGCAGGAGGCGCAGCGTCGACAGCCCTCCGATCACCGCGATCCCGACGAAGCTCACCCGCCAGATGGCCGGCGTCTCGGTGCCACCGACCTGCGCGAACAGTCCCATCAGGGCCGGGAGCAGGAAGGAGAGGTAGACACCGCCGACGACCGCGCGGTGCTCGGGGTCGCGCAACCAGCCCTCGTGGCGCTCCACGACCGTCCACCACAGGCCGAGCAGCGTGAAGCAGGTGGCGGAGAACAACGCGTAGAAGGTCGTGACGTCCATGGCGCTCCTGGCAGGTTGCCGACATGCTAGGCCGAGGAGGCGCTCCCCAGCACGTCTCGCAGCGCGCTGATGTCCTCCGGCCCGACGCGGCAGCAGCCGCCGACCAGCCGCGCGCCGGCCATGACCCACGCCGCCACGTCGTCGGCGGAGAAGGCGGACGGGCCTTCCCACGCGCGGGTGTCGGCGTTCCAGGTCTGGCCGGAGTTGGGGTAGACGACGGCTGCGCCGTGCGCGCCGGCCAGCGGCACGGCGTCGCGAGCGTCGACGGGTGACGTGCAGTTGACGCCGACGGCGACCACCTCGGCGACGTCGGCCGCCATCGCGAAGGCCTCGCCCAGGTGCTCGCCGGCCCGTGTCCGACCGGCCGCTGCGGACAGCGACAGCCAGGCGGGTACGCCGCTGCCGTCGAGCTCGGCGAGGACCGCCTCGACCTCCGCCAGGCACGGGATCGTCTCGACCGCCAGCACGTCGGCGCCCTCCCCCACCGTCGAGGCGAGGACGTCGAGGCGCGGCCGGTGGAAGGCCCGCAGTCCGGCGACGTCGAGGTCGTAGTCGCCGCGGTACTCCGAGCCGTCGGCCAGCACGGCGCCGTACGGACCGACGGACGCGGCCACCCAGCCACCGGGTGCGGCCTCGTCCCGGGCGGCGGCTGCGAGCGCCACGCTGCGCCGGAGCAGCAGCTCGACCTCGTCGCGGTCGACGCCGGTGGCGCCGAAGCCCTCGAAGGAGACCTGGTAGGACGCCGTCGTCGCGACCTCGGCGCCCGCGGCGAAGAACTCGCGGTGCGCCCGCTCGATCGCCGCCGGGTCGTCGCGCAGCAGCCGCGCGGACCAGAGGTCGGACGACAGGTCGTGGCCGTGGCGCTCGAGCAGCGTGGCCAGCCCGCCGTCGAGGACGACGGGGCGCTCGGCGATGGTGTCGCGGAGGGAGGCGTGAGGAGTCACGGCACGAGTCTGGCACCCGAGGGGTGTGCCCGCGCCTTGGTCTCGTCGGCAACGATCGCCGCGTGCCAGAGGGACACACGATCCACCGCCTCGCGCGCCGCCATGCCCGGCTGCTCGTGGGCCATCCCGTGTCCGCGGACAGCCCGCAGGGCCGATTCGAGGACGGCGCGCGGCTGCTCGACGGCCGCGTCCTCGCGGCGACCGACGCCTGGGGCAAGCACCTCTTCCACCGCTACGACGACCTGTGGCTGCACGTCCACCTCGGTCTGTACGGGAAGTTCCGCGACGGCACCCTGCCGGCACCGCCCGCCGTCGGCGCGCTGCGGCTGCGGCTCGTCGGCGGCGGCCACTGGCTGGAGCTGCGCGGTCCCACGGCGTGCGAGGTCCTGACGACGGCGGAGCGCGAGGTCGTCCTCGCCCGCCTCGGACCCGACCCGCTGCGCCGCAGGCCGGACGTCGAGGCGTTCGTGGCACGCGTGCTGCGCAGCCGGGCGCCGATCGCCACCCTCCTGATGGACCAGTCGGTGGTGGCGGGCGTGGGCAACGTCTACCGGGCCGAGGTGCTGTTCCGCCAGCGGCTCGACCCGTTCCGCCCGGGCCGCGACCACGACGCGGCCGTCCTCCACGCCCTGTGGGACGACCTCGTCGTCCTGCTGCGGGCCGGCGTCCGGGCTGGCCGCATCGTCACGACCCGGCCCGACGACCGCGAGCGCCCGTCCGGGCGCCCGCGCAGGGTCGACGCCCACTACGTCTACGGCCGCGCGGGCCTGCCGTGCCGCGTCTGCCGTACGCCCGTGCTGGATGCGCAGATCGCGGCGCGGCGGCTGTTCTGGTGCCCCGTCTGCCAGGCCTGACCGCGCTCAGCCGCCGACGTACGCCGCCAGGTGCTTCGCCGTCAGCGTCGGCTTCTTCGACGCCACCATGTCGGCCGGCGGGCCCTCGAAGACGATCGTGCCGCCGTCGTGCCCGGCGCCGGGACCGATGTCGATGATCCAGTCGGCGTGGGCCATCACGGCCTGGTGGTGCTCGATCACGATGACCGACTTGCCGGAGTCGACGAGGCGGTCGAGCAGCCCCAGCAGGTTCTCGACGTCGGCGAGGTGGAGGCCCGTCGTGGGCTCGTCGAGGATGTAGACGTCACCCTTGTCCCCCATCTGGGTCGCCAGCTTGAGCCGCTGGCGCTCGCCGCCGGACAGCGTCGTCAGGGGCTGGCCGATGGACAGGTAGCCCAGGCCGACGTCGACGAGCCGCTCGAGGATCTTCGCCGCGGCGGGGATCTTCGCCTCGCCGTCGCTGAAGTGCTCGAGCGCTCCGACCACCGACATCTCGTGCACCTCGGCGATGTCCTTGCCGCCGAGGGTGTGGTCGAGCACCTCGGCCTTGAAGCGACGGCCCTCGCACTCCTCGCAGGGTGACTCGACGGTGGCCATCGGGCCCAGCTCGGTGAAGATCACGCCGGCACCGTTGCAGGTGGAGCAGGCACCCTCGGAGTTGGCGCTGAAGAGCGCCGGCTTGACGCCGTTGGCCTTGGCGAACGCCTTGCGGATCGGCTCGAGCAGGCCGGTGTACGTCGCCGGGTTGCTGCGCCGCGACCCCTTGATCGCGCCCTGGTCGATCACGATCACCTCGTCGCGACCGGCCAGCGAGCCGTGGATCAGCGAGCTCTTGCCCGAGCCGGCCACGCCCGTCACGACGGTCAGCAGGCCGAGCGGGACGTCGACGTCGACGTCCTTGAGGTTGTGCGTGGACGCGCCGCGCACCTCCAGCGCTCCGGTGGACTCCCGCACGGAGTCCTTGAGCCGTGCCCGGTCGTCGAGGTGCTTGCCGGTGATCGTCCCGCTCGTGCGCAGGCCCTCGATGTCGCCCTCGAAGCAGATGGTGCCGCCGCCGGCGCCGGCACCCGGGCCGATGTCGACGACGTGGTCGGCGATGGCGATGGTCTCCGGCTTGTGCTCGACGACGAGCACCGTGTTGCCCTTGTCGCGCAGCTGGAGGAGCAGGTTGTTCATCCGCTCGATGTCGTGCGGGTGGAGCCCGATGGTGGGCTCGTCGAAGACGTACGTGACGTCGGTCAGCGACGACCCGAGGTGCCGGATCATCTTGGTCCGCTGCGCCTCTCCACCCGACAGCGTGCCCGCGGGGCGGTCGAGGGAGAGGTAGCCGAGACCGATCTCGGAGAACGAGTCGAGCAGGTGCTGCAGGCCCTTGAGGAGCGGCGCCACCGACGGCTCCTCGAGGTCGCGCACCCAGTCGGCGAGGTCACTGATCTGCATCTCGCACAGGTCGGCGATCGACTTGCCGCCGATCTTGGACTTCCGCGCCTCGGGCGTCAGGCGGGTGCCGTCGCAGTCGGGGCAGGTCTGGAAGGTCACCGCCCGGTCCACGAAGCGCCGGATGTGCGGCTGCATCGCCTCCGGGTCCTTGGAGAGGATGGACTTCTGGATCTGCGGGATCATCCCGGTGAAGGTGAGGTTGATGCCCTCGACCTTGAGCTTGGTCGGCTCGGACCAGAGCATCGTCTCGAGCTGCTTCTTGGTGAAGCTCTTGATCGGCTTGTCCATCGGCAGGCCCATGCCTTCGAACAGCCGGCCGTACCACCCGTCCATCGAGTAGCCGGGCACCGTGAGCGCGCCGTCGTTCAGCGACTTCTCGTCGTCGTACAGGGCCGTCAGGTCGATGTCGTTGACCTTGCCCATGCCTTCGCAGCGCGGGCACATGCCGCCGAGGTAGACCTCCTGCTTGACCGTCTTCCGCTCGGTGTGGCCGGCCTTCTCGGTCGTCATCATCCCGCTCGCCTTGCGGGTCGGGACGTTGAACGAGTACGCCGTCGGCGGGCCGACGAACGGGTCGCCGAGCCGGCTGAACAGGATCCGCAGCATCGCGTTGGCGTCGGTCGCGGTGCCGACCGTCGACCGCGGGTTGGCACCCATCCGCTCCTGGTCGACGATGATCGCCGTCGTCAGGCCCTCGAGGTGGTCGACGTCGGGGCGCGCCAGCGACGGCATGAACCCCTGCACGAAGGCGCTGTAGGTCTCGTTGATCATCCGCTGCGACTCGGCCGCGATCGTCGCGAAGACCAGCGAGCTCTTCCCCGACCCGGACACTCCGGTGAAGACGGTCAGCCGCCGCTTGGGCAGGTCGACGGACACGTCCTTGAGGTTGTTCTCGCGGGCCCCCTCGACCCGGATGAGTGCGTGGTCGTCGGCTGGGTGTGTGGTCGTCATCCTGTGCGTCTCCCCGTGTCCTGTGGCGACTGTCCCGTGGCGGTGGCAATCCTGCCAGTACGACGACCGGGCGCGCGCGGATGTGACGCGCACCCGTCGGGATGGGGTGCGGCGTTCCGGCCACCGTGCGAGGGTCGTGGCATGAGCCACGACGACAGGACCGGGACCGTTGCCGAGATCATGAAGGAGACCCGCATCGCGGTGCTGACCTACGTGTCGCTCGACGGCGCGCTGGTCTCGACTCCCATGGGCATGCAGGACTTCGAGGACCCGGGGACGACCTGGTTCATCACCGAGCGCAGCAGCGACAAGGTGAGTGCGCTCGCGGCCGACTCGCGGGTCAACGTGTCGTACTCCAGCAAGGCAGGCTGGGTGTCCCTGTCGGGCACCGCACACGTCAGCGACGACCGGGCCATGCTCGAGGAGCTGTGGGACCCGTCGGCGAGTGCCTTCATGTCGGGCGGTCCGGAGGACCCCGACAGCGTGCTGCTCCGCATCGACGGCGACACGGCCGAGTACTGGGAGTCCCCGGGCAAGGTCGGAGTGGCCATCCAGATGGCCAAGGGCCTGGTCACCGACAGCGACCCCGACCTCGGTGACAACGACACCGTGACGCTCTGACAGGCTCGGGCCCATGCTCGTAGAAGCCCGTGGGCTCGCGTCCGCCGACGACGCCTGGCTCCGCTTCACCACCCCGGCGACGTGGTCGGTCTGGGCGCCACTGATCCGCAGGGTCGAGTCGTCCGACACCGAGCTCAGGACCGGCACCACGGGGCGCGTGCACGGACCGACCGGGGTCGCCGTCGACTTCGAGGTGACCCACGTCGACCCGGAGCAACGCACGTGGTCCTGGCGCGCGGGCCGCGGCCCGGCCGAGGTGCACATGGACCACCACGTCGTCCCTGCTGCCGGTGGCGGCAGCCGCGCCTTCCTCCGCGTGCCGGGCCGCTCGGCGTCGCTGCTCCAGCCCTACCGGATTCCCGGCGCTCGCCGCCCTGCGCGGCCTGGTGCGCGACCGCAGCGGGCTGGGGGCCGAGGAGGAGCCGGTCGCGTCGTTCGACTTCGCCTTCTCCCGGTCGTACGCCCTCGCCGGCCGCCCCTTCGGCATCACGCCGAAGACGACCGGCGTCGAGGTCGGACCGCACTGGCTCTACGCGCGCTACGGCCCGTGGCGGCTGCTCACCCCCCGCAGCAACATCGCCTCGGCCGAGGTCAGTGGTGGCTTCTCGTTCGTGAAGACCGCCGGTCCGCCGCACCTGTCGTTCAGCGACCGGGGTGTCTCGTTCACCAGCAACGGCGAGCGCGCGCTGTGCCTGAGGTTCCACGAGCCGGTGCCCGCGATCGACCCGACCGCCACGATCACGCACCCGGGCGCGACGCTGTCCGTGGCGGACCCCGAGGCACTCGCCGCGACGCTCGCCATCGCGTACGACGTCTAGGTCCCGGGGGCCAGCTGGCGGCGCACCACGCGTCGCCGCAGCGTCGGCGACGCCACCACCTCGTAGCCCGCCTCGACGAAGACCTGCACCAGGCCCACGGAGGCCTCGTCCCAGATCACGGTCTTCCCCGGCGGCGGTTCGATCGGGTAGCCCTCCAGGACGCTGTGCCCCGACCTGCGCGCCGTACTCGACGGTGGCGGCGGCCAGCTCGTAGGTCAGGCCGGCGTGCCGGAAGCCCTTGCGCACCACGAAGCAGGTGACCGACCAGACGCCCTGCGAGCTCGGGGTCCATCCGCATCCACGGCTGCTTGCGGGCCCACAGCCGGGGGTAGTTCTCCCGCGGCTCGACCGCGACCCAGCCGGCCGCCTCGCCGTCGACGTACCCGATCAGCCCGGACGTCGGACCGGCGGTGCCGCAGGCGGTCTGCTCGACGAGAGCAGCGTCCCGCTGCTCCTGGGTGGTGTCGCGCCAGATCCAGCCCGGCACCTTCATCGCCTGGCACCGGCACTTGGCGGCGCCGCTCGTGGCGAAGACCGCCTCGACGTCCTCCGGCGTGGCCTGGTTGGCAGGGACCCAGGTGAACTCCGGCATGCGCTGACAGTACGCGGCGGGTCGGACGTCAGGCCCGGACGACCTCCAGGCCCAGCCACTCCCCCAGCGCGTCGACCTCGACCGCGACCCGACGGCGGCGGGCCGCCGACCAGTCGCCGTCCTCGTGGACCGCGTCGACGACCAGCGACGCCCGCCTCCCGGTCCGCGGTGGCGTCGACCTTGCCGACGAGCTCGTCGCCGTCGAGGACCGGCATCGCCCAGTAGCCCCACTGGCGCGCGTCCGCGGGCTTGTACATCTCCAGCTGGTAGTCGAACTCGAAGAGGTCGTCCATCCGCTTGCGGTCGAAGACCAGCCGGTCGAGCGGCGAGAGGATCGCCGTCCGCCCCTCGAACGCGTCGTCGAGCAGCGACGGGTCGACGCGCCACGCACCGCGTACGCCCTCGACCCGCGCGGGCTCGCCGACGTCGCGCACGTCGTAGGGCTCGTGCCACGCCTCCAGCGCCCGTGGTCGGGCGAGGCCCAACGCGCGGAGCCGTCGCGCCGCCATCGTCCGGTGCGCCTGCTCCCCGGGGACGGTCGGGTCGCCGGGGTGGATCCGCTCGGCGAGGTCCCAGCGGCGCTCGCGCCCCTCGCGGGAGGCGACGGCGACCTCGCCCCGCTGCTCCATGCACTCGAGCAGCTTCATCACGTTCTTGTCGTTGGTCCAGCCGCTCGAGCGCCACGGCACCTCGCAGGTGTCCGGCAGGTCGCGGGCGGCGGTCGGGCCCTCGGCACGCAGCACCGCGAGGATCTCCCGGCGGCAGCCGTCGTTGGCGGCGACCCAGTCGGCGAGGTCCTCCTGCCACTCCCTCAACGGCGGAACGCCGGGCCAGGCGTCCATGTCGGCGCGGAGCAGCGCGATGTCCTCGCTGGGCCGCAGCAGCGCATGGTGCTCCACCAGCGCGCCGTTGCCGAGCAGCTCCTCGAGGTCCTCGGGGTCGTAGGCGACCCCGAGGCGGGTCCACAGGACCAGGTCCGCGTGGTGCGCGACGACCCGCGTCAGGTCGACCTGCAGGAAGCCGAGGTGACGCACGACGTCCAGCACGTCGGTCGGGCGGTCGGCGGCGAGCAGCTGGGCGCGTACGGCGATCCGGCGGGCCTGCTGCCGCGACAGCTGATGGCCCGAGGTTGGACTCACGCCCCGATCCTACGCAGGACGGGCCGTCGACAGTGGGTCATCACCCCCATGGCCCGTTCGGGTCATTCATGCCCCAGATTGGGCAGTCCTGCCGGGTTCTACCGCCCACAGCACCCATCCGGTGCCACCCTCGAGACCGAAGAACAACCATCACGTCAACCAAGCTCTCGGACCGCCAGCTGTAGGGGCAACGCCATGTGGGACACCGTCGAGACGAACACCGGCTCGGGATCGGTGCACCTGTCGCACGATCTTCCGTGCACGGGTTGCGGGCACGGCGCCCACACCTACCTGCCCTGCTCGGACACGTGCGACTGCGCGCACGGACGCGACCGCCTGCTCAGCGCTGTCTGACCCGGTCCACGACCTTGTCGCGGTAGCGGCGCTTGAGCCCGCGGCCGAACCGGTGGCGCACCTTCTCGTGCGCCGGCGGCCGACCGTCCTCGTCGAGCTCGTAGCTCGCCACCTTCGCCAGCCGCGGTCGCTCGTGGTCGTCGATCACCTCACCGGTGACCCACCACATCTTCAGGCTGGGTCCGTTCACCCGCAGGCAGGCCAGGTTGTTGTCGAACCACGGGCCCTCGGCGTAGCGCCAGGTGAGCGGGGCGTCCGCCACGCGGGTCGACTTCGACGCCAGCCGCCCGACCGGCCCGGCGACGCCGTACGACAGCACGGCCGTCGCGAACCGCATGTTGCGCGACAACGGGTTGCGGATCGGTGAGCACACGGCCTGCAGGATGGTCGACCGCATCGGTCGGCCGCCGTCGACCCTCTCGGCCTCGCTGACGTAGCTGTGGTGCACGTCGCCGGACAGGAAGGTGACCGTCGAGGGCGCGCGACCCCGCTCCCCCGCGGCAACCTCCATCGCCTGGTGCGCCACCGCCTGGAAGCTGTTCTGGAAGGCGCCCCAGTGCTCGAGGTCCACCAGCTGTCGGAGCTTCTCGCCCAGCCGACCGCCCCGGTCGCCCCACGCTCCTCCCGCCAACGCCTCGCTGAAGGCCTCGAGGTGGTGGAGGCCCCGCGCGAGCAGGAAGGGCAGCGACGTGCCGATGAGCAGGTGGTCCACGTCGCCGCGCAGCTGCTCGTCGAGCCAGGCCGCCTCGTCGGCGTCCAGCAGCGCGCGGTCGTCCGGGTCGAGCTGCCGGGCCGCGCGCGAGTCGACCACGACCAGCCGGACCTGGGTGTCGAACTCGCGCGTGTAGCTCCACCGGTAGGTCTGCGGCTCCTGGTCGACCCGCTCGGCGAAGGCGTCGATGATCGGACCGAAGTCGTACTCGTCGTCGCCCTCGTGCGCCAGCACCTGGGCGTAGAGCTCGTCCTGGCGGCGCTCGGCGGGCGACATGTTGCCGAGGTGCTGGTAGACCCAGTAGGACCCGAGCCCCGCGACGATGCGGCCGTGCCACCACGAGGTCGACTCCATCTCGCGGCGCCACTCCTGCGAGGTGTTCCAGTCGTCGCGGATGTCGTGGTCGTCGAAGATCATCGCGCTCGGCACCGTCGACAGCAGCCAGCGGTTCGCGGTGTCGGACCAGGCCAGGGAGTAGAGGTGGGCGTACTCCTCGTAGTCCTTCAGCTCCGTCCACGGCGGCGCCTCGATGTCACGGCGCGACTCGATGAAGGCCCGCATCTCGTCGGTGGTCTCGTCGGCGTAGACCTGGTCGCCGAGGAACAGCACGAGGTCGGGCAGCCGGTCCGGGGACAGGTCGGGGTCGTCGGCGTCCGCGGGCGGCACCAGGTCGGCCGAGCGCAGGGCCCACGCGCGGAGCGCGTCGACGCCGTGGGTGCCGTTGCCCGCGGCGTCGTGGCTCACCGAGGTCCGGCACGAGCCGAAGGCCAGGCTCAGCGGGCGGCCGTCCTCGAGGGTGGCGATGACCGACGCCGGGAAGGGCGAGCCGGGCTCCGGCCACACCTGCTCCCCGTCGACGGCCACGGTGTAGGACTGCGTCGTGCCGGGCTCGCAGGCCGTCGAGCTCGACGAGCGCGTAGTGGTGGCCGTGCACGACGAACGTGCGGGCGCTCGCGGTCGCTCCACCCCGGTCCACGGTGACGATGCCCGGGGCGCGCGTCTCCACCCAGACCGAGGCAGAGGTGTCGTCGACGTAGCGGAGCAGCGGCCCCAGGACCAGGCGGTCGTTGTCGGCGCTCACGGCTGGAGCAGGACCTTGATCGCGCGACGCTCGTCCATCGCGCGATAGCCCTCGGCGGACTGCGACATCGGCAGGGTCAGGTCGAAGACCCGGCCCGGGTCGATCGACCCGGCGAGCACCCGCTCGAGCAGGTCGGGGAGGTAGCGGCGTACGGGCGCCATCCCGCCCGCGAGGCCGACGTTCTTCTGGAACATCCGGCGCACGGGCAGCTCGACGCCGTGGGGCACGCCGACGAAGCCGACCGTCGAACCGGGCCGGGCGACGGCGAAGGCGGTCTTCATCGACTCGTCGGTGCCGACGCACTCGAGGACCGCGTCCGCGCCCACCCCGCTCGTCAGGTCGGCGATCCGCTCGCCGCCCTCCTTGCCGCGCTCGGCGACGATGTCGGTCGCACCGAAGGCGCGGGCGATCTCCTGCCGGGGCTCGTGGCGCGACATCGCGATCACGCGCTCGGCGCCGAGCTGGGCCGCGGCGAGCACGCCGCACAGCCCGACGGCCCCGTCGCCGATCACGACGGCGGTGCCCCCGGGCTTCACGCCGGCCGCCACGGCGGCGTGCCACCCCGTGGCCATCACGTCGGACAGCGCCAGCAGCGACGGGATCAGTGCGTCGTCGGGCCTGCCGTCGGTCTTCACCAGGCTCCCGTCGGCCTGGGTGACCCGGGAGTACTCGCCCTGTCCGCTCGCGGTGAAGCCGAGGTTGTCGCAGACCGACTGCACGCCGGCAGCGCAGTGGGCGCACGTGTTGTCGCAGTGGCAGAAGGGCACGATCACGAAGTCGCCCGGCGTGAAGTGCCTGACCGCGCTGCCGACCTCCTCGACCACGCCGACGCACTCGTGGCCGATCGTCGCGCCGCTGTCGATGTCGTTGGCGCCGCGGTAGGGCCAGAGGTCGGACCCGCAGATGCAGCCCGCGACCACCTTCACGATCGCGTCGGTGGGCTCCTCGATCACCGGGTCCGGGACCTCCTCGAAACGGATGTCGCCGGGCGCGTGGATGGTGGTTGCTCGCATGGTCGCGATCCTGCCACGGGGGTGTGAGGGCGCGAACCCACCCCGTCGGGTCGTGACGGCGGGCCGTGTGAGTCGTTGACTGTCGATGTGATCCGCTCCCTCACCTCGCTCGCCCTCGTCCTCACTGCAGCGTCCGTGCCTGCAGCCCGTGCGGAACCCGCCGCGGCCGGTCAGGCCATCGACGTGCTCGTCATCGGCGACTCCTACTCGGCCGGCAACGGCGCGAGCGGCACGACGTACGGACCTGCGGACTGCTACCGCAACACCACCCACTGGGGCGAGAGGTACGCCGCCGGGCTGCGCGACCAGGGCTACGCGGTCACCCTGACCAACCACGCCTGCAGCGGCGGTCGTACGCCGGACGTGCACACGCCGCGACCGATGGACACCCAGTCGAACCGGACGACCCCGGCGCCCGCCGGCGTGACGACGACCGCCCAGGCCGACGCCCACCTCGTCGCCGCCGACCCGTGCAACACCGGCACGTTCCCCGCCGAGGAGTTCTGGACCTACCGGGCCACATCGGTCCTGGCCGGCACCATCGTCTACGACTGCACCCGCACCCTGCGTCCGCAGGCCGACTTCGTCACCTCCGAGACCGACATGGTGGTCTTCACCATGGGCGGCAACGACGCCGGCTTCAGCACGATCGTGCAGGGCTGCTTCGTGGTCGCCACCCGCACCGCGGACGCGTGCCGTACGGCGGTCGGCGCCGCCCGCGCCCTCATCCCGGCCATCAAGCAGCGCCTCGTCGACGACGTGGCGGCACTGCGGGCGCGCGGGCTCCGCGCCGACGCGAAGATCGTCCAGCTCGGCTACCCGTTCCTCCAGGTCGACAACGACTTCGTGCTGCCCGACCTGACCGCCCCCCTCACGCCCTACCCGGCGGGCGACGAGGTGCGCCGTCTCATCACCGACGCCACGGCCCAGCTCGCGACCGTGCCGGCCGTGGTCAACGCCGGCAACCCCGGCCAGATGACGTTCGTCGACGGGGTGACCGAGAAGTTCGCCGGCCACGAACCCGACGCCCGGACGACCAACCCGCAGACCTGGATCAAGGAGGCGCTGAGCGGACCGGACCTCAACCTCTGGTACCACCCCAACGACGCCGGGCAGGTCGCCTACGCCGAGCTGCTCCTCGCGCGCGGCACGTTCGGGGCGGGCGGGACCACCACGACTCCCCCGGCACCCACGACCCGGCCGAAGGCCACGCTCCGCGTGCGCCCGACCCGCCGCGCGTTCGACGCGGGGCGCCCCGTGAGGCTCAAGGTCGCCGTCCGCCTCTCCGACGGCACCGCGCCCGCCGGCCGGGTCGTCGTACGCCGTGCGCACCACCGCAAGGTGCTCGAGCGCCGGCGGCTGACCGTGGCCCGCGACGGGCGCCTCCGGGTCCGCGTCGACGGACTGGGCGCGGGACGCCACGTGCTGGTCGTCACCTACCGCGACCGCGCCGCTCCCCGCGTCCGCGACCGCGTCCGGGTGAGGCTGCTCACGCGCGGCGCTCGCTGACGCGGGTCCGTCGTCCGGCCCTCCGATCGGGTGGATGGCTTTATCTCATATTTGAGATACCGTGATTCGCATGGCTGACTACAAGGGACGGATCGGCAACCTGATCCGCGACGCACGCAAGCACCGTGGCCTCACGCAGCACCAGCTCGCCGAGCTGCTCGGCACCAGCCAGAGTGCGATCAACCGGATCGAGAAGGGCCACCAGAACCTCTCCCTCGAGATGCTCGCCCGCATCGGCGCGGCCCTGGACTCCGAGATCGTCGCCCTCGGCGCCGGCCCGACCCACCTGCGCGTCGACGGCCCCACCACGCTGTCGGGCTCGATCGACGTCAAGACGTCCAAGAACGCCGGAGTCGCGCTGCTGTGCGCCTCGCTGCTCAACAAGGGGCGTACGACGCTGCGCAAGGTCGCGCGGATCGAGGAGGTCAACCGCCTGCTCGAGGTGCTGAACTCGCTCGGCGTCGCGACCCGCTGGATCGGTGACGAGAACGACCTCGAGATCATCCCGCCCGCCGAGCTCAACCTCTCGGCCATCGACGAGGCCGCGGCCCGACGCACCCGCTCGGTGATCATGTTCCTCGGCCCGCTGCTGCACCGCTACGAGCAGTTCGACCTCCCCTACGCCGGTGGCTGCAACCTCGGCGAGCGGACGGTCGAGCCCCACATGTCGGCGCTGCGTCCCTTCGGCCTCGACGTCAAGGCCACCGACGGCAGCTATCACGCGAGCGTCAACCGGGCCATCGAGCCGACCCGCCCGATCGTGCTGACCGAGCGCGGCGACACGGTCACCGAGAACGCCCTGATGGCCGCCGCCCTGCACCCCGGCACGACGGTGATCCGCAACGCGTCCTCCAACTACATGGTCCAGGACCTCTGCTTCTACCTCCAGCGCCTGGGTGTGGTGGTCGAGGGCATCGGCACCACGACGCTGCGGGTCACCGGCAAGGCGTCCATCGACGTCGACGTCGACTACTCCCCCTCCGAGGACCCGATCGAGGCGATGTCACTCCTCGCGGCGGCCATCGTGACGAAGTCGGAGATCACCATCCGTCGGGTGCCGATCGAGTTCCTCGAGATCGAGCTCGCCACGCTGGAGGAGATGGGCTTCCGCTACGACCGGTCGGAGGAGTACGTCGCCAACAACGGCGAGACCCGGCTGGTCGACCTCACCACGTACCCCTCGGAGCTGCGGGCGCCGCTCGACAAGATCCACCCGATGCCGTTCCCCGGCCTCAACATCGACAACCTGCCGTTCTTCGCCGTCATCGCGGCGGTGGCGGAGGGCCAGACCCTGCTGCACGACTGGGTCTACGAGAACCGCGCGATCTACCTCACCGAGCTCAACAAGCTCGGTGCGCAGGTCAAGCTCCTCGACCCGCACCGGGTGCTCGTCGAAGGACCGACCCACTTCTCCGGCGCGGAGATCGTCTGCCCGCCGGCGCTGCGTCCCGCCGTGGTCCTGCTGATCGCGATGCTCGCGTCCAAGGGCCGCAGCGTGCTGCGCTCGACGTACGTCATCCACCGCGGCTACGAGGACCTGGCGGAGCGCCTCAACGAGCTCGGCGCCAACATCGAGACGTTCAGGGACATCTGAGACACGCAGCAGGGCGCGCTGGCGCAGCGTGCGCGGCAGACGAAGCCCGAGGGCCGTATCGAGATCTCACCCACACAGGTGGGTCTCGATACGCCTCGCTCGTTCCTCGCTCGGCTACTCGACCAGCGAGGTCAAACGGTCAGAGGGTCAGTTGAAGAGCGTCTCGACCCAGGCGCGCGACACCCGGCCGGTCGACGGCGGGGCGGTCATGTCGGCGGTGATGCGGGGCATCGGCGCGGTGTGCTGACCGGCGTTGCGGTGCCAGTCGGTCTCGGCCTCGATCAGCACGCCGAGGTCGGCGCGGGCGAGGAACACGCCGTGCCCCTCGGGGCACTGGTTGACGGTGGCCTCGCCGAGGCTCCGCTCGTCCATCTCAGCACCGCAGCGGGGACAGGTCATGCTCTCCATCCCCTGACGGTACTCCTCAGCCCCATACTTCTCGCGTGAACTCACGCCGCGACCGTGACCGCGCCGCTCTACCTCGACTCGCCCCGTCCGCTGGCCTTCGCCCACCGTGGTGGCGCCTACCACCCGGAGATCGAGGGCCTGGAGAACACGATGGCGGCGTTCACCCACGCCGTGGACCTGGGCTACACCTACCTCGAGACCGACGTCCACGTCACGAGCGACGGGGTGCTCCTGGCGTTCCACGACACCGTGCTGGACCGGGTGACCGACCGCACCGGCAACATCGCCGACACCACGTACGACGAGGTGCAGCAGGCGCTCATCGGTGGCCGCGAGCCGGTGCCGACCCTGGCCGAGCTGTTCGACGCCTTCCCGGGCGCCCGCTTCAACATCGACCTCAAGTCCGAGGGTTCCGTGGAGGCGCTGGCGGCGTTCATCGAGGAGCGCGAGGCGTGGCACCGGGTGCTGGTCGGGTCGTTCTCCGCCCGACGCATGGGTGCCTTCCGGCGGCGTACGGCCGGCCGGGTCGCCACCTCGGCCCACCCCCTGGAGGTGGTCGCCTTCGTCCTCTCCCCCAGCGGCCGACTGGCCCGCTGGCTGACGCGGGGCAGGCCGCTCGCGCTCCAGGTGCCCCACCGGCAGGGCCGCATCGTGGTGGTGTCGCTCCGGGCTCGTACGTCGCGCGCACGCGGCCGGCGTGCAGGTGCACGTCTGGACCATCGATGACCCGATCGAGATGAACGCCCTCCTCGACCGTGGTGTCGACGGCATCATGACCGATCGCACGGACATACTCAGGGACGTGCTCCGCGCCCGCGGACAGTGGCACGGCTCCCAGCCGGCTCCGGAAGGTGACTGATGACCGACATCGACGGCGGGATCGCCAACCTCAGGCCGCTCGCCCAGGCCGAGGAGCAGAAGGCCTGGTACTGGTACGACTGGGCCAACAGCGCGTACACGACCACGATCGGCACCGTCTTCTTCGGGCCCTACTTCATCAGCCTGGCCGAGAACGCCGTGGGCGGCGAGGAGGGGCGCTTCGACCTCGGCCCGTTCACGCTGCCGCCGGACTCGCTCTTCTTCTGGCTCATCACCGTGTCGACCATCCTGTCCGCGGTGATCCTGCCGCCCCTGGGCGCGTACGCCGACCGGGTGGCCAACAAGAAGCGCCTGCTCGCGACGCTGGCGTGGACGGGCTCGTTCTTCGCCGCGCTGATCTTCTTCGCGACCGGTGACAACTGGCTGCTCGCCGCGGTGGGCATCGTCTTCGGCAACCTGTTCTTCGGCGCGGCCGGAGTGGTCAACGACTCGATCCTGCCGTTGATCTCGGACGAGAACGACCGCGACCGGGTCTCCTCGCGCGGGTGGGCCTTCGGCTATCTCGGTGGCGGCCTCCTGCTCGTGATCAACCTCGGCGTCTACCTCGGCCGCGACGCGATCGGCCTCGACGAGGGCCTGGCCGCGCGCCTGTGCATGCTCTCGGCGGCCGCGTGGTGGGCCGGCTTCACGTTCATCCCCTACCTGCGGCTCACGGACCACCCGCCGGTCGACGTCGAGCACGTCGAGGGCAACGCCCTGCGGCGCAGCTTCGGACAGCTGGCGGCGACGCTGCGCGACATGCGCAGCTATCCGATGGCGCTCACCTTCCTGCTCGCCTACCTGTTCTTCAACGACGGGATCCAGACCGTCATCGCCTCGGCCTCCGTCTTCGGCTCCGAGGAGCTCGGGCACTCCCAGACGATCCTGATCGCCACGATCCTGATGGTGCAGTTCGTCGCCTTCGGCGGCGCCCTGCTCTTCGGCCGGCTGGCCGGCCACTGGGGCGCGAAGCGGACCATCCTGTTCGGGCTGGCCATCTGGTGCGTCATCGTGACCGTCGCCCTGTTCCTGCCCGCCGGCAACGTGCCGTTCTTCCTCATCCTCGGTGCCGCGATCGGCCTCGTCCTCGGTGGCACGCAGGCGCTGGCCCGCTCGTACTTCTCGCTCCTCATCCCGCGCGGGAAGGAGGCGGAGTACTTCAGCTTCTACCACGCCATGGACCGCGGGACGTCGTGGTTCGGCACCGCCACGTTCGGCATCGTCCTGGCGGTGACCGACTCCTACCGGCCGGCGATCTTCGCGCTGATCGCCTTCTTCGTGATCGGCGGCCTGCTGCTGACCCGCGTCGACACCGAGCGCGGGATCCGCGAGGCCGGCAACGACCTCCCGCGTGTGATCTGACGCACAGGATCTCCGGAGCGTAACCGCAGCGCACTGCACCCCTGCGGGTGAGCGTCACCCCGCCTGAGCGGCCTGTTCACGCTCAGCGAATCCGCGGAATGTGGGCGTCCCCGCTACGGTTGAAAGATCACAGAGGCGGGCCGCGCCGTCACGAGCGGCGTCACGGATCACCGTTTGGTCCGTCTCACCTTTACCCGGAACACAACTACGGGTGTCAGCAACCCAAACGGAGGTGGGCACGGTGGCGGAGCGCACACTGCGTGGCGCGAGGCTCGGCGGCCAGAGCTTTGAGGACGAGCGGGGCATCGAGTTCGCCGCTCGTCAGCAGGTCGGTTACCTGTGCAAGCAGGGCCACGAGTTCGAGGTCACGATGTCGGTCGAGGCCGACATCCCGGCCAACTGGGAGTGTCCCCGTTGTGGGGCGGAGGCACTCAGCACCGCCGGCATCCTGCCGGAGGCCAAGGTGGAGAAGCCGGCTCGTACGCACTGGGACATGCTCCTGGAGCGTCGCTCGGAGAAGGAGCTCGAGGACATCCTCAAGGAGCGCCTCGAGCTGCTGCGCGGCGGAGAGATCGGCCCCGCGCACCTGCACCGGGCCAACCGCAAGAAGCGAGTGTCCTGATCAGCTGCTGAGCAGCCGATCGGGTCGACTCACTCGACCACGTCGCCCCGGACCACCGGGCCCTCGGGCCCAGGTCCGGGGCGTCTGCCATTTCCGGGGCCGAAGCCGCCCGGCCCGAACCCGGCACCGAAGGCCGGCGTACGACGACCAGCCGGCGCTCGACCACCGAGGTCAGCAGCCGCCGCGCGACGGGTCGCGTGAAGGGCAGGATCAGCAGGATCCCGGCCAGGTCGAGCACGAAGCCCGGGCTCAGCATGAGCGTGCCGCCGATGAGGATGAGCGCGCCGTCGGCGAGCTCGCGCGCCGGCATCCGCCCGTGCTGCAGGGCCTCGCGCAGCGCTGCCCACGCCCGTCCGCCCTCGCGCTTGATCAGCCACGCGCCGATCATCGAGTCGAGCACGAGCAGGGCGATGGTCCACCACGGACCGACCAGCTGGCCGACCTGGAGGATCGCCCAGATCTCCATGAGCGGGATCAGGACGAACGCGGCGACCAGCACGGGGCGCACCCACCCGCGGCGGCGGGTCGGCGTACGCCTCGGCGCTGCCGGGTGGGTCATGGCCGGCTCCGCCGCCCGCGCATCCGGGCGATCCGCTCGGACAGGCCCCACCGGGTGATCAGCTTGAGGGACTCGCTGGCCACCTGGCCGCTCATCTTGGAGTCGCCGCGCACGCGCTCGATGAACTCGATCGGCACCTCGGTGACCCTCAGGCCACGGGTGACCGTGCGGTAGGCGAGGTCGGTCTGGAACACGTATCCAGTAGACAGCACCGACCCAAGGTCGATCGCCTCCAGCGTGGAGCGACGGAAGAGCCGGAAGCCGGCCGTGGCGTCCTTGACCTTGATGCCGAGGAGCAGGCGCACGTAGAGGTTGCCGCCGCGCGACAGCGCGAGGCGCTGCAGGGGCCAGTTGACCACCGAGCCGCCCGGCACGTAGCGCGACCCGATGACCAGGTCCGCGGTCCGCAGCGCGTCGAGCAGCCGGTGGAGCTGCTCGGGCTGGTGGGAGCCGTCGGCGTCCATCTCGCCGATCACGTCGTAGCCCGCCTCGAGCGCCACGTCGAAGCCGTTGAGGTAGGCCGCGCCGAGGCCGGCCTTCTCGGTGCGGTGGACGACCGAGATCGCCGCGTCCTCGTCGGCCATCCGGTCGGCGAGCTTCCCGGTGCCGTCGGGGCTGTTGTCGTCGACGACCATGACGTCGACGCCCGGCTGCGCGGTGCGGAGCCGGCCCACGATCCACTCGAGGTTCTCGGCCTCGTTGTAGGTCGGGATGACCATCACGCACCGCCCGAGTCCTTCGACGCTCATGCTGGGACACTCCGCTCCACGATCGGGTCGCCGGCGCGCTCGCCCCGACGGCGACGACGATAGGTGATCGCGACGAGTGCCGTGTGCAGGACCAGGAATCCGAGCACCAGCCGTCCCGGCCAGACTCCGAGCCGCACGGCGGGGGTGATCGTCGTGCTCAGGCCGACGGTCTCGACGAGTACCCCCGCCTCGCGCGCGCCCGACGGAGTCCGCGACCGTCCCGTCCGGGCGGACCACCCCGGACACGCCGTTGATCGCCGCGACCACGACCCAGCGCCCGGTCTCGAGCGCACGCAGCCGGCTGATCTCGAACTGCTGCTCCAGCTGCGCGGTCTTGCTGAAGAGGACGTTGCTGGTCTGCACGGTGACGAGCTCGGCGCCGCGGGCGACCTGCCCGCCGATCCCCTCGTCGTAGGCCACGTCGAAGCAGATGGCGTCCGCCACCAGGACGTCGGCGATCCGGATCGGCTCGAGACCGGTCCCGCGGACCATGTCGCGCGGGATCATGCGGAGCTGGCCGTAGGTGTCCGGGATCAGGCTGCCCCGGAACGGGATGTACTCGCCGTAGGGCACCGGGTGCCTCTTGGTGTAGCGGTCACCGCCGCCCAGGCCGGGCGCGTGGACGATCCCCTGGTTGAGCACCTGACTGTCGTCGCCGGGGACGTCGGCGATGGCGCCGACGAGGATCGGCACACCGACGGCGTCGGAGGCCGCCTCGATGCCGGTGCGGGCTCGGTCGTCGAGGAAGGGGTCGACCGCCGTGGAGTTCTCGGGCCACACGACGAAGTCGGGACGCGGCACCAGGCCGGCAGACACGTCAGCGGCGAGCTGCTCGGTGGCGCGGACGTGGTTGTCAGTGACCTCGCGGTGGACCGCGACGATGTCGGTCCCGTCTCCCGGGATGTTGCCCTGGACCGCCGCGACCGTCGTCGTGCCGGACTCGACCACCTCGAACGACACGAGGACGGGCGCGACCGTGACGACCGCGAGCCCGGCGAGGACGGCGTACGTCGTGCGGTCGACGGTGCTGTCGCGCAGCTGCACCAGCAGCCAGGCGAGGCTCGTTCCGGTGAGGGCGACCAGCAGGCTGACGCCGGTCATCCCGATCCATGGCAGCGCCTCCGCCCAGGGGGTGTCGGCCGTGGCGTAGACGAGGCGCCCGAACGGCATCCCGCTGAAGGGGAAGCCGCTGCGCCAGGTCTCGACTCCGACCCACCACAGGGCGGCCCAGAGCGGCCAGCCGCGGTGGCGGGTGCTCCAGGCCAGGCCGAGGCCCAGCGGCACGAAGAAGGACGCCTCCAGCGCGCACATCGCGATCCACGCGTCGGTGCCGACCGAGCGCATCCACACCATCACCGCGTACGTGAAGGTGATGCCGAAGAGCAGGCTCGGCAGCCAGGCCGAGCGCGGACGCAGGCCGCGGACGGACAGCACGAGCGCCGCGAGCGCGGGAGGCATCAGCCAGGAGTGCCCGATCGGCTCGAAGGCAGCTGCCAGCACGAGTCCGCCGACCAGGGCGACGAGGCAGCGGAGCGGCACGTCCCAGACCGTAGCCGACGCATGAGCGCCTGCAGGGTGCGGGAGGAACGCCGGGGCTTCGGACCAACACGTGACCGACTGGCTGGCGATCACGCGAAGTTGTCTACGGCTCCGTGGTTCCTCCCGCATCCGGCCCCCGCGGGGCGCACTCGACCTGACGCCGGACGGTGGGCATCGCTGGCTTCGCGTACCCCACGTCGGACCTCCCGCTGCCGAAGGCGCCACCCACGAGCTGCACAGGCGGACGACCGCACCCTGCCCCGCCGGAGTGGGAGTGTCAACACGCGCCTGACCTGCGCGAACGCGCGAAACCGCAGGTCAACGCGGGGTGCCTGCGCCGAAGATTCGGATCGTTAAAAGTGCACCCATCGGCGTGTCGTCGGATGACACGCCGGGACTCAGCCCGCGGTGCCGTCCGGGGACGGGGGTACGACGACCGTGCCGGTCGCGGTGGTGGCCACGACCGGCGGGTCGAGGACCTCCGCGGCACCGGGCGCGTCGTCGCGTCGGAGCGCCGCGGCCGACCACGCGGACGGCGAAGTCCATCACCCGGCTGCGGGTGCCCTCCCGGACCAGGGTGGCGGTGATCTCGAGGAGGTCGCCGGCCCGGACCGGGGCCGTGAACTGGACGTCGGAGTAGGACGCGAAGAGCCCCTCGTCGCCGTCGAGGACGATGCACATCTCGGTCGCCACGTCGCCGAACAGGCCGAGGCTGTACGCACCGTCGACCAGGTTGCCGGCGTAGTGCGCGTGGGAGTAGGGCACGTAGCGACGGTGGGTCACGACGGTGCCGACGCGGCTGGTGCTCATGACGCTTCCTTCGTGGTCGGGGCGGACGTGAGGCGGTGCACGATGAACGAGGCGACCTCGCCCGGCGTCGTACCCCGGGTGAAGACGCGGTCGACACCGAGCTCACCGGCCATGGTCTCGTCGAAGCGCGGGCCGCCGACGACCAGCAGGGGACGCGTGGCGGGCGGGTAGGCCTCGCGGAAGGCGGCGGACATCTCGCGGGTGTTGAGCAGGTGTGCGTCGCGCTGGGTGACGACCTGCGAGACGAGGACGGCGTCGGCCTTCTCCTCGCGGGCCGCCTCGACGAGCTGCGGCACCGACACCTGCGCGCCGAGGTTCACGACCTTGAGCTCGCGGTAGTACTCCAGGCCCTTCTCGCCGGCGAAGCCCTTGATGTTGAGGATCGCGTCGATGCCGACGGTGTGGGCGTCGGTGCCGATGCAGCCGCCGACCACGACCAGGCGCCGGCGCATCGAGCGCTTGATCGCGGCGTTGGCCTCCTTGGGCGTCAGCAGCGGGTAGTCGCGCTCGACGACCTCGACCGTGCTCGGGTCGACGAGGTGGTTGACGCGGCCGTAGACGACGAAGAACGTGAAGCCCTCCCCCATCGGCTTGGCATGCACGACGAGCGCGGGGTCCATGCCCATCTTGTTGGCGAGCTGCACCGCGGCGCCCTCGGCCACCTTGGAGTGCTCGATGGGGAGCGTGAAGGACAGCTGCACCATGCCGTCGCCGGTGGTGTCGCCGTACGGGCGGATCAAGCTCATGGACGTACTCGCTTCGCCCGTGCGCGCATGAGGCACGAGGGGTGCTGTGCTGACCGGTTCGCTCGCTGCGCTCGTTCACTTCGCCTCCAGGATCTCGGTCGCCGGGTTGTAGTAGTCCGGCGCCTTGCGGGCCACGCCGTCGAGCCCGCGGCCCTTGTGGGGCGGTCGCTTCATCAGGCCGAAGGTGCCGTCGGCGATCGCGGAGAGCAGCGGCGGCTGGCCCTTGACCGTGCGGTCGTCCTTGATCTCCTCGAGCAGCGCCACTGCCTCGCCCAGGACCTCGCGCGCCCGGTTCGCGATGAAGCCGTCGGGGGCAGGCCGGAAGTCCTCGTGGAGCTTGCCCGCGGCGTTCATGACGTACCTGACGTTCTGCAGCGCGAGGTCGCGGTCGGAGATCCACGGCGTGACGACCGCCTCGGTCATCATCCCGACGAGCAGGATGCCCTGGCCGGTGAGGGCGCCGACGAGGTTGAAGAAGCCGTCGAGCAGGTAGCCCTTGAAGATGTCGCCGGTCATGTGGCGCGTCGGCGGCATCCACTTCAGCGGGGCGTCGGGGAACAGCTCGCGGGCGAGCATCGCGTGGGCGAGCTCGAGGCGGAACGAGTCGGGCACCTCGGGGTCGATCTCGAAGGCGTGGCCGAGGCCGAGCTGCCAGTCCTCGAGCCCGGCCTCCTTGGCGAAGTACTCGTTGAGCAGCTGGCTGGTCGTCACCGTGTGCGCGGCCTCGATGGCGTCGGCGGTGGTGAGGTAGTTGTCCTCGCCCGTGTTGATGATGATCCCGGCCCGGGCGTGGACCTGGCGGCTGAAGCGCTGGTCGACGAAGGTGCGGATCGGGTTGATGTCGCGGAACAGGATCCCGTACATCGAGTCGTTGAGCATCATGTCGAGCCGCTCGAGGCCGGCCAGCGCCGCGATCTCCGGCATGCAGAGGCCGGAGGCGTAGTTGGTGAGCCGGACGTAGCGGCCGAGCTCCCGCGACGTCTCGTCGAGGGCCGCACGCATCAGGCGGAAGTTCTCCTGGGTGGCGTACGTGCCGGCGAAGCCCTCACGGGTGGCGCCCTCGGGCACGAAGTCGAGCAGCGACTGACCGGTCGAGCGGATCACCGCGATCACGTCGGCGCCCTCGCGGGCGGCGGCCTGGGCCTGCGGGATGTCCTCCATGATGTCGCCGGTCGCGACGATGAGGTAGATCCAGGGCTTGCTGGGCGCGTCGCCGACCTTGGCGATCATCTTCTCGCGCGAGACGCGTTGCCGGTCGATCTGCTTGATGCCGGCGCCGACCGCCTTGCGCGACGCCGCCGTCGCGCGGGTCGCGTCCCGGCCCTCCGGGATCCGGAACGTGATCGACCCGGCGGCCGCCTTCTGGGCGAGGGTCAGCAGGTCGTCGGCCTCGCCGCGGAGCAGCGCGTCCCAGACGGGCAGGCTGACGCCGTGCTCGAGGCCGACGTCGGCGCGTACGGCGTCGGCGAGCCGGTTGACCCACGGCGTGCCGTCGGGGTCCGCGCCGCCGAGCCCCGCGAGCCGCAGCGTCGCCCGCTCGACCGACACCGTGGTGTGCTGGGTGGCCAGGTCGACGATCGGCTTGCCGACCTGACGGGCGAGCGTCCGCGCCCGGCGTACGTCGGCGGTGGCCAGTCCAAGTCCACTGCCGAGCTGGCTGGTCCTCCGTGCCACCTCGGCCATCAGAGCCTCCGCTCGAAGAGCCCGCGGACGCCGGCATCGGCGCGCAGCAGCTCCATCGCGTACGCCGCGTGTCCGGGCACGTAGCCGTTGCCGACGAGCATCCGCACGTCGGCGGCGAGGCCCTCGGCGCCGAGCGCGGCGGCGCTGAAGCTGGTGGCCATCGAGAAGAAGATGACGGTGCCGCCCTCCGCGGTGGCGAGGATCGCGCCGCCCTCGCAGCCCGGGACGTCGACGCAGACGACGGTGACGTCGGCGGGTCCACCGGCCGCGGTGACCGCGTCGCGCAGCGCGATGGGGTCGCGGGCGTCGGCGATGGTCACCTCGTCGGCGAGGCCCGCCCCGGTGAGCAGGTCGTGCTCGACCTCGTGCGGAACGACGCCGATGGTGCGCGCCGCGCCCGCGGCACGGGCGGCGGCCAGGCTCAGGGAGCCGGACTTGCCCGCTCCGCCGATGACGGTGACGGTCGGACCTTCCTCGTTCGGCGCCGTGCGGTCGACGTACTCCCCCACGACTCGTGCGGTCAGCGCCGGGGCGCCGCACACGTCCATCACGCTGAGCGACAGGGCGGGGTCGAGGTCGTCGGGGATGACGGCGGCGATGGAGCGGCCGAAGAGCACGGCGTAGCCGTCGCACGGCACCTGCTCGCTGTCGCCGTCCCAGCTCGCGAGGCCGTCCTCGATGACGAGCGGGGTCAGGGTCAGGCTCACCAGGGTGGCCACGCGGTCGCCCACCGCGAGGCCGAGCGGCGAGTCGGGGCCGACCGCCTCGACGGTGCCGACGAGCATGCCGCCGGACCCGGTGACGGGGTTCTGCATCTTGCCGCGCGAGGCGACGATGTCGAGCACCTCGGCGCGTACGGCGGTGCCGTCGGTCTCGCCGTACTTCGTGTGCTTGCGCTCGAGCTGGCGGAAGGACGCCGCGTCGAGGTTGAGCCGCTCGACGCGGACCCGGACCTCGTCGGGCCAGAGGTCGGCGCGGGTGTCGAGGCGCTGTGCCGCCTGCGGCAGCACGACACGGTCGTCCAGCACGCGGTGCAGGCCGGTGGGATCTCCGGTGCGGAGGTCCGTCGACGGGTTCATGGCAGGTGATCCTTCTCGTCTATCTCCACAACAGCAGCAAATCTTGCGGCGTGGCATTGGACTGGCCGCATGTTCTCCACGTACTCTGTCAGATGTGTCGCCGCACACACAACCGGCGCGCCGTCAGGCCGACCCCGAGCACGCCCGGGGCCATTGCAAGGAGACCCCATGAGCATCGAGACCGCCACCCAGCTGGACGGCGCACTCGCCACCGGCCAGCCCTATCCCTACCAGCGGGTCGAGCTCGTCGAGCCCGACTGGACCCGGTTCCCGGGCTGGAAGGACGTCACCGCCGAGGAGTGGGCGTCGGTCCAGTGGCAGCGCGCGCACTGCATCAAGAACGTCAAGCAGTTCCGCGAGCTGATGGGCGACCTGCTCGACGAGCGGTTCTACGCCGACCTCGAGCGCGACCAGGCCGAGCGGGCCACGATGTCGATGCTCGTGCCGCCGCAGATGATGAACACGATGGCGCCGGCCGTCGAGCCGCACGGAGCCGGCTCGCTCACCGACGCGTTCTACGCCGACCCGATCCGCCACTACATGATCCCGGTGTTCTCGGACCGGCGCACCGACTGGTCCTCCCACCCGCACGCCGCACGCGACTCGCTCCACGAGCACGACATGTGGGCGACCGAGGGGCTGACCCACCGCTACCCGACGAAGGTGCTCGCCGAGCTGCTGCCGACGTGCCCGCAGTACTGCGGCCACTGCACCCGCATGGACCTGGTCGGCAACTCCACGCCGGTCATCGAGAAGCTGAAGTTCGGCGGCAAGCCCAACGACCGCATCGGCGACATGCTCGACTACCTGCGGCGTACGCCGTCCGTGCGCGACGTCGTGGTCTCCGGCGGCGACGTGGCCAACATGCCGTGGCCGCGCCTCGAGGCCTTCCTCACCGAGGTCATGGAGATCGAGAACATCCGCGACATCCGGCTCGCGACGAAGGCCCTCATCGGCCTCCCGCAGCACTGGCTGCAGCCCGACGTCGTCGAGGGCGTCCACCGGGTCGCCACGATCGCCCGCTCGCGCGGCGTCTCGCTGGCGATGCACACCCACACCAACCACGCGAACTCGGTCACGCCGATCGTCGCCGAGGCGACCCGGGCGATGCTCGACGCCGGCCTGCGCGACGTACGCAACCAGGGGGTGCTGCTCAACGGCGTCAACGCCGACCCGCACGAGCTGCTCGACCTGTGCTTCCGCCTGCTCGACGGCGCGCAGATCATGCCCTACTACTTCTACATGTGCGACATGATCCCGTTCTCGGAGCACTGGCGGGTCTCGGTCGCCGACGCGCAGCGCCTCCAGCACCACATCATGGGCTACCTGCCGGGCTTCGCGACGCCGCGCATCGTCTGTGACGTGCCGTTCGTCGGCAAGCGCTGGGTGCACCAGCTCGCCGACTACGACACCGAGCGCGGCATCTCGTACTGGACGAAGAACTACCGCACGTCCATCGAGTCGACCGACGCCGACGCCCTGTCGCGCTACTACGAGTACTACGACCCGATCCACACCCTCCCCGAGGCCGGGCAGCAGTGGTGGGAGCAGCACGGCCGCCTCGACGAGGCCTCCCTCAAGGCCGCCGAGATGGCCGAGGCCTCGCGGCGTACGGCTGCGCTCCAGGCCTACTGAGGTCCGCTTCTTCAGCGATCCCCGGTCAGCCGGGGATCGCTGAACTTGTCGGCCCGTGCACGGCCTGACAAGTTCAGCGGAGCCCTGACAAGTAGGCGGCGACGACCGCCGTGGTCGGCCATAAGGCGTACACAGGCGTGGCTCTGCGCCTCTTGTCCACAGGCGGTCGTGACGGGGGTCGCGCGGTCGCTCTGCGGCCTTCACTGTGGTGCGCCATGGAGGCACAGCTGCGAGCACTGGTGGCAGAGCACGGCGTCTTCACGCGCAAGGAGGCTCTGGCCGCCGGGTACCACGACCACGCGATCCAGGGCCTGGTGAGGAGCGGTGCGTGGGTGCGCGTGCGACGAGGGGCGTACGTCTTCGGTGACGGGTGGGCCGGGCTGAGCGACAAGGAGCGGTACGCCGTCCTGTGTCGCGCGGCCGTCCGGCAGGCGAGGACCCACGTGATCCTCAGCCACATGAGCTCGGCCAACGAGTACGAAGCGCCGCTGTGGGAGTGCGATTTGTCGGCGGTGCACCTGACACGGTCCGATGAGCGAGCAGGACGGGCTGAAGCCGGCATCGTGCAGCACCGAGGGGTCCTGGCCGACGGCGACGAGGTCCAGCGCAACGGGCGGGCCGTGATGAGCGCGACGCGCACCGGGCTGGAGCTCACCCTGCTGCTCGACGTGGAGCACGCCCTGGTCGAGATCGACCATCTGTTGCATCGGGGCCTGACGACGGTGGGCGAGCTGCGAGCTCGCTACGAGTCCATGGCCCACTGGCCGCGGAGCCTTGCCACGGACCTCGTCCTGCGTCTCGCCGACGGGCGCTCGGAGTCCGTGGGTGAGACACGGGCCCGCTTCCTGTGCTGGGCCCAGCACCTTCCGGCGCCGATCCCCAACTATCCGATCCTTGACGCGCGCGGTGTCGAGATCGCCCGGGTCGACCTGGCGTGGCCGCACCTGGGCGTGTTCCTCGAGTTCGACGGCAAGGTGAAGTACCAGGCCCACCGCCGCGAGGGCGAGTCCGTCGTCGACTGCGTCCTTCGCGAGAAGCAGCGCGAGTCCCGGATCTGCGAGATCACCGGGTGGCGGTGCATCCGCATCGTGTGGGCAGATCTCTACAAGCCGGCGGAGACGGCCTCGCGCATCCGCAGGTTGTTCCTGAGCCCGGCCGCGTGAGACGACTTGTCAGGCTCCCGCTGAACTTGTCGGCCCTTGCACGGCCTGACAAGTTCAGTGATCCCCGGTCAGCCGGGGATCACTGAAAAGGGGCTCCTCGCACACCGAGGCGGGAGCGCAGGAGCGGCGCGCCCAGGCCGGAGAGCTCGTCGGCAGCAACCGGTCGGCCGTAGGTCACGCGCATCGCCGCATCGGCCGAGAGGGTGACCTCCGGGCCGTCGCCGTGCTCCCAGCCGGCCTCGGGCACCACGAGTCGTACGCCAGCGACCCGGCGACGCGTGCTGCCGCCGATCACGGCGTTGAGGGGCCACGGGGTCGCGAGGGCGAAGTCGGCGACCGGTCCGACGGCGGCGGTCGGCACCGGGTGCGGCAGGCCCAGCGGACGGCGTACGTCGATGGCGTGGACGACGGCGTCGGCCAGGGCGGCGACCTCGGGCATCCCGATCGGCCTCGCGCCCGACGCCAGGTTGCGCTCGAGCTGCTCCAGGATCGCCTCGCGGCCGCGGGCGGACCAGCCGACGGCCGATCCGGCGATCATCCGGTTCATCGAGAACCCGTGCCGCACCATCGCCGCGGCGCCGGCCACCGGACCGAGCACGGGTGCCCATGCCAGGTGCGCGGCCACGTCGATCACGCGCCAGCCCGAGCACAGGGAGGCGCCTGCCACTGCTCGTCGGTCAGCGATCCGAGCGTCTCGATCAGCGCACGGCGCTCATCGTCGATGAGGTGGCGAAGCGACTCGGTCATGACGGCCTCCAGTCGAGGGTGGCGACCAGGGCGGCGATCCGCCCGGTCGGGTCGAAGTCGGGCGCCGGGAGCGCCAGCTGGTGCAGCACCATCCCGGTGACGAAGTTGGCCAGGATGTCCTGGTCGCGCGCGGGATCCCCGGATCCAGCCCGGGTGATCAGGTCGAGGCCCCACGTGTCGACCCGGTCGGCTCCGTCCACCAGGACGCCCGCCAGCTCGGGATGCTGGGCCGCCTCCACCAGCAGCGCGTACCTCGCGAGGGTCACCGCGCGCTCGGAGGTGGTCGCCAGGACCGCGAAGCGGCCGAGTGCCCCCGCAACGCCCTCGACGGACGCCTCGACCTCGCCGCGACCCCCCTCGGCCATGGCGCGCTCGCGCTCGACGAACCGCTCCCCCAGCCCGACCAGCAGCGCCTCGCGGCTGCGGAAGAGGTTGGAGGTGGATCCGTGGGGCAGCCCCGCCTGCGCGTCGACGGCACGGTGCGTCAGGGCGCGCATCCCCGGGTGCCGACGACCTCGAGGGCCGCGTCGAGCACGTGCGCACGACGCTCCATGCGGTGATACTACACCTGTAGTGCCTACTCCGCGGGACGGTTCTCGTAGGGCGTGGAGAGCACGATGGTGGTCCGGGTCGAGACGCCGGCGGCGCCGCGGATGCGGGCGAGCAGGTCCTCGAGGTCGCGGGGGGTGGCGACCCGGATCTTGAGGATGTAGGACTCGTCGCCGGCGACCGACCAGCACGACTCGATCTCCGGGATGCCCTCGAGCCGCTCCGGGTAGTCGTCGGGCTGAGACGGGTCGATCGGCGTGATCGAGATGAACGCCGTCAGGGGGCGGCCGAGCTGGTCGTGGTCGACGGTCGCGCCGTAGCCGAGGATCAGGCCGCGCTGCTCGAGCCGCTTGACGCGCTGGTGCACCGCCGAGGTGGACAGGTCGGTCGCCTTGCCGAGGTCGGTGTAGGACATCCGTCCGTCAGCGGCCAGCAGGGACAGGATCTGGCGGTCCTTGGACTCGACGTCGGGGGTGCTCACCCGGGTCAGACTAGTCGGATCCGGACAGCGCCTGCACGAGACGCACAGCGGACTGACCGAGGTCCCAGCGCTGGTCGAGCGCCACGACGGCGTCGTGGTCGGCGGGCGTCCGCGGGCGGGTCAGGTCGGGCGAGCCGAGGTCGAGGTCACGGCGTACGGCGACGACCCGGGGCGCGACGGCGAGGTAGTCGGCAGCCGCCTTGATCTTCCCGCGCGGACCGGGGCCCATGTCGGAGTCGGGGTCGGCGGCCGCCTGGACCACTCCCCCGACCGTGCCGAACCGGTTGAGCAGCGTCGCGGCGGTCTTGTCGCCCACGCCGGCGACCCCTGGCAGGCCGTCGGACGCGTCGCCGCGCAGCGTCGCGAGGTCGGCGTACTGGTCGGCGTCGACGCCGTACTTCGCACGCACCCACGCGTTGTCGACGCGCTCGTGCTTGCTGACCCCGCGCGCGACGTAGAGCACCCGCACCGCTGCGTCGTCGTCGACGAGCTGGAAGAGGTCGCGGTCGCCGGTGACGATGTCGACCGGCATGCCCGCACCGGTCGCCAGGGTGCCGATGACGTCGTCGGCCTCCATCTCGGGGTGCCCGACCTTCGCGATGCCGTACGCCTCCAGCACCGACTCGATGATCGGGATCTGCGTCTCGAGGGGGTCGGGCACCTCCTCGACGTCCGGTCGCGGGCCGGGGATCGCCCTCACGACGCGGTGCGACTTGTACGACGGGATCAGGTCGACGCGCCACTGCGGGCGCCAGTCGTCGTCCCAGCAGCAGGCCAGGTGCGTCGGGTCGTACTCCCCCACCAGCCGGCTGATGAAGTCCATGAGCCCGCGCACCGCGTTGACCGGCGTCCCGTCCGGCGCCCGCAGCGAGTCGGGCACGCCGAAGAAGGCGCGGAAGTACAGCGAGGCGGTGTCGAGCAGCAGGAGACTCTGGCCGGAGGGAGCGGTCATGCCAGGCAGCCTCTCACTCGGCCAGCACGCTGTAGGCGATGACACCGCGCTTGAGGGACTTCGCCGCCGCCCGCGCAGTGGAGCGCAGCGGGCTGTCGCCGGCCGCGTCGGCCACCTGCCCGCAGAGGTCGAGCAGCTGCTTCATCCAGCGCACGAAGTCGCCCGCGGACAGCCCCGTCACCCGGAGCACGTCGTCGAGGTCGTCGCCCTCGGCCCAGCGCCAGGCCGCCCACGCGAAGCCCATGTCGGGCTCGCGGAGGAAGTCGAGCTTGTGGTCGCGCTCGAGGGCGTCGAGCTGGCCCCAGACGCGCACCAGCTCGGCGAGCACGGGCCGCACCTGGCCGCCGGGCATCTTCGGCGACGACGCGTCGTCGGCGCGGCGCGCCTCGAAGACCAGCGCCGACAGCACGGCGGCGAGCTCGGAGGGACCGAGCTCGTCGAACAGTCCCGCCCGGATGGCCTCGGCAGCGACGAGGTCCATGTCGGTGTAGATCCGCCGCAGGTGCGAGCCCTGCTCGGTCACCTTGTCGCCGTCGAGGTAGCCCAGCGCCGTCAGCACGTCGCAGACGCGGTCGAACATGCGCGCCACGGTGTTGGTGCGGGTCTCGACCCGACGCCTGAGGGTCTCGGTGTCGCGCTCGAGCTTGTAGTAGCGCTCGGCCCAGCGGGCGTGGTCCTCGCGCTCGGGGCACTGGTGGCACGGGTGCGCCTTGAGGTCCGCGCGCAATCGGCCGATCTCGCGGTCGGCGGGCGAGTCGCTGAAGGAGTCCTGCTTCGTACGCCGCGGGTTCGGGCGGTCGTCGTCGCGGGCCTTCGCCCGCAGTGCCGTGGCCAGGTCGCGCCGCATCGCCGGGTTGCGGCCGTTGAACGACTTCGGGATCCGCAGCCGTCCGATCGCCTCGACCGGCACCGGGAAGTCCATCACGGCAAGGCGCCGCGCCTGCCGGTCGGCCGTCACGACGTACGGCCGTGGCTCGTCGCCGGCGTGGCCCGGGTCGATCACGACGGCCAGCCCGCTGAACTTGCCGGCCGGCACGTTGATGACGTCGCCCGGCTTCAACCGGCCCAGGGAGTCGAGCGCCTCGGCGCGACGGTCCTGGCGCCGCTCACGGGCCGCGCCCTTCTCGAGGTCGGAGATCCGCCGACGGAGATCGGCGTACTCCATGAAGTCGCCGACGTGGCACGTCGCCGCGTCGCGGTAGCCCTCGAGCGCCTCCTCGGCCTTGTGCACCTGCCGGGCGAGCCCGACGACCGCCTTGTCGGCCTGGTACTGCGCGAACGACTGCTCCAGCAGGTCGCGGGAGCGGGCCCGGCCGAACTGGTGCACGAGGTTGACGGCCATGTTGTACGACGGCCGGAACGACGAGCGGAGCGGATACGTACGCGTCGAGGCGAGGCCGGCGACCTCGCCGGGGTTCATCCCGGGTTGGTAGAGCACGACGCCGTGGCCCTCGATGTCGAGGCCGCGCCGACCCGCACGGCCGGTGAGCTGGGTGTACTCCCCCGGCGTGAGGTCGGCGTGCGTCTCGCCGTTCCACTTCGACAGCTTCTCGATGACCACCGTGCGGGCCGGCATGTTGATGCCGAGGGCGAGGGTCTCGGTGGCGAAGACGACCTTGACCATCCCCTCCTGGAAGAGCTCCTCCACGACGTGCTTGAAGGCGGGCAGGATGCCCGCGTGGTGCGCAGCGATGCCGCGGGTCAGGCCGTCGAGGAACTCGTGGTAGCCCAGGACCTGGAGGTCCTCCTCGGGCAACGTGCGCGAGGCCTCCTCGACCCGCGCGAAGATGTGGTCGCGCTCGGCGGCGGTGGTGAGCCGGACGTTGGCCCCCACGAGCTGGCTGACCGCCGCGTCGCAGCCGGCGCGGCTGAAGATGAACATGATGGCCGGCAGCAGGCCCTCGCGGTCGAGCCGCTCGACGACCTCGACGCGGCTCGGGATCCACACCCGGCGGCCACTGCCCTCGGACCGGGGGTTCTTCGACGACCCCGGCCTGCCCTTGCGGGGTGACTTGCGGTCGCGCATCAACCGGGTGCTGGCCCAGTCGTCGCGGGCGATCCGGGTCAGCTCGTCGTTGACCGGCGCCCCCTCCTTGACGAAGCCGGCACTCGCGTCGACGTCCGAGGACGCGAACAGGTCGAGCAACCGGCGCCCCACCATCACGTGCTGGAACAGCGGCACCGGCCGCTTCTCCTCCAGGATGGTCGTCGTCTCACCGCGGACGGTGGCCAGCCACTCGCCGAACTCCTCGGCGTTGGAGACGGTGGCCGACAGCGAGACCAGCGTGACCGACTCGGGGAGGTGGATGATGACCTCCTCCCAGACCGCGCCGCGCATCCGGTCGGCGAGGTAGTGCACCTCGTCCATCACGACGTAGCCGAGCCCCAGCAGGGTGCGTGAGCTCGCGTAGAGCATGTTGCGCAGCACCTCGGTGGTCATCACGACCACCGGCGCCTCGCCGTTGACGACGTTGTCGCCGGTCAGCAGGCCGACGTTCTCGGCGCCGTAGCGCTTCACCAGGTCGTGGTACTTCTGGTTGGACAGGGCCTTGATCGGCGTCGTGTAGAACGCCTTGCGGCCGGTCTGCAGGGCCAGGTGGATCGCGAACTCGCCGACGATCGTCTTGCCCGACCCGGTGGGCGCGGCCACCAGCACGCCGCGACCGTCCTCGATCTCCCGGCACGCCCGGACCTGGAAGTCGTCGAGCTCGAAGCCGTAGAGGCCGGAGAACTCCTTGAGCATCGGGTAGGGCTTCTCCCGCTGGAAGGCGGCGTAGCGCTCGGCCGGCGTCTGCTCGTCGCCGGGCCCGTCGGGGGTGTTCATGCGATCACCTCGAGGGCGCCGGGGTCGCAGGTGACGGTGAGGGGCAGCGGTCCGAAGCGCTCACCGTCGGCGTACGCCACGATGCCGGGCGCGGCGACGGTGACCGAGCGCACCCGCCGGTGGACGTACTCGGCGACGCCGTCGATCTTCCCCGTGAAGAGCCGCGGGTAGGAGCGCACCAGCTTGGGCTTGCTCATCCTCGTGATC
>CAVYGL010000038.1:0-58263 GCA_963767995.1 uncultured Actinomycetota bacterium
AAGCCGCCGAAGAAGGTGCACGGCTGGCTCGACTGGATGGGCTCGCCCCTGGCCGACCGCAAGAGCGACGACACCGCGGCGTGGTCCCACCCCAACAGCCGCTTCACCACGACGCTCGACAACGTCCCCAACATCGCGCCCGACTACGACGAGCCGATGGGCGTGCCGATCGACGCGATCATCTTCGGTGGCCGTACGAGCGACCGCGAGCCGCTGATCCGCGCGATCACCGACCTGGCCGAGGGCGTGTACGACGGCCTGACCCTCGGCGCTGAGGCCACCTTCGCCGCGGAGGGCGTCGACGGCCAGCTGCGCTACGACCCGATGTCCAACCGGCCGTTCATGGCGTACGGCGAGGGCGACTACGCCCGCCACTACCTCGACATCGTGGGGGCAGCGTCGGAGCAGCCGATCTTCGCGCACGTCAACTGGTTCCAGAAGGACCCCGACGACGGCCACTTCCTCTGGCCGGGCTACCGCGACAACCTCCGCCCGCTCCTGTGGCTGCTCCAGCTCAAGAACGGCGAGGTCGAGGGTCGTCGTACGGCTGTCGGCATCATCCCGACCGAGGAGGAGCTCGACCTGTCGGGCATGGACATCCCGGCCGCCGACCTCGAGCGCATCCTCACCATCGACAAGGAGCGCTGGCAGCAGGAGATGGGCTTCCGCGAGGAGCACCTCTCCCAGTTCGACCGGATGCCCGAGGAGATCTGGGAGGCCCACCGCCGGGTCGCCGCGGACCTCGACGCGGAGGACTGACTCCAAAAGCACCCGCGATGGTAAAACACATACCATCAAGGTCGTGTCAAGATTTCGTCAACTCTCGGACGCCGGGCTGTGGTCCAGCGACGGCAAGCCCGGCATCGGGCTCGCCGCGCCGTTCGCCCTGGTGGCCGCGGCGTGCTTCGGGGCCGTCGTCATCCCGCCCTACGTCAGCGCGTGGTGGGTGTACGCGCTGGCAGGGCTCGTGCTCGCGTTCGTCATCGGCCTGTTCGCGCTCTCCGTGCGGCGACCCGAGCGGACGTGGCTCGATGCGGCCCCGGCGTACTCCATGTTCGTGTTCGTCGGTCTCGTCCACCACGCCGCGGGTGGCTCGGTCGGCGGGTCGTCGTCCGGGCTCGGCGCGAGCGTCCTGCTGCCGATCCTGTGGCTCGCGATCACCGGCACCCGGCGCGAGCTGTGGGTCGCGAGCGGCCTCACGGTCCTGGTGTTCGTCGCCCCGATCGTCCTGATCGGCCCCCCCACCTACACCTGGGGCGACTGGCGGCGGGCCGCAGTGTGGAGTGTGGTGGCGCTCGTGCTCGCTCCGGTCGTCCAGCGCATCGTGCACGACCTCGACCGCCAGACCCGTCGTGCGCGGCTGGCCAACGAGCGGGTGGAGCGCCTGTTCGACAACGCTCCTCACGGCGTCGCGCTGCTCGACCCCGCCGGCACGATCCTGCGCGTCAACACCTCCCTGGCGGTCGTCGTCGGCCTGGAGCCTTCTGAGATGGTCGGGCACAACCTCGGCGTCTTCGAGACCCCCGGTGAGGACGCCATCGCGGACCACCTCCAGCGGTTGATGTCCGACCGCACCGACGTGGACGTCGAGTGCCGGATCCGGGACTCGGGTGGCAACGACGTCGCCGTGGCGCTGAGCAGCACGGTCGTGCAGGACAGGCACGTCGGCGACATCGTGATGGTCAACGTCGTCGACATCTCCGACCGCCGTCGCTACCTCGACCGGCTCGCCCACCTCGCCGACCACGACGTGCTCACCGGGCTGGCGAACCGCCGCCGCTTCGAGAACGAGCTCGAGCGGCACCTCGACCGCTGCCGACGACACGGTCCGACCGGCGCCCTGCTGCTGCTCGACCTCGACAACTTCAAGCAGGTCAACGACTCGCTGGGACACAACGCCGGCGACGAGCTCCTCGTCACGATCGGCGGGCTGCTGCGCCGCTCGATCCGCGCCACCGACGTCGTGGCGCGCGTAGGCGGCGACGAGTTCGCCATCATGCTCACCGACGGAGACCAGGTCGACACCAAGCGGGTCGCCGACCTCGTGGTCGAGCGGATCCGCGACCACGCGGCCACGCTCGACGGCGTACGGCGTCGCGTCTCCGCGAGCGTCGGCGCCGTCACCTTCGCTGCCGCCACCGAGCACTCCGCGGACATCCTCGCGCTCGCCGACATGACGATGTACGACGCCAAGGAGTCGGGTCGCAACCGGGTCGCGCTCCTCGAGGAGGGAGACGCGCGGAGCCCGCGCAGCTCGATGCGGCTGCAGTGGCAGGCCCGGATCGAGGACGCGCTCGACAACGACCGCTTCGCGCTCCACTTCCAGCCGATCATGGACATCAGCACCGGCCGCATCGACTCAGCCGAGGTGCTCCTGCGCCTGCGAGGCGAGGACGGCGAGCTCATTCCGCCCGGGCGCTTCATCTACATCGCCGAGCGCGCCGGCCTCATGCCGAGGGTGGACAGCTGGGTGCTCGAACGGAGCATCGAGATGCTGGCACAGCTGCGCGAGCTCGTGCCCGACTTCTGCCTGGAGGTCAACATCTCCGGTGCGTCCATGGGTGACCCGGCGGTCGAGCAGACGATCGTGTCGGCGCTGCAGCGCTTCGAGGTGGATCCGCACGCGCTGATCCTCGAGATCACCGAGACCTCCGCCGTGGCCGACGTCGCCCTGGCCCGAGAGTTCGCCGAGCGGATGGCGGCTCTCGGGTGCCGGTTCGCCCTCGACGACTTCGGCGCCGGCTTCGGGTCCTTCTACTACCTCAAGCACCTGATCTTCGACTACGTGAAGATCGACGGCGAGTTCGTGGCGCACGTGCACCGCTCGTCGGTCGACCGCACGATCGTGCGCTCGATCGTCGGCATCGCCCGGGACCTCGGCAAGCAGACGGTGGCCGAGTTCGTCTCGGACCCGGAGATCTTCGACGTGGTCCGTGCTGAGGGCGTCGACTACGCCCAGGGCTTCATGATCGGCAAACCGGTGCCGATGGATGTCTTCGTGCACGACTTCATGCTCGCCTCCGTCCCCGCCGCGGTCGCGGACTGATGGCACTCGTGCAGCGCGGCACCGGGGAACGGGGAGGGTGGTCATGAAGTGGCTTCAGCGATCGGTGGGCCTGGCGATCATCGGCACCGCCGCCCTCGGCGCAGGCGCCCTGTGGATCGGCGTCTCCTCCAGAGGCCAGCGCACCGCCGAGACCCCCAGCGAGGGAGTGCTGTTCGGGGTCTGGCGGATCTTCTACGACACCGAGCTCCCGTCGCTGAACGTGCTGCTCGCGGCTGCCGGGGTCGCGCTGCTCCTTGCAGCCGGTGTCGCGGGACTGGAACGCCGCCTCATGACGCATGCGCGTCGCAGCGAGGACGGCGACCGGATGCCGCTCGCTCCCAAGCTGGTCATGGCCGAGACTCGGGGCGTCCGGGCGGGGCCCGTCACGATCACCGTCCTCATTCCCGCGCACGACGAGGAGGGCTGCATCGCCCAGACGCTGTCGTCCCTGGTCGCGCAGTCGATGCCGCCCGCACGGATCGTCGTGGTGGCCGACAACTGCACGGACCGGACGGTGGAGCTGGCCCGGAAGGCGGGCGTGGACGTCTTCGAGACCGTCGCCAACACCCACAAGAAGGCGGGCGGTCTCAACCAGGCGCTGGCGGAGATCCTCCCCGCCCAGGGCGACAACGACTGCGTGATGATCATGGACGCCGACACCACGCTCGACCCCGGCTTCCTCGAGGGCGCGACGAGGCGACTCACCGACGACCGAGCCCTGATGGCGGTCGGCGGCCTGTTCTACGGCGAGGACGGGTTCGGCCTGATCGGTCAGTTCCAGCGCAACGAGTACAGCCGCTACCAGCGCGACCTGCGGCGTCGCCGGGGCCGGGTCTTCGTGCTCACCGGGACGGCGTCCGTCTTCCGCCCGCGCGCCCTGCGCGCGGTCGCCGAGGAGCGCGGCAAGCTCCTCCCCGGCGTGCCAGGAGACGTCTACGACACCGTGGCCCTCACTGAGGACAACGAGCTGACGATCGCGCTCAAGTGTCTCGGGGCGCTGATGATCTCCCCCCGGGAGTGCACGGTGGTGACCGAGGTGATGCCGTCGTGGACTGCGCTGTGGGCGCAGCGGCTGCGCTGGCAGCGCGGCGCGTTGGAGAACCTCGCCGCCTACGGCATGCGCACCCAGACCTTCCGCTACTGGATGCAGCAGCTCGGCATCGGCTACGGCGTGATCGCTCTGGGGGCGTACGTCCTGCTGATCCTGCTCATGGTGCTGGCGACGTCCACCTGGGTGTGGTTCCCGTTCTGGATCAGCATCGGCCTGGTCTTCACCCTCGAGCGTGTGGTCACCGTGTGGCGCGGCGGGCGGCGGGCGCGCCTGCTCGGGCTGTCGCTGTTCCCCGAGCTCTTCTACGCGATGTTCCTCAACGTCATCTACCTCAAGGGCATCTGGGACCTCACGCTCGCCCGGCAGGCGACGTGGAAGCACATCGTCCAGCCCGACCGCCCCAGGGTGGAGGTCTGACGTGCCGCCCCCAGCGATCCCGCCGGTCCACCCGATGGGGATCCTGCTCCCTGAGGACCTGCTGGGCAACGAGTTCGTCGCCGTCCTGGCGGCCTTCGTGGCGATCAACACGATTGTCTACGTCACTCTGGCCGTGGCCAAGATCCTGCCGAAGGTCTACGTCCGCGACTGGATCGGGAGCAGGAACCGGCGCGCCGAGACCCGCAGCATCGACCCCGACGCCCCGGTGTGAGCGCCGCCCGCTTCCGCCGAAAATGCGCGGAAGTGCGGAGCGAGATCCAGGTCACAACCCTTAGACCGATCCAATATGTGCGCGCATTCACAAGCGCTAGCGTCCCGGAAAAGTCGCCGTCAACGAGGCCGCGCGAACCGCGACGAACGCTGAAGGAAACTCCGGGATGACCGCAACGACCGACCACCTGACCGCACCGACGACACACGAGGGCATCGCCGCCTGGGTCGCCGAGGTCGCGGAGCTCACCCAGCCCGACCGCATCCACTGGTGCACCGGGTCCGACGAGGAGTGGGCCGAGCTCACCGCCTCCCTCGAGGCGACGGGCACGTTCACCCGCCTCAACCCCGACGTGATGCCCAACTCGTTCCACGCGGCCTCCGACCCGACCGACGTGGCGCGCGTCGAGGACCGCACCTACATCTGCTCCGTCGCGGAGCGCGACGCCGGCCCCACCAACAACTGGATGGAGCCGGAGCAGATGAAGGACCTCATGCGCGGGCTCTACGCCGGCTGCATGAAGGGCCGCACGATGTACGTCATCCCCTTCGTGATGGGCCACGTCGAGGCCGAGAAGCCGATGTTCGGCATCGAGCTCACCGACTCGGCGTACGTCACCGTCTCGATGCGCGTCATGGCGCGCATGGGCACCGACGTGCTCCGCCGCATCGAGGAGCTCGCCGCCGCCGGCGAGGACCCGCAGTGGGTGCCGGCGCTCCACTCGGTCGGCATGCCGCTCGAGCCCGGCCAGGACGACGTCGCGTGGCCGTGCAACGACACCAAGTACATCGTGCAGTTCCCCGAGGAGCGGATGATCTGGAGCTTCGGCTCCGGCTACGGCGGCAACGCCCTGCTCGGCAAGAAGTGCTACGCGCTGCGCATCGCCTCGGTCATGGCGCGCGACGAGGGCTGGCTCGCCGAGCACATGCTCATCCTCAAGCTCACCTCGCCGCAGGGCGTGACCAAGTACGTCGCCGCGGCCTTCCCGAGCGCGTGCGGCAAGACCAACCTCGCGATGCTCAAGCCGACCGTCCCGGGCTGGAAGGTCGAGGCGATCGGCGACGACATCGCCTGGATGCGGATCGGCGAGGACGGGCGCCTGTGGGCGGTCAACCCCGAGTTCGGCTTCTTCGGCGTCGCGCCCGGCACCAACGAGCACACCAACCCGCACGCGATGGAGACCATCCGCAAGGGCAACTCGGTCTTCACCAACGTGGCGCTCACCCCCGACGGCAACGTGTGGTGGGAGGGCCTGGAGAACACGCCCGCCGAGGCCACCAGCTGGAAGGGCGAGCACTGGACGCCCGAGATCGCGGCCGAGACCGGTGAGCTGTCCAGCCACGCGAACAGCCGCTACTGCACCCCGATCAAGCAGTGCTCGATCCTCGCCGACGAGTACGACGACCCGCGCGGCGTGCCGATCGACGCGATCCTCTTCGGCGGTCGCCGCAAGACGACGATCCCGCTGGTGACCGAGGCCCGCGACTGGAACCACGGCACCTTCATGGGCGCCACGCTCTCCTCGGAGACCACCGCGGCCGCGGTCGGCGCCGTCGGCGTCGTACGCCGTGACCCGATGGCGATGCTGCCCTTCATCGGCTACAACGCCGGCGACTACTTCAGCCACTGGGTCGGCATCGGCAAGGACAACGACGCGGCCAAGCTGCCGAAGATGTTCTACGTCAACTGGTTCCGTCGGGCCACGCTCGATGACGGCCGTGACGGCGACTTCCTCTGGCCCGGCTTCGGCGAGAACAGCCGCGTCCTCAAGTGGGTCATCGAGCGCCTCGACGGCCAGGCCGCTGCGGTCGAGACCCCCATCGGCCACGTGCCGGCCCCGGGCTCGCTGGACCTCGACGGCCTCGACCTCACCGACGAGCAGGTCGCCCAGGCCCTCGCCGTCGATGTCGACGAGTGGCGCGCCGAGCTGCCGCAGATCGAGGAGTGGTTCGAGAAGTTCGGCGACGACCTCCCCGCCGTGCTGTGGACCGAGCTCGACACCCTCAGGGCCCGGCTCGACGCCTGATCCACGCACGCGTACGCCGTCCGGGTGGGACCCGTGTGGCACCATCCTCACACTGGGTTCGGGGGAGACGGAGGTGAGGCATGCCCTTGGGGCAACACGAACGCGCCCTGTTCGAGGAGCAGGCCGCTCCGCTCTACGAGGAGATCCTGGGCGCGGGCGGGATCAGCGCGACCGACAAGCGAATCGCGCCGGCGCGGCGAGCTCCACGAGGCCTTCGAGCTCCTCGTCGACGTCGGACTCGTCAACAAGAGCGACGACGAGATCCAGTGGCACGCAGTCGATCCGGCCGCCGTCCAGGCGCAGGTCGTGGCACCGCTCGGCCAGCAGGGAGCGCAGCTGATCGCCGAGTCGGCCCACTGGGCTCAGGCCTTCAGCTCCCTGTCGCACGCGTGGCGCCGTTCACCGAGTGCGGTGGGTGGGCCGTTCGCCGAGATCCGGGGCGTCACCACGATCCGGACCGTCCTCCTGTCGATGGTCGCCGACTCCGAGGACGAGATCCTCACGGCCCAGCCGCAGGACCGGCGCGGCGTCAAGCAGCTCTCGGAGGTGACGGCGCGCGAGATCTCGCTGCTCGAGCGCGGCGTCAAGATGCGCACGCTCTACCAGCACGCCGCCCGCCGCGGCGCTGACACCCGCAAGTACGTCGCCGCGGTCACGGCAGCCGGCGCCGAGGTCCGGACCCTGGACGAGTTCTTCAACCGCCTCATCGTCATCGACCGCCGGATCGCGATCATCCCCAGCCACGAGGGCCTGGACGCGGCGATGGTGATCAGCGACCGGTCGATGGTGGGCTACCTCGTCGACATGTTCGAGCGGCACTGGGAGCGCGCCCGGCCGTTCAGCAGCAGCGAGAGCTCGCTGATGCGGGACATCGCGACCGAGCAGCGCGCGATGACCATCCGGATGCTGCTCGAGGGCCGGGCCGACCCGGCCGGTGCGAAGCGGCTGGGCGTCAGCCCCCGGACCTACGCCGGCTACGTGGCCGACCTGAAGAACGAGTTCGAGGTCGAGACGCGCTTCCAGCTCGGCTACGAGATGGGCAAGCGCGGCATCTCGGGCCGGGAGATGGACGAGCCTTCGGACTGAGCACGCAATCGGCGTTCGTGTTGCAAAGGTGTGCAAATGAGGCGAGGGCAGCAGCTCAAGGAGCTGCTGCCCTCGTGCCGGGACTGGCCTGTGGGGGAGGCCTTCGGACCAGAACTCGTGGGGGGTTGAGGGGTCCGTGTCCCGGCTTCCTCAGTGCGTGCCGCTAGGGCACGAACCGGATCAGGGAGTCACCTTGACCCTGTTGCCCCAGGTGATGTCGGCGTTGGCCGGTGCGCTGGTGATCCCGACGAATCCGATACCAAGCGCGCCCACGAGGGCGGCGGCTGCGATGCGGCGAACTGCGGTCATAGTGGTTCCCACCTCATAGTCATGTGTCACAGGGGATGACCCGTCCATTCTCCCCCACGGTCAGCAGCAACGTCAGGGCGATGGTGCTGCAGGTCTGTGCATTGCAGGTTCTTGCAAAAGTGCGCGCGCTGCACTGGACCGGCCCCCACACCCGGAAGGGGGGCCGATCTCTTGGCGGAGGCGGAGGGATTTGAACCCTCGATGGGGTTTTAGCCCCAAACCCGCTTAGCAGGCGGGCGCCATAGACCGGACTAGGCGACGCCTCCATGCCCGGCAGTGCCGGGCGCAGAGAAGGTTACAAGGCGCGACCGGAGTGCGCCGAATCAGGTCAGAACTTCTTCAGTCCGCGCCCGTCCTGGAGGTGCTGCTGGAGGTCGCGGACGAATGCCTCGCGGTCGGTCGCGAGCACCTCGACCGGGATCGTCGTGGTCCGGCCGTCCCGCAGGCGGAGCACCACGACCGGCGCGTTCGCGACCGTGGTGGCGACGGCGTCCTCGACGTCCTGCCAGCGACCCGACGCCGTGCCGACCCCGCGCACCCACTGGATGCGGTAGCCCTCGGGGGTCAGGCGAGCGACCCAGCCCTTGGTCCGCCACGCCCACGCGGCGAGGGCGAGGATCACGAGCGTCGCGGCGACGGGCACGAGCAGGTAGGCGGTGTGCAGGTCGAGGACCGCGAGTGCGACGGTGCTGAGCAGGATGAGCACGGCGACCGCGCACAGCACGACACCCAGCAGCCGCGCTGCGACGGCGGGGGCGAGGCGGTGCACGCTGGTGGTCTCGGTCGTCACCGCGCGATTTCATCACGTGCGCGGCCGGTCGACCCGGTTGGGTAGAGTCCCGCGGTGTGCGGCGCCATGGCGCGGCACGAGGAGGGGTGCCGGAGCGGCCGATCGGAACCGCCTTGAAAGCGGTCGTAGGGAGACCTACCGCGGGTTCGAATCCCGCCCCCTCTGCAGAGGCGAGCGGACTGACGGGCACGTTCTCGCGGTCAACAGCCACGCCCTCCAATCTTGGTGAGATCGCCCGATCAAGGTTGTGCTCGCGCGATGCCGGCCGCAGGCTGACACGACCCCCACCTCTCCAAAAGGTCGCCTCCCACGACTTTGTTCCGACGCCTAGCCCCTGCCAGCGCTCGCAGCCCTCACAGCCCTCGCCGTGACGGCCGGCATCCTGTTCAGCCTCAACGGCACCACGCTCACGTCGGCCGAGCCGGTCCCTACGTGCGCCAAGCCCACCGGCGACCCGTCGCACCAGCAGCAGGTCGACTACGCGGAGTGTCTCCAGTCGCGGACGGAGTCGCTGCTGGCGAAGCTCGGCCCGGCCCCGACGGTGACGGAGACGGTCACCGTGACGCCCTCGCCCTCGCCCTCGCCCACTCCGACCGGGACGCCCACGTCGACCCCCACGGACTCGCCCACCTCGTCCCCCACCGTCACGGAGACTCCCACGTCGACCCCCACGGACTCGCCCACCTCGTCCCCCACCGTCACGGAGACTCCGACGCCGACCCCGACAGGGACGCCCACCGCGTCCCCCACGTCGACGCCCACCTCCACCCCCACGGCGCCGAGCGGCGTGCCCGAGCCCGCTGACTTCCCGACCCGGGCCTCGGTCGGGCCCATCACTGAGCCGACCGCGGTCTACACGGGCTCCTGCACCGTCACGACCGACGACCTCGTGATCGAGAACAGGATCGTCAACTGCCCCGGCGGTCTCATCATGGGCGAGGTGAGCGGTCGCATGGTGAGGGGCGTGGTGATCCGCAACTCGGTCGTCAACGGCGGCGTGTCCACCGACACGCGGCTGGTCAACTACGACACGGCAGTGGGGAACGACGACACCCACCCGGAGATCTTCCGGGTCGAGTCGTCGCGTCTCCTGTGCCCGCCCAGCGACAGCAGCTGCCGTGCCGTGGGCATGGCCCACTTCTACGTGACCGACTCCCTCTCTGCTCGGCACGCACAGCGGCGGCTGGTCCCACAACAAGGGCGTGATCGAGGACTCCTACATCACCACCACCGGCACCGACACCCACCAGAGCGGGATTCGGATGCTGAAGAACTCGACGCTGCGCGGCAACACCATCCTGTGCAACCCCGCCGGGACCGAGCAGGACGGTGGCTGCTCCGCCAACGCCGTCTTCTACCGCGAGTTCGGGGTGCCGAGCGGCCTGGCGATCGAGCACAACTACTTCCGTCGCCTCGTGGGCAACGGCCAGTGGTTCGCCGCCCGGTTCATCGACTGCCAGGCGCGCGACGACTGCGTGGACATCGAGTTCACCGGCAACCTGTTCGACCGGGGTCAGGGCACCGACGGTGGTGAGTTCCCCAACGACACCGGCGACGTGTGGGCGGGCAACTACTGGACCGACGGCGTACCTGCCCTCTCCGGCCAGAGCCGTTAGCGGCGGTTACGCTCGGCCGGTGACGACGACCTGGTTCGCCTCCTCGGCCGACGCCGCCCTGCGCCTGGGGGCGGCCGGCTACCTCACCGACGACGCCACCGCGCTGACGGCGTACCTCGCGGGCGCGCTCGAGAAGCCGCTGCTCGTCGAGGGGCCGGCCGGTGTCGGCAAGACCGAGCTCGCCAAGGCGGTCGCGCGGGCGGCGGGCGCGGAGCTGGTGCGGCTGCAGTGCTACGAGGGTCTCGACGAGGCGCGCGCGCTCTACGAGTGGAACTACAAGAAGCAGCTCCTCCGGATCCAGGCCAGCGGCGGTGGGGACTCGTGGAGCGAGACCCACGACGACATCTTCACCGAGGAGTTCCTGCTCACCCGCCCGCTGCTCAGCGCGATCCGCCGCGACGAGCCGACCGTCCTGCTCATCGACGAGGTCGACAAGACCGACGTCGAGGTCGAGGGTCTGCTGCTCGAGGTGCTGAGCGACTTCCAGGTCACCATCCCCGAGCTCGGCACGGTGAGCGCGACCCGCCGGCCGTTCGTCGTGCTGACCTCCAACGCCAGCCGGGAGCTGTCCGAGGCGGTCAAGCGGCGCTGCCTGTTCCTCCACCTCGACTACCCCGACGCCGAGCGGGAGCGGGCGATCGTCACCAGCCAGGTTCCCGGTCTCGACGACAAGGTGGCCGCCCAGCTCGTCGACGTCGTCGTCCGACTGCGCGAGCTCGAGCTGAAGAAGGCGCCGTCCATCGCTGAGTCGATCGACTGGGCGCGGACGCTGATCGCGCTCCAGATCGGCGACCTGGACGAGGCCACCGTCGCGCGTACGTTGGGCGTGGTGCTCAAGCACGCGTCGGACCAGCGGCGGGCGATCAAGGAGCTCAAGCTGGCGGTGTCGTGAGCCTCCTCGACACCCACATCGGCTTCGTGGAGGCACTGCGCTCCGCGGGACTGTCGGTGTCGCTCGCCGAGGGGCTCGACGCGATCAGCGCGCTCGAGAAGGTGCGCTGGCACGACCGCGAGACGGTCCGGGCGGCGTACGCCGCGACGCTGGTGAAGCGCCAGCCGCAGCGGGTCACGTTCGACGCGGTCTTCGACATCTACTACCCGCGCCTGATCGGCAGCGGGGTCGCCGCCGAGGACGCGGCGTCCGACGACGGCGTGCCCGACACCGGGGCTCAGCTGCAGCGGTTCCGCGAGGCACTGGCCGAGGCCCTGGCGTCCGGCGACCAGCAGGCGCTGCAGGACCTCGCCGTCGAGGCGGTCGCCCGGTTCGGCGCGATGCCGGGTCGCGGGCCCGGCCTCTCGAGCTGGTCGGCGTACACCTCCCTCCAGCGGGTCTCGCCGGCCGAGCTGATGGACCGGCTCGTGCAGGGGCTGCTGGGCGGTGGCGTCGACGCGGAGCAGGCGCAGAAGCTCGCGGGGCGGCGCATCGGCGACTTCACCCGCCTCGTCGAGGGCGACGCGCGGCGGCGCATCGCCGAGGAGAAGGGCCCCGAGCACGTCACCGACGTCACCGTGCGACCGACGATCGACCGGCTCGACTTCACCGCGGCCCGCCGCAGCGACCTCGAGGAGATGCGCCGCGAGATCTATCCGCTGGCGCGGCGGCTGGCGGCCCGGCTGACCAAGGAGCAGCACGCCCAGCGGCGCGGCCCGCTCGACGTACGCCGCACGGTGCGGGCCTCGATCGCCACGGGCGGGGTGCCGCTCACCACCCACCACCGGCCGCGGCGGCCGCACCGCACCGACCTGGTGGTGCTGTGCGACGTGAGCGGCTCGGTGGCGAACTTCGCGCAGTTCACCCTGATGCTCGTCTTCGCCCTGCGCGAGGCGTTCAGCGGCGTGCGGGCCTTCACCTTCGTCGACGACGTGGTGGAGGTCAGCGACACGTTCCGGCCGGGCGCCGACGTCGTCGAGGTGATGGAGTCGCTGGCCGCGAGCATCTCGCACGCGGCCCTGTGGGGGCGCACCAACTACGGTCGCGCACTCACCCGCTTCGCCGAGGAGCACGCCGACGCGATCGGGCCGAGGTCGTCGCTGCTCGTCCTCGGTGACGCGCGCTCCAACTACAGCGACCTCGCGCTGCCGGTGCTGTCGGACCTCGCCGGCCGCGCCCGCCACGCCTGGTGGCTCAACCCCGAGCACCCGCGCCACTGGGGCACGGGCGACAGTGCGGCCGACAGCTACGGCGAGATCGTGCCGATGGTGGAGTGCCGCAACCTCGCCCAGCTGGGCGAGTTCGTGCACGAGATCGTTGTGAGCAGACCCTCAGCCGGCGAGGTAGCCCAGGTCCTGCATCCGGGCGATCTCGGCCCGCAGCTCGGGGTGCTCGGCGCCGTCGGCGGCCTTTGCCCCGGTGACGTAGATGTCCGAGCCGCCGGAGCTGCCGTCGAAGACGACGGTCAGCCGGTTGGCCGTGGAGGCGTTGATCAGCGAGCCGAGGAGGGCGACCGGGTCGGACCGGTCCTCCAACGACAGCACGCGGGTGGCCTCGGGGATCCGCGGCACCTGGGCCGCAGGTGCGCCGGCCGTGACGACCTGGTCGACCACGAAGCGCTGCGAGCTGGCGGCGGCCGCGATCTCCGCAGCGACGGTGCCGCCGGCGGCCGAGCCGACCAGCATGACCCGGGCGTCGTCCTCGGTGACGACCTTCTCGATCGCGCGGACGACCTGGTCGGCCGACGTGGTGGGGTCTGCGCCGACGAGACGCAGCCGGCCGGAGTCGGCGCCGAGCGAGCCCGGGAGGTAGGCGATGTAGCGGCCGGTGCCGACGCGCTGCACGGAGATCCGGCGGTCCTCGGCAAGGAGGTTGGCCATCAGCTCCTCGAGCGACCGGGGCGCCTGGCCCTCGGTGGACGTCGCTTCCGCGTCGGGCGCCTCGACGTCGACGAACGAGCCGGCCGAGTCGCGGAAGGCGGAGACCGCGTCGGTCGGGAACGGGTCGATGCCGATGGCCCGCAGACCCGCCGCGAGCCGCGTGCGCACCCTGGTCGGAGGCGAGCACACCGGCGGTGAGCAGGGAGCGCATGTGGAGCCCGTCGAGCAGGCCGCCCCCGCCCGAGAGGTGCTCCATCAGGTCGGGGTTGTTCTCGGCGAGCTCGCTCAGGTAGGCCGTGACGCCGTCGCGGTCGAGCGCGTCGGTCTCGATGAGGCCGGCGCTGACGATCGCCCCGCCGAGTGCGACCTCGGGCGCGAGGTAGCCGATGGCGCGGCCCGCGATGGAGCCGAGGGTCTTGTAGGCCGCCTGCTGGAGCTCGTCGATCCAGCGGTAGGTCAGCACCGTGGCGCGTACGACGAGGGCGTCGGCGTCGAGCTCGACCGAGCGGGTCAGCAGGCCGTGCTTGCCTGTCGTGGCGCCCCGGATGTCCTCCTCGGCCTGTCCCCAGGTCGCGGGGGAGAGCTGACCGGAGTCGACGACGTCGTCGTCACCGAGGATCTCGGCGCCGAGCCGGGCGCGGGTGCGCATCTCGTTGCCGGTGGAGTCGAACAGGTCGGCCAGCGCCAGCATCTGGTCGTACTTGTCGGCCGCCACGGAGGCCGAGGAGCCGGCACTGTCGTGGGTGCGGGGGATGTCGAGGTCGCTCATCCGGTGGTGACGTCCTCTCGGGTCGAGACCTGGGCGAGCACGGGCGCGAGCTCGGTCGGCAGGTCGTCGGGCTCGACGCGGCGTACGGAGACGCGCGCGCCGTCGTCGTGGTGGGGGGTGAGGGAGTGCCAGCCGTCGTTGAGCAGGACCCACGAGACCACGCCCACCGAGGACGTCGCACCCTCGGAGACCTCGGCGGCCAGGATGCGCAACCGGCCGCGGCTCTCGGAGTGGACGGCGGACAGGGCGGTGCTGGCCTCGGCCTCGCCGAGGACCCCGTCGTCGTCGGCGCGCACCGACCCCTCTGCCTGGGAGATGAGGACGGGCACCAGGTCGGAACGGCCGGAGCGGATGGCCTCGCCGACCCCGTCGGCAAGCGCGTACGGCACGTCGAGGAGTGCCGGCACCTGGGAGGCGGACAGCGGCAGGTCCTCGGGGACCGCGGTGACCCGGCCCAGCTCCACGGTCCACTGGTCGACGGGGAACCACGCGATCTCGAAGACGATGCCGTCGCACGTGGACAGGCTCGCGACCGCGCCGCCGGACTGGCGGTGCCAGGCCTTCACCTGGGTGGCGCCGGCGGCGACGTCGAGGTCGAGGGCCAGCCGCGGAGTGGCCAGGAGGCCGACCGCGCCGAGGAGGCCGGGATCGGCGCCGTCGTCGGTCACCAGGCCCCGGCGTCGCAGGGTGTCGTCGGGGTCGTGGAGCGTGCCGAGCGCCTCGGTGTAGGCCGAGTCCTCGGTGGATCCGCGGCTCGCCCCGAGCCGCCCGGACAGGGAGCCGGTGTCGGTGGTCGCGTCCTCCGTGGGCTGGAGGTCGAACGGCAGGGGCGCGCCACCGGCGAGGTCCGCCACGAGGCGCAGCTCGGGCAGCGTCAGTGCGAGCCGCCGGGCCGTGCCGTCGAGGAAGCTCGCCGGCGGGGCGGGAGGCGTGGTCAGGTCGATGGTCACCATGTCAGAGCCCCGGGAGGTCGACGGTCAGCCAGTCGCGGTGACCGGCGGGAGGAGGGTCGAACGCGAGCACGACGCTGTCGGCCTCGTCGGCGGACGCTACCCGGAGCGGCCTCGCTGGCGCGCGTGCGGGCATCCTCGACGAGCGTCGTGGCCTTGCGGGAGCGGGTGTCGATCGCCTCCTTGAGGCGGTCGACCTCGACGAGGTGGCCGGCGAGCGACTCGGCCGCCGTGTCGTGCTGGGCGGCGGCGGCGCGGAGGTGCCCCGCACGCTCGCGGATGCGCTCACGCATCGAGTCGGCGGCCTTGCCGTGCCACGGCACGGCCTCCGCCTGGGAGACGAGACGGGCGGCGAGGGCTCGGATGTCGCCACCCTGCTCACGGAGCTCGGCCACGCGCTTGCGGCCGGCGGCGGTGTCGCCGTACATCGATCACTCCCTTTCGTCTGTGGACGCCTACCCGGGCTGGCCGGTCTCAAACGTCACTCGCGCCTGATTCTGGCTCCGGACGCGGTCATCGGCACCCCGCCGCCACCGATAGGATCGAGGTCCAGGCCAGCCCCGTCTCAGCCGATGGCACGAGGTGACCATGACATTCGACGTCCACCAGCTCGACGTGTTCGTGCTGGTCGGCGCGGTCGTGACGCTGGCGGCGATCCTCGCGGTGCGGGTCTCGGCGGGAGCCGGGCTGCCCTCCCTGCTCATCTACCTGCTCATCGGTGTCCTCCTCGGCGAGGGCGGACCCTTCGCGATCGCGTTCGACGACGCGCAGCTCGCGCACGCGCTGGGCTTCGGGGCGCTGGCGATCATCCTGGCCGAGGGTGGTCTGACCACCGACTGGCGGCAGATGCGTCCGAGCATCAGGCTGGGAATGTCGCTGGCGACCCTCGGCGTGGCGGTGTCCGTCGCGGTCGTCGCGGTGGGGACCCACTACCTGCTCGGCCTGCCGTGGGAGCTCGCGATCCTGCTGGGCGCCATCTGCTCGCCGACGGACGCGGCGGCGGTGTTCTCCGTGCTCCGCGCGCTGCCGCTGCCCAAGCGGCTGACGGGTGCGCTCGAGGCGGAGTCGGGACTCAACGACGCCCCCACCGTCGTCCTGGTCGGCATCATCTCGACCGGGGCCGTCGGCACGTCCGGCATCCTCGAGGTCGGCGGCATCATCGTCTTCGAGCTCGTGGTCGGTGGGCTGCTCGGCGTCGCGATCGGTGTTGCCGGCGCGTGGATCATGCGACGGGCCGCGCTGCCCTCGTCCGGGCTCTACCCGCTCGCGGTCATGTGCCTGGCCTTCGCGGCGTACGGCGCGGCGGCCGCCGTGCACGCGTCGGGCTTCGCCGCGATCTACGTCGCCGCGCTGATCCTCGGCAACAGTGAGCTCCCGCACCGCGTGGCGACCCGCTCCTTCGCCGAGGGCGTCGCCTGGCTCGCGCAGATCGGCCTCTTCGTCATGCTCGGCCTGCTCCTCTCGCCCAGCCGGATCGACGGCCAGACGGTGGTGCAGGCCCTCGTGACCGGGCTGGTGCTGACGGTGGTCGCCCGGCCGCTGTCGGTGCTGGCGAGCAGCGTCGTCCAGCCGATGCCGCTGCGCGACCTCGGCTTCATCTCCTGGGCCGGCCTGCGCGGCGCCGTGCCGATCGTGCTCGCCACCATCCCGCTGGCCGAGGGGGTCGACGGTGCCGACGACCTCTTCGACATCGTCTTCGTGATGGTCGTCGTCTACACCCTGCTCACCGGTCCGACCCTGCCGTGGGTCGCCGAGCGGCTCCACGTCGCACGACGCAACGAGCCGCGCGGGCTCGACGTCGAGGCCGCGCCGCTCGACCGGGTCGACGCCGACCTGCTCCAGGTCACCATCGCGCCGACGTCGAAGGTGCACGGAGTGGAGGTGGGGGAGCTGCGGCTGCCGCCGGGGTGCTCGGTCTCCCTCGTGATCCGCGGCGGCACCGTGCTGGTGCCGGAGCGGCGTACGGTCCTGCGCGCGGGCGACGACCTGCTCATCGTCACCCCACGGAAGCTGCGCGAGGCGACCGAGGACCGGCTCCGCCAGGTGTCGCAGAACGGCCGGCTCGCCCAGTGGCTCGGCGACCCGTCGCGACCCGACCGCGACTGAGCCGATCCTGCCGAGGGCTACTCCGAGCCGGTGGCCCGGCAGTACGTCGTGTCCGACTCGGCGACCACGGACTCGACCTGCTTCTTCTTGAGGGCCTGGAACTTCTCGCCCACCACGACGACGATCCCGTCGCCGAGCGGGTCGCCGGTGACGATCTTGGCCTTCTTGAACTGCTTCTTGACCAGGAGCACCGCGGGGTTGGTGGGCTCGGAGGACCAGATCTGGGTGGTCGCCGCCGGGAGCGGCGCGTCGCCCACGTCGCCCTCCACGAACCCGCGCTCGACCAGCTGCGCCATGGTGGATCCGGCCAGGCCGCTGCGCTCGCTGCCGTTGAAGACGCTGACGACGACCTGGTCACGGCGCACCTCGCCGCCGGCGGCGACCTCGGTCTCGTCGCAGATCGCGACCGGCTCGTCCTCGGGGAGGGGCTCGGTCAGGGCAGCCCAGCCCCACACCGCTGCCACGACGAGGAGGAGCCCCAGCGCCGCCAGCGTCAACGCGGACTTGAGCGCGCCGCTCATCGGTCGTCTGCCCGGTGGACGCGGGCGTGGAGGACGATGCGCTGCTGCAGCGCCGCACGCAGCGCGCGGTGCAGGCCGTCCTCGAGGTAGAGGTCGCCGCGCCAGGACACGACGTGGGCGAACAGGTCGCCGTAGAAGGTGGAGTCCTCGTCGAGCAGGGTGTCGAGCTGCAGGGTGTCCTTGGTGGTCACCAGCTCGTCGAGCCGGACCTGGCGCGGCGGCAGGTCGGCCCAGGTGCGCGAGGTCAGCCCGTGGTCGGGGTAGGGCCGGCCGACGCCCACCCGCTTGAAGATCACGCCGGTGATCATAACGACGCCCTCGTCGGGACTCCCCTTCGCTGACTACGCTCGTGGAATGACCGAGATCCCCGGGACCGAGCCGACGCCGACCGACCCCGTACCCACGGACCCCATCTCGACGGCGGTCGCGCCGGGCTACCGGTTCGAGGGCGCGGCGCTCGAGCTCGGTGGCCTCATGCTCAACGCCGACGACCTCAGCGACGTGCACATCAAGATCCCGCTCGCGATGCTCAACCGCCACGGACTCGTCGCGGGCGCCACCGGCACCGGCAAGACCAAGACGCTGCAGCTGCTCGCCGAGCAGCTCAGCGCCAACGGCGTGCCGGTGTTCGCCGCCGACATCAAGGGCGACCTGTCCGGTCTCAGCGTCCCCGGCGAGCCGAGCGACAAGCTCACCGCCCGCACCGCGAGCGTCGGCCAGCAGTGGACGGCGACCGGGTTCCCGACGGAGTTCTACGCGATCGGCGGACAGGGGGTCGGCGTACCCGTCCGGGTGACGATGACCGCCTTCGGCCCGACCCTCCTCGCCAAGGTGCTGGGCCTCAACGAGACCCAGGAGTCCTCGCTCGGGCTGGTCTTCTACTACTGCGACAAGCAGGGCCTGCCCCTCCTCGACCTGTCCGACCTGCGCGCGGTCCTGCAGTACCTCACCGGCGACGCGGCCGGGAAGGCCGAGCTCAAGACCATCGGCGGGCTGTCGCCGCAGACGGCCGGCGTCATCCTGCGCGAGCTGGTGTCGTTCGAGGCGCAGGGCGCCGACGTCTTCTTCGGCGAGCCGGAGTTCGAGACCAAGGACTTCCTGCGCACCACCGACGACGGGCGCGGCATCATCAGCCTGCTCGAGCTGCCCAACCTGCAGGACCGGCCGGCGCTGTTCTCCACCTTCCTCATGTGGCTGCTGGCCGACCTCTTCCACGACCTGCCGGAGGAGGGTGACCTCGACAAGCCCAAGCTGGTCTTCTTCTTCGACGAGGCCCACCTGCTCTTCAACGACGCCTCCGACGCGTTCCTCGACCAGATCGCCCAGACCGTACGGCTGATCCGCTCCAAGGGCGTCGGCGTCTTCTTCGTCACCCAGTCGCCCACCGACGTGCCCGACGACGTGCTCGCCCAGCTCGGCTCCCGCGTGCAGCACCAGCTGCGTGCCCACACGCCCAACGACGCCAAGGCGCTCAAGGCGACGGTCAACACCTACCCCAACAGCGCGTACGACGACCTCGGCGAGGTCATCATGTCGCTGGGGATCGGCGAGGCGATCGTCACCGTCATGAACGAGCGCGGCGCCCCGACCCCCGTCGCCTGGACCCGGCTGCGCGCACCCGAGTCGTTGATGGACGCGGCGCCGACCGACGGGATGGAGGCGGCGGTCCAGGCCTCGCCGCTCGCCGCGAAGTACGCCGAGGGCATCGACCGCGAATCAGCCCGCGAGCTGCTCGCCAAGAAGCTCGAGGAGGGCGCCCGCAAGGCCGCCGAGGACGCCCGCGTCCAGGAGATGGCCCGCGAGCAGAAGAACGAGCGCGTCACGAAGAAGTCCGCAGGAGTCGGCGGCCAAGGACGACGACGGCATCGTGATGGACGTCGTGAAGTCGACGGCGTTCAAGGACTTCATGCGCACCGCCGCCCGCGAGATCGCGCGGGGGATGTTCAAGTCCGGTCGCCGCTGACGTACGCTCGCTCTCGAGCGGTGTGTGAGGGGGATTCGCCTGGCCTCGAATCCTCTTGGCACACCGCCCACGGGCGCGGCGGCGTACGACACGCGGCTGAGCGGTGCGTGACGCGGATTTCTCGAGCCCGGAATCCTCCTCACGCACCGCCCGAAGCGGCGGACGAGCTCACATGGTCGGGTCGAGCCAGGCCAGCTGGGCGGTCTGGGTGCCGCCGTCGCGGGTGACGACGCGGGCGCGGCCCTCCGGCGCGGGCTGCGGGCGCAGGTTGCCGATGAGGACGCCCTCGTCGCGCGGGCCCGAGAGCATGACGCCCGGCATGGCGAGGTCGCGCAGCGACTGGATGACCGGCTCGTAGAGCGCGCGGGAGGCGCCACCCGTACGCCGGGCCACGACGACGTGGAGCCCGACGTCGCGGGCCTGCGCCATCAGCGGCTGCAGCGACGAGACGGGTGAGGACTGCGCGGTGGCGACCAGGTCGTAGTCGTCGACCACGACGTAGACCTCCGCGCCGGTCCACCACGAGCGGCTGCGCAGCTGGTCGGGCGTCACGTCGGGGCCGGGGATCCGGCCCTCGAGGTAGGACGCGATGTCCTTCAGCGTGGGCGTGGCCTGGGTGGAGGAGGTGAGGTAGTTGAGGAGGTACTCGTCGGGCACCTCGCCGAGCAGCGAGCGCCGGTAGTCGACCAGCACGATCTGCGCCTCCTTCGGAGTGCGCGTGCGCATGATCTCGTGGACGTACGCCCGCAGCAGCGCGCTCTTGCCCGACTGGCCGTCACCGAAGATCAGCATGTGCGGCTCGGCGTCGACGTCGAGGCCGATGGGCGCGAGCTCCTTCTCGTTGATGCCGAGCAGGATCTGGCGCTCCGGGACCTTGCGGCGGATGGCGTCCTCGCGGACCGCCTCGAGCGTGACCCTGGCGGGCAGCAGCCGCAGCTTGGGGCCCTCGGGGCCCTTCCAGGCGGCGGCCATCTGGTCGATCAGGTCGTCGACGCCGTCGCCGAGGGTGTCCGCGCTGCCGTCGCCGTCGATGCGCGGGAGCGCGCCGAGGAAGTGCAGCTTGGACGGCACCAGGCCGCGTCCGGGTCGGCCGACCGGCACCAGCGCGGCGACCTTGCGGTCGACCTCGGAGTCGAGCGGGTCGCCGAGGCGCAGCTCGAGCTTGGACCCGAAGACGTCGCGCATCGCCGCGCGGTAGTCGGCCCAGCGCGTGGATGCGGTGACGATGTGGAGACCGAACGTGAGGCCGCGGGCGGCCAGCTGCTGGATCTCCATCTCGAGGTCGTCGAACTCCGCGCGCAGCGTGCTCCACCCGTCGATGACGAGGAAGACGTCGCCCCAGCCGTCGTCGGCGCGACCCTGCGCCCGCCGCGAGCGGTAGGTCTCGATCGAGTCGATCCCGTTGGTGCGGAAGTAGGCCTCGCGCCGGTCGACGATGCCCTCGACCTCCGCCATCACGCGGCGTACGACGTCGGGCTCGGAGCGGGTCGCGACACCGGAGATGTGCGGCAGCCGGGTCAGCGGGGCGAAGGTGCCGCCACCGAAGTCGAGCACGAAGAACTGCGACTCCATCGGCGTCGTCACCAGCGCCATGCTCGTGACGATGCTGCGCAGGAGCGTGCTCTTGCCCGAGCGCGGGCCGCCGACCACGGCGACGTGGCCGGCCGCGCCGGTGAGGTTCAGCGTCATCGTGTCGCGGCGCTGCTCGCGCGGCCGGTCGACGGTGCCGAGCGGGATGACCAGGCCCGGGACCGAGCGCCACTGCTGCGACGTGAGGCCCAGCTCGGGGTGCGCGGCGAGGTCGGGCATGAGCTCGTCGAGGGTGTCGGGGACGTCGAGCGGCGGGAGCCAGACCTGGTGGGCCTCGGGCCCCTTGCCGATCATCCGGGTGACCGCGACGTCGAGCAGCGACGGCTGCTCGCCCTGCTGCCGCTGCGGCTGCGGGGCCGCGACCTCGACGGGCTCGTCGCCGGTCGGCTCGAGCGCCTGCACCTCGGAGATCGTGAACGGGAGGATGCCGCGGATGCCGCCGCCCTCGTCGCGGGTGACCCGGGTGCGGCTCGACGGCGGCCCCGAGACGTACGCCGCCTTGAACCGCAGCAGCGTGGACTGGTCGGGCTTGAGGTAGCCCAGGCCCGGGACGGCGGGGAGCTCGTAGGCGTCCGGCACGCCGAGGACCGCACGGGACTCGCCGGCGGAGAACGTACGGAGGCCGACGCGGTAGGACAGGTGCGACTCGAGGCCGCGGAGCCGGCCCTCCTCCAGGCGCTGGGAGGCGAGGAGGAGGTGGAGGCCGAGCGAGCGACCGAGGCGGCCGATCGCGACGAAGAGGTCGATGAACTCGGGCTTGGCGGAGAGCATCTCGGAGAACTCGTCGACCACGATGAAGAGCGACGGCATCGGCTCGAGCGGCTCGCCGTTGGCGCGGGCCTTCTCGTAGTCGCGGACCGAGGCGTAGTTGCCGGCGTCGCGCAGCAGCTCCTGGCGCCGCGTCATCTCGCCGGACAGCGCGTCCTGCATGCGGTCGACGAGGGTGAGCTCGTTGGCCAGGTTGGTGATCACGGCCGAGACGTGCGGCATGTCGGCCATGCCGGCGAAGGTCGCGCCACCCTTGAAGTCGACGAGCACGAGGTTGAGCTGCTCGGAGGAGTGCGTCATCACCAGGCCGAGCACGAGCGTGCGGAGGAACTCCGACTTGCCCGAGCCGGTCGCGCCGATCACCAGGCCGTGCGGGCCCATGCCCTGCTGGGCCGACTCCTTGATGTCGAGGTGGATCAGGCCACCGGAGTCGCCGATGCCGATCGGCACCCGCAGCCGGTCGCGTACGGGCCGCGGACGCCAGGCGGTCGCGGGGTCGTAGGTGAAGATGTCGCCGAGGCCGAGCAGGTCCATGTGGTCGGGGGTCGTCGACGTGATGTCGACCGCACCGCCGGCCGAGGACGACTCGGCGCTCGCGGTCTTCAGCGGCGCGATCCGGCGGGCGAAGGCCTCCGCCGTCGCGATGTCGCACTGGTCGGCGAGGGCCTTGACCGGCTCGCCGCGCAGCCGGAGCGCGAGCACCGGTCGCTTGGCGAGCTCGTCGGGTCCGCCGACGAACTCGAGCCGGAGCCTCGTCGAGTCCTCGAGCTCGTCCCAGCGGGCGGGCAGGTCGAGGAGGGTGACGCCGTGGAGGCCGTCGGGCGGCACGATGTGGTTGCCCGGCGGCAGGTGCCCGCCGTCGATCACGAGCAGGATGTGCGGGGTCGCCGCGCGCTCGTCCGCGCCGAAGCGCGGGCGGTCGCTGAGGTCGGGCGGGAGCAGGTTGCCCAGGTCGTCGAGCGACGTCGAGACGAGCCGCATCGGGCCGACCGCGTCGGCCTCGCGGCCGCTCTGGGCGTGGGGCAGCCACTTCACCCAGTCCCAGTGGGTGAGGTTCTGCTCCGAGCTCAGCACCGCGACGATCAGCTGGTCGGGGTTCTGGAAGGCGGTGGCCGAGCAGATCATCGCCCGGGCCGTCGAGCGGACCTCCTCGGACTCCCCGCACAGCTCGATGCGGTCGAAGGCGCGCAGGTCGATCGACGCCGGCAGGTGCGGCTGGAGCCGGTGCACGACGAGCAGCCGGTGGAGGGCGGACGCGGCGGCCGGGTCGACCTGGTCGACGGGCGCGCTCTCCGGCGGCACGAGCTCCAGCGACAACGGCTGCGAGCACAGGCCGTAGCGCACGTGGAGGAAGTTGTCGTCGGTGCCGGTGTGCTCCCAGAGGCGGGTGCGGTCCTCGGCCAGCGAGGGCAGGGCGGACGGCTCGGGGTGGTGCCAGTTGAGCGCGCGGCGCTGCTGGTCGGCGGCCTCGCGCGCCACCTTGCGGATGTTGCTGAGGTAGCGCAGGTACTCCGTCCGCGAGCCCGTCACCTGCTGGGCCCGCTGCTTCCGCTGCCGGTCGATCTGGACGACGATGAAGCCGAGCGTGGCGAACAGGAACATGCCGGCGGCCAGGAAGCTGCGACCGCGGTTGGCCCCGCCGCCCATCGTCGCCACGAGCACGATCGAGCCCAGGCTGCCGAGCATCGGGATGGCGTTCATCAGGACGCCGCTCGCGCCCTCGCCGTCCTGCAGCTCCGGGGGCGGCTGCAGGACGATCTGGCCGCCCGGCATCTCCGGCTCGTCGAGCCGCTGGCCGCCCCGCAGTGTCGTGCTCACGTGTCCCCCGATGCCTCACCCGTTGACGTCGCGACGATGATAGGTGCTCCGCTGCGGGTCGCCACTGCGACTACTCTCCAGCCAGGAAGGCGCTCGATGCACGCGACGGGCGGACGTGAAGGGGGACACCGTGTCGGACGTCGTCATGCCCGGCTCCGCCGACGCGACCATGGTGATCAGCATCCACGGCCCGGCGGGCGTGCTCGACCTCGTCGTCCCCACCGCCGCGACCGCGGTCGACGTGGCCCGTGAGTACGCCAAGCAGGTCGAGGTCGCGGGCGCCGTCCCCGGCATCCCGCTCCTGCAGACCGCCCTGGGGGAGCGGCTCAACGCGAGCCTCCCGCTGGCGGAGGCGGGGGTGCAGCCGGGCGACGTGCTGGTCGCCACCAGCGGCGTGCACCGTCCCCGGAGGACGACGCTGCTCGACGCGGCCAAGAACGCCCCCGAGAGCCCGGCGATCGCCGCGACGGTCGCGACGGTCGCGGCGGTCGCTGCCGTGCTCGCGGCCTGGTACGCAGCTCGCGCGGGCGAGGAGACCGTACGCACCGTCGCCGTCGGGATCCTGCTGGCGTGCGCGCTGGTCGGCGTGCTCCCCGTCGGACGACACACCAGGCAGCGGGTGGCCGCCGCCCCTGCGTTCGCCGCCGCTGCCGCCTTCGCCGCCCTCTACGAGCCCGGCGTCCACCTCCTGCCCGCGATCCTCGGCGCGGCCGGGATCTCCGCTGCCGTCGTCGCCGGCATCGGTCGCGCGCTCGCCGTGCGCAGCGACGAGACCAGCACGGTGTGGATCGCGAGCGGCCTGACCGTCTTCGCCTGCTGCGCCCTCCCGGCCATGCTGGGCTGGGACGCCCGGGTCGCGTGGACCCTCCTGGTCTTCCTGTCGATGATGGCCGCGCGCTTCGCGCCCTCGCTCGCCATCGACGTGCCCGACGACGCCCTGCTCGACCTCGACCGGCTGGCGGTCACGGCATGGTCGGCACGCGACAGCCAGCGCGGCGGGCGTCGGGGCCGCCTCGTGGTCGGTGCGGAGGCGATGGAGTCGGCTCGTACGCCGCGCCTCGCGGATCGTCACCGGCGCCTCGGTCGCGATCATGGTGACCACCGTCGTGGCCAGCCCGCTCCTGCTCCACAGCGCCGACATCGACCTCGACCGGATCGGCGCGCGCTGCCTGGTCTTCTTCGCCGGCTGCTCGCTGCTGCTGGCCGCCCGGTCCTACCGGCACGCCGCCGCGCGGGCCTTCCTCCGCCTGGCCGGCCTCGGCGCGCTGGCCGCGCTGGCCGTCCACCTGGTCGCCGGCCCGGGCGGCCGCCCACCTCGACACCTTCTTCTACGTCGCCGTGGGCCTCGGGGTCGTCGCGCTGGCGGCCGCGGTCGCCACCGGCCGCGGCTGGCGTTCGGTCTGGTGGTCGCGGCGTGCCGAGGTGGCGGAGTCGCTGTGCGGCAGCTTCGCCTTCGCCGCGGCGGTCGTGGCCGCGGGTGTGTTCCGACGCCTCTGGGAGATGACGTCGTGACCCCCCATCTGATGACACCTCGGTGGATACATGTTTAGCCCCGATTTCGTCGGGTAGATGCACGTCAGCGCGGGGGGCCGGGACGTCTCCCCGAGCGACAGGAACACCACGACGGTGGATCACCACCACACACCAAGACACTCGGCCGGCTCGACCGCCCGGGGGAGAAGGAAACTTCCATGAGCGACATGTACGGCCAGACAGAGAAGGCCCTCTCCAAGGGCGCCGACTACGTCGACCAGGCCCGCGGTGACGTCAAGAACAAGTGTGGCGTCCTCTCCGGCAACATCCAGACCATGATGGCTGGATGGGGCGGCCAGGGTGCCTCCGCGTTCAACAACCTGATGATCTCGTGGGACCAGAAGCAGGAGACCATCCTCAAGGCCCTCGACCAGCTCTCCGCGTCGATGAAGGAGACGGAGCGCGACAACGTCTCGACCGACGAGAACCAGTCCGCCACCCACGCCAACCTCCAGGGCCGTCTCGGCTGACGCCGAGCCCCTACACAGACTTAGGAGATCGATGATGAGCTTCGACGGAATCAAGGTTCAGCACGGCCACCTCGACGCCGGTGCCGCCGACGTGATGAAGGCGGCCAAGGACATCGAGGCCCGCCTCGACCAGCTCGAGAACGAGCTCAACCCGCTGAAGTCGGACTGGAACGGTAACGCCAAGATGGCGTACGACCAGGCCAAGGCCAAGTGGGACCAGGCCATGACGGAGATGACCCTCCTCCTGCAGCAGGCCAGCCAGGGCGTGGACTCGTCCAACGCCGAGTACAAGGCGGCTGACGCCCGCGGTGCCAACCGCTTCTGAGCGCCCACCGCTCGACCGAGGCCGGTCGTCCCTCCGGGGATGACCGGCCTCGGCCCATTTCGCCGGCCGCAGTCCCTAGGCTGCTCCCGGTCCGGTGGCCGGAGCCAGCGCCGGCACGGCACGTTCGCTCAGGGGGAACACATATGAGTCAGGGGTCCTCGGTCGCCTCGGGACTGGTCCGGGTCACCATCGCCTCGGGATCGCGGCGCGTCGACCTGGTGCTGCCGGGATCGATCCCGGTCGCCGAGCTCGTGCCCGAGCTCGCCCGCTCCGTCGGCCTGCTCGACGCCTCCACGGTCTACGGCGGCTACCGCCTGGTGACGCAGGAGGGCCGGATCCTGGCCGACAACGCCGGCCTCACGATGCAGGGCATCGAGGACGGCGGCCTGCTGACCGTCACCGCCGGCGTCGACGACAAGGCGCCCCGCGTCTACGACGACGTGGTCGAGGCGATGGCCGACGTCGTGGAGAACGAGCTCCGGCCGTGGGAGCCCGCTGCGGGACGTCGTACGGCGCTCGGTGCCGGCAGCATCCTGCTCGGCCTCGGCGCCCTGGCCCTGCTGCTGCAGGGTGAGAGCCTGCTCGGTGGCGTCGCCGCCGCCGGGATCGCCGGCCTGCTCGTCGTCGGCGGGATCGTCCTCGCCCGCGCCCAGGGCGAGCCCGAGGCGGGCGTCGCGGTGGCGCTCCTCGCCGCCCTCTACGCCGGCGTCGCCGGCCTGCTGCTCGCTCCGGGCGACCTGCCGGGCTGGCAGTGGCCGCTCGACGACGCCTTCTTCGCCGACCCGCTGCTCTTCGCCGGGATCGGCATCCTCGCCGTCGGTCTGGTCGCCGTCGTCGGCCTCCAGGACGGCCGTCCACTGGTGATCCCCGCGATCGTGGTCGGTGCCGTGCTGGTCGCCAGCGCGGTGCTGATCCGTGTCGCGTCGCTCGAGCCGGGCCCCGTCTTCACCGTGCTGATGACGCTGGTCGTGCTGGCCGGCAGCATCTTCCCGTGGCTCGCGCTCGGGGTCACCGGCACCAGCGTCGACCAGCTCTACTCGCTGCACGACATCACCGCCGACCCCGAGGAGATCGACCCCGACGAGGTGGCCGGCGACGCCCGGGTCGGCCACGAGATCCTGCTGGCGGTGTCCGCCACCGTCGGCACGCTGCTCGTCCTCTTCGCGCCCTTCGCGGTGGACCGCGGCGTCTACGGCACCGTCCTCGCTGCGGTCTGCTGCCTGGCCGTCATGTTCCGGACCCGGCAGTACCGCACCGGCGCGGAGGTGCTGGCGGGCCTGACCTCCGGCATCCTCGGCCTGGTGTCGGTGGCCGTGTCCATGCTGCTGATCCACGACGGGTGGCGCGCCGGTGCCGCGATCGGCCTCGCCGCCGTCGGCGCCGCGCTGCTCGCGCTCACCCTCGTGCCCGCCTCCGCCTCGGTGCGCCGCGGCCGGATGGGCGACATCGTCGAGAGCGTCACCCTGCTCGCGCTGCTGCCCCTGATGGTGCTGGCCGCGGGGTTCGTGGCTGCCGTGGCGGGCTGAGGCGATGGCGACCAAGAAGGACCTCGTCGAGGCCCACGCGTTCAGCCGACGCCGGCTGGTGACGGCGTTCGTCTCGGGTGCCCCCGGCGGCCGGGAGGTCGAGCCCGTGCGGCCGGGCCGCGTGCTCATCGGCGGCGTCGCCCTGTCCGTGCTGCTGCTGGCCGGTGCCGCGATCGCGGGCTTCCTGCTCGGCCGCCCGCCCGCCGAGTGGCTCAACGAGGGCAGCTTCGTCATCTCCAAGGACACCGGCGAGCAGTACGTCGTCATGGTCGGCGGCGACGATCCGCTGCTGCAGCGGGTGCCCAACTACGTCTCCGCCCAGCTGCTGCTGGGCGACGCCGAGCTGACGCCGTACACCGTCCGCGACAAGTACATCCGTACGGTCCAGCTCGGCGAGGACCTCGGCATCGAGGGCGCTCCGGCCGGCCTGCCCAGCGCCGCCGAGCTCGTCGACGACGGCTGGACCGCGTGCACCGGCGACGGCCTCGGCATCAAGATCGCCGTGCAGGAGACCCCCACGGTCGAGGACCTGGCCGCGTCGTCGTTCCTCGTCTCCAGCGGGGGCGCGCGCTGGCTGATCGCCACGGCTCCGTCCGTCGGCAGCCAGGAGGGGCGGGCCTACCGCTACCAGATGCCGGCCGACGAGACGCAGGCCTCCACCCTCGGGATCCGGCTCGACTTCGGCGCCTCGCCGATCGAGGTCGACGAGGAGTGGCTCAACCTGTTCCCGGAGGGCGACCCCCTCGAGGCCTCGTCGTTCGGGGTCACCGACGACGGCCAGCGCGTGCCGTACGGCGACACCGCCGAGGACCTCTCGCGGTTCCGCGTCGGCGACCTGCTCCGCTCGCCCTCCGGCAACTACTTCCTGCTCGGCGACGAGGCCCCGCAGGACCTCGGCGACTTCGCCGCGGCGGTCTACGGCGTGGTCCACGGGCAGGCCACCGAGGTCCCCCAGGACCTGTCGGCGCAGTTCGACGACCCGGAGTACCCGGCCGAGTGGCCCGCGGGCGTCCCGGCCGCGGTGACGGCGGGCGCGTTGTGCGCCGTGCTCCACCCCGCGCCGGCGGGCGACGCCCGCGTCAGCCTGGCCACCAACCCGACCGGCGTCGCCGATCCGGGCGGCTCCGAGCCGATCAGCCCCGGGCGCCACGACGTCGACGTCGCGCCCAGCGCGGGCGCGTACGTCCTGGCCGGCTCGGACGAGGCTGCCGACGGCGGCACGCCCTACGTCGTCGACACGAAGGGCGAGAAGTACCTGCTCGGTCCCTCCGTGGCCACCTACATCGGCTACGAGAGCGTCGTACCTCCGCTGGTGCCGAGCACGTGGATGGGCTTCTTCGACCCGGGCGTGCCCCTGACGACCAACAGCGCGCGCCGGGTGCCGGAGGACGCGCCGCCGGACGACTCGGCAGAGGACGCCGGCTGATGATGACGCGCCTGCGTACGACGCTCGCGGCCGGCGTGGTCGCGGCCGCGGTCGTGCCGGTGTGGGCAGGGCCGGCGAGCGCCGACCACGAGGCGCCCTGCTCGATCACCGAGGTGCCCGGGTCCGAGCGGCTGGCCGACACGCACGAGAAGGACAACCCGGCGTTCGACCGGATGCACGTGGAGCGGGCGCAGGAGCTCGCGACGGGCCAGGGCGTGAAGGTCGCCGTGATCGACAGCGGCATCGTGGGCGGCCAGGGAGCCGTGGTCCCCTACGGGGGCGTCACGATCCCGGGCGTCAACCCCAACACCCGGCTCTCGGGGCACGGCACGATCGTCGCCAACCTCATCGCCGGACCGCACGGCGTCGCGCCGGACGCCCAGGTCTTCGACGTCAAGGTCTTCGACGTCGAGGGCGCCGACACGACCCAGGGGGAGCGACCGCTGACGTCCGCAGGGATGGTCGCGGGCATCGAGGAGGTGATCGCGGCCAACGCGCGCGAACGCTTCGACGTCGTCAACATCTCGCTGGCCGTGCCCACGTCCGACCCGCGGCTCGAGGCCGCGGTCGCCCGGCTCGTCGACCTCGACCTCGTCGTCGTCGCGTCGTCGGGCAACGTGGAGGAGGGCGACGCCTCCAGCGAGGACGGGTTCAAGGGCACGCCGGGCAACGACGCCGACGTCTACCCGGCCGACTACCCCGGCGTGGTGGCGGTCAGCGCGACCCCGGGCGACGGCAGTGACCCGAGCCAGTACGTCAAGCCGAACCTCGACACCGACGTGGCGGCCCCGACGGCGGGGGCCATCTCGGTCAACGCGACCGGCCAGGTGTGCGTCGTACCGCAGGTCGCGACGTCGTGGGCCGCCGCCGAGGTGAGCGGCATCCTGGCCCTGCTGCGCGAGAGCTTCCCGCGGGAGACCCCGCGCCAGCTCGTCGCCCGGCTGGAGGCCACGACCGAGGGCGGCGGCGCACCGCAGCCGTCGGAGGAGAGCACGGACGACGCGGGGTCTGACGCGGTCGTGAACCCCTGGACGGGTGCCGGGGTGGTCCAGGCGCACGACGCGCTGACGCGCGAGCTGAAGCCGGGTCGGGAGGGCAAGGTCGAGACGACCCTGCGCGAGGTCCGGTCCGACGCGCAGGCGCCGCCCGCGCCCGAGCGGGTCGACCTGTTCGGCACCCCGCGCGCCATCCTGCTGTGGTCGGGCCTGGTCGCCGGATCACTGCTCGCGCTCGCCTTCATGCTGCGTCCGCTGATGCGGCCGCGCCGACCATGATGGAATCGCCCCATGACTGACACCGCGGACGAGCCCGTCGCCGTCATCCTGGCCGGTGGCCAGGGCTCGCGCCTGTGGCCGATCAGCCGTGACCGCCGCCCCAAGCAGTTCCAACCGGTCGTCGGCGGTCGCCCGCTGCTGACCGGCACCATCGAGCGGCTCAGCGAGATCGTCGACCCGTCCCGGATCCACGTGTCGACCCGGGCCCGCTTCGCCGAGGCCGCGCGCGCGACGCTGGGTCCGGTGCCGCCGGAGAACCTGATCCTCGAGGACGACCCGGCCGGCCCGGCGACCGCGTTCGCGCTGTCCATCGCCACGCTCGCGGCGAAGTACGGCAACGCGCCGGCGCTCATCGCCCCGTCCGACCACCTCATCACCGAGGACGAGGCCTTCAACCAGGCCTCGCGCGACATGCTCACCCAGCTCGTCGCCAGCCCCGACTCGATGGTGGTGCTCGGTGCCGAGCCGACCGGCTTCGACGGCACTCTCGGCTACATCCACACGCAGGGCGAGCGCGGGCCCGTCGAGGTGATCACGAGCTTCTACGAGAAGCCCGACCCCGCGACGATCGACGAGCTCGGCGACCAGGGCGGGCTCTACTGGAACACCGCCTGCTACGGCGTACGGGTCGAGAAGGCCTGCGACGCCTACCGGGCCGCGATGCCGCTCGTCTTCAACGTCATCGAGCGCTTCGCCCGCGACCGGCCCGACGTGGTCGGCTACACCGGGGCGGCCATCGGCGGCCACGAGCTCTACCCCCTGATCGCCGCCGGCATGGAGTGCCTGGTCGTCCCGCGGCAGCTCGGCTGGAACGACATCGGGACCTGGAAGCGCCTCGAGCACGTCCTCGTCGAGCAGGAGCTCTACTCCATCGGCCCGGCGGTCCAGCTCGAGAGCGAGGACGTGCTCGTCGCCAGCATGGACGGGCGGCCGGTCGTCGTGCTCGGCGCCACCGGGCTCGTCATCGTGACCCACGACGACGCGGTCTACGTCCTCGACAAGCAGAGGGCGATGGGCGCCGGGCCCCTGGAGCACCTGCGCGCGCTGCTCGCGGCCACCACGCGCGACGACCTCCTCTGACGCTCACCCCTCGTCTCGACTCCGAAGGAACCCATGTCCCACGAGAACAGCCAGCACATCGTCGTCGTCGGCACCAAGCCCGACATCATCAAGCAGGCGCCGATCTACCACGAGCTGCGCGAGCGGGGCCACGACGTGGTGCTGTGCCACACCGGCCAGCACTACGACCACAACCTGTCCCAGTCGATGCTCGACGAGTTCGGCGTGCGCGAGGACGTGAACCTCGAGGTGCGCGGCGGCGTCAACGACCTGGTCTCCGGCATCACGGCCAAGCTCGCGCTCTACCTGCGCGGCTTCGCCGAGCGCGGCGGCTTCCCGATCACGTACGTCCACGGCGACACCACGACCGCGATGGCCGGGGCGCTCGCCACGTTCGGCGAGCGTCAGGCGCTCGTGCACGTCGAGGCCGGCCTGCGTACGCTCTCGCCGAAGCCCGAGGTGCTGCAGGGCTGGCTCGACCAGGGCGCCGACCTCGACTGGGCGTCGTTCCGCGAGCAGTCGATCGACCGCAACAGCTGGTCCAAGGGCAGCCGCGAGCCGTCGCCCGAGCAGTTCAACACCCGCGTGGCCGACGCGGGCACCGACCTCCACGCCGCCCCGGTCGAGCTCAACCGGGAGTTCCTCGTCGACGAGGGCTTCGCGCCCGCCGCGATCGACGTCGTCGGCAACTCGGTCGTCGACGCGCTCGCGCAGGCGATCGCCGGCAGCGACAAGAACCAGGTGCTGCAGAAGTTCCCGCAGATGGGCGACGGGTCGTTCCTCCGCTTCTGCGTGCACCGCCGCGAGAACACCACCAGCCACGTCCGCTTCAACCTGCTGATGGACGCGATGGAGTCGCTGCTCGAGCAGGGCCACCACGTCCTCTTCATCCGCCTGCTCGGCACCGAGGCGGCCATCGACAACTTCGGGCGCCGTCAGTGGCTCGAGGACCTCGAGGCGAGGTACGGCGACGCGCTGATCTCGACGCCCGTGTGGGACAGCTACCTCGACGTCGTCGCCGCGATGTCGATGTGCGCGGTGATCGTGACCGACTCGGGCAGCATCGTCGAGGAGGCCAACGTCCTCGAGGTGCCGTGCGTGACCCTGCGCTTCGGCTCCGACCGGTCCGAGACCTTCCTCGCCGGCAGCAACTTCCTCGCCCCGCCCATCGACAAGGCGCTGATGACCAGCGTCATCCACAACGTCTTCGAGCACCGCGGCGAGCTGTCGTGGGAGCGCGTCTACCCCGAGGGTGCCTCGCGGATGCTGGTCGACGCGGTCGAGCGGCGCCTCGACGAGGGCAGCCTGCTGATCTCCGAGGAGTGGCGCTACGGGCTCAAGGCCCAGCTGCGCTGAGCGACGTACGCTGGCGTCCATGGATTTCATCGTACGGGTGGAAGTCCACGTGCCCACGCTCAACGCGTGCACCTGAACTTCCACTCGTACGAGTGGAAGTTCAGGTGGGGTGCGGCGGAGGTAGGGGGATTCGAACCCCCGAGGGCGTTAACCCAACCCGCTTTCCAAGCGAGCGCCATAGGCCACTAGGCGATACCTCCGCCGAGGAGAGTACCGGTCCGCCCGGAGACGATGAAATCGCCCGTCCCCCCTCGCCGGAGCCCTCGGTTTGGGGGCCGGATCGGCGCTCGCCTAGACTCCCCGGCAACCCCCCACGCGACGTCACCTCGCCGAATCCCCCAGGGCCGGAAGGCAGCAAGGGCACGTGAGCTCTGATGGGTGCGTGGGGGGCCTTGTCATATCCCCCGGATAGGGTTCACGACGTGGAGTCACCGCTCGCGCTCTATCGCCGCTACCGGCCCGAGACCTTCCAGGAGGTCATCGGGCAGGACCACGTGACCGAGCCGCTGCGCGCCGCCCTCGCGCGCCAACCGGGTCAACCACGCCTATCTCTTCTCCGGGCCGCGCGGCTGCGGCAAGACCACCTCGGCGCGCATCCTGGCCCGCTCGCTCAACTGCGCGCAGGCGCCGGTGTCCGACCCCTGCGGCGAGTGCGACAGCTGCCGCGAGCTGGCGCGCGGCGGGCCGGGCTCGATCGACGTCATCGAGATCGACGCGGCGTCCCACGGTGGCGTGGACGACGCCCGCGACCTGCGCGAGAAGGCCTTCTTCGCGCCGGTGCGCGACACGTACAAGGTCTACATCATCGACGAGGCCCACATGGTCACCACGCAGGGCTTCAACGCCCTGCTCAAGCTGGTCGAGGAGCCGCCGCCGCACCTGCGGTTCATCTTCGCCACGACCGAGCCCGACAAGGTGCTGCCGACCATCCGCTCGCGCACCCACCACTACCCCTTCCGGCTGATCCCGCCGCGCCTGCTCAGCGACTACCTCTCCCAGCTCGCCGGCGAGGAGGGCGTGGCCATCGAGCCGGCCGCGCTGCCCCTCGTCGTACGCGCCGGGGCGGGGTCGGCGCGCGACACGCTGTCCGTGCTCGACCAGCTGCTCGGCGGCGCCGGCCCGGCCGGTGTCACCCACAAGCTCGCGACCGACCTGCTCGGCTTCACCCCGGACTCGCTCCTCGACGAGGTCGTCGAGGCGTTCGCCTCGCGCGACGGCGCGTCGGTCTTCTCGGTCGTCGACAAGGTCGTCGAGACCGGCCAGGACCCGCGCCGCTTCACCGAGGACCTGCTCCGCCGGCTGCGCGACCTCGTCATCGTCACGGCAGTCCCCGACGCCCCGGCCACCGGCCTCATCGACGTCCCGCAGGACGCGGGCGAGCGGCTGGTCGCGCAGGCGGCGCGCTTCGGCGCGATCGAGCTGAGCCGGGCCGCCGACATCGTGGCGGCCGGCCTCACCGAGATGCGCGGCGCGACCGCGCCGCGGCTCCTGCTCGAGCTGCTCTGCGCCCGGGTGCTGCTGCCCGGCGCCGACCACACCTCCGACGGCGTGATGGCCCGCCTCGAGCGCCTCGAGCGCCGGATGGACGTGACCGGGACGCCGGCTCCCGCCGCCGCGCCTGCTCGTCCCGCCCCGGCGCCCCTCGCCGCGCCGGCCCAGGAGGCTCCCGCACCCGCCGCGGCCGTCGCGCCCGCCCGCGACGAGCCCGCGCCGCCGCCGCCGATCCCGACGTCGTCCCCCGTGCAGGACGGCCCGCCGCCGCCCCCTCCGATGCCGACCTCGGCGCCCGAGCGGCCGCCCGTCGTCGAGGACCCGGCCCCGGCTGCCACCTCGGCCACCGGGCAGCCGGTCGCGGACCAGCCGGCCGGCCCGCAGGGCGGCCTCAGCCTCGTCGACGTACGCCGGCTGTGGCCCGACATCCTCGAGCAGACCAAGAACCGTCGCCGGCTCGCGTGGATGGTGCTCTCGCAGCACGCCCACGTCGTCGACGTCGACGCCACGCGGCTGACGGTCGGCTTCGCCAACGCCGGCGCGCGTGACTCGTTCGTCAACGGCGGCTGCGACGAGATCCTGCGCCAGGCCTCGATCGACGTCGTCGGGATGGACTGGCGCGTGGAGTCGATCGTCGACCCCAGCGGAGCCGCCGCGCAGGCCCCGGTCGTACGCCAGTCGGCCACCGACACGACCGCCCCGGCCGGCGCCGCCGCGGAGCAGTCGGCGCCCGACGGCCCGCCGGACTGGGTGACGGCGGCGGCGCCGCCTCGGCCGTCGCGGCTCCCACCGGTGAGCCGGTCCAGCCCCCGGCGGAGCCGCCGGTGTCGGCCGCGCCCGCCCGCGAGGCACTCGAGGCCGCGCGTGCCGGCGGTGCCACCGAGCCGAGCGCGCCGGTCCGATCGGCCGACGACGACGTCGACCGCGACGACCCCGACGCCGAGTCGGCCGCGCTCGACACCGAGTCGCTGCTCAGCCAGACCCTCGGCGCGAAGCTGATCGAAGAGATCAAGAACGACTGACCAGATGACTACTGCGTGGGAGACCCGATGACCCAGAACCCGTTCGACGCCCTCGGTGGCGGCTTCGACATGAACGCCCTCCTGCAGCAGGCGCAGCAGATGCAGCAGCAGCTCGAGGAGGCGCAGGCCAACCTCGCCAAGCAGACCGTCGACGGCACGGTCGCCGGCGGCGCGGTCACCGTCACCGCCAACGGCGTGGGCGAGCTGGTCGGCGTCACCATCCGGGCCGGGGAGTTCGACGGCACGGACCCCGACGACCTGTCGGACCTCTCCGACCTGATCGTCGCGGCCTACCGCGACGCGCGCGCCAAGTCCGAGGCGCTGGCCGGCGACTCGCTCGGCCCCCTGTCCGAGGGCCTGGGCGGTGCGGGCGGCGGCCTGGGCTTCCCCGGCCTGGGCTGAGGCGACACACCTTGTACGAAGGTGTCGTCCAGGACCTGATCGACGAGCTGGGCCGGCTGCCCGGCGTCGGTCCCAAGAGTGCCCAGCGCATCGCGTTCCACCTGCTGCAGGCCGAGCCCGCCGACGTACGCCGCCTCGCCGACGTGCTGATCGAGGTCAAGGCGAAGGTGAAGTTCTGCTCGGTCTGCTTCAACGTCAGCGAGGACGAGCAGTGCCGGATCTGCCGCGACGAGCGGCGCGACCCGAGCATCCTGTGCGTCGTCGAGGAGTACAAGGACGTCGTCGCCATCGAGCGCACCCGTGAGTTCCGCGGGCGCTACCACGTGCTCGGCGGCGCCATCTCGCCGATCGACGGCATCGGCCCCGACCAGCTCCACGTCAAGGAGCTGATGCCGCGCCTGGCCAACGGCGTGGTCACCGAAGTCATCCTCGCCACCGACCCGAACCTCGAGGGCGAGGCCACCGCGACCTATCTCACGCGACTGCTCCTCCCGATGGGGTTGCGCGTGACCCGCTTGGCGAGTGGACTGCCAGTGGGCGGTGACCTCGAGTACGCCGACGAGGTCACGCTCGGCCGTGCATTCGCCGGAAGGAGATCAGCAGAATGACCACCGACGACCAGATCGCGTTCGAGGAGCAGATCGCCGACCAGGTGACGAGCTTCCTGCTCGCGCTGCGCGAGATCGCGCGCGAGGGCAACGGCGCACAGGCCGTCTCGCTGCTGCTGCTGGAGATCAGCCAGGTGCTCCTGGCCGGTGCCCGCCTCGGCGCCCAGACCGACTTCGCCCCGCGCGAGGAGTTCCAGCCCGACGTGGGCCCGGAGGCCGACATCGACGAGCTGCGGCTGCGCCTCGCCGAGATGCTCGAGGGCGTCGACGCGTACACCTTCGTCTTCGACCCCTACGTCCCCGAGGTGGTCGAGAGCCGGCTCTCCGACGACCTCGCGTCGATCGCCATCGACCTCGAGAACGGCCTGCGCCACTTCCGCGCCGGCGACGTCGACGAGGCGCTGTGGTGGTGGCAGTTCTCCTACGTCAACAACTGGGGCAACCTCGCCGGGGCGGCGCTCAACGCCCTGCTCACCGTCGTCGCGCACGACCGGTTCGACACCGACTTCGAGGAGAACGCCGAGGCGGTCGCCGTCGCCGATGAGATGCTGGAGAGCCCGCCGACCGTCCAGTCGTAGAATCAGGGCTGTCAGCCGCACCCGATCTTCGAGGACCACACCGTGGGCATTGTCGTGCAGAAGTACGGCGGCTCCTCGCTCGCCGACGCCGACGCCATCAAGCGCGTCGCGCGGCGCATCGTGGAGGTCAAGAAGTCCGGCCACGACGTCGTCGTCGCCGTGTCCGCCATGGGCGACACGACCGACGACCTGGAAGACCTGGCCTCGGGCGTCTCGCCGCTGCCGCCGGCCCGCGAGATGGACATGCTGCTCACCGCGGGGGAGCGCATCTCGATGGCGCTGGTCGCGATGGCGATCAGCGACCTCGGCTTCACCGCCCGCTCGTTCACCGGGTCCCAGGCCGGCGTGATCACCGACTCGGTGCACGGCAAGGCCAAGATCATCGACGTCACCCCCGGCCGGATCACCGCGGCGATCGGCAACGGCCACATCGTCATCGTCGCCGGCTTCCAGGGCGTCTCGGCCGACACCAAGGAGATCACCACCCTCGGCCGCGGCGGCAGCGACACCACGGCCGTCGCGCTCGCGGCCGCGCTCGAGGCGGACGTCTGCGAGATCTACACCGACGTCGACGGCGTCTTCACCGCCGACCCACGGGTCGTCCCCCACGCCCGCAAGCTCGACAGGGTCTCCTACGAGGAGATGCTCGAGCTCGCCGCGTGCGGCTCCAAGATCCTGCACCTGCGGTGCGTCGAGTACGGCCGCCGCTACGGCGTCCCGATCCACGTCCGCTCGTCGTTCAGCCAGCTCGAGGGCACCTGGGTCGTCAACGACCCGCGGCCCGACGGAACCGAGGAAGAGACCATGGAACAGCCCATCATCGCCGGTGTCGCCCACGACGTCAGCGAGGCCAAGATCACCGTCGTCGGCGTCCCGGACAAGGTCGGCGAGGCCGCCCGCATCTTCGAGGCGCTGGCCGACGCCCAGATCAACCTCGACATGATCGTGCAGAACATCTCGGCCGCGGCGACCAGCCTGACCGACATCTCGTTCACGCTGCCGCGCACGGACGGCCAGACCGCGATGACGGCGCTGGCGCGGATCCAGGGCGAGGTCGGCTACGACAAGCTGCTCTACGACGACAAGATCGGCAAGGTCTCGCTGATCGGGGCCGGGATGCGCTCCCACCCCGGCATCACCTCGAAGTTCTTCGGCGCGCTCGCCTCCGCCGGCGTCAACATCGGGATGATCTCCACCTCCGAGATCCGGATCTCGGTGATCGTCGACGAGAACGTCGTCGCCGACGCCGTCCGCGCCACGCACACGGCGTTCGACCTGGACGCCGACGAGGTCGAGGCGGTCGTCTACGGAGGGACCGGTCGATGACCAGGAAGGTCAACATCGGGATCGTCGGCGCCACCGGCCAGGTCGGCGTCGCGATGCGCCAGATCCTGCTGGAGCGCGACTTCCCGGCCGACCAGGTCCGCTTCTTCGCCTCGGCGCGCTCGGCCGGCACCGTGCTGCCCTTCGGCGACCGCGAGATCACCGTCGAGGACGCGTCGACCGCCGACCCGACGGGGCTCGACATCGCCCTCTTCTCGGCCGGCGCCACGACGTCGCGGGCCCTCGTCCCGACGTTCGTCGAGGCCGGCGTGATCGTCGTCGACAACTCCTCGGCCTTCCGCAAGGACCCCGCGATCCCGCTGGTCGTCTCCGAGGTCAACCCGGAGGCACTGGCAGAGGTCATCGGAGCGGGCCGCGGCATCATCGCCAACCCCAACTGCACGACGATGGCCGCGATGCCGGCCCTCAAGGCGCTGCACGAGGAGGCCGGGCTGCTCCGGCTCATCGTCTCGACCTACCAGGCCGTCTCCGGGTCCGGCGTGGCCGGCGTCGCCGAGCTCGCCAACGGGGTCACCGAGGCGGGCGACAAGGCGCGCGAGCTGGCGTACGACGGGTCCGCGATCGCCTTCGCCGACCCGGTGACGTACACCCAGCCGATCGCCTACAACGTGCTCCCGATGGCAGGTTCGGTCGTCGACGACGGCCTCAACGAGACCGACGAGGAGCAGAAGCTCCGCCACGAGTCCCGCAAGATCCTCGGCCTCCCCGACCTGCTGGTCTCCGGCATCTGCGTCCGGGTGCCGGTCTTCACCGGCCACTCGCTGGCCATCAACGCCGAGTTCGAGCGGTCGCTCACGCCCGAGCGCGCCCGCGAGGTGCTGGCCTCGGCGCCCGGCGTGGAGCTCGACGAGGTGCCGACCCCGCTCAAGGCGGCGGGCAACGACCCGACGTACGTCGGCCGGCTCCGCCGCGACCCCGGTGTCCCTGACGACCGCGGCCTGGCGATGTTCATCAGCAACGACAACCTCCGCAAGGGCGCCGCGCTCAACACGGTGCAGATCGCCGAGCTCATCGCGGCTGCTCTCTGAGCCAGCCCTGCGCGCTCAGCGGACGTCGTGGGGCTCGGCGACCTCGGCGTCGCTGTCGTCGCCCACGACGGCGGTGGTGACCCACCACGAGACGGCGTAGCCGATCACGGCGGTGACGGGGATCGCGATGACCGCCCACCAGGTGTCGAGCGAGCCCAGCAGGAAGACCATCACGAGCACGGCCATGATCCCGACGGCCAGCAGGCTGGTGGAGCCGGACTCGGGTACGCCGAAGCGGTCCAGCAGCCAGCTGCCGGCCATGGCCAGCGCGACGAGCACCAGCAGCAGGATCAGGAAGCCCGGACCGCCGCCGCACGACGACGTGCCCCGCACCGCCTCGCAGCCGACGCCCGCCAGCCACGCCAGCAGCACGGCGAGCGCTCCGACGGCGATGCCGGTCGCGGCCGCCGCGGACAGGCCGGCGAGCGGGAGCTCTCGGCGGACCGGCTCGGGCTCGGCGGTCGGCTCGGGCTCGGGCTCGGGGATCGGCTCGGGTTCCCGGAGCGCGTCCTCGGGCGCCTTCTTCCTGCGCCGCAGCGAGAAGGAGGGCATCTCCAGCGACGGCCCGTCGTCGGTGCCGTCGTCGCCCGTGCCGGTGTCTGCCATGGGGGCAGTGTGCCAAACGTCGCCGGAACCGGGCCTACGTCGCGGCCATCCAGTCGAGGACGTCCCGGATCTGGGCGTCCCAGAGCCTCGTTCGTGCACCATCAGCCGGCCCGGAGGTCGGTGGCGACGTCGAGGTCGCGCCCGCGCCTCGTCGACGAGCGCACGTTCGGCGACTGGCAGCCGGTCCGGGGTCGTCAGCCCAGAGAGCCGCGTGCGAGCAGGGCCATCGGGCCACTCTAGGACCGGGCCGTCGGGGTTCCTCGGCCCGCCACATGACGAACGGACCCGCCTTCCGGCAGGTCCGTCATCGTGGATCACCTGGTCGGGGTGACAGGATTTGAACCTGCGGCCTCGTCGTCCCGAACGACGCGCGCTACCAAGCTGCGCCACACCCCGCCGCCCATCCGAAACTCCGGCTGGGCAACGCGGGCGAGCATACCGGAGCGGTGAGGGCCGCCCGAAATCGCCCCGACAGCGGGCTCAGCCGGCAGCAGCCCGGCGGGTCAGGGACAGGTGGGTGACCCCGCTCGGCGACGAGACCGCCTCGGTGTCGTACTGCTCCTCGATCCCCTCGAGCCCGTCCCAGAGGCGGGTGCCGCGGCCGAGGACGATCGGCACCAGGACGAGGTGGAGCTGGTCGACGAGGCCCGCGGCGACGAAGTCTCGCACCGTGCTCGCGCCGCCTCCGATGCGTACGTCGAGGTCGCCCGCCGCCTCCTGCGCGACGGCCAGCGCCTCCGCGGGCGAGGCGTCGAGGAAGTGGAAGGTGGTGCCGCCCTCCATCTCGAGCGGCGACCGGGGGCGGTGGGTGAGGACGTAGGTCGGCGTGTGGAACGGCGGGTCCTCGCCCCACCAGCCGCGCCACTCGGGGTCGTCCTGCCAGCCGGGCGGACCGAACTTGTTCGAGCCCATGATCTCGGCGCCGAACCCGACCTCATGGCGCGACGCGAACGCGAGGTCCACCCCCGTCGAGCCGGCCGGGTCCCAGAAGCTGGTGGCGATCATCCACTGGTGGAGCTTCTGGCCGGCGTGGCCGAAGGGCGTCTCCAGCGACTGCGGCTCGCCGGCACCGAAGCCGTCGAGGGAGATCGAGAAGTTGTGCACGCGGACCAGGGACATCGGGCGGCCTCCTCAGGCACGTCGGGTGGCGCGGGGGACGAGGGTCATCAGGGTCGCCTCGGGCCGGCAGGCGACCCGGATGCGGACGTACGGGTTGGTGCCGAGCCCGGCGGACACGTGCAGCCAGGCCGAGGCCTCGTCGCCGGGCTCGGAGTCGGCCGGGTGGCGGTGCAGGCCGCGCGCGCGGGCCGGCTCCAGGTCGCAGTTGGTGGTCAGCGCGCGCCCGCCCGGCAGGCACACCTGACCGCCGTGGGTGTGGCCGGCGATGATCGCGTCGTAGCCGTCGGTGGCGAACTGGTCGAGGACGCGGAGGTACGGCGCGTGCGTGACGCCGAGCCGGACGTCGGTGGCCGGGTCGGCCGGGCCCGCCACCCGCGCCAGGTCGTCGTAGTGCAGGTGCGGGTCGTCGACCCCGGCGAAGGCGATCGAGGTGCCGCCGACGTCGAGCCGGCCGAAGCCGTTGGTCAGGTCGAGCCAGCCGGCTGCGTTGAAGCGTTCCTTGAGGTCGGGCCACGGCAGCTGACGGCCCGACGTGTGGCGCGCGCCGTTGTCGGGGAGCACGTAGAGGAAGGGGTTGCGCATGGTCGGCACCCAGTAGTCGTTGGAGCCGAGCACGTAGACGCCGGGCACGTCGAGGAGACCGCCGAGCGCGTCGGTCACGACCGGCACGGACCGGCTGTGGGCGAGGTTGTCGCCCGTGTTGACGACCAGGTCGGGCTCGAGGTCGGCCAGCCCGCGCAGCCACTCCTGCTTGGCCCGCTGGTCGGGAGCCATGTGGATGTCACTGAGGTGCAGCACCTTCAGCGGCGCGTGGCCCGGCGGCAGCAGCGGCACCGTCACCCGCCGCAGGGTGTACTGCCGCGCCTCCCAGGCGGCGTACGTCGTCAGCCCCGCCCCGGCCACCGCGCCGACGGTCAGCGTGCGGCGGAGAAAGGGGAGGAAGGGCATTCGGACAGGCTGCCACAATGGGCCGCATGAGTGCTCTGAAGGACCGTCTGCGTGCCGACCTCACCACCTCCATCAAGGCGCGTGACGAGCTGCGCTCCTCGACGCTGCGGATGGTGCTGACCGCCATCACCAACGCCGAGGTCGCCGGCAAGGAGGCCCGCGAGCTCTCCGACGACGACATCCTCGGCGTGCTGTCCTCCGAGGCCAAGCGGCGCCGCGAGGCCGCCACCGCCTTCCACGACGGCGGGCGCGAGGAGATGGCCGCCAAGGAGGCCGCCGAGGGCGAGGTCATCGCCGAGTACCTGCCGGCCCCGCTGACCGAGGCCGAGATCGTCGAGCTGGTGACCGCCGCGGTCGCCCAGACCGGCGCGGCCGAGGAGGGCATGCGCGCCATGGGCAAGGTGATGGGCGTGGTGACCCCGCAGATCAAGGGTCGCGCCGACGGCGGCGTGGTCGCCGCGGAGGTACGCCGCCAGCTCGGCTGACCAGCGCGAGGAAGGGCCCGGTCAGCCGTTGCCGCGGCCGCCGCCGCGACCCCCGCCGTTGCCGTTGCCGTTCCCGTTGCCGCCGTCACCTCCGCCGCCACCGCCGCTGGACGGGGGCGGCGGGACGTAGCCGGTCGAGACGTAGAGCGTGACGGTGTCACCGCTGCTGAGCGACGTACCGCCCTCGGGGGAGGTGTAGGCCACCAGGCCCTCGCCGACCTCGGAGTTGACCTGGCCGCCGTCCGCGACCGTGAAGCCGGCCGCCTGGAGGGTTGAGGTGGCCGCCTCGACGGACTGACCGGCGACGTCGGGGACGGTGCTCAGCACGCCGGCGATCTCGTCACCCGCCGGCGCCTGGAACTCCTCGTAGGTGAGCTTCGCGGAGATGGCCGACATCGCGTCGCCCCAGATCGGGCCTGCATAGCCGGACCCCGACGCCTCGCTGATGTACTGGCCGCCGACGGTCTGGCCGCCGAGCTCCAGCCACTGTCCCAGCGAGTTGGCGCCGGCGATCATCGCGGCGGCGGCGATCTCGGGCGTGTAGCCGACGAACCACACGGACCGGCCGCTGGTCGTCGTACCGGTCTTGCCGGCCGACGGCTTGTCGATGGCGATGTTCTGGCCGAAACCACCGGGCTCCATGACGCCGCGGAGGATGTCGTTGACCGCGTCGGCCGTCGCGCCGGGCATGACCTGCTCGCACTCGGTCGAGAAGTCCTTGAGGGTCTGACCCTGCGAGTCGAGCACCTGCGTGACCGGGCGCGGGTCGCAGTGGAGACCGCGGGCGGCGAAGGTGGCGTAGGCCTGGGCCATCTCCAGCGGGTTGCTGTCGGAGACGCCGAGGATCCACGACGGGACCTTCTGCGCCAGCGGCACCTTGACGCCCATGTCGGCGGCGAGCTGGAGCGGCTCGCACATGCCGGTCTGCACCTCGAGCTGGGCGAAGAAGGTGTTCACCGACTGCTGGGTGCCGCGGTAGAGGTCGAAGGTGCCCTCGCCCGTCGAGTTCTTGACGTCCCAGCCCTCGCCGTCGCCGGCGTAGGGGCCGTCGCAGTTCTCGAACTCCTCGTCGTCGAGGTGCAGCTCCTGCGGCGAGTTGATCGTCGTGCTGAGCGGGATGCCCTGGTTGATGGCCGAGGCCAGCACGAAGACCTTGAACGTCGAGCCGGCCTGGAAGCCGTTGGCGGCGCCGTACTTCTTGGGGACCACGTAGTTGAGGGCGGTCTCGCCGGCGGCCTTGTCCTGGCCCATCGGTCGAGACTGCGCCAGCGCACGTACGTCACCGGTGCCCGGCTCGACCATCGCGAGCCCGCCGATGGCCTGGTCGGTCGGGTAGACGTGCGCGGCGACGGACTGGTCCGCGGCCCGCTGCATGTCGAGGTCGATCGTGGTCCTGATGGTGAGGCCACCGTTCTTGAGCGCCGTACGACGCTCCTTGGCCGTGTCGCCCAGCACCGGGTCCTTGAGCAGCCAGTTGACGACGTAGTCGCAGAAGAACGGAGCCTGCGACTGCTGGCAGCCGTTGGCGGCGTTCTCGATCTCGAGCGTCTCCTCGATCGGCTTGCCCTTGAGCCGCTCGGCCTTCTTCTCGCTCAGCACGCCGAGCTGGGCGAGGCGGTCGAGGACGATGTTGCGGCGGCTCTCGGCCCGCTCGGGGTTGTCGACCGGGTCGTAGCCGACCGGGTTCTTGACCAGTCCGGCGAGCGTCGCCGACTCCAGCAGGTTGAGGTCCTTGGCGTTCTTGGAGAAGAAGTGGCGTGAGGCGGCCTGGACCCCGAAGGCGCCGTCGCCGAAGTAGGCGATGTTGAGGTAGCGCTCGAGGATCCAGTCCTTCGTGTGGTTCTTCTCGAACGCGATGGCGTAGCGCAGCTCGCGGATCTTGCGGGCGTACGTCTCCTCGGTCGCGGCCGCCTTCTCCTCGTCGGTCTCCGCCTGGTAGAGCAGCGTCTGCTTCACCATCTGCTGGGTGATGGACGAACCACCCTGCACCGAGCCGCCGTTGGCCTGGTTGGTGATGAAGGCGCGCAGGGTGCCCTTGAGGTCGAGGGCGCCGTGGTCGTAGAAGCGGTAGTCCTCGATCGCCACGATGGCCTTGACCATCGGGCGCGAGATCGACGTGAGCGGGACGTTGATCCGGTTCTGGTCGTAGAGCGAGGCGATGAGGTTGCCGTTGACGTCGTAGATGCGCGTCTTCTGCGACAGGTCCTTGGCCTCCAGCGACTCGGGCAGGTTGACCATGCCCTTGCTGACGTCCTTGGCGGCCACGCCGACCAGGCCCGCGAACGGGATGGCGAGGCAGGCGATCAGGACGCCCATGACGACCGCGACCGCCGCCATCACGGCGAGGTGAGAGGCGATCCGGCCGGCGTCGGGACGCCCGTGCGGGCGCGCGGGACGAGGGGACGTACGGGAGGACATGGGCACCAGAGTACGGGGAGTCGGCATAGCACCTTCAATTCCGACCGCGCAGCCGGATAGTCACATTGGACTATGCGAATTAGAGCCACTCGGCCCCTGTCTGGACCGGGGCAAAGTCGTTTACTTTTCTACTCGAGTCGGGAATGGCCGCTATGGGGGCGGCCGATCGGCTCGAGAACCGTGGGGAATGACTATGTGGGTAGAGGACTGGGCATCGCGCGCCGCTTGCAAGGCGGACACGCCGGACGCACTCTTCGTGCGCGGCGCGGAGCAGAACAAGGCCAAGCAGGTGTGTGCGGGTTGCCCCGTGCGCACCGAGTGCCTGGCCGAGGCACTGGACAACCAGATCGAGTGGGGTGTCTGGGGCGGTATGACCGAGCGTGAGCGCCGTGCGCTGCTCCGCCGTCGTCCCGGCTCGTCGTGGCGCTCCATCCTGGAGACCGCGCGGACCAAGGTCGAGGCTCCCTCGGTCACTGTGTGACCTCAGTCCTGCGCCGCCATCGCTTCGCCGATGGCGCGCAGGCCTGCCAGGTCGTGGACGTCCGCGGCCATCGCCGGCACGACCGCCGTCGGCACCTGCGGGTGTGAGGCGACGAAGCGCTCGCGCAGGTGCTGCTCGCGCTCGACGATGCGCACCCGGTCGGCGTGGAGCCGCAGCAGTCCGGCGGCGAGCGACGAGCTGTCGCCCGACCGGAGCCGGTCGGCGGCGGTGATCGCCTCCTCCGCCGAGAGCTCGGTGCGCGCGGGCGGGGTCGCCCGGTTGACCACCAGGCCGGCCAGCGGCATGTCGTCGTCGGTGAGCCGGTCCACGAAGTACGCCGCCTCGCGCAGCGCGTCGGGCTCGGGCGCGGCGACCACCACGAACGCCGTGCCCTCGGCCTGCAGCAGCGCGAAGGTCTTCTCGGCCCGCTGCCGGAAGCTGCCGAAGAGCGTGTCGAGGGCGGCGACGAACGTCTGCACGTCGCGCAGCATCGGGCCGCCGAGGATCTTGGTGAGCGCGCCGGTGATCAGCGAGAAGCCGGCGGTCATCAGCCTCGCCGGTCCGCGTGCCGGCGCGATCAGCAGCCGGATCAGCCGCCCGTCGAGGAAGCTGGACAGCCGCTCGGGGGCGTCGAGGAAGTCGAGCGCCGAGCGCGACGGCGGGGTGTCGACCACGATCAGGTCGTAGGTGCCGTCCGCCTTCGCCTCCCGGTGGAGCTGGCCGAGCTTCTCCATCGCCATGTACTCCTGCGTGCCCGCGAACGAGCTCGACAGCGCGACGTAGAACGGGTTCTCCAGGATCTGCTTCGCCTTCTCCGGGCTGGCCTGGCTCTCGACCACCTCGTCGAAGGTGCGCTTCATGTCGAGCATCATCGCGTCGAGGGTGCCGCCGCCCCGTCCGCCGACCCCGGCCACCGGGCGGGGGGTGTTGTCGAGCTGCTCGATGCCCATCGCCTGGGCGAGCCGGCGCGCGGGGTCGATGGTCAGCACGACCACCTTCCGGCCGCGCTCGGCGGCCCGGAGCGCCAGCGCGGCCGAGGTCGTCGTCTTGCCGACGCCGCCCGAGCCGCAGCACACGATGATCTCGGTGCCGCGGTCGTCGAGCAGTGCGTCGACATCCAGTACTGGCACTAGCTGTCTCCTGTGAGCTGGGGTGAGCTTCACGCCATGCCCTGGGTGCGGAGGAGCTGGGCGAGCTCGATGAGGGCACCGCGGTCGATGCCGCCGGCGAGGCGGGGGAGCTCGTAGGTCGGCAGGTCCTCGGCCGCGACGAGCTCGCGCTGCTCGTCCTCGAGCTGACGGCGTACGGCGTGGTCACGGGCCTGGTCGACGAGCGAGGCCACCATGCCGGCATCGACGTCGACCTTGGCGCGCTTGAGCTCCGAGGCGATCGCCGTCGGGTCGACCTCGTCGTCGCGCACGAGCGCGAGCGACGCGCGGCTCAGGTCCTGGGGGCGTACGAGGTTGACCACCACGCCGCCCACGGGCAGCCCGGCGGCCCGGAGCTCGGCGATGCCGTCCGACGTCTCCTGCACGGGCATCTCCTCGAGGATCGTGACGAGGTGGACGGCCGTGCGCGGCGAGCGCAGCAGCTCCATGATGTTGTCGGCCTGGTTCTTGATCGGGCCGACCTTGGCCAGGCCGGCGAGCTCGGAGTTGACGCCCAGGAACTGGCCGATCCGCCCGGTCGGGGGAGCGTCGAGCACCACGGCGTCGTACGTGATCTGGTCCTTCTTCCGCCCCCCGCGCGGGCGCTGGACGGCTTCGTAGACCTTGCCGGTCAGCAGCACGTCGCGTACGCCGGGGGCGACGGTCGTGGCGAAGTCGATGACGCCGAAGCGGTCGAGCGCCTTCCCGGCGCGGCCGAGCTTGTAGTACATCGCGAGGTACTCCAGCAGCGCGGACTCCGGGTCGATGTGGAGCGCGTGCACCTGTCCGGCGCGGCCCGACTCGTCGGGGGCGCCCTTGGCGACGCGCCGCTCCTCGTAGGGCAGCGAGTCGACGTCGAACATCCGGGCGATGCCCTGGCGACCCTCGACCTCGCACAGCAGGACGTTGCGCCCCACCGTCGCCAGGGCGAGCGCGAGGGCGGCCGCGACGGTCGACTTCCCGGTGCCGCCCTTGCCGGTCACGACGTGCAGGCGGACTCCCGGCCAGTCGGCTGCGCGATCGGGAGGGGCGGTCACACGTCCAGCGTAGGGGCGGCCCCCAGTGCCACCCGCGGGGTGAACTGTGGTCCGCGCCCACACAGTGGCGACGCTCACACGGCGGCTAGGGTGCCGGGCATGGACAAAGTGGTCAGCTCGGCCGCCGCTGCGGTGGCCGACATCCCGGACGGTGCGACCCTCGCGGTCGGCGGATTCGGACTGTGCGGCATCCCGTCGGTCCTCATCGATGCGGTGCTGGAGGCCGGGACGACCGACCTCCAGGCGGTCTCCAACAACTGTGGTGTGGACGAGTGGGGCCTGGGCCGGCTGCTGTTCGAGAAGCGGCTGCGGCGGATGATCTCCTCCTACGTGGGGGAGAACAAGGAGTTCGCCCGGCAGTACCTGTCCGGCGAGCTCGAGGTCGAGCTGACCCCGCAGGGGACGCTGGCCGAGCGGATGCGCGCGGGCGGGTCGGGGATCCCGGGCTTCTACACCGCGACCGGTGTCGGCACCCAGGTCGCCGAGGGCGGGCTGCCGTGGAAGTACGACACCGAGGGCAACGTGATCGTGGCCTCGCCGCCGAAGGAGACGAAGGTCTTCTCGACGGCTGATGGCCAAGGAAGGACGACACAGCGCGAGTACGTCCTGGAGGAGGCGATCGTGGCCGACTTCGGGCTGGTGCGGGCCTGGAAGGGCGACCGGCACGGCAACCTGATCTATCGCCAGTCGTCGCGCAACTTCAACCCGCTGGCGGCGATGTGCGGGCGGATCACGATCGCCGAGGTCGAGGAGCTGGTCGAGCCCGGCGAGCTCGACCCCAACGACGTACACACGCCGGGGGTCTACGTGCAGCGCGTCGTCGCGCTCACGCCGGAGCAGGCCGCGGACAAGAAGATCGAGCGGGTCACCACGCGGCCGCGGCCCACCCCTGATCGTGGGGTGCCGCTCCCGCCGAGGACGCTGCGACGCACGGACTGGGAGGCTGAGATGAGCTGGAGTCGTGAGGAGATGGCCGCCCGCGCTGCGAGCGAGCTCAAGGACGGGTCGTACGTCAACCTCGGCATCGGGCTGCCGACGCTGGTGCCCAACTACGTCGCCGACGACGTCGAGCTGGTGCTGCAGTCGGAGAACGGCATCCTCGGCGTGGGGGCGTACCCATATCAAGGGCGAGGAGGACCCCGACCTGATCAACGCGGGCAAGGAGACGGTGACGCTGCGCAAGGGGGCGTCGTTCTTCGACTCCGCGCAGTCGTTCGGGATGATCCGCGGCGGCAAGATCGACGCCGCGATCCTCGGCGCGATGCAGGTCTCGGCCGCGGGTGACATCGCGAACTGGATGATCCCCGGCAAGATGGTCAAGGGCATGGGCGGCGCGATGGACCTGGTCCACGGCGCGAAGCGGGTGATCGTGCTGATGGAGCACACCGCCAAGGACGGCTCGCTGAAGATCCTCGACGAGTGCGACCTGCCCTACACCGGCAAGCGCGTGGTGCAGCGGATCATCACCGACCTCGCCGTCATCGACGTGATCGACCCCGCCACCGGGGAGGTCGCGCCGTCGGGCACCCTCGGCGAGCGGGTGCTCAGGCTCGTCGAGCTCGCGCCCGGCGTCACCGAGGACGAGGTGCGGGAGAAGACCCAGCCGGAGCTGGTCTGATCAGTCGGCGGTCCTGCTGGAGAAGTGCTGCTCCAGCTCGCGGTAGGCCTCAGGGTCGAGCGCGCGCTCCGGGTCCGCCACGATCTCGCGCTGGAGGTGCTCGCGCGCGGCGTCGTAGAGCGGCGGGCTGAGGGCCCAGGGCAGGTTGTCGACGTACCAGGGGCGGTAGACGTGCGCTCCCAGTGCTTGCACCAGCTGGGCGAGCAGCCCCGGCCGACCCCGGCGGACCCAGAAGCCGACGGCGTGGCCCAGCACGACGGCGAACCCGAACGCCAGCGCCATGACGACCAGCGTCGAGGCGATCTCGTCGCTCGCGAAGTTGTCCGCGAGGGTGCTCAGGCCCCCGTAGTAGACGGGAAGGAGCACGTCGACCTGGTCGGCGTAGGGACGGACCTGCTCGGCCACGCCCGCGAGCCGCTCGAGCGAGTCGAGGTCGGGCCGCGCGCTGTAGGCGTTGCCGACGTGCCCGATCGCCTCCCGGACGTTGTCGAGGGTGCCGGTGATGCCGTCGATCTCGAGCACGTCGCGCGCCGCGGCCACCTCGTCGTACGTCGTGTCGATCGCGTCGAGCGTCGCGGCGCTCTCGTCCGCGGTCCGCTGGAGCTCCTCCTGGGGGAGGGCGTTCTCGTTGAGGTAGGTGACGGCGGCCTGGATCTCCTCGCGATGGTCGACGACGTACCTCGCCTGGTCCCACTCCTCCGCCAGGCTGGGCACGGCCCGTACGGCGTCGCTGGCCTTGCCGCCCACCGTCTCGGCGTCGCTCAGCGCGACGGCCACGACCGCGCCGACGCCGTACGCCTTGATCGCGGTCTCCAGCAGCGAGCCGGCGAGCAGGCGGCCGAGCTCGAGCCTGCGCCGGATGGTCGAGAGGTCGGGTCGTGACACAACGCAGTCCTTGGGTCGTCCTTGGCGCGTCCTTCGCGTGGATGAGCCAGTCTCCGTCGGGAGGCGTCGTCGTGGGCTGCGCCGGGCCGATGTTCACCCGGAGGGGTGCGGCGCCACGCTCGCCGACGCGAAGGTCGCCAACCCCAACCGGGCTCGAGATCAGATCGACCGCCTGAGGCGTTGGCTCGGGTCGCGTGCCGATCCGAACCTGCTGCACCGCGTAGGTCTATCCGTCGCGTGTCGGGGACATCCGGGTCTGCCGACGTCTGGACGGTCGATCGCCCCTTGCTCAGGGCGGTCAGTGGATACTCAGGAGACACGGGACCCCGGGGCCCTCGGCGACGTAAGGATGTGCCGTGAAGGTTGAGTTGCTGTACTTCGACGGGTGCCCGAACTGGACGGTGGCTGATGAGCGACTCGCCGAGGCTGCCCGACTCGTGTCTCGTGCTGACCTCACGGTGCATCGGCGCAGGGTGGATACCGAGGAGGATGCGATCGCTGTGGGGTTCACCGGGTCGCCGACCATCCTGATCGACGACAAGGATCCGTTCGCGACTGGTGATGAGCAGGTGGGATTGGCCTGCCGCGTCTACTCGACCCCGGACGGATTGGCTGGTTCGCCAAGCATCGAGCAGTTGGTCGGGGCGCTGTCGTGAAGCGGCTTTTGGCGTTCGTGGTTGGCGGCTACTTGCTGCTTGCGGTGGGCAGCAAGGTCGCGGAAGCAGCAGGGGCGAGGCGGTGCCACTGTGCTGATGAGTGCTGGTGCCGACGTCCTGGCCTGAGCATCTTCCGCTGGGTCTTCCCGTGGCACACCAATCCCCATCGGGTGGACGAGGAACCCTCCACGGTCGAGGAGCCCGGAACGCAGTCCTTCGCTTGGGTGGAGGTCCGGACACCGACATGCGAGCCGAAAGCTACCCGCCGCGTGCCGTCGCCGCGATCGCCTCCGAAAGCGGCGCATGCGTGCGGGAGTCCGCTGCGGCCCGCTTGAGGAGCCGCGTCGCCCGGGTGCCCTCACCTGTACAGAGGGCGACACGTGCCGCGCGCCAACGGCAGTACGCCGCGTCGTGGGGCCACGAGAGCTGGTCGAACTCGGTGGCAGCCCGGACCCACAGCTCAATCGTGTCGGTAGCTTCGACGCGTGCGAGCTCGGCGCGCCACAGATGGGACATCGCCGGGATGGTGGCGTGGAGCGGTTGGTCTCCGAAGGGGTCAGTGTGTGACGCTGCCAGCAACTGCTGAAGCTGCCTGGTGGTCGTCCGACGCTGCACGGCGACCGCGTTCGTCCCGTCGAGACTGTCGGCAAGAGCCCGCGCGAGTAGGCAGAGCAGCGGCGCGATGTTGAAGACAGCTTGAGTGGGCAGGGAGACGTCTAGTGCTTCGTGGAGCATGTCGATTGCGGCATCGACATGGCCAGCCCAGAGTTCGATCTCGGCATGCCCCGGCACCCCTTCGGCCCAGTTCTGGTTGCGGTTGCGGATCTGTGCATCCGCGGCACGGCCCCGCTCGAGAGCCGACTGCACGTTTCCCTCCCGCAACTCGACGGCCGCCAGCAGGATGTGGGCATCGGCCGTGTTGAGGTTGGGGCCGGAGCGGGTGACCGGGTGGACCACCTCGCGGGATGCTTCCACCTCACCGGCGTGCAGGTACGCCGAGCAGACGTTGGCGCGCAGCAGCACGGCGGCATATGAGTGTGTCAGGTTGTTTGCCTCGGCTCGCATCAGCACGTCGTGAGCCATCTCTTCGATCGCAGGAGGAGCCATCGCGGCGAAGAGCATGATGGCTGTGGCGTTGGCCGCGATCGCGATGTCGGCACACGGGTCGGGTTCGGGAAGTTCGACGGCCAAGGCGTCTCGGGCGATGGCCAGTGCCTTGTCCACCTCACCGGCGTACCCACTCAGCCAGACGGACGCGATGAGCCCGAGCCGTCGCGACCGAGGGCCGTCCTGATCGCCGAAAAGTTCCGTGCCGTGGCGGATCTCGGCTGCGACGTCGTCGTAGCGGCCAGACATCATGAAGTAGTTGATCCGTTCGGCAAGCAGATCGCGCAACTCCTGGGACGGCGGCAGCCCCTGCAGGAGTGCGAGCGCTTCGTCGAGGAGGGCCAAGCCATTCTCGGCCACGCCGTCGTCGATGAGTAGGACGCCGACCCTCATCAGTACGACTGCCCGCTGAGAATCCGGCAGGTTGAGGGCGAGAGCTCGCCGTGCCAGTGCTCGGCCGGCGTCGAGGTCACCGGACTCGACCGCTCCTTCTAGGGCCTTCGCAAGGACGTCCCACAGCTGCAATTCGGCGGAGGTCGTGCCGGCGTCCCAGATCTCCAGCACCCGCAGCCAGGCGCGAAGCGCCTCCTGGTAGGCGAACCGGTCGCGTGCCCGGGTGGCGGCGGCCACCCGCCGAGGGATCTCGAGGTCGGGACGGTTTGCCGCTTGCCAGTGGTTGGCGACCTCGGCCGGCTCGACACCGGGTTCACTGGACAGAGCCTGCGCCAGCTGGGCATGGACCTGCCCACCCTCGCCCGGTAGGAGTCGACGGTGGATCGCGTCGGCGAACAGGGGGTGCGATAGCTCTGCGTCGTCTCGGGCGTTTCCCCGGATGAGCCCGCGACTGGCCAGCCCGCGCAGCGCGTCAGCCGCCTCGTCAGCGTCCAATCCGCTGGCGGCCCGCAACAGTGACGGTCCGACCCGCCGCTGGGCCAGCCCGAGCACCCGCGCCACGCGCCACCGGTCACCGTCGAGGTTACCGATTCGGCGGTCGAGCAGTTCCGCGAGCTGTTGCGGCAGGTCGACGTCATCCGGGGCCGAGGCCAATTGCGCGGTGTACAGGGGGAGCCCTCCGGAACGCGCCCAGATGCGCTCTACAGCATCGGCCTCGGCGCTCGATCCCGTCAGCAGCTCGAGCTGCTGCTCGGTCTCCTCGAGGGTCAAGGGCCCAAGGTCCAGGGCCAGGACGCCCGAGGTCCATCTGACGCGGGACAGCCACTCGGCGTGGCCACTCGAGACGTCGGGGTCCGCCGAGCGCCAGGTCAGCACAACCGGGGCCCGTGGTGGAGCGCATGCAAAGTGAGTGAGGAGGTCCAGGGTGCTGCGATCGGCCCAGTGGCAGTCCTCGATGTGCACAGCGAGTGGCCGCGTGGCGGAAAGCGCCCCCAAGATGCTGGTGACCGCGGCGAACAGCCTCTCCAGGCCCCATGGGTCGTCCGGCAGAGGCGTGCTCCGGGCCGCGTCGAGTTCGGGCAGTAATCGACCCAGTGACGTGCGCACGTATGAAGGGCATTCTGCGAGCCCCTCCTTCATCCATTGCCCGTCATCGATCCCAAGGAGGGTTCGCAGGACTTCCACGATGGGGAGGAGCGGCACTTCCTTGGATAGCTGCAGGCAGTGGCCCACTGCGACGAAGGTGTGGACCGACCTCGCGCCGGCGTCCACCAGGGTGGTCTTGCCGATTCCCGCCTCGCCGGTGACCAGAATGAGACCGCAGCCCGACTCGAGGTGGCGTCGTACGGCGGCGAGTTCGTCTTGCCGTCCGGCGATCCGGAGCACGGGCACGTCTGAATCGTCCACGGGCATGGACGCGGCGAGCCAGAGTTCGTGGAAGCGGGGGACGTCCCCGCCCATTGCCTCCACCAGTAGCTCGAGTGTTCCCCATCTCGTCAGAGCCTGCGACGAGAACGTCTTGGAGACTGTGGTGTGGGAGACCCCGGTGTCCGCCCCCAGCTGCCGCAGGCTGGGCCAGCCCGCTCGGTGGTGCAGGGTATGGAGCGCGGCGACGAGCTCCCGGTGTGGCCCGGGAGCGACGTTGGGTCGAGGCAATGCCCCCATAGATTCAGGGTCCTCTCGCCACTGTCCGGTGTCCACACGATTCCCATAGGCGCCGAGCGCTGCCCAATCGACTCGTCCGACCCCGAGTCGCGACGAACTGGGTGGTCTCATGTCGAACCTCACCGAGGGGGCGTGTGCAAGCATTCCGCCGCCTACGTCGCCGGCGTGTGACAAGACGGTCGGGCCACGGGTCGGATCCGTCCAGGTTGACGCCCTCGGCTCCCTGGAACGACAAGGCCTCGTCGCTGACCCGGAGTCGTATTTCCTCGTAGGTCCCCATCGGCGACCTAGGCCATTCGACGTCAGAACGCCATGTGGGCCAGCATGAACCCCATGGCAGCCGGTGCGACGATGTACACGTTCGAGATTGAGTTGGCCGACACGGATCGCGGCGTATACGAGCAGTTCACGCTTCGCGCGGCGCGGCATCCGTCAGAGACCGACGCGTACCTCGTGACGCGTGTGCTCGCCTACTGCCTCGAATTCGAAGACGGCATCACGTTCAGCGACGGAATCTCGGCGACCGCGGACCCGGCGGTGCTCGTGCGCGACCTGAGCGGGAAGCTGCTGGCCTGGATCGAAGTCGGGGCGCCGGATGCCGCGCGCCTTCACACGGGCAGCAAGGCGGCCGAGCGCACGACGATCTACACGCACCGCGACCCGACCAGGGTGCTGGCGCAGTGGACGGGGGCGAAGATACATCGCGCCGAGGAGATCGTCCTGCACAGCTTTGAGCCCGGGTTCATCGATTCCGCGGTGGGCGCGATAGAGCGCCGCAACGCGCTCACACTTACTGTCACCGAGCGACAGCTCTACCTCGAGCTGAACGGCCTACACCTCTCATCGGCGGTCCACGATCACCCGATCAGCTAGCGGTGCTGACCTACCCCACCCCATCGGCTTCGCTGTCGCCACGCGGCACTTCAGCGCCGCGAGATCCAGCAGGACTGAAGAGTCTGCGGCACGAACGGGCCTGCCGCACCAATCGGCGCCAGCAGACCTAGCCCATTCCGCCGCGTGTATTGCGGCTCTCGTCAGAAGTTCACGTTGCACCTAGTCAAGGCGGACCTCAAGTTCGCCGGAGCAGTACAAGACGGCTTGACGCGTCGTAGCATCGCCGGATGCGCCTCGTGAGCTTCTTCGCCGCTTCGGTCTCAGCAATCATGTCGTTCTCGGTGCTGGCGGCATCGCCAAGCGCGGCGGCGACAGGTTCGCCAGCGGTCTCCAACGGAGTGTTCTGGGACGAGGACGCCGTCGAACACCCTTACTCGTGGACGTACACGCCCGACTTCGACCACCAATACAAGGTCTCCATGTCGGTGCAGGTCACCGGGCCCGACGGTCTACCGGCCGGAAGCAGCACCATCGCCGACGTGCCCTACAGCGCGACTAGAACGATCACGCTGCTCGGCGAGCAGATGGACGGCACCTACACGCTCAGCGCTACGATTACAGGCTGCGATTCCAACTTCGACTGTCGGGACACGGTGCTAACGCCCCAGACCTTCCAGATGCGCCTGCCCCAGTCCAAGACCATTCTCCGAACTCGGAAAACCGACGTTGAGCCGGGCAACACGGTGAAGTTGCGAGCCAAGGTGTTCGAGCAGCGCCCTAGCGCCTTCTTCCTCACCGACAATGCACAGATTTGGCTCGAGCGGCGCAAGGACGGTAAGTGGAAGCAGGTTTCCGGGTCCAAGGAAGGCGTCACCGACGGAACGTACGGGTGGTCGGTGAAGTACACCGGCGGACGCGAGTCTTACCGCGCTGTCACTGCGAAGGGCGACGGTCACGACACCTCCACCTCACAGGTCGTAACTCTTCGTTAAGGCTCAATCCGAGATGCTGGACGAGCGGTCGCAGTGCCTCATGGTGTGTAGGTCCCGAAGCCGGCCATCGCGGCGTCCAGGTCGGCGTGCGTCACCAGCCCGGTGCCGTCGCCGAAGTCCTGCCCCGCGAGGAGCGGCATCAGGATCATCCGGTTCAAGGCCTGGCTCAGGGTTGGCGACGAGTGCGTCCTTCCGCCGCGATTGCCCTACGGCCGCGCTGGACTACGCCGGGTAGATGTCCACGCCGAGTGGCGCGTCGAGGATCATCCGGGCCTTCTCGGGGTGGATGCGGTGGGTGCCGGTGTGGTCGACGAGGAAGCCGAGGCCGTGCGGGGTGAGCCAGACGTAGCGGCCTTCGCCGCATTGGCGTGATCGGTAGCCCGCGTGGGTCTTCCAGCGGTGGTGTCGTCGGCCGAGGGGGCCGGAGTTGTGGGTGCCGGTCTGGTCCGGCGGGGGATCTCGGCCGGTCGCCGTGGTCGCCGTGGTCGTAGGGGGTCGGGTGGTCGAGGTCGACGGTGCGGCTGGTGGAGGTGGCGTAGGGCCAGTAGTCGCCGCCGGTGACGAGGTGGACCTGGTCGCGGAGCGACTCGGGGTGCTCGTAGGCGGTGTAGCGGACCCGGTCGGAGAGGTCCTTGACGGGCTGGACCTTGATGACGCGAGCCGCGGAGGAGGTCGGCGAGGCGGGAGAGGGTGACGGGTCCGAACCCCTCGACCCGGGCGATGCCGCCGTCGACGGTGCCGAGGGCGGCCTCGTGGAGGTGGACGTGCAGCACGACCTTCGGCGCGAGCGGGGTGAGGTCGACGTCGCGGAGCGCGTCGAGGAGGTCGGCGGGGAAGGCAGGGCACGCGAGGGCGTGGCCGGCTCGCTGGGTTCGGTCGAGGTCGAGGCCCAGCGTCGGGCTCGGGGTCGGGGTCGGGGTCGGGAGTGGTGTGCTCGAGCAGCAGGGCGAGGAGCTCGGCGGGGCGGGCGAGCCAGCCGAACGCGAGGGCGCGGAGCTCGTCGGGGCTGGCGTCGGGGTGACGGGGCGCGATGATCTCGCCGACCCGGTGCACGATCGCGTCGACGGCGACCGCGTCGCCGGCCTCGAGTCGGGCGATGAGGGTGCGCAGGCCGTACTCGTCGGTCCGGCCGAGGCCGACGTAGCGGCGGCGGCGCTCGGCCTCGCACCGCTCGTCGTGCAGCTCGGGGTCGGCCTCGATGATCTTCGCCTCGGCGACCGCGAGGACCCGTCCGGCCGCTTCGGTCGCGATCATCCGGGAGACCGCGGAGTCGACGACGTCGACCGTGTCGACCGGCAGGTGGCGGGAGAGCCTGGCGACGCGCCGGGCCACCCACACCTCGCACTCGCCGCGCCGGGTCACCGCCCAGGTCAGCGGGCAGCCGGTGCTCGAGGTCGAGGACGTCGGCGAGCATGTTGCTGGTGGCGGTGACGCCGGCACCGCGGGCCAGCGCGATCTCGCCGAGGCAGAAGTCCTGCACGCCTGGCGTGCCGTCGCCGCCGACCTGCCGCAGCACGTTGCCGACGCGTCGCGCGACGTGGCCGTCGGGGCCCTCGGTCGGGTCGGCGGAGTGGATCGCCGCCCAGGCCGAGAGCAGCTCGAGCCGGTGCACCTCGGCGAGCCGGGACGCCCGCTCGGCCTCGGTCGCGGCGGCCAGGAGGCCCTTCGCGTCGAGGTCGAGGAGGTCGGTGTCCATGCCAGCAACGCTAGCCGTCGACCACCGACACTCAAGGCCCCGATCAACGCTCAGATCCACATGCTGGACAACAATTTTCGAGAGTGTGAGCGAGGGGGATCAGTCCCCTGGATTGACCCCGTCGCCACCCGTCCCGTCCGACCAGTCGGGCATCTCCTGGAGCGCCCAGCCGTTGCCGTCGGGGTCGGCGAAGAACACGAACCGCCCCCACGCGAGCTCGTCGACCTCGCTCACCATGACCCCGCGCTTCACCAGGTCGGCACGAGTCGCGTCGGCGTCGGCGATCACCATCTGCATGTTGTCGAGCGAGCCCGGGTCCATGCGCGTCAGCCCGCGGCCGAAGGCGATCGAGCAGGCCGAGCCCGGCGGCGTCATCTGGACGAACCGCACCTCGTCGCTCACCGTCCGGTCATGGTCGACGACGAAGCCGACCTTCTCGTAGAACTCCTTCGCCCGGTCGACGTCCGTCACGGGCACCATCACCAGCTCCAGCTTCATGTCCATGCCCCGAGGCTAGGACGCATTCAGGTCAGCGGCCGTCCGCAAGCAGGCGTATCTGAGGACCACGTACTCAATCGGGGCCGATCCACGTCCACCACGTCCTCAGGTATCGGCCGTGTGGCTTGCGGTCGCGATCGGCCCGGGTTTGGCAGGTGGCTGGCTCTCGGGCCCCACCGCCGCGGCGAGGACCCCGCGGTGACCTCGAGCCGGCTCAGCTCGAGTCGCAGCTCGGCGTGGAGAAGGTCGTGCTGACCCCCGACGTGCTCGACGAGATCGTCCCGCCGGGCACCACGCTGATCGAGGCCGACGGGGTTTTGCGCACCACCGGCCCTCGTGGAGGCAGCGGCCCGGCGGGTGGGACGG
>CAVYGL010000039.1:0-89605 GCA_963767995.1 uncultured Actinomycetota bacterium
GGCTGTGAGTGATCTCTCGTCGGGGAACATCCACGTCCCGGAGGTGGCTGAGGAAGGTCGTACAGTCCTCAACCTTTCTGGAGGCAGCACCTACATGTCCCGTGCATTCGAGTCCCTCACCGTCGGCCGCTGGCAGCTCCCGCAGCGCTTCGTGATGGCGCCGCTGACGCGCAACCGCGCCGGCGCCGGCCACGCCCCGACGACCCTCAACGCCGAGTACTACGCCCAGCGCGCCGGTGCCGGGCTGATCGTCACCGAGGGCACCGCGCCCAGCCAGGTCGGACAGGGCTACCTCGACGTCCCGGGCCTCTACACCGACGAGCAGGTCGCCGGCTGGCGCCTGGTCGCGGACGCCGTGCACGCCCGTGACGGCGTGGTCGTCGCCCAGCTCATGCACGCCGGTCGCATCGCGCACGCCGACAACAAGGACGGCGTCGAGACCGTGTCCGCGAGCGCCGTGCAGGCGCCCGGCGAGATGGTCACCGCCGACGGCGGCCAGCCCCACGACGTACCCCGCGCTCCGTCCACCGAGGAGGTCGCCGGCCTGGTCGCCGACTTCGTCACCGCTGCTCGCAACGCCGTCGCGGCCGGGCTCGACGGTGTCGAGGTGCACGCGGCCAACGGCTACCTGCTGCACCAGTTCCTCGACCCGACGATCAACCTGCGCGACGACGTCTACGGAGGTACGCCGGAGAACCGGGCGCGCTTCGTCGTCGAGGTCGTGACCGCGGTCGCCGAGGCCATCGGCGCCGACCGGGTGGGCCTGCGGCTCAGCCCCGGCCACCAGTTCAACGGCGTCGGCGAGGAGCTCGGCGCCGACCTGACGGCGACCTACCGCGCGGTCGTCGACGGGGTCGCCCCGCTCGGCCTGGCCTACCTCAGCCTGCTGGCCAGCCCGCTGGAGCCGCTCGAGACGCTGGTGCGCGACCTGCGCGAGCGCTTCGACGGCGTCGTGTTCCTCAACGACGGCTTCGGTGACGTCACCACGCTCGGCTCGGTCGAGGAGCTCCTCGGGACCGGCCTGGCCGACGCAGTCGTCGTCGGTCGCCCGTTCCTGGCCAACCCGGACCTCGACGAGCGCTGGCGCCAGGGTGCCGAGCTCAACGAGCCCGACCAGGCCACGTTCTACGGCGGCGGCGCGGAGGGCTACACCGACTACCCGACGCTCGAGGCCTCCTGAGCCGGAGCCGTACGCCGGGCCGCGACGACCCCGAGCACCCCGATGGCGACCGCGATCGCGTAGACCACCGGGAACGGGTCGAGGTCGGAGCGGACGGCGACGGCGTACGCGATCCCGCTGAGCGAGAGCGCGAGGGCGGCGCCGAGTGAGTCGGCGACCGAGAGCGCGGAGGAGTTGAAGCCGCGGTCGGCGTCGGTGGTGACGGCGAGCATCGCCACGCTCGTGCGGGGATAGGCGAAGCCCATCCCGACGCTGGCGAAGACGTACGCGGCGATCGGGGCGACCGCCGGCAGGTCGACGCCCCGTGAGCGCAGCAGGACGACGACGGCGACCCCGGTCACGCCCGCCAGCACGATCGACGTGCCGAACCGCATCGCCGCGACGTTGCCGACCTGCGTGCCCAGCCGCGAGGACACCTGGCTGGACGCCGCCCACACCACGCCGACGCAGGTGAGCGCGATGCCGGCCTGGCCGGGGGAGAGGCCCCAGAGCTCCTGCAGGGCGTAGACGATGTAGGCCTCGGCGCAGAAGAACGCTGCGCTGAGCAGGCCGCGGGTGACGATGACGGCCGGCAGCCCGCGGCGGGCGAGCAGGGCGCCTGCCGGCAGCAGCGGCCGCAGGCCCACGATGACGAGGACGAGCGCCAGCGCCGCCGCGACCAGGGTCAGCCCGCTCCCGGAGCCCAGGAGCTCGAGCGACAGCACCGCGACGGCCGCCAGGAGGGCCCACCACAGCTGGCCGCGCGACGACGTGGTCGGCGAGTCCGGCGTGGGCAGCGCGCGGAGCGAGGGGGCGACGAGGACGGCGGCCAGCGCCACCAGCGCGACCATGCCGAGGAAGACCCACCGCCAGCCCACGGTGTCGGCGACGAAGGCGGCCACGGCCGGACCGAAGAGAGCCGGCAGCACCCACGCGGCCGCGAACGAGGCGAAGACCGCCGTGCGCAGGGTGGCCGGGTAGATCAGCCCGACCACGACGTAGATCGCGACCACCATCGCGCCGCTGCCCAGGCCCTGGAGCACCCGGCCGACGACGAGGACCTCCATCGACGGTGCCGTGCCGCACACCACGAGACCGAGGGAGAACATCGCCATCGACGCGAACAGCGGGCGCAGCGCGCCGCTGCGGTCGGTCCACATGCCCGACGCCACCATGCCGACGACACCGCTCGCGAAGGGTGCGGCGAAGGCGAGGGCGTAGTGGTCGAAGCCGTCGAGGTCGCGGGCCACCGTCGGCATCACGGTCGTCACGGCCATCGCCTCGAAGGCGGCGAAGGCGATGAGCGAGAACAGCCCGATCGTCGTCACGGCGTAGGCGGGGGAGAGGATCCGCTCGCGCGGCTCGGTGGTGTTGGTGCCGCTGGTCACCCGGTCGACGTTAGGTCCTCACGTGCACCTGAGGTCAATCGGAATATCCGTCGCTGTCCGGACGCTGCACCGACAGTGACCGCCCTCTCCGTGCTCGACCTCGTTCCCGTCCGCAGCGACCAGACGACCGGCGACGCGATCGCCGCCTCACTCGGCCTGGCGCGGGCCGCCGACGACCTGGGCTACCGCCGCTACTGGGTGGCCGAGCACCACAACATGCCGGCCGTCGCGGCGACCAACCCGCCGGTGCTGATCGCGATGCTCGCCTCCGCGACGTCGCGGATCAAGGTCGGCTCGGGCGGCGTGATGCTGCCCAACCACGCACCGCTCGTGGTGGCCGAGCAGTTCGCCCTGCTGGAGGCGGCCTTCCCGGGGCGCATCGACCTCGGCATCGGCCGCGCGCCCGGGCACCGACCCGTTGACGAGGTACGTCCTGCGCGGCGGCAGTGCCGAGTCGGCCGACGAGGCCGTCACCAAGTTCCCCGAGTACGTCGAGGACATCCGCACGCTGATGTCGACCGACGGCGTCGAGCTGCAGATCGGGCCGCGCCGCCAGCCGTTGCGCGCGACCCCGGCCGCGACGTCGGTGGCCGAGATGTGGCTGCTCGGCTCGTCGGACTACTCCGCCCGGCTCGCCGCGGAGAAGGGCCTGCCGTACGTCTTCGCGCACCACTTCTCCGGCGAGGGCACCGGCGCCGCGATCGACCTCTACCGGTCGTCGTACGTCCCGTCGCCCGAGCACCCCGAGCCGCGCACCTTCCTCACCGTCAACGCCGTCGTCGCCGAGACCGAGGAGGAGGCCCGTCGTCGCGCGCTGCCCAACGTGCAGCAGATGATCGCGCTGCGCACCGGCGCCCCGCTCCACCCGCAGCGCACGGTCGAGCAGGCCGAGGCCGTCGAGATGACGCCGGAGCAGCAGGCCTTCGGCCACGCGATGTCGCAGCGCTGGATCGTCGGCTCCGCCGACCAGGCGCGCGAGCAGCTCGACAAGCTCGCGGCCGAGTACGACGTCGACGAGGTGATGGTCCACCCGGTCGCCGGCGCCGCTGCCGGCACCGACGTCCGGACCTCCCCCGCCCGCGAGGAGACGCTCCGCCTCCTCGCCTCCTGAGGGCTAGTGGCGTTCCTCGAGGCCGACCGCCTCGCGGAGGTCCTCGATCGCCTCCCGCAGCTCGTGGCTGTCGTCGGTGAGCTGGGCCTCCATGAGCGCGGCGAGCGCCTCGGCGAGGACGTTGAGCTTCTCCTGCATCGCCTCGGTGTTGCGGCGCCCGGCGTTCTCGAGCAGCACGAGCAGCAGCAGCGACAGGACGGCGCCGAACGTGTGGATCGCCAGCTCCCACTTCGTCGTGCTCTTCCAGAGCGGGAAGCTGACCGCCCAGATGATGACGATCGCCACCACCACCGCGAAGAACGGCGCCCTGCTGATCAGCTTCGTCGAGAGCTCGACGAACTTCTCGAACGGGTCCAGCCCGTCGTTCTTCTCGCGGCTCTCGGCCGCCTCGGTGCGCTCCATCCCCGGAATCTAGCGGTGTCGCGCCCCGAGTAGGGTGCGAGTCATGACCCAGTGGGAATACCAGGTGGCGCCGATTCCGCTCCACAACGAAGCGCTCATGCTCAACAACTTCGGCCAGGACGGCTGGGAGCTGGTGGCCATCCACACCAACGCCCAGGGCGGCCTCGTGGCCTTCCTCAAGAAGCCGAAGGCGGCCTGACATGGGCGCGGAGGCGAAGCTCGCCGAGCTCGGCATCACCGTCCCCGACGTGGTCCCGCCGCTCGCGGCGTACCAGCCCACCGCCCGCACCGGGAACCTCGTCTTCACCGCCGGCCAGCTGCCGGCGCGCGACGGCGAGATGCTCGCGATCGGCAAGGTCGGCGGTGAGGTGACCGAGGAGCAGGGCTACGAGTGCGCCCGCCAGTGCGCCCTCAACGCGCTCGCCGCGGTCAAGGCGGAGATCGGCTCGCTCGACGACATCAAGCGGATCGTGAAGGTCGTCGTCTTCGTCGCCTCGACGCCCGACTTCACCGGCCAGCCCAAGGTCGCCAACGGCGCGTCCGAGCTGCTCGGCGAGGTCTTCGGCGAGGCCGGCAAGCACGCCCGCTCGGCCGTCGGCGTGTCCGTCCTCCCGCTGGACGTGCCCGTCGAGGTCGAGATCGTCGTCGAGGTCTGAGGCTTGCAACGCCTGCCCCTCCCGGAGGCCCTCGTCGCGCAGGCCCGGTCGTACGCCGACGGCGACGCCGAGCCGGCCGAGCCGCGGGACGCCGCCACGGTCGTCCTGCTGCGCCCGGGTGTGGCGGGTCCGGAGATCTACCTCCTGCGCCGGCAGACGTCGATGGCCTTCGCCGGCGGCATGTGCGTCTTCCCCGGCGGCGGGGTCGACCAGCGCGACTACGCCGACGAGCTCGTCGACCGCGGCCTGTGGGCGGGTCCGTCGCCGGCCGAGTGGGCCGAGCGGCTGGGCGTCGACGAGCCGAAGGCGCGGGCCCTGGTCTGCGCGGCCGTGCGGGAGACCTTCGAGGAGTCGGGGGTGCTGCTCGCGGGGCCGGGCGCGGACGAGGTCGTCGCCGACACGACGGGTGACGACTGGGAGGCCGACCGGGTCGCCCTCGAGACGCGCGAGCTGTCGATGACGGCGTTCCTCGAGAAGCGGTCCCTCGTCCTGCGCACCGACCTCCTCGGGGCCGTGGTCGGGCTGGCTGACGCCCGTCTTCGAGCCGCGCCGCTATCGCACGTGGTTCTTCGTCGCCCGCCTGCCCGAGGGGCAGGTGACCCGCGACGTCTCGACGGAGTCGTCGGCGGTCACCTGGACCGCCGCGATGGACGCGGTGGAGCAGGTCGAGCAGCGAGAGATCCTGATGATGCCGCCGACCTGGCTGACCTGCCTCGACGTCGGCCAGCACGCCGACCCGACCGCCGTGCTCGCCGAGGCGCAGGGACGGCACGTGGAGATCTTCATGCCCGCGGTGGTGCCCGACGGCGACGAGTTCATCCTGTCCACGCCGCCGCACTACTCGGCGCTGATGGCCGCCCGATGACGTCGGAGTCGGGCTGGTCCGGGGGCTCCTTCGGCGAGACCGGGACCTGCGTGCTCGCGCCCAACGCCGACATCATGACCCTCGACGGCACCAACACCTGGGTGCTGCGCGACCCCGACTCGTCGCGGTCCGTCGTGGTCGACCCCGGGCCGTCGATCGCCGCGCACCTCGACGCGATCGACGCCGCGGCGGCCCCTGACGGACGGGGGAGCGTGGCCGTGGTCCTGCTGACCCACCACCACGCCGACCACAGCGAGGCCGCGCGGGAGTACGCCGAGCGGCACGGGTGCGGCGTACGCGCCCTGGACCCGGCCTACCGCCTCGGCTCCGAGGGCCTCGGCGAGGGCGACGTCGTCGCCGTCGGCGGCCTCGAGGTGCACGTCGTCGCGACGCCCGGCCACACGTCCGACTCGCTGTCCTTCGTCGTCCCGCAGGACCGGGCCGTGCTGACCGGTGACACCGTCCTGGGCCGCGGCACCACCGTCGTCGCGCACCCCGACGGCCAGCTCGGGGCGTACCTCTCCTCCCTGCAGCGGCTGCACGCGCTCTGCGGCGAGCAGGGCATCACGACCGTGTGGCCCGGCCACGGGCCGGTGATCGACGACGCCCTGGGTGCCCTCGACTTCTACCTCGCGCACCGCGAGCAGCGGCTCGAGCAGGTGCGCGCGCGCGCTCGCCACGCTGCCCGACGTCGACGACCCTGCCCGCGCGATCGTCGAGATCGTGTACGCCGACGTCGACCCGGTGCTGTGGGGTGCGGCGGAGCTGTCGGTCCGCGCGCAGCTCGCGTACCTCACGTCCTGACTACCGGGGGCTGGGCGTCGCGGCGCTCCCACAGCAGGCTGCCGAAGGCGATCACCAGCGCCACGTTGACCGGCACCGCGACCGCGGCGATGTTGCCGATGTGCGCGACGGGCCAGGCCAGGATCGCGACCAGGACCACGGCGGCCTGCCACCGGTGCCCGAGGCGGGCGAGCGCCACGGCCACGAGCGCGAAGGACAGCGGGAAGAACAGGCCGAGCGGCTTGATCAGGTTCGCGGCACCCGGTTGGTCGACCAGGGAGGTGTCGCCGAGCGAGAGGTGGATCGCGTCGAAGCCGTAGGCCAGGTTGCCGCAGGCGCCGATCACGCCGGTGAGGACGATCGCCGCGGCGAGGCGCGAGCTGCGGGGGAGCCAGGACGCGACTGCCAGGACGACGAAGGCGTACGCCATCGCCCCGAGCACGTGCAGCACGCCGGCGGTCGCGTCGTCCCAGCCGCGGACGGCGTACGTCGTGTCGGCGGCGAGGTAGAGCAGCGGGGCCACCGCGAGCGAAGCGTCGAGCAGGCGGTCGGTCGGCGTGGTCGTGGTGGTGTCGGTGGTGTGCCAGGTCATGGAGGTGGTCATGGCGTCCACGCTGGCGGCGCGGAGGCGCGGGCGGTACGGGGCTGACCCTGGAACTGCGTGTCCAGGGACAACCCTGTGCCGCCGGGGCCGCCCGCGGTGCCACGATGTCGCCATGAGTGGCGCCCGGCTCCCGCACGGCCTCGTGCCGCTCGCGGTCGTGAGCGGCGTCGTGCTGCTGGTGACCTGGGGGCTCGCGCAGGGTGTGTGGCTGACCAACCTCCACAACGGTCTCCTCGCCCTCGCCTTCACCCTCGTCGGCGCCTACGTCCTGCAGCAGCGTCGCGCCCACCCCGAGGGGATGCTCCTGCTGGCCACCGGCGCGGTCCACGCGGTGATGTTCTGGGGCCGGCAGGTCGGGCACGCCGGCGATCCCGGCTCCGCCGGCGTCCAGTGGGCCGCGTGGCTCGGGGTCTGGCCGATCGCGACCAGCATCGCGCTCGTCACGCTGGCGGTGGTCTGCTTCCCGGACGGCCGCCTGCCCTCGCCCCGGTGGCGGCCGGTCGTCGTCGCGGTCGTGGCCCTCGCGGCCGTGTGCTCGGGGCTGTCGTTGCTGTGGCCGGTGGAGTACGCCTCCGCCGGGCTCCGCGTCCCGCACCCGTTCGCCGGTGACGCGCCTGCGTCCGTCGCGACGATGTGGTCGGCACTCGCGCACCCGGCGTACGCCGCGTTCCAGCTGCTCTGGCCCGTCGCCCTCTGGGCCCGGTGGCGCGGCGCGACCGGGTGGGTGCGACGCCAGCTCGCCTGGCTGCTGCTCGCCGCCGCGGTGGCGGCCCTGGTGCTGGTGATCGGGCTCGTGGGCTGGCGTACGCCGACGCCCGGGCTGCTCGCGGCGACGCTGGTGCCGGTGGCCGCCGGGCTCGCAGTCGTCCACGGCCAGCACGCAGCGGCGTACGCCGCCCTCACCTGGATGTCGCGCCGCGGCCCGGCGCCGGACGACCTGCCGACGGACCTCGCGCGGGCGACGTCGGAGGCGCTCGCAGCGCCCGCGGTGCTCTGGCTCGGCTCGGCCACGTCGCTGCGACCGGTCGGCGTCTGGCCGCCGACGTCCGACGACCCGGCGCCACTCGCCGAGCTGCCGCCGGCCTCCCGGCGGATCGACCTCGACGACGACCGCGCCGGCGCCCTGACGGTCGGACGCGACGACCTCACCGCAGCCGAGTCCCGGATCCTCGACGACCTCGCCGCGCAGGGTGCGCTGGTCCTGCAGCACCTCACGCTGGGCGACCTCGTCGAGCAGGAGCGCCTCGCCGGGCACCTCGAGGGCCTGACGCCACGCGAGCGCGATGTGTTGGAGCTGATGGCCGAGGGACTCTCCAACGCCGCGATCTGCGAGCGGCTCCACCTGTCGGTCAAGACCGTCGAACCGGTCGTGGGGTCGGTGTTCGCCAAGCTGCGCCTGCACCAGCAGCCCGACACCAACCGGCGCGTGCTCGCCGTGCTGGCGTACCTCCGCACCTGAGGGGTTGACCCCTGTCCGGCCGGGGAGTGAGGTGGGGCCATGACCGACTCTCCCGTGGACCAGCTGGCCCGCGCGTTCGACCAGGCGAGCCGCGCGCTCGACACGGTCAACGCCGACAACCTCGACAACCCCACCCCGTGCTCGGACTGGACGGTGCGGCAGCTCGCCGCGCACGTCGCGTCCGGACCGGGCACGTGGGCGAAGATGACGCGCGGCGAGGAGGTCGACTGGAGCGCCATCCCCGAGGTGCCGGACGGGCAGTGGGGACCGACCTTCCGGGCCGGCGCCGCCGAGCTGCTCGCCGCGATGCAGCAGCTGCCCGAGGACCAGCAGGGCAGTGCGGGCTTCCAGGTCGCGGAGTACGCCGTGCACTCCTGGGACCTGGTGCGCGGGACGGGCGCGGACCTCGCTCTCGACGACTCGCTCGCCGAGACCGGGCTGGCCGCGATGCAGCAGGGGCTGACCGACGACAACCGCACGGGTGCCTTCGGGGCCGAGGTCGAGGTGCCGGCCGATGCGGGGGCGTACGAGCGGCTGGCGGCGTTCTCGGGGCGCGACCCTCGCGGCTGACCTACCCCAGCAGGCGGCGCCAGAGCCACCGCAGGCCCAGCAGCACGGCGATCGCGGCCGCGACGCCGAGGCCGATGATCCACGAGATGTCGCGCTCCGGCCCTCCGAAGTCGTACGTCAGCTGCTGCGACGAGGTGCCGTCGAGGTCGGGGATCAGGTCGACGGCGATGCTGAGCGAGCCGACGAGGTTCGCGTCGACGCGACCGACAGAGCGGCGCCACGTGCTGGTCTCGTCCACCGTGGGGGTGGTGATCACGAGCTCGCCGGAGTTGCCTCTCGTGTCCTGCGCCAGCAGCACCTGCAGCCGGTCGTCGAGCCAGCCCAGGGGGCGGAGCTCGACCGCCCCGAGGGTGTCCTCCGGGAACGGGTGTTCCAGGATCTCGCCGGCGTCCGTGTCCCAGGTGTACGACGACGTGTCCACGGACGTCCGGAGCGCGACGTGGCGACCGTCGGGGGAGAAGGCGCCCGCCCCGACCCCCGGGCCGGAGTAGACGCTGACCGGGCTGCGGTCCGGCTCGGCCATGAGGAGCTCTCCGGCCACCCGCCCGACGAGCGCGGAGCCGTCGTCGGCCACCGCGACGTCGACCGCGCCGACGGAAGACGGACCTGGCGAGGACGTGCGTCCGAGGTGTCGACCCTGCCGAGCAGTGCCAGCAGGCCGTCCTGCGTGGTGGCGATCCAGGCGAGCCAGCGTCCGTCCGGCGACCAGCTGAGCTCGTTCACCAGCAGGCGTTGGCTGTCATCGGCGAAGACTCGCACGGAGCGTCCGGTCTCGAGGTCCACCATGGTGAGGTAGGTGCCCGACTCGGCGGATGCGTCCTGGTAGGCGATCGTCCGCCCGTCGCCGGACAGCGCGAGCGCGATCGGCGCCTGGTCCCAGCCCGGCAGGTCGAGGCGGTGCGGCAGTCCGTCGGTCGCCGTGATCACCACGGGATCGACCCGACGCCGAGATGAACGCGGCCGAGCCCTGCCCCACGGCGAGGTCGGTGGTGACCGCGAGGTCGTCGGGGATGTCGACGATGTCGCTGGGGATCGCGCCGCCCTCGACGACCTCGGTGGAGGCCGTACGCGCCTCCTGGTCGGTGCCCGAGACGAGCGTCGCCACGCCACCGACCGACACGACGAGCGCCAGGACCGCGGCGACGGCGAAGGCCTGCCCGCGCCGGCGGGCCGCGTGCCCGCGCTGCCAGAGGTCGTCGTCGACGGGCAGGGGAGAGGTGTCGTCGGCGACACGGTGGAAGGCGTCGCGGAGGCCCGATGGTGGAGTGGTCATGCGTCTGCTCCGATCAGCTCGGCGAGCTCGGGCGCGAGCGTGCGCAGCCGGGCCAGCGACTGGCGGGTCGTCGACTTCACGGTGCTGCGTCGACAGCCCGAGCGCGCGGGCCGTCTCGACCTCGGTGAGGTCCTCGTAGAAGCGCAGCACCAGCACGGTGCGCTGCTTCGGGGTCAACCGGGCGAGCGCCTGGTCGAGCGTGAGCCGCAGGTCGGTGTCGGCGGCCGGGACCGCGCCGTCGTACGACACCAGCGAGGTCTCCGTGATCCGGCGACGCCGCCACCAGGAGATGTTCTGGTGGTACATCGCGCGCCGGACGTACGCCTCCGGCGAGGTGTGGATCCGCCGCCAGTGCTTCACCGCCTGCATCAGCGCCGCCTGCACGAGGTCCTGCGCGAGGTGGTGGTCGCCGGTCAGGAGGTACGCCGTGCGCGACAGCGCGGCGCTGCGTGCGGCGACGAACTCGTCGAAGCCTGCCTCATCGGATGTGCTCATCGGACCCCCTCTCACGACGTACGACGCGCGCCGGGGCCGTCCCGGGTGGCTGCGCGGGTCGAGTGAATGTCGCCGCGATGACCACGACCGTGAGCGCACTCGACCTCGAGCGCGCAGGCAGGCGCCAGCTGGGGCGTCAGGTCGGACGAAGACGTGTCAGCGGGCGCGGCGGGAGAGGCGCTCGAGGTCCATGATCACCACGGAGCGGGGCTCCAGGCGCAGCCAGCCGCGCGACGCGAAGTCGGCGAGCGCCTTGTTGACCGTCTCGCGGGAGGCGCCCACCAGCTGGGCGAGCTCCTCCTGGGTGAGGTCGTGGTGGACGTGGACGCCGTCGTCGGCGGTGCGGCCGAAGCGGTCGGCGAGGTCGAGCAGCGCCTTGGCGACGCGGCCCGGGACGTCGGAGAAGACCAGGTCGGCGACGACGTCGTTGGACTTGCGGAGCCGGCCGGCGAGCTGGGACAGCAGGCCGCGGGCGACCTGCGGACGGCCGTCGAGCCACTTCAGCAGGTCCTCGTGCGACAGCGAGGCGAAGGTGGCGTCGGTGACCGCGGTGACGGTGGCCGAGCGCGGACCGGGGTCGAAGAGGGAGAGCTCGCCGAACATCTGGCCGGGGCCCATGATCGCGAGCAGGTTCTCGCGGCCGTCGGAGGCCGAGCGGCCGAGCTTCACCTTGCCCTCGGTGACGACGTAGAGCTTGTCGCCGGAGTCGCCCTCGTGGAAGAGGACCTCGCCGCGGCGCAGCGTCGTCTCCGCCATGGAGCCGCCCAGGGCGGTCGCTGCCTCGTCGTCGAGCGAGCTGAACAGCGGTGCCTGCCGAAGCACGTCGTTGTCCACGTCATTCCTCCATGTAGGTGCGCCCCGTGCGATGTCCTGGGTCGGAGCCCTTGTGGGTCCGCGGGATCGGGATGATCCTAGCCGTGGTCCGGGTCACAAAAGCGACTCTCCCCACTCCTGCCCGCTCCGTGCCAGCCTCCGCGCGCCCTCAGGGGTGTCGGCGGTGGACCGTACGCTGGGCCCGTGCCTGCCCCGAGCGACCCGATCAAGCCCGACACGACGCTCGTGCGCCGGGCGCGCCGGATGGACCGGATCCTCGCCGAGACCTACCCCGACGCCGCGGCCGAGCTCGACTTCACCAACCCCTTCGAGTGCCTCGTCGTGACGGTGGTGTCGGCGCAGACCACCGACCGCCGGGTCAACGCGGCGAGCCCGGCGCTCTTCGCGGCCTACCCCACCCCCCAGGCGATGGCCGCGGCCCCGCGCGAGCACCTCGAGCAGCTGCTCGGCCCGCTCGGCTTCTTCCGCGCCAAGACCGACTCGCTGCTCAAGCTCAGCCAGGCGCTCGTCGAGGACCACGACGGCGTGGTGCCGGCCCGCCTCGACGACCTCGTCAAGCTCCCGGGCGTCGGCCGCAAGACCGCCAACGTCGTGCTGGGCAACGCGTTCGGCCTGCCGGGGATCACCGTCGACACCCACTTCGGCCGGCTGGCCCGGCGCTTCGGCTGGACCGAGGAGACCGACCCGGTCAAGGTCGAGCACGCCGTCGCCGCGCTCTTCCCCAAGCGCGACTGGACGATGCTGTCCCACCACCTGATCTGGCACGGCCGCCGTCGCTGCCACGCCAAGAAGCCCGCCTGCGGCGCCTGCCCGATCGCCAGGCTGTGCCCGTCGTACGGCGCCGGGCCGACCGACCCGATCGAGGCGGAGAAGCTCGTCACCACGCAGGGCCCCGCATGAGGAAGGTCATCCTCCTGGTGACGGTCCTGGTGACGCTCGCCGGGTTGTACGCCGTGTGGACCTGACGACGACGGCGGCATCGTCGTACGCCCTCCCGACGTGCAGGTCGACACCCCCGAGCTGCGCGCCGCCAAGGACCGGATCGGGATGCTCGACTGCGAGCCCGGCACCGGCGCCGCGGTCGAGGGCGGGCTGCCCGAGGTGACGCTGCCGTGCCTCGGCGGCGGTCCCGACGTCGAGCTCGCCTCGCTGCGCGGACCGGCGGTCATCAACCTGTGGCAGGCCCGGTGCGAGCCGTGCCGCCGCGAGATGCCGGCGCTGGAGGCCTTCCACCAGGAGCACGGCGAGCAGGTGGCCGTGATCGGCATCGACTTCAACGACGTCCAGCCGGCCGCCGCGCTCGCGCTGGCCGAGGAGACCGGGGTGACCTACCCGTCGATCGCCGACCCCGGCGGCGACCTGATGACCGAGGAGGCCTTCGCGATCGCCCGTCGCGGCCTGCCGGCCTTCCTCTTCGTCGACGCTGACGGCGTCATCACCGGCCGGGCCTCGGGCGGCGTCGACTCCGTCGACGAGGTCGAGGAGCTGGTCGCCCAGCACCTCGGGATCACGCTGTGAGCCAGCTCCCCGGGTGGCTCGGCCCGGTGGTCGAGGCGGCGTCGTCGATCACGGTCCACGAGCTGACCCGCTTCATGCCGCCCGAGGGCAGCGACCCCCGGCGCGGCGCCGTGCTGATGGTCTTCGCCGACCGCGACGCCGACCCCACGGACTCTGATCCCGGGCCCGACGACCTCGCCCACCGCGGCCAGCTCCTGCTGACCGAGCGCGCCCACCACATGCGCTCGCACCCCGGCCAGGTGTCCTTCCCGGGCGGGTCGCTCGACGACGGCGAGACCGCCGAGCAGGCGGCGCTGCGGGAGGCGTACGAGGAGATCGGGCTCGAGCCCTCCGAGATCGAGGTCTTCGGCGAGCTGCCCGAGCTGTGGCTGCCGCCGAGCAACTTCGCGGTGACGCCGATCCTCGGCTACTGGCGTGACCCGGGCGAGGTGCGGATCGCGAGCCCCGACGAGGTGCACGAGATCCACCACGTGGCCATCGCCGACCTGCTCGATCCCGAGAACCGGGTCAACGTCCGCCACCCCAGCGGCTGGACGGGTCCGGGCTTCCTCATCGGCCCCGATCGCGACGTCATCCTGTGGGGTTTCACCGCCGGCATCATCGCCCGGCTCTTCTCGTACCTCGGATGGGGGGAGGACTGGGACCGGGCGCGGGTGCGTGACCTGCCGGACCACATGCTGCAGGGTGTGCTGCGAGGGACCGACCTCGCGGAGAATCCACCGCAGAACACCAGGCTCGAGGAGTAGCAGTGAACGTCCTCGACTGGTGCCTGCTCGCACTCGTGGGCGTCTATGCCCTCTCGGGCTACTGGCAGGGCTTCATCACGGGGGCCTTCGCGACCGCAGGACTGCTCCTCGGCGGCCTGCTGGGCATCTGGGTCGCCCCGCTCGCGCTCGGTGACGCGGCCCCGTCGCTGTGGGTGTCGCTCGGCGCGCTCTTCATCGTGATCGTCTCGGCCTCGCTGGGGCAGGCGCTCTTCCAGTACGTCGGTGCCCGGATCCGGGCGCGCATCACCTGGCAGCCGATCCGTGCCGTCGACGCCGTCGGGGGGTCCGCCCTCAGCGCGGTCGCCGTGCTCCTCGTCGCCTGGGCGCTCGGCGTCGCCGTGTCCGGCACGCGGATCGCCGGGATCACCCCGCTCGTGCGCGACTCGGCCGTCCTGGCCAAGGTGGACACGACGCTGCCCGCCGACTCGAGCAAGGTGCTGCAGGCCTTCAACAACGTCGTCGGCACGACCTTCTTCCCGCGCTACCTCGAGCCCTTCGCGCCGGAGCGGATCGTCGCGGTGAGGCCCGGCGACCGGCGGATGCTCACCGACCCCGACGTGGTCGCGGCGCAGGGGAGCGTGGTCAAGGTCCGCGGCACCAACGGCTGCGGCAGCGGCGTCGAGGGCACCGGCTTCTTCTACGCACCGGGTCGGCTGATGACCAACGCCCACGTCGTCGCCGGCGTGACGCGTCCGGAGGTCGAGGTGGGCGGCACGACGGCCGTCGCGTCGGTCGTGCTCTACGACGCCGACCTCGACATCGCCGTGCTCGCCCTGCCCGACACGGGCGCGCCGCACCTCACCCTCGACACCGAGGCCGAGCCCGGTGACAACGTCGCGGTGCTGGGCTACCCCGAGGACGGGCCGTACGACGTCGAGACCGGCCGGATCCGGTCGCAGCAGCGGCTGCGCTCGCCCGACATCTACGGCGAGGGCACCGTGATCCGGCAGGTCTACTCCCTGCGGGCGCTGATCCGCCCCGGCAACTCGGGTGGCCCGATCGTCACCTCGGGCGGCGACGTCGCCGGAATGGTCTTCGCCGCGTCCGTCAGCGACCAGGACACCGGCTACGCGCTCACCGCGAGCCAGGTCGCCGAGTCCGCCGCCGCCGGCGTGACCCGCGAGGCGCCGGTCGACACCGGCACCTGCGTGCGCTGACCTCGTCGTACGGCCCCTGCTCGAGCGGTGAGTGAGGCGGATTCCGAGGCCGCCGAACCCTCCTCACGCACCGCTCGCGGGCGTGTCGAGGCATGGCGTCGTACGGGCGGTGTCCGAGGGGGAATCGGCACGTCCGAAATGCCCCTCACACACCGCCCACAGAGGGCGAGGCGACCGGTCAGCCCTTGCCCTTGAGGGCCTGGGGGATCTGCTTGCCCTGCTTGATCGCCTTCTCGGGGCCCTTGACCTGCTTGACCTGCTTGATGCCGATGAAGGCGAGCAGGCCGGCGATGAGGAGGTAGAGCGCGAAGACGATCAGGAACGCCCAGTGGAGGTCGAGGCCGGAGCCGTTCCAGTGGATGAAGTAGGCCAGCGAGACCGACAGCATGATGATCGCGAGCAGGCCGAGGAAGGCCGCCGCGCCGAAGAGACCGAGGCCGAGGCCGCCGTGCCTGACGCTGATCTTGAGCTCGCTCTTGGCGAGCTCGATCTCCTTGCTGATCAGCGTCGAGATGTCGCGCTGCGCGTCCATGACGAGCTTGCCGAGGGTCGGATCTCCCTCAGCAGGTGCATGCCGCTTGATCGGCTCGTTCGTCATCGCTGCGGTCCTTCGGTGTACGCCGGGGGCTGACGGCTGCGACCCTACCAACGGCCCCGTTGTGCCCAGGGGTCCGTCTAGACTGGGCCGTAGGTGAGCCGGGAAGTCTGGTCGGCCCGCGACGGTGTAGTCGCGGTCATGCGGTACCCCGCCCACCCCGAAGGGATGCGCCACTCCATGGCTTCACCCCCGCACGACCCCCACTCCCCAGGTCCCGGCGACGATCTCTGGGAGACCGGCCCGGTCTACATGGCCAGCGACCGACCGCTGGCCCGGCTCGTCGCGAGGCCCGTGCGCGAGTTCCTCCGGGTCGAGGCCGCCGGTTCGCTGCTGCTGCTCCTCGCCGCGGCCATCGCGCTGGTGTGGGCCAACAGCCCGTGGGCGTCGTCGTACGACGCGCTCTGGCACACCCACCTGGTCCTCGACGTCGGGCCGCTCCACCTCGACGAGTCGCTGCAGCACTGGGTCAACGACGCCCTCATGGTCGTCTTCTTCTTCGTCGTGGGGCTCGAGATCAAGTACGAGCTCGTCAACGGCGACCTGCGCGACCCGAAGACCGCAGCCCTGCCGATCGTCGCCGCCGTCGGCGGGATGGTCGTGCCGGCCGGGCTCTACCTCGCGCTCAACCCGCCCGGCAGCGACGGCAGCGCGGGGTGGGGCATCCCGATGGCGACCGACATCGCCTTCGCGGTCGGCGTGCTCGGCGTCCTCGGCCGGCGGATCCCGTCGGCGGCACGGCTCTTCCTGCTGACGCTCGCGATCGTCGACGACATCGGCGCGATCCTGGTGATCGCGGTGTTCTACACCTCCGACCTCTCCCTCGGCTGGCTCGCGCTGGCGGTCGGCCTGCTCGGTGTGATGGCCGTCGCCAAGTCGCTGAAGATCTGGACGGTCGTCTTCTACGCCGTCGTCGGGGTCGTCGTCTGGTTCGCCCTGCTCGAGTCGGGCGTGCACGCGACGCTGGCCGGCGTCGCCATCGGCCTGCTCGCGCCTGCGCGGCCGCTGCTCAACGAGGAGGTCGCCCGCGGCTACGCCTCCGACGCGATGCGCGACCGCCATCTCGACGCCGACGAGCTCGCCAAGATGCGGTTCCTGATGAAGGAGTCGGTGTCGGTCGTCGAACGGCTGCAGAGCACGCTGCACCCGGTGTCGGCGTACCTCGTCCTCCCGGTCTTCGCGCTCGCCAACGCAGGTGTCGAGCTGGGCGCCATCGGCAAGGTCTTCACCGAACCGGTGGGCCTCGGCATCATCCTGGGCCTCGTCGTCGGCAAGCCCGTCGGCATCTTCCTGGCGTCGTTCGCGGCCGTACGACTGGGGCTCGGGCGGCTGCCCGACGGCACCTCCTGGTCGATGGTCTTCGGGCTCGGCGCGGTGGGCGGCATCGGATTCACCGTCTCGATCTTCATCGCCGGGCTGTCGTTCCCCGGCGCGGACCTGCTGACCGAGGAGGCGAAGATCGCGATCCTGCTGGCCTCGCTCCTCGCCGCAGTCGTCGGCATCGCCGTGCTCCTCGCCTCGACGAAGCAGATACCTGAGGACGCGGCGGACGACTGAGGGCCGCTCCGACGACCACCACGTCCTCAGGTATCGGGAGGGTCAGGCGGGGAGGTCAGGCGGGGAGGTCAGGCGGGGGCTAGGCGGGGAGGACGACCCGGAAGCGGCAGCCGGCGGCCTCGGCCGCCGGCGTGTGGACGTTCTCGACGGCGACCCGGCCGTGGTGGGCCTCGACGATCCCCTTGACGATCGCGAGGCCGAGGCCGGCGCGGGCGGTGTGGATGTCCTGCACCTCGGGGTCCTCGGGCGTGCGCGCGGAGGTGCCGCGGTAGCCGACCTCGAAGAGCCTCTCGCGGGCGTCGTCGGCGATGCCGCCGCAGCCGTCGGTGACCGCGAGCTCGACGCCACCGTCGACCGGTCGCGCGAGGACGTGCACCGAGCCGTCGGCGGGCGTGTGGCGGATGCCGTTGACGATGAGGTTGGCCAGGACGCGCGAGAGCCCGGCGGGGTCGGCGTCGACCTGCAGGCCGTGCGGCACCTCGCCGCCGAGGTGTACGCGCCGGGCGCGGGCCACGGGGTCGGCGGCTGCGATGGCCTCGCTGACCAGGTCGCCGAGGCTGATCGACTGGGGCTGGACGACGAGCTGGCCGGCGTGGATGCGGGAGAGCTCGAAGAGGTCGTCGACCATCAGCACCATCCGGTCGACCTCGCCGCGGATCTGGCGGTGGTAGCGCGCCGGGTCGGAGGCGATGCCGTCCTCGAGCGCCTCCGCCATCACCCGCATCCCGGCGAGCGGCGTACGGAGGTCGTGGGAGACCCACGACACCAGCTCGCGCCGCGACTCCTCGAGCCGCTGCTCGCGCTCGCGGGCCTCGGCGAGGCGTTGGTTCGCCGACGCGAGGTCGGCGGCCAGGGCCTGGAACTCGGCCGGTCCTCGGCGCTCGGCGACGATGCTGCCGCCCGCGCCCACGCGGCGTACGTCCTCGCGCAGCGACTGCGACCACCGCACCAGCGCGGTGGCGAGCACCAGCGCGACGGCCAGCGACACGACGGCGGCGGCGCTGGTGACGATGAGCACGACCTGACGGTCGTGGTCGGAGATCAGCATCCGGCGTGAGATGGCCTGCGTGCCGAGCAGCACGGTGAACGTGGTGACGACGCCGACGACCGCGAGCTGCCAGCGCAGCGAGCGGTGGCGCAGGGCCCATCCGGCCAGCAGGCCGAGCAGGCCGACGACGACGCCGCTGCCGATCGCGACGACCCAGATCTCGGTGAGGTCGCTCATGTCGTGGTCTCCCATCGGTAGCCGACGCCCCACACCGTCAGGAGCCGCACCGGATTCGTGGGGTCGGGCTCGACCTTCTCGCGCAGCCGGCGCACGTGCACGGTGACGGTCGACTGGTCGCCGAACGACCAGCCCCACACCTGCTGGAGCAGGTCGTCGCGGGAGAACGCGATGCCCGGGCGGGAGACGAGGAAGGCCAGCAGGTCGAACTCCCGCGTCGTCAGGGAGGTCTCCTCGCCGTTGATCGTGACGAGCCGTCGCGCGCGGTCGACCACGAGACCGCCGTCGACGATCACCGTGGGTGCGTCGGTGTCGAGCCCTCCGGACGAGCGCCGGAGGATCGAGTCGACGCGCAGCACCAGCTCGCGCGGGCTGAACGGCTTGGTGACGTAGTCGTCGGCGCCGATCTCCAGCCCGACCACCCGGTCCTGCTCGCTGCCGAGCGCGGTGAGCAGGACGATGGGCACGTCGGAGGCGACCCGCAGCCGACGGCACACCTCGAGGCCGTCGAGGCCCGGCATCATCACGTCGAGCACGACGAGGTCGGCCCGCGCGTCGCGTACGGCGGCCAGGGCGCCCTGCCCGTCGGTGGCCTCGCGGACCTCGTGCCCGGCGGCCCGGAGGTAGTCGACGACGACCTCGCGCACCGTGGCGTCGTCGTCCACGACGAGAACGTTGGCCATCGACTCACTCCCGGGCGCGTGGGCGGCGGGATCGGACGAGCCCGGCGACCGCCACGAGCACCACCACGATGGCACTGATCGCCCACCAGGTGGCGAGATAGGGGCGATCCAGCAGCGTCGCGTTGTCCGCGCGGGCGCCCGCTCGGGTCAGCACCGGCACGGTCACGACCGTCAGGCTTCCCCACACGACCAGCGCGATCGCCGCAGGCGCGCGCCACCGTTCCGGCAGCAGGCGGGTCCCCAGGAAGCACACCCCGATCACCAGCGCGGACAGGACGACGTCGTGCGCCGCCACCCCCACGCCGAACCAGATGCCGACCTCCAGCCACTGGCCGGGGTCCTGCCGGCTGAGCATCAGGAACGCGCCGTAGAGCGCGACCACGACGCCGCCGGCACCGATCAGCAGCCGCGTCCTCATGCGTCCACCTCCAGCCGGGAGACCCACTTGGTCTGCAGCACGCCCGGCCGGTTCGGAGCGATCAGCCGGCACGGGAAGCCGTGGTCCAGCGACAACGCCTCGCCCGCCAGGTCGAGCGCGAGCAGGGTGCGGTCGTCGGCGGCGAAGTTGCCGGGCAGGGTGGTGCGGCGGAAGGCGCCGGACTGCTGGAGCGAGGTGACGGCGACGTCGCCGGCCGCGGTCGCCCCGGCGAGCCGGAGCACGTCGGCCATCCGGACGCCGGACCAGGTGCCCTGCGCGCTCCAGCCCTCGACGCAGGCGATCGGCAGGCCGACGGTGTGCTGCGGCAGCGCCCGCAGGTCGTCGTACGACAACGAGGTGGTGGTCCCGCCGACCACCACGGACAGCCGCCAGTCGGGCGAGGTCGCGGTCTCCTCGACGCCGGCGGCCTTCGCGGACTTGTTGATCGGCACCCCGCCCGGTCCCTCGCCGGTGCGGACCGCGAAGACCGAGACCCGGCGCAGCCAGGGCACGGTGCTGCCCGCGGTCGCGAGGACGGCGACCCCGGCGGCGGCGAAGGTCGTACGCACGAGGGCGCGGCGCGACAGCGGTCCGGGGCTCGTGGCCGTGGCGCGGTCGTGGTCGCCGACGGTGGCGTCGATGTCGCTGGTCAGCGCGTCGCGGATGACCGGCAGCTTGACCGCGATGTGCAGCACCAGGGCGCCGATCGCGACCCAGGCGATCGCGTAGTGGGCGGTGCGGAAGGAGAAGGTGGTCCAGGGATACCACTGGGCAGCGTTGAGCAGCCCGGTCGCGAGCTGGAAGATCGACGAGGCGACGAGCACGGCGATGGAGGCGCGCTCCAGCCCCGTCAGCAGGAGCGCGCGCGGGTCGCGGAGCGGGAGGCCCTCGAAGAGCTTCGGCAGGACCGACCACAGCTTCACCAGCAGCAGGGGGATCGCGGCGACGCCGGAGGTGACGTGGAGCCCCTGGGTGAGGCGGTAGCCCCAGCTCGGGCTGGTCGGGAACGGGATCGGGTGCGACGGCTGCTGCGCGTAGTGGCTGATCAGGCCGGTGACGAAGCACAGGCCGAAGGCGATGCCGAGCCACAGGCCCACGCGGGCCGCGATCGCCGGGGAGCGGAGGCGCGAGGTGAACATCTCCGGGGTGGGCGGAGCGAGTCGCATGGTCATCGCGCGGCCTCGGTCAGGACGGCGGCCCAGCGGTCACCGAACCGGTGGATGCGCGGCACGTCGAAGCCTGCTGCCACGGCGACCCGGCCGATGTCGTCGACCCCGAGCGTGGCCCAGCGGAACGGCCGGCTGCGTCGGTCGCTGGCCTCGAGGGCCACCCAGCAGCTCACGACCGCGGTGCCGGGCGCGCCGAGCTCGACGACCACCCGGCCGCCGGTGGCCAGCAACGTGCGGGCCCGCTGCAGCAGCCGGACCGGGTCGCCGCCGATGCCGATGTTGCCGTCGGCGAGCAGGACGGTGTGCCAGCGGTCCTCGCCGGGCATCCGGTCGAAGACGTCGCGCCGCAGTGCCGGGACGCCGCGCGCCCGCGTCATCGTCACGGCCGTCGGGACGACGTCGATGCCGAGGACGATGTGGCCGCTCGTCGCGAGGGCCTCGGTCAGCCGGCCCGGACCGCAGCCGACGTCGAGGGTCGGTCCGTCGCACAGCGCAAGGAGCGCGTGGTCGGACGCGTCGGCCGTTCGGCTCCACAGGTCCACGGGGAGGGTCATCGGCCGGTCGCCGAGGCCGACGACGACTGTGGGTGCGCCGTCGAGGGCGCTGGCGAAGACCTCGCTGAAGGACTGCTCGTTCACGACGCCATCGCCGCCCGGAGCGTCCGCCAGGCCTCGGCGAACCGGGTGGTGGGAGCGAGTCCGGCGACGAGGTCGGCGTCGTCGAGGGTGTCGACGTCGGTCAGCGCGGGCGCGTGCGCGACCCGGGCGCCGGCCCGCTCGAGGGCCCGCTGGGTGTCGACGAAGGTGGTCGAGGTCGACATCGCCACCTCGCGCCAGGTGGCGTACGACGTCCGCGTCCCGGCGGGCGAGCGCCCACCAGCCGCCGTCGGTGGCCGGGGCGAGCACGGCGTCGTGGCCGGCCATCGCGTCGGCGACCTCGTGGAGTGCCGCGGCCGTGACCTGCGGGGTGTCCATCCCGATCTGCACGACGAGCCCGGGACCGGCGTCGGCGTGGGCGCGCACGAGCCGCTCGGCGAACCCGTCGCCGACCTGGTGCGTGATCGTCCAGCCGTCGAGGGCGGCCCGGATCTGCTCGCCGCGCACCGCGTCGGACAGGTCGCCGGCGAGGCTGAGGTGACCCGTGGCACCGGACTCGCGGCAGGCGTCGAGGGTGTCGAGCAGCGACGCGGCGGCGAGGTCGGCGGCCACGTCGTCGCCGACCAGCGCGCCGAGCCGGGTCTTCACCCGGCCGGCCACGGGGGCCTTGGCGACCAGCAGGACCTTCATCGCAGGACCTTCCCGAAGTCGCGCGCGGTCCGCAGGGTCCCGCTCACCGAGCCGGACACCTTCGACTTCGTGCCCGCGGCGCGGGGGTGGTAGTCGACGTCGTGCTCGCTCACCCGCCAGCCGGCGAGGGTGATCGCCTGCAGCAGCTCGACCGGGTAGCCGAACCGCCGGTCCTGCAGACCGAGGCCGAGCAGCGCCTCGCGCCGACACACCCGCATCGGGGCGATGTCGTGGGCGTCCATGCCGATGCGGCGGCGGAGCCAGGCGGTGATCAGCGCGTTGCCGGCCCGCGCGTGCCACGGCCACACCCCGTGCTGGACCGGACGACGTCGACCCACGGCGATGTCGGCGCGGCCCGACGTGACGTCGGCGAGGAGCGGCAGGAGCTGGGCGGGGTCGAAGGAGCCGTCCCCGTCCATGACCGCGACCCAGTCGGCGGTGGCGGCCTCGATGCCGGCGTGCACGGCGGCGCCGTACCCGGGCGAAGCCTCGGTGACCACGCGGGCGCCCAGCGCGCGGGCCACGGCGGCCGTGTCGTCCCGCGAGCCGTTGTCGACGACGATCACCGAGAACGCGTCCGGGATCCGTGGCAGCAGCGCCCTCAGGGCAGGTCCTTCGTCGCGACAGGGGAGGACGAGATCGCAGGTGGGCACGACCCGGACGCTAGTCAGGCGCAGGGGCGCGAGCCATGGTTCTCACCCTTACGGACCTGTGACATCCGCTCTCCGGACGGGCTTCACCGCGTGGCGTCCCTAGGGTTGGTCGCATGACCGACGCGACCCCCGACGAAGCCGTCCCCGGCCGTCGCGCCGTGATCGGTCTGGTCGTCGCGCTGGTGCTGCTGGCGCTCTCCTTCGCCGTGCCGCCGCTCACCGGCTGGGACGTCGACGCCCGCAGCGACATGCTCGGGCTGCCGCCCCTGCACGGCTTCGTCGACCTCCGGGCCTCGCCGACCAGCGTGCTGGCCGTCCTGCTCGCCGCGGCCGGCGTGTGGCGCGGCGAGGCGCTCGCCCGGACGTTGTCGTGGCGCCGCCTGCTGCTGGTGTCGTACGTCGTCGGGCTGGCGTGGCTGGTCGCGCTGGCGCTGGTCGACGGCGAGGTCGGGCTGACGCGCGTGATGGTCAGCCCGACCGAGTACATGGTGTCGGCCCGCGAGATCACCGACGTCCCGGCGATGCTGCGGGAGTACGTCGACCGCATCCCGTACAGCGCTCCGGACAACTGGCCGATCCACCTGGCCGGCCACCCGCCGGGCGCGGTGCTCCTCCACGTCGCGCTGGTGCGCCTCGGGCTCGGGGGTGACCTCGTCGCCGCGCTGGTCCTGGTCGCGATCGCGGCGAGCATCCCGCTCGCGACGATGACCACCCTCCGCCTCCTCGACGCCGAGCGGTGGGCCCGCCTCGCGGCTCCCTTCCTGGTGCTGTCGCCGGCCGCGGTGTTCCTCGCGGTCTCCGGCGACGCGCTCTTCGCCGCGCTGGCCGCCTGGGGACTGGCCGCGCTCGCGGCCTCGGCGCGGGCGGTCGCTCGCGGCGGCCTGCTCGGCTGGGGCGTCGCCGCCGGGCTGCTGCTGGGCTGGTGCGTGATGAGCTCGTACGGCCTGCCGCTGCTGGGCATCCTGGCGCTGGCCGTGCTGTGGCTGGCGCGCTCGTGGTGGCCGCTGCCGGTCGCGGCAGTCACGGCCCTGGCGCGTCGTGCTGGCCTTCGCCGCGCTCGGCTTCGCGTGGTGGGAGGCCTACCCGGTGCTCCACGACCGGTACTGGGACGGGATCGCCAAGAGCCGACCGATGTCGTACTGGGCCTGGGGCAACCTCGGTGCCCTCCTCGTCTCGGCCGGACCGCTCCTCGGTGCGGGCCTCGCGGTCGCCGCGCGGCGCCACACCGGTGGGGCGCGGACCGTCGCGGTGCTGGCCGGGGCGGCCGCGCTCGCCGTCGTCGTCGCCGACCTGAGCCGGATGTCGAAGGCCGAGGTGGAGCGGATCTGGCTGCCGTTCGTGCCGTGGCTGACCCTGTCCCTGGCGCTGCTGCCCGGGGGCTGGCGGCGCTGGGGGCTCGCGCTGCAGGTGCTCACGGCGCTGCTGGTCGAGCACCTGCTCTACACCAGCTGGTAGCCCTCAGGTCCTGAGCGGCGCGGTGGCGAAGGCCCGCAGTCCCTCGTCGGGGCCGACCTCCGCGGTGAAGCCCAGCTCGCTCGACGCCAGCGCCGGCGAGGCGACGACGTGGCGTACGTCGCCGGGCCGGAAGCCGCCGGTCACCTCGGGCGCGATGTCGCGGCCGGTGCCCTCGGCGACGCGGGTGGCCACGTCGAGGATCGTCACCGGGCGACCGGAGCAGACGTTGTACGCCGACCAGCGCGGCGTCGGGCCGGCGACGACCGACTCGAGCGCGAGCACGTTGGCGCGCGCGACGTCGTCGACGTGGACGAAGTCGCGCACCTGTCCGCCGTCCTCGTAGACCTGCGGCGCCTCGCCGCGCTCGAGCGACGAGCGGAACATCGCGGCCACGCCGCTGTAGGGCGTGTCGCGCGGCATCATCGGGCCGTAGACGTTGTGGTAGCGCAGGGCCACGGCGGCGGCACCCGCCTGGCGTACCCACGACGAGGCGTAGTGCTCCTGCGCGAGCTTGCTCGCGGCATAGCTGCTGCGCGGGTCGAGCCGCGCGTCCTCCGGCACGAGCTGCCAGGTGAGCGGGCCGTCGCAGACGGGACAGTGGTTGTCGAAGTCGCCGGCCTCCATCGCGGCGACCGGCCGCGGCGGCGGCAGCTGCGGGCCGTGGTCGGGGCAGGCGTACAGGCCCTCGCCGTAGACCACCATCGACGAGGCGAGCACCAGCCGGTCGACGCCGGCGTCGTGCATCGCGACGAGCAGCGCGGCGGTGCCGACGTCGTTGTGCGAGGCGTAGTCGGGCAGGTCCGCGACGCGTACGCCCGCGCCGACGAGCGCGGCCTGGTGGCACACCGCGTCGACGCCGCGCAACGCCTCGGTCCAGGCGTCCGACCGCGCGTCGCGCACGTCGAGCCGGAGCGTCCCGGTCGGCGGCACCGACGAGCCGTGCGCCGAGGCGAGCATCAGGTCGACGCCGACCACCTCGTGCCCGGCCGCCTCGAGCTGCCGGCCGATCGCGGAGCCGATGAATCCGGCCGAGCCGGTCAGCAGCACCCTCACGAGCCGGGCACCTCGTACGTCAGGTCGATCCCGTCCGACCACGTCGCGCAGGTGCAGCCGGTGGGATCGGGCAGCGCCTCGACAGCGCCGGTGAGGATGCCGGTCAGCCGCTCCAGGTTGGCTCGGAAGAGGGCGAAGACGTCCTCCTGGCCCACGCCCGTGCCCGACTCGGCCCCGGCGTCCATGTCGGTGACCAGCGCGAGCGGCGCGTAGCACTGGCCCATCTCCCGGGCGAGCTGCGCCTCGGGGGCGCCGGTCATGTTGATCAGGTCCCAGCCCTGCGCGGCGTAGTGCAGCGACTCCGCACGCGTCGAGAAGCGCGGCCCCTCGACCACGACCATGGTCCCGCCGGACCGGACGTCGGGGTCGGCGCCGGCCAGGGCCGCCGAGACGCCCGGGCAGTAGGGATCGGCGAACGGCAGGTGCACCGCACCCCGCTCGACGTACGAGCCGATCCGGCGGTGGGTGCGGTCGACCAGCTGGTCCGGGACGACCAGGTCGCCGGGAGCGACTGTGTCCCGGAGCCCGCCGACCGCGCACGGCGCCAGCACCTGGCGTACGCCGATCGCGCGCAGCGCCCACGCGTTCGCGCGGTAGGGGATCGCGTGCGGCGGGAAGTCGTGGTGCGCGCCGTGCCGCGGCACGAAGGCCACCCGCCGACCGGCCACCTCGCCGATGGCGATCGGCGCCGACGGGTCGCCGTACGGCGTCTCGACCACGTGCTCGGTCGCGTCGGTGAGGAACGAGTAGAAGCCGGTGCCGCCGATGACGGCGACCTCGGCACGCGGGGTGTCGGTCACCCGGTCACCCTAGTGAGCCGCCCGGCATCAGGGCCGTTGCCATCCGGCGAGGCTCGGGTACGACGCACCATCGTCCCCAGGTACCGGTCGTGGTCAGTCCTCGGATGCCGCCGAGCTCGACTTGTCCTTGATCAGGTCCATGACGGTGGAGTCGGCGAGGGTGGTCACGTCGCCGACCTCGCGGTCCTCGGCGACGTCCTTGAGCAGGCGGCGCATGATCTTGCCCGAGCGGGTCTTGGGCAGCTCGGCGACGACCATGATCTGGCGCGGCTTGGCGATCGCGCCGATCTCCTTCTGCACGTGCTTGCGGAGCTCCTCGACGATGTCGGGGCCGCCGTCGCCCGGCGGCACTGTCGCGCAGGATGACGAAGGCGCAGACGGCCTGCCCGGTCGTCTCGTCGGCCGCACCCACGACGGCGGCCTCGGCGACCTTGGGGTGCGACACGAGCGCCGACTCGATCTCGGTGGTGGAGAGGCGGTGGCCCGACACGTTCATCACGTCGTCGACGCGGCCGAGGAGCCAGATGTCGCCGTCCTCGTCGAGCTTCGCGCCGTCGCCGGCGAAGTAGAGCCCCTCCCAGCGCGACCAGTAGGTGTCCTTGAAGCGCTGGTCGTCGCCCCACAGCGTGCGCAGCATCGCGGGCCACGGCTCGCGGATCACGAGGTAGCCGCCGTTGCCGTTGCCGACCGACTCCGCCTCGTCGTTGACGACGTCGATGGCGACGCCGGGCAGCGCCTTCATCGCACTGCCCGGCTTGCCCGCCGTGACCCCTGGCAGCGGGCTGATCAGGATCTGGCCGGTCTCGGTCTGCCACCAGGTGTCGACGACCGGGCAGCGCTCGCCGCCGATGACCTCGCGGTACCAGATGTAGGCCTCCGGGTTGATCGGCTCACCGACCGAGCCGAGCAGCCGCAGCGACGACAGGTCGTAGCCGTCGGGGATCTCGCGGCCCTGCTTCATGAAGGTCCGGATCGCGGTCGGCGCGGTGTAGAAGATCGACACCTTGAGGTCCTGGATGATCTGCCACCACCGGCCCTTCTCGGGCGTGCCCTCGTACATGACCTGGGTCGAGCCGTTGGCGAGCGGGCCGTAGACCATGTAGGAGTGGCCGGTGATCCAGCCCACGTCGGCGGTGCACCAGTAGACGTCGTCGTCCTTGAGGTCGAAGACCTCCCAGTGCGTGAACGACGTGCCGGTGAGGTAGCCGCCGGTGGTGTGCAGGATGCCCTTCGGCTTTCCGGTGGAGCCGGAGGTGTACATCACGAACAGCGGGTGCTCGGAGTCGAGCATCTCGGCCTCGTGGTCGGCCGACGCGTGGTCGACGGCCTCGTGCCACCACACGTCGCGCGACTCGTCCCACGCGACGTCCTGGCCCGTACGTCGGACGACGAGCACGTGGCGCACCAGGTCGCCGGTCTTCTCGACGGCCTCGTCGACTGCCGGCTTGAGCGCACTGGCCGCGCCGCGGCGGTAGCCGCCGTCGGACGTGATGACGACCTTGGCGTCGCAGTCGGTGATGCGCGAGGCGAGCGCGTCGGCCGAGAAGCCGCCGAAGACGACGGTGTGCGGGGCGCCGAGGCGGGCGCACGCGAGCATCGCGACGACGACCTCGGGGATCATCGGCATGTAGATCGCGACGCGGTCGCCCTTCTTCACGCCGAGATCGGTGAGGGCGTTGGCCGCCTTGGACACGAGGTCCTTCAGGTCGGCGTACGTGATGTCGCGGGTGTCTGCCCTCCCCTCAGCATCAGTGGGCTCACCGATCCAGTGGAGGGCGACCTTGTCGCCGTTGCCGGCGTCGACGTGGCGGTCCACGCAGTTGACGGACGCGTTGAGGGTGCCGCCGACGAACCACTGGGCGAACGGCGGGTTCGACCAGTCGAGGACCTGGTCCCACTTCTGGCCCCAGTCGAGCCGGTCGGCGGCGTCGGCCCAGAACGCCTCACGGTCGGAGTCGGCACGGGCGTACGCCTCGTCCTTGACGTTGGCGTCGGCGGCGAGGTCGGCCGGAGGCTCGAAGCGGCGCTCCTCGCGGGACAGGTTGGACAGGGTCTGCTCGGACAAGGTTCTCTCCTCGGGCGGACGTGATCGTCGTCACTCGAACCTACTCGTCGGAGGGTGGTCCACGGCAGGTGGCCGGAAGCCGGGATCGACCGACGGTCCGAAGGCTGCGATGGGCGGCGGCTCAGAGGTCCGAGAAGAGCACGGTGTCCCCGCTCTCGTCGGTGACCAGCACCTGCGTGACGTCCTCGCGCATGGTCGCCGACTGCAGGAAGCAGGTCATCGTCCGGTCACCGACGCCGCGGAACTCGCCGGCCGGGACGAGCCGGCCGTCCGTGGTGCGGAACGCGGCCCGGAACGTCTCACCCGCGTCGAAGCCGAGGGCCACGATGCGGAGCTCGACCCCCCACGTGTGGGCCACCAGGTCCGCGCTCTCCACCATGACGTCCTCGTCCTGGCCCACCTCCATGGAGATCGCCTCCAGCGGGACCTGGTCCGGCTCGGGCGCGGTGGCGCGTCCCACGATGCCCCCGCCGACCAGTGCCACCAGGACGACGGCTGCCGCCGTGAGGGTCCCGATCCACCGGCGTCGTCGTCGACCGGAGGCAGCGGCGCGTCGCTGGGCGAGCTCGTCGGCGTCCCGCTCGGCACGTGCCTGCGTCACGGCGCGGCGTACGTCCTCGCCGAGGGTGGGCGGTGGGACCGGGACGTCGCCGAAGGCGCGCGCGTCGACGAGGGCGAGGCGGTCCGCCAGCGGCAGGAGCTCGTCGAGCTGGGCGCGGCACTGGGCGCACCCGTCCAGGTGCGCGCGCATCCGGTCGTCCTCCGCCTGGGGGAGGTGCCCCAGGGCGTACGAGCCCAGCAGCTCACGCAGCCCGCGGTGCGTGGCCTCGTCGTGGGAGCTCACAGGCTGACTCCCATCTCGTCCATCGCGGAGCGCAGGGCACGCATCGCGTAGAAGACCCTGCTGCGGAGCGTGCCGACCGGGATCGACAGCTCGGCGGCGACCTCGTCGTAGGGCCGGCCGAGCAGGTGCGTCTGCACCAGCGCCTCGCGGTGGTGGGGCGCCAGTCTCCGCATCCCCTCCTCGACCAGCCAGCCGTCCAGCACGGTGTCGGCATGGTCCTCGACCGACCCGGCGGAGGCCTCGATCGTCGGCCCGTCCGCCAGGCTGCTCTGCCACGGCCGGGCGTGGCTGGCGCGCAGGTGGTCGATCATCGTGTTGCGGGCGATGCCGAAGAGCCACACACGGAGTGACGCCGTGTCGGGGTCGTAGCGGTCGGCGCTGCGCCAGGCCTTGACGAAGGTCTCCTGCGTGACGTCCTGGGCGGCCCCGGGATCGGCGAGACCGCGGAGCGCGAAGCGGTAGACCTCTGCCCCGTGCTGCCGGTAGGCCGCCACGACTCCGTCCTCGTCGTCGAGGGCCGGGACCGCGCGGTCGGGATCGCCCACACCACCCATTCTGCCTGTCACACGTGTGCCTACGGCGCTCGGTGGGTCCGCGTTCAGTGGTCCAGACCGCGGAACGCCCAGACGTCGGGTGAACGCCGGGCCCGTCTCAGCCGTATGCACCTGTGTCGCCTCCCGGAACCGGGTGGAGACGCGAGGCGGCCGACACACCCTGCCGCCGGACGACGACCAGAAGGGCAGACAGAGATGTCAGCACTGAGGACAACAGGGCTGCGGGCGACCACCGGCGTGGCCGCATCAGCACTCGCACTAGCCGCCTTCGCGGTGGCACCGGCCAGCGCGGCCGACACGACGCAGGCGTCGGCCCAGGGCCAGTCCCAGCAGGTGGCCGCCAAGGCAGCAGCGAAGAAGCAGCGCGTCTTCAAGGTGCGCAACGAGAACCAGCTGCGCGCGGCCGTGCGCAAGGCCAACAAGACGTCCGGCAAGGACCGCATCGTCCTGCTGCGCTCGATCTCGTTCGCGACCGGCAAGAAGAGCAAGGGCGGAGCGGGCCGCGGCGACCTCGACGTACGGGGCAGCCTGGTCGTCATGGGCCAGGGGAAGTCGATCAACGCCAAGGGCGTCGACCGCGTCTTCGACGTGCGCAAGGGGAGCCGTCTGGTCATCAAGCGGCTGCGCCTGCGCAACGGGGCACCTGCCGAGACCGAGAGCGGCGGCCTGATCCGCAGCCGAGGCGACGTCCAGGTCCGCAAGTCCAGCCTCCTCACGTCCACCGTCACCGGTGCAGGCGCGTCGGGCGGCGCGGTCATGAACGACGGCGGGATGCTCCGCGTCGTCGAGAGCCGCGTGAAGCGCAACTCCTCCGAGCGCGCAGGCGGCGGCATCGAGGCCAACGGCGGCACGACCGTCATCGCCCGTAGCCGCCTCACCGGCAACACGACCGGCGCGGTCCCGGGCAACGGCGGTGCCCTGCACCTGACCGGCACCGGCAGCGTCAAGGTCAAGGGCACCCTGGTGGCCAACAACACCGCGGGCGCCGAAGGCGGTGGCCTGTGGAACTCCTCCACCGGCGACTTCACCGTCGAGCGCACCACGATCCGCGACAACACCGCGGCCGGAGCGGAGGCCGACCAGGGTGGCGGCGGTCTCTACAACGACGGCGGCGTCCTGACGGTGCGCGCCAGCAGCATCGAGTCCAACTCGGCCACCGGCGCAGCCGGCTCCGGCGGAGGCGTGCTCAACAACCTCGGCACGCTCGCCCTGTCGACCACCGAGGTGAAGGGCAACACCGCCCCGCGCGCCGGCGGCGGCATCGAGGCCAACGTCGGTACGACGACCGTGGTCGCGTCCACGATCGAGGGCAACAGCACCGGCACGGCGCCGGGCAACGGCGGCGGCCTGCACCTCACCGGTGCCGGCAAGGTCTCCGTCGACACCACCAAGGTGCTCAACAACACCGCCGTCGAGGGTGGCGGCCTGTGGAACGCCGCCACTGGCGCGATGACGATCTCGGGCTCCACGATCTCGGGCAACACCGCCTCGGGTGCTGCTGCGGACCAGGGCGGCGGTGGCGTCTACTCCGACGGCACGACGTCGATCACGTCCACCACGATCGACGCCAACAAGGCGACCGGCGCGGCCGGTTCGGGCGGTGGGGTGCTCAACAACCTCGGCGCGCTCACGGTCAGCGGCTCGGCCATCACGAACAACACGGCCAACCGCGCCGGCGGCGGGATCGAGGCCAACGTCGGCTCGACCTCGGTGATGCTCACGACGCTCCAGGGCAACAACGCCGGGACCGCTCCCGGCAACGGCGGCGGCCTGCACCTCACCGGTGCCGGCAAGGTCGAGGTCGGCCAGAGCAAGGTCTACGACAACACGGCCGTCGAGGGCGGCGGCCTGTGGAACTCGGCCACCGGCACCATGACGGTGACCGACACCCACCTGCGCGGCAACGTCGCCACCGGTGCCGCGGCCGACCAGGGCGGCGGCGCGATCTACAACGACGGTGGTGCGCTCACCGTCTCGGGCTCGACGATCGAGGCCAACAAGGCGACCGGCGCCTCCGGCTCGGGTGGCGGCGTGCTGTCGCTGAACGGCGCGCTCAAGGTGAGCGGGACCAACCTCACCGGCAACTCCGCGCCCCGCGCGGGCGGAGCGGTCGAGGTCAACGGCGGCACCGCCGACCTGGCCAACGTCAACGCAGCGGACAACGCCACCGGCGCCGCACCCGGCAACGGTGGAGCCCTGCACATCACCGGTGCGGGCACGGTCACCTGGGCCAACGGCTCGATCACCGGCAACAGCGCCACCAACGAGGGCGGCGGTCTGTGGAACTCCGCGACCGGCACCCTCACGGCCACGGGCATCACCTTCTCGGGCAACACCGCTCCCGAGGGCCCCGATGCCTACAACGACGGGGGCACGATGACCGTCAACGGCGCCGTGGTCCCCGCGGGCACCGGCATCTGAGCCACCCGCACCACCGCACCACACGACGACGCCCCGGAAGCCTGGCTTCCGGGGCGTCGTACGTCGTGGTGGTGCTGATGGTCAGGCGATCAGTGCAGCTCCTCCCCGGCTGCGTGCCGCGCGACCAGCGCCGTCTTGCCGGGGAACCGGATCTCCTCGACCAGCTCCTGCATCTCCGCGGTCGGCTCCTTGGTCACCTTCGAGACCGCGATGGTGACCGCGAAGTTGATCAGCATCCCGATCGTGCCGAAGCCCGTCTCCGCGATGCCGAAGATCCCGGCGGAGTTGCCGTAGATGTCGATGGTCCACAGCATGTAGGCCGACGTGGTGACCAGCCCGGCGAGCATGCCGCACGTGGCGCCCATCGCCGTGCACCTCTTCCAGAAGATGCCGAGCACCAGGACCGGGAAGAAGCTCGCTGCGGCGAGGCCGAACGCCAGGGCGACCACCTGGGCGACGAACCCGGGAGGGTTGATGCCGAGGTAGCCCGCAACGACGATCGCACCGCCCATGGCGATGCGGCCCACGAGGAGCTGCTTGGCCTCCGTGGCGGCCGGGTTGATCTTCTTGTAGTACACGTCGTTGGCGACCGACGACGAGATCACCAGCAGCAGGCCCGAGGCGGTCGAGAGGGCGGCGGCGAGGCCACCCGCAGCGACGAGGCCGACGATCGGAGCGGGCAGGCCGCCGATCTCGGGCGAGGCCAGGACGATGATGTCGTTGTTGATCAGGATGTCGCCGTACTGGATCGCGCCGCTGCCCAGGCTGGACACCGGGTCGCCGTTGGCCGCGGTGATCAGGCCGACGTCCGCCCACGTGCCGAACCACGACGGCATGTCCGCGATGGCCGTGCCGTCGACGTCCTTGATGATCTGCAGCTTGCTGAAGGCCGCCACCGAAGGGGCGGTCGTGTAGAGCAGCGAGATGAAGAACAGCGCCCAGAGCGCCGAGTAGCGCGCTGCGCGCACCGACTTGGCGGTGTAGAAGCGCACGATGACGTGCGGCAGTCCGGCCGTGCCGAACATGAGCGCGCCGGTGATCAGCAGCATGTTGAGCATGTTGGTGGAGCCGAAGGCGTCGGTGTACCCGGCCAGCCCGAGGTCTGCCTGGAGGCCGTTGAGCTCCTCCAGGATGCGGCCGAAGCCGATCTGCGGCACGGCGATGCCGGTCACCTTCGCCGACACCGCGAAGGCCGGGATCAGGTACGCGATGATCAGCACCGAGTACTGCGCGACCTGGGTCCAGGTGATGCCCTTCATCCCGCCGAGGACGGCGTAGAAGAACACGATCGCCATGCCGATCACCACGCCGGTCGTGGTGCTCACGCCGAGGAAGCGCGTGAAGACCAGGCCGACGCCCGCCATCTGGCCCGCCACGTAGACGAAGGAGACGACCAGGGCGGCGACCACCGCGATCATCCGGGCGGTCTCGGAGTACCGGTCACCCACGAAGTCGGGGATCGTGTACTTGCCGAACTTGCGGAGGTACGGCGCCAGCAGCAGGGCCAGGAGCACGTAGCCGCCGGTCCAGCCCATCAGGTAGACCGAGCCGCCGTAGCCGTTGCCGGCGAACGCGATGATGCCCGCCAGCGAGATGAACGACGCGGCGCTCATCCAGTCGGCGGCGATGGCTGCACCGTTGGCCGGCGCGGGGATGCCGCCCCCGGCCACGTAGAAGCCGGAGGTGGTCGAGACGCGGCTCGCGTACGCCACGTAGATGTAGACGCTGAAGGTGAGGACGACGAAGACGAGGGTCCAGGTCTGGATCGAGGTCATGAGTGGTGCACCTCCTCCTCGTACTCGTCGACGCCGAACTCGGCGTCGAGCTTGTCCATCCGCCACACGTAGACAGCGATGAGCAGGACGAAGACCATCGTCGCGCCCTGCTGGGCGAACCAGAACCCGAGCGGGAAGCCGGCGATCACGATGTTGTTGAGGGGCTCGACGAACACGATGCCGGCGCCGAACGACACCAGCGCCCAGATGGTCAGCAGGACCGCCATCAGCTTGAGGTTTCTGCGCCAGTACTCCTGGCGTTGTGTTTCATCCATCGGGGGACCTTCCGCGTCGGGTGAGCGTGGGCAGACCACTCAGAGGAGAGATGCTGTGTGGCGAGAGTCACAACCCCGGAGGTGGGGGTCAACGGTCGGGTCGGGCAGCGGCGGGTACTCGTCGGTGGACGGTAGGTCTGCGTCGGTGGGCGGTCGGCCGTCCCTCCCACCGACGGTCGCCGCGCGGTTAGAGTCCTGACCATGACGAACACGGCCAAGGCCCCGACGAGGACTGGTGTCGACCCGCGTCGCAAGCGCCTCGGCCTGGCCGTGCTGATGGTGATCCTCGGATCCTTCCTCCCGTGGCTCGACACCGCGGTGGGCTCGATCTCCGGGGCGCGCGGGCCGGGGCTGTGGACCTTCTACTCCGCGATGCTGGGCATGGCCGGCGCTCTCGTGCCGTACCGCCGGGTCGCCGCAGCGCAGGCCGCCGTGATGGGCGTCGTCTGCGTGGTGCTGCCGGTGTGGCAGCTGGTGCGCGCGCTCGACCTCCTCGGCACCGAGGGCTGGCTGCCGGGCCCCGGCATCGTCCTGGTCCTGGGCGGCGGGGTGCTGGCGCTCGCGACCGCGCGTGCGTTCCTCACCGCTGACTGATCGTCCGGCCGTGCGACGCTGTGCGGTGTGCACCTGACACCCCCGCGCGCCGCGGCACGGACCCTGACGATCGTGTGGGTCCTGCTCGCGCTGGGCGTGGTGGCGGTCGGCTGGCTGCTCACCCACCCGCTCGAGTCCACCGTGGACCCGTGGGACGACAGGGTCGTGCAGGGGATCGCCGACCGGCGCACGCCCACGCTGGACGTCCTCGCCGCCTGGGGAAGCCACCTCGCCGACACCATCGTCGGGGTGATCGTCGCGGCGCTCGCGGCCCTCGTGCTCTGGCGCACGCAGCACACGCGCCGCCCGCTCGTCTTCTTCGCGGTGCTCGTCGGCGGCACCCTCGCGCTCTACCTGGTCGTGACGCCGTGATCACCCGCGACCGGCCGCCGGTCGAGATCCTCGACCCCGGCCTGGTGCCCGACCACAGCTTCCCGTCGGGCCACGTCGCGACCTCGATCGTCGTCTACTGCGCCCTCGCGGTCTACCTCGCGCGCACCGTCCACGGGTCGCTGCGCTGGGCGTGGGTCCTCTTCCTCGCGCCCGTCATCGTGGCGCCGTCGCGGCTCTACGAGGGCGCCCACCACCCGACCGACGTCCTCGCCAGCCTGGTCTTCGCCCCGCTGTGGGTGGCGGCGGTGGCTCCGTCGTCGTGCCCCGGCCTGACAAGGTGGAGGCATGACTGCACCCATCGTCGTCGTGACCGGAGCCAACGGACTCGTGGGCAGCCACGCCGTGGCCGCGCTCAGCGAGAGGGGCGCGACCGTGCGCGCGGTCGTACGCCGCTCCGGCACCGCGCCGCAGCTGGCCGGGGTCGAGGAGCACGTCGGCGACTTCGGCGACCCGGCCTTCGCGGCCGAGGTCGTGACGGGCACCGACGCCCTCGTGACGACCGTCCACCCTCTGGGCGGCGACCGTGACGAGCAGCGCCGCATCGGCCTCGACGCCACGCTCGTCATCGTCGAGGCGGCCGGCGACGCCGGCGTCCCGCTGGTCGTGCACGTGTCGACGGCCGGGGTCTACGACCGCAGCCCGGAGGCCGGCGACGTCACCGAGGACTCCGCGCTCGTCTCCGACGACGCCAACGACTACTCCGTCGTGAAGCGCGACATCGACGCGGCGCTCGAGCGGCTCGGCGGCACGACCCGCGTGCTGGTGCGCCCGCCCGCGATCCTCGGGCCGGGGGAGTCGTCGGTGTGGAACACCGTGCAGCCGGCCGCCGTCGCGCAGGACGAGTCGCGCCGGCACTCGATCGCCGACCAGACCTTCGCCTGGGTGCACGCCGACGACCTGGCCGCGATCATCGCGGACCTCGCCACCGGCGCGATCCCGGTGCGCGACGACGTGTCCGCAGGGCCGGTCCTCGGCGGCTGCACGCCGGTCAACGTGGCCAGCGGCGACGCCGCCACGCAGCGCGACTACCTCGGCGCGATCACCGACGAGCTCGGGCTCGAGCCGACCTGGGACGACAAGCCCGCCTGGACCGGCCAGATCCGCGCCGACCGCGCCCGCGGCTGGGGCTGGTCGCCGCAGGTCTCGCTCGACGACGCGCTCGCCGAGCTCCGCGCCGGCCTGCGCTCCTGACCATCCCCCACCAACGCTCGGAGAGCCCCCATGGAGTCACGCCGCTTCGCCCGCACCCCCTTCTCCGCCTCCGTCGTCGGCCTCGGCACCTGGCAGCTCGGCGCCGACTGGGGTGACGTCAGCGAGGACGACGCGCGAGCGGTGCTCGAGGCGTCGGCCGAGGCGGGCGTGACGTTCTACGACACCGCCGACGTCTACGGCGACGGCCGCAGCGAGCAGATCGTCGGCCGCTTCGTCGCCGACCACGCCGACGCCGGCTTCACCGTCGCGACCAAGATGGGCCGCCGCGAGGAGCAGGTGCCGGCCAACTACGTCGAGGCCAACTTCCGCACGTGGCTCGACCGCTCGCGCCGCAACCTCGGCGTCGACACGATCGACCTCGTGCAGCTGCACTGCCCGCCGAGCGAGGTCATCGACGACGACGCGACGTACGACGTGCTCGACCGCCTCGTCGACGAGCAGGTCATCGCGGCGTACGGCGTCAGCGTCGAGACCGCCGACCAGGCGCTGAGCGCCATCGCCCGCCCGCACGTCGCGAGCGTCCAGATCATCCTCAACGCGTTCCGGATGAAGCCCCTCGACGAGGTGCTCCCCGCCGCTGCCGCTGCGGGCGTCGGCATCATCGCGCGCGTGCCGCTGGCCTCCGGCCTGCTGTCGGGGAAGTACGGCCTCGACACGACCTTCGCCGCGGACGACCACCGGACGTACAACCGCGACGGCAGTGCCTTCGACGTCGGCGAGACCTTCTCCGGCGTCGACTACGCGACCGGAGTGGAGGCCGCGCAGGAGTTCGCGCGGCTCGTCGACCGCGACCTCTCCGACGTGACGCCGGCGCAGGCCGCGATCGCCTGGGTCTGCCAGCTGCCGGGCGTCACCACGGTCATCCCGGGCGCGCGCAACGAGGAGCAGGCGCGGTCCAACGCCGCCGCCGGCTCGGTCGGCGCGCTGCCGGAGTCGCTGCTCGAGGGCGTGGCGTCGCTGTACGACGCGCGCATCCGCGAGCAGGTGCACGGGCGCTGGTAGTGCCGTGAACGTCCACGGGTGGGTCCTCTCGGCCGAGCAGAAGTGGGACGCGGCGCGGCTGCGACGCTCCGAGGCCAGCCCGCCTGCCCACTTCCGGATCGAGGCCTACATCGGCGCACGGCGGTCCGGCGGGCGTCGTCGTACGAGGTCGGGTGCTCGACAACCGGCTCGGGACGGAGGCCGAGGAGGGCGAGGGCGTCCGCGCGGCGGCTCGTCGCACGCTCGGGCAGTTCGTGACGACCGAGCTGCCGGGCGTCCCGCTCCGGGTCACGGTGGCGGGGACGAGCGTCGACACCGAGACCGACGGCGAGGGCTACTTCCGTGTCCAGCTCCCGGCCGCTGGGCTCACCTCGCCGTGGACCACGGGGACGATCGAGCTCCGCGGTGACTACCGCGGCGTCACCTCTGCGCAGGCCGACGGTGGAGGTGCGGGTGCCCTCCGCCGATGCGCGGTTCGGGGTGATCTCCGACATCGACGACACGATCCTCGAGACCGGCGTGCAGCGGGCGCTGCGGATGGTCGTCCAGACCTTCACCGGCTCGGCCCTCACCCGGACGGCGTTCCCCGGAGCGCCGGAGCTCTACCGCGACCTGGCGGCGGACGTGAACCCCGTCTTCTACGTCTCGTCGAGCCCGTGGAACCTGCACGCCTTCCTGCTGGCGTTCCTGCGGCACCGCGGCTTCCCGCTCGGACCGGTGCTGCTGCGCGACCTGCTCGGCAACCGGGCCGGGCGCGAGCAGAAGCACGCGCGGATCCGGGAGATCCTCGAGCTCCACCCGGACCTGTCGTTCGTGCTGCTCGGCGACTCCGGCGAGAAGGACCCCGAGATCTACGCCGACATCGTGCGCGACCACCCGGACCGGATCCTCGCGGTCTACATCCGCGAGGTGCGGCTCGACCCCGGCGACGGGCGGGTGGAGACGGTGTCCGACGCCTGGGGCTCTGGACGTGCCGTTCGTGCTGGCTCCGGACTCCGACGCCGTACGCCGGCACGCGACGGGCCTCGGGCTGCTCTGAGCCTCGGCGCACCCTGGGCGAGGGACATGGCGCCATTCCGACGATGATCGACCGGATCTGGCTGGCCCGCTCGGCCCGTGCGCGCCACCCTGTGAGCTGGTCGATGGGACAGGAGCGGGACATGACGGTCGGATTCATCGGGCTCGGGACCATGGGCCTGCCCATGGCGCTCAACCTGGTCGGGGCGGGTACGCCGCTCGTGGTCTGGAACCGGTCGCGTGAGGCGGCGGACGTCGCGGCGGACGCAGGAGCCACGGTCGCCGACAGCCCGTCCGACGTGTTCCGCCAGGCAGGGACCGTGTTCGTCATGCTCGCCGACGGCGCGGTCATCGACGAGGTGCTCGGTCGCGGCACACCGCGCTTCGCGGAGATGGTGGCGGGCCGGACGCTCGTCCACATGGGCACCACGGAGGCGGCGTACTCCCACGGGCTCGGCGAGGACGTGACGGCCGCCGGCGGCATCGTACGTCGAGGCGCCGGTGTCGGGGTCGCGGGGTCTCCGGTCCCGCCCCGGGTGGCGGCACATGCAGGCCAAGGATGTCGGAACTCGCAATCTGCCGCCACCTCCGGCAGCCCGCCTGCAGGGTGGCGGCACCTTGCATGCGAGGCGGGCGTGAACTCGCAATCTGCCGCCACCATCGAGGCCGGGGCAGCCGCCGTCGTACGAGCCGTCGAGGCGCGCAACGCGTCGATGGATGAAGATGGCCCCGTGACCACCGACGCCGTCTTCGGCCAGATGCCCGACGGGCGCGACGTACGGCTCCTGACGATCGGGTCCGAGCCCGGTCCCGTCGTCGAGGTGCTCACCCTGGGGGCGACGGTGCACCGTCTGGTGGTCGAGGGGCGCAACGTCGTGCTCGGCCATCCCGACGTCGACTCGCGGCTGGCGAGCAGCGCCTACATCGGCGGGACCATCGGGCGCTACGCCAACCGCATCGCCGGCGGCCGCTTCGAGCTCGGCGGCCGGACCGTCGAGGTGCGGACCCACGACCGCGGCAACAGCCTGCACGGCGGGCCGGAGGGCTTCGACGTGCGCCTCTGGGACGTGGTCTCGCACACCGCCGACGAGGTCGTGCTCTCGATGGTCAGCCCCGACGGCGACCAGGGCTTCCCGGGTGAGGTGACGGCGACCGTGCGCTACCGGGTTTCTGGAGAACCGCGTGACGGTCGAGATGTCGGCGACGACCGACGCCACCACGGTGGTGGGCCTGACGAACCATGCGTACTGGAACCTCGACGGCGAGGGCGCCGGCACCATCGACGACCACGTCCTGGTCGTCGACGCGGACGAGTACACGCCGGTCGACGAGACCGGCATCCCGATCGGCGAGCACGAGCCGGTCGAGGGGACCTCGTTCGACCTCCGCGCACCGGCGCCGCTCAGCGCCGCCCTCGACCACAACTTCGTCGTGCGCGGCGCGGGTCTTCGTCGCCACGCAGCGCTCTCGTCGGGTCGGACGACGCTCGAGGTGTGGAGCGACCAGCCCGGGCTGCAGGTCTACACGGGCGACATGCTCGACGGTCCTCGCTACGAGCGCCGAGCCGGCGTCGCTCTCGAGCCGCAGGTCTTCCCGGACACCCCGAACCATCCCGAGTGGCCGTCAGCCGTGCTGGAGCCGGGGGAGACATACCGCTCGACGATCGAGTGGCGCTTCAGCTCCTGACCATGAACCTCTCGGGGTGCGGCAGCGGCTCGAAGCCGACCCGCGCGTAGACCTCGTGCGCGTCACGGGTGGCGAGCAGGACGCGGCTCAGCCCCATCGGCTCGAGGTGCTCCACGACGGCGTCGACCAGCATCCGCCCGAGCCCGCGGCCGCGGTGGTCGCGGTCGACGTACACGTCAGCGAGCCAGCCGAAGTTCGCGTGGTCGGTGAGCACGCGGGCGTACGCCACCTGCTGCCCGTCGGCGGTGAAGACGCCGAAGTTGAGCGAGTGCCGTGCGGCCGTCTCGATGTTGTCGCGGGTGCGCCCCATCGCCCAGTAGGCGTCGGTGCTGAGCCACGGGTGGATGCGGTCGAAGTCCATGTCGGCGAGGTCGGTGCGGATCTCGTAGCCCTCGGTCATGGCGCCGATCCTCGCAGTTCTCCTTGCTAGACCGGGGTTGTCGCCGATCGTGGAGACGCCGACGATGGGGAGATGGGTGACGCCGAGCTCCATCTCGAACGCATGATCAAGGCACCGGTCAGCGCCGTCTTCGACCGGCTCGCCGACATCGAGGGCATCAACGAGTGGCAACCCCACAAGGGCAGCATCCGGCGGAGGTCGGTGCAGACCTCGCCGGGCCCGGTCGGTCTCGGCACGACGTACGAGGACTCGACGTTGTTCGGCAAGGCGCCGGGCGAGGTGTCTGCCTTCGACCGTCCGGCCGAGATCGAGTACCACTGGCAGCAGAAGGCGCCCTGGGGCGCGATGCTCGCCGAGGGCTGGCCGGGCTACACGCTCGAGTCCGTGGGTGAGGGCGAGACGCTCGTACGCCACCACGCGCGGCTGAAGACGTACGGGCTCTACGGGCCCGCCACGCCGGTCATGAAGCGCATCGCACTGCGCGAACGGACGGCCGTGATCGATGCGCTGGAGGCGTCCTTCTCCTGAGCGCCGCGCCCCGGCGGGTGCCGAAGTGCCGAAGTGTCGCCCGATGCCCTACTGTTGAGCCTGTTGAAGGGATGACCCCCGGGTCGTCCTGGCCGCACAAGACGTGCGGCTCGTATCTCGTACTCCTGGTTTTCGGTTCGCTGGACTCCATCAGGTGGATGTCTTCAGCAGATCGCCGGCACACAGCCCGCGAGCGAAAACAAAGGAAACACATCATGGCTTCAGGAACTGTCAAGTGGTTCAACGCTGACAAGGGCTTCGGCTTCATCGCCCAGGACGGCGGCGGCGAGGACGTGTTCGTTCACTTCTCCGCGATCCAGTCCGGTGGCTACAAGTCGCTCGACGAGAACCAGAAGGTCGAGTTCGACCTCGCCCAGGGCCCCAAGGGTCCCCAGGCCGAGAACGTTCGCGTCTCCTGATCTGACTCACTGAGAGCCCCGACCGCTTCGGCGGTCGGGGCTCTCGTGCGTGTCGCGTGCTCAGCGCTGGGTTGCCTCGTAGTCCAGGGACGCGCTGCCCCCATCGCGGCGGCGAGTGCAGAGCCGAGTTCGACACCGGCCACGAGATAACGATCGGGCATGCGCGTCGTTGGACCTCTGTCGACCCACTACGGAGGTTCACCATGCTTCGACCCACTCGGCGTCTCGCGGCGCTCACCGCTGTTCTCACGACCGCTGCCGCGGCGCTCATCGGGCCGGTACCCGCCGGAGCGAGCCCAGAGCTGGCAGCGATCGCCGAGCAGTCGGTGCCGATCGACGAGGAAGGGCGAGGAAAAGTCATCCTGGCTTCGCCGACGGCGTGGTCCCCTCGGGCACCGGCATCGCGCTGCGGAACCTCGGCGTGACTCGGGCGATCGAGCTGCCGTCCATCGGAGCCGTAGCAGTGACGGCGGACCTTTCGCTCGTGGACCTGCTGAGCAGCGTCCCGGGGGTCATTGCAGTGGAGCCGCAGCGCCGATTGGTGTCACACCTGTACGCCTCCAAGGAGCAGATCAACGCTCACGGCGTCGATCAGCCTTCGACGTACACCACTCGGGTCGGCGGGAAGCGGGTCGGCGGGACCCGTCCGGCGGTGTCCGGTGAGGGTGTGACCGTGGCCGTGCTCGACTCCGGCATCTTCGCCGGTCACCCGGACTTCGGTGACCGGGTGGTCAAGGGACTCAACTTCTCCTATGCCGAGGCCGCCCAGCAGGCAGGTTTCTCGGCCGCTCAGTGGGATGCGTACGCCGAATCGACCGGCGCGCTGGCGCTCCAGGACGAGATCGGCCACGGCACGCACGTCGCAAGCACCGTGGGCGGCGACGGCAGCATGTCGGAGGCGCAAGGTGGGCCCGACCTGGCCGGTGTCGCTCCCGGCGTGTCCCTCATCTCGATGCGGGTGGCAACACCTGGCTTCGGCATCGTCGACGATCTGGACTGGGAGGAGGCCGCCCTGGCGGCGTTCGACTGGACGATTCGACACCGCGAGGAGTTCGGCATCGACATCACTCAGAACTCCTGGGGCCTGCTCCCGACCGAGCCCAACTGCCTTGGCCTCGACTGTGGCGAGCCGACCGACTTCGACGCCATGTCAGAGATGATCGGGTCGGTCGTGGACAGCGGAGTGCACGTCGTGTTCTCGGCCGGCAACGACGGTCCCGAGCCCGGGACGATCGGCGGCTACCACGACCCGGCCAACGGTGCCGTCCTCGTGGGCGCGGCCTGCAAGTCCGTGGACTCGCAGTGCGAGCCAGGGCAGCAGATCACCGACTTCTCCAGCCGAGGCGAAGCCGACGGCACAGGCCCCCAGGTGGACGTCGTGGCGCCCGGCGACGCCATCATGGCCGCCCTGTCCCCGTCCGTGCTCGCCCCGCTCACCGAGTGTGCCGAGAAGCAGACGCCGGGCTACTTCTGCATCTCCGGCACCTCGATGTCGTCACCCCACATATCCGGAGTCCTGGCTCTGATGCTCCAGGCGAACCCGAACGCCACGCCGGCCCAGGCGAAGCAGTGCCTGCTCGCGACGGCTGTAGACATGCTGAGCCCCGGCTTCGACATCCACTCCGGCCTCGGCATGGTCGACACCAAGGCCGCATTGACCTGCGTACACGCGCTCACGTTGACCAAGAAGTCGCGCTGAACGCGGGCCTTCGCTCGAGGCACGCTCGCCCAGCCGGTCCAGATCAGGTCGCCGTGGCTCATGACGTGATGCATCACGTCTGGCTGGGCGGGTCGGGGCAAGATGTCGGCATGGCGATCACTGAGGACGGCGTGCGGCGGCGATGGTCAGAGGGGCGGCCCTGCCATGGGCTGTGGAGTCTGCTGCCGGGCGTCGTGAGCGCTGAAGTCCTCGCGCGGACCGGTCCCGACTTCGTCGTCGTGGACCTGCAGCACGGGGCCGTGACGGAGGCGGAGCTGCCGGGGGTGGCCGCGGCCATCAGGGGAGCGGGGTCGGTGCCGCTGGCCCGGGCCCGCAGCCCGTTGTTCGCAGATGTCGGCCGCCCGCTCGACCTCGGCGCGTACGGCGTCATCGTGCCGAACGTGCGCGACGCCGATCATGCCCGGGAGGTCGTCGCCGCCGCCCGCTACGCCCCAGCGGGTGAGCGGTCGATCGGGCGTCTGTCGGGTGGAGCCGAGCAGCCGCTGGTCATCGTCATGGTGGAGACCGCGACAGCGTTGGACGACCTCGACGCGGTCCTGGGCGTGGACGGCGTGGATGGGATCTACGTCGGGCCGGGGGACCTCGCCCTGTCCCTGGGCCTTGCCGGCGCAGATCGTTCCGCGGACCTGCGCGACGTCCTGTCCTCGATCATCGCTCGGGCCGTCTCCGCCGGAGTGCCTGTCGGTGTCCACGCCTACAACGGGGAGGACGCCGCACGCTACGCCGGTGAGGGTGCGACCATCGTGACTGTCGCAGTCGACGTCGTTTCGCTGGGTGAGGTGATGGCGCGCCACCTCGACGTGGCCCGAAGCCCGTCGGGGACGGACGACGCCTGATCGGCGGTGGGAGGTCAGCCGCCGGACAAGTCTCGGCTGCGTTGCTCGATGCCCAGCTCGCCGTAGGGGTAGTCACCGGGGGCGAGATCGCTCGCTTCGTCGAGCGTTGCGCACTCGGCCTCCGACAGCTCGAGTCCGGCGGCTCGCAGATTGGCCCGTAGCTGCTCGGTCGTGCGAGCCCCGATGATCGTGGAGACCACGGCCGGGCGGTTGTTGACCCAAGCGAGCGCGACCTCCGCCATGGAGAGCCCCCGGGCCGTGGCGATCCGGTCCACAGCGTCGATCACCCGCCACGTGCGGTCGCTGCCCCGTCGGTCGTACGCCTCCATCCCGCGGCCGGGGTCTTCCCCCAGCCGGGTGTCGCCGGTGGGCCGCTGGTCGCGGCGGTACTTGCCGGACAGCCAGCCGCCGCCCAGAGGGCTCCACGGCAGCAGTCCCACGCCGACGTCGAGGGCCGCCGGGACGACCTCCCACTCGATCTCGCGGACGATGAGGCTGTACTGCGGCTGCAGGGTCACCGGCTCACGGAGGCCCAGAGCGCGTGCGGTCAGCACCGCCTTGGTCAATTGCCATCCGGTGAAGTTCGACAGCCCGTAGTAGCGGATCTTCCCGGACTGCGCGAAACCGTCGAGGGTGCGCAACGTCTCTGCCAACGGTGTGTAGGGGTCATAGGCGTGGACCTGGTAGAGGTCGATGGCATCGACCCCGAGCCGACCGAGGGATGCGTCGAGGGCACGGGTCAGGTGCCGCGCTGAGAGCCCCGTTGCCGTTGGGGCCCGGACCTGTGGCGAACCTGCCCTTGGTCGCGATGACGACCGGCTCAGTCCGCGTCTCGCTGGCGCGCCGCAAGCCATCGGCCGATGATCTCCTCGGACACCCCCGCGGAGTAGACGTCCGCTGTGTCGATGAGCGTTCCACCGGCCTCGACGAAAGTGTCGAGCTGCTCGTGGGAGCCGGCCTCGTCGGTCTCGGCTCCGAACGTCATGGTGCCCAGGCACAGCTCGGAGACTGCGCAGCCGCTCTGCCCCAGTAGTCGGTATCGCATCATTCACCTCAGGTCCGTTCTCGGCGGCCGGTCAACCGTGGCCCACGCGGGAGCACGACGTGCGTATGGACCCTATCCACTGCCGAACTGCGACGACGTACCGGCTGGACCGGCTCAGGCGACCGAGTCGACCCGCACGTCCGCGCGGTGACGCGGCACATACTCCTCAGAGGTGCACCCGCCGGTGGTGGGCCGCAAGGTCAGCTGCCGGAGACGCTCCTGCCGCGCACGGCGGAGGGGCGTCGACTCGAGCTTGATCGTGCCTGACGTCAGTGCGTTCATCGTGTCTCCCGGCGGATGGGCGTGTGCTCCGTATGGCAGGGCAACGACCATCCAGGGGAGCGGTCACGCGGGAGCCGACCTCCGGTCTGGACCGGGCCCGCGGAACCGCTCACCCCATGACTCTGGGTCTGAGAAGGGCTTATCTCGAGCGCGTGTCGGGCGCGATCCGGCGTACTCTGACCATCTCGGATCCCCGACACGAGCGCCTCAGCCTAGAACGATGACCATGTCTGCCACGCACAGCACCCTGTTGTACGACGGCCCGCGGCAGTACGCCGACGAGGTCGGCGGCGTCCTCCGCGACGCACTCCTGCGTGGGCACCGTGGTCTCGTCATTGCCCCGGCACGGCGGCTGGACGCGCTGCGCTCCGCGCTCGGCCGCGACGCCGACGAGGTCACCTTCGTCGAGGACACCGTCGCCTATGCGCCGCAGTGGAACGTCTACCGCGTGCTCCTCGACTTCGCGGCCCAGGCGCCGGGCGTACGCACCTGTGCGGTGGCCGAGCAGACACTGTCGGCGCGTACACCGGCCGAGGTGGTCGACTACCGACGGCTCGAGGCGGCCATCAACGTCGTCTTCGCCGACGCCAACGTCGACCTCCTCTGTCCGTACGACGCCGGCACGCTGCCAGCGCACCTCCTCGACATCGGCCTGCACACCCACGACGCGATGCGCGCCGACGGGCTCGTGTCGCCCAACGCCAGCTATGACGAGCCCTTGGCCATGCTGGCAGGCCTGTCGGCGGTGGTCGCTGCGCCGCGTGACGCCATCACTGTCGACTGCGCGTCACCGGCCGATGTCGCTGGCGCGCGGCGGCTGGTGCGCAGTCTCGGCGCTGACCTCCGGCTCGACCCGGAGGTGGTCGCTGACGTGGCGCTGGCGGTCACCGAGGTGCTGACCAATGCCCTGCTTCACGGCGGCCCGCCGGCCATGCTGCACGTCTATGAGTCGGGTCCGACGTGGGTCTGCCACGTGCAGGACGGGGACACGACGCGCTCGACCCGCTCGTCGGCCTGCTTCCGCCGGTCATGCCGTCGGACCACGGCTACGGCCTGTGGATGGCGCGCCAGCTCTGCTCGGCCGTCGACGTCGGCACCGACGACTCGGGCACCCACGTCCGGCTGCACACCCGCACCACCGCTGCCTGATTCGTGCAGCGCAGGGTCGCGACCAGGGACGGCACGGTGTTCGCCGTCGCACTGAGCGGTGGTGGCCCGGCCAGAGGCGGACCATCCTCGTGAAGGACGACTACGCATCGAGGACAGCTGACCCGGACGACCGTTGCCGCTACCAGCAGGTGCTCCAACTGCCATGTTGCGTACGCCGACGCTGCGGTTCCGGCGTACAGGAGCGGATGCCGCGACAAGGACGGCGCCGCCTGCGAGAACGGCTGAGCGTGGCCAGCTCGTCTGTCGTGCGCGGGTCTGGCTCACCTGCACGAGTGGTGCCACTCTGAAGGATGCGGACTTCCGCGGGAAGGCGACGACTGACGTTCCTGGATCTGTCGCTGTTGGTCCTCGTGTCCCTGGTACTCGTAGGGTGCACCACAGGCAACACCGACGAGCCAGAGGCGCGAGGCACGGCCCGCGCCGAGGCCTCACCCGCCGCCACAATCAGCGGGACGTTCCCCGTGAACGGACGGGAGCTCTACATCGAGTGTCGGGGCGAGGGCGAGCCGACGATCGTGCTGGAGGTCGGTGAGGGCCGTCTGCTCGGGGACCTGCACGTGCTGCGGGCGGACAACGAGTCCCAGCGGAGGGTGTGTTCCTACGATCGCGGCAACAAGGGGAGGAGTGGACCTGCGCCGAACCCGCGCACCGGAGAGGACCTGGTCAGCGATCTGCACGGCCTCCTCGAGGTCGCTGACGTGCCGGGTCCCTACGTGCTCGTGGGCCACTCGGCAGGAGGTCTGCTGGTCCAGGCCTACGCAGCCTCCTACCCCGATGAGGTCGGCGGCGTCGTGTCACTCAACCCGGTGCCGCCGTGGAAGCCATGGTCCACCTCGGCGATGCGCATCATGACTCCATCGGAGCGGGCGGACGAGGCTGCGTACATGAAGGGTGCCAACGGCGAGTCGCTGGACTATCGCAGCGTCAGCACGGTGATCGAGACTCGACCTGTCCCCCAGGGCATCCCCTTCCGTCTGGTGATCTCCACCGATGCCCAGTGCCCGACCCCCGACGACATCCTGCTCGCGCACCTACCCCGCCTACGAGAAGATCATGGAGCGCATCGCCGGGGGCTGGGAGCTGGGCGTCTTCGCCGAGGTGGAGGCATCGCACGAGATCTACTCTGACGCCACCGGCCAGGTGCAGGCAGCCATCGACGACGTGCTCTCCCTGGCCGAGGACCGCTGAGCCGGTGCTTGACCCGACGGCGGGGAGCCGTGAGGGTTCGCGCATGCTCCCTGACGTCTTCAACCTCGCCGGACAGGTCGCGTGGGTGACGGGCGCCGGGTCACCCGACGGAATCGGCTTCGCCACTGCAGCCCTTCTCGGCACGCTCGGCGCGGACGTCGCCGTCGGCGCGACCACCGAGCGAGCGCTCGATCGCGCTGCAGAGCTGCGGGAGCGCGGTGTCCGGGCCGTCGGCGTGGTGGCGGACCTGACCGACGCAGACCAGGTGCGCGACGGCCTGGCCCGCGTCGTCGACGTGCTCGGCCCGCCAACGATCTTGGTGAACAACGCAGGCATGACCAGCGTGAGCGCGCCCGCCTTCAGCACCGAGTTCGGCAGCGGCGTGGAGACAGGGGCCGTCGAGCGCCTGTCCTACGACCAGTGGCGGACGTCGCTGTCCCGCAACCTCGACACGGCGTTCCTGGCGACCCGCGCGGTCCTGCCCGGCATGCGCGAGCAGCGATGGGGGCGCGTCGTGATGGTGACCTCGGTGACCGGACCGGTGATGGTGATGCGGGACGAGGCGGGGTACGCCGCTGCCGGCCGGCTGGTCGGCCTCGCGCGGTCCGTAGCGCTCGACTACGCCGCCGACGGCGTCACGGCCAACGCCGTGGCTCCCGGCTGGATCGCAACCGGGAGCCAGACGGCGGACGAGGCGAGGCAGGGACGCCTCGTGCCCGTGGGTCGGAGCGCGACGCCCGACGAGGTGGCGGCGGCCATCGCGTTCCTCTGCACGCCCGGCGCGTCTTACGTCACGGGTCAGTGCCTCGTCGTCGACGGCGGCAACAGCATCGCGGAGGAGCGAGGCTAGCTGCCCAGGGCGTCGAGCGTCGCCATGTCCCCGTCGCTGAGGGAGAAGCCGGCGACGTCCGCGTTGGAGCGGATGCGGTCGGCGTTGACGGACTTCGGGATGACGACGATCTCGCGCTGCAGGTGCCAGCGGATGATCACCTGCGCCGGCGTACGGCCCGCCCGCTCGGCGATCTCGACGATCGCGGGGTGCTCGAGGGTGCCACCCCGCAGGGCGCTGTAGCCCTCGACCGCGACACCGCGTGCGCGGTGCTCCTGCACCACCTGGGCGTCGAAGAGCAGCGGGCTCCACTTGATCTGGTTGATCGCCGGCACCACACCGGTCGCCTCGGCGACCTCGTCGAGGAGTGACGCGTCGAAGTTGCTGACGCCGATCTCCCTCGTCAGGCCGGCGTCGCGAGCCTCGATGAAGGCGCGCCACAGGTCGACGTTGGCGGACCCGGAGCCCGGCCAGTGGATGAGCCAGAGGTCGACGTGCTCGACCTGCAGCAGGTCGAGGCTCTTCCGGAGCGTGTCGAGCTCCTTGCCGACATTGTCCGGCGGGCACTTGGTCGTCACGAACACCTCGTCGCGGGACACGCCGCTCTCGGCGAGCGCCCGGCCGACCTCCGCCTCGTTGCCGTAGACCGTTGCCGTGTCGAGGTGGCGGTAGCCGCTCTCCAGGGCGCTTGCGGTCGCCCGTACGGCGTCGTCGCCCTTGATCTGCCAGGTGCCGAACCCGAGGAGCGGGATCTGCGCCCCTCCGGGAAGCGTCAGGGTCTGGTCGGGGAGCTGGGGAGCGTCGTGGGTCATGCTTCCGAGCGTAGCCACGGCGGCTGGGCTCCGGTCACCCCTGAGGACGAGCGGCCCGTTGTGGGTGTGATCGGCGGCGCGTAGCGTCGATGGGTCCCACGCGGGTCCGCCCGCGGGCCTCTCGGTGCCCAGGAGATCTCATGCCCGTCGTCCCTGCCCGTTCACTGGCCGCGGCTGCTGCTGCCGCAGGTCTGCTCGTCCCAGTCCTCGCGATGCCCGGCCCAGCGGTTGCCCTCGACGAGGCACCGGGTGCGCCGGGCGCCGACGCCACGTGGCGGAGCGGCGACAAGGACGGGATCGGTACCTCGCTCAGCCGTACCTCCAAGGTCTGGTACACCTTGGCCGACGGCACGCTGAGCGAGACCTACTACCCGGCAGCCGACACCCCCAACGTGCGCGACCTTCAGTTCGCGGTCTCCGACGGGACGGGCACCCAGCGGGAGACGGACGACTCGGTCGTGCGGACCGCTGAGCTCGCGGACCCGACGTCACTGACCTATCGGCAGACATCCACTGACGAGGCGGGACGCTGGCGACCCGAACGTCATCGACATCACCGTCGGTGACGGTCAGACGCAGGCGCGGGTGATGGACTGGCAGACGAGCTCGCCTGTCTCGTTGCCGATGATCCCGCTGCAGGAGTGACGGTGAGCGCCGTGGGTGTCACCCGCGACTACGGTCCTGGATCACCTAGCGCTCGCTCCACGCGGCGCGTGCCACTATGGCTCGCTGTTCGTCGCGATCAGCCCTCGCCTCGGCGGGGTCGTCCGGCCAGTCAGCGACCTGCTCGCCGGCCCATTCTGCCCAGTCGGCGACGAGCTTGTAGAAGTCGGTGAGGAACGCACCCACCAGCATCGTCGGAGCGGCGCGCGCATCGAACTCGCCGCCGCCGGAGAGGAAGGCTCGAGCGGCTGTCAGGTTTCCCTCGTTGCGTTCCTCGGCCCACGCCCGGGTGGCTGCGAGCGTGGCCAGCGCATCGTCGCGCGTGCCTTGATCTGCGAGGAACATGCGAAGCAGCGGCTCGGCCTCCAACGCGATGGCCGCCGATGGCTCGGCCTGCCATGCCCCCAAGGCACGACGTCCGTCGGCCGTGATCGTGTAGACCGTCCGAGGGCGCTTCCCCAGCGCTCGGTGCGGGAGGTCGCCAGCCCGAACCGCTCGAGCTTCTTCGGCTCTTCGAACAGCTTGCTCTTCGCCCGCGGCCAGAACCGGCCGAGGCTCCACTCCATCTGCCGGGTGAGCTCGTACGTGCTCCATGGCCTGACCGCGAGCAGGCCGAGGATCGCGTATGAGGTCGTGGTGAGCCGCTGACTGCTTGACATCTGGTTCCTCCGGGCGTATCACTAAATAGTCCCCTTGGGACTATACGGTGGAGATGGGACCTCGACATGAACGACACGACACATCGACAGGTCGATCTACAGGTTGATCAGTCCAACAGCGCGCAACTGACGTCCTGGGACGGCGGGGAGGGCGACTATTGGGCGGCCCACGCGAACCAGTACGACGCCAGCGTCGCCCACTACCACGGCGCCCTCCTGGATCTCGCCGCGATCGCTCCGAACGACGCGGTGCTCGACATCGGGTGCGGCACCGGCCAGACCACGCGCGACGCGGCCCGGCTCGGCTCCTCTGGCACAGCCCTCGGCATCGACCTCTCCGCGCGCATGCTCGAGGTGGCACGGTCCAGGGCGGAGGACGAAGGCGTCCACAACGCTGCGTTCATCCAGGGCGACGCTCAGGTCCACCCGTTCCAGCCGGCATCCTTCGACGTGGCCCTGAGCCGCACCGGGAGCATGTTCTTCGGCGACCAGGCTGCGGCGCACGCGAACATCGCCCGATCCCTGCGACCCGGAGGTCGGCTGGCGCTCGCCGTCTGGCAACCCATGTCGGAGAACGAGTGGTTCACCTCGTTCGTCGGTGCACTCGCGGCCGGACGCGACCTGCCGGCGCCTCCCCCCGACGTACCGAACCCGTTCGCGATGAGCGATCCCGACCGGGTGGGTACGCTCCTGGAGTCGTCGGGCTTCGAGAACGTCGAGTTCAACGAAGTACGTGCCCCGATGTACTTCGGCAACACGGCAGCCCAAGCCCACGAATTCATCCTTGGCCAGCTCGGCTGGCTCGTCGCCGACCTTGACGAGACCTCCCGCCGAGCCGCTCGCGCCGAACTCCTGCGGACGATGCAGAAGCACGAGGGGTCGGACGGCGTCCATCTCGGATCCGCCATGTGGCTCGTGTCGGGCAAGAGGGTGAACCGATGAGCTGCTTCGCCGTCCTACGCGAGGCCGGACCTGCGTGGACGGAAGGGGAAGGCGCGTTCGACCAGCCCGGCGTCAACGCCCACGCGACGTTCATGAACGGGAGTGGAACCCCTTCGTCGGCGCGGAGCGCCTGGTCGCGGCGGAACAGGCCAGGTCAGGCTGACACCGGTTCGTGCGGCAGACCTCATGCACTGCTCATGGGCCCTGGCGAGGTGAGGTGCCCCTACCCTGGGCTGGTGACCTTGCTCTAGACGGGTTCGAAGCTCGCCAACAGGGCCTCCAGCGCCTGCTGGTCGGGCCCGACGAACTCCGGGCCGTTCGGCGCAGCAGCGACGTGGTTGAAGAGGACGTCGTTCAGTCCTTGGGCTGGCGGAAGATGCGTGCTGAAGATCGCCGAGGGGTCGAGGCGGCGGATGGGTTCGATCGTGGCGTGGAACTTCACCGGGTCGACCAGGCGTGCCCACGGGCTGTCGATCGCAGCCCAGAGCAACATTGCCGACTCCAGGTCCGGTGCTCCGCGTACGTCGGACGCCTGTGCCAGGTCGGCACTCGGCCATGGGCCCTCCGAAACAGTCCGAGGAGAAGAAGGCTCCGCCCTTGCTCTCCAGGAAACCGACCGTGGCCGGATTGTCGAAGAGCGGGGGCCGGTAGCCGGTGAGGGTGCGGTCACCGATCTCGAGCGACTGGCCGGGATTGAGGAAGTACACCCGGTCGAGGGGAACCTCCCACTGGGTGGACATGATGCCGGCGCCGATGAACGTCGTAATCAGGCGCGCGTGCGGAGCGGCCTCGAGGAGCTGGAAGAGGCCACCGGTGTGGTCGCGGTCGGGGTGGGTCAACCAGATCCACCGTACGTCAGTGGGGTCGATGACCGTTGACAGGTCACGGACGAAGTCCTTGTCCGGATTGCTGAGGCCGGTGTCGACGACCACGGGCTGCTCGGCGTGCAGGACGAACGTGTTCACGGGCAGGAAACCCAGCCCCGGAACTTCTGCGCAGTCGCTCAGCAGCGTCACGTCGGGGGTGATCGAGTGAACTTGCATCAGGCACTCCTCATGGGTCAGAAGGAGATCGTCATGGACAGCAGGTCGGGTCACTCCCACCCGAGGGCAGTACGTCGGAGCAGTCCAGGGCGAAGAACTTTCCCATGGTTCCGCTTCTCGTCCGGAGCTGTCATCGCCCTGATGGGGCACATCGGTGTGGTGTCCGTGCTGGGCTAGGTCTGCGCCCCGCGTTCGAGCGGCAGGCGGGCGCGTACGGCTGTGGAGCCCGGCACCGACTCCACCCCGATCTCGCCCCCGTGCCGCTCGACGATGATCCGGCGGGAGATGTCGAGGCCGAGACCGGTGCCCTTGCCGACCTCCTTGGTCGTGAAGAACGGCTCGAACGCGTGAGCGGCGACTTCGTCAGTCATGCCGGGGCCGGTGTCGCGGATCTCGACGACGACGTGCCTCGCGTCGGCGTACGTCCGGACGGTCAGGGTGCCGGTGCCGTCCATGGCGTCGACGGCGTTGTCGATGAGGTTCGTCCAGACCTGGTTGAGCTCACCGGGGTTGGCGGTGATGGTGGGGACGGAGTCGTCGTACTCCCGGACGACGGTGATGCCGTCGCGCAGCTTGTGGCCGAGCATGATCAGGGTGCTCTCGAGGCCGTCGACGACGCGCACCTCTTGCACGGACGCGCGGTCCATCTGGGAGTACGACTTCACGGCCGAGACGAGGTCGGAGATGCGGCGGGTCGAGTCCTGCGCCTCGTTGATCAGTGCGGTCGTCGTGACGGCTGCGGCCACCCACTCGAGGCCGGCCTGGAGGCCGGCGCTCGACGAGTGCGGACGCGGCGCGCTCCAACCACGCCGTCGAGACACCGGCGGCCGCCAAGAGTAGGGGCGATCGTCCAGGACCGGTCGACCGAGTGGTCCTCGAGCCAGTCGGTCAGCTCCTCCTCGAGGTCCGACAGCGCGACCCCGGCCGGGGCTGTCGACGGGTCGATCGAGCGCCGCAGCTCGTCGAGCGCGACGAACTGGTCGGCGTGGATCCCTGCCCCCGCCAGTCGTTGCGAGGGAGGCGAAGGCGTCGTCGCTCGACTGCTGCAGTGCGCCGACCGAGCGGACGGCGGCGGAGGCCGGGTTGTTGATCTCGTGCGCCAGCCCGGCGGCCAGCGTGCCGAGGGCGACGAGGGCCTCGCGCTGGCGGACGCCGACCTCGATGCGACGGGCGGTGCCGATCAGGCCGCGCAGGAGGTGGACGGCGAAGGGGAACCACGCCTCGCCGAGGCGACCGAGCTCCGGTGAGGACAGCGCGGAAGACGCGGCTCGGTGCCATCACCCGACGCCGACCCCATGTAGACGCCGTGCTCGTCCCACGCCTTGAAGCCGCCGGCCCACTGGCCGGCGTGCTCCATCGTCGCCATGACCACGTCCTCGTGGCCGATCCGACGCACCAGGTCGACGCGCCCGTCCAGAAGCAGCCACCAGTCGTCCGCCGGACGCCCCTCGTCGAAGAGGTGGGTGCCGGGCGTCGTACGGTCGTCTCCTCGCCGGCGGCGGCCAGCTGGGCCACCTGCTCGTCGGTGAAGCCGGCCAGGATCGGGACGGCGCGCAGCTCGTCGGCCAGCGTCATGTCGCCGCCAGGTAGCGGTGGACGAGGTAGACCGACATCGCGCCCTCGCCGACGGCCGAGGCGACGCGCTTCATCGAGTCACGGCGTACGTCGCCCGCGGCGAAGACGCCGGGCACGCTGGTCTCCAGCGCGAACGGACCTCGCTCCAGCGGCCACGCGAGGTCGGTCGGGCAGGTCCGGCCCGGTGAGCACGAACCCGCGCTCGTCGCGCGCGACCGCCTCGCCGAGCCAGTCGGTACGCGGGGCGGCGCCGATGAAGATGAAGACCGAGCTGGTGGCGACGTCGTCGACGCTGCCGGCCGACTGGTCGCACAGCGTGATGCCTTCGAGGTGCCCGTCGCCGCGGGTGCCGACGATCTCGGTCCGCAGGCCGGACCTCGACGTTGGGCGCGTCGTGGATGCGGGTCACGAGGTACTGCGACATGGACGTCTCCAGCGAGGTGCCGCGCACGACGAGCACGACCTTGGCGGCGTACTTGGCGAAGTTGAGCACGGCCTGCCCGGCCGAGTTGGCCGCGCCGACGACGTACACGTCCTCGCCGGCGCGTCTGCGTCGCCTCGCTCGCGCTGGCGCCGTAGTAGATGCCGCGGCCGACGAAGTCGTCGAGCCCGGGGGCGTCGAGACGGCGGTACGACACCCCGCTGGCCACCAGGACAGCGCGGGCCTCGATGTCGGCCGAGCCGTCGAGCAGCACGGCGCGCACGGGACCGCGGGTCTCGAAGCCGACGACGTCGCGCGCCAGCACCATCTCGGCTCCGAACCGCGACGCCTGCGCGACCGCGCGGTGGGTGAGATCGGCGCCGGAGAGGCCCTTGGGGAAGCCGAGGTAGTTCTCGATCGACGCGCTCTGCCCGGCCTGGCCGCCCGGCGCGTCGCGCTCCACGACGACGACCTGCAGCCCCTCGGAGGCGGCGTACACCGCGGCCGCGAGGCCGGCCGGCCCGGCGCCCACGACGCAGAGGTCGTAGAGCGGCTGGGTCGCGCGGGTGCTCAGGCCGAGCGCGTCGGCGAGCTCGATCGTGGTGGGGGAGCGCAGCACCGACCCGTCGGGGAGGGCCACCACCGGGAGCTCGCCCTCGCCGGCGACCTCGAGCAGCCGCGCCGCCTCGTCGGTCTGGTCGACCTCGAGCCAGCGGTAGGGCACGTGGTTGTGGGTGAGGAACGTCTTGACCTCGTGGGTCCGGTCGGACCAGCGGTGGCCGACGACCGCGCACCTCGGAGTCGCGGTCGGGGTGGCCGTGCGCCCAGTCGCGCAGCAGCTCGTCGAGGACGGGGTAGAGCCGCTCCTCGGGCGGGTCCCACGGCTTCATCAGGTAGTAGTCGAGCGCGATGTCGTTGATCGCGCGGATCGCGACGTCTGTGTCGGCGTACGCCGTCAGCAGCAGGAGCTTGGAGTCGGGCGACTGCTCGCGCACCTGCTGCAGCACCTCGATGCCGGTCATCCCGGGCATCCGCTGGTCGCTCACGACGGCCGCGATCGGGCGGTCCTTGAGGACCTGGTCGGCGAGGATCTCGAGCGCCTCGGGCCCGGACGTGGCGCGGAGGACGCGGTAGTCCTCGCCGTAGCGCTGGCGCAGGTCGCGCACGACGGCGCCGACCACCGCGACGTCGTCATCGACCGCGAGGATGGCGGGCTTCGCCATCGGCGCACCTCCCCGTCGTCCGTCGCCGGTGCTCGGACATTACTTCGCCGGGGTCGGCTTGCAACAGGTGGTCGAGACCAGTGGGGAGGCCCCTAGCTCGTACGACGAGTGGCGTGCAGGGCCGTCGCAGCAACGTGCGCGACGGTGGCACCCAGCATGCCGACGACCTGGGCGAACGAGCGGACGTAGAACGTGTTCACGCGGATCATTACCCCGACTCCTCGGTGGACATACGTTCACGGGGCGTCCCGTTGAGCGTGAGCACCACCACGCCGGACAGCCCGACCAGCACCGAGGCGAGGTCGAGGGCGGGGAGCAGGCCGACGAGCTCGCCGACCACGCCGCCCACGACCGCACCGAGCAGGCTCATCAGCCACACCGTCGCCTGCAGCGAGCCGAAGACGCGGCCGCGGAGGCGCTCGGGCGTACGTTCCTGGGCCAGGGTCTCGACGCCGACGGACGACGCGACCGCCGGGATGCCGGCGAGCGCCGACAGCGCGACGGCGACCCAGAGCGACGGGATGTGGAAGCGCAGCAGGAGGAGCGCCGCGGCCACGACCGAGCTCCAGCCGATGAGCGTCCTCACCGGCACTCTCGCTCCCACGGACCCGACCACGAGCGCCCCGCCGATGCCCGCCACCGATGAGGTCGTCATGAGGAGGGCGACCGCGCCGACGCCCTGGCCGCAGGACGTCGCGCACCCACGGCACGAAGAGCGGGTCGAGCATCGTGCCGCCGAACGTCATCAGGCCGAAGACGACGAACAGCACGGCGATCGTCTGGTCCTCGCGCACGATCCGCAGTCCGGCCAGCCACTCCGACCAGAAGCGGGCGAGGCGCGGTCTCTGCCTCCTGGATGGCGTCCGCGACCGGCTCTGGTCTCCTCCGGTCGGGTCATCGCCGACACGAGGGCTGCCGCGACAAGGAAGGACGCGGCGTCGACGACGACCACCACGGGGCAGCCCGGCCGTCGCCAGCAGCGCTGGCACCGAGGGGTACGCCGGCGAGCCGGCCGAGCCGGTTGTTGAGCACGTTGAGCGAGCTGGCGGCGACCAGGTCGACCTCCGGCACGAGCGTCGGCAGCAGCGCCGACTCGGCGGGCAGGGAGAACGACGCGAACGCGGACTGCGCGGCCGCGACGACGTACACGATCCAGAGCGTGCCGTCGCCGACGAGCAGCAGGGCGGTGACGGCGAGGGCCTGCAGCAGGTTGGCGACGACGAGCACGCGGCGGCGGTCCCAACGGTCGACGAAGACGCCGGCGAACGAGCTCAGCACGATCGACGGGGCGAGCTGGGCGGCGACCATCCCGGCGGTCGCGAGGACGGAGCCGGTGCGGTCGTAGACGACGTAGGGCAGCGCGGTCATCAGCACCCAGTCGCCCGCCACCGACACCAGGCCGGCGAGCCACAGGAGCCCGAAGTCGCGCCGTCGCAGGACGGCGAGCACGGCTACGTCGTCGGGGTGTCGACGTGGACGATGCGCAGGGAGTGCTCGAGGACGACGACACCGACGCGCGGCGTGCCGTCGCTGTCGCCCAGGGCGACGACCCTGGCCGGCTGCCCGTCACGTACGACGTCGCGCACCGGCAGCGACCGGAGCTTCGGCTCGCGGCGGCGGGCGTCGCGCACCTCCGGGAGCGACAGGACGAGGCCGGCGACGGAGCTGCTGACGGCCTGGCCGCAGGCGGCGCACTCGGCGAGCCAGCCGTTGGCCACCGACCAGGCTCCGGCTCTCCCTGGCGTACCGCCGTGGGTGACGGACGCGTCGCAGCGGACGCAGCGCGGGTCCTTGGACGACCAGTACGTCTGCGTCCAGGCTCGCGAGGCGGGTCTGGATCGCGGTCGGCCGCTGCGCTCCGCTGACGAGCCGGGCGAAGACGGGGGAGCGGAGGTTCGAGCCGCGAGGCGAGGTCGCGCCGTCGCACCACCGGCAGCGGAGCGCGATCTCGCGGGCGTCGCGGCGCAGCTCCATGCCCGGCCGGCCGCAGCCGGCGCAGGGGAGGCGGGTCGCGCGCCAGCCCTCGCCGGCCCGACCCGTCGTCGGCGAACTCCGTCTCGAGCAGGTGCCGCAGCTTCGCGCGTCCGCGGGTCACCCGCATCGAGACGGCGTCGGCGGTGGTGCCGATCCGGTCGGCGATCTCGGCGTGGCTGAGCTCGTCGACGTAGTGGCCGACGAGCGCGGCGCTCGTCGCCGTCCGGGAGCAGGGCGAGCGCGCGCTCGAGGAGGTCGACGACGTCCTCGCGCTCGAGGTGGTCGAGGTCGGTGTCCGCTGCTCGGGCAGGGCGTCGGTCGGGACGGCCTGGTCGTTGCCGTGTCTTGCGGAGGTGGCGGCGACAGACGTTGCGCGCGATGGCGCCGAGCCAGGCGTCAGCACCCGTCGGGTCGACGAGCTTCGCCCGGTGGCGCCAGGCCTCGAGGAGCGCCTCCTGTGCCACGTCCTCGGCCGCGGCCGGGCCGACGACCGCAGCGCAGAGACGTACGAGCCGGGCGCGCTGCGCGGGCGACCACGGGTCGATGGCGTGGTCGGGCGGCGGGTGCGGCAGTGCGGTCAACGGGGCTCCTCGGGGTGCGTCGGTGACCACTGATCGCAGTTCCGGGGCGGCGACCAACGCACTTCCCGCGAATTCTGCCTCACGGCGCGCGGGCGGTCTGGTCCAGTCAGCCGGGACGGCCGGGCATGGGTAGGGTCGCGGACCGGAAAGGCGCGGTCATGGAGTGGTTGGTGTTGTTGTGGATCCTCATCGCGGCGGTGATCGTGTTCATCATCTGGGCCGTCCGTCGCGCGGAGGGGCACAGCGGCATGCCGTCGATCCATGTGCCGCGGCAGCGGTCTGGTTCCGGTCCCAGGGCAAGCCGGTCGGCGGGAAGCGGCGGGCGCGGCTGAACGGCCCTTGACCTGAGGTGCACCTGAGGCATGACGATCGGTGCCATGACCGACGTCCAGGAGTTCCGGATCACGCTGACCGTCGACGACTTCGATGCGGCGGTCGGCTCTACCGCGACGCGCTCGGCCTGCCGGAGGTCGCCGACTGGAGCAGCGACGAGGGGCGGGTGCTGCTCCTCGACGCGGGGCGCGCGACGCTCGAGCTGTTCGACGAGGCGCAGGCCGCGATGGTCGACGACCTCGAGGTCGGGCGACGGGTGTCGGGCAAGGTGCGGTTCGCGCTCCAGGTGCCGGACGCCGACGCGGCGGCGCGTCGCTGACGCGGCGGGCGCCACTCCGGTCGCCGATGCCGTCGTCACGCCCTGGGGTGATCGCAACGCCCGCGTTGCCGCGCCGGACGGGATGCAGCTGACGTTGTTCACGCTCGGCGGCGCTGAGCGCTGCGACTGCGGCGTTCGGAATCCGGCCCGCCACCCGGCCTGTCGACCAGGGTGAGCGCGATTCTGACCGCAGAGAGGTCTCCGATGCAGCTGGCCGCCGCGATCATCCCGCCTCCCGACGTGGTCGAGGACGCCTTGGAGGTCGCTCGTGGCCTGGTGGCCGCCGCGCTGGAGATATGGTTCCGCGGCAACGACGTCCCGGGCTGCTCGATCGGTTGCTGGGCCGATCCGACGAGGAGGAGCCGGCGTCCATCGGCCTCTACGAGCCCGAGCGGAGCAAGGCGTTCGTACGGCTCGTCAAGCTCGGGCACGTGTCGAAGGGCGACGCGATCAGCCTGACCGGCGCGCTTCGCGGCCTCGCCGAGGTCCTGCGCAGCATGGTGGGGCATCTCGACGAGGCCGCTGCGCAGCACGGGCTCACCCACAAGCGCCGCAGCCTTCGCTCTGAGTTCTCCGTCGGGGCGATCGACGTCCCGTGGCGATTGGCGGCAAGCGGCTCGTTCGCCGCCACCCGCGAGCAACGGGGACGGGACTGGGAGCCCACCCACATCACGCTGGTCGAGGCCGACCAGACGAGGCGCGGCACGTTGTACGTCGAGGTCGCCCGCCTGCCACTCGACACCGCCCCGGACTAGGAGCGGGACTACCCCGACGTACGCCGGGTCGGGTGCGGCTTCCGCAGCCAGTCGGGCAGCAGCTGGGCGCCGGGACCTTGTGACGCGGCCCAGTCGCCGGCGTTGGAGAAGGCGCACGACCGGAGGCTGAGGCAGCCGCAACCGATGCAGCTGTCGAGGCCGCCCTTGAGCCGCTGGAGCGCGGCGATCTGCTCGTCGAGGCGGGCGCCCCAGTGCTTCGAGATGCGGTGCCAGTCGGCCTTGGTGGGGGTGCGGTTGCCCGGCAGCCGGCCGAGCTCGTCGCGGATCTCCTCGATCGAGAGGCCGACGTTGGAGGCGGCGCGGATGAACGCCAGTCGCCGCAGCACGTTGCGCTCGAACCGCCGCTGGCCGCCGCCCGAGCGGTGCGCCTCGATCAGGCCCTCGGCCTCGTAGTAGCGGATGGCCGACGCGGCGAAGCCGCTGCGCTGGGAGATCTCGCCCATCGGAAGAAGATCGCGCGAATCCATGCCCACCCCTTGAACTCAAGTTCACTTGAACTTGAACCATGGTGCCATGAACACCACAGCGAATGCACGGGTGGCACTCGTCACCGGGGGATCGGCCGGTCTGGGACTGGCCCTGAGCACGGCGCTCGCGGAGGCCGGGTGGCGCGTGATCACCGACGGCCGCAGCGCGGAGAAGTTCAAGGAGGCCGACCTGCCCGACGGGGTGACGGTGGTGGTCGGCGACCTCACCGACGCCGACCACCGCGCCGAGCTGCTCGCGCACGTGACGGCGTACGGCCGGCTGGACCTGCTGGTCCACAACGCCAGCACGCTCGGACCGCTGCCGATGAGGCCGCTCGCCGAGGTCGACGTCCCCGACCTCGCGCACGTCTGGCGGACCAACATCGGCGGTCCGCTCGTGCTGACGTCCACGATGCTGCCGTGGCTGCGCGAGGCGGACGGCGTGCTCCTGTCGATCAGCTCCGACGCCGCGGTCAACCACTACGAGGCCTGGGGCCTCTACGGCGCCAGCAAGGCGGGCCTCGACCACGTGACACTGACCTACGGCGCCGAGACCGGCCTGACGGCGTACGCCGTCGACCCCGGCGACATGCGCACGGCGATGCACCAGGACGCGTTCCCCGGCGAGGACATCTCCGACCGACCGCTGCCGGAGTCCGTCGTCCCGCACCTGCTCGCGCTGCTCGACGCGCGACCGGAGAGCGGCCGCTACCGGGCTGCTGACTTCGGGGGTGACTTCCGATGACGCTGCTGACCGAGACCCCGCACACCCACTTCGAGGCGTCGTCCTTCGCGCCGCAGCCCGCCGAGGCGCGCGGACTGGAGCGCGACGAGGTGCGCCTCCTGGTGGCGACGCCCGACGGGCTGTCGCACCAGCGGTTCCGCGACCTGCCCGACCACCTGCGCCCGGGCGACGTGCTCGTGGTCAACACCTCCGCGACGGTGCCCGCCGAGGTCGACGCGATCCTCGACGGATCGCCGGTCGTGGTGCACGTCGCGCACCACCTCGAGGACGGTGACCGCGTCGTCGAGCTGCGCACCGCGCCCGATGCCGCCCGCGCCCTGCTCGACGCGTCGGCCGGCGACGTCGTCGAGGTCGGCGACGTACGCCTGGTGCTGCGCGGGCCGTGGCCGGCGGACGCGCCGTCGTCGCCCACCGGCGTCGGCAACCGGCTCTGGCGGGCGTCGGTGCGGGGTGACCTCGACCGGCAGCTCGACTGGAACGGCCGGCCGATCGCCTACGGCTACCTCGACCGGCGCTACCCGCTCGCGGACTACCAGACCGTGTTCGGCACGCGGCCCGGCAGCGCCGAGATGGCGTCGGCCGGACGACCGTTCACGCCCGAGCTGGTGACCCGGCTGGTGACGGCCGGAGTGCAGCTCGCGCCGGTCACGCTGCACACCGGCGTCTCGTCGCAGGAGGCGGGCGAGGCGCCGGGGCCGGAGTGGTTCGAGGTGCCGCCGACGAGCGCGCGGGTCGTCAACGGCGCGCGGGACAACGGTGGACGGGTGATCGCCGTCGGCACGACCGCGACCCGGGCGATCGAGTCGTCCGTGCAGGGCCGGTACGTCGTCGCCAGCCGCGGCTGGACGTCGCGCGTGGTCACCCCCGCGCAGCCGCCCCGGGTCGATCGACGGGCTGATCACCGGCTGGCACGACCCGATGGCGTCGCACCTCCTGCTCGTCGAGGCCGTCGCGGGCCAGCGCCTGACGCAGGCGGCGTACGACGCGGCCGTGGCCGAGGGCTACCTCTGGCACGAGTTCGGCGACTCGGCCTTGCTGCTGCGGCGCTGAGGAAATGAGTGGAGCCCCGGACGCTACGTGCGTCCCGGGGCTCCACTGCTGCTCGTGGGTCAGGCCTGCTGGCCCAGCGCGAACTGGATGTTGCCTTCCTCGTCCACGCCGCCGTCCAGGATCTTGTCGTCGAGCATCTCGGCGGCGGGGCCGTCGACGTAGACGGTCGCGCCGTCCTGCTCGATGACCTGGTCGTCCGGTGCCGCCTGGTCCGCGGGGCTGACCGACAGGGACTGCCCGTCGGGCTCGGCCGCGATGCGGAGGCCGGAGATGGTCGGCACCTCGTCGCTGAGCTTCTTCACGATCTCGGTCACGTTCTCGGTGAGAGCAAGCATGGGCTCTCCTTCCGAATAGCGAATGTGTCCCCTCCACCATGGCTCGGATGGCCGACAGGATCAAACCGGCGGCGGCCGAGGCTCACGTCTCGCCGCCGATGTCGAACTCGTAGGCCTCGTAGACGAGGTCGGAGCCGCGCTGCCGGTGTCGGACGAGCCGTCCCGAGCAGGATCGTGCCGGGGCCGCGGACTCCGTCGACGTCGGCGAGGGTGTGCGCGGCACCCAGGCGGCTCAGCAGCTTGTCGATCTGGCCGCCGATCAGCAGGTGTTCGCGCGTGAGGCGGTCCACGGCGCCGGAGAGGCGTGGCGAGGTCTTGAGGACCTCGCGGTACAACCCGGTCGGACCCTCGGTGATCTCGACGTGCGCACGGAAGTCACCCTGCGACCTCCACCAGAGCCGCCTGGACGCGTTGTGCCAGCGCGACCGGTCGGTGATGGCCGGCGAGGCCAGGGCATCCTCCAGCGCGCTCATCGACGGCGCAGGTCTGCGCGGTGCCGGCGAAGCTCGCTAGGAACGCCTGCTCGGACGTGCTGCCACTTCCATCAGGCGCCTCCGTGTCGCTGCGAGATCACACGTGACCAGTGTCGCGCGCTCGAGCTGGCGCTGGCGATCCCCGACGTGTGCGGTGACGAAGCCTGCCGGGCGGGAGAACCATGGTGGGCCGGACGTCGTCGACGACGACCCGGAGTGGCAACGGAGTTCTGCGGTGATCGAGCGCCAGCACGCAACAACTGGCTCGGCCGGCGACCGTCGAGGTTGCGACCGTCGGCGAGCTGCCTACGCTGGCGCCTGACGCGGACCCGCGCGAGGTCGGTGTCTTCTGGGGCTGCTGCGACTCGACTGGCCGCTGGTGCACGACGAGGACGGCGAGACCGCGATCGCTCCGCCGGACGGTGGGTTCAAGATCGCCTGGGGTGGGCCGCCGCTCAACGAGCGGGCTCCGCGCAACCGGATGCACCTGGTGTTGGCGACCTCAGACCTGGTCGCCGAGGTCGAGCGGCTGGTGTCGCTCGGGGCGTCGGTGGTCGAGCTTCACGCCGACGAAGAGCCGAGCTCGCCGATCCGGATGGCAACGAGTTCGTGCTCCGCCGCCGCTGACACCAGGAAGGCAGTTCGTACGCCAGGCCCGGGCGGCTGAGCGTACGAGGCCGCGACCGACGTGCGAACTGCCTGCACGGTGCCTCGCTCGTTCCTCGCCCGGCGACACCCGCCAACGATTGAATGCGGCGTCAAGTCAACGCAGACGCGCGGTCTTGGCCGAGCGCGCGAGATGCCGAGCATCAGAGGGTCGGCGAACGGCGAGGCACGGTGCGCGCTCAGCGCTGGAGGTCGACGGCCTCGGGGGTGTGGAGGCGGACCATGAAGCGGCCGGCGTGGGCGGGGACGGAGGCCGCGGTGAGGCGGGAGACGACGACCATGGTGAGGAAGGACGCGGGGACCGACCAGGCGGCGGGCTGGCCCAGCAGGGCGGCGGCCCAGCCGGACGCCGACGAGGTGCCCAGCGTCCAGGCGACCGCCGCGCCGGAGCCCAGCCCGCCGACCAGCAGCCCGGCGACGGCGCCGGTCGGCGTCAGCCCGCGCCACCAGATGCCGAGCATCAGCAGGGGCGCGAAGGTCGACGCGGTGACCGCGAAGGCCAGGCCCACGGTGCGGGCCACAGCGACGTCCTGGGCCGGCAGCGACATCAGCAGGGGTACGACGACCGCGATGACCGCCGCGACCCGGAAGGCCGCGACACCGCCGAGGCGACGGGTGCCCCAGCGCCGGCCGGTCACGTCCTGGGAGAGCACGCCGGCGACGGCGATGGTGAGCCCGGAGCTGGTCGAGAGGAACGCCGCGAAGGCGCCGGCGGTCACCAGCCCCGTGAGGAACGCGCCCAGCACGCCGCCCACCATCAGCGACGGCAGCTCGAGCACGAGCGTGTCCGACCCGCTGGCGATCAGGTCGGGTGCGTAGATGCGGCCCAGCGCGCCGTACACCGGCGGCAGGACGTAGAAGATGCCCAGCAGCCCGAGCACCGCGAGCGTCGTACGGCGGGCCGCGCGGCCGTCGGGGTTGGTGTAGAACCGCACGACCACGTGCGGCAGCCCCATCGTGCCGAGGAACGTCGCGACGATGAGGGAGTACGTCGTGTAGAGCCCGATGCCGCCGCCGGGTGTCGCCAGCGGGATCGACCAGGACGCGGGGGCCGCGGCCGCCGGATCGGCGGCACCGTCGGCCATCCAGACGGCGAGCAGGATGAAGACCGGGATGAGGAGCGCGGTGAGCTTCAGCCAGTACTGGAAGGCCTGCACGAAGGTGATCGACCGCATCCCGCCGGGGCTCACCGACGCCAGCACGACCAGCGCGACCACGAGCGACCCCGCCCACTGCGGGGCGCCGATCGTGGCGCGCAGCGTGACGCCGGCGCCCTGGAACTGCGGCAGCAGGTAGAGCCAGCCGATCGCCACGACCAGCACCGAGCAGAGCTTGCGCACGCCGCGCGAGCCGAGCCGCGCCTCGGCGAAGTCGGGCAGCGTGTACGCCCCCGAGCGGCGCAGCGGTGCGGCGACGAGCACCAGCAGGACGAGGTAGCCCGCGGTCCAGCCGACGGGGTACCAGAGCATCTCCGCGCCGAACGTCAGCAGCAGGCCGGCGACGCCGAGGAAGGACGCGGCGGAGAGGTACTCCCCACCGATCGCGCTGGCGTTGAGCCGCGGCCGCACCGTCCGCGAGGCGACGAGGAAGTCGCTCGTGGTGCGCGAGATCCGCAGCCCGAAGGTGCCGATCGCGAGCGTGGCGATCGAGACCAGGACGACCGCGACGACACCGGGGACGACGTCGGTGTTCACGTCTCGTCCTCGGGCAGCACCGTCGTGACGAGGTCGGCGAAGTCGCGCTCGTTGCTCTCGACGCGGCGGATGTAGAGCCAGCCCAGCAGCACCAGCCACGGATAGGTCAGCACGCCGAGCAGCAGCCACGCCAGCGGCATCGGCCCCACGTGCACGTCGCCGAGCGAAGGCACGAGGTGGAAGAGCAGCGGCAGCAGCCCGACCGTCAGCGCCAGCGCCGCGAGCACCTGGAGCGCCAGCACCAGCTGCTCGCGCAGCAGCGAGCGCATGAAGACCTCGCCCAGCGCGGTCTCGGCGTCGATCTCCCGCGTCCCGGCAGGGCGTACGACGTCCGCGCGACGCCGCGGCGGACCGGTCACCCGGACGCGAGGAGGCGGCTCCTCGCTCACGCCGGCGGCTCGCGCTTGGTCAGGACCGACCGCAGCTCACGGGTGTGCCGCCGGCTGACCGGCAGCTCGGCGCCGCCGATCACGACGCTGACCCGACCGCCCTCGCTGCGCACCTCCTCGACGTGCGGTAGCGCGACGAGGACCGAGCGGTGGATCCGCACGAAGCCGGCCGCGGCCCACTGCTCGGCGAGCGACGACAGCGGCGTCCGCACCAGGTGGGAGCCCTCTGCGGTGTGCAGCCGGGCGTAGTCGCCCTGGGCCTCGACGTGCGTGATCTCGGAGCGGTTGATGAAGCGGGTGACGCCGCCGCGCTCGACCGGGATCTGCACGTCACCGGACGGCGACGGGCCGCCGGCCTCGACGACCCGGCGTACGGCCTCGGCGAGGCGCTCCTCGCGCACCGGCTTGAGGACGTAGTCGACCGCGCGCAGCTCGAAGGCCGCGACGGCGTGCTCCTCGTGGGCGGTCACGAAGACCACCGGCGGCGGAGACTTGAAGCGCGACAGCACCTGCGCGAGGTCGAGCCCGGTGAGGCCGGGCATCTGGATGTCGAGGAAGACCGCGTCGACCTCCTCGGCCTGCAGCACCCGCAGCGCCTCGGTGGCGGAGTCGCTGCCGACCACCTCGCCGATGCGGGGGTCGCGACCGAGCAGGAAGGTCAGCTCGTCGAGGGCGGGGCGCTCGTCGTCGATGACGAGGACTCTCAGCGTCATACCTGGACCCCCGGGGCGAACTTCGGCACCCGCACGATGACCTTGGTGCCGGCGCCGGGTGCGGTCTCGACCACCAGACCGTAGTCGTCGCCGTAGGCGTTGCGCAGCCTCGCGTCGACATTTCCGAGGCCGACCGAGTCCATCGACACGTCGCCGGCCAGCGCCTGGCGGACCCGCTCGGGGTCCTCGCCGGTCCCGTCGTCCTCGACCTCGATGACGCACTCCTGGTCGAGGTCGCGTGCGGTGATGGAGAGCCGGCCGATGCCGTCGTCCTTGTCGGCGCTGGCCTCGAGCCCGTGGCGTACGGCGTTCTCGACGAGGGGCTGGATGCAGAGGAACGGCACCGCCACCGGCAGCACCTCGGGCGCGACCTGCAGCGTCACCTGGAGCCGCTCGCCGAACCGCGCCTGCTCGAGCAGGAGGTAGCGCTCGACGGACCGGAGCTCCTCGGCGAGCGTCGTGTACTCGCCGTGGCGGCGGAAGGAGTAGCGCGTGAAGTCGGCGAACTCGAGCAGCAGCTCGCGCGCGCGGTCGGGGTCGGTCCGCACGAAGCTGGCGATCGCGCCGAGCGAGTTGTAGATGAAGTGCGGGCTGATCTGCGCCCGCAGCGCGCGCACCTCGGCCTCCATCAGCCGGGTCCGCGACAGGTCGAGCTCGGCCAGCTCGAGCTGGCCGCTGACCCACGACGCGACCTCGTCGGCCGCGCGCACGAGCCCGCCGGTGGTGTGCGCCGCGCCGACGACCAGCGCGCCGACGAGGGTGTCCTCGACGACGAGCGGGCTGACGATCGCCTGCGTCACCTGGCAGCCGCTGTCGTCGCAGACCAGCGTGCGCTCGTCGACGATCATCGTGCGGCCCGTCTCCGCGACCTGGCTGATCGTGGCCGCGAGCTGGCTCCGGTGGTGGCCGCCGATGCCGTCCCACGCCAGCAGTCCGCTGGTGTCACCGAGGCCGGCGGCCGGCGTGCCGAGCAGCGCGCGCAGGTGGCGTACGGACCGCTCGGCGCTCGCGCTCGTCAGGCCCTCGCGCAGGGCGGGGCCCGCCAAGCGAGGCGTTGTGCAGCGCGCGGAACGCGGCGCGGTCGGCCTCGCCGCCCAACGACGTACGCCGCCACCGCCATCTCGCCACGCAGCAGACCCTAGGTGCCGGGTCGAGGTGCCGCTACCGGACAGTCATGTCGTCGGCGAGCCGATCCGCGACACGACTGTCCGGTAGCTCAGCGCTCGCAGCTCGTACGTCGCTCGGCGAGGCAGCGGTCGCGGCCCCTGCTGCCGTCGACACGGTCCCGGCCGGGACCACCGAGGAAGGTGTCGTTCCCGTTGCCCAGGTCGGCACGGTCGCGCCCGGGTCCGCCCAGGACCCGGTCGTTGCCGCCGACGGCGTCGAACACGTCGTTGCCGCGGCCGCCGACCATCCGGTCCTTCGACCCTGCACGGCTGTTGATGGTGTCGTTGCCGGAGCCACCGATCAGGACGGTCGAGCCGATGCAGGTGTCGAACACGTCGAAGGTGCCGTCCGAGTGCACGCTCAGGAAGTCCTTGCCGTCCCGGCCGTCGATCCGGGCGTCACAGCTGTTCACGGCGAGGCTGTTCGGTCCGTCGGTGCCGACCAGCCGTGCGCGTGGCGCGGAGACGAAGCCGTCCTCGAAGCCCGCGGCGGTGAAGGTGTGGTCGTCGGTGAGCACGCTGCCGTCGCGCAGGTCCCACTCCACCGACCCGTCCTCCGTCCCGAAGTCGAACCGGTCGCGGCCCGCACCGCCGGCGAGGCTGCTGCCGGCCGGCAGGAGGCCGGGCACGTAGAGGTTGTCGTCACCGGCTCCGAGGTCGGCGACGACTGGAATCGCGTCGAAGAGCCAGAAGGACTCGTCGGCCGCGCCGCCGCGGATGTCGAGCGATGCACCACCGGACGGTGCGTCCGAGGTGGAGAACACCTCGACACTCGTCCAGCGACGCACGACCGCACCGTCGCGGCGGAGCTCGCCCGTGACGTTGTCGAGCTGCTGGACGCCGGGCTCGAGGAGGAACCCGAGACGGTCGACGCCGGCGCCACCGTCGATCACGGCGCCGTCGCCCATCGTGCCGGAGAACCCGAGGCCGTCAGTCGCCGTCGCCGCCCTGCAGCACGTCGCTGTTGGGGGAGTCCGGCCTGGCCGCTGCGGAGCGAGTCGTCGCCCCCACCGCCCACGAGCACGTCGATGTCGGTGTCGGGGTAGGTGACGGTCGTGCCGTTCACCGCCACGCTCCCGGCCAGGACGTAGTCGTCCGCGCCGCCGCCCTCGAACCGGTCGGCGCCGGCGCCCAGGGTCGACGTCCGCGCCCCACGAGTTCGCCGCAGTGCCGTCGACGACGTCGTTGCCGTCGCCGGTGTCGATGCTGACGCCGTACTCGGTGCCCTTGCGGGCGTCGGGGCCGGTGATGCAGACCAGGTCGTCGCCGCCCAGCGTCTTGACCGAGCTGCTGCGGTTCGTCACTACGACGTCGCGGCCCTCCGTGCCGATGCACCTGCGTGCCGCGGTCGCCCACGATCGTGGCGGCCTCACCGCGGCAGGTCTCGCCGGCGGCGCCCGCCGAGGTGGTGGGCGCGAGCAGGGCCAGGCCCAGCATCGCGGCTGCGGTCAGTGGCGTCGTACGACGCATGGTTCCCCCAAGAAGTGCAGTGCGTTCAGCGGAAGTCGATGAGCAACATGTCCGTGTCGGTGCCGTCGCTCACGACCGGTCCCTCCTGTGACGGGTCGCCGTCGTCGGAAGTTGTCTGCTCGTCGCGATCGATCACGACGGCGCGGAAGCAGCGGGTGACGTAGGGGATCTGCATGCCGTCCATGCCGCGGCCGTAATCGGCGTAGAAGGCACGCACCTCCTCGAGGTGCTGCTCCTGCTCGGCCTCGTCCATCACGAGGTAGCGACGACCGCGAGCGCGCCAGGTCGAGGATGCTCTCGCGGTTGACCTCCTGCCAGTGCTTGAAGGTCGTCTCCTCCATGAAGCCGAAGAGGTCGCTGTGCACGAGGTGCTCGGACGAGGTGGTGTCGAGGTCCTGCCGGCCGAGGAGGTCGCCCATCTTGCGCACCCACGGGATCCGCTCGTCGCGGCTGTTCCACACCAGCGCGAGGTGGCCGCCGGGCTTGAGCACGCGGGCGATCTCGGCGAGGGCGACCTCGTGGTCGAACCAGTGGAACGCCTGCGCCACGACCACTGCGTCGACCGAGCGGTCGTTGGCCGGGATGTCCTCGGCGGTCGCGACCTTGGCGCTGACCTCGGGCACGCGCTCGTGCAGCACCTCGAGCATCGCCTCGTCGGGGTCGGTCGCGAAGACCGCGTGGCCCGCGTCGACGAGCTGGCGGGTGAGCTTGCCGGTCCCCGCGCCGAGCTCGAGGACCACCTTGGCCTCGCCGCCGGTCAGCCAGGTGACGGCTTCGGCCGGGTACGCCGGCCGGCCCCGGTCGTACGCCTCGGCGACGGTGCCGAACGACCGCGCGCGGTCGACGGTGGGCGGGGTCTCGTGGAGTTCGTCGCTCATCGGCATCACCGTATCCCCCGGGCGGGCGGTCGGACGCCCCTACGCTGGGCGCGTGAGCACGCTCGATCGCCTCGACGCGGGGCCGGTGCAGGAGACGGTCACCCGGCTCGAGGCACGCATCGCGGCCCGCTTCCCCGACCGTGGGCTGCGTGCGGTCGCGGGTGAGCTCATCGAGCTCACCACGCAGGTGAGGGACGTGGCCGTCGAGGTCCGCGACCGACTGCGGTGGGTACGCCTCGCCTCTCGCGTGGCGGCGCTGCTCGTCCTGGCGGCCACCGTGCTCGTCTTCGTGCTCGCGTCGCGCGACGCCGTACGGGCCGGGCCGGACCGGTCGTTCGAGTGGGTGCCGTTGATCGAGTCGACCATCAACGACCTGGTCTTCGCCGGCCTCGCGCTGTGGTTCCTCTACGCCCTGCCCCAGCGGCTCGTGCGCAGCCGGCTGCTCGGCCTGCTCCACAAGCTGCGGTCACTCGCGCACATCGTCGACATGCACCAGCTGACCAAGGACCCCGAGCGGCTGCGGTCCGACTTCGTCCCGACCGACGCCACGGTCGACATCGGCAACCTCGACCGCAGCCAGATGGAGCACTACCTCGAGTACTGCTCCGAGCTGCTCTCCCTGATCGGCAAGGTCGCGGCGCTGTGCGCCGAGGAGTCGCAGGACTCGCTCGTCCTGACCACTGTGAGCGACCTCGAGACCCTGACGACGAGCATGTCGCGCAAGGTCTGGCAGAAGATCTCGCTGCTGCCGCGCGGCGGCTGACTCAGCGACGCAGCTCGCACCACCTCGTCCGCTCTGCCGAGCACACGTCGCGGCCGGAGCCGCCATCGGCCTTGTCGCGACCGGGACCACCGATGAGGACGTCGCGCCCGCGTCACCGACGAGGAGGTCGTCCCCGCCGCCTCCCTCGAAGCGGTCCTGCGGGGCCTTGCAGCGGAGCAGCTGGTCGTGCAGCGAGCGTCAGCGGCGACACCTTGTCGTCGCCAGCCGAGCGCGCGGACGCGTACGTCGCACGCGTGGGCACGCAGGTCGTTGTCGCCACGGGTCCCGGTCAGGTCGATCGAGCCCGGCCACGACCTCGGCGTCCTCGAAGCCGGTCGCCTCGGCCGGGACCGCGTTGCGCGGCTTGCCGGCCAGCAGCCGACTCGCGGCGCAGGTCGAGACGCACCTCCTTGCGCGGCATCACGATGCCGAGCTGGTCGAGGCCGCCGCCGCCGTCGAAGACGTTCACGCGTCGGTGGATGCGGTCGGTCTCGACGGCGATGTCGTCGTCCCCACCACCCATGCGGATGTCGTACGCCGAGTTGCGCGTCGTGTCCATCGGATCGACTCGTCGCGGTCGCTGCCGTGGAAGGTCGATGTAGCGGGTCTCGACCGGTTGGCAGCGAGGAAGTCGTGAACCCGGTGAGGACGCGCGGTGGCGCCGTCGCGGGTGTAGGTGCCGGCAGTGGTGTCGATGGTGACCCGGTGCGCGTCGGTGGTCTCGAGGGTGAGCTCGCTGCCGCGCGTGCCGTCGAGGACCGTCTGCGGGGTCGGCGTCCCGTGGAGCTCGACCGTGCCGGCGCTCCCGCCGCCGCCCGACGTGCCCCCCGCCGAGGCGCACCTCGTCGGGGTTGGGCTGGCCGGGCTCGCCGCTGATGACGTAGTCGCCGTACCTCCGACCCGCCGGCCCGCCGTCGATGACGTCGCGGTCCCGGTCGACCAGATCGCGGCGCGGCCGGGTGCCGGCCCAGACGACGTCGCTCGCGGTGGACCCGACGAACTGGTCGCTGCCGGCGCCGAGGACGGTCGTGGTGAACTCGCCACGGTCCTGGCTGCGGTCCACGACGTCGTCGCCGTCGCCGGTGTCGACGCGGCCGTTGACGTCACCCGTGACGCAGACGAGGTCGTTGCCACCGAGGGTGCGCACCGGCTCGGCGCCGTTGGTGACCACGACATCAGGCCCCTCCGTGCCGACGAGGCCGGCGTCGGGCGTCCCGACGTGGGTGGCGGGCACGCCGCGGCACGTCTCGCCGGCGGCTTCGGCCGTCGTGGGTGCCAGCGTCGCGAGCCCCAGCAGGGCTGCGGCGGTCAGGGCGGTGGTGCGGATCATGTGTCTCCCCCGAGATCGGTGTCACGTCACGCTATCGGGGGGTGGGATGCACCGGACGGCAGGGAAGTTGCCGCCGATACCGTCCTCCCATGACCGACCCGCTCGCCTGGCTCACCGATCTCGAGGGCGTCCGCTCGGCCTACGCGGGCACCCGCGACGGCATCGACGTGCTGCTCCGCGACCGTGGACTGCGGCGTACGTCGCCGGAGATGACCGCCGAGTCCCTGCTGCGCGGCGCCCACGCGAGCGCCGTGCTCGAGGGGTCTGCCTCGTCGCTGGAGGAGGTGCGGGCGGGGGAGGCCGACGAGGTCGCGACCGACGCGGTCCGACTCTCCGCCTCGATGCTCGCGCTGGCGCCGCTGCTCAAGACGGCACCCCTGCAGGCGATCGCCCGGCTGCACGCCGTCGTCGGGTCGGGCGCGCTGGGCCCCGACGAGCTCGGCCGGCCCCGTGACGCGGCCTCCGCGGACCGGCTGCGCGGCGTGTCCGAGCTCCTGCTGTCCGGTACGTCGGCGCCGGCGCTCCTGATCGCCGCGATCGCCCACGCCGACGTCGCCACGGCCGCGCCGTTCGCCTCGCACAACGGGATCGTCGCCCGGGCGCTGGAGCGGCTGGTGCTGGTCTCGCGCGGCGTCGACGCCAAGTCGCTGGTCGTGCCCGAGGCCGGGCACCTGGCCCACCGGGCGGCGTACGAGTCCAACCTGCGTGCCTACCGCGACGGCGGTCCCAGTGGGGTGCATGCCTGGGCGCTCTACGGCGCGGAGGCGTTCGCCGCGGGGGCCGAGGCCTCGCCGCTCGTCAGCTGATCGACCCCCGTTCGGCCGGTGTGGTCCACCGGGAACGGGTTGCCCGCCCCGGAGGCTCACCCACATCAGCACATGCGAGCGGCACCCGCTCACGTGGATCGGGTGCCGCCGCTGACACGTGATGCCTGGGCTACCAAGCGTGCATTCTCTAAGTCGCCGCCCTCGAGAAGATCTCGAATGGCTAGCACCCCATCGGATGGGTGGATCGCCGCGTGGGTACCCGGTTCACGTGCTGACTGTGGAGTTCTGACCTCAGTTCTAGTCCTGCCCCACCGGACCTGCAAGGGTTGACTTTGGCCCCGGCCGGTGGGTGCGCGGGGAACTCGTCGGTAGGTCGTCTCAGACCGCGCCGCGACGGCGCCGGTTGGCCCACATCACGCCGCCGGCCGCGACCGCTCCGCCGACGGCCAGGGCGGCCAGGGTCGGCTTGGCCGGGGGGAGCGGCACGTGGCGACGCAGCGCGACGGGGCGGACGAAGCTCAGGACCGGCCAGTCGTTGGCGGTCGCGATCCGACGCAGCTCGCGGTCCGGGTTGACGGCGAAGGGGTGGCCGACGACCTGCAGCATGTGCACGTCGGTGACGGAGTCGCTGTAGGCGTAGGACTCGGCGAGGTCGTAGCCGACGGTCTCGGCGAGGTGCTCGATCGCGCGCGCCTTCTCCTCGGCGTACGCGTAGTAGTCGATGTTGCCGGTGTACTTGCCGTCCGCGATCTCCATCCGCGTCGCCACGACCCGGTCGGCGCCCAGCATCTGGCCGATCGGCTCGACGACCTCGGCGCCGCTGGCGGAGACGATCACGATGTCGCGGCCCGCCTCGCGGTGCTCCTCCATCAGGGTGACGGCCTCGGCGTAGACGAGCGGCTCGACGATGTTGTTGAGGGTGTCGTGGACGATCTCGCGCACCGTCGCGACGTCCCAGCCGGCGCAGAGCTGCGACATGAACTCGCGCATCTTGTCCATCTGGTCGTGGTCGGCGCCGCCGGTGAAGAAGACGAACTGGGCGTACGCCGAGCGCAGCATCGCGCGTCGTGAGATGAGCCCGCCCGCCTGGAACTCGCGGCTGAAGGCCAGCGTGCTCGACTTGGCGATGATCGTCTTGTCGAGGTCGAAGAAGGCCGCGGTGGGGCGGGTCATGTCGTCATCGTAGGGGCCACCAGTCATCCACAGGTCCGTTCCGGGGGGCGTCCTCCACAGGGCGCGTGCGGTCGGGCTGTCCCTCGTCGGTGGTGCCGCGGAGCCTCGTGGGCATGGCCGTCCTCCTCCTCACCCGATCCGCCGCCGTCCACGACGCGGTCGTCCCGCTGTGTGCAGCGGCAGGCGTCGCGGCCGATGTCTGCGCCAGTCCCGAGCTGGCGCTGGCGTCGTGGAGCGACGCCGACCTGGTGCTGGTCGGCGTCGACCTGGCCGGCGAGGTGGTGCGGGTGGCGCCGCCGCGACGGTCGGGCATCCACGTGGTCGGGCTCTCGCCCGGTGACGCCGTCTTCCGCGCCGCCGTCGCGCTCGGGGCGGCCTCGGTGGTCGACCTGCCCGAGGGGTCGCCGTGGCTCGCGGACGCCCTGGCCGACGTCGGCGAACGGGCCTCGCCCGGGCGCATCGTCGGGGTGGTGGGAGGCGCAGGCGGTGCGGGCGCGACGACGCTGGCGTGCGCGCTGGCCCAGTGGCACGCGGCGCGGGGTCCCACGCTGCTGGTCGACGCCGACCCGCTCGGTCCGGGGGTGGACCGGTTGCTCGGCATGGAGGACCGCGCCGGGGTGAGGTGGGAGGGCCTCGTCGAGACCTCGGGCCGGCTCGGCGCGCGGGCGCTGCGGGAGAGCGTGCCGCGCGAGGCCGGTCTCGGCGTCCTGACGTGGGCCGGGGCCAGGCGACGGCTCGACGTGCCGACCGCCCGGCGGATCCTCGAGGCGGCGGTGCGCGGCCACGACCTCGTCGTGATCGACCTGGCCCGGCAGGGCGGCTCGGCGCTGGCCGAGCTCGTCGACCGGTGCGACGACCTGCTGGTGGTGACGCCGGCGACGGTGCCCGGACTGGCCGCGACCGCGCGCCTCGTCGCCGACCTCGGGCGGGAGGGCCGCGCCGGGCTCGTCGTACGGCCGGGCGGTCTCAGCGACGCCGACGCGGCCGCGGTGACCGGACTGCCGGTGGTCGCAGCAGTGGGCGAGCAGCGTGGGCTGGCCGCCTCGGTCGACCGGGGCCTCGGCCCGCTGACCCGCCGGGGGCCGCTCGCCCGGGCCGCTCGCGACCTCCTGGCCGCGGCATGACGCACGGTCCCGCCCGCGGTCCTCGACGACGTACGCCGCCGCCTGGCCGGTGACTCCGGGGAGCTGACCCCGCACCGCGTCGCCGAGGCGCTGCGCGCGTCGGGCTCGCCGGTCGGCGACGCGACCGTGCTGGCCGTGCACGACCTGCTGCGGCGCGACGTGCTCGGCGCCGGGCCGCTGGAGGAGCTGCTGCGGCTGCCCGACGTGACCGACGTGCTGGTCAACGGCCCCGACGACGTCTGGATCGACCGAGGCGGCGGGCTGGAGCGGGCGTCGGTCGGCTTCCCGGACGACGCGGCGGTGCGTCGGCTGGCCCAGCGCCTCGCCGCCTCGGCCGGGCGGCGGCTGGACGACGCCACCCCGCACGCCGACGTACGCCTCCCGGACGGCACGCGGTGCCATGCCGTGCTGGCGCCGGTCGCGCGCTCGGGCACGGTGCTGTCGCTGCGGGTCCCGCGGCAGCGGGTGTGGACCCTGCCCGAGCTGGTGGCGGCCGGGGCGCTGCCTCCCGACGGCGCCTTCCTGCTCGAGGAGGTGGTCGACTCCCGGTGCGCCTTCCTGGTGACGGGCGGCACCGGCACGGGCAAGACCTCGGTGCTGTCGGCGCTGCTCTCCCTGGTGGATCCCGGCGAACGGATCGTCCTGGTCGAGGACGCGAGCGAGCTGCGGCCCGAGCACCACCACGTCGTCGCGCTCGAGTCACGACCGCCCAACGTCGAGGGCGCCGGGGAGATCACCCTGCAGACGCTCGTCCGGCAGGCGCTGCGGATGCGACCGGACCGGCTGGTCGTGGGGGAGGTGCGCGGCGCCGAGGTGGTCGACCTGCTCGCGGCGCTCAACACCGGTCACCGCGGCGGCTGCGGCACCCTGCACGCCAACTCGGCCGCCGACGTGCCGGCCCGGATCGAGGCCCTGTCGTTGGCCGCCGGGCTCCCGCGGGAGGCCGCGCACAGCCAGCTCGCGGCGGCGCTGGACGTCGTGGTCCACCTCGGTCGCGGGCGCGACGGGCGCCGCCGCGTGCTGGAGCTCGCGGTGCCCGAGCGCGAGGCCTCCGGCCTGGTGTCGCTACGGACGGCGGCACGCTTCGAGGCGGACCGGGTGGTCCGCGGACCGGCGGCCGCCGCGCTCGCCCGGCGGCTGGGGTCGGCGGCGTGGTGAGCGGCTGGGTGGCGGCCGTCCTGCTCGCTGCGGCGGTGGCCGTCTGGTGGCCGCCGTCGGGGGTGGTCCCGCGTCCACGTCGTGCTCGTCCGGTGCCGTCGTGGGGACGGTTGCCGAGGCCGGGGCGACGTCGAGCGGCGGCAGCCGACCAGGCCGCGGTGCTGGAGGTGTGCGACCTCCTCGCCGCCGAGCTCGCGGCCGGGCGGCCTCCGGGGGCCGCGCTGGCTGCCGCGGCCGACCGGTGGCCGCCGCTCGTGGCGGCGGTGGAGGCCGTACGCCTCGGGGCGGACGTGCCCGACGCGCTGCGACGGCTGGCCGAGCGACATCCGGGCGCCGCCGACCTGCGCTGGGTGGCCGGTGCCTGGCAGGTCGCCCAGCGGTCGGGGCACGGTCTCGCCTCCGCGCTCGAGCGCACTGCCGGGGGCCTGCGCGCGCGACGCCGTACGCGACGCCTGGTCGACTCCGAGCTGGCGTCCGCCCGCGCCACCGCCCGGCTCGTGGCCTGCCTGCCGCTCGCCGTGCTGGTGATGGGTGCGGGTGCCGGTTCGGACCCGTGGACGTTCCTGCTCGGCACGCCGGTCGGCTGGACCTGCCTGCTCGCCGGGCTCGCGCTCATCGCGCTGGGGCTCTGGTGGATCGAGCGGCTGGCGGACCGGGCGAGCGCGCCGTGACCTGGGTCAGCGTGGCCTGCGCCGTCCTGGCCGTGGTGTGGTGGCTGCCGACCGAGGCGCGCCGGGCCGAGCCGCGACCGCGGAGTCGGTCCGGTCCGGGCCTCCGGCCGGTGGCGGTCGTGGGTGTGGGGGCGGCCGCGTGGCTGTTCGTCGGCGGACCGGCCGGACCGGTGGCCGGATCAGCCGCCGCTGCCGCTGCGTGGTGGGTGCTGGCCCGGGCCGAGCCGCCCTCGCGGAGACGGGAGCGCGAGGAGGTGCAGCGGACGCTGCCCCACCTCATCGACCTGTTCGCCTCGACGTTGCGATCCGGTGCCGAACCGGTCGCCGGGCTGGCGCAGGTCTGCGCGGCGTTGCCCGGGCCGGCCGCCGACCGGCTGGCACCGGTCGTCGAGCGGGCCCGCTGGGGTGCCGGCGGCCTCGAGGCGTGGCACGCCCTCTCCGGTGACGACGAGCTCGCGCCCCTGGCGCGCGCCATGGTGCGGTCGCTGACGTCCGGTGCCTCCGTCGTCCAGACCGTGGAGCGGCTCGCCGACGAGCTCGCCCGCGAGTCCGCGGCCCGTGCCGAGGACGCGGCCCGCCGCGTGGGCGTGGCAGCGGCCGTCCCGCTCGGCGTGTGCCTGCTGCCCGCCTTCCTGCTGCTCGGCGTGGTGCCGACCGTCGCCTCGCTGTTCGGCTCGGTGGCGCCGTGACGGGCCGCCGCGCGTCCACAGGGACGCCGGCCGGCGGGTCGTCCACAGGGCGAGCGAGGTGGGGATGCGGGGCCCCGCGAACCCTCGGAGGGTGGTCCCACGACGGGGCTCACCGGGAGCCCCGCGAGGACAGGGGGACCGATGAGGATCACGACGACGCACGGCCGGCACGACGAGCAGGGCATCACCACCGCGGAGTACGCCGTCGGCACGGCGGCCGGGGCCGGGTTCGCCGGCCTGCTCTACAAGCTGCTGACCGGCAGCTTCGGCGACCAGCTGCTCGGCCGGTTGTTCGACCACGTCATGGGCCTGCTCGGCATCGGCTGATGGTCGCTCGGCTTCAAGGTCGGCCGCGCGGTCAGGCAGGGCGCTGCGACCGCCGAGCTCGCCCTGGGCATCCCGCTCCTGGTCGCACTGACGGCGGGCCTCGTCTGGATGCTCGCCGTCGGCGCGGCCCAGGTCCGCGTCGTCGACGCCTCCCGGGAAGCGGCGCGCGCCGTGGCCAGGGGCGACGACGTCGTCTCGGCGGAGGCGGTCGCACGGCGGATCGCGCCGGACGGCGCGCGGGTACGCGTCGAGGTCGGCGAGGCCAGGGTCGTCGTCACCACGAGCGCGCGGGTCTCCGGGCCGGGCGGCCTGCTGGCGTCGCTGCCGGGCGTGACGGTCTCGGCCGAGGCCGTCGCGCTGGCGGAGTCGTCGTGACGGGGCGAGGCGAGGGCGGGGCCGCCACGATCCTCGTCGTGGCGATGGCCGGCGTGCTGATGTTCGTGATGACCGGCCTGGCGGCTGCGGGTGGTCTCGTCACCGCCCAGCGGCGGGCGCAGGCGGCGGCCGACCTGGCCGCCCTCGCCGGCGCCTCGCGCCTCGACGAGGCGTGCGCCGAGGCCGGCGAGATCGCGGCGGCCAACACCGCGGCGCTCGAGGTGTGCCGGGTCGACGGGCGCGACGTCACCGTCGAGGTGTCCGTGCCGGGTCCGCGGGTGCCGTGGCGCGACGTACGGGTGAGCGCCGAGGCGCGGGCCGGGCCCGGCTGACGGGCGTCGGGTCAGGCCTTGTCGCGGTCGCTGACGGAGGTGTCGCCGTCCGAGCGGCGGTCGGCCTCGACGCGCTCGAGCTTCTCGTTGAGCTTGGTCAGCTCCTTGCGCTCCTTGCGGTGCGCCAGGCTGCGCCTGGTGCCCCACTTGAGGATCGAGAAGCCCCACAGGATGGCGGCACCCGCGGCGACGCCGACGAGGAACGACTCCAGGGTCGTGACGTCGATAGCCGAGCAGCTCGCCACCGCCGCCGGGCAGGTCCTCGCTGACGAAGATCGCCGACAGGACGGCGATGCCGCCGAGGATGAGGAGCGCAAGACCGAGGAACACCATGGCGCGAATCTAGCCCCCCGCGGCCGCCAGCGGTGCACCCGCGAGGAGGGCGTCGAGCAGCAGGATCGCGCCGGCCTTGTCGAGCGGGTTGTTCTGGTTGCCGCACTTCGGCGACTGGATGCACGACGGGCAGCCGCTCGCGCACTCGCAGCTGGCGATCGCCTCGCGCGTCGCCGACAGCCAGGCGACGGCGGTGTGGAAGCCGCGCTCGGAGAATCCGGCGCCGCCGGGGTGGCCGTCGTAGACGAAGACGGTGAGCACGCCGGTGTCGGCATGGCGCGCGGTCGAGACCCCGCCGATGTCCCAGCGGTCGCAGGTGGCGAAGAGGGGGAGGAGCCCGATCGAGCAGTGCTCGGCCGCATGGGCGGCGCCCGGCACGTCGAGCGCGGCCAGGCCGGCCTCGGCGACGACGTCGTCGGGCACGGTCCACCACACCGCCGTCGTCCGCAGGGTGCGCTCGGGCAGGTCGAGCGGCTCCTCCGACAGCACCTCGCCGCCCGGTTGGCGCCGCCGGAGGAAGGACACCACCTGGTGGGAGACGTCGACCTCGCCGAGCGAGAGCTCGCACCCTGCCCACGAGCGGCGCTCGCGCGTGCCGACGATGCTGATGTCGGTCACCTCGCGTGCCGTCGTGCTGTACGTCGGTTCGTCACGCCGCATGGTCGCCACGTGGTGCTCGAGGTCGAGGTCCTCGACGAGCCAGGTCTCGCCCTGGTGGACGTACACCGCGCCGGGGTGGGCCTGGTTGTGCGCACCACCGGCGTCGACGGTGCCGACGACCCGGCCGGTGTCGGCCTCGATCAGCTGGACGGGTGAGCCGCCGGCGGAGCGGATGTCGGCGAGGTCGGCCGCGCGGCCGCGGTCGGTCCAGAACCAGCCGCGCGGCCGCCGCCGCAGCAGGCCGAGGTCGACGAGCTGGTCGAGCACCTCGCGCGCGGTCGGTCCGAAGAGCGGCAGGTCCGGCTCGGTGAGCGGCGCCTCCTGGGCGGCGGCACACAGGTGCGGACCCATGACGTGGGGGTTGGAGGGGTCGAAGACCGACGCCTCGACGGGTGCACCGATGAGCGTCTCGGGGTGCGTGACGAGGTAGGTGTCGAGCGGGTCGTCCTTGGCGACGAGGATGCCGAGCGCGTCCTGCGCGCCCCGCCCGGCGCGTCCGACCTGCTGCCAGAACGCCGCCCGGGTGCCCGGGAAGCCGGCGATCAGCACCGCGTCGAGGCCGCTGATGTCGATGCCGAGCTCGAGGGCGTTGGTGGCGGCCAGGCCCATCAGGTCGCCCCGGCGCAGCGCTGCCTCGAGGGCGCGTCGCTCCTCGGGGAGGTAGCCACCCCGGTACGCCGCGACCCGGCCCGGCAGCGACGGGTCGACCTCGGCGAGCAGCTCGGCGGCTGTGGCTGCCACCTGCTCGGCGCCGCGGCGGGAGCGGATGAACGCCAGCGTGCGGACGTCCTCGGCGACCAGGTCGGCGAGCAGGTCGGCGACCTCCGACGACGCGGCCCGCCGCACCGGCGCGCCGTTCTCGCCGGCGTACGACGTGAAGGGTGGCTCCCACAGCAGCAACGAGACCCGCCCGCGCGGCGAGTCGTCGCGGGTCAGCGCCACCACGTCGAGGCCGGTGAGGCGCGACGCAGTGACCTCGGGCTCCGCGACGGTGGCCGAGGCGAGCACGAAGGTGGGGTGCGCGCCGTACATCGCGCACACCCGCCGCAGCCGGCGCAGCACGTGGGAGACGTGCGCCCCGAAGACGCCGCGGTAGTGGTGGCACTCGTCGACGACGACGTACTGCAGCGAGCCCAGCAGCCGCGCCCACCGGTGGTGCGACGGCAGCAGCGAGCGGTGGAGCATGTCCGGGTTGGTGAGGACGTACTCCCCGAAGTCGCGGGTCCAGTCGCGCTCCTCGCGCGAGCTGTCGCCGTCGTGGGCGGCGAGGCGTACGTCGAGGCGCAGCGACGCGAGCCCGGCGAGCTGGTCGTGGGCGAGCGCCTTGGTGGGGGCGAGGTAGAGCACCGAGGCGCCGCGCTCCCCGCGCGGACCACGCGCGGCACGGATCGCGGAGAGCGCCGGCAGCTGGTAGGCCAGCGACTTCCCCGAGGCCGTGCCGGTCGCGACGATCACGTGGTCGCCGGCGTGCGCGGCGTCGGCCGCCACGACCTGGTGGCGCCACGGCCGGGCGACGCCCTGGGCCGCGAAGGCGCCGCGTACGTCGTCCGGGACCCACGCCGGCCAGTCCTCGTGCACCGCCTCGCGGGCGGGCAGCACCTCGAGGTGCCGGAGCCGGTCCTCGCGCCCCGGGACGCCCGTCAGGCGACCGATCAGCTGCTCCACCGGGGGCAGCACGTCGGGACGGAGAGGGACTCACGGACCGAGTCTGGCAAACGACCCCGACACCGGCGTCGCGGCCGGCGGACGGGAGAAGTGTTGGGGACACCTGCGCGACGGGTGGGACTCGTGGTTTGATACCACCCGGAACGGACAAGGGGACACGCGGTGTGTCCCGCACGTCGTACTGGCCGAGCATTCGGGGACCGGGGAGCAGTTGTGGATCTCACCCTTGCCACACGCGAGGTGGATGGTCGCGCCGTCGTCGCGGTCGGAGGCGAGATCGACGTCTACACGGCACCCAAGCTCCGCGACTGCATCACCGAGCTCGTCGGCGCCGGCACCTACGACATCGTGATCGACCTCGAGGCGGTCGAGTTCCTCGACTCCACGGGCCTCGGCGTGCTGGTCGGGGGCCTGAAGAAGGTCCGCGCCCACGACGGCTCGCTCGACCTGGTCTGCACCCAGGAGCGCCTGCTCAAGATCTTCCGGATCACCGGCCTGGCCAAGGTCTTCGTCATCCACGACTCGGTCGGGCTCGCCCCCGGCGCCTGAACGGCCCGCCCTCCTCACCCCTCCGAGCCTGCTCGGAGGGGCTTTTCGCGCGTGCGGTCGATACCCCGGTGTGGCGTAGGTCACCCCACACCGTGATCTGGATCACCTCTGCGTAGACTCCGGCGCGTTCGCGGATCATTTTGACGTCCTAGGAGGACACGCATGACGGGGATCTTGCCCGCGGTCGTGAAGCCGGAGCTCGAAGGTGGAAACCTGATCCTGGTCGTCGTCGTCGCCCTGATCGCGCTCGGCGCGCTCGGGATGGCAGCGATGTTCAGGTCTCAGGTCTTGGCCGCAGGCGAGGGCACCGACAACATGAAGACCATCGCCCTCGCAGTCCAGGAGGGCGCCAACGCCTATCTGACTCGGCAGTTCCGGACCTTGGCCATCTTCGCGGCGATCGCGTTCTTCGCGCTGCTCGTGCTGCCGGCCGACGACACCACCGTGCGCATCTTCCGCTCGGTGTTCTTCATCGTCGGTGCGGGCTTCTCGGCGGCGGTGGGCTACCTCGGCATGAACCTCGCCGTGCGCGCCAACCTGCGCGTCGCCGCGGCCGCCGAGACCACGGGCCGCGAGCCGGCCATGACGATCGGCCTGCGCACGGGCGCCATGGTGGGCATGCTCACCGTCGGCCTCGGCCTGCTCGGTGCCAGCCTCGTCGTCCTGTTCTTCCAGGACGAGGCGCCCGACGTGCTCGAGGGCTTCGGCTTCGGTGCGGCGCTGCTCGCGATGTTCATGCGAGTCGGTGGCGGCATCTTCACCAAGGCCGCCGACGTGGGCGCCGACCTGGTCGGCAAGGTCGAGCAGGGCATCCCCGAGGACGACCCGCGCAACGCCGCGACGATCGCCGACAACGTCGGCGACAACGTGGGCGACTGCGCCGGCATGGCCGCCGACCTCTTCGAGTCGTACGCCGTCACGCTGGTCGCCGCGCTGATCCTCGGCTCGCAGGCCTTCGGTGACAAGGGCCTCGTCTTCCCGCTGCTGATCCCGGCCATCGGTGCCCTCACCGCGGTCGCGGGCGTCTACCTGACGAAGCCCAAGGCCGGCGAGAACGGCCTCACGACGATCAACAAGTCGTTCTACATCTCCTCGGGCATCGCCGCCGTGGCGAGCATCGTGCTGTCCTACCTCTACCTGCCGAGCAGCTTCGCGGAGTTCACCAACATCGCCGTCGACCTCGCCGGCGCCGAGGGTGACCCCCGCTTCATCGCCGCCTCCGCAGTGGTCATCGGCATCGTGATGTCCGCGGGCATCCTGGCCCTCACCGGCTACTACACCGGCACGGAGTACCGCCCGGTCAAGGACGTCGGCAAGACCTCCCTGACCGGTCCGGCCACGGTGATCCTGTCCGGGCTCTCGGTCGGCTTCGAGTCGGCGGTCTACACCACGCTGGTCATCGGTGCCGCCGTCTTCGGTGCCTACCTCCTCGGCGGCGCGGCCCTCACGGTGTCGCTCTTCGCCGTGGCCCTGGCCGGTTGCGGCCTGCTGACCACCGTCGGCGTCATCGTCGCGATGGACACCTTCGGTCCGGTCTCCGACAACGCGCAGGGCATCGCCGAGATGTCGGGCGACGTCAGCGAGCAGGGCGCGCAGATCCTCACCGAGCTCGACGCCGTCGGCAACACCACCAAGGCGATCACCAAGGGCATCGCGATCGCCACGGCGGTGCTGGCCGCGACCGCGCTGTTCGGCTCGTACGCCACCTCGGTGTTCGAGTCGCTCGCCGAGGCCAACGTGGGCGTCGACGAGGCGTACCTGCTGGACTTCAGCGTCTTCAACCCGGCGGTCATCGTCGGCGTGCTGCTCGGTGCGGCCGTGGTGTTCCTCTTCTCCGGCCTCGCCATCAACGCGGTCGCCCGCGCTGCCGGCGCGGTCGTCATGGAGGTCCGCCGCCAGTTCCGCGAGATCCCCGGCATCATGGAGGGCACCGGTCGCCCGGAGTACGGCAAGGTCGTCGACATCGTCACCAAGGACTCGCTGCGCGAGCTCGTGACGCCCGGCATCCTGGCCGTCCTGGCCCCGATCGCCGTGGGCTTCGGCCTCGGCGCGACGGCGCTGGCCGGCTTCCTCGCCGGGGCGATCGGCACCGGCACCCTGATGGCCGTCTTCCTGGCCAACGCGGGTGGTGCGTGGGACAACGCCAAGAAGCTGGTCGAGGACGGCCACCACGGTGGCAAGGGCTCGGCCGCCCACGAGGCGACGATCATCGGCGACACCGTCGGCGACCCGTTCAAGGACACCGCCGGCCCGGCGATCAACCCGCTCATCAAGGTGATGAACCTCGTCTCGCTGCTCATCGCGAGCGCGGTCGTCTCCCTGAGTGTCGGCGACGACCAGAACGACTTCCTGCGCATCGTCGTCGCGCTCGTGGCGGTCGCGATCATCGCGGTCGCGGTGATCATCTCCAAGCGTCGCGAGGTCGCGATCTCCGACGACGGTGACAACACCGGATCGTCGTCGTTCGCCCCGCACGTGCCCGACCCGCACAACGCCTGACCGCGTCCGGCGCAGCAGTCCTGCGTCGGTCGCGATCCCCGGGTACCCGGGGAAACTGGAGCCTCACCCCGAAACTTCGCGGGTGAGGCTCCAGTTTGCTATGGCGGCTTGCCGCGGAGCTGGTTCAGCGCTCGTCGAAGTGCGGCCGGGTCAGCTCCGAGGTGAGCCCGCCGAGCGCGGTGCGGTCGTCGGTGTCCCCGACGTGCGGGCCCTGGAGCCACTGGGCGAACGACCAGATCTCCGAGAGCCGCCACTCGAGGTCGAAGAGCCGCACCATCTGCGGGTCGTGGTCGACGTCGCGGCCCTCGTGCACCAGCGTCGCGAGGTCGCGCTCGCGCGGCGCGAGCAGCAGCGACTCCCAGTCGATGAGCCAGGTGCGCCCGCGGGCGAGCCACTGGTTGCGCACGTGCGGCTCGCCGTGCGTGACGACGTACGCCGCCGGGTCGGCGAGCGCGACCAGCCGCGCGTGCTCGCGGGCCCACCCGCCCACCTGGGCGAGGTGCTCGACGACGAGCTCGCGGGCAGCGGGCCCGAGCGGTCCGGTCCACGGCTGCTGCAGCAGGTCGCGCAGCAGGTGGGGGAGGTCCGGTGAGATCTCGGTCGTCCAGGTGCGGGCGGTCGGCGGCGCCGGCGCCGCGTGGAGGACGGCGAGCAGGTCGGGCAGCTCCGCGACCGACTCCTCCGGCCGCTGCCCGTCCAGCCAGCCGGTGACGCTCAGGGTGCGGGCGCCGACGGGGACGACGTAGCCACCGTCGAGGCGGGGCAGAGACGGCCAGACGAAGTCGAGGTCGAGCGCGGCCGCCGAGGCGTACGCCGCCTCCAGGCTCGCGTGGGTGTGCCGCGGCAGGTCGGGGTCGAGCGTCGCGAAGAGGACGGGTTCGCCGTCGACGTCGACGCGCCAGTGGTGCGCACCCCAGCCGACCGGAAGGTGCTCGACGGCCGTGGCGAGCGGCTCCCAGTGGGTGCGGACCACCCCGAGGATCTCGTCGTCGGTCACGTCCGGTGGTCGCTCGAGCACCCCGCCATCCTCACACCGTCGGTGCCGCCGGCAGCGTGATCGGCTATCGGACGCGCCACCAGTTCCGGTCACCGAGCAGCGTCATCGCGGCTGGCAGGAGCAGCCCGCGCACGATCGTGACGTCGAGCAGGATCGCGACGGTCATGCCGACGCCGACCTCCTTGACCGCGACGAGCTCGCCGGCCGCGAAGCCGATGAACACCACGGCGATCGCGACGGCGGCCAGGGTCACGACGGGACCGGAGGCCGTGATGCCGGCCAGCACGGCGCGGTCGTTGTCGGTGCGGGGGTCGGCGGACGACGCCGAGGATCGCAGGGCGTCCCACTCCTCCTTGATCCGCGCGACGAGGAAGACGTGGTAGTCCATCGAGAGGCCGAACGCGAACATGAAGAGCAACGCCGGCGTCGTGAGGTCGAGGGTGCCGGTGGCGGTGCCACCCAGGAGCGGACCGCCCCACCCGTGCTGGAACACGAGGGTCACCACACCGAGGGTCGCGGCCAGCGACACCAGGTTCAGCACCAGGGTCTTGACCGCGATGACCGGAGCCCCCGTGAGCAGCAGGAGCAGGAGACCGGAGGCCAGCACCACGGCGCCGATGGCGAGCGGCAGGCGATCGGCCAGGGCGGCGCGCGCGTCCACCAGCTCGGCGGCCGGTCCGCCCACCTGGACGTCGACGCCCAGGTCGGTGCCGATGGCGCGTACGTCTCCGACGACCTGCTGTGCCGTGGGTCCGCTCGTGGGGCCGTCCGGCAGCACGGTGAGGCGGCTCCAGCCGTCCGGGAGGCCGTCGCGCAGGACGACGTCGTCGACACCGGCGAGCGCAGTCACCTGCTCCTGGAGCGCGGTCATGCCGGCGTCACCGGAAGCGGCGTCGACGAGGACCTCGAGGGGAGCGGTCGCGATGTCGGGGTAGTCGCGCTCGATCACCTCGACCACGGTGCGCGCCTCGCTGCCGGGCGGGAGCGACCGGGCATCGGAGGCACCGAGCTGCAGCCCGAGCAGGGGTGCCGCCAGGGCGACCAGCACGCCGGTCGAGACGATGAGCACGGGCCACGGCCGGGCCTGGGCGAAGCGGGCCAGCCGCGCCAGCACCGACCGCTCGGGCGCGCGGGCCGGGCGGCCGAACGCGCCGCGGCCCACGTCCGGCACCCGCGTGTGGCACACCGAGAGCAGCGCCGGCACCAGGGAGAGTCCAACGGCGGTGACGACGCCCACGGCGACGAGGCCGCCGACCGCCATGCCGGTCAGGAGCGGATCGCCGAGCAGCAGCAGCGCTGCCAGGGCGGAGCCGACGGTCACGCCCGAGACCAGCACCGTGCGTCCGGCGGTGTCGACGGTCCGGCCGAGCACGACGGCCAGGTCGGGAGCGCGTCCGGCAGCCGCGCGTTCCTCCCGGAACCGCGCGACGACGAGCAGGCTGTAGTCGACGCACAGCCCGAGCCCCAGCACCGTGACCACGTTGACCGCGAAGTCGCTCACCGACGTCACCTGCGTCACGCCCGCCAGGGCGAGGAGCGAGACCGCGACCGCAGCCAGGGCCGACGCCACGGGCAGCAGCCCGGCGACGATGCTGCCGAGCGCGATCGTGAGCAGCACGACCAGCACGAGCAGGGCCGCGCCTTCGCCACGGGCAGCGTCCTGGACGGCCTGGTCGGTGAAGGTGCGCTCGGCGAGCAGGTCGCCGCCGAGGTCGACGTCGGGGAACGGGGTGTCCTCCAGGGCGGCTCCGATCCGGTCGGCCAGGGCGAGCGCCTCGTCGTCGCTGAGCGCCGGGTCGAGGTCGACCTCGACGAGGGCGCTGCTGCTGTCCTCGGCCACCAGCTCGTAGGCGCTCGTCGTCCACGGGTCGCGCAGGTCGACGACCCCGGGGAGCTCGCGCACGGCGTACACCGCCGCGCTGGTCGCGTCGTACGACGCGGGGTCGAGGGGGTCTGCGCCCGACAGCAGGACGATGACCTGCTCGCCGTCCGTGTCGAGCGCGTCGAGGCGCTGCTCGACAGTCGTCGACTCGGCGCCGGCTCGTCCGCCGAGGTCCTCGGCGGAGTCGAAGACCGAGCCACCGAGGACTGCGCCGGCCACGACGAGCACCGCCCACGCGACCAGGACGGCCGCCCGCCGGCGGTGCACCCATCGGCCCAGCCCGTCCAGCACGGGGCGACTCTAGCCTCAGGCGGGCAACCGGGCGGGCGCCGTCGTCTGGGACGCTGGCGCCATGCCACCAGGTCTGGACTTCACCGCGCCGCTGCGCGACGCCTTGCACACCGCCGGCTTCACGTACGACCGGGTGGCGGAGGCGATCGGCGAGGAGGCGCACCGCGCGCTCGGGCGCAACGAGACGCTGCCCGCGCTGCGGCGTACGACGTCGGGCGGGCCGCTCGACACGCTGGTCCGGCTGTTCCTGCTGCAGGCCACGGTCAGCCGCGAGGACGCCGACCGGGCCCTGCCCGGGCTGGTCGACCGGCTCTGCAACGCCGGACTGCTGGAGCAGAGCGTCAGCGAGGTCGCGGCGCGGATGGACTGCCGCCCGTACGCCGCGTCCGAGGCCGGCCTGGACCGCGACCTCTGGGTGGTCTCGGACCTGACGCCGGGCCTCGACGGCTCGCCGGTCGCCGTCGGTCGCGACCACGTGCTCGGCATCTCGAGCGCGTCGACGAGCCTGGCCCAGCTGACGATGCGCGAGCCCGTCGGCTCGGCGCTCGACCTCGGCACCGGCTGTGGCGTCCAGGCCCTCCACCTGGCCCGCCACGCCGGCCGGGTCGTGGCGACGGACGTCAACAGCCGTGCCCTCTGGATGACGCAGCTCAACGCCGAGCTCAACGGGGTCGAGGTCGAGGTGCGCGACGGCTCGTTCTTCGAGCCGGTGGCCGGCGAGCGCTTCGACCTCATCGCGACGAACCCGCCGTTCGTGATCTCGCCCGCGACCGGCGAGCGGCTGGTCTACCGCGACTCCGGCCTGCCCGGCGACCGGGTGGTCGAGCACATCGTCCGCGCCGGCCCCGACCACCTCGCCGACGGTGGCTGGCTGCAGGTGCTCGCGAACTGGTCGATCGTCGAGGGCCGACCCTGGGACGAGCGGCTCGGCTCGTGGCTGCGCGACGACTGCGACGCGCTCGTCGTGCAGCGCGAGACGCTCGACCCGGCGGCGTACGTGGAGCTCTGGCTCAAGGACAGCGGGCACCACGGCGGTCCGGAGTACGTCCAGCGCTACGACACGTGGCTCTCGTGGCTCGAGGAGCAGGGCATCGAGGGGGTCGGCTTCGGCTGGATCAACGTGCGCCGCGGCTCCGCGAGCACGGGCAGCCACGACCTGCTCGAGTGGCCGTACGACGTCGAGCAGCCCATCGGTCCCGCGATCCACGCCTGGGGCGAGGCGGTCGACGACCTGCGCGGCGTCACCGATGACGATCTCCTCGGCCGGACCCTGCTCGCCCGCGACGACGTGCAGCAGGAGACCGTCGGGCGACCGGGCGCCGAGGACCCCGAGGCGATCGTGCTCCGCCAGCAGCGCGGCTTCCGCCGGGCGCGTACGGCCGACACGGTCGAGGCCGCGTTCCTCGGGGCCTGCGACGGCGACCTCACCGTCGGTCAGCTCCTCGGCGCACTGGGCTCGTTGCTCGACCGCGACGAGTCCGACCTGCGGACGACCTATCTCCCGGTGGTGCGCGAGCTCGTCGGCGAGGGCTTCCTCGAGATCGACGCCTAGTCAGGCCCTGCTACCTCCGACGGTAGAACGGCGCGCTCCTCCGCGAGCGAGCGGTCCCGGAGGTCGACGAGGTCGCGACGCACGCTCGCGGACAGCAGCTCCACGCGCCCGACGGCCGTGAGTGCCGGCGCGTTCGACGCCCACGGCCGCGCACTCACCCAGCCGAGTCGGCGTACGTGTCCGAGCACCTGGGTGCCGCAGGCGTTGAGCGACGTGGTGCCCAGGTGATCGGCGACGCGCACCTGGGTGACCGGACCCTCCGGGCCGATCGCGGCGTTGGCCTTGCCGACGACCCATGCGACGCCGGCCGCCAGCCGCGTCGGCGTCATCCGCTCGGCGAGCTCGGGCAGCCGCTCGCGCACCAGCAGGAGGCACTCGCGCAGCGGTGCGGCGAGGTCGGCGGGCAGCAGCGCCTCGCGGAGGTCGGTGAGCAGCTCGTCGGCGACCAGCCACGCCTCGTCGGCGACGGGGTCGAGGTGGTCGCGCAGGCGGGGGAGCGCGACCGGCGAGGCAGTCATCGCCAGCAGCTCCTCGCGGCACCCGGCGACGCAGTCGAGCCAGTGGAGCGCCTGGACGTGCCGGGGCGGCGGCGGGCTCTGCACCACGCGCGGCCGGGCGTCCTCGTCGTGGCGGCGCGCCACGTCGGCGTACGCGCTGGTCTCCACCTGCTCGCTCCAGGCGTCGACCAGCCGGCCGTCGACGAAGACGAGGTGGCTGAGCCGGCCGCCCTCGCCCAGCCGTTCGCGCGGCTCGCGCCAGAGCGTGTCGTCGTAGTAGCGGGGTTCGAACATCGGGTCCTCCAGGAGCTCGGTCGGGATGGGTGTCCTCGACGATCGGGACCACCTCCGACACCGCGCCGGGCCTCTCCACAGGCGGCGACCCGGGGCACGTCATCCACAGCTCCGAGGTGCGAAAGTGGCCAGGGACGGCGC